>NZ_JARXWG010000005.1 GCF_029893105.1 Parabacteroides sp. PF5-9 | reverse complement strand
CGGTTTGATAAAGGTACAGGAGCGCCGAGCAGCTTTCGGTTACTACTTAATGGAATCAGTCTTGCCCAATGGTTCAGGCAGAAGTACGATGAGTTTAGGGAAATGTTAGGAATTAAGCCTAAACAGAAACCTCAAATAGGTAGAAACAAAGGTTTGGGTATGTAATCATGTCTATTTGTTATAATTCCTTATTACCTTTGCCGGGAGTAATTACTTAACAAAACGGGTAGATGAAAAAGTTTTTAGCATTCTTATGTTTTCTTGTGGCCTTATCTTGTACTAAGGAGGTGAAATACTACGAATCATTAGGCTCCAATCATACTTTCTATAAAATAAATTATGAATATAATAAACCTTTAGATACCGAAATAAAGGATATCTTTAAAAGATATTATAAATCCCTGAATCCATTTGACTCTACGTCAGTTATTTCGCACGTAAATAACAATAAGAAAGTGGAATTAGATTCTATTTTTATTAACACATTAAATAAGTCATTGTATATCTCGGATATAACAGAAGGATATTTTGATATCACATGTGCTCCTATACTAAATCATTGGGGATTTGGATTTAAAAATAATCCAGAAATAAGAACAAAAGAAATTGCTATTGACGTAGATAGTATACTTGAATTTGTGGGTTATAAAAAAATTAGCCTTGTAAATAATGAGTTGATAAAGTCTGATCCTAGAGTTCTTGTCAGCTTTTCCGGTGTTGGTGATGGGTGCGTTTGTGATATGATAGGTGATTTTTTTGATGAAATTGGTGTAATGAATTATATGATTTATGTAGGGGGAGAAATTTTAGTAAAAGGCAAAAACCCTAAAAACGAAAAGTGGTCATTAGGGATAAGAAAACCCGATGATAATATTAATAACCTATCATTGTTCAAATTACTTCAGACAGACCAAAGGTTAGCTGTTGCTACTTCTGGGGATTATCTTAATTATTATATTAAGGATGGAAAGAAATATGCACATACAATAAATCCAAAGACCGGTTATCCCGCAGATCAAGATATATTGAGCGCCACCGTTGTCTACAAAGAATGTCTTATTGCTGATGGTATAGCTACAGCTATAATGACAATGGGGCGAGATGAATTTGAAAAACACAAAGAGGCTTTAAGTTTTGTTGATTATTTGATAATTTTCTCTGATGATAATGGGAAATACTTAATGGATGCATCTCCCGGAATGGAGTTGCTATTAAAAAAAGACAATCTTTCTGTTTTGTATGAAGCAATAACTGACTAATATAAAATCAATAATTACAGTCTCTTCAACTCAAAACACCTGCCTAGTGACTAACCCTAAATAATAGCTTATGAGATATACTACCATAAAAGTAATATTTTTCCTTTTCTTGTTATTTCTTACAACCTCATGTGCGCAGATTGATACGATTTCTTCGGTGAATCATCTGAATTTATTGATGAAATCAAAAACTCTGATAGAAATGTGTCTTTTATTGATCTCGCAATCTAATATATATCATGGGCAAGTTATTTCAAGACTATATTATTCATATTATCATTTGGCGAGATTGATAAATATGAATATTTCCCATGATAAAGCAAGTCATAGCAAAACATGGAAGTCTATGCCTAAAATCATTCGTGATTTCGGGTTTAAAATGAAGCATTTAAGAGAGAAGTACGACTACGATCCTATTCCGTCTAATTTCTTTCCAAAAGAAGACTTTAATATAATACTTGAAAACAAGCCCAGTGCTGAACTGTTGATTAATGAAGTTGATGAAACTCTAGATTTTTGCTCTTTAATTACAGACGATGATATTAAAGAGTTTCGTTTAATTCTCAATGATATTCGTAATAAACACAACAATCTGTTAGCAGAAATTGAAAAAATGTCGCCCCATAAGTAGGGATGGAGTCTATATTATTTCAAACAAATCCAAAAACATTAATACTCCCCAAACAAGGGGCATGAATATTATTAAATACGTATTTTTTTTGTTTTTGTAGTATGGTGGTTGGGCAAAAAGAGTTACTGTGAATGCGAAAAACATTAATATAATAGACTCCCAATAAGTCTTTACGTAAAATTGTAGATGAATAGCACCAAATGTCATATAAATAACTAAGTAGCATAGACTTAAAAATGTAATTGCCACAGATGCGAACCTGTTCGTCCCTTTCTTTTTATATGCTAATATATGAACGTCAGGACTTCTTACAAAGAAAAATAAAGAGAACATGAAAAGTATGTTGCACCAAAAGAAAAGTCTACATATTAGGTTTTTCCCAACTTCAATTATATTTATATGTTCCATTAGTTCTTTCATTGGAGCAAAGATACTAAATTGCATTCTTGAAAACTCCACCCCAATTGGGTTTATCCGTTGACCCCTTTCTTTTCTTTCTATCCTTTTACATCCATTTCGTCAGTAATCCGTCAGTAAAAAAGAAAACAGCCATCTACTTTTTATCGTAAATGGCTGTTAATTAGCCGTCGGGATGACAGGATTTGAACCTGCGACCACACGCCCCCCAGAATCAAAAAAAGTCTTTGATTTTATTTGCATTTGTTTGATATTCTGTTGAATACGAAATCTTTGCTATTGCAAGATTGGACTTCATTTTTATACCTTTGTATAAATTCCGTCACGAATCCGTCACGCAAAAACGATACAAAGTATAAGATATGGCAAGTTTTAAATTTAGTCTTTACGCAGGAAATTCATCGCAAAAGGGATGCCCTATAAAATTAGTGATTCGCAAAAATAACGAACGAAAAGTGATTGCTTTGAATCTATACGCTCATCCCCATCAATGGGATGAAGATTTGCAAAGATATAAAACCGGGAGAGGTAAAGATCTACATCCCGATAGAACACAAAATAACGAATATCTGAATCGAAAAGAAGTTCAGGCACATGATATTGTTGAAGAGTTTGATCGCCAAAAAATAGACTGGACACTTACCCAGTTTGAGGATACATTTCTACATAAAACCTATCAATCCAATGTAAGTGAGTTCTTCACTAAGCTAGTTTCAGACCTGAAAGCAACCGGTCATGACGGGAATGCGGAATGTTATCAACGAACTTTAGAGATGCTCTGTATATTCGATTCTGAGTTTAATAAGCGAATTTTTAGTGAAATTAATCTCAAATACGTGAGGGCTTTCGATGTATTTTTACAAAAACCAAGAATCTCTAAATACAAAAAAGGAGGCCGAATAGTACAGCGAGAGGGATGTTGCGGAAATACCCGGAAGTATTATCATAAAGCTTTACGAGCAGCCTACAACAAAGCTATTAGCGAGGGCGATGCTGACGAACGCTTCTATCCTTATGGTGGGAGAAGCAAATTTGAAGTAAATAAACTAACTGAGACTACAGCAAAGCGTTATTTATCTGACAATTATATTGAAACAATCAAAACGACTTCCTGTGAGAACGTTCGATTAGAAATTGCTCGCAGACTATTTCTATTCTCTTATTATTGTCATGGGATTAGCTACATCGATATGGCATTATTATCCACCAAAAACATCTATGTCATCGACAATGATAAATACCTCGTCTACAAACGCTACAAACTACGGAATAATAACTCGACTAAACCGTTGTACGTAAAAATAACACCGGAACTGGAAGTCCTTATAGACTGGTTCAAGCACAATACTCTTTTAACCGCAGATTACCTTACTCCCTGTGTTACGAAAGATTATAGCCATTCAAAACTATATAGTCATATTAAGAATAGGCGAGGACGATACAACGATGCATTAAAGAGATTAGGTAAAGATCTTGGCATTGAACTCAATTTAACCACCTATGTTTCCCGACATTCTGTAGCCATGCGCCTGAGAAATAGTAATGTTTCCACAGACAAAATATCGCAAGTTCTCGGGCATGGAGATGTGAAAACGACCGAAGTATATTTGGATAGTTTTGGGAATAGGGTTATAGATGAAGTGGTGAGGGTGTTATAGAGTCATAATTTTATTTCGCATTCATTTTAAGTTTAATAAACGCTCTCATCATAGGATTTTTAAATGTATAACGAGAACTTCGCCCCTTGCCCAATTTTGTCAATATTTCTGCTCGATTCTTTTTTGTGAGTTCATTGATACAATAATGCAGATTTGAGTTGTTAGATGCTTTTTGTGTGATTTTATTATATTCTTTAACAATGTCACTGGTTGTGAATGAATTGAACTCATCTAGCTCGGAATTAGCACAAGCATATAAAATATTCTTCCATTTACCATTGTTGCTTGATGATAAAATAGCTGCCCTAAAAGTTATTCGCAATTGTTCAGATGTATTTTCAATACCTTTATTTATGGCAATATTTAAATATGGTTCGGAAAAATAAGTTTTATCATTTTCTATTAATTCTAAGCACCCATATTTGCATAACAAGTGAATATAATGTGGAAATCCTGAAGAAAATTCTATTATTTTTTCTTGAATAATCTTATCTATTTTTATATCGAGAAGTTTTAAACCATTGACTATTATCTCCTCACACTCTTCTTTTTTCATTCGCGGCATCTTTACCTGCTTTAGGCATCGTTCCAGTGATTGGTGGCTCCCTATTAGATCTTCTACGCTTTCTGCTATCCCCACTAATATAACCGTTGTGTTAATATTATTGTCAGATAGAGATTTTAACAGGTCTGCAAAAAAATATTTAGTATTTAAATCATCTATATTATCGAACTCATCAAATATAAACATTAATTTGTAATCATTTCCAAGATTATTCAGAATGTCAACAATTTGATTCGTTTTCAAGTCTGTATATGATGATATTAGACTTTTCATTGATACCATTTTGCTCTTATTCTGCGCATTAAATCCTATGCCATTTGTTGTTTGAGAGTACTGTATCTTATCAAATGCATCTTCCCAAAGAGAACGGAATGTATGTCTTCTATCACATGTGATTTTTACCGGATAAATATTAGTGTAAGATTTATACATTATATTTGCTAAGGAAGTTTTTCCCACTCCTCGCTCACCATATAAAATTGCATGTTGCCCTTTCTCATTTATAGCATCAATAACTTTCATGAGTTGATTCATTCTCCCGAAAAAGAAATCTTTTTCTTGAATTGGCTGTGTCGGGGAAAAAGCCTGATTTAAAATAGCCTTTCTTTGCGCCTTATCCATACTTGATTTTTTTATTGATCTGTCGTTTGGGTTAATTCAGTCATTGAAATCATAGGTAATGGGTATTCTGAAAGAGAACTAGACCCTGTTCTTGAAAAGATAATTCCACGCATTGTTCCTATTGCTACATTAATTAAGGTTGGTAAAAAGTCTACTTCTAATGCAAATGATGTGCTACTTTGTACTTTGATAAGCCTTTTTAGTTCCTTAATGTGAAATGTAAAACGGTTTTCCGCCTCTAATATTTGATTGTTTTTTTCTTCATAAATAATAGAAATGTTTATGTAAAACAAATCTTCTTCTAATTCATATGAAAAAAAGTATTTGACGATTACGTTGTATGGTAATTTATCTTCTTTCAAACTTTCCTGATTGCACTTAAAGTCTAAATTGTAATAAAACTTACAATCCTGTATTTTCTTTAAGCTAATACTAATTTCTTTAAAATCAGATTTTTTATTTTTCATATTTCAAAATATTACTAAAATACAATATTGATAGCAGGACTTTCTTTTGAACTCTCAAAATTTGCTGTACAAGCTAATTTATAGATAGTTGTACTGTCTACTTTTTTTATAGCTATTTTCTTTTCGGAGTCAACAAGCCCTATATGATCTTCGTTTTTGTATATTGATTTTTCAGGAAGAGTCTGTAGCTTAATGTTAAAAAAATTTTCCTTAGATGATTTATTATATAAATACTCAAAATCTTTAATAGCCTGTTTTATTTCTACTAAAGATTTTGTTTTTGTTGGCACATAAAAAATCTTAGTATCAAGAACAACACTTATTTTTGCAATAGTTTCTATTGTAAAATTATGAGTTCCTTTTAGCCACTTGCTAACCTCTGACTCTCTTTTTCCTAAAAGTTGAGCTAGCCGTTTTTGAGATATGTTATTTTCTTCTAAAACATCTCGAATTCTATCAGAAATATCAAATGACAGCGAAACAAATTCCTCTATATCTTTTGGTATTTCCTTTAATCTATCTTCGAGCAAATTTCCTTTTCCGTTCATTTTATATTAAATTTTAGACGTCCATTTATATTTTTATTCATAATTGTTGTAGTGCGATCTTTTAAGGATTGGTTGAGCTTTTCTTGAAGTTTCTTTAATTGTTCAACATATTGAGATAATATAGGACACTCTTGCCATTTTTTCACTTGCTTAACATCTCCATTTCCAATGACTAAGATAGAATTGGAGACGCGAATACAGTAAAGCCTCAATCGATTCCCTTCTATAGGTATGGCTCCAATACCGTCACCATATGCCCCTTCCGGTCTAAAGTAACGTTCTAATGCTCCGTTAGATATAATTTTTTTTATAGCAGCTAATATTATATTTATATCTTTCTCATATTTTGAACCAGGAGGAAATTTTTCTAAAAACTTTTCTATCTCAAGTTTTTCTCCATTCGTTCTGATCGAATAAATATTTACATTTTCATTTTCTAAATACAGTTCAAGTTCACACTCCACAACTTTACTTTTAAGTGAATTTTTCTCGCAAAGATAAAGAAGTTTTTTGAATCTAACAATTTTTCCTTGCAATAAGTTTACTTTTAAGTGAATTTTTAACGTTTTTGTTATTGCCAAATTGCGAATTTAAGTAAGAATTCGTATCTTTACGACAGAAAACAGACGGATTTATTCGTTAAACATATTGGATTAGTATTCACGGTATTATCCTTACCCGGAATCTGGTAAATTTCAATAGTGAAAGGATGATAAGCGAGAATGCTCCATGTCGTATAGGCGTGGAGCTACTGCTTATTTTTCACTATGGGCTTACCAGAGCCTCGGGTAGAATAAGATTTGTAGTTTCCACGTCTTCTTTTTTTGTCGTGGAACTCAAGTAAAAACAGAGAATCATGGCAAAAACAAATTCTATCCATCAGGAAAGCATTGAATTCATATCCAGCAATATCAATGCAAAGACAAGCGAAATCCCAAAATGTCTTTTGGAATACTGGTACGTACCAGAAGATACTGATGATTGTATAAGCATCAGTTCCCACTACTTCTTTTATCTCGCTTTCAAAACCTATTACAAAATATTAGGGAAAGAAATAGAGCCTTCCGGGTTTGAAAGGAGAGTCTTGTTCGAACAATTTCAAGTACTTATTGGCATTGCATTAGGCAAAGATAGTGGAGTTAGCTGTATTCCAGTAGATCTATTCGATTTTGACAATTATTCAAAACTAAATATTACTGTATCATGAAACAAATCCTACTATCCATCGCTCTTATATTATTTGCGACTTCTTGCACTGGAACAGACAATGTCTATAAAAATGCTGTTTTAGATTACTTGCAAACAGAAAATGGCATCAAGACTGATTTCAAGATTGAGTTCACTAAATTTGAGTTGTCAGATATTACCGTTGCCGACAGTATAACGATTCTTCAAGAACAGTATCAGGTTGAAAAGCAAAAGAAAATCGAATCGGCACAACGCTCTGTTACCCACTGGGAGAACGCTATCGAAAAACAACAAAAGAAAAAAAATGATATTTTTGCTGGAGTTTTAACTTCTACTTATCAGAAAGATTTGGAAAAAGCAAAAGAGGAACTACAGAAAGCAAATAACTGGACTGCTGACTATATTCATAGATATGACAATCGCACAGGTACAGATATTTTAGCCAAGAAAGTAGATACTTACTTTTCATTCCAAAATCCAAAGCTTGGACAACCAGTCCGACAAGAAATGGGGGCTGTATTTATCTTGTCTTCTGATGGTACTCAATGCTACAAAATGATAAAAGAAAAATAATCTGACCAATATGAAAACAATTACATCAACAGATTTCTTCAGGAAAACGAATTACTACCTAAAGGAGATAAACAAAGGAGAAAAAGTAATTATCCGCAGGAGAAGTGGAGAAATGTTTACCCTTATTCCTATACTTCTCGAAGCAAAAGAAGAGAAATAGATGTTTCAATATTATCAAAATATGTATTTTTATATTTTGTGAAATTATGCACGGAATTTATATCACTTTTGAAGAGACAGAAAATATACAGTCAATTGTGCGAACGCTCGAAATTGCCCTAAGCAATAACGGCTTTACTCGTGTTTCCGGCAATTTTTATGCTTGCGAGAAAGACGGACTCCGAAATACATTCATCTTCATGGAGTGGCTTAAAAAGGAGTCTGATTTGACAAACAGAATTAAGAGCATCCATGCTTTTCACTTGGACGATCTATCTGATTTCTCGGATGTAATTAAGGAATAAATATTTCGACAATCCTATATTATTTGTTTTGATAATATAGGATTGTCGTTTTCTATATTTCGTTAATATGGAAATATATATTTCTATAAAGTTGGAATACCTAACGACTCAATTTCCGTTTTCTTCGCTTATTATTGGCTTCTTCGACTTCGAAATTTATTGATACGATGCTACTCAAATGGCTTTCAATCGCTTTGTGAGATTTATTTTGCTCATAATAGAGCTTCTTTTTATCGTCAAAAGAACCATAACGGTTTGTTTGATGGGTAAATAGCAAAGACTTTTTTCGCTCATAGCTAAACCGTAAGTCAAAGGCTTTTTCGCTATTGAAAGAGAAATTAACCCGATTGAACCGCTGTTTATTATTGACATTTGGGTTCAAGGTTATTGTTTGGCTTTTATCTCTTGCCGAAACAACAATATGAACATGCATATCTTCTTTTGAATCTTTATTCTTCCGGAAATATTCTAACTTCCCGAACCAGACTAAATCATCAGCAGAGAGCTTTCTACCGTCTTTCAGATTAAAGTTTTGTGCATACAACTCCATGACATCACGAACATATTCTTTGAGCGCATCAGGATTGTTCTTGATGTGCTGTAGTTCTGATTTATCAGGAGCAATAACCAATGAGTGGAACTTGGGAGTTCGTTTTGATAGACCCTTTCTGTTCCCGTCTATCGCTTTGATCACTTCATAGCTTGTTATGTTATTCCGCTCCTGATTGAAAAACATTTCTTTTTCAATTAAAGGCTTGTCTTTATTCTCTTTATTCAGATAATTGACAAGAGCAGAGCATGAACCAGTATTGGCAAAAGAAGTTCTCCCATGAATGCCGGGACATATTACCTTAGTGTACATCAACTGAACATTTTCTTGGTTAGCTTTTCTTCTACAACTTTTGAGTGCTTGTTGATGGGATTTTTCAACTCTGCAAGTTCTAACAGTACTTTGGAATACTCGGTTGCTAAAGATTTTAAGGTTTGCGTATATGTCTTTTCAAAAGCTTCGCCAATCTTCTTACTTTGCTCTCGTAAGTCCTGTTTAGTCGTAGTATCTCTCAATTCTTGTGCTAAGGCGAGAAGTTCTTCCGATATTTTAGTTAGGTGCATTTTCTCTTGCTGACGCATCCATTTTCGGAAAGTCGCATCTAATTCCCTGACGGCTTGATAAGCATTCTCTTTATCATTGTATTTTATCTGTCCTCGTTTAAGAGCTGTTTTGATAAGTTCCTCGGTCGCTGTACTGATATTGTATTCTGAAAACTTTGCTACCAAATCCTTGAAGTCTGAGTGTGACGTTTCTGACACTCGTATTATCTTTTGTTTCATGACTAAATCTCTTATAATTAAACTGTTAAATTTAGAAGTAATTCAAATGTTACATTATCAAAGATTATGTAACTTTGAAAACTGCTGTAAATCTATGATTTAAGCCCAAGAATGTTACTTTGTAGCATTCCCCTCTCGCTAATCACTTCTTAAGGAATAACTTCAACCAAACATTAGGGAAAATGAGTTTTGAATAAAGTCTTGTTTTCCCTAATGTTATTCGGTTTAGAATGGGTTACTATATATATAGGGGGTATTAAACTAAACGCCTTTTAGTAATGAAAATCCTTATTGTATTCGTACTTTTTACCTATTTGGATTATCATTCTTTTATTGATAAGAAATTTCTTTAACCCTTTTGTCTTGTTGACGCCAAAATCAACTCCGGCAACCGCCTGATATGCTTTCTGTAATACTTCTATCAGCTGATTGTAACCGACTTGTGGAATTGACTCAAATGCCATCTCCAGAGCTTCTCTGTGTTCGGATTCTGAGAGTTCGTTGTAATCAAATCCTTTGCTTGGCTGTTTAGAGGTAGAATGGCTTTCTGTAAGTTCGGGTAGGGCATTTTCGTTTATACAGAAAGCGAAAGGGTTAAATTCAACATCCCGGACACTCTTCGGACTGACAACACTAATATTGCTATCATCTGTGGATTTGGTTACTTGCATAACAGTTTCAGCTTTATTGTTGAGTTCTGTGCCTAAATGGCCACGAGTATTTTCGTCCACTTTATTTAAGTGAATGACCGTATGAATATGAATTGATTTTTCGTCCGTCCATTTAAGAAGTTTCCCCATTATCTCGGTCGCTTCTGATGGACTGTTTATATCCAGTACTAAATCACGGATTCCGTCTATAATAACAAGGAATATCTCGGGATTGTCTTCAATTGCTTGTTCTATAATCTGTATTCGAACCTTTGGAGCGTATCTTCGTAGAGATAAGAATATAAAACTATCTTCTACTTCGGTCAATTCTTTGTCGGCAAGTTTCAAGATGCGTTTTGCAACCTTTATACAGTGAAAAGGACTTTGTTCTGTATCAACATATAGAATTTTCTGTCTATCGTTGGGTAGAAAGGGATAGTAGTTTAATACTGGCTTTCCCGATAGTAGAGAAGCTGTCATGGCAGATACATTAAACGTCTTTTTGGATTTGTCTTTGCCGGAACTGGCGGAAAAATTCCCTAAGGTGCAGACAATAGAATCTTCGACCATAAGAATAACTGGAGGTTCAGAAAATTCCTCGTTGATATTTAATCGAGCTTCACGCCAGTTGATCGGATTGTTATTTTCCATTTATTTTGCGTTTAGTCCGATTGTTCAACTCGCTTTCCAATCTCTCAATATGTTCCTTGACGGTTTCCTGTTTGTTGGATAATAACCATTTTTCAAGTTCCATTTTTTTGAATAGAACTCGACTCCCTTGACGGTAAAAGGGGATAGCATTTGTACATGTTTTACGGTAAAGCGTACTTTTCTTATAACCCGTAAAACGTGAGGCAATGTCGATTGACATTATTTCAGGGAATTGTGTCGAGGTATCACTCTTTTTTCCTAAAGTTTCTTGTAGATTTAGAAATTCCTCTACAGTAAGATAAATCAAAGGTTTTTCTTTGATTTCTTCAAAAGTCCTTTGTCTCATATTGCATTAATTTTGAGTATCTGTGGACAAAAGTATACTAACAGAATCAAAGGGCAATGAGATTTTCAGGAAGCTAAATAGGTCAAAAAACAACCGGTTTAATTCTTTGTTTTCCCTTGTGTTTTTGTTCGTTTTTTACCTATCAGAGATTTTATTAGGTCTGATTTCCTGGTTGTATGATTGGGGGCAATTTCAGTAGTGTAAATCTTGAAGTAATAAAGAAAATCATAAATGAAGTCATATCTTATCATATCGTGCATTTGAGGCATTTTATCTTGAGTCGGATTGTTCTTGATTTCTAAAACAAAGTCAATAATAAGAAGTGAAAATAGCGTCTCTGCACACTCTCGTTCAAAACTGAATGATGGTCTTCCTGAACTTGTTTTGAAATAATTTCGTTCTTTATTCACTTTCAATCCTCTGTCAATCATAAAATCAACGTGCTCTAACGTAAAATTCTCTACAACAATAGGAAATTCTAATGCATAGGAATTATGAAGCAAACGTATTTTTTCTTGTATAGGATATTTTGGATAACGTTTGTCTATTTCTTCCATACATTTCTTTACCCAATCTTCATTTACTCTATCTTCAATCTCTTGACTTATTTGTTCGCTGGGTTTTGCTATGTGGTGTAAATTATATTTTCTCATTTCAGCTTCAATGCCTGTCATTAAAATTCTCCGGTAATTATCGTCTGTGATATGGAACTTTCCTTTTCGTTTATTCGCATTATTCTTTGAGTTGGGGATTTTTACCGAAGGCAAGTTCCCCGGTAACAAGAGTAATCGATATTCTGTTAGGAGATGAAAGCAGTATATGAAACTATGGTCATCATCGTCTTTTGCCATATTCTGCTTTAGGCTGTATAGATGTTTGCCGTAATCAAAAAGTACTTGACTATAATTGCTTAAGAAAGGGAGTTTCTCAAGGTGTGGGGAAATTAAGGTTTCTTCGAAATGATTGAAGTTGTATAAATCCGGATGTTCATCCAAATAGTATCTTATTTTGCACAATTCTAATTTTTGCCACGTTGTCATCATGTTCACCTACGTTAATCTTTGTTATTTTTTCAAGTCAAAGATAAGTCAAAAATCAAGCAAAAACAAACCGAAAAACCGTCACGAATCCGTCACGCAAGCATAAAAAAAGACTTACAATTTCTTGTAAGTCTCTGTTAATTAGCCGTCGGGATGACAGGATTTGAACCTGCGACCACACGCCCCCCAGACGCGTACTCTACCGGGCTGAGCTACATCCCGCTTTTATGCGGTGCAAATTTACGATAAATTTTCCTTAGACCCCAAAACTTTCCCTGTAAAAATCGAGTGATTCGAGGATGAGTGATTGGGAGACTGATTGGTTGATCTGGACTTCGCCGATATCGGATAAAAGGGAGAAGTTGATTTTTCCACCTTCGTTCTTTTTATCGTGCGTCATGAATTCGTAGAGTGTGTCGTAAGCTTTGCAGTCGAAGTAAAACGCGGGATAGTACTCTTTGATGAAGTAAACGATTTGACTTAACTTATCCATTGGGAAGCGGCACAGTTTGTGTGAGAGATAAAGTTCACTGACCATACCGGCTGCTACGGCATGGCCGTGTAATAGCGGTCTTTTTAGCTCGAATGAAAGGCTTTCAAAAGCGTGTCCGATGGTGTGTCCGAAGTTTAATGCTTTTCGAATGTTTTTTTCCAAAGGGTCTGCTTCTACGATACGTTGCTTCACTGCGACGGACTGAGCCACCAGCTTGGATAATTGACGGATCGATTCGGACTGAACTTCGCGTATCGACTGGGTATACAGATCAAAGCTTAGTAGGGGCATTAATATTTCCGGTGAACTGATCAGTCCATGTTTGAGCATTTCGGCATATCCTGACAAGATGTTATTCAGGTCTAATGTTTGCAGAAAGTGACAATCGATAAAAACGGATAATGGCGGATAGAATGCTCCGACTTCATTTTTTAGTCCGTTAAAGTTAATACCGGTTTTTCCTCCTACAGCAGCATCAACAGCAGCCATGAGCGTGGTCGGGATATTAATCGTGCGGATGCCGCGTTTGAATGTTGCACCGGCAAAACCACCCAGATCGGTGACCATGCCTCCTCCCAGATTGATCAGGATGGAGTCGCGCGACGCCCCGTTATTCGAGAGGAAGTCCCATACGGCGTGGAGTTGTGTTTCATTTTTGTGTTCATCTCCGGCGGCGATGGTGAAACTCGTTGCATTCTGGATGGCCGGGATCTCTTTGATCACCGGAAAACAGTTCTCCAAGGTATTCCTATCGGTGAGTATAAAGGCTTTGTTGTAAGTTAATGAAGACATAAAGTCCTGTAGGTCGGACCGTATGTCTTCACTTATAACGACTTTTTGTTGATTCATTTGTCGTTGGGAGTCTAATTATTTCAATCCTGCAGCTTCAATAATCTCATCAACAGCAGTTGCGAGACCATCCATGTTTTTACCACCGGCGGTGGCAAAGTGAGGCTGTCCTCCTCCACCTCCTTGTATGTGCTTGGCAGCATTTTTTACCAGTTTTCCGGCATCCAGTCCATCTTTTACCAGGTTTTCGCCCAACATGACCATAAGGGTACATTTAGTCTCGTCGGTAATTCCGGCGACAAACATAAAGTTACCAGGGAGTTCTCCTTTTATTTGGAATGCGATATTTTTCATGATATCGACATTGCCCTGTCCGATGTATTTCACTAATTTGATGCCCTGTCGTTCGTCGGTTTTCTCAAGAAGACTCTTTTTAAGCATGATTGCTTTCTCTTTGATGTAGTCTTCGAGTTGTTTTTTCATCTCCGCATTTTCTTCGATACTCTTTTTAATTGACTGCACAAGGTTAGGCATATTATTGAACATCTGGCGGATTTCACGTAGTAGGTCGAGGTGTGAATAGGCGAAATTCTCTGCTGCCTCTGCCGTTACGGCCTCAATACGACGAATGCCGGCAGCAATAGAACTTTCAGAGACAATACGCATCGTTCCGATCATTCCTGTGGCAGGGATATGTGTGCCTCCGCATAATTCAATGGAATTGCCATATTTAACGACACGCACCTCTTCGCCATATTTTTCACCAAATAATGCCATTGCTCCCATGGCCTGCGCCTCTGCAATCGGCATATTCCGGTGTTCTTCTAACGCCAGATTCAAACGTATGCGTTGATTCACCAGTTTTTCAACCTCACGGATCTCTTCTTCACTGACTTTCTGGAAATGAGAGAAGTCAAAACGTAATGCTTCCGGAGAGACATACGATCCTTTCTGTTCGACATGTGGTCCCAGTATTTCACGTAAAGCTTCATGTAAAAGGTGTGTCGCCGAGTGATTACATTCACTCTGCAGCCGTTTTTTCTCATTTACTTTAGCCGTAAACGTGACAGTCACATCCATAGGCAGCTTTGTGACAAGGTGAACGGAAAGATTATTTTCACTTTTTGTATCGATAATCTCTGTTTTTTCATTCTCGGAAAACAGCCATCCGGTATCGCCTACCTGTCCTCCTTTCTCTGCATAGAAAGGGGTTTGATCCAATACGATCTGATATAATTCTTTATTTTTCTGTTTGATTTTACGGTAGCGCAGAATTTCCGATTCACATTCGAAATTATCGTATCCGACAAACCGGCTTTCTCCTTCTTTGAGAATAATCCAGTCGCCGGTTTCGATTGCAGCTGCATTCCGGGCACGCTCTTTCTGTTTTTGCATTTCGGTGTTAAACTCATCCAGATTAACACTCTTATTCTTTTCTCGTAAGATCAGTTCGGTTAAGTCTAATGGGAAACCATACGTATCATATAATGTGAAAGCATCGATTCCGCTTATCACTGTTTGTTGAGCATTGTTCGCCTCTTCAATTTTTTTATCGAGCAAACGAATACCTGTTTCGAGTGTACGCAGGAAAGACTCTTCTTCCTCTTTTATCACTTTTTCAATCAACGTTTGCTGGGCGATCAGTTCGGGATACGCATCACCCATTGTCTCGATCAATGAAGGGATCAGCGTATACATAAACGCTTCGCGGCGATTGAGGAATGTGTATCCGTAACGCACTGCCCGGCGCAAAATGCGGCGGATAACATAACCCGCTTTGGCATTGGAAGGTAATTGCCCGTCGGTAATGGAAAAGGCAATCGTCCGAATATGATCGGCAATAACACGCATCGCAATATCTTTCTGTTTGTCCTGTCCATAGACCGATCCGGTTATTTTAGCGAGAGCCTGAATAATCGGTTGGAAAACATCCGTGTCATAGTTGGATGTTTTTCCCTGGATTGCCATACAAAGACGCTCAAATCCCATACCGGTATCGATTACACGGGCAGGAAGTCCTTCTAGTGAACCGTCGCTCAACCGGTTGAATTGCATAAACACGAGATTCCAGATTTCGATGACCTGCGGATGATCTTTGTTGACCAACTCCTGTCCGGGAATAAGATTTCGTTCTTCCGGGGTACGCAGGTCGATATGTACTTCCGAACATGGTCCACAAGGTCCGGTGTCGCCCATTTCCCAGAAATTATCTTTTTTGTTACCGTTCAGAATATGGTCTAACGGCAAGTATTGTTCCCAGTAAGCTGCCGCTTCATTATCCCGTTCGAGATTCTCCGAAGGGCTGCCTTCAAATACGGTTGCATATAGGCGATCCGGGTCGAGTTTCAATACGTCGACCAGATATTCCCATGCCCATTCAATGGCCTCTTTTTTGAAATAATCGCCAAACGACCAGTTCCCCAGCATCTCAAACATGGTGTGGTGATAGGTGTCATGACCCACTTCTTCCAGGTCGTTGTGTTTACCACTCACCCGAAGACATTTTTGAGAATCGGCTATCCGGGGATATTTGATGGGCACATTCCCGAGGATAATATCTTTAAATTGGTTCATTCCGGCATTGGTGAACATCAGGGTTGGATCTCCTTTTATCACCATGGGTGCCGATGGCACAATTTGATGTCCTTTTGACGCAAAAAAGGATTTGAATGAATCACGGATTTCTTTTGCTGTTAACATAATGTCGCTATATAGTACTCGTTAATATTCTGAAAAACAATTTGCAAAAGTACTGTAAATTATTATTTTTGCGTCTATTTTCAGCGATAAATTGCATTATGAAGCTATTCAAAAGTCGAAAAACATATTTCTTATACAATCCGAACTCGCTAAGTTATGAGCGGGTTTATCCGTCTAATAAGGAACGTATTATAGCGGTATTGCGTCATTTGAGTACCGGTGTATTCTTAGGCGGCATCGCTTTTTTTGTGATGATGAATTTCATTGATTCCCCCATGGAGTCGCAGTTACGGAAAGAGAATAAACTGTTACAAACACAATACAGTGTCCTGGCAGCGCGCCTGGACGATGCATTAGATGTGCTTGAAGATGTGCAGCAGCGTGATGAGAATTTATACCGTGCGATTTTTCAGGCCGCGTCGATTCCCGAATCTGTACGCAAATCCGGCTTCGGAGGTACCAATCGGTATGAACATTTATTGGAGTTGACCAATGCCGACCTGGTCGTTTCAACGACCAAGAAGATGGATATGTTGCGCAAACAGTTGTATGTACAATCCAATTCGCTGGAAGAACTGATCGAGTTAGGGAAGACCCAGGAGGAAAGAAGTAAATGTATTCCGGCCATTCAGCCGATTTCAAATAAAGGATTGACCCGTACAGCATCGGGATACGGTATGCGTATGGATCCCATTTACCGGGTGCCTAAATTCCATGCCGGAATGGACTTCTCAGCAAAAATCGGAACGGAGATTTATGCTACCGGAAACGGGGTGATTACTTTTACCGGATGGAAACAGGGGTATGGGAACTGTGTGATGATCAATCATGGATTTGGTTATGAAACATTATATGGACACATGAGCAAATTCAGGGCTCGCGTTGGCCAGAAGGTGACTCGTGGAGAGGTTATCGGTGAGGTAGGAAATACCGGTAAGTCGACAGGTCCTCACTTACATTATGAAGTAATTGTGCGAGGAAGACATGATAATCCGTCGCGTTATTATTTTATGGATTTGACCCCGGAAGAGTATGACCGAATGCTTCAGATTGCAGAAAATCATGGTCAGGTCATGGATTAACAATAAAGTGTGGATGTCATGGTATTGAAAAAAGATAAAAATCTTAAACAGTTTTACTCCATCAGTGAAGTGGCTCAGATGTTTAACGTCAATGAATCGACTTTACGCTTTTGGGAGAAAGAGTTTGATATCATTAGTCCGCGAAAGACAAATAAGGGAACGCGTTTTTATAAACAGGAAGATATCGACGCGATCCGTCTGGTCTATTACCTGGTCAAAGAACGAGGGTTGACCTTGGCCGGTGCCCGCCAGAAATTAAAAGATAATAAAGATACGGCCATCCGACAGGAGGATATTGTCTATCGTTTGAAAAACATCAAAGAAAAACTCCTTGCTCTGCGGGATGATTTTGATGCGTTTGCTCCTAAAGAATAATCGTACTACAGTTGTTCCCCTGGAGAAATCATTCTGATTTTTCATGTTTGATTAGAAAATGATCCTTCACTATGCATATCTTCGTGGAGAAAATCTTAACTTCGCAGTCGAATTTTAAAGCACATATCTATGGAAATTACCGGAAAAATTATAGCTGTATTGCCTGAACAAGGAGGAGTCAGTAAAACTGGCAACGAATGGAAAAAGCAAGAGTATGTCTTGGAAACGCAGGAACAATATCCTAAAAAGGTCTGTTTTCAGCTTTTCGGTGCCGATCGTATAGCTCAGGCAGCTATTCAACCCGGCGAAATGTTAACCATCTCTTTTGATATAGACAGCCGGGAATATCAGGGACGTTGGTTTACCAATATCAATGCATGGCGTGTAGACCGTGCGGCAACGGATATGCCTATGGGTGGCGCTGACGGTTTAACTCCTGAAAATTTCGCTCCCGCATCTGCTCCGGTTGCTCCATCAACTCCTGATTTCGGACCTGCTGATCCGGTAGACGATTTGCCGTTCTGATTTATGTTAGATATTCTCTTTCTTCTTGGCGGATTAATCCTGATATTAGTCGGAGCCAATATATTGACTGATGGCGCCTCGTCAGTTGCAAAACGTTTTCATATATCCAATTTGGTGATTGGGTTGACCATTGTGGCATTCGGCACCTCTGCTCCCGAATTAGCTGTCAGTCTCTCTTCTGCGTTGAAAGGAAGTGCTGATATGGCGATAGGGAATGTTGGGGGGAGTAATATCTTCAATGTCTTAATGATTGTGGGTTGCACGGCGGCCATTGTTCCTATACCGATAACAAGAGGCACGTTGCGTAAAGAGATCCCTTTATGTTTGCTGGCAGCTATTGTTCTTTTCATTTTTGCCAATGATATATTACTCAATGGAGATAGTCAAAACAGTATAAGTACGAGCGACGGATTAGTTTTACTCTGTTTTTTTCTGATATTTCTTGGATATACCTTTGCGATTGCTCAAAGCGGGGAGGAGAGTGGTTCTCAGATCAAAGAGATGGCTCTCTGGAAAGCCTCTTTGTTTATTCTCGGCGGTCTGGCCGGACTTGTTTTTGGCGGTGATCTTTTTGTGAGTGGAGCTTCCGGAATAGCCCGAAGTTTAGGAGTCAGTGAGTCGGTGATCGGACTGACATTAGTCGCCGGAGGAACCTCTTTACCCGAATTGGCTACATCCGTTACAGCAGCATTGAAGAAGAACCCCGAGATGGCGATCGGCAACGTGATAGGCTCTAACCTGTTTAATATCTTTTTTGTACTGGGATGTAGCGCAACGATCAGTCCGTTGCCGATCCGCGGAATAACTCCTGTTGATTTTTATGTATTGATCGGTTCCTGTATCTTATTGTATATGTTCGGACTATTCTTTAAAAAGCGAACGATAACACGTCCGGAAGGTCTTGTTTTAGTCCTTTGTTATGTAGCTTATATGACCTATCTGGTTCTTTCGCAATAAACTGTTATTCAGCGATACGGCCGACCGATTTGATATTTTTTATCTTCGACAGCGTCACACACATTTTCTGGATATCTTCCACATCGTGGACTTGCATCTTGATCTTTCCTTCAAAGAATCCCGCTTTGGCTTCGATCAGTACTTTCTGAATATTCACATTATATTCCGAAATGGTTTTGGTGATCGCCGTCAAGACACCAACAGAGTCAATCCCATTTACTTGCAGGGTCGCATCAAAAGAGGTGTTCCTGTGGCTGCTCCATTCGGTATTCAGAATACGTCCTCCGAAGCTGCTTTTCAATCGCATGGCGATAGGACAGGCCCGTTTGTGAACGACCACCGTATCATCATCATTGATAAAACCTAATGCGTCGTCTCCGGGGATCGGTTTACAACAATCCGCGATCACATAATTTTTTGAATACTCATCCCCACGAAGAATATACGGTTTGGTTTTGTCGAATTTAGGTTTCTCCTTTTTCTCTTCGTCTTTTACCTGAGGGTTTTTCTCGTTTTTCTGACCAACCCCAAGAGCCTGTTTGACGTATTTAAAGAAGATATTATCCGTTTTCTCTTTCAGTAGTTTCTGTATATTTTCGGGCAACATCACATCCCCTTGTTCTACGGCATAATAGAAATCCTCCCGTTTGGGGAACCCATAATATAAGGCTAATTTGTCGAGGGCAGAGGTTGTTGCTTCCAGGTCGATTCGTTTAAAGGCTTCCAATATTTTGGTTTTTCCTTTTTGGGCTTCGTCTTTTCGTGCTTTTTTCAGGACAGCATCAATTTTTGAACGTGCCTTGGCTGTCGTAATATACCCCAACCATTCCGACTGTGGTTTTTGCGACCGCGAAGTGATGATCTCCACCTGATCCCCACTGGATAATGGATGGTTTAACGGCACCAGGTTATGGTTGACTTTAGCACCGATGCAACGGTTGCCGATGTCGGTATGCAATGCATAGGCAAAATCCAATGCGGTAGCCCCCTGAGGCAACGTTTTAAGGTCTCCTTTGGGGGTGAAAACAAAAATCTCTGTCGTAAACAGGTTTAATTTGATCGTGTCCAGGAAATCCAATGCGTTCGGATTCGGACTTTCCAGTATTTCGGTGATCGTTTGCAACCATTTATCCAGTTCGGTATCTTCTTCGACATTACTCTCTTTGTATTTCCAATGAGCCGCAAACCCTTTTTCTGCAATCTCATCCATTCTGCGGCTTCTGATCTGTAACTCCACCCATTGACCGTCGGGACCCATTACAGTCATGTGAAGAGCCTGATATCCATTTGCTTTCGGGTGGCTGACCCAGTCGCGGATACGGTCCGGACGAACCCGGTAGATATCGGTGATAGCGGCGTAGATATCCCAACATTGGTTTTTTTCATCGAGACCCGGCTGCGAGTCGAAAATGATTCTTACGGCATAGATGTCATAAATATCTTCGAAAGGCACATTTTTGCCTTGCATTTTATTCCAGATCGAATAGGCCGATTTGACACGCGCACGCATATCATACTTCATGCCCATGGCCTGGAGTTTGAGATGTACCGGCTCAGCAAAATGCTCAAACAGTTTGTTACGCGATTCCTCCGTTGCCCTTAGTTTGTTATTGATCATCTCATATTCATTCGGATGCTCATATTTAAAACTGAGGTCTTCCAGCTCGGTCTTAATAGAGAACAATCCCAATCGATGAGCCATGGGGGCATAGAGGTATAAGGTCTCTCCTGCAATTTTGAACTGTTTGGCTGTTAACATCGAGCCGAGTGTACGCATATTGTGTAACCGGTCGGCAATTTTTATCAGGATCACCCGGATATCGTCGCTCATGGTGAGCAGTAATTTGCGGAAATTCTCTGCCTGTGCCGAGGCCTGATCCCCAAATATCCCTCCGGCGATCTTTGTCAATCCATCCACAATCTGGGCGATTTTATCACCGAACATATTCCGCAGATCTTCGACGGTATACTCGGTATCTTCCACCACATCATGTAACAGAGCGGAACAGATCGAAGTCGATCCCAGTCCCATCTCACTACAGACAATCCGGGCAACAGCGAGCGGATGCATGATATACGGATCTCCCGAACGACGTCTGGCGCCGGCATGAGCCTGATTGGCGAAATTGAACGCTTTGGTAATCCGTTCAACCTTACGACGATGGTTGGAATTTAAGTATTCGTTCAAAAGTGCATTGAACTCCTCTTGTACCATCTGTTCGTCTTTTATCTGTTTTTCTGTTTTTTCAGTCATATGGATTGTCTGCGGTTAAAGAGATGAAGAGGGCAAATATATCAAATATTTGCCAATCGAATACCACTGTAGTTGTAAAAAAGTGGGTTTTTTTTACTGCATGTCATACACATTTTATTGTGTTGCCTTAACGCGTTTTCTCTGACAAATTAATCGTCTACCAATTGGTAGACGATAGTGACACAACTGGTAGACGAAAGTGCACCAACTGTTAGACGAAAGTGACACATCTGTTAGACGATTAATTCCTTACTGCAAAAATAGTCGTAGATAAGGATCGCTGGAGGAGCCTATGCAATCCATTCTTTTAGCTGTATTCATTCGGTATTAAAAAAAGCTTGTTTGATAGAGTGATGTGACGAGAAAATACGATTGATTCAATCTTTGGTTTATTCCGACCACTTTCGTACATTTGCATCCTACAAGAACAGAACAGATGAAACAATACCATGCGCTGCTCAATCGTGTCTTAACAGAAGGGATACGGAAAGAAGACCGAACAGGAACCGGGACGTTAAGTGTTTTCGGTCATCAGATGCGTTTTAATATGGAAGAGGGTTTTCCTCTGCTTACGACCAAGAAATTACATCTGAAATCGATTATCTACGAACTTTTATGGTTTCTGAAAGGCGATACAAACGCACGTTATCTACAGGAAAATGGTGTGCGGATATGGAACGAATGGGCCGACCCGGATGGTGATTTAGGGCATATCTATGGCTATCAATGGCGCTCATGGCCCGATTATAAAGGAGGGTCTATCGACCAGATCAGTCAGGCGGTGGAGATGATCAAGCAGACGCCCGATTCGCGCCGGATTATTGTCAGCGCCTGGAATGTAGGTGATCTGGAGAATATGAACCTGCCACCCTGTCACGCTTTTTTTCAGTTTTATGTGGCCGATGGTAAACTGAGTCTCCAGCTTTATCAGCGTTCCGCCGATATCTTTCTGGGCGTTCCTTTTAATATAGCTTCTTATGCTTTGTTATTGCAAATGATGGCGCAAGTGACCGGTTTGCGTGCCGGAGATTTTGTACATACACTTGGTGATGCACATATTTACAGCAATCACCTCGACCAGGTTGAGTTGCAACTCAGCCGTGAATGTCGTAAGCTTCCGACAATATATATCAATCCGGAAGTAAAAAGTATTTTTGATTTTCAATATGACGACTTTGAACTAAATGATTATAATCCGCATCCCCATATCAAGGGAGATGTCGCTGTCTGATGGTGATTGATTGAATTTTACAAACGCAAAAACAGATTAAAACGATTCGCTCATGAGTACTATTTCTATTATTGCTGCGCTTTCGGAGAATAATGCTATCGGAAAAAAACAACAATTGTTGTGGCATATGCCATACGATATGAAACGCTTTAAAGAGTTGACAACCGGGCATGCCGTTGTTATGGGTCGCAAAACATTCGAGTCATTGCCTAAGGGCGCATTGCCTAATCGGAAAAACATTGTTCTGACGACCTTGCCTGAAGCCGGATTTGTGGATTGTTTCGCCTGTGAGTCGATGCATGACGCCTTGGATATTTGTGAGAAAGAAGATGAAATTTTTATGATCGGCGGTGCGATGGTGTACAAACAGGCGTTAGAGATTGCCGATAAAATGTATCTGACACGTGTTCATCATGTTTTTGAAGATGCTGATACTTTTTTCCCAGAAATAAACTTTGACGAATGGGAAGAGATCGAATGTCAGCAGTTTTCTGCTGATGAAAAACATATTTATCCGTATACCTTCTTGACCTATATCCGGAAAAAGTAGGGATAATCCGGAATCTTTCGACAATTAATCCTTATTAACGGATATTTCACAAATATTTGCTCTTTCTTTGTATCTATATTGAAACAGTTATTGTTTCCAGTTTAATGAATAAAATAGGTATGAAGATAAGAGCAACTATTGTTTCGGTATTGATCCTTTGTGGTATTTCATTGTTTGTGATATACATCAAAGCCGGCGAAACATCAAAAGAAGAGCGAATGATCAGTACATTAATCGAAGAGCATAACACCCCGGAACTCATCAAGGCATTAATTACGCATATGCAGGATGAACTGGAAAAGGATAACGACCGGTTCCCGGAATTGATACAAGAGGTGGAAGCCTTTACGACAAAGACGTCAGGACAGGCTTCTGTCGCCCTGTTGCATTCCATACTGGCAGAAATGTATGACTGGTATTATCAGCAAAACCGGTGGCAAGTGACTCAACGGACAGCATTAACCGGTTTTATCCCCGATGATATTCGCGAATGGTCTGCCAATCTTTTTGAGGATAAGATCCAGGAGGAGTTGACGCTCTCTTTGCAACCTGCCGATCTATTACAACAAACTCCCGTTACTGATTTTAAAGAGCTATTGATAAAGGGTAAAGATTCTCCGGAATTGCGTCCGACATTATACGACTTTTTGGCCTATCGGGCATTGGCGATTCATCCTTCCTATGAAATATATGAAAAGCTTCTTTCTTTCCGGCAACAACAACCGCAGAGAAAAGCAGCGCTTATGGTCGAACTGGATTATCTGAATTATCAATACCAACAAGGCCATTTCCCACAGAAATATACCGACTATATCACAGCTTTAGAGTCGCTTAACCGCCTGTATGCGGATGAGGATTTTTCTATTGAAATACTTATAGCCCAGTTGAATCAAACCCGTTATTTGCCGGATGATGGCCGTTTGAACACAGATTCGTTACAGACTCAGCGATATCACCAGATCAAAGAGGCTATTTCCCGTTTTCCCGGATATGAACGAATTAATTTGTTGAAGAATGAACTGGCTTCCATGGAGGAGCCGTTTATAGCATCGGAGATGCCCAATACGGTTTATCCGGGGCAATATGTAGAACTGAAATTGACGTATAAAAATATTACCGGTGTAACCGTTCAACTGTTTGAAAGTAAGCGGCAACCGATTGACTTAATGTCGTATAACTCTCCGGATGAGGAGGCGGTGAAAGGATCATTGGTGAAAGAACTCGCTTTCTCGCTTCCGATTAAAAATACCTATAGTAGTCAGGATACGATTCTGCGGATTCCGGTGGAAAAGGCAGCACTCTATGAATGTATTATCAGCGCTTCCGATAAGGAGATAAAAAACAGACATACATTGAGTGTTACCCGTTTGGCCGCTGTTTCGCGACAGTTGGCTTCGGGAAAGGCAGAGGTGTTTGTCACTGATTTCAAAAGTGGGAAGCCGATATCCGGAGCTGAAGTGTACTATTTTGGTGGACAACGGCGGTATCTGCAACTGCTTGGGACAGTGGAAACAGATAAAAACGGTATCGCTGTTTTACCCGACAATAAAGAGATTTATGCCTGTCAACCCATCTTGCCGGGAGATACCTGGGCAAGAGTTGCCAGTGTCTATCTTTATCGCTATCATACGGAACCGCAAAAAGATAAAACAAAGCTTTCGCTGTTTACCGACCGTGGACTTTATCGTCCGGGACAAACCGTATTTTTCAAAGGGATCGCTTATATTCCCGATACGGAAAATCCAAAGGTTGTAACGAAAGAGTCTTTTACGGTTTCCCTTCGGGATGCCAATAATAAAGAGGTGACCCGTCAACAGCTTACAACAAATGAATTCGGCTCATTCAACGGCGAATTTATCCTGCCTAAACAGGCATTGAATGGTACTTTCCGGATCGAAGCCGGGGATTATTCGACATATATCCGGGTGGAAGAGTATAAACGTCCGACATTCAAGGTGGATTTTCTTCCTGTAAAAGAGGAAATTGCTTTTGGAGATGAGGTTCGCCTCAATGGGAAAGTACAAACATTTTCCGGTGCTTCTCTTCAGAGTGGAGAGGTCACTTGGCGGATTACCCGTACACCTTTATGGCCACGCATGGGGTGGGGAGGTCAAACGGAACAGGTCGGATACGGAACAACAACGGTGACCGGCGACGGTAGTTTCTCGTTTGTATTTAAACCGGAAAAAAGAGAACAGCAACAGCCGTTGTGGTGGAGCCTTTATGAGCGCTTTGAGGTGACTGCTACCGTAACCGACAGTAAAGGTGAGACGCAGGAAGCATACTCTCTCTTCAGTGTAGGGGAAGCTAGTATCCTTCTCTCGACCAATCTGCCGGAGCAGGTAGATAAAAACAAGACAAGTGTATTAATAGATGTGCAGACCTTGAATGGAGAAAGAACAGACGTTTCCGGGTTATATACAGTCGTCAGTCTGGAAGAGAACGGGAAAAATCAATACGGTAGTCCGATGTATAAGGAGGACAAACTGGTGACATCCGGACAGTTTACTTCGGGCGAAGAGTTGCCTTCGTGGTTGCTGTCGAAATTTCCATCCGGACGATATCGCCTTAAAATGGAGGCGGCAGATAGTAAGGGGAGAACGGCCAAACAAACACACGATTTTGTGCTTTATGGCAAACAGGATAAACGTCCTCCGGTATTTTCTCATACATGGATACTGAACGAAAAAACGACGTGTATGCCGGGAGAGGAGGCTGAAATTATATTCGGATCCTCCGATAAGGATGTTTTCCTCTTGTATGAGTTACATCATAGCAATGGGTTGTTTATATCGCGTTCAATGGTGAAGTTGAATAACGAGAACAAAACATTCCGGATACCTTTTAAAGCAAATTACGGAGATGGTATCGTTGCTTCGTTTACCTTCGTCAAAGAGGGACAATTATATGCTTCGCAGGTGCCGATCTATCGCAAGAGACCGAACCGTCAATTATACATAAAAACCGAGACGTTCCGGGATCGTTTATTGCCGGGTAATAAAGAGGTCTGGAAGTTTAAAGTCGTAGATAACGACTCTTTACCGGCTGTTGCAGAAGTATTGGCAGGTATGTATGATATTTCATTGGATCAAATACAACCGTTCAACTGGTCGTTTAATCCCACCTCGTCAATCAATGTATGGTTAAGAAGTTTTGAAGCGGGTATCGGATTTTATCGGAATCATGAAAGTGCGAGTGGGACAGTGGACTATCTCGAAGTGAAAAACTACGAATTTGATCAGTTGGACTGGCAAAATGTACTCGATAGACACGTCTTTTATAATATGGCTCCGTCTACCCGTTCGATGGGCGGTTTAAGTATGATGCGGAAAGAAGCAGATGTTCTTGCTGAAAATATGGTAGAGGAAGCAGTGGCCGATTCGGGAGTTGCAATGGATCAGGCCACGACTCAATCGGAAAACGGAAAGAAAAACAGTCAAACGTCCATTCGTCAGAACTTTAACGAAACAGCCTTTTTCTATCCGGTGATCCGGACGAATGAAACAGGTGATTTTATCCTTAGTTTCACTATGCCGGAAAGTAATACGACCTGGAAATTACAGACAGTAACACATACGGCAGATCTTAAATTTGGCAATCTGACTAAGGAGGTGATTACCAGTAAGCCATTGATGGTATTACCCAATCTTCCGCGTTTTATGCGACAGGGAGATCAGGTATCTATCGCGACTCAGGTGATTAATCAATCGGAAGGAAGATTAAAAGGGAATGTTCGTCTGGAACTGTTTGACCCTGCTACCGAAAAGGCTATTGTTGGTCTGTCAATCGGACAGCAATCGTTTGATCTGGCTGCGGGAGGTAATACTTCCGTCGACTGGACTATTGCAGTTCCGGCAAACATGGAGTTGATCGGTCTACGCATAGTGGCCGATTCGGAAGAGGGCAGCGATGGAGAACAACATCTGATCCCGGTCTTGTCTAATCAACTATTCGTAACGGAAAGTACACCGTTCTATCTGTTGAAAAAAGGAGAAAAACAGCTTCAGATTAACTCGGGTAAAAACAGTCGCAAACCTTTCCGAATGACATTGGAGTTGAGTAGTAATCCGGCTTGGTATGCTGTTCAGGCTTTGCCTACTATCTCTACGCCGGAAAATGAGAATATTCTTTCGTGGTTTGCTGCCTACTATAGTAATACTCTGGCTGTCTCTATGGTGAATGAGTATCCCCAATTGCAACAGGTAATCAGGCAATGGAGTATACAAGGTGGCAATGCGGAAACGCTATTGTCTAACCTTGAGAAGAATGAAGAGCTGAAAAATATCCTTTTGGAGGAGACCCCGTGGGTGATGGAGGCTAAAAACGAAACTGAGCAAAAACAGCGACTTTCGTTATTATTCGATCTGAACCGTGCTTCTTTCCAGCGCGAAGCGGCACTTCAACAACTCCTGCAGCAGCAAACAGAAGAAGGAGGATGGAGTTGGTTTAAAGGATTAAACTCCAGTCGTTCGATTACACTCTCTATCCTGAAAGGGATGAAGCAACTGGCCGAATTAGGTGCTGTTCAATACGGTCAGGAAGAGAAAGAAATGCAAATGAGGGCATTGAAATATCTCGATCAGACAATTCAAAAAGAGTATGAATCTCTGAAAAAACAGAATGAACAATGGCGATCAGTTCTGCCTAGTCCGGAACAACTCGAATTCCTTTATGTCCGGAGTGGATACAGGGATATTCCTGAACTGGGAGATGCACGGGAGGCCATTCGTTTTTATACTGACCAGGCAGAGAAACAATGGAGTAAATACGACCTGAAAGGAAAAGGAGAAATTGCTCTGTTGATGCACCGGAACGGGAAAAAGGATGTAGCAACAGCGATTCTGGCCTGGCTGCGCAAGACGGCAACGACCTCAGAAGAGATGGGTATGTACTGGGCGAATAATCGCAGAGGAACAAATTATTTCACTTCACCGATAGATGTGCATACGCAACTGATGTTTGTTTTCCATGAATTGGGTGCCGATCAGACAGAAACAGATCGCATGAAACAGTGGCTATTGAACCAGAAGCGGACACAGAGCTGGGAGTCTGTTCCTGCAACAGTTAATGCTGTATACGCTATTCTATTGACTGGAAGTGACTGGTTGATGAATAAGAATACGGTGGCTGTCGAATGGAACAACCAGGTGTTCAATTCAACAGAAGGTGAAGCTGCTACAGGATATATAAAACGAGTCGCAGAAGGAGATGCAATTACGTCGCAGGCCTCTTCAGTAAATATCCGTAAAACAGGTGAGGCTCCTGCATGGGGGGCGGTCTATCATCAGTACTTTGAGGATCTGGATAAAGTAAGTGGACAAAAAGGGGTATTGAATGTCGAGAAGAAACTCTTTGTTGAAACAAACAGCGGAAGCGAGAGGCAGATTCGTCCGGCGGATCATAATGCGTTACGTGTAGGAGATAAAGTTATTGTTCGTTTAACGGTACGCACAGACCGTGATATGGATTATGTCTACCTGAAAGATCTGCGTGCAGGAAGTTTTGAACCGGCTGATCAGTTGTCGGGGGTCTCTTATCGTGACGGAGTGTTTTTCTATCGTTCGCCGAAAGATCTGTCGGAAAATTTCTTCTTCGAACATTTACCAAAAGGCACATTTGTGATCGAATATCCGGTGTATGTTTCACGTAGTGGAGAATATGCAGGAGGAATCAGTACAATACAGTGTTTGTATGCTCCCGAATTTGTTTCTCATACGGAAGGGGATAAGCTGGTTGTGCGCAAATAATGTGTTGATTCTTGATGTTGTACTTGGTTTTCACTATATTTGTCGTTTTAAATAATGCAATTAAAAAGAAAAATGAAACAGATTATTTTTATTTTTATGGCAGTATTGTTGGCTACTAACTTTGTTTCGGCTCAGGACCAACAAGCTGTTATCGCAGCAGACCAGATGGCTTACGATTTCGGAGAGATTAAAGAAGCCGATGGTAAAGTGTCTCATACCTTTGAAATTAAAAATACAGGAGGGATGCCGTTGGTATTAACACGGGTGATTGCCTCTTGTGGGTGTACAACTCCCGAATGGACAAAAGAACCGATCGCTCCGGGAGGAAAAGGTACCATTAAGATTACTTTCGACCCGGCTCATCGCCCCGGACCGTTTACTAAATCGATATCGGTGTATAGTAACGGAAAAACAGGCAGTTTTATATTGACAATCCGTGGTGAGGTAAAATAAAACAGGCAAACAAAAACCACATGTTGCAAAACAAACGATTTCTACTTATTCTGATGGGTGTGTTGTTCTGGGGGATTACCGTCGCTCAAAATGATGCGCAGATAAGTGCGGATGCGATGACGTATAATTTCGGAACGATCTCCGAAGCAGAAGGTCCGGCAACGCATGTTTTCACGGTCAAGAATACGGGGAATAAACCGTTAGTGATTACGCGAATCACTGCATCATGTGGGTGTGCCCGTCCGGAATGGTCGAAAGAACCTATTGCTCCGGGAAAGACCAGTGAGGTCAAGATTACGTTCGATCCGAAAGGACGTCCCGGACCTTTCCATAAAACAGTATCCATTTACAGTAATGGGAAAAAGGGAAGTTTTACACTTTCCATCCGGGGTAATGTCAAACCGAAAGCGGCTCAGCCGGTATTTACCTATCCTTATTCCATCGGAGAGTTGAAGTTGCATACAAAAACAATTTTGTTCAGTAGCATTCGTGAAGGCGAAGCGATGGGAGAACGGATAAACATCATGAACGACAGTCAGAAGTCGTTAAGTATCTTATTGGGTAAGATGCCAAACTATTTCACTGTTGAAGTCAACCCAGCAACCTTGCAGCCGGGCGAGACGGGAGAAATTACCATTTTACTGGATGCCAAGGTCGCCAAGCGAAAAGGGCGGATCGTTACCGAACTTCCGGTCACATTAAGTACCTCGGATGAAAAAGAGGTGTTGGGTGAGATCAAAATCGCGGCCAATATCATTGACAATTTCACCAAACTGTCGCCTTCAGAGAAGACACAGGCGCCTATGGCTCAGCTTTCGGGAACAATTATCGAATTTGGACAGGTAACCAACAAGAGCAGTATCATTCCGTTAATCGGAGGGAAAGTCACCGGTACTTTTGAAATCAAAAACACAGGTAAATCACCTCTGATCATCTATAGTGTAACTTCAGACGATGAACGGCTGGATATTTCAGGAGGGAAAAGAGAACTCAAACCGGGAGCCTCAACGACATTCAAAGTGTCGCTTCGTCCGAAAGATGTTAAAGCCAAACTCGAATCATTGATCAATGTTGTATGCAATGATCCGAATGGCCCTGTGCGGTTGATCAAGGTGACAGCCCACAAATAAAATAAATGAAAAATGAAGAATGGAGAGTTAAGAATTAAAAAACGACGATTCTAACTCTTCATTTTTCATTTTTAAATTTTTCATTCTTAATTTCAAAAAATATGGAACATCCCGAGAATGATGAAATGTATAAGGGATTGAAGGTTAATAAAGGGATTTCAGATGCCCCTACTGTCAACCCGTACTTAACGAAACGCATCCAACGTAAAGAATATACACCGGCCGAATTCGTCGACGGGATTTTGAAAGGAAACATCACGATTCTCAGTCAGGCCGTTACTCTCGTAGAAAGTGCCCGTCCCGAACATCAGCAAGTCGCCCAGGAAATCATCGAAAAATGTTTGCCTTATGCCGGAAAATCGGTTCGGATAGGAATTACCGGAGTTCCCGGTGCCGGAAAAAGTACCTCTATAGATGCCTTTGGGATACATTTGCTCAATCAGGGGCATAAATTGGCTGTTCTTGCGATCGATCCAAGCAGTGAACGCACAAAAGGGAGTATTCTCGGAGATAAAACCCGGATGGAGGAACTTTCCCGTGAGAAAAATGCGTTTATCCGTCCTTCTCCTTCTGCCGGCTCGCTGGGAGGGGTGGCTCGTAAAACCCGTGAAACGATAGTGCTTTGTGAAGCTGCAGGTTTCGACGCTGTTTTTGTCGAAACGGTCGGTGTCGGACAAAGTGAAACGGCTGTTCATTCCATGGTCGATTTCTTTTTGTTGATTCAATTGGCTGGAACAGGGGATGAGTTACAAGGGATTAAACGCGGTATAATGGAGATGGCCGATGGGATCATTATCAATAAAGCCGATGGTGATAATATCGAAAAAGCGAAGCTGGCTGCCTCGCAATTTCGCAACGCCTTGCATCTTTTCCCTTTGGCAGACTCCGGTTGGACACCGAAGGTATTAACCTACTCCGGATATTATAAACTGGGTATTCCGGAAATCTGGGAAATGATTGACGAATATGTTGCTTTTACGAAAAACAACGGCTATTTCTCTCATAAACGTAACGAACAGGCCAAATACTGGATGTATGAAAGCATTAACGAAACACTTAGAGATACCTTTTATCATAATCCTGCCGTTGAGGAGATGCTGGTAGCAACAGAACAACAGGTTTTAAACAATGAAATCAGTTCATTTGTAGCAGCCAAACGAATGATGGATCTCTTTCTACATGATCTGTCTAAAAAATAAGGTTAAATATTCACTTAAAAGATGATTGACAGTACACATTTGGAGCGGGATCTGCTCCTGGTGAGAGAACGTTCGCCACTGATTCACAATATCACCAATTATGTCGTAATGAATAATACCGCCAATGGCTTATTGGCTATTGGTGCTTCGCCTGTTATGGCCCATGCCATAGATGAGGTGGAAGAAATGGCGGCTATTGCTTCAGCCGTTGTATTAAACATCGGAACACTTGAGGAAAGTTGGGTGGAGAGTATGTTGATTGCAGGAAAAACGGCATTGAACCGTCAAATCCCTCTTATTCTTGACCCGGTAGGTGCAGGTGCAACCTCTTATCGGTCTAACGTTTGTAAGCAATTGATGGAAACCTGTCCACCTACCATCATACGAGGTAACGCTTCGGAGATTATGGCCTTGTGGAACAACAATGGTCGTACCAAAGGGGTAGATAGTATCGATTCATCCGATTTGGCACTTGAATCTGCTAAGGCGTTAGCTGCTCATACAGGAGCCATTGTGGTTATTAGTGGGCAGACGGATTATATCACCGACGGTCGGCAAACGGAGATGGTCGCGAATGGCAATACGCTTATGGCGCGTGTAACCGGTATGGGGTGTACTGCCACGGCTATGGTGGCAACCTTTGCCGCAGTTAATCCAAACCCGTTGGAAGCGTCTGCACATGGGATGGCCATCATGGGGATAGCCGGAGAAATTGCTGCTACCTACTCGAAAGGTAATGGTAGTTTGCAAGTCAACTTCCTCGACGAATTATCTAATATCAACGGGGAGACGATCCGTCGCCATCTCAAAGGATAAATATGCAGAAAAAAATCGATCTAAGCCTTTATCTGGTCACCGATAGTATGCTCTCTTTGGGACGACCGCTCATAGAGGTAGTAGAAGAAGCTGTGAAAGGAGGAGTAACTCTTGTTCAGCTGCGTGAGAAAACGTGTGACAGCAAAACTTTTTATGAACGGGCAGTTGCGCTTAAACGCATACTGAAGCCTTATGGGGTTCCGCTTATTGTCAATGATCGGTTAGATATCGCCTTGGCGAGTGATGCCGACGGCCTTCATATCGGTCAAAACGACCTTCCTTATCCGATAGCACGCAAGCTACTGGGGAAAAACAAAATCATCGGTTTGTCGGTAGAAAACGAAGAAGATGTTTTACGGGCTAATCAACTGGATATAGATTATATTGGTATTTCTCCTGTATTCAATACCCCAACAAAGACCGATACCGCATCGGCGCTTGGACTTGACGGAGTGCGTTCAATAACTCATCTCTCTAATCATCCGGCAGTAGCTATTGGAGGAGTCAATCTGAACAATGCTACCGAAATTATCCGTGCAGGAGCGGATGGTCTATCTGTCGTCTCTGCCATTATGTCGGCCGCTGATCCGCAAAAAGCGGCGGCTGATTTTTGCCGGATTATTCATCAAATACGATTAAAAGATGTCAACAAATAAACAATATAGACGTGCACTGACTATTGCCGGAAGTGATCCGAGCGGAGGTGCCGGTATTCAGGCCGACCTTAAAACCTTTTCAGCCTGTGGGTGTTATGGAGCAACGGTCATTGTTGCGGTGGTGGATGAAAATACTGTCGGCGTGACAGGGGTACATCCGGTACCGGTACCGTTTGTCACCGGGCAGATACGTTCGGTGCTCGACGATATAGGAGCCGACGCGATTAAAATCGGAATGCTGCATTCCTCCGAACTAATCATGGCCGTTCGTGATACGCTTGCCCGATATACGATCAAAAACATTGTGCTCGACCCTGTTATGGTCGCCACTTCCGGCGATCCTCTTCTACAGGATGAAGCGATCAAAACCTTAAAAAACGAACTAATTCCCCAGGCTCGTGTGATTACCCCGAATATCCCGGAAGCAAGTATTCTACTGGGCAAACAGATTACTCATCAGGAGGAACTCCCTGATGCTGCGCGGGAACTGTCACAGAATCGTTCGGTATCAGTCTTGTTGAAAGCCGGGCATCTGACGGAAGATACTTTGACCGACGTTTTCTACAATGCGGAGTCTGACGAACTTATTTATCTCTCTTCCGAGCGTCTACAGACAAAAAATACACACGGAACCGGTTGTACATTATCATCCGCTATCGCCGCTTTTCTGGCTCACGGTCTGCCGCTTAATGAGGCGATTCGTCAGGCTAAAGCGTATATTCGTCAGGCGATTACTGCCGGGGCGATGTATGAAATCGGAAAAGGACATGGCTCTGTCCATCATTTCTTTAATTTTTGGGAATAGTTGTTTTATTTGATTTTTCCCATTTTGATTTCCGATTTCAGAATCTCATAGACATAGGCCGAACTTTCAATATATAATCCGGTTGTTTCGGTTGTGAGTTTTTCAAATGTTTCCGAATTATGGAACAATGTGATCGCTTCAGACATACCCATATCATTATCTTCCATGAGATAAATGACAACGTCCTTGGTTATACCTTCGATTAAATAATGCGTTTTTTTATTCATAATGCGTTGAGATATACTACAGCTTTCTGTGAATGAAAAAAATATAGGGAAGATATGTTCTTGTATTTAAGACCGTTTACTAAAGTAGGTAGGTCAATAATGCCATCATCAAAATTGCGGAACAGTGTCGCTATTGTGTCATCAGCCACCGGCCCAATGACAATATCATATGCATGGATGGGATGTATCTGAGCCCGGCTCCGATTAGCCATTACAAATAAAGCCCACTCTTCATCCGGTTTCTCAAAATGTTTGATTGACAAAGACGAATGATTGAATACCTCCGCATAGTCGAATTTAAAAGAAGTTACAGTCGGTTCACCTCCATAGATAGACGCTGTTCGTCTTGCCATTTGTATCGCTTGCTCTTCTATTTCGGTTAGGTAAAAACCTTGCCCGAAGTCTTTATACGGTTTGCATTTGGCAAAGTCAATGGTTTTAATCGCTGTATTTGATCCATGGAACAGTATCATACAATTCCTCCTCCCTGATTGCGACAAATACGTGCCAAATCCTGCACACTGTCCTCGATCGACAATAGGTGTTCGGCTTCATAGTGCTCCTCAAGAAATTCCAGCCCTTTATGGTGGTGCAGGTAATTGCTCGCTTCACGTACTGTTAGATTGTATGTTTTTGCAAATTCGTTTATGACGGCAACAACATATCCGACAATTCGCTTATCAATACTCTTTTTGCCAGCCAACCTGACAGTTGTAGATAAATTCAATGCAGCAAGCACTTTATTGATAGTCTTTATAGTTAATCCTTTTCCACTCTCTATTTTTGAAATTTGCGCTTTGCCGACGCCGATTTTTATACCTAGTTCTTCCTGTGTCATGCCGCAGCGAACCCTTTCCTCGCGAATCAATAGTCCTATTTTGTCGATCTGAACGGTCATAATGATCTTTTTTGTAAAGGTATAAAAAGTTTCCTGTTTTGGAAACTTTCCGAATTGTTTTTGCATTTTTTTGCTCGGATCAGCATAACATTTCAAACCGAAGGCGACTTTTTTCAACATCTTCAGAATCCTTTTTCTGTTAGAGGTACGTCTAAAATAATTTAGACGTACCTCTAAATCGATTTACACCTACCTCTAAATGAATTTAGAGGTACCTCTAACAAAAAACAGAGGTAGGTAATACCGAAAAAGCAATTGAAAGGCTTTATTCATTCTTTATGGAGTATTAAAAAAGTTGAAGCCAGACTGGAAAAAATAGAAATAATTCTACCTTTGCAGTCGTGTATGAAGGAAGGCCAATGAATGAGTCTCTATTGTTAAACGAACCGGCCGGTCGAAGCATTTGTTTTTTACCAGCATTTTCTGATCCACAGGAATGGGTTCGCACCATTATTGCTTTTGCAAATGGTGTAGGAGGCGATCTTTTTATAGGCATGAATGATGCACCACGCGAAGTCACAGGAGTGCCGGAGAAAGAGTTGTTTGCTTGGGAAGAAAAGATATTGAAAACCGTTAGTACACAATGTGCGCCGGCGATTTTGCCTCAGGTCTCTTTTCTTCGGATAGCAGAATTGGCGGTGGTGAAAATCACGGTGGTTAAAGGGAGTGAGCCCCCATATCATCTGGTAGAAAAGGGAGTTGAAGATGGAACATATATCCGCTTCGGTACAACGAATCGGTTGGCAGATGGTGATTATATAGCCGCATTAAAGCGACAACGATTACACCACTCTTTTGATCGGGAATCATATCCTCAGGTAAAGACAAGAGATCTTGATATTGAAAGCTTTAAACGGATGTATCTGGAAAAAAACAGTGAGTTTGTTACAGCTTCATTGCTCAGGCGGATGGGATTGACATTAGACTCGGATGATGATACGGTACCGACAAATGCGTTGGTTCTTTTATCAGATGGGCAGATCAAAGAAGGGCTGTTTCCGTCGGCGATCATTGAATGTATGCGTTTTAGGGGAAATGATTCTTCCGAATGTATTGATGAAAAAGTGATAGCGACCAATATTGCTGAACAGCCAGAAGCTGCTTACCAGTTTATACTGGGGCATATTCATATGGGAACCCGTTTGGATGGGTTGTATTCCATACCCCGGTGGGAGTATCCGGTCAAAGCTATTCGTGAAGCGCTTTATAATGCGGTCATACATAGGGATTATGCATTGAAGGATCTTCCTGTACGGGTATTCGTCTATGACGACCGGATTGAAATCTGTAGTCCGGGTTTGCCTCTTTCGTCTATCCGGTTTGATGCGACGGCAATCACGCAGGTGGCTATTCGTAATAAACAGATCTACACCGTTTTTCAGCGGTTGGGTTTGATTGATCGCTGGGGCGAGGGTTTGTCTATTATGACCGACGAGCTTCTGGAATATCCTGAGATAGGGATAAAAAGGGAAGAGTCTGATCTCTATTTCCGTTTGACATTTGGTAAAGGGATAAAAAAGGAAGATCGGATTCAGCTGGAGGTTGTGCCGGATTATAAACAAGAATTGTTTCAATCGTTAAATACGACTTTAAGTTTTGAACGGGATAGAGAAACGCTCTATTCGTCTATTTTGCGGAAATTACTCCATTCGGAATTATCCCGCAAACAGTTGTCCCAAAAAATGAAACAAAAAACCATTTCGGGACAGTTGAATAAAATTATCACACGCCTTTTAAATGATGGGTTGATTGGGCGTACAATAGAAGAAAAACCGAATCATCCCTATCAGAAGTTCAGGATCACAGAGAAAGGCCGAATCTTTGTAGATCTATTAAATAACAAGAAAAAACGCTAATAGAGCCGTTATGTTTCCGATACAGAAAGAAAATTTTGAGATACGTCCCTGGAAATTAGAAGATGCTGAATCCTTATCAGAACAGGCGAATAATGTGAATATCTGGAATAATGTGCGTGATGGTTTTCCACATCCCTATACGAAGAAAAATGGGAAAGCTTTTATCAAAGAGTGCTTAAAAAGATCATTCCCGTTGGATTACGCCATTGTGGTGGATGGTAAGGCTGTGGGGGGTGTCGGTTTTATTCTTCAGTCTGATGTAGAGCGTTATAATGCTGAATTGGGTTACTGGATCGGAGAGGCCTATTGGAATAAAGGCATCATCACGGAGGCTGTCCGGGCAGCTATCCGTATCGTCTTTCAGGAAACGGATATTGCCCGGATCTACGCTTGCGCATATGCGTACAATACGGCTTCTATGCGTGTGATGGAGAAAAATGGATTCAGAAAGGTTGGCGTTATGGAAAAAGCGGCTTTTAAAAATGGAGCATTTGTTGATTTTCATTACTATGAATTATTGCGGTGATGATTTCTATTGAAACACCCCGGTTGTTTTTGCGTGAAATCAATGAAGATGATCTTCCCCACCTTCTGGCAATCTATACCCAAAAAGAGAATATGCGTTATGTTTCCAATGGGAAATATAATTGGACTCTGGAAGAGTTGCGTGAAAAATATAATCGGATTAATAAGGAGTACTGTGAACAGATTGGTATATTTGTTGTTGTATTGAAAGAGAATGGAACTCTTATAGGCGAAGGTGGACTGTTTAACTCTTTTGACGATAACTCCATTTTGGAACTGGGGTATATTATAGACACTGTTTATTGGAATCAAGGGTTTGGTTCGGAGATATGCAGAGGTTTGATCCACTATAGTTTTAATCGGCTAAAGACCCGGAAGGTAGTCGCCCGGATGTATGCTGATAATCTTGCTTCGGTTCGGTTGTGTGAGAAAATGGGTATGACAAAGGTTGAATCGGGACAAACCGAAGAGGGGCATATCTATTATAGGTATGAACTTTCGACATTATAAGAATCTCCTTCCGGATATAATCAAAGATTTATAGCATTTTTAAGAGAAAAGCTTTACTTTTGGCATATTTATTGCACTGCTTCTCCGTACCTTTGCACACGACAAATAACATTGTATGAAACAAAAATCAAAAATATACAGCCCTTATTTTATGGAAGATTTAGAGGATAATCTGGGAATTGTGATGCCTATATTGACCGAATGTGATATAGATGAAGACTTTGCTGATGGGGTCGATAAAGTTGGTAGCATTATCCCTATCCTTCCGCTCCGAAATATGGTGCTTTTCCCGGGAGTAGCTATGCCGGTGATTGTGGGACGTCCAAAATCGATGCGGTTGATTCGTCATGCGGTTAAGCATAAAGCAATGATTGGGGTGGTCTGCCAAAAAGACTCGGAAACAGAAGATCCTGTGATGGATGATCTCTTTACGATAGGTGTTGTTGCCGATATCGTGAAAGTTTTGGAGATGCCGGATGGGAATACAACCATTATATTACAGGGTAAAAAACGTTTTGAATTAAATGAAATACAAGAAACCGAACCTTTCTTGAGCGGAAAGGTGACCCTGCTTGACGATCATATTCCGGACAAAAAAGACCGGGAATTTGAGGCGTTGGTTTCGACGATAAAAGATTTGACAATCAAAATGCTGGGGGCGATGAGTGATCCTCCGCGTGATCTGATTTTTTCGATCAAGAATAATAAAAATGTGCTTTATCTGATCAATTTCTCTTCGAGCAATATCCCCAGCGGGGCAGCCGAGAAGCAGCAATTGTTGATGATAAGTGATCTGAAAGATCGTGCTTACCGGCTTTTGTTTATTCTGAACAGAGAGTATCAACTGATGGAGTTGAAAACCTCTATTCAGATGAAAACGCATGAGGATATTAACCAGCAACAGAAAGAGTATTTCCTGCAACAACAGATCAAAACGATTCAGGAAGAGTTGGGTGGTAATATCAATGAGCAGGAAATTAAAGAGTTGCGTAAAAAAGCGGCGAAGAAAAAATGGTCGGCGCCTATTGCTGAGATTTTTGAAAAAGAGTTGCGAAAGCTTGAACGTTTACATCCGCAATCGCCCGATTTTTCCATCCAGACACAATATGTACAGACGATTGTCAATTTGCCATGGAATGAATACAGTAAAGATAATTTTAACCTGAAACATGCGCAGAAGATACTGGATAGGGATCATTACGGCTTGGAGAAGGTGAAAGAACGTATTATAGAGCATCTTGCTGTGTTGAAACTGAAAGGCGATATGAAATCTCCAATCATCTGCCTTTATGGCCCTCCGGGAGTCGGTAAAACATCTTTGGGGAAATCGATCGCTGAAGCATTGAACCGGAAATATGTCCGAATTTCATTGGGTGGATTGCATGATGAAGCGGAGATACGCGGACACCGTCGCACGTATATCGGAGCGATGAGTGGACGGATCATTCAGAATATCAATAAAGCCGGTACATCAAATCCGGTATTTGTATTGGACGAAATTGATAAAGTAACAAATGATTTCAAAGGCGACCCGGCTTCGGCTTTATTGGAGGTGCTCGACCCTGAGCAAAACAATGCTTTCCATGACAACTATCTGGATGTCGACTATGATCTGAGTAAGGTGATGTTTATTGCAACCGCTAATAATCTGAATACGATTTCGCAGCCGTTATTGGATCGTATGGAGTTGATCGAGGTCAGTGGGTATATCCTGGAAGAGAAAGTGGAGATTGCGGCCCGTCATTTGGTTCCCAAACAGTTGGAAGCACACGGTATTCCTAAAAAATCGGTAAAATTTCCCAAGAAAACACTTCAATTGATCGTCGAATCGTATACCCGTGAGAGTGGGGTGCGTGAACTGGATAAGAAAATAGCCAAGATCATGCGAAAACTGGCTCGGAAGATCGCGTCCGACGAGGTGGTTCCGCAACAAATTCTTCCGGAAGATTTACATGAATACCTGGGAGCGGTTGAATATAGTCGCGATCGTTATCAAGGCAATGAGTATGCAGGTGTAGTAACAGGTTTGGCCTGGACGGCTGTTGGCGGTGAGATCCTTTTTGTTGAATCCAGCTTGAGTCGGGGCAAAGGGTCGAAATTGACGCTTACGGGCAATCTGGGTGATGTGATGAAAGAATCAGCCATGTTGGCACTCGAATATATTCATTCGCATTCCTCGCAATTTGATATTGCGGAAGAGTTGTTCGAAAAATGGAATGTGCATGTGCATGTGCCTGAGGGTGCTATTCCGAAAGATGGTCCGAGCGCCGGAGTCACGATGGTGACTTCATTAGTTTCTGCATTTACCCAACGGAAAGTAAAGAGTAATCTGGCTATGACCGGAGAAATTACGCTTCGCGGTAAAGTCCTTCCGGTGGGAGGTATCAAAGAGAAAATATTGGCGGCTAAACGGGCTGGTATTAAAGAGATCATCTTGTGTAAAGAGAATAAAAAGGATGTGGGTGAGATTAATGCCGATTATCTGAAAGGACTTACTTTTCATTATGTTGATGATATCCGGGAGGTTATTGATATTGCCCTGCTGTCTGAGAGGGTGGTGAATCCGGTCTTTTAACAGGTCTGTTTATTTACTTCGGATTATACGAAATTGATAGACAAAATGCTTATATAGAGCATTCAGATGAAGAACCTTTCGTTAAAAAGGGTCTAAAAACATTTTATATTTCAGAGAAAAGCCGTACCTTTGCGAGCCGATTATTATCAAAATGTACTAAGAGTTTAGTTTTTAGCGCATTATTACGTCTCGTGTCCGTGTAATAATGTTGGCGAACAGACAAAAGCTCGTTTTTTAAATTATTAATTAACAAACTAATTAAAGCAGTGGATACTTTAAGTTTTAAGACCATTTCTGCTAACAAAGCAACTGTTAATAAAGAATGGGTGGTTGTAGATGCAACCGGACAGACTTTGGGACGCCTTTGTTCTAAAGTAGCAAAACTCTTGCGTGGCAAGTATAAACCCAATTTTACTCCGCATGTTGATTGTGGTGATAATGTGATTATCATCAATGCAGAAAAAATCGTTCTGACAGGAAATAAATGGAACGATCGTATTTATTTGAGATATACCGGATATCCCGGTGGACAACGTGAATTTACTCCGGCCGATCTGATGGCTAAGGGTGAAGATCGCTTGTTCCGTAAAGTAGTTAAAGGTATGTTGCCGAAAAACCGTCTGGGTGCAAAATTGCTTGGTAATTTGCATGTATATGCAGGAGCAGAACATCCGCATGAGGCGCAACAACCGAAATCAATCGATATAAACTCATATAAATAAGCCCTATGGAAGTAATAAATGCAATAGGAAGACGTAAAGCGGCTGTTGCACGTGTATACGTAAGCGAAGGAACTGGAAAAATAACAATCAACAAACGTGATTTGGATAATTATTTCCCTTCTTCTATTCTTCAGTATGTGGTGAAACAGCCATTGAACAAGTTGGAAGTCTCCGAAAAATACGACATCAAGATCAATCTTGCTGGTGGCGGATATAAAGGACAATCAGAAGCGGCTCGTTTGGCTATCGCTCGTGCATTGATTAAAATCAATCCGGAAGATAAACCAGCGTTGAGAGCTGAAGGTTTTGTTACCCGTGATCCACGTGTTGTAGAACGCAAAAAACCGGGACAACCGAAAGCACGTAAGAGATTCCAGTTCAGTAAGCGTTAATGTTGTTTGTGAGTTTCTTACAAAAGCAAGACGTTTAGTATCTAAATCAGCAGGATTTCTTTTACATGTGGAATGTGGATGGACTACCTGATGGTTGAATTCAAAAGAAAGTAAACGAAAAATTAAAAGAAAACCATGTCAAGAGTAAATTTTGATCAGTTATTAGAAGCCGGAGTACACTTCGGACACTTAAAAAGAAAGTGGAACCCCGCAATGGCTCCTTATATTTTTATGGAGCGCAATGGTATTCATATCATTGATTTATATAAAACAGTTGCTAAAGTAGACGAAGCAGCAGAAGTATTGAAAAACCTGGCTCGTCAGGGAAAGAAAGTGCTGTTCGTCGCTACAAAAAAACAAGCTAAACAAGTTGTTGCTGATAAGGCTGCTTCTATCGGTATGCCTTACGTGATTGAACGTTGGCCGGGTGGTATGTTAACCAATTTCCCGACTATTCGTAAAGCCATCAAAAAGATGACTACAATCGATAAGATGACTAAAGACGGTACATTTGATAATCTTTCAAAAAGAGAAAAACTTCAGATCACGCGTCAACGCGCAAAATTGGAAAAGACATTAGGCTCTATTATCGACCTGACTCGTCTACCTTCTGCGTTGTTTGTTGTTGACGTGATGAAAGAGCATATTGCGGTTCGTGAAGCGAATCGTTTAGGTATCCCTGTATTCGGTATGGTGGATACGAATTCTGATCCGGGCAACATTGATTTCGTAATTCCGGCAAATGATGATGCCACTAAATCTGTTGAGGTGATCCTTGGCGCTGTTTGTCAGGCGATGAGCGAAGGTTTGGAAGAGCGTAAAGCAGAAAAGGTAGATACCGATGCTACCGGTGAGGAAGAAGCTCCAAGAAGAGAGCGCAGAGCTAAGTCAACAATCAGAAAAAGCGCAAAGAAAGAAGACGCTGTTGAAGATTTGGCACAAGAGGAGGTTGTAGAAACCCCTGTTCAGGATGAAGCTGAAGAAGTAAAAGAATAATTAATTAAAGAAAGGAATTATAGATTATGGCTGTTACTATGGCTGACATTTCCAAGCTACGCAAGATGAGCGGTGCTGGAATGATGGATTGTAAAAATGCATTGGAAGAAGCAAATAACGATTTCGATAAAGCAATGGAGATTATCCGTAAAAAAGGACAGGCTGTTGCTGCAAAACGTTCGGATCGTGAAGCGTCAGAAGGTTGTGTGTTAGCTACTGAAAATGGTGGCTTTGCTGCAATCGTTGCCTTAAAATGCGAAACCGACTTCGTGGCTAAAAATGGTGAATTCGTAGCATTGACTCAGGATATCCTGAATGTCGCTATGGATAAAAAACCAAAATCATTAGAGGCCTTATTAGCTTCTTCGTTAGCAGATCGTACAATTCAGGATCATATTACCGATCGTATTGGTGTGACAGGTGAAAAGATGGAACTAGGCTTCTATGAAACAGTAAATGGGTCTTATGCTGTTTCTTATATTCATCCGGGAAATAAACTGGCTACAATCGTTGCTTTCAATCAGGAAGTAGATCGTCAGGTTGCCCGTGATATCGCCATGCAAATTGCTGCGATGAATCCGGTTGCTGTCAATGCAGACGGTGTTGATCAGAAGATCATCGATCAGGAAATGGAGATTGCCCGCGACAAAGCACGTCAGGCAGGTAAACCTGAAAACCTGTTAGATCGTATTGCAGAAGGCGCGTTGCAGAAATTCTACAAAGAAAATACATTGTTACAACAGGAGTTCGTAAAAGACAATAAATTGACTATCGAACAGTATCTGAAACAACAGAATAAAGATCTTACTGTAGTTGATTTCAAACGTGTGACGTTAAATGTAGAATAATCTCATATTATTATACAATCATAACAAAAAGAGATGGTGAATTGTCACCATCTCTTTTTGTTTTTAGGTCTTGTCTCGTCCTAGAATAGTGTTACAAAGAAAGTAATGTTATGAAAATTAAAACATCCATTTCATCGCAAATTTCAGAGGTGATATTGATTTGTGACCAAACTGTGACCAAACTGTGACCAACTTTTCTTGCTTTTTATGAATCAAATAATTAGGTTTGGCGAATCCATGGATAAATAACTATTTATTAATTACTTAAAAAATTGAAATCATGAAGAAGCTAACAAAAATTGCTTTAAAAGAACAAGGTTCTGTTTTGAAGAAAGAAGAAATGATGAAGATTCTGGGTGGCGGGTCGTATACTTGCTGGTGTGGATCATCAGGAGGGACTTTCATTGTAGAAGTTCCTGATTATTACGGAAATGTAGAAGCAGAAAATATTGCCCGTGAAAGGTGTGGTGGACCCGCTTATTGTTCAAAGAACTAATCTCCTGTAATTTTATTGTCAAAGGAGTTGTCCTCAAGGATGACTCCTTTTTATTTAACAGCAAATCACAAAAGTGAAAAAGATGATTGTATAAAAGCAAAAACTTATTATAATGAGGTAGATAATGTTTAATTGCGACTTATTGCCGCCTATTTTTAAAACTAAAAAAGGGTGGCTTTTGGCCACCCTTTCTAAAAAAGATAAATCTAATATTATTTCCAGTTCTCATTCTGAACAAGCAAATCTTGCATTTTGTTAAGCTGATTCCAAGGAATAGGTAATGTCACCCATTTATCCTGATAAGATTCAGCACCTGTGTACTTATTCAAATGATTCTTTTCAAATTCAACAAAGTTGTTGATTTCAGTACGGGCAATACCCCAACGGGTTAAGTCGTACCAACGATGACCTTCTGTTGCCAACTCGATTCTGCGCTCGAAACGTAAAGCTTCAGTTGCTTTCTCTTTAGAGGCAAACTGAGAAGCAGGATATAAACCGATACGGTAGTTACCAGCAGCATTATCTATGGTTTTACCGTTCACTTTATCTTCCAGTTTATAAGGAGATGTAGCTGGCACTAAATCAGCATCTGTAGCTTCTACAAAGCTGTTTGCTGCACGTGCACGTACTTTATTGATATATTCACCAGCTTTCGTATGTTCGCCTGTTTCAATCAACGCTTCAGCATACCATAACAGTACATCGGCATAACGTACCAAGTGGAAGTTTTTCGTTGTTGAAGCAGCCGAAGTCGAAAGACTTAACGAACCATTATCCGCTTTCTTTGGGATCAGTTTTTTATGGATATAATATCCACCGTTAGATGGTTCACGAATCCAACCATCCGTTTTTGTTAAAACAGTCCAATCCAAGAAAGGAGTTCCATAACGTCCAACCGTATAGTCTACACGTGGATCCACAAAAACCGTCAGGTCTGTTTCCGGCTCATTAGCAATTTCTGGAGCAGAACTTGTAATCGGAGCTTTTTTACGGAAAGATCCATCCATTAATGGCAATCCGTTTTCATCTACGATATGTGCATTCACCAAGTCATAAGACGGTTGAAGGAATCCCCAACCACTGTTACCTAACGCACCACTCATACCAACAGCAGCGCCACCAGCTACAGTACTGTTACGGTCAGAAGATCCTGACAATGAATTCTGAACATCAAATACAGATTCACCTGTCCAGTCACTTACACCAGCAGTATACAGTTCTTCGTATGTTTTAGCCAACTGATATTTTGTTCCTTTTGGGTCAACACCATTAGCCATTACATTTTCCAGAATAGTCTTTACTTCAGCCCATTTGTTTGAACCACCATTCGTTCCATTATATGGAGAAGATTGGTACATTCTAAGTTTTGCCAAGAAAGCAGCAGCAGCCCATTTATTTACACGACCAAATTCACCATTATGTGTCCAGTCTGAAGGCAGATTATCATAAGCATATTGGAAGTCAGCAGCAATCTTATCCCAGATATAGACGTAGTTACCACCTTCATCCACATTGGATACCTGTGGGTTTACATTTGCTTCATAATCAGCAACACCTACGTAAGGAACAGCAGCACCGAATACCTTAACAATCTCAAAATGATAGTAAGCACGGAAGAAAGCAGCTTGTCCGGTTGCATGTGCATAGTAAGTCGCATCCAATTGATCTTTCGTTTTGTTACAAACGCTTTCTACTGTATTGGCACGGAAAACACCGTCATAACAACGTTCCCATTTGCTGTTCAAATAACTGTTCCCTGTTGTAATTGCATACAACTCCAAACTGGTAAAGTCAGGCTGATCCGCAAAGTTTGATCCTTTATTGGCATCACCCGCCATTACATCACCATAGACATAATTGGTGACGACATTCGCAAAACTATTCCCTGTAAAGAAGCGGGCGTATACCCCTACCAGTACCTGGTCGATCCCAGTCTGAGAATAATAGTCTTTCTCCGATTTTTTCCCTACCGGGTCCACTTCCAGAAAATCTGAACAAGCACCCATTGTAAGTCCGACAATTACTGCCGCTACTAAATATATTTTCTTCATAATTCTGAATTTTTTTTAATTGTATATAAATGTTTATCAGAATGAAACATTAACACCAAAGATAAATTGACGTGGCATTCCATAAGAACCATAGTCAAATCCCATTTGTCTGTCATCTGTTCTGTTCTGACGAACTTCAGGATCCAGACCAGAGTAACCTGTCAATGTAAATACGTTAGCTACCTGTCCGTAAACGCGTAGTCTTTCCAATCCCAATTTACCAGTAATACTTCTTGGCAAAGTATAACCTAAAGAAAGTGTTTGCATACGCAGGTATGAACCGTCTTCAATATACATTGAGTGTGATTCGTTACCAGCTTCTGCACCTTCCTGGCTTGTTCCTGCCCACAATGGGTATTTACCGTTCGGGTTAGTTACAGGATGCCATGAGTTATCACGACGGTCTTTGGAGTAGTTACTCTGCAATGCACCGTAATGGGTATAGTATTCAAACATCTTATACAAGTCGTTACCTACAGAGAAATACAGGTATGTGCTCAAGTCGAAGTTTTTATACTGAAGAGAGATATTCACACCACCAGTGAAGTCAGGATGCGGGTTACCAATCACTGTACGGTCATCAGAACCTACCATTCCGTCATCATCGATATCAGCCATTTTGTAACGACCGATATATTGACTCGGATCTAAAGATTCCAAACTTGAAGCTCCGTAAGGAAGGATTGTTTGACCTTTTGAGTTTTTGTAGTTCAATACATCTTCTTCGCTCTTATAAATACCAACTACTTTATATCCAAAGAACTGAGCCATTGGAAGACCTTCACGCATAATCGAAATATTACTGATACGGGTTCCTTCGAACAAGTCGCTACCACCTAATTTAGTGATTTTATTTCTGTAAGTAGAAAGGTTTGCATTGATGTTATAACGCAAATCACCGATTTTGTCACGATAACCTACGCTGAAGTCGATACCGCGGTTACGCATATTACCGATATTTACTCTAGGTCTAGTTGGGCTACCTGCCAATGCCGACCAGTTTGCATCCACCAACATATCGCTGGTTTCACGGTTGTACCATTCCAAACTTAATGTCAACTTGTTATTTAATGCTGTTGCATCAAAACCAAGGTTTAATGTTTTAACAGTTTCCCATTTTGCATTCACGTCACCTAAGTTGGTTACATGGTATCCGGTATAAACACCTGCATCAGAACCATTAATAGAATACCAATAGTTATTACCTGTACCATACTGGAACGCATAGTTATAAGCACCAATACTAGAGTTACCAGTTGTTCCGTAACCTGCACGCAATTTGAAATCATCTAACCAAGAACGGGTAGATTCCATAAACGCTTCGTCAGACATACGCCATCCTAAAGAGACAGAAGGGAATGTACCCCAACGGTTCTTTTCAGAGAAACGAGATGAAGCATCACGACGAATAGAAGCAGAAACCAAGTATTTACCTTGATATGAATAGTCAGCACGTCCGAAATATCCGAACATAGTGGTGTATGAGTTCATTTCACCTGTAGCAGACATATTCGCTGTTCCACCATTACTTAAAATCCACATATTTGGGTCATCTTCAAAGTCAAAGTTTTTACGATTACCTTCAATCCAACGACCTAAGTTTTCTTTCAATGCTTCCGTACCGGCAACAACGCTTATTGTCTGATCTTCATTGATCTTTTTTGTATAAGCTATTGTGTTGGTCCACTGGTAGCCAAACCACCAACGCATTCTTTCGGTATATTCGTTTGTTCCACGGCCTTCTTTATTGTGCATAATAGTCACCGGATAGAAGTTACCATAGTTTTCACCACGAAGTGTAGCAGCAAACTGAGTTTTAACTGTTAAACCATCAATTGGTTTTACTTCAGCAAATACAGAAGATTGACCTCTGAAGTTTCTATTAAAGCTTCCAGCTTGTTCTGAAGCGATATATACAGAAGATACGTCACGACCACCATTAGTAGCCTGAGATCCGGCAAGATCACCGCCTACGTTATATACAGGTACCCAAGACTGCATAGTATAAGTCTTTGCATAAACAGAACCTTCACCACCGTTACCACGGTCACCACCCATTTCCATAACAGAAAGGTTTGTATTCTGACCAATAGTGATGTATTTATTCGGACTGAATGTACTGTTTGCACGCAGTGAATAACGGTCAAAGAAAGAAGATTTCAATGTACCTTCACGGCTTGAATAACCAACTGACATAGAGTAAGAGCCTTTATCATGTCCACCTAATACAGAAAGCTGGTGATCCTGAATAAATCCACTTTGAGTCACCAAGTCGTACCAGTCAGTACCTTTACGGGCATCCGCTTCAGAATAACCGTCTTCCAACATCTGGTAATAAGCAGAACGGGCAAAAGAACTTCCTCCATTTGGTTTGTAACCTGCAACCCATGCATCTACGCTACCGTATTGAGAAATAATCTGATCTTTTGAATAACCAGCCGGTTTAATAGCATAAGGCATTGTAAGTTGATCTTGGTCATTTAATGCACCGAACTGTGCGTGAGCAGCAGGAGTTTTACCTCTTACGTCACGTAAGTTCACCATACCTAACGCTTCGAATTCCATCGCTTCCCAACCATTCAATACGTCATATCCGCTGTTCGCCATTTTAGACGTACCCACATATCCGTCATACGATACGCGAACGCGACCACCTTTATCACCTTGTTTGGTGGTGATGATGATTACACCATTCGCACCTTTTGCTCCATAAATAGCTGTTGCAGAAGCATCTTTCAAAATCTGTAATGATTCGATGTCATTCGGATTCACAGATTCCATAGGCGCACCAGATACACCGTCTACAACGACTAGAGGTGCTGCATCATTTACTGACCCAACCCCACGAATACGAATAGAAGTGGATGCTCCTGGAGCTCCTGATGTTTGAATGTACACCCCTGATGCTCTACCTTGTAAAGCTTCAGCAACTGTAGCCACAGGTATCTCCTGCAAGTCTTCAGTATTTACCACCGCTACAGAACCTGTAATGTCCTTCTTAGCTTGTGTACCGTAACCCACAACAACTACTTCATCCAGGGCTTGTGTGTCCTCTGATAAAGTGACATTGATGTTTGATTGATTTCCGGCTGCTACCTCGCGGGCAACATAACCGATGTAAGATACTACCAGTGTGGCGTTGGCCGGCACACCTTCAATGACAGCGCGTCCGTCCATATCGGTAATATTACCGATGGTGGTACCTTTGACCATAACGTTGGCTCCGATAATAGGACCCATCGCATCTGATACTACAACAGTAACTGTACGGCCCTGTTGAGTGCCGTCAACTACGTTTACAGTAGCATGACCTTTGTCGACTGCCAGGATCGTTCCCGAGCAGAACAGCAACAAAGTAGCTCCCAAAAACACTTTTTTCCAAAAATTCGCGTTACTCATGCGTTCTTAGATTTTAAGGTTAATATTAGATTTATAAAACACATATTTCATACTTATTTCACAGATGGAACCAACACAAAAAAGACTTGTTTCTGCTCAAGTAAAATAAAAAAGAGCCAATAAGAAACGGTATTTCTATTAACTCAGACTTATGCAGAAGTCAAATCCTCCCATAAAAAACAGGCTATTATGTGGTATTTTCCATTCATTCTTGTGCCAAATATCCTGTTTTTTTTTCAAACCAACAAAAAAAATACATATTTTTTGTTATAAAATTAAAAAAAAAGAGGGGCTTCGAAACACTAAAAAACAAATAAGTGCGATACCGCTGTGATTCCCATCTGCTTATATAAAAAATCCCATCCGGAGGAAAGTGATTTTCTTTTTTCAGACAAAGTCGGACAAGTCAGGATACATTTATTTTATCAGAAAAAACTTAGGTGTAAGGCTATACATTAATATATGTATAGGATGCAGAACCCCTCTTTAAATGATTCGGATCTGTTGTTTTTTTTGTCTTGACGAGGTAATCGTCTACCAGTTGGGTCACTATCGTCTACCAATTGGTTCACTATCGTCTACCAACTGTGGCCGAATCGTCTAACAGTTGGTAGACGATTAATTGTATGGCAAAAAAAAGGAAGGGATACATATAAAAGTGGGAGGTGATACGGTCGATTGAGGTAAACAGATCGGTTCCGGAATTATTAGAATACTCCGACAATTGAAGGCATAAAAAAAGGATAAATACCATATCTATTTATCCTTTCTGTCGGGATGAGACGACTCGAACGTCCGACCTCCACGTCCCGAACGTGGCGCGCTACCAACTGTGCTACATCCCGTTTTTAATACGGTTGCAAAGGTACAAATTATTTTAAACCTGCAAATGCTTTGTTCTTTTTTTTGAACTTTTCAAAAACTGTTTTTCGCAGTATGACAGTCGTCTGTTTTTCTCACTTTTTCTCAAATTTGCGTTAATTAAATGTATCAACCTATAAAGTTCTTTTATCTCAAAGAAGAAGCGTGAAAATATTATGTAGTTTTGCTCCACACTATCGTAGAGTATATGAGAAGAAGTCGTTGGATCTATTGTTTTTGTATCGTTGTTTTTTTAGGGGGCGGTCATCAGGTCGGTTTTGCACAGACGTATGAGGAACTGGTAGAACGTAGTTATACCTTTGTAGAGCAGGAAGACTGGTTCTCGGCTGAAGAGAGCCTGAAGGCAGCGATGCGTAATGAACCGGGTAATCCGACTAATTATGCGTTATTGACAAATCTGGGAACGATTCAGCGCCGACAGGGGAAAAGGGCAGAGGCGCTTATATCCTATACCGCAGCACTGAGCCGGCAGCCTCAGAACGCGACCATACTGGAGAACCGAGCCTCGTTGTATGTCGAGATGGGTGAGACGGATAAGGCGTTGGCCGATTATACCTTATTATTACTGTACGAACCTGATCATCAGGAAGCGTTGTATTATCGGGGATTGGTATATTTACAAAAGAAGGATTTTCTGGCTGCGGAGGCGGATTTTGATCAACTGTTGCAAGCTAACGAACGGTCGATACGTGGACGGTTGGGACATGCGATCCTGGAAAAGATGCGTGGGAACTATGAGGATAGTGAACGGATTTACAACTATCTGATTAGTGAGCAGCCTCGCGACTGGTTGTTGTACGAAGGGCGGGCGGATCTTTATTTTATGATGGGGAAGAATGCTCGTGCGATGGCGGATGTGAATAAAGCCTTTGCAGAGAGTGAACCATCAGCGTCGCTATACGTGCTTCGAGGCAAAATCAAACTGGCGCAATATGAAAAGGCTTCAGCTATAAACGATTTTGAGAAGGCACAGGAGATGGGATATGATCAGGCGGTGATTGATGAATTGATGAAGATGGCTAAATGATTAATATCTAAATCATAGGATTATACGTTGTATAGTTCACGTTAATTTAATGATCGTATTGTCTTTTAGTTGGTATTGCTCGCCTGTTTCGGGGCAGATGGCCAGGTTCTCTTCATTGAATATTAACCGGTAGCCGGCTTCGCTGACCCAGCCGACCTGTTTTGCCGGGTTTCCGATAACCAGCGCATAAGGCAGAACCTCTTTGGTGACGACCGATCCTGCTCCGATTAAAGCATATTCTCCGATCGTATGTCCGCAGAGGATAGTTGCATTTGCTCCGATCGATGCTCCTTTTCGTACATGGGTCCGAAGATATTCTCCTTTCCGGCTGATTGCACTGCGCGGGTTCAGTATATTGGTAAAGACGCAACTGGGTCCCAGAAATACGTCATCTTCACAGATCACACCGGTATATACCGATACATTATTTTGTATTTTGACATTATTCCCCAGAATCACTTCGGGAGAGACAACAACATTCTGACCGATATTGCAGTTATTGCCGACTACCGCACCGGTCATAATATGCGTGAAGTGCCAGATGCGTGTTCCATCTCCTATTTTACATCCCGGATCGATCACTGCTGTTTCGTGTGCCTGATACATAGTTTATATTGTCTTTTATTTATAAACGAGGAAAATGGTCGGTTTCTTATTCAGATCGGGGATTTTGTTTGTCCAATCTTTTACCGGACGTGTCTGGATGTACTCCTCTTCACAAGTGATATCGGAAGCGATACATAATTTGGTCGACGGCCGGCAGGTTCGAATCAACTCTTCTATCAGTTTGTTGTTGCGATAAGGCGTTTCAATGAAAAGCTGTGTCTGATTCTCCGAATAGATGCGCCCTTCCAGTTTTTTGATCATCTGCACCCGTTCGGTGGGGTCGATCGGCAAATACCCATGAAAGGCAAAACTTTGTCCGTTGAAACCGGATGCCATTAAAGCAAGGAGGAGCGAGGAGGGGCCGACAAGGGGCACGACAGGGTATTTTTTCTTCTGTGCAATCGCGACGACATCTGCGCCGGGATCCGCGATGGCCGGACATCCGGCCTCTGAGATGACACCTACATGCTCTCCTCTGCTCAGAGGGCTCAGATAACCCGATACCTGTTCGGGTGAAGTGTGTTTATTTAATTCGTAAAAAGTCAGTTCGTCAATGACAATAGATGGGTCTGTCTTTTTCAAGAAGCGCCGGGCTGTGCGCACATTCTCCACAATAAAATGTTTGATTTGCAGAATAATTTCCCTGTTATATTCGGGAAGCACTTTGTGGTGGGGGGTATCCCCTAAAGTGACAGGGATAAGGAAAAGAGAAGCTTGCATACCGTTACTTTTCTGCAAATGTAGTATTTTTGCCTGAAACAACAGAAAAGATGATTCTTCCTCCTGATTTTATTCGTCGTACCAAGGCGCTGTTGGGTGCCGATTATGATTCGTTGGAAAATGCTTTACACGAAGACTCTCCTGTCAGTATTCGTTTGAACAGAGATAAGCTATCTGAAGAGTTCTCTTTATCGGAAAAAGTGGTGTGGAGTGAAACAGGTTTTTATCTACCGGAACGTTTGGCTTTTACTTTTGATCCGTTGTTTCATGCCGGAGGATATTATGTACAGGAGGCTTCTTCTATGTTTCTTGAACAGGTGATACGCGCCTATATCACCGAACCTGTTGTTTGTCTCGACTTATGTGCTGCCCCGGGTGGTAAATCGACTCATCTGGCAGCACTTTTACCCGAAAACAGCCTGTTGGTCAGTAATGAAGTGATTCGTAGCCGAAGTTATATTCTTGCTGAAAACATATCTAAATGGGGATCTCCCGATACGATTGTACTGAATAACGATCCGGCAGAGATCGGCGAAATGAGTCATCTATTCGATCTGATTGTAGCAGATCTTCCTTGCTCGGGTGAAGGGATGTTCCGTAAAGACCCCGAGAGCATCAAAGAGTGGAGTGTAAACAATGTCGATTTATGTGCTGCCCGTCAGCGCAGGATTATCCATGATATCTGGGAAGCGTTAAAACCCGGCGGGTTGTTGGTTTATAGTACCTGTACGTTTAATGTTGAAGAGAATGAAGAGAATATCCGGTATATCCGGGAGGAGTTGGGGGCAGAGGTGCTTCCGGTATCTTTTCCTTCGGATTGGGCGGTGGCAGGACCTCTCAAATACGCCAATCCGGTTTATCGCTTTTTTCCGCATAAAGTCAGAGGAGAAGGTTTCTTTCTGGCGGTTTTGCAAAAAACTGACGGACCGGTTTCCGTTCGGAAAAATAAAAACAGGAAGACAAAGAATAAAACGATTATCCCTTCCGGGATAACGGATTGGCTATTGAATGCAGACAGGTTTCAGATCGAAAACCGGAAAGAGGCGTTAGTCGCTATCCCTTCGGGTTTTATGGAGATTTATAGTCAATTGGCCGATCGTTTAAAGATCGTGTCGGCGGGTGTACCGCTGGGGGAGGTGAAAGGGAAAGATTGTGTGCCAATACATGGATTGGCGTTAAGTACGGCTTTTGACCGATCCTCTTTCCCTTCTCAGGAGCTTGAATGGGAACAGGCTATCCGTTTTTTGAGAAAAGAATCGGTTGTTTTGCCCGAAGAGATCGGAAAAGGATATGTTTTATTGACTTACGAGCAACAACCTTTAGGTTTTGTCAAACATCTGGTTAACAGGAGTAACAACCTTTATCCGCAGGAATGGCGGATACGTTCGGGACATTTGCCGGAAAAGATCCCGTCGTTATATTTCCTCTGATTTTAAATAGTCGTAAATAGCCAGTTGTGAACGGGTTTTGACGGGATTGTTATCTCGTTTAAAGTTGTTATGCAATTCTTCATCAATAAAACAGGCTTTCACATTGTCTTTTAATTGAAGGTCGAGGATATGGATAATCCTTTTTTTGATTGTCTGGTCGAGAATCGGAAAGGCTGTCTCGATACGCCTGTTCAGGTTACGACGCATCCAGTCGGCTGATGTGAGGTACAGATCCTTTTTCCCGTCATTATAAAAATACCAGACACGGGCGTGCTCCAGAAACAGGTCGACGATCCGGGTAACTTTGATATTTTGGCTATAAGGTTGATTGGGTACCAGGCAACAGATCCCACGCACAATCAGATCGATTTCCACACCGTTTTCACTGGCGTGATAAAGTGCGTTGATCATCTTTTGATCGTGAAGCCCATTCATTTTCAGTATAATCCGTCCTTTTCGTCCTTGCCGGACATGTTCGATTTCCTGCTGGATCATACGTTGGAGCTCGGATACCATGTTAAAACGGGCGACCAATAAATGTTTGAATAGTCCATCGGTCGGATGACCTTCCAGCGTGGTGAACACTTTTTGAATATCAGCAATGATATCCGGGTTTTTGGTTAAGAGAGCCATATCTGAGTAAATCTTGGCTGTTTTTTCATTGAAATTTCCGGTACTCAAATACGCATAGTTTTTCCCTTTATTTCCGTTTTCTTCTTCATTTCTCAGGATAAGGGCTACTTTGGCATGCACTTTTAATCCGGGGATACTGTAGATGATCCGAATGCCAGCCTGTTTCATTCGCTCGGCTGTATAGAGGTTGTTCTCTTCATCAAAACGGGCTTTGAGTTCGACGAAAACAGTTACCTTTTTCCCATTTTGTGCAGCGCTGATCAACGCATTAATTACGGCAGAATTCTCGGCTACACGATATTGCGTAATTTTGATCGCTTTGACCTTAGGGTCGAAAGCCGCTTCCATAATAAATCGCAATAGATAATCGAACGACTGATACGGAAAATGTAATAAGATATCTCTTTTCCTGATCGCTTTCATCACCGATTTCATCTCGTCCAGGAAAGGAACGCGCATCGGAACAGGGATTTGTTGTTCTAAAGATTGACCCGACGGATTGGGTAATTTGCTTAAGTCCTGTAGATTCAGGTAACGTCCTCCTACCACCAGATCATCTTTTTCGATGCCGAAAGCGTTACAGATGAAAGCAAGAAAGTCGTCGGGCATCGCCTGATCGTACATAAAACGGCTCAGATCTCCTACTTTGCGTTTGTTGACTTTCTGACGGATACTTTCTGCGATATCCGGTACTTTCTCATCATCCAGATAGATATCGGCATCTCTTGATATTTTAATGCTATAACAACTATCTATCTGATAGCCCGGGAATATACTAGAGAGGTTGGCCCGGATAATATCATCAATAAACATGATGTAAAACCGTCCGTTGTGAGAGGGGAGGTTTATGAAACGAGGGACTTTCGCATGAGGGATTTTCATTAAGGCATAATGATATTCAGGCGAATCATTTTTGTCTATGTTTTTCTTTTTCACCATTCGCACCACAAGGTATAGCCGTCGGTCACGGATAAACGTTCGGATATCTCCGGCTTGTATCATAACGGGTGCCAGAAAAGGAAAGACTTCTTCATTAAAGAAGTTTTGAATATATATTTTATGAAACTCTTCCGGTATACTGTCCTGATACAGATAGATATTGTGTTTATTCAGATCGGGCAAGATCTTTTCCGAAAAGATGCGATAGTATTCCCGTTGCTGTCGGTTGACTTCCTGGGTGATAGCGGCAAGCACCTTCTCAGCTTCCGGATCACTTTCCTCGGAGAGGTTCTTTTTCATGATCACTCCCCGGTGCTCGGCGACACGGATCTCATAGAATTCTTCGAGGTTAGAAGAATAAATAGATAAAAAACGAATCCGTTCATAGATTGGAAGCGTATCATCTTCTGCTTCAAGCAAGACTCTGTAGTTGAATGATAACCAACTGATATCCCGTTTAAAATATCTGTAGAAATTCTCCATCATTATTTGCGTGCGTTGAAAGGGTAAAGATATATACTTAAAACTAAATAGAGACGTTGTTTATTGTGGAATGATTTAATTTTATCTTTGCATCAAACGAATAAAACTGATATGCTTCGGATAGGCCTTCTTTCGGATACCCATGCCTGGTGGGATGATAAATACAAAACTTATTTTGACTCTTGTGATGAAATATGGCATGCCGGTGATATCGGTTCGGCACATCTGGCTGCACGATTGGCTGCCATTAAACCTTTACGAGCGGTTTATGGCAATATCGATGGGCAGGGAATCAGGCAGCAATATCCTAAAATTCTTCATTTTTATGCGGAAGAGGTGAAGGTGATGATGACACATATCGGTGGTTATCCGGGGCGATATAATCCGGAGATACGAAAAGATCTTTATGATACCCGTCCCAATCTGTTTATAACAGGACATTCGCATATTCTGAAAGTTATGTTCGATAAGTCGTTGAATTGTCTTTATATGAATCCCGGTGCTGTAGGAAAGAGTGGTTTTCATCAGGTTCGCACGCTCATTCGTTTTGCGATTGATGGATCACAGATCAAAGATTTGGAAGTGATCGAATTGGGAAACCGATAATTTAAATAACTGATTTTATCTCGTCTTCGTCCTTTTTATTGAGGTTGTTACAGAAATTTTCAGCGAATAATATGGTGTTTTGCAGATAGGGAAATTCTGTTTCAAAGTATTTGCTGAATACTCCCGAGTTGATATTTTCTTCAATCTGTTTGGCTGTCCAAAGTTTTCCGTCTCTGAATTTAAACTCCTTTAATTGTTCTTCCGAACAGAGGCGTATCGTATACAAAGAAACCATATGTTTCACTTTCTCATCTTCATAGGTGTAACGGATAAGCATATGCGGAGCGATACGTTTGTCTTGTATCAATTCGCCGATAGTCTCTTTCATCGTCTGGTCGATACTGTGGCGGAATGTCACATATTGGTGAAAGGGGTAATCTAATGTGTCGGGAGAGATATAATCTTCTTTATTTCGTTTGGATAGGTATAGTTTTCCTTCGTAAATCACAGCGACCCGTACAATCGGATGATAATATTTTCGGGGAAGCGATCGGCTGACGGAGCGGGCTATACAACCAATCACTTTGCCTTCGTTATTTAAAACAGGCAGCCACATCTCTTTTCTCAAACTGCCCTGCATCATGGTCAACCTGATCTGTTCGTATATAATGACAACAACTCCGATGATCAGGCCGAGCTGACGGAAAAGAAAATGTTCGATATCCGGATGTTGCATCGTATCGGGGAGGATACTGTAGAATAAAATGATAAACAGATGTAATGTATATAGGTTTTGTACGATTTGAACCAGAAAATAGAATTCGTTTATCGTAGCCCGCATGAACGATTTTCTGTATTTCGGATTTGCAGAATGACGGATACGCCGGATAATGGTGCGTTTAAACGAACCGATTATAGCCAGTACAACGACTAATAAAACTTCTATGACAATGGGGGAATAGGAGAAGAGAACCAGATCAAGGCGGGATATGACAAATAAGGCATATAGGCTTAATGTGGCGGCAGCCGGCAATAACATGAACTGATAAATCTTGTCTTTCTTCAAAACAAGATAAAGCATCACTGTCAGAACAAAGAAGGCAGCAGCACCTATAGCCAATGAAAATAAATACGAAATATAATTGTCCAAAAACATGAACAATAACAATGGAACGAGTCCTATTGCCTGGTTATCTAAACGTTTGCTGACTTTATTCATCCCTTATTCTTTCTCTCCTTTCGTCTCATATGTATAACAACTGAATAGATTAAATGTTCATGCCTAAACATGCTTCTCGGCATGATAGGAGGAGCGAACCAAAGGGGCACTCTCTACCATTTTAAACCCTTTCTCCAGTGCAATAACTTTATACTTATCAAACTGTTGGGGAGTGATATATTCTTTTACGGGGATGTTTTTACGTGAAGGTTGGAGGTATTGTCCGATCGTTAAGATTGACACGCCTGATTTTAATGTATCATCCATTAAATCAAACACTTCTTCTTCACTTTCACCTAATCCGACCATTAAGCCCGTTTTTGCTGAAATAGGATGATCGGCAATATGTTTTAATACGGATAAACTGACATCGTATTTGGCAGCACTACGGATGGAAGGGCTAATACGCCGGACGGTTTCCATATTATGGGAAATGATCTCCGGTTGTACATCTATAATTAAATCAACTAAGTCTAACCGACCCTGAAAGTCGGGAATAAGAACTTCGATCGTGGTATGCGGATTAACAGTTCTGATTGCCCGTATGGTCGTTGCCCAATGGGTTGCACCCAAATCCGGCAGATCATCCCGGTCGACAGAAGTAATGACCGCATGTTTCAAATTCATCAGACGGATACTTTCGGCTATTCGTTGCGGCTCTTCCGGATCAAGGGGTAGCGGTTTCCCTGTCTGCGTATTGCAGAACCGGCAGGAACGGGTGCATATTTCACCGGCAATCATGAAGGTGGCCGTTCCTTTGCTCCAACATTCGCCCATATTGGGACATTTACCACTGGTACAGATGGTGTGCAGACAGTGTGACTCCACAATGCTTTTGGTCCGGGTGAACTGTTCGTTTCCTCCGAGCCTGATTTTTAACCATTCCGGTTTGCGCACATGTTGAGACATTACAGATTTTCAAATAAGAAATTACAGATTTTTGTATAGAGATGATAACGTGTATTGCCTCCCCGGATACCATGGTCGCGATCTTTGTAGATATGCATATCGAATTGTTTACCCGCCTGAACCAGTGCTTCCGCATAATCGAGCGACTGCATGAAATGCACATTATCATCAGCCGTTCCATGGATCAACAATAACTTACCCTGAAGATCTTTTGCTTTAGCCAAAGGAGAGGTGGCGGCATATCCTTCGAAATTTTGTTGAGGTGTACGCATAAAACGTTCGGTGTAGACCGTGTCGTAATATTTCCAATCCGTTACGGGTGCCACAGCAATACCGGCTTTAAACGTACTGTTGCCGGTAGTCATAGACATCAATGTGTTGTATCCTCCGAAACTCCAGCCATAGATCGCAAACCGTCGTTCGTCGATATAAGGTAATTGACCTAAAGCCTGTGCTGCTTCTACCTGATCGCGCGATTCCAACTCGCCCATCCGTTGATAGGTGCATTTGCGGAACGCTTCACCACGTGCTCCGGTGCCACGGCCGTCTACACAAATGACGATAATATCATTGGCAGCCAGATATTGTTCCCAGTCAAAACTGTATTGATCGAGTACCTGTTGAGAGTTTGGTCCACTGTATTGGGTCATCAGTACCGGATATTTTTTGGTCTCGCTGAAATTGGCCGGTTTGACCATCCAGCCATTCAACTCATAACCGGAAGCTGTTTCCACTTTGATGAATTCTTTTGGCTGATACGTATATTCGGATAATCTGCCGATTAATGCCGCATTGTCTTGAAGCACACGTAATGATTTATTGGATTTCGTCTCATGGACTGTGATTTTGGCTGGGGTGTTTGCATTGGAATAGTTGTTGACGAAATAAGCATAAGTCGCACTAAACACAGCACTGTTTGTCCCTTCCTGTGTAGAGAGTTTTGTTTTATTGCCCTTGGCGTCTATTTTGTAGATGGCGCGACGAAGCGGACTCTCTTCTGCTGATTGGTAATAAATGGTTTTGTTAGCCTCATCCATACCGAGGAAGCGGGTGACATCCCAGTTCCCCTGAGTTACCTGTTTTTGCATCACGCCGGTTGGGGAATACATATATATATGTGCATAACCGTCTTGCTCGCTGACATATGTAAAGCCATCGTTTGTAAACTGTATGGAAGTAAACCAGTCGGAATCAATATAGGCTTTATTCTCTTCCCGGAGGATCAATCTGAAAACTCCACTTTTCGGATTGGCATAATACATGTTGAAGATATTCTGGTTACGATTTAATGTCATTATCGCCAGTTGTTCAACGTTTTTTGTAAAGGTGATACGTGGAATATAACTGTCGGCATCAATCGGCACATTCAATTCTTTAGTATCTCTGGTTTGTATGTCATACGCATGAAGCGAGATGCGCGAGTTGCTCTCTCCTGCTTTGGGGTATTTGAAATTATAATAGCCCGGATATACCCCGTTACCATAGATCTGCATGGAATATTCGCGCACTTCAGATTCGTCAAAACGGACAAAAGCCAAATAGTCACTCTCGGGCGACCAAGCCATCAGATTGGTCACCGCAAATTCTTCTTCATACACCCAGTCGGTAACTCCGTTGATTATTTTGTTGAACTCGCCATCTTTGGTGACCTGTAACTCCGTGTCGAAGTCAAATTTACGAATCCAGATATTATTGTCGATCACATAGGCACACATACGACCGTCGGGAGAAAAGGTGGGTATCATCACTTTTTTCTGTTGGTCGGTCAATGGTTTTACAAAATTACGCCGCACATCATAATCATATACCGTTGCTTTCCATGAGCGGCGATAGATATATTCCGTCTCCCGCCAGATCATTATCCGATGACCCGTACTGCTGATTTCATATCCTTCAAAAGAGTCAAATGTACATTCCCGAGCCTTTTGGGTGTTAAACAGTGTATCTACCGGATTCCCTGTGCGATAGGAATATTTGATAATCATATTGCGTTCACGGTTCATCGCCGTGTAATGTTCACCATCCGGTAAAGAGCGCATTTCTCCGGTAGCGGTTACCTGACGGAAGTTTCCATCGATGATCTCTTTTAATTGAATACGTTTAGTTCCGTTTTGTGCGAATAAACTTCCTGTTATAGTCAGTAGTACTAACAGGGATAAGCCTACGTGTTTCATGCGTATTAGTCGTTTTTTTCAGTTTTAGGGACAAAGTTAGCATAAAAAAGTCATTATATTTGTCATATGGAGCAGAGAAAACGGTATAATGAATTTAGTGATTTTCTGAAAGGTATTTTCCCGTTTAAAGTTCAGAAAATATCGATTGACGCCGGATTTACCTGTCCGAATCGAGACGGTACAAAAGGGTCGGGCGGATGCACCTATTGCAATAATCAGACATTCAGTCCGCTTTATTGCCAGGTGAAAGAACCTGTACCGATACAGCTGACAGAAGGAATTTCGTTCTTTTCCCGGAAATATCCGGAGATGAGGTATCTGGCCTATTTTCAGGCGTATACGAATACTTATGGCGAGTTACAAGAACTGAAAAAGAAATACGAAGAAGCGCTCTCTTTTCCCGGCGTAGAAGGGATAATCATAGGCACCCGTCCCGATTGTATGCCGGATGAATTGTTGGATTATTTTGAAGCGATCTCCCGGGAGAAGTTTGTGATGATAGAATACGGTGTGGAAAGTACGTTGGATGGGACATTACAACGGATAAACCGTGGCCATTCGATGGCCGATTCGGAAGCCGCTATTTCTCGAACGGCCGATCGCGGTATTTATACCGGAGTACATATGATTCTGGGATTGCCGGGAGAGAGTAGGGAAGAGATCCTGCAGCATGCAGAAAAACTTTCTCTACTACCTATCCATACCATTAAATTACATCAATTACAGTTAATCCGGCACACGCGTATGGCCAGGGAATATGCAGATAATCCCGAACAATTCCGACTCTATTCCGTAGATGAATATGTTGATCTGGCAATCGATTTTATAGAACGGTTAAACCCCTCTATGGTGATCGAACGATTTATCTCGCAATCGCCTAAAGAACTGTTGATTGCCCCTGATTGGGGAATCAAAAACTATGAGTTTACAGCAAAAATCAAGAAACGCCTCATAGAGAGGGACACTTATCAGGGACGGCTGTTTACTGATCACTAATCCGCTTATTATACGATCTTACCCGCAACAGATCTCTTATCCGATTTCCAAAAAGTCCACCTGTTTTTTTAACCATCCTATAGGAATAAGAACATTATTCAGTCCTTTTTTTTGCGACATGTTGTCTATTTTTTTGTTACACCTACCTCTGTTTTTTGTTAGAGGTACGTCTAAATAAATTTAGAGGTAGGTGTAAATCGATTTAGAGGTACGTCTAAATCATTTTAGAGGTACCTCTAACAGAAAAGTGTTGCTGAAGTTGCAAATAAACCGATCGGACGTTTTGTTTTTTTGTGTACTTGATCTTATAAACTTAAAGCGCAACAAAGATATAAACGCATGAAAGAGATACCCAAATTGTGCTCAACTTGAGATGGTTTTTCGTTCGATTGATTACTTTTGTGATTCAACCTAAAAAGGATAATCATGAAATATTTTATTTTCTGTCTGTTTACTCTCTTGTCTGTTTTTCCGGTAAATGCCAAACAGGGATCGGGGCATGATTCAGCTACTTTGCGTATACTTAGTTATAACATCAGAAATGGACGCGGTATGGATGGAAGGGTTGATTATGACAGGGTTGCTCAAGTGATTATGCAAGCCGAACCAACTGTTGTAGCCCTTCAGGAGGTGGATAGTATGACCGCTCGTAGTGGCCAAACGGATGTTTTACGCGAATTGGCAGAGCGGGTATTGATGTATCGCACTTATGGTCCGGCCATCGATTTTGACGGAGGGAAATATGGAGTAGGGGTGTTGAGTAAAGAGAAACCGCTCAATAGTTATACGATCAAACTCCCCGGCAGGGAGGAACAGCGTGTTTTATTGATTGTTGAGTTCGAACGCTATATTCTGGGTTGTACGCATCTGTCGCTGACGGAGGAAGACCGGATGTATTCGCTTGATCTTATCCGCCGGGAAGCCATGGGAACAGCTAAACCTTTCTTTATTGCCGGAGATTTGAATGCCCGGCCCGATTCTCCTTTTATACAGCAAATGTCGGAAGATTTCGGATTATTGACTAATCCCGAACAACCGACCTTCCCTTCGCCTGATCCGCAAAACTGTATTGATTATATCGGCTTTTACAAGAAGTCGGCAACGACTCCGACATTGCTATTTAATCAGGTGGTGGATGAACCTTTGGCTTCGGATCACAGACCGATATTGGCAGAAGTTCGTTTAAAAGCTGCAAAGGACGCTATTTTTCATACGCAGCCTTATTTGCAGAATCCTGTAGGCAATGGCATCACGATCATGTGGCAGACGACGGTTCCGACATATAGCTGGGTAGAGTTTGGCACAGATACGTTGCATCTGCAGAAAGTACATACGTTGGTCGACGGACAGGTTATTTGCAACGGTTTGCACAATAAGATACGGTTGAATGATTTAGAGGCAGGAAGAACGTATTATTATAGAGTATGTTCGCGTGAAATAACCCTGTACAAGGCCTATAAAAAGGAATTCGGAGAAACAGCTGTTAGTCCGTTTTCTTCCTTTACACTTCCTTCACAAGATTCTACAGATTTTACTGCGATCATTTTTAATGATCTTCACAAACAAGAAGAGACGTTGAATGCTTTGTGCCGTCAGGTAAAGGATATCCCTTACGACTTTGTGGTTTTCAATGGTGACTGTATTGATGATCCAAAGACGGAGGAAGAGGCGCTTTTTCATCTATCGATGCAGTGCGAGGCGGTGGGAGCCAATAAAGTACCTGTTTTCTATTTGAGAGGGAACCATGAAATAAGAGACGCTTATTCGATTGGCCTTCGCAGTCTGTTTGACTATGTTGGCGATAAAACATACGGTGCGTTCAGTTGGGGCGATACCCGTTTTGTTATGCTTGACTGCGGAGAAGATAAACCGGACTCGACATGGGTCTATTATGGTCTGAATGATTTTACACAACTCAGGCAGGATCAGGTGGACTTCCTTCAGAAGGAGTTCAGCCAACCTGCATTTCAAAATGCCTCTCGGCGTGTCTTGTTGAACCATATCCCGTTGTATGGGAATGGTGATGCGTATAGACCTTGTACTGATTTATGGGGACCGTTACTCAAGGAAATACCCTTTGATGTAAATATCAGTGGGCATACCCATCGTTTTATGTATCACCCGAAAGGTTCGGAAGGGAATAACTTCCCAGTTGTAATCGGGGGGAATCAACGTCTGGAAGGTGCCACTGTTATGGTGCTTCGAAAATATGGCGATCAACTATCACTGCAAGTCCTCGATACAACTGGTCAGAAATTATTGGATCTTATCTTTTAAGCAGGAGCCAGACCGGCATTTGCCTCTTTTTGCTTTCTATATTCAGCCTGTAAGATTTCTGCGATTGATTCACAGTCTTCAATACTTTGTCCTTCTTTGGGCTGATTCCAAAACCAACGTAGCGGTTTTTGTTCGTTCTTTTTACTTCTCATATCGATATGTTTTGTTGATAATCTTGATTTTGTTTGTCTAAAGACAAAGAACGGAACAAAAACCCCTACTCGGTAAGTCTATTTTTTGACTTTTTTTGGTTTAATTATTTCTTTTGAAGTGTTTCATGCATGGAAGCGGCAGCTTTACGGCCGTCGCCCATGGCTAAAATGACTGTAGCTCCCCCGCGCACAATATCTCCTCCGGCATAGACATCCAACAGGGCAGATTGCATCGTCTCCTGGTTGACGATAATAGTGCCCCATTTGCTGACTTCCAGTCCTTGAAATGCACTTGGGATAAGTGGGTTCGGAGATACGCCGACGCTGACAATCACTCCGTCTACATCAATCGTCTCGATCGCACCTTCAATAGCAACAGGGCGACGGCGTCCGGAGGCATCAGGCTCTCCCAACTCCATTTTTTGAAGACGCATCTGTTTGACTCGTCCACGTTCGTCGCCAATGTATTCGATCGGATTATGTAAAGTCATAAATTCGATACCTTCTTCTTTGGCATGTTTGACCTCTTCGAGGCGTGCCGGCATCTCTTCTTCACTACGACGGTAGACGATGATCGCGCGTTCGGCTCCCAGGCGACGGGCTGTGCGAACGGAGTCCATTGCGGTATTCCCTCCACCAATAACTGCGATGTTTTTTCCTTGCCACACAGGCGTGTCACTTTCCGGATTTGCAGCATCCATCAGATTCACGCGAGTCAGGTATTCATTAGATGACATTACGCCGACCAGATTTTCACCCGGGATGTTCATGAAATTCGGAAGCCCGGCTCCACTTGCAACGAAAATCCCTTTAAACCCTTCTTCATGCAGGTCTTCGTAGCTGATTGTTTTCCCAACAATACAATTGGAGATAAACTGAACACCCATTTTGCGTAATCCGTCAATTTCGACATCTACGATTTCATTGGGTAGACGAAATTCGGGGATACCGTATTTTAATACCCCACCTATTTCATGCAAGGCCTCGAATACGGTGACGTCATATCCTTTCTTGATCATATCACCGGCAAAAGAGAGTCCGGCTGGCCCTGATCCGACAACGGCAATTTTTATTCCGTTCGGTTTTCCAATCTCCGGAACGGATATGTTTCCGCTTTCACGCTCATAGTCGGCCGCAAAACGTTCAAGATATCCGATGGCAACAGGCTCTTTTTTCATTTTAAGATGGATGCACTCTCGTTCACACTGTTTCTCCTGTGGGCATACACGTCCACATACAGCCGGAAGCGCACTGGTCTCTTTCAATACTTTGGCCGCTTCAAGGAATTCGCCTTTTTCGATGTATTTAATAAATGTAGGGATATTTATATTGACCGGACACCCATTCATACAGGTTGGATTCGGACAGTCGAGACAACGTTGCGCTTCCTGCATCGCCTGTTCGGCAGTTAATCCCAGATTGACCTCTTCATTGCGAACGCGACTACGGTATTCCGCATCCAGTTCGTTCATTTTTACACGAGGGATATCCGTGCGTTCTTTATTTTTTTTGCTTTTCCGAAGTTCTTCTCTCCAAGGCTCTGCCCTTCGGGCGGAAGTTGAAAGTTCTTTATCTTGATTCATCGTTATAAGTTATTTTTACTCCATTTCTTTATAGGCTCCCAAGCGCATAATCATTTCGTCAAAATCGACTTGATGCGCATTGAATTCCGGTCCGTCCACACAAACGAATCTGGTTTTTCCGTCCACGGTAATACGACATGCACCACACATGCCGGTTCCGTCAACCATGATGGTGTTGAGTGAAGCGACAGTCGGGATGTTATGTTTCTTTGTTAAAGCAGAAACGAATTTCATCATAATAGCCGGACCGATCGTTACACATAAGTCGACTTGCTCTCGGTTAATCACGCTCTCTATGCCATCGGTCACTAATCCTTTAGTGCCGTAAGAACCATCGTCTGTCATGACAATAACTTCATCCGAGTTGGCACGCATCTGTTCCTCCAGGATAACGAGTTCTTTGGTACGTGCGGCTAATACGACAATAACTCTATTGCCCGCTTTATGGAATGCTTCTACAATCGGCATAAGTGGAGCCACACCAACACCTCCTCCGGCACATACCACTGTTCCGACTTTTTCTATGTGTGTCGCTTGACCTAACGGCCCCACTAAATCAGTGATATAGTCACCGACTTCCAATTCACATATTTTTTTTGAAGAATTGCCAACGGCCTGAATCACTAAAGTGATAGTGCCTTTTTCAATATCTGCCCCGGCAATAGTTAAAGGAATACGTTCTCCCTTATCGCCTACTTTTACAATGACAAAATGCCCGGCTTTACGCGAACGGGCAATCAAAGGCGCCTCCACTTCCAACTGAAACACATTGGTGGAGAATTGTTCTTTACTTACAATTTTATTCATTATAATCGCTGCTGTTGATAGTTTGTGCTGCTTTTAGGTTGCAAAAGTATATCAAAAAAGTGGATTTGTAAATAATTTGACAAATAAAATGGCGTTATTCAAACAATCCTTCATCCCGGACAAGCATGAGGATCGCTGAATGGGGTACAATCAGAAACTTCTCGTCATTGAAGTTTATTTCATACGCTGCATTTTGCAAATAAACAGCCAGATCTCCTTCATGCGCCTGTAAGGGGAGATAGTGTACCTCTTCATCTTTTTTCTTTTCCCAGACCTCGTGCTCTTCAGCTTGTGAAGGAAGTGGATACCCCGGACCGGCTTTTATGATATATCCGGATTGAATCTTTTCTCCTTCTTGGACAGAAGGAGGGAGATAGAGGCCTGATTTGGTTCGACTTTGTGGATTGGAGGGTTTGATCAATACCTTATCGCCAATCATCAAAAATTTGTCAATGTCTTTGCGGTTTATTGATAGTTGCATATGTTCTATAGATTTAACTCTCTGCACGCAAAGATAGAAAAAATAAAAGAGCATCTCCTTTATACATAGGGATTCTTCCTATAAGTAGTGCATTTGAGGCAGATACAGAAAAATATCGTATCTTTGCCTTCCTATGACAATTACAAAGAAGGATTTGGTTTAGTAAACAATCTGTGCGGTTCTGTACAGATTGTCCATTCGTTTGCTCTCGAATAGTTCTTTTCGGGAGTGGTTTTCCATTATTATAATTTCAGTTTTTAATTTGCGTACAACATGAAAGCATTATTATGTCTTCTGTGTATATTATCATACATTAAATACAATGAATAACTTACAACTATACGGTTGGAACGAAGGACTATTCCAACAAAAACAACATTCTAATTTCAAAGACTTTCTGCACGGACGGGTAACAGTTACGCATAAAACCTGTTACGAAGTAGTTGCCGAAGATGGCTTTTACACCTGTGAACTTGCCGGGAATATGCTCTATGGCAAGAGTTCATCCGAATATCCATGCACAGGTGACTGGATTATTTTTCAGCCTATCGATACAGGCAAAGGTATTGTCCTTGATTTATTGCCCCGCCAAAAAACACTTTATCGGCTGAAAAGCGGAACTGTTTCAGAAAGGCAGGCTATTGCTTCGTTTATCGACAAGGCCTTCATTGTGCAAAGTCTGGATGAGAACTTTAATGTCCGCCGCATCGAGCGTTTCATGTTGCAAACCGCAGACGAAGGTATTCAACCCGTATTGGTATTAACTAAAACGGATTTGGGTTTCAATCGAGAAGAAACAGAAAAGGTCTTGAAACATATTTCCGGTAAGATACCTGTTTTTTATGCCAGTATGGAATCGGAGGAAAGTATCGCTCTACTTCGAACATTTATTTCTCAGGGAGAAACCATTGTTTTTACAGGCATGTCGGGTGTTGGGAAAAGTACCTTAATCAATGCTCTTTGCGGACAAGAAGTGTTGCAGACAGGTATAATTAGTGATTCAACCGGAAAAGGTCGGCATACCTCCACCCGCCGGGAGATGGTCTTAATGGCGAATTCAGGTGTACTGATTGATACTCCGGACGTAAAGCTTTTCGGTGTTACAAATGATAATGTCGATAACCTGTCAGAAATCTTGGATATATCAGATTATGAAGGTAAATGTCGGTTCAATGACTGCCAGCACGTCAACGAGAAAGGATGTGTCGTAATCGAAGCGGTAGAGAATGGTGAGATAGAGCGTGGTGTATATGAGAACTACCTCAAACTTCGCAGGGAAGCGTGGCATTATACAGCTTCTGTATATGAGAAACGGAAGCAAGAGAGGTCATTTACCAAGATGGTAAAGAACTTTTATAAGGATAAAAGAGAATAAATGGATCTCCCTGTCTTGCATGCAAATTGCATGAGCATATAAAAGAAAAAAGACTTACGAGAAATCGTAAGTCTTTTTTCTTTAAAGTGGGCGTTGACGGATTTTGAGTGTCCTATCTAACCCGTATGCTGTTAGTCGTTTAACTATCGAAGATTGTATTCTACTCACTCGTTACTCACTCTGTTTTTAGAGTGATTTTTTAAGAGAACTTTTCCTCTTTAAGTGATAGGGCAAAGGTAGAAATAAATTTGTGAATTTCCTAATTACTATTTTGTTTTTTGCTCAATAATACATATTTTTATGTATCTTTGTGCGTAAAATAAAAAAACAAAGGTGGAGCCATGAGTAAATATATTGAAGAATTCCATAAGCTCAAAATCTTCCATAAAAAAGATATTGTTGCATTGACCAGTGACGAAAATACAGCAAAAGAACTTTTACGAAGGTATAAACAGCAAGGGTTAATATCACAAGTAAGACGAGATCTCTACGTTGCAACGGATTTAGCTACAAAAACCAGTTCTGCTTCAAAGTATGAAATAGCCAGTCAAATAAACTCTTCTTCTTATCTATCCTATCATGCTGCACTGGAATATCATGGTCTGGCTCATCAGGTATTTTATGAAATGCAGGTTTCATCCAAAGAGAGGTTTAACAACTTTGAGTACGATGGGATTAGTTATATTTATTCGGAATCGAAATCAGATGCCGGAGTTATTATTCCTCCTGCTGATACACTAATCAGAGTAACTGATTTGGAACGTACTGTTTTAGACTGTATTAATCAAATAGACCGAAGTGGAGGACTGGAAGAAATGATAGAATGTTTTGCCCTTATCACTTATATTAATGAGAATAAACTACAAGACTATTTGAAGCAATTCGGCAAACAGATTCTTTATCAAAAGACAGGATTTGTTCTTGGCTACTTTCAAAAGGAAATGAAATTAAGTGATGCTTTCTTTGATTTTTGTAAATCCAAGATTGGGAAAAGTATCCGTTATCTGACAGATCAACAGGAATCCAATGTATATTTTAATGAATGGAAGCTTTACGCTCCTAAAAACATTCTTTCATTTTTAGAACAAGGAGGAAACGTCAATGTATAATTATAGCAAAACTGATTTGGAGAGAATCGCTTCCGGTACAGATTTTATCCGGGATAATCTGGAAAAAGTGTTCCGCCTTTGTGATATCTTGAAACACTTAAATGAAAATCCTTTATTTGCCGAACATTTAGCATTAAAAGGAGGAACTGCAATTAACCTGACAGTTTTTAATTTTCCACGCTTATCGGTTGATATTGACTTGGATTTTACCAAAGAGTGTTCACGGGATGAAATGATGACAATCCGGGAAAATATCAATCAGGATTTTCTGAACTATATGTTTACACTAGGATATGCTTTGAGTCCTAATACCAAAAGTCCGCATTCTCTTGATTCATGGGTATTTTATTTCCAGAACGCAGGAGGGAATAAAGATAACCTGAAAGTAGAAATAAACTATTCTTTGCGAAATCATATCTTGCCAATAGTTGAAAAGAAAGTGAATATAGACTTTCTACAATTTGACTCTGAAGTAAAAACGCTTTCTACCCTTGAATTATTTGGAAGTAAAATTAAAGCTCTTATTGAGCGAACGGCTCCCCGGGACTTGTATGATATTCACAACATGCTGAAATATAATATCATCCATCCTGATGACATAAACAAACTCCGCAAAATTATATTATTCTATCTTGCTGTAGGAGGAAGTGATAAACCATCAAACAGCTATAGCTTTGAAAGTATTGACAACCTGAAATTTGCACAAATCAGAAGCTCTTTACTTCCTGTCCTTAAGAAAAGCGAACGGTTTGATTTTGAATCAGCAAAAGTAGAAGTGAAAGAGTTTCTTATGAAATTGATGGTATTTACCGAAGAAGAAAAGTCGTTTATTGAAAACTTCAACAACAATTTTTATCGACCGGAATTATTGTTTGAAGATACTGAAATTGTAGAGCGAATTAAAAATCATCCGATGGCAGTTTGGAAAATGAGGAATAACAAATAAAAGGATTCATATGTCCGAATTATATGTAATTTTTCGGACAAACCACAAGAGACTTTGAACACCCTTCGTTCTAATCCGAAAATATTTACATTTTCTTGGAATGTAATCCAGATTTATTGTTAAAATTCATATTTATTTCCTTTTCGGAGCTCGTCTCCTGACTAACAGTCCAATATCTTGTAGTTTTTTTCGCAAACGAGCTCGCTTTAGGAGTTCAATTTATCAATAATAACCAAATAATCACAACGAAAATTTGCAAGCTTTACCGATGAAGGATTTTTATTAGTCCTTGTTTTTTTTTCGCAATATGCAACGACGTATAGGCTGTGGATTAAGATCAGTTTTTATCTTTGATTCTGTAGAGACGACTTCACTTGTAGCTATTGTAGAAATTATTTCCTCAGGAAGTCCAGGTATTGCTTGGCGCTGCAGATAAAAAGAATATTTTTGCTGTATCCTTGTAATATAAGGAGGTAATATTCTTCCGATTCTATTTATTTTTATATCATTCCATTTTTTAATATGAATATTTCTTAATGTGAAATCAATTATTTTTCCATCATCAACGCATGCAATATAAACGGAATTGATTTTTTCCCTGAATTCCCCATTTGCGAAAATAATACTATCAATTTCATTACTGTTTATTTTGCTTTCATCAGCAATTTTTCCTTTTAAGCAATATAGTTGAGGATTCTTATCTCGAATAATATCACAATCAGGGCGAATATTCAGAAAATAATCAAATTCAGTTTCATTTTCTTGTCGTGGTATTTTAAATAGACAACCTGTGAATGGTTTATCAGGCAGATGTTCTGTCAAGCATCTTTCCCTTTCTAAAACTCTTCGTATATCTTCTTTGCTGATCTTTCCAGAAGCTGATTCTACAATTGAACTATCGAATTCAATAGGTGTGGTTCTGGCTGAGATATTTTTAAAGATCAAAGTCCCTAGTTCATGATTAGTGTCTGCTCCATCTAATTTAAATGCTTTAATAAGAGTGGAAGGCCATTCATGATGTACATCATTAAAAGACCAAAACAAATCTCTTTTTGCAGATTTTACTGCATTTTCCCATTCCTTCAAGACATAAATTGATGGTGTTGCTTTTAACCAGTTTTCAATTTCGTCAAATAAAACATTTTTATTCTCAGCAGTATTAAGAAGCTCACTTTTGCTTTTTACAAAAATATTATTCGGCTTATCCTCATTTATAAGATTTTCTGCAGTTAAACAACTTTTAATTGTAACAACATCTTCATTACTAAAAATAAAAACAGGAATATACGCTTGTTCATTTAGCTCTTTAATAAATGCGACAATTTCATTTTTTTGAGAGATTTTTGCTGTTTCACCCAAAGATACGCCTTCGAGTTTAGTTGCTTCTTCAATAGGGTTAATGTCCCAATCTAACACAACAAAACTAAGATTCTTAAAATGCTTTATTTGATCTATGATCGGCAATTCGGAATATACAAGTATAGGGATATTCTTCTCTTCGATAGATTGTTTTATTTCTTTAATACTATCTGTACTCCCTTCTTTCCCAAAAGCATCATCTACAATGACACAAACCCCAGAAAACAGTTCGTCTATATTTGTCATATTTCGTCCGATTTTATAAAGTTTACAACAAAGTTTGCCCCTTCTAAGATATTTTCTGCAGGAATATCTGCCAAATCAATAGAATATCCAAGTCTAGTAAGTAATTGTTTCGCAATATATAAACCTAACCCTCGTCCCTCTTCTTTGCCTGAATAAAAGGCTTCAAAAATGTATGGTTTATCATCTTCTCGAATACCTGGTCCATTATCAGAAAATATAAGTTGCTGATTCTCTCCATCCAATGTAACACATATTTTCTTAATAGGAATATTCACAACAGACAGCCAATAAACTGCATTATCGAAAAGGTTTATAAGTAGTTGTAAAAGAATTGCGTCTGTACATTTTGCATTTACAGGACTCCCTTTTTTATCAACACTTAATTCAATATGCTCTCGTTGCAAAGTTCGTTTGTAAATAGTTATAACTTTGTCTAAGATATCACTTACTCGAATAGATCTTCGTCTTTGTTTTGAAGATTTAAACAACAATTGTATATCTTTCATCTGGGTGTCAACAAAAGAGAATATACCTCTTATTTTTAAAAGTTCTTCTGATATTTCTTTTTCTGTAAGTATGTCTCCATCAATATCTTTGATTAAATTATCAATGGCCTCCATACCTTTTTCTAGCATCATCATAATATCATGAGAAGCAGTTTCTACAGAGAGCCCGACACCAGCTAAATCAGTAGTTGTATCAAGTTGTTTTTTATAGAAATCTTGTTCTATTTTGTACGATTTTACGACATCATTATATGCTTGTAATGCCATTGTATTGTTTCCAATACTATTTCGGAGTACTTCAAATTTAGAATCAACCACACGTAATTTATTCATTTTTTGTTGTTCTACTTGCTCCAACTGATTCTTATATTGAGCATAAGGATGTAGTCGGGTATAACGCAAAAACGTTTGCAAAAGAACAATAAAATCTTTTGTAGCACTACCATCCTCAATTAATCCTTCACGATTAGTTTTGTCTTTTAGTCTTGGATTATCTTTTTTTGTTATATCTACAAATCCAACTACTTGGTCGTTGCTTAAGTAATCCCCAGAACGAGCAAGAGCTCTTTTTTTATCCGTGCCAACCCAATCATCATCGGGGTCTCCATAGGGAGCAACACGAATCTTATCTCTATATAAGTAGATTCGATGTTCTTTAACCAACTCTTTTTCTTTACTGTCTAAATAGTATATAGAATCCTTATTTGCCTGAAAATCGAAAATAAAAAAATTGAAACTAAAATTTCCACAAGAACTATTTTTAATTATTGGATTATTAAATAAATCATTACTTACAAAATGCTCTTTAAAAATAGACAATCCAGCTATAGCAGCGTCCTCCAATATTAGTTTGAAAGGATTATTATTAATATAAAATTCAAAGCATCTTTCCTTTTCCTTATATTTCCCCTCTGTGATTTTTAGAACTGAGTTGTGTTGTAGTAGATTAGATAATTCTTCAATGGTTCTATCCGAAGCTGACACACGTTCATTATTTATTTCAAACCCAATTTCAAACTTGTCTACAGATTGTTTTCCAAAAATTTTATCAAAAATAGATTGTAGTTTTTGAGATTCTTTACTGACTTCTTCTATTTTTTTTCTATCCCATTCTCCTTTTAAATTGGAAATCTCAATTCTAGTACCTTTAGCGTTTTCGGTAAATTTTTGGTTATTAAGAGTTACAACTCTATCTACAATTTGTGTCGCAGGTTCAGAATATACATTTATAGAGATATCATCAATATAAAGTTCTTTTTCCTTTCCATCAATCGTCAAAAAGTCATCATCGTAAACAGATAAATCATAATCAATTATATATTCATCTTTACCATCTTCTATTCGAGTTGTTATAGCAATTTTACGTCCTAACTTTAGGATAGCAAAGCGCCCTATTCCTTTTTCTCCTTGTATAACTCTATTCTTTAAAGGGGTTCTCTTCTCTTTGCCTGTTGCTGCCTTTTTATTCGGAGTTGCAGGATTCATCCAACTTTTTTCAATTGTATCCAAAGTCATTCCACTACCATTATCCTCTATAATGATTTTTGAATTATCAGATACCACTAATTTGTTATTTTTTTCTAAAAAATCAACAAAGCTAACTTTTACCCAATCAGCATCAGCATCATAAGCATTTTTAATTAATTCAGCCAAAGCAATCTGTTCATTTTTTATCAATTGCTCTCCCAGCATTGTAAGCAAACGAGCATAAGGTCTTATTTTTAAAGTTTTCTTAGGCATAACTATTCCCCTTTTTTCCTATTACAATAAACTCTTCGGCATATACTTTTCTACTATTTGAATTTGAAGTAAATTTTCCATTCTCATCTCTATATGGAGATAATATTTTGTTTGATATTTTCCTCCTTGTTACTTCAATTTCTGTATATCCGTAATTTATCATACTTTCAACAAGGTGTTTTGCATTATCTATACGAACAGATTTATATTCCGTATCACCTATGACAAAAAGCGCATATCCATTCATATTTAACAAATCAAACGTCTTTTGTATACATTTTTGCATGTCTACATAGTATTTTGCAGCAGACTTGGCTTTTCCTTTATCCACTTTGTATAGTTGAGAAACAACTTTTGTCGCAGTTGTATTTAATAATTTACTATCTTCTTCAAAATTTGAATTATGATAAAGACTACCTATCGTTCCATCCCTAAATGATCGAAAATCATCAGTATACCCTAACCAAAGAGTTGACAACTGATGCAAATCTGCATATTCATATGATGTAACATACGGGGGGCTAGTAACAATCAAGTCTGCAAAAGGATGATGAATCTCTTTCTCTAAAAAATTAATGTTTTCAATATTTATATTTAATGATTTATCTACTAAATTTTCCATATTAGCTTTTCTCATTAAAGAATATTGCGAGGAAAATGATGTCAAAACATTCGCAGGGTTTTTAGCTTTATCAATGGTCGGTTTAATTGATTTCGTTAACCATATAGATGTTGGTTTAAGAATGTTTGAAAAAGCACATAGGAAAAAATCTCTATATTCTATTCGTCTAACGCTATAATAAATTGCAGATTTCAATTTTAATAAATCTGAAATTTGCTCGTCTTTAAACCAATACTTAATCCGGTCATTAACAGCCCCTATGTTGGTAACATTTAATTTACTGAATCTATCTAGTATTTTTTGATAATAAATATCTAAAATTCGTTGGTCGTAATTTCGACTTTTTGTTCTGGCGATTAGCGTTGCTACAGGATTAATATCACAGCCCCAGAAGTTTTTTTGATTACGAGTAGCCTCGTAAGCCGTTGTTCCACAGCCGCAAAAGACATCTGCAATTACCTCTATACTCCCTCCTCGTTCGTTTACATATTGAAGTGCTTTAGTTGTTATGAAAGCAGGAAATTTTGCAGGGTAAGCATGTATCCGATGCATTTTATTTTCTTTTTCTTCTCCTATATTCCAAAAATTATCAATCGGAATAGCGTTGAAGTCTATAAGATGTATATCATTCATCGTTACTATCATACTCTTCTATATTTAAATGCAAATATAATTATATAAATTGATTTGAGCACATGAAATTCTGGTAAGTCATTCCTACTTACCAGAATAAATCGAGCTTTATAACCATTTTTAAAGCTCCGACTCTTCATACAGGATCTTCTCTTTAATCTGAATAAACGGTATTTGCTTGTATCCCACCCGCCCTGTAAGGTTCGAGATGAGATATGGATATTCCACAACCACCCCATAGAAATTAAAAGAAAGAACTGATATTCATTGATTTTTTTATCCAGTATTCCCATTTTTTTATTCTCTAACAAATTTCCTGTAATCAAAATTGTCAGCTTCATTGCTAGACATAGCTTGTTTGTTATCCTCAATCCTATTCAGGATCGTCATTGCCCGTTCCTCAGCACCATGAATCTGTTTGGTAAATTGGTTGTAAATATCAGTACCTTCAATTTTGGGAATGATCTGTTCGACTCGCGTTTCTTCTTCTTTTGTGATTGGTTTGCCTTTTAGTGTTTTGACCACCAATTCAAATTCATCAAGTGTTGTTCCTGTGCTGAATTGCGACCGTCCCTTTTCCGTCAGAACCGGAATCGTTTCCTCATCTATCGTGTCCGGATCAATATCGGAAGGTTCTTTTTTCTCCAACGGGACAGACATAAAAGGTTTATTCTCTTCTATCATCTTGGATTGTTGTAATACCAGTTCCTTCAATTCGGCGATTTCCTTTTTCAATGGGTTTTCGGGTTCTATTGGTTCCGGTTGTGTCTGCTTAGGGATATTATCTGAGTTCAGTTTAAACTTCGTTTTTCCGATAATATCCGGTATCGCTTCTTTGGTTGACAAGCGTTTCTTCTTGTCATTACCCTCCTGCCTTGATTGACACTTCTTATCAAACCAATCTTTAAAGATATTCCAAAGGTTCAGGCATGCCATAAAGAAACATGCCGTCGCCAATAGAATTGCTTTAATCTTTTCCGCTTCCATATTTACAGATTGATTATTCTGATAATTTCCTCAATCAGTAAATCCAAATTGCTGCCATTTAGTAATGGTTTATCAGGAGGGAATATTGTAGAGAGGAACAGATAGTCATTCCCCTCAATGGATTGTTCTCTGTCATAACGGACACTTTGCGGGATGCGGTTCTCCATAATGGAAATACCTAATCCTAAAATAGCTTCTTCGTAATAATTGAATAGTTCTTTTCTTTCCCGATTCGTTACTCTGTTCCAGAACGGATAGATACCCTTCAATCTAACTTGCGGATTCATGGTTATCATCTCGTTAATAGAAATGATAAATGGTAGGGTACTTTCCATATTAATCCGAGAAGTGGTTATCGGAACAAACAGGTAATCCATCTGAAAGAATATCTCAACTACATTTTCATTGTTTACTGTTCCCGGCAAGTCGAATAATACTACATCGTATTTTTCGGATTCGTTTTCCAAAAAATCCTTTGCTCTTGTCAGAGCTTGTTCCGGTTCGGTCGGAACGATAGGATAAGTCGGTTTACCTAATTTCGTGAACAGGGTTTCCGCTTTCCTTTGATAAAAAGCATTAGTTTGTAATTGTTCCGCTTCCCGCCTCCGCATCTTCTGGATGCTCCATTGTGGGAAGTCGCAATCAATAACAGCCACATTATAGTTTTTCAAATAATACAGATAACTGGCTACTAAAGTTGTGAAGACGGATTTGCCTGCTCCTCCTTTTTGTGTACAGAAAGATAGATACACAGGTCTTGTTTGCTTTTGATTCTCTGAATTGCTCATGATGCTCTTTTTTTAGTTTATACTGTTTCTGAAATGAATTACTTACCGCTCCTTTTTATGGGCCTTTTGATGTTCTCTTCGTAGATACGATTGATTTCATCTTCATAGAGTTCGATATGATGGCTGATGATGTTATCAACCAATCCGCTGACGCTAATCCGTTCATTGCGTATTGAGCGGACAAGGGTTTGAAGAACTTCGTAGTTGTCTTTGTCGATATACAATCCCTGCCGATTACGAAGTTCATTACGGGAAAGAAATACCGATTCATAATCTACCGATTGTCCCCGCTTCTTTTTGGGCGGTTCTTTTGTTTTTTCTTCAATGGAGATTTCCGGTTCTGTGTTCGTTTTGTATCCGGCAACTTCCAACTGATTTTCTGCCTGTGTCGATTTAGGCATTTCTTCAGTGCTGCCTGCAACCGCGACTTGACGGATAAATGCACTTGTGTCTATCTTCACACCTGCTTTTTTGTTTACTTGATTATCTTCTTCCATATATGAATGATTTTATGATTACCCACATTTATACAATTCTTCTTTTATTCATTTAATCAGCTATTCAGGTATCTGTTTCTGATTACTTGAACATTCGCACATCTGTCTATCTGCATACTGATCGCCAAATAGGCAAACAGACAATTTTTCTTGTATCCTGACTTGCATTTTTGCTTTCATGCCACAAAGAAAACGATAAAAGAAAGCTGATTTTGGAATCAAGTATAAGTGGCACTGACTGACCGTTTCTGTCCGCTTATTCTGTTGTGTATAAGCGAAGTTCATCCCCTATCTTTGTTGGGCGGGAATGAAAAGCCGGGAGTTATCTATGATTTAAAACTCCCGATAAATGAATAACCGTTCCGGCTCCTATTAATGTCCGCCAATGCCGGCGGATTTTATTGTCGTCAGACAATAGCAAGAAGTGTTTTTGTCAGCGAAAAATTCCATTTTCTTCCTCCAAAAACATTTCTTGCCCAAACTCGCAAGTTGGGGGCGGTTCTCCCAAGTCGAACCTTTTAAAGAATAAATTCAAGATTAATGAACATGGAACATGTTAATAATGGAGCAGGACGGCTCAAAAAGAAAAGAGGGCGTAAACCTAAAGCAGATAAGCAGACTTACCGCCCTATGATACGCCTGAATAACAAAGATAACGAACGGTTTCTATCCTTGTTCTGTAAGTCGGGACATAAAAGTAAGTCCCAGTTTATACTGGATTGTATCCTGAATAATCCGGTAAAAATCGTTTCGATAAATAAACCGACAATGGATTTTGCAATGTTGTTGTCCCAATTCTTTGCGCAGTTTCGGGCGATAAAGAGCAATTATAACCAAGCCTTTCAAGTCTTGATTCGGAATTTAGGGGAAGAAAAAGCCCGTTCAATGATGAGAATTATCGAGAAAACAACACTAGATTTTATCCTGTTAAAAAGCCAGATAGAAGATTTATACACTCAAATCCGGGAAAGATGCTTGCCAAAATAAGTTCGGGTAAATCCGTTTTCGGGGTATTAGCCTATAACAAAATCAAGGTGAAAGACAATCAGGCAGATGTATTATACAGCCAGAAGATGTTTAACTCTCCTGACGGAAAATTCTCTATTCATGATTGTATGGATTCGTTCTATCCTTATCTGGCGATAAACAACAGAACTGAAAAGGTCGTATTCCATGCTTCACTCAATCCTGACCCGAAAGATAAACTATCGGATGAGCAACTATCAGAACTTGCTCAAAGTTATATGGAGAAACTTGGGTATGGGAATCAACCTTATATTGTTTTTAAACATTCAGATATAGATCGTACACACGCACATATCGTTTCCTTACGGATTGATGAAACCGGCAAGAAGATAAACGATAGCTATGAAGTTGCCCGTTCCATGAAAATATGCAAGGAACTGGAACAAGAGTTTAATCTTATTCCGCTAAGGAAAGGACAGCGTGAAAGTGATACCCCGACAAAGAAGATAGACTATAAAGCGGGAGATATAAAACATCAGATGGGTAATATCGCTAAATCGGTAATGAGCCATTTCTATTTTCAGTCATTCGGAGAATACCGGACACTATTGGAGCAGTTCAATATAACGGTGGAAGAAGTAAAAGGCGAATATAAAGGCAAGCCCTATCAGGGATTGATTTATTCTGTAATAGATGACAAAGGAGATAAAATCGGTGTGCCGGTTAAATCCTCCAAGTTTGGTAAATTGGTCGGCTATGATGCAATGCAAAAGCATTTTGAGCACTCCAAATCAGCTATCGAGAAAAATAGGGTAAGGGAAAGCCTTCGTCCGATAATTGCCAAAGCGATGAAAGATGCTAATAATATAGATGATTTTAAGTTGCTGTTGAAAGAGAAAAATATCGGTGCCATTTTCCGACAAAACGAACAAGGACGCATTTATGGAGTTACATTTATCGACTACAAGAATCAGGCTATTCTTAACGGTTCGCGCTTAGGGAAAGAGTTTTCTGCCAATCAGTTTCAGGATTTATTCAAAGACTCTCCAGTGAAAGAAGAAAGACCGGAACAACAAGTCAATCACAAATCTCAAGTGGAAAAGTCATCTTCTCAATCCCTAAATATGTCTGGTGTTATGGATGCTGCTTCAAGTCTGTTCGGTATCTTCGATATAGAGCCGCAGGGTGATAATTATGAAGACATCGCTTTTGCTAAAGAGAAAGAATATGAAGAAAAGCAACGGCAGCGGAAAGCAAAAAGACGAAAACCGGGTAGGCAGATATAAACTCATCAATGAAATATCCAAGATTCAGATTTTAAATGAAATATTTTCCTTTTCAAAGTCCCCCAGGGGTTGGTGAGGGGACGTTCGAAAAGAAAAATATTTGTTGGAGAGAGTTCTGTGTGAAACTTAGGTACTTTTGCTGGAATCCGTCTGTTTCTCAAATTCCTGCCAAGTATGGAAATCCATGTGGCTACGGACAAATTCCCGTACATCGGAAGTGCGGTAGTAGGTTTTGTGAGCGATCATGAAATAGGGTAATTTCTTACTTGTCCTATACCGTTGGAGCGTTCTATACGATACTTTCAGGAGAAATGCCAAGTCTTGGTTATCCAACAGTTTTTCCTCTTCGCTGAATACTTCGCTTGTGTTAATCAGTGATTTTAAGCCTTGACCGATTTCATTCAATTTCTTGGATAGCTTCTGCATCCATTTTTCAAAATCTTCGTTATTGATATACATGATTTTACTTGTTTTGAAATTAATAACTCAATTAATTCCAATGCATTGGTATGGCAAAGCTCGGTAGAATGAGGTAATAAAAATAGAGGTATCTGGTATAGGCCCTCTATTTTGAATTCATAAGAAATAGTATATCAGCTGATTACAGAATTATCTTTTTTCATCTTTATCTCTTTGAGTTTTTCGTTTATTATATTCTTTGACAAGGACTGCTTTTAAGGCATCAAGTGTTTTAGTCAGATTATAAGGCTTTCGTTTGAAAAGTTCTCTTTGGCAATCATAAATATCATTGAAACTGAATCCAAAACTCTGTTCAAAAACATTGGCAAATGCTATTTTTGAAGGATTTTTACCTGCTTCATCAATACCGCCTAACAATTCTATAGAAGTGAGTAATTCTGTCATGCCCATTATTCCCAGATTCGGAAATTTAGGTATGAGTGATAAAGTAGATTTAAATGTCTGCTCAATTGATTGTTGAAGTGATTGCGGGGAGTGAATTTTGAGTTTTAATAACTCAATTTCAGATTCAAGGAACCATATTGCTTTTTGGATATAGAGATTTTTGAGCGCATTTTTTTCCCTGCTCGTATAAAATTTGTGTTTGTAATGTTTTAAGCTCTATACGAGAATAAGTCAATAATCGAAAGATTTTCGAGAAATCAGTTTCGAATTGACCAATAGATTCTATTTGTTCCATAAAGTGCCCATAGGCATTCTGTATTTCACGGTTTGTTACTGTTGAAGCTTCAGACAATAGACTGAATAACTTCGTGTCGAATAATTCTTTCATATACAATTGTTTTTTAAGATGTAATCAAAAGAAAGTTCATACGATATCATAAGTCAATTGCTAAGTCTATCCTTGATTTTTTAGTGGCTTTCGTTTTAATTTTTAAGAACTGTCCATAATTATATTTTTTTGAGATTATTGTCAGATCATTGTTTTATCTTTTCCATCTTTTATGTGTCCATAACCAGCCGTATGGCTCTTCCTTGATATTTTCCGCCAGTAAATCAACATATTTTTGGCTTATTTCTCCTTCATTCGTAGGCTCTGCATCGGAGCATATGGGAATACACGTTACTTTATAATTTCCTTTTGATAGCTGAGTAATATGAAGGTAGATGACTGCCGACCGACTTATACGTGCCAGTTTCTCCATACCTGAAAAAATATAAGTTTCCTGATTCAGTAATTCAAATTTGTATTTATCTTCTTTTATCCGAGGGCATTGATCGGCCAGAAATAAGTAAACAGCAGATGATGATTTCTTTGTCAGAATATGACGTGTAACCGATTTGTCGGGTATCAGCTTCATACCGAACCGCGACCGGAGTTTAATCATCAATCTGTTCATTATGCCAGATCGCAGAGGTTTATAAACGGCATATATATCGTGGAGAAGTTTATAGGGCATAAAGTTCAGCATTTCCCAATTTCCACAATGCCCCAGACAAGCAATAACATTCCGTCCGGTGTCCATGTACCTGTTTATAAGTTCCAAATTTTCAAACGTTATCTTCTTATCAAGAACCTCTGCCGGAGCAGATATGCTTTTAAGTATTTCGGCAAAGTAGGCGGTAAAGCAGGTATAGAATTTCTTTACTACACAGCGGATTTCTCCGTATTTCATATCGGGAAAAGAACGTGAGATGTTTTGGATTACGACTGTTTTTCTATATCCGACAATATGATAAGCGAGAAAAAATGTGACGGATGCTATTGCATATAAGAATGTCATTGGCAGTAAGCTTATGATATAGACAATACCATAAATACCTTTGCAAGCAATGATTTGTAATATTTGTTTCATTTTTAAGATATATAGATTATTGTGATAGCTACTCACTGGTTTTTCTTCTGTTGATAATTGCATTGAAGTGATTACAACCACTATAAGCACAAATACTACTTGTGAGAATTGAGTCAACAGGAAGAAAAGACTCTCTTTTGATAATTCATTCATGAGTATAATTCCTAAGAAGTCGGCTCGTCAAAAATTTACGGTTAGTCCGACAGATAAATAGGGTGAGGCTTGAAAATAATAGTCGTTATCCGTTGCAAAGACTCCTTTTAGAGTTCTGTCGCTGTAGGAAGCCGGGCGGTACAGGTTTAGTCCTGCCATAGCAGTTATGGATAATACGTTACTGATTTTTATTTCGGGACGAAATCCTGTAGTGATGTATTGATGGGAGAATATGACATCTTTGCCATCCTTTTCCAACAAAGCTGCTTGTCCGTTCATTTCTAAAGCATACGATAGTTTAAACCAATCGTTGAAACTATAACCTGCTGATACGTCTAAACCTTCAACCAGCTCTACATTCACATCGAACTTCCCATCAAGTTCCCAATTAAGATACACGGCAGGAAATATCATCGGATAGCCCAATGAACTATTGATAGCCACACCGCCTCCAATAGACAGGTTTGGTTTCAGGTGGCGGATGAAGATAATTCCTCCGCTTCCAAGTACGTGCTTGAACCTGATTTTAGAAAGGTCTGCGGAAGGAGCGAGTACCGCCACGCCCGCACTTGCCCGCATCGACCATTTGTCGTTTAACGGTCGTAAGTGGTAAAGTCCTACTTGTAAATTCATGATTTCGGAAACCATGTGATCCGTGAAATTTTTGTTGTTCAACGAAGTGTACGACCCGCCAAGACCAATACCCCATGCAGTTGGACGATTGTTCTCATTCAGTTTCACGGATAGAGGCATGTTGAATGCTCCTTGATAGACAACGGCGGAGCCTTTGGCATCGCCAATCCGTTCTCTTGGCTTTTCACCCGGTGGTAGAAAATAATAACCTGAATTTCCGAGATATTCGGTTTTGAATGATAATTGTTGTGCTTTCCCTTCCAGACATAGAAGAGTTCCCAATACTACAAAGAACAATGATGTTAACTTCATGATTTCTACATTTATTTAGTTTATACTCACTTTATTTCTTAGCAAAAGAACGATGAATGGAGTAATACCAAAAGCCAATAACCATGGAGTTCAGAATCGGTAAAGTGGAATGCAGAAAAAAGGGCATGGAATTTTCCATACCCTGTATAAAAAGAAAAAAATATGAGGACTATTCCAAAATCCCGTCCATCCATTTCAGGAAGTCGGGTACACGCACACGGCTGACAAGCACTTCGTGAGGACATGCGGGAGAAAAGGAGAGTTTCAAACGACTGTTGAAGTATTTAGCTACATTTTCGATTGATTTCACATTACCAATGCAATTACGCGATACGCGAAAAAACAAACGGCTGTCAAGTTGCTGTTCCAACTGGTCTAAGGTGTAATTAATGATATATCGTTTATTTTGAAATGTGTGCAGGAATACAACTCCTTCCTCACTGTAAAAATGAGCAATATCCGCCGTTTCTATATAATGATAGTTTTCCCCTTTCGAAATGAGAAAACGATTTTTATTTTTGGCAGCTAATATCTGCTCAAAATTCTTAGGATCAGTTTTATGAGAATTATTATGGAAGATATTCTCAAACTTGACTAATGCCGCCTCTAATTCCTTTTCATTAAAAGGTTTTAACAGGTAATCAATACTATTCAACTTAAATGCTTTGATAGCATGTTCATCATAAGCAGTGGTAAATATCACAGGTGTAGAAACTTCTACATAGTTGAATATCTCGAAGCAGTTGCCATCTGCAAGCCGTATATCCAACAAAATCAGATCGACAGCAGAAGTTTTCAGAAACGCAATGGTATCTATGACTGTTTTCGTCCGCTTTTCTAACAAATAATCGGGACGTAAATTTGTCAACATACGTTTTAATTCTTCGTATGCAAATCGCTCATCTTCTACTATCAGGTACTTCATTGCTGTATATAGGGGATTTTTACAATAAATAGTTGGGGTGTATGCTCGACTACTACATCTTTGGCATACATTTTATATTGCTTCGTTAGGTATTTCAGCCCAATTCCGCCTTTATCCACATCATTCGAGGGTTGGATATTGTTCTCAACCGTAATGTATTCATTTTCGATAGCAACTTTTATATCCAATGGCATTTCTTCGGTTGCTACATTATGTTTGAATACGTTTTCTATCAACAGTTGCAAGGTAAGTGGGATAATCATCTTCTTTTCACTGGCGCACGTTTTGTTTACCGTGAAAGTAAAAGAGTTCTCAAACCGCATTTCCATCAAAAAGATATACGATTCCAGCGCATCCAAATCTTCTTCAACAGAAACCATTGGTCGCCTATTCAAAGAAAGCACATACCGGTAGGTCTTTGATAAGGCTTTGGTAAACTTATTCGCATTGTCCGGATTCATATAGATTAATGACGATAACACATTCAGAGAGTTAAACAGAAAATGTGGGTTTATCTGTGCCCTCAGCGTTTCATGCTCGAACAGCAATGCTTCACGTTTTGCTTTTTCGGAATCGGCGATGGCTTTTTGTTCGGACTGGAAGTAGTGGATCAGTTCAAATGCCAACAGGATCGGAATATTGTTTGTCATTCCAAATGCAAATTTGACAAGAAAAGAAGGCAGCCCATCTTTTGAGATAAGAAGTATATCGTATATCAGGTAATTGAACATACCTAATACAATCAGGCATATTACGATTACCCCCACAAAGTCCGCTATGATACGGAATAGTACGTTTTTGGAATAAGGTATATACTTATTCAGGAATAGTAATAATATGTAATCTGCGATACACATGGTAAAGATTACGATATAGTGGGATAGTAACTGAATCAGAAATTTATCCCCTAAATCTTCTTTCATCAGAATAGCACTGAAAAGCATTTGACACAAAGCGTAAAGCAGTGTGGCAAACAGAAAAATAAGAGCATGTTTTATATTTACTTTTTTATTCTTAACCATAGCTCAAAAATAGATTTTTTGCAGGAGATTCAGGGTAAATCTCCTGATTTTCTGATGAACTTCATTATTTGGGGAATGAATTTCAGTTTTAGAAATTATTTTCGTTGTTTATAATACTTAGCCAAGCTATCCAGTTCCCCTCTCACCTTATTCACTTCTGTGAATATTTTTTGATTCAGAACTTTCGCATAAATCTGTGTGGTAGTGATGTTTGTATGTCCTAACATCTTTGAAACACTTTCAATAGAAACGCCCTTGGTCAGCATAATCGTTCCGAAGCTGTGGCGGGCCATATGGATAAAAAGCAGAAAAGCAAGGGTTAGAAGAGATAAGAAGTAGAATAGCTAACACGTTTGAAATGAGTTGATTTGTGAAGATTTGCGGTAAACTGAAATATTCAAACCGAAGCAGATTTACACAGTATTTCAGTTACCAAATCGTTAGCTTGCCAGTTACCGAATAAAAATAGGTAACTAACAGCAGACCGAAGAATTTCAATATCGATTCTTTTGTGCTGACATACAGTATTTTGCGTAATCAAGAGCACTTGTATAACTGGTAACTTTGCTGTCAGAAATTGACAGCAAAGCCCATAAAATTATAAGTGTTATGAAACAAGAAAAATTCAAGGTGTTACTCTACCTGAAAAAGAGTTCTCCCGACAAGTCGGGCAAGACCCCGATCATGGGGCGTATCACTGTCGGCCAGTCGATGGCGCAGTTCAGTTCCAAACTCTCCTGTACCCCCTCTCTGTGGAATCCACGCGCGAGCCGTCTGGACGGGAAAAGCCACGAGGCAGTGGCAACCAACGCAAAGTTGGATAAATTGCTTCTTGCCGTCAATGAGGCTTACGACACACTCATTGAACGAAAACAGCCTTTCGATGCCGAAGCCGTGAAAAATCTGTTTCAGGGTGGGATGGCAACACAAATGACTTTGATGCGGCTTTTCGACCGCCATATCGAAGAAGTAAAAGCGCGTGTCGGTATAGATGTATCACACCGCACCCTGCCGAACTATCTTTATACCCGCAAGCGATTGACAGAATTTATCAAGAAAAACTCCAACTCGTCAGACCTTGCGTTCAGCCAGCTTAACGAGCAGTTTATACGGGAATTTCAGGATTATATAATTCTTGATAAAGGGTTGAGTGTGGAAACCGCACGCCACTATCTGGCACTACTGAAAAAGATTTGCCGGATAGCCTTTAAAGAAGGATATTCCGATAAACACTACTTTGCGAACTATCCCTTGCTAAAGCAGAAAGAGAACCCTCCGAGAACCCTTAGCCGTGAAGAGTTTGAGAAAATACGGGATTTGGAGATTGAAGAACACCGATGGTCGCACAATACCACCCGCGATATGTTTCTTTTCGCCTGCTATACAGGGACTGCCTATGTCGATGTAGTAGCCATTACAAACGAAAACCTGTCTAAAGATGATGCAGGTGACCTGTGGCTCAAATATCAGCGAGGCAAGAACGGTAAACTTTGCCGGGTAAAATTGCTTCCCGAAGCTATTGAACTTATCGAAAAATACAGGAACAAGTCAAGACAGACATTGTTCCCTAAGATGGAGTACAACACGCTCAAATGGAATCTACAAAGCATACGTCAAATGCTCGATATTCCGGTGCTGACCTATCACATGGGGCGACACTCGTTTTCGAGTTTAATTACGCTCGAAGCTGGCGTACCTATCGAAACCGTTTCCAAAATGCTCGGTCATTCGGATATAAAGACCACACAGATATATGCCCGTGTTACCCCGAAGAAACTCTTTGAGGATATGGATAAGTATATCGAAGCAACCCAAGATTTAAAATTAGTTCTGTAACCAATTAAAATAGAAATATCATGCGTAGTACATTCAAAATATTATTCTATATCAATAAGAACAAAATAAAGGCAGACGGAACAACGGCTGTTATGTGTCGCATTACAGTTGATAACAAGCAAACAGTTATTTCGACAGGCATCTTTTGTAATCCCTGTAATTGGAACAGTAACAAAGGCGGGATTAAAGAAGAAAGGGCGAACAATGAACTGATAGCCTTTCGTGGGCGGATTGAACAGACCTATGAAAAAATCCTCAAAGAGCAGGGCGTTATCAGTGCAGAATTGCTTAAAAATACGATTACCGAAGTAAATTCTGTTCCGATAATGTTATTGGAAGCCGGAGAAGAAGAGCGTGAGCGGTTGAGGTTGCGTTCATTAGAAATCAACTCAACTTCCAGCTATCGTCAATCTAAGGTTTCTCAAAGTAACCTGCGTGGATTCCTTCTTACCCGGAAGCTGAAAGATATTGCCTTTACAGACATTGCCGAAGAGTTCGGAGAGGGGTATAAACTCTATTTAAAGGGCAAAGGTTACAGTCCGGGACATATCAACCATTGCTTTACTTGGCTGAATCGGCTTATTTACATTGCTGTTGATAGGGAGATACTTCGGTTTAATCCGATTGCCGATGTGCCGTATGAAAAGAAAGCTGCTCCAAAGTTGCATCATATCAGCAGAAACGAGTTGAAAACGATTATGGAAAGACCCATGCCCGACAAATGGCAGGAATTAACTCGCAGAGCATTTATTTTTTCCACTTTTACCGCACTTGCTTATGCTGATATAAAAGGGTTATATCCCCACCATATAGGAAAAACAGCCGATGGACGGCGTTATATAAAAATCAACCGTAAAAAGACCGATGTTGAAGCCTTTATCCCTCTGCATCCGGTAGCCGAACAGATTTTATCGCTATATAATACAACGGATGATACCAAGCCTGTTTTCCCATTACCCAACCGCGACCAGTTATGGTACTGTATTAACGAAATAGGCTTCCTTGCCGGAGTAAAAGGCAATCTAAGCTATCATCAAAGTCGCCATTCGTTTGGGACACTTTTACTTTCGGCTGGTATTCCTATCGAGAGTATCAGCAAAATGATGGGGCATACGAATATTACAAGCACTCAAACCTATGCTAAAGTAACCGATGATAAGATTTCGGAGGATATGGATAGATTGATAGAACGGAGAAAGGCAATATGAGGTCATTCAATTTTAAGCCCCGGAATCAAAGCGATTTCGGGGCTAAAATTAATAGGCGAGGCAGACTGATAAAGGGTTAATCCCATGCTTTGCGATAGTTCTTTTCCAGTATCTTTTGAATATCGGATTCCCTGTACAGGGTTTTTCCTCCGAACTGAATATACGGGATTTTTCCTTTAGCGCGATACTCCTGTAATGCCCGGCGGCTCACTTTTAACCTTTCCGCCACCTGTACATCGGTCAGAAACCTTTCCCCGTTCAGCATCGGTTTGTAGTCCGTCAGAGCAATTTCGATTTTGTCTAACATCCTGTCAAGCGAGCTAAAAAACGTCTTTATTCGCTCATGATCTTTTGTTATAATCTCACTACTCATAATCACTTACGGTTTTAAGCTGTTAATGACTTTCTCCACATCTTCCGGCTTATAGTACATTTTCCGGTGTATCTGGGTGTATGCCAGTTTCCCTGTATCTCGTAAAGTCTGTAATGTCCGGGGACTGATATTCAGAATTAAGCATACATCCTGATTATCCAACCAGTCTTTCAGCATTTTATCTTTATGATGCTGACCGCACAGCGATTCCACCTTTTGCGTAAAGGCTTCAAAGCGTTCCATCATAGCCTCGAATGTACCTGCTTCTATATTGACTATTTCCATATCATTTTACTTTTAATCGTTAATACTACGATTACGGGAAAACAAAGGTAAGTCATTAAAAAACACCATATATCAATCCCTTACGGGCAGGTAGCTTTCGTCTGCACTTGTCTATACCTAAAGTGCAAACTGATTCCGGCGGCAGTCAAATATGCCGCTTTTTTATACTCCCTATTCAGACTATCCGGGAGTAAAAGGGGATTTTTTCTACTGCCCGTATCTTATAATTTCTTCCTCTTTTAGCGGGAATGCCGACTTAGCCGATGAAGTGTTCGATTTCATGCGCGAAAGTATTTCCGTGTTCTTTACGCCGAATCAAGTTCGAGCCTTCGGTTTCGTGAAAAATCTTCCTCTTTCCGTTCCGGCGAGCGTATTTATTCCCGAAAAACTTGCATCGGCTAAACACTACCTTTCTCTGCCCCTGAAACTCGATCACTCATAACCGGCTCCGATACGGCATAGCGTTTTAAAAAAAAGTCAGAATTATGATACGAACAGCAGAAAAAAACAGGAAACAACGATTCTCAAACCTTCCAATCAGCATAGGTTCGATTTTGAAAATAGCTTTTGCGGTAGCGGGTTTTGCCCTTTGGGGTTGGTCGTTCGTGATGGTTGTCGCAGGGATTTATTTAGCGTGGGTAATCATTAAAGGGGTTTTGTCCTGTCTTGTTTCCTTGCTCGTTTTGGCAATCATTATAATACTGATAATAGGTTTAATCTTTTAAATAACAACATCATGACAGCAATTAAGAACAACGGCACAGCCGTAGCAATAGCAGAAAAAGTAAACGAAGTAGTAACCGCAGTAGTGGTACGCACACCCGACAACAGACAGCACAAAGCCGTAAATATCGCATCGGACTTGATAGAGCCGAGCAATTACAACGCCCGGAAAACATTCGACCAAGAGGCATTAAAAGAGTTGGCGCAAAGTATTTCCGTTCATGGACTAATACAACCCATTACAGTATGCTGCAAGGGGGAGAAAGGCGAACATTATGAAATCATTTGCGGGGAACGCCGTTTCCGTGCCTGTCGTATGCTTAAACTTTCCGAAATTCCTTGCATCGTTCGGGAGGTAACAGACGAACAGGCGTATGACCTTTCAATCTCCGAGAACTTACAGCGAGAGGACGTGCTACCAATGGAGGCGGCAGAGGCTTATAAACGCCTTATCGACACAAAGCGGTACGACATCGCAAGCCTCGCCGTACAATTCGGCAAGAGTGAGAAAAGCATCTATCATACGCTGAAACTTTGCGACCTTATCAAAGGAATTGCCAACCTTATAAAAGAGGGCAAACTGACCGCATCGGCAGGGATAGTTATTAGCAAGTACGACAAGAAGATACAGGAGGATATTTTGAACGACCGTTTAGGCAAGGACGGCACAGGCGAATGGTGCAATATCTCCGCAAATGCGTTGGAGGGCAAGATACGGAACTGTTATACGAACAACCTTGATAATTACAGTTTCGACAAAACGGGATGTCTGAAATGCATTCACAATTCGAGCAATTTTGACCTATTCGCCGAGGGTGGCGATTGTGGCAAGTGTACCAACAAAAAATGTTTATCGGATAAGCAAACGGCATACCTTGTAGAACAGGCGCAAGCCGTAGCCCTTGCCGACCCTAAACTTACATTTGTCGGCGAACAGTACAGCCACGACAACGAGGCAACAACGATAATCAAAAAGGGCGGTTATGAGTTTAAGAACGTGCAAACGTATAACCTTAATTCATACCCCACAGCCCCGACCGAACCGCAAGCCTCCGAGTATAAAAAGCCCGAAGATTACAACAAGGCACAGGAAAAATACGGCAAGGAGCAGGAAAAGTACACCAAACAGACAGCGCACCTTGAAGAACTGAAAGAACAGGGCAAAATCCGTGTGTACGCTAAAATCGGCGATAGTAACGTAAGAATGTACTACAAAGAGGTAGCCACCAAAGACACCAAGAGCAACGAGCAGTTAATCGTTGACCTTACCGCCAAGAAAAAGCGTAACAACGAATTAGCAGACGAAAAGACCGCCGAGGGCTTAAAGGAACTTTTGCGCACGGAACAGATACCACAGTCGGCATTTACCACCGATGAAGAAACGGCAATGTATTTCTTTATGCTTACCAAATTACGCCGTCATAACTACAAAGCCGTAGGACTGAAAGAAAACGATTATTACGGCTATCTGACGGACGAGAAGAAACTCAAAATCGCATCTTCGCTGACAGAGGAGCAGAAAACCGTTGTACGCCGTGATTACCTATATAGCCACCTAACGGACGGCACAAGAACCGTAGGCGATGAAAAAGGCAGTATGCTGTTGGCGTTTTCAAAACAGCACCTACCCGAAAAGACGGAGGAAATTGTAACCACTCATAAAGAGGATTACGGCAAGAGAAACGCCCGATTGGACGAACGTATCGCAGGGCTGAAAAAGGCTGAAAAGAAAGCGAAAGCTGATGCCAAAGCGAAAAAGGCAGAGCAGAGCACCAAGACGGAGAAAGCCCCTAAAACAGCCGAAAAAGCCGTCAAAAAAGGAGTGAACACCACCGCCCCGAAGTCGGAAACCGCCAAGCCGAAAGGTAAGGAACAGCCCAAAGCGACCCAATCGGAGAAGAAAGAAGCGACACCGACACCGCAAGCGGATAAGGTGCTGATTGTTACCGTATCCAAAGCACAACCTAAAGCGGAGGCAGTAGCGGTATAAACTAAATTATTAACAAGGAGCGGGAGAAATTCCGCTCCTATAAATTACCCAATGATGAAAGTATTTGTATTGTTCCAAACAGATATACACCGAACAAAGGCAAGCCGTGTATTTTTCGGCGTGTTCACCTCCGAGGCATTGGCGATAGATCACGCCAAAGAAAATGGCTTATATACCCACGATGCAGAAGTCGTTATAATTGAGTGTGAAACGGATAAATTCGGGGAGGTATGAGAATAGACACATATGTCGGGAATCCTATTATTGCCACACAGCAGGATTATTACGAACTGGAGGAACTTTTGCACGAGATAGACCCGCAATGTAATTCGGTACAACTCCGGCAGGAGGTTGTCATTATTGAGAATATCGCCCGCAGGACGTTTCATTACCCACGAAAAGCCTCTATTGAGTGGGTAGCTGGGAAACTGCGATATATGGTCGAGAACGGGCTGTAAATGCCTTTGACAACGATTTTAAGAATTTACATCCGGGCAGGGGAAACTTTGCCCGGACTTCTTTTTCCATGAGCCATTAGCAGGGCTTTATGCGGGAGAAAAAGAAGCTTATCAAAACTTATTTATTATCCAAACCATTCATTGCAATATTATTGTATAACAGAATATTACAAAATAATAGTTTGGATAATATTTTATTGGCTAAAGCCCTACAAGAGTAAGAAGTTCCATATTTTCTAACTTTCCCCATTTTTTTTCTTGAGATTTAGTAATAGTGTCTTCCAGTGTATCAATCGCCTTTTTCTTCTGTTCTTCAGTTACATCCTCGTATATCATAGTGGTAGAGAGATTACGATGTCCTAAAAGTTCTTTTATCTCAACAATATTGATATTATCTTCTCGCCAATGGGTAGCCATACTATGCCTCCAAAGGTGGCTGTGTAGATCCAGAGGCACATCAGGACATGCTTCATGTGCTTTGGCTGCATACAACCTGAGACGTTTCGCTATTGCCGGTTGTGTCAATTTCCCCATACATCCTTTGCATGGAGAATAGAACAATAAAGCATCTTTATTGGGTTTATCGCCATGAAAAACTCTAAGGTACAGTCTTAACCATTCGACAAGGTCATCATGCAAGTAGATTGACCTGAAACCACCTCCTTTTCCACATAATATTACATATGGGTCTTTAACGTTGTCAAGTACTATGTCTTTGACTGTCAAAGAGAGTATTTCGTTCAGACGCGCTGCAACCCCATAGCTGAGCATCATTAGAGTCAAATCCCGTAAACCTATTTTCGTAGTTGTATCAGGTACTGCAAAAATAGCCTTTACCGCATCCCGTGTCATAGCATGTACAATGCGTTTTACCTTCCGCATTGGTTTTATAAACTCCGAAACTGCCATATAAATATAAGCATACTCCGGCATCTGACCACTAATATATTTTGTCAGATTTTTAATAGCAGCCATTCTTATATTGCAAGTTGTTGCACTGACGTGTCGCTCTTTTTTCAACCATATCTGCCATTGCGTTAAGACTTCAACAGAGAAACATTCCGGAGTAAGGGTTAACGATGTAATGCCTCTTTCTAACTGTAGGTATCTGAGAAATAGGGACAATGACAGTTTGTAAGAACGTAATGTGTGTTCACTTGTTGTTTTTACGGATGGCACATATATGGTGTGCCAGTCATAAATCAATTTTGCCATTTTACGATTTTGAGTGGCTAATGCGCCACTTGATTTAGATGTTTTCATTATATTCTGGCTTTTGAGGTAATAATTCACTAAATTTTTTAGAGCAATTGCATTTAAGTTTATCCGTAAGCATCGGGGTAAGATGAAAATAGCCAAAAGTACTTTGTATATTTCTGTGCCCCATGCTACGGGAAAGGAACAAGAGTTTGCCGCTCAATTCGTATCCATGATTTTCCCATTTAGAAATATTGGAGACGGCATACAAACTGCGTAAATCATATTCAACAGCCTTTTCATTGCTAACTTTAGACCATATCTTTCTAAAGAAAGTGCATCCCCAACGTACCCTATGCGGTTCATCATTCTTATCAGGAAAAAGATAAATCCGATTAGGCATAACTTTCTCCATAGCTTGGTTGTAATGTTGAAGTAATTGTAACATAGAATCATGAAGAACAATGTTATGTTCATCTATACTTTTAGATTTTATGATTTTTACGACGCCAGACTTGAAATTGACATTAGAACATTTTAGCCACCGGACTTCACATGTACGCATCCCAGAGCTGTATAGCATACGAAAGTAAACAGGAAGTTGTAATCGATTCAATAAGGTGGTTATTTGTCTGTGTTCTTGATATGATCGTATTACATAAGAGTCACATTCCTTAAAAAATGCAGAAAGTTCGCCCTGTGTAAAAAAGTGTGGCATATAAGAGCTGGCTTCAAAAGTGGGCAAAGGCAAAGGATTTAAGGTTGACCAGCCTTTCTTGTTAGCATATTTAAGGAAGTTTCGGACAGGTGTAGTCCTTGATATACAAGTATTGTTCCTTTCCGTTTCTCTGCGTTTGCACCAGTCCAGCATCTCCATTGTCAATTTTTCACAAGAGGGGTAGTTAGCTGCGATGTATTTGTCGAAGTGATGCAGGTTGTAGTCATAGGTCTTATTCCATCGACCGGACGCAATGCAAATAGCTGCAAATTCTTCAAACTTTGAAGATAGTTTGGATTTGAATGGATATGTCATAAGTCGAAAAGATTAGAGGGTACGATGTAAGAAGATATATCAAGAGAGCATTCCTTGAGATGCTCATAGTCGGCATCTGCATAAAACTTGAGAGACTCGGGAGATATGTGTCCGGTCAGAGATGACACGACTGAACATTCAACGCCACACGAAAGGAGATAAGTCACAAAATGATGGCGAAAAAGACGGACTCCTTTGCTTCCTCCTTTATCTCTGACATGCGCACATCTGAAGATTTTCTGGACAATATAAGCAATCTTCTTGTATGGTGCATTTGGATTTTTCTGGGGGACAAATATCGTTTTAATATCAGATTCAGCCCTTTCGGTAGTGATATAATCAAAAAGAGAATTTCCTGTAACTGCATTTAAAGGCAATGTAAGAGGATAATCTGTTTTTGATTGAATTAGAGTGATCATGTCTTTTCTCCAATCTATATTGTCAAAACACATAGCCGTTATGTCAGCGCCTCGCAGTCCATAAAAATACAAAAGCCATCCTATTGTACGCTCTTTTAAGGACAATGTATTGTCAGGATTTTCAAGACACTTCCGAATACGGTCAGATTCATCTTTTGAAAGAAATTCCAAATTTTTGTATGCCTTTGGTATTTTGGGTAAAAAGTTGAGTATATAATCAGCCACTTTTGGTTCACGCAATTTAAGAGTTTTCATTAATGCTCTTATATGACCTAAATAACCAACCCCTCTGATTTGCTTAACACCATCATGAAAAAAAGAACAAATCATTTTAGATGTAGCTTTTTCCAATACTTCCGCTCCATTATCTTGAAAATGTTTGTAAAATAGAATTGCTGAAAGATACTCTACCCTAACTGTGTTTTTGCGTTTTCCGTTACGCGTACCATTCTCTAAATGGTATATAGCCAATGATTTGTAATAGTCATTGAGATTATCAAAGCCATTTGTAGTGTAAATAAATCCAGTGTAATTGCCATCAGGATATTTATCGTATAAATCAAAATTTTTCAGTTGCCCTAGGTTCGTTCTTAGGGACTTAAAACGATAATCTTCGGGAGTATAGCCTTGCTCTTTCACTTCTTGAAAAAATAAATCTTCATAAGAGGTAATACTGGAAGAGCTACCTTTAATCAGAACCAGTTCGATACATTTTTCAATACTACGCCGTTTATTGGCGCAGTAACCTACTTTGGATAAATAATCCATCAACAAATGTTGTTTGAGTTTAAGATTTGACATGTCCATAACACTATATGATTTTAATGAAATGGACAATATGCAATTTTTATCCAAACTCGCAACAGCTATATGCGTATATTACAACTTATTATAGGTAAAGTTTTGATAATAAATAAGTTTTGATAAGTTACTTTATCCAAACATTTGGATAAAAGAAGCAAAAAGCCGACATTGCAGCTTGTTTGTCATTTATCGCTGTATAATAATATCTATTAGAAGAAATGTGTGTAAATTTGCAGCTATGAAACAAATTACATTTCGAGTTGATAAAATGGATTGTCCGTGTGAGGAAAACTTAATACGGATGAAATTGCAGGATGATAGTTCTATTCTTAAATTGGAATTTAATCTCGCAGAACGAACGCTAAACGTTTTTCACAATGGCGATTCAGAGAAAATCGCAAATGAATTAGCCTCCCTTAATCTTGGTTCGCACCTTACCCATTCGAAAGAGGTAGAAACTCTTATATCGACCGATGAAGATTCAACGCAAAGGAAAGTTCTTTGGGTAGTCCTTGCTATTAATTTTGGTTTCTTCCTAATCGAAATGATAACCGGGATATTCTCCAAATCTATGGGCTTGATTGCCGATAGTCTCGATATGTTGGCTGACGCTTTAGTTTATGGTATGAGTTTGTTAGTTGTCGGTGCTATTGTTTCACGTAAAAAGAAAGTAGCATTACTAAGTGGAGTTTTACAAATTTTACTCGCTCTTGTTGGCTTATCGGAGGTTATACGCCGATTCCTCGGTCTTGAAATGATGCCTAATTTTCAGGCGATGATTGGAATTTCCATGCTCGCCCTGATTGCTAATTCTATTTGTTTGTGGTTATTGCATAGAACTCAAAGTAAAGATGCTCATATGCGAGCGAGCATAATTTTTTCGGCAAATGATGTTATAATAAACGTGGGGGTCATTGTAGCCGGATTACTTGTTTGGTGGTTCAATAATAATATTCCAGACTTGATTATTGGGGTTATTATATTTTTAATTGTTATCAGAGGGGCAATAAGAATCCTTAAGCTATCTCGCTAAATACTTTGATATAATAAAAATCCGATGATCGTTTCCATCGGATTTTTTATTTTGCTACCCTATCTGTGTATTAATTTCCCTTCTGAAAGCGAGCGGATCAGCTATAAACGGATATGAACTTGTAACACCTCCGGTAGTAACCGTAATCGTTCCAAAGTTGAACATCCTGCCTAAAATACTCTGTTTTATGTGCAGACCCTCACACTTTGCCAGTACCAAATCTACCGCCCTGCGACTGATAACACCTGTTTTAAGAACCACCCGTTTATTAGTTACGGCGTAAGCCGAACCTATTTTTACAAGTAGCCTTTGTACAAGCGACACAATCCCGAAAAACAAAATCAGCAACCCAGCATAGTGGGTCATAGCTGATATTTCTTTAGGACTTGAAGCAAGTAAAGCCCCAATAAGCAGTAGTATTATCGGTTGCAGAAACAGGAAGAAGTGCAGCTTTGCAACATATTTTATCTCTTCTCCGGGTTGTAAATTTGATTCGATATAGTTCATAATGCCCTGATTTTTATTTAAGATGGTTGTAAATATACATATTTTCAAAACAGCACAAAGTATAATCACTTGTTTTTCAATATTTCAAACAAACAATAGCACCATCCGGTCGGATTCAGGTAGCGTTTTCCTTTCCTTACCTCATAATGTAGATGGCTACCTGTTGATATTCCGGTATTACCCACACAAGCAATTTGTCGGGCTATCTCTACCGAATCGCCTACATTTACCATTGTCCTACTTAAATGAGCATAAAATGAACGAAAACCGCCTGCGTGTTGAATTTCTACAAAGTTTCCATACCCCGAACAATACCCCTTACGAATTACCATACCGTTACCTGTGGCATACACGGGAATACCTTTCGTGCTTGATATATCAATCCCTGTATGGAATTTCCGCACCCTGTAAATTGGATGATACCGCATACCGAAGCCCGATGAAATACGCTGTGACTTCTTAATCGGAAAAATCACAGGATAGTCGCATAGCTCGTCAATGCTCATTTGCAACGAATCCGCTACCCTCTGAAATTCCGATACGGAATGAGCCTGCTCCATACATTTTCCTATCTCCGGTTTCCTGTTTAGTGAATCGCCCGGCTGCCCTGATGCGGGTAAATACGACAAGGTGATAAAGAATATTAGTATATATTTCATAGTCTGTTTGAATGAAAGTAAGCACCCGAAATACTCCGGGTGCTTTCCTATTAGTCTATTTCCTCTCCCCACAGCTCTACGTCTGTCGGGGCATTCATCAACGACCGGGTTATACATAGCCAGCAAAGGACGTTGAACACGATATAGCTACAAATTATCATCATCTTCCGTTTCGTCCTCTCCCTTGTCATTCTGAAACGAGAAAGTTTTTTGTATCACCTGTCCGTGATTATCTTCGATATACACATCTATTACCTGTTGGTCGGTACAATGCGAAGTATAATACATTCGGAACATTTCTTTTTTCAACGGGTAAAGGTCGTTTGGCAGCAATACCCGCCCATCGTCCAGTCGAAGTTCGCCCACGCCGTCAGGCTGAAAGTAGCGGATAAAAAACTTGGTGTCCTGATAATCTCCTTCCTTTACGATCTGGCAACGGATTTCCGCCACCTCGCCCTGAACGATTTTTTTCTGAACCGGCATACAAACCAGATCAAATGGGTAAACCTTATTAATATCCATATCGTCGTTACAGGCTAAGACCTGTAGCATTATCGCTACCAGCCCGGCTGTTATCCCGAAAAAACTCTTTATTTTTTTCATCGTATTTTGTTTTTTAGTTGATTATAAATTTCAGCCCAATACCGAACTGCGTATGAAAATGCCCCGTAGAGTTGCCCCAAAGGATGCGTTCACGCCCTGTCAGGAGCAATACAATACGGTCGTTCAGATAGGTTTCCAGTTCCAGTGTGATAGCCCCGCCGTAAATAAATGCGTCTTTGTGCCGGAGCGTAGAACCATCGTACAAGGTCTTTTCACCCCAATTCGATGTTTCATAGCCTACAAGGGCAGAGCCTCCCAACGAGAGCAAAAAGGTCTTTGACGGATCAGACAGAATTTTCAGATAGTAACCGCCTTCAGCGGTAAATTGCGAAACCGGAATGCGGATCGTCCGGTACGGGTAGTACCGTTCCATAAACTCCGCAGCAAACACCCACTTATTCCCTTTTTTCGCATAGGTCGCCATCGCTATACCGAAGTAATATCCGGCTTCATTATCCAATGCGGACGAATATATACCGTCCACCATTCCGCCTGTTACCTGTATGCCCCGCATACCCGGTAGCTGACGTTGTGCGTGTGCCACGCCCGAAAGGGCGAAGCACAGCACAACCACTAACACTATTATTCTATTCATGATTTTTATCGTCTATGTGTTAATAAAAAAGTCTGCGACTTTTATTTCACTTTCAGTTCGTTAATAACCTTTGCCCGCACCAGATCGGCATTATCGACCGTGAACCGCTGATGGCGACCGCCCTCCTGCTCATTCAGTTCGATAACAAGCATTTTATCATCGGGTATCGTAAATTTCGGCAGGGTGAAAATCATTCGCTCCGTGCGTTTACCGCCTATTACCATCAAATTATTATAGGCGCGGAGTGGCCAGATCACCTGTTCCTGAATAGCGGTACGCTTGGCTACTTTCTTATCCACGATTTTGAACGTGATAAAATCTATATTGAACGGCACATTGGACGAGTTTTTCAGTTGCAGGTGGAAATACAACAGCCCGTTATGGGTATAAACTCCTTTGAGCGTGTGCTGTATGCCGAAACGCTTACTGCCTAAATGCTTAATTTCCCTGTCATTGTTTTTGTAGATGGACTGCATAATCAGCTTGACAAGTAAGGGCGATTCCTGCCCCAACTCCTGCATATAGACGGCAAGGGCATTGTTCGGACGGTTCATCGCCTCCCCATCGTGCAGGAAGTCGGTCATTTCAACGGACAGCTTGACGGGTTCGTCCGCATATTTTACATTGAACGTATAGTAATTTCCATCTTCTGTAATGACGGACAGATTACTCTCCCGGCTGAAATCCCGCAAAGATGCCTTCACTCTCAACACGTTTTCCGTTCCGTCCGCTTTCGCCGCGAGAAGATCTGCCGACCCTAAATCGACATACCTGATCGGTGCAGGGAAAATAACGTGAACGGTTTTATTGAATGTTACTTCCAACGCATAAGGCGGTATCATCCGGTCAAAGGTCAGCGGGCGGGTAAAGCCCTGATAGTAGTCGCCTGTTGTGGGCTTGGTCTGTGTTACGGTAGCCGTTTCTTCGGTTACTTCCTGTGCGCTCACTGTAAATACGCTCACCGCAAGGGTGAGCATCAAAAAGATTCGTTTCATACTTTTAATTTTTAATTCGTTAAACATTGATTTTTTAGTGGTGTTATTAATTCTCTTTAGGCAGGAGCAGTAAGCGGTGGTTCGCTTTCAGCGTAACCTTAACCACGCTCATTTTCTTGCTCACATACTGCGATGCTCCCTGTATCAGTCCCTTTCCCATATCGGCGGCAAGCTGCGAACCCGCATCGTCCGAAATCATAATGCTTGTCCCGGCTGACGATGCCAGTGTAGAGGCAACTTCTTTCACCGCTTTTACTTCGTCCGAATTGGGAATGAAAATACCCCGCTGACCGTCCGTGTCGTACACCGATATTTCAACTGGAATAATGTTTCCGGCGTACTGAATGGAGTTAATCGCTATATCGAGCCGTTCACCCGCAATTTTGCATGAGCCTGTGATAAGGCTGTTTGCAGGGATAAGGATATTTCCTGCCTGCATCGGTTCTAACAGCCTGATTTGTACCTCCCGTCCGCTTGTCAGTGTTACGGTCTGGTTTACACAGGCACGGATGCTGTTTTTATCTTTCACTCCCTCGTTTCCGGCGGCAGTGAAAAATCCCATATTGCGGGGCTGGCTGAACGATTCTATAAACTCATCGTCCGACATCGGCGCGGCCAGTAGCGAAACTACATTGTGCCGCACCTGCTTTACAGGTTGAACATTTACCTTGTCTTTCGTAGAGGGAGCAGCATTGCTGTTTTCGTCGTGCCCCGTCTGTGGCGGCATATACCTCGCCGCCATCGCATAGGATTTTTCCAGTAGTGCCGTTTGTTCGTCCTCAGCGGCTTTCCGTGCTTCGGCTTCTTCCAGTTTGCGTTCGAGTTCATTCATACGTTCCTCGACAGCGAGTTCCTGTGCGCTCTTCCCGGCAGGTTCTTCGTACCATTCTCCCAACTGCTTATTTATGTCCTGATAGGCATTTGCGGAGGCTTGCAGGTTATTTACAGGTTTTGATTGCCGTACAGACGGATTTTCGTAATACTCCGGCTGTTTGGATTCTTCCGGCTTTTGTTCTTCGTTCCGGTCGAACATAGTTGAAAAATCCTGCAAAGAGCGCATCCGTTCCTGTTCCTTTTGCTGCATAGCTTCCCGCTCGTAGGCATCGCGCTTATCCCCGACAATGCCCTCGTCTTTGGGTATCGGCAGTTCGGCGTTAAAGCCCGATTGCCCGATAATATTTTTATCGTCATTGTCCGATGGTGCGAAAATCAGCCACATGACACCACCGAAAATCAGGAAGAACAGCGGCATTATCAGCATCTTTTTACGCTTCTGCCTCTCTGCCATCGAAAGTTCTTTTTTTGGCGGCTTTTGAGGTTCTTTCTTCGCTTCCGGTGTGGATGGTTGCACTTCGGGAACAGCCGCCGTTTCCGGCGGTGGCGTTCCTCTATTCAAATTCTCCTGTTCCATTATAAAATCTGTTTTGATTGTTAATACTATCCCTTTGCTGCTGTTGCAGTTTCAGGGTTTCTATCTGCTCTATCTGCAATTCCTGTCCTTTGTCTTTACCTAAATTGTAAATGGAAGAAACAGTCATGTAGATAGACAGCCCGCTGAATACTATTAGCATCGTAACGATTACGATTACCCGTGCATCAGGGCTTAGAGGTCTGACAATACTTCGCAAGCGGTCTTCCAACCACTCGTTTACACGTTGAATGATTTTCCGTATCATACCACACCTACCTTTCCGTTACCCGGATGTCCCGGTTTTCCACGATCTCGAATTTCTCCATAGTGAAACCGTGAGGGTTATTGTCCGAGCGTACCGAGTTAATCAGGTTGCAGCGGGTAATCAGACTGCGTTCAGTCATGTTCGACTGCCGGAGGATCATTTGCCGGGCGTATGTTACCGCCGTATAGGGGTACACATCGAAGTTGCAGGCTATACTGTCCACTTGCACGATCTGGTTGATATTGCCCGATACGATACGGTTATAATACCCTTTTTCCGCCATGTCCTGATAGTATTTGAAAGCACTTTTATCGACAAGGAACAACGCCCTGTTTACATTGCTTTCAATGGCTTTTTTGTCGGGTGAGAGCGTGAAGAACAATTCGTGAAACCGCTTAACGTGTTCCCGCGCTTCAACGGGACGGTTCTGCGAAAGGTCTTGCGAGAGGGCAAGCATTAAGGACTTGCCCCCGTCCAACACATAGATACGCTGGCGTTGCGCTTCGGCAAAGCTGTACGACGACCATACGGAATAACCCGTAATGGCGGCGCACAACACCAGAAACACGATGCCAAAAAGGCGTATCTGTTTGAATGATGTTTCTATATTCTTTAAACTTTTGAACTCCATAATTTTTTGAGTGTTTTTTATTATTTACCTAATAAGCGTCCGGCCACGTTGCCCGCAGCGGCTCCGGCTACGCCTCCTGCCATTGCAGCCCCTTTACTTGCCGCCGTGTTTACTCCGCGTGTACCGCTACCGCCTCCGGCTTGAATGACCCAGCCTGCAACGGTCGGAATTGAGAAGTACCCGATAATGCCTATAATCAAAAAGATGATATACACACCGTTACTGCCATCCGGCACGTATGACGGGTCTTTGAGCAGACCTATATCCATTTGCAGCATGAGTGCCTGAATCTTAGACAGCACCGCTGAAAAGAGGTCGGCAATGGGTAACCACAGGTACACCGAGATATACCGTGAAAGCCAGTTGGTAAGCGTGGATTGGAAACCGTCATAAACAGAGAGGGCAAATGCCAGCGGCCCCAAGATTGACAATACCACTAAGAAAAAGGTGCGTAACGTGTCAATCGTAAGGGCAGCGGCATTGAACAGCAGTTCAAAGAAATCCCGGACTAACTGCCGGAACCACATTTTCATATCGTACCATGTGCGTTCAGCCCACATTCCGATAATCTCTGCCGCATCAAAAACACCCAACTCTTCCATTTTCTGGTCGTACACCTCATCATCGACCAGCCATGCTTTACCCTCGCGTACCCGTGCATCGTATTCGAGTTGGTCTTTCTCTGCCTGTAATGCCTGCACATCTTCTATCTGCGATTCCAGTATGGTATGCGTTCCTTTTACCACAGGCGACATAACGGCGTTGATTGTGCCAAGTACGATTGTTGGGAAGAACATAATACACAAGCCAATCGCAAACGGACGTAACAACGGATATACGTCTATCGGTTCTGCCCGTGAGAGGGCTTGCCATACGCGGGAAGCCACATAAAACAATGCACCTAAACCCGCTATCCCTTTGGCGACACCAATCATGTCGCCACAAAGGGGCATCATTTCCTGATACAGATTCCGTAGAAGCTGATGCAGGTTCTCAAAATCTATTGCTAACAACATCATGGCTTACCAGTATCTTTCAGATGGATCACCATACAGGGCGCGTACATGCTCCATATCACCCTTTTCCTGACTGCGGATAAACGAAACGGAGATACTTTTCTTGGAAAAGTAACTCACAAGGTTGCGATGTTGCACCATTTTAGTATGTATCTGGTCTATGATTGCCATTCGCTCGGCATCGGTCATAGAAAGCCCGTTGGAAGCCGAAACGATATTTTTTATATCCGACAGCAGGTTTCCGCTCTCTTTCAGTAATTTGGAATATCCGTTAGATATGGCTTCCAGTTCCGAATGGGAGAAATTATTATCCGTCAGCATCTTATTGAAGTTGGTCGAATATATCTGCGATATTTCGCTGACCAGCTCTACCGTTTCCTTTACCTTTCGGGCATCCTTGATAAGATTATGCACCGATTGTAATTTGTCGTAATACTCCTTACCCTGACTATAAATCTTCTGCATTTCTTTGAACGAGTTGATTACATTGGTTGCCGTTGTCGCTGTTTTGGAAACCGTCAGTATATTTTGAGCAAGGTTCGAGGGGTCGATGACCGCCCATTGCGCTTTTGCCTGATAGGTGCATAGCCCCATACAAACCAAAAGGCTTAAAAGAATCTTTTTCATTGCTATATTTTTTTAATTGTTATTTACTTGGGTTGAAGGAGTAACCTTCGGGCTACTCCTCTTCCCGGATATATTCACCGAAAGCGGAAAGCAAGAGTACCTCTCGCTCCCGGTCGTAGGCTATTCCGATACGCCCGTACAGGTCTATGTAATACAGACCGAACACACAGTACATCGTACAATCACAGACTACCTGCGGGTTGTTGTATGTAAGTTCTACACGGATGCCTCCCCGCTTGCGGGAAGTGTTGCGGTAAACAGTTACCGCAGGCGCACCGTCCGGGCTTACCCAACGTCCCGTAATCTCCCACAGGTGAAAATCCTGATGTGCGGCGCAAGGGTCGGCTGCATTACATTTGCTGAACATGGCGCACCTCCTTACTTTTTCGCTTCCTTAGCCTCTTTTCTCAGCAGGCTTGCAGGGTCAATAACAAGGATGTCAATATGGGCATTAATGCCTATGACCTCCGCTTCTTTTTCTCTTTCTGCTTGTTCGAGCAGGACTTCGGTAAGGACACTGTTTATTCCTACCGTGTGGAGCAGCAACTTTTCCAGTTGCTCGTTACTAAATCTTTTTAACATGATCTTTTAGTGGTTGTGGGGCTAACCGCCCCGGTTGATAATTACCCGCGCTTACTTTCGGCAATCTGTTTAATCGCCAGTTCATAGTCCCCGCCGAGTTCGTCCGCTTTTTTGAACACTTCCATCTTTTCGGTTTCCTCCGTTGTGTATGTCAGGTATTCTTCGCCGCTAACTTCTGTCGCATAAACCGCCGACTGAACACCACCCAACCCGAACCAGACTTCTTTATAAAACCTGCCGGGATGGTTCGCCATGTTGATAGACAGGATTTGCCCTTTCTCTTTGTCGGTCAGACCTAAAAGCGACTGGATCACATCAAAGCGGTTCATGAATTTTCGCTGATCTAAGAGGATTTTGCAGTCGGAGTTATTGATAATCGCCTCTTTGACGATGGGTGAAGCGATAATATCGTCCACCTCCTGCGTTACGACTATGGCTTCTCCGAAATATTTCCTGACTGTTTTGTACATATATTTCAGGTATTCAGCCATGTTCGCCGAAGAAAGAGCCTTCCACGCTTCCTCTACGATAAGTTGCTTGCGGACACCCTTTAACCGCCTCATTTTCTGAATAAACGCGTCCATAATAATGATTGTGACCACAGGGAATAATTCCTTATTCTCCTTAATCGAATCAATTTCAAAGACGATAAAACTCTTATTCAATAGGTCAATGTTCTGTTCGGAGTTCAAGAGGAAGTCGAAACGCCCGCCCCGGTAATACTGGCGCAGGGTGGTAAGCATATTGTCGAGGTTAAAATCCTCCCGGCTTACCTTGATTTCCCTTTCTTCCAGTTCCCGGCGGTAGTCGCCCAACATATATTCGTAGAATGTATTAAAGGACGGGACGATACTCCGGTCTGCCCTGATCCGCTCGATATACGCCGATACCGCACTTCCAAGTTCACCGGATTCCGTTTTACTCACCTTGTCATCTTCGGACTTCCAGAGGGTCAGCAGCAATGTTTTGATGCTGTCTTTTTTCTCTACATCAAACTTGTAATCGTCCGTGTAGAAAGGATTAAAAGAGATAGGATTTTCCTCGGTATAGGTGAAATAAATTCCGTCCTGACCTTTGGTTTTCCTGCGCACCATTTCACAAAGCCCTTGATAGGAATTACCCGTATCGACCAAGACAACGTGCGTTCCCTGTTCCCAATATTGGCGGACGAGGTGGTTCATGAAAAAGGATTTACCGCTGCCGGATGGCCCCAACACGAATTTATTTCGGTTGGTGGTTATCCCTTGCTTCATAGGTAAATCCGATATATCCACATGGAGGGGTTTACCGCTTACACGGTCGCACATCTTGATACCGAAAGGCGAAAGCGAACTTTGGTAGTTGGTTTCCTCTGTGAAAAAACATAGCGCGGGTTCGATGAACGTATAGAAACTTTCTTCCGAAGGAAAATCCCCCGCATTGCCCGGCATAGCCGCCCAATAGAGCGTAGCCGCATCCGTTGTATTATGACGCGGCTTACATTCCATCAAGGCAAGCTGCGAACCTACATCGTTACGGATATGTTTCAGTTCCTCCGCGTCTTCCGACCACGCCATTACATTGAAATGCGCCCGGACAGAGGTAAGCCCGAACGAATGTGCTTCGTTCAGGTACTTGTCTATCCATTCCTTATTAATCTGATTCCCGCGTGAATAGCGGGATAAGGATTGCATATTGCGGGCAGACTTTTCAAACTTCCGCAGGTTCTCCGCCGAATCGTCCAGAAAAATGTACTGGTTATATACATGGTCGCACGAGAGCAGCAGCCCTACAGGTGCGGCGAACGATAATCGGCAGTCGCTCCGGTCGGTGGATAGCTTTTCATAGCGCATATCCGTTCCGACCGTTCCGGGCAAGTCCTCCACATCGGAAATCGTATGCAGGCATACTTTTTTTGCTCCGATGCGAAGCCCGTCCGCTCCGAGTTCCATATCTTCCAGACAGGTCGTATCGTCCAGCGAGAGGGCAAAGTATTTTTCCACCAGTCCCGGTTCGCTTTCCGTTCCTGTAATCTCGTCCGAAGTCAGGCGGGTAAGGCTTACGAATCCCGAATCGTTTACGATGCGCTCGAACTGTCCGACCGCCTCCAAAAACCGTGTAGCCGTGTCCTTGTTTACCTCTTTAGGTATAATGTTCCCACGACAAAGGCTCGAAAAGTTGCTCTGCATACGCATACGCTCCTTTGTTGTTTTTGTCAGGAACAGGAAACAGCTATGATTCAGGTAGGGTCGTTCGTTAAAGTGCCGTTCAAACGAGCGGGACAAAAAGCTCATATCTTCCTTGTCCGTTTCGGGTTTGTAGGTTTCCTTTACGAACCAGTCCTGCTTTTGGATAATTGAATAATCAGGCAAAACCTTAATCGCTTTCGCCCAAGCCGAGTGTATGGCTTCGTATTCTACGGCGGTAACGGTGAACAGTTCCGGCAGATCGACACGGAAAGCTACCGTTATATCCGCATCTTTCGATATTATGCAATCGTGTTCCACAGCCAACAGCGGGAACTTGCTTTCGATGGTAGCCGCTTTCATTACATTACGCATCGCGCACCTCCTTCTTTTTTGAACGTTGGAACAAGCGGCGGGAATTTTTGCGGTTTATCAGGTAGCGCGGGTGTTGCCGTTTGGCAAGCAGTTTCATAAGCCCATACTCCCCGTATTTCGCATTCAGGTTGAAAGTCAGCCACACCAGAGCGGAGGCGGCGATAACGCCAAAGCCGATACAGACCCACTGGTCTACACCTGCCATATACATAATCACAAAGACTACGAATACAGCCAATAGCCCACCCGCAAAGATGAATAGATACTGACTTTTCAAACCCTTAAATTCCACGCTCTTGCCTATGCCTTTATTAATGTTATGCTCCATTTCGTATGTTGTTTTGAAATGGATTACAGGAAGAAAGAGCGTAGGATAGTGGCGGCGACAATCAGGAAAATACACGCACCGAACCACGAGGCGGCGGTTTTCGAGGTATCGGGGTCGCCTGAAGAGAACTTGTTATAGACTTTGATTCCGCCGATAAGACCTACTACTGCACCAATGGCGTAAATCAATTTTGTGCCGGGATCGAAATACGATGTTACCATATTGGTAGCTTCGGTGATACCCCCGATACCGTTGCCCTGTGCAAAGGCGGATGATACGGCAGCGAAAATAAATGCTGCCGACATAAGAATTTTTTTCTTTGTCATACGATTTTTTGATTAATGGTACAGGGGGTGGAATAGTCCCCTGTACCGGAAATGAATAATTTGTTTAACTTGATCTTTTAGTGGTTGGCAGCGTAGCTAACCGTAATCCCGTTCTTTCATCTTACTTTGTTTTTTACTGTTATACAACTTACGCAAAGCCGCGTACATTAAAATCTTTCGGTGCTTTCACCGCTGGTTCGTCCGTCTCTCCCGCCTCCCGTTTCTTTCGGTGGAAGGCTGCGAAGTAATCGTCCATTAGTGAGGACACTACTTTCTTTTTCGGTTCATCACCCGCGACCTGATCGAACATTTCGGTCTTTCGTATCTCAACCAGTACCCGCCCGGCTTCTTCTTTTTCTTCGGATGTTGCGGCATCGGCAGTTTCTACCGTCCGCACCATTCCCGCCAGATCGTCAAAGCCAAGTCCAAGAGCCATTGAAACCCCGGCAACCCCTTCGTTATCTTCGTCCTCTGTTTCTTCTTCGTCTATATCTTCCGTGTTATCTTCCGGCTCAAATTCGGGGGGTGTGTTCTCAATTACTAAATTGATTTCATTTGAATTTTCGTCCGTCATATTTTCACCCGACAAGACTGTTTCCGATTCAACCAAAGGGAGTGTTACCGGAGTATCTTTTTTGTTTTCATCAGCAAATATAGGCTCATTTTCAATCAGTTTTTCGTTATGAATCAGCGTGGTAGCTTCTGTCCGGGATTGTCTAAGGTCAAATTTACTTTTGCCGATTATATCCTCTTTCGGGATGGAGAGAAACGGATTGAAACCGGGATTTTTCGCTGCATTTTTCTTTCGTTTCTGCATCCGTTCCCGGAGCAGGTAAACGGCGACAACCAATGCATACAATACGATGGCTGAAATGATATATCGTTCCATAGCTTAAAATATATCTTCGGGACGGCGTTTACGGTACAATTCCGTAATGTCATCCTGATAGGTGTTAAAATGATGCTCCAGTACATTATCTATGTAGCTGAACAGCGACACTTCGTTATATCCGATATTCTGCACAATCCGCATAATACGGTCGTGGAACTCCTTTCGGATATAGACTGCTTTTCCGCTACGGGTGGTAGTGGGAGCTGTTCGGATAAAAAGAGCCTCGTAGTCCTCCGGTTGTGCCTTGCGCTTCCGTTTATTTTCCTCGCGTTCTTTTCCTTTCACCGTTTCGGGTTCAGCCACAGGAGGTATTATTTCCTCCTGTGGTATTTCCTCTACTGTTTCCGGTTCGGGAGTAGAAGCCGATGCTGACGGGTCGTAAGGTTTCAGGTCTTTTTCCCGATAACTCGGCTTCGCACTATTAATCACTAAATCCGGGTTTATCCCGTTTGTATCTATCCTTTTAGCCATAGCCGCATTACTTTAGGATTTCCAGTAATTCGTCCGACAGTTCTTCGATGTTACTGCCTTTGATAAGGCTTTTATCCACAGGGAAAAGAGTTGAACGGAACAACGGTCGGCGGCTTTCCGATTGTTCCCGGCGGAAACGCAGGCTGTTCGGGATAAAGGTTTTCAAGGTGGTAAATTCCAGTTCTTTAATTACTCCCTCGTAAACTTCGTACAGGTCGGATTTTTCCCTGCCATCGACCATATTCCAAAGCAGGTACATGGCTTTGATATTGGATTTTCCTGTACTCACTATATTATCCCTTACGGAGATCATATAGTTAAGGGTACTTTCCATTACCACCCGGTCGGCAGCAATAGGGGCAATGATATAATCCATGTTGGCAAGGGCTATGATTAAGTCCTTATTGTTGAGCGTTCCGGGCAGATCAAAAAAGATATAATCATACTCTTCTTTTTCGCATAGTTCGTCCGCATCGTTCAAAGCTTCCTGCGGGTTACTTTCCACGATAGGGTAAAACTTCTTGCCCTCTAACCGGGTAACTTGCTCATACGCCATACCCTTATAAAATTCGTCCTCATCCACCATCTTAAAATCGCGCTCGCGCATTTCAAAAATGGAGTGCTGCGGGTAGTCGCAGTCGATTACCGCTACATTCTTTCCTTTCACATAGTGCAGATAGGAAGCTATCAGCACAGTAAGGGTTGTCTTTCCGGCTCCGCCCTTTTGGGTCGAGAATGCCACATAAATAGGCTGTTTCATGTTCTTGAATTTTTAATTATACAATCAGTTGATTTTATGTTATTGCAAATGCACGTATGCCTGTGTATCTGTCTTCACACTCAATAAATCACATATTCAGTTTTGCATGATTGAATGTTTAAGCGTTTAAGCACTCATGCGTTTATGCGTTTGAGCATTTATATGCTTGCATTCATAATCATTTATGCAGGATTGAATTTTGCTGTTTAAGAATATGTATGACCTGTCATTCGTGCGTTCATTTCTATTCTTATTCATGTGTCTGTTTTTATACATTTTCATGATTAAACACGACACTGAAAAATCAAAGTTTCAACTACTCAATTATTCAAATCCGGGGGCAAATAAACGCCTTCTTTTTCACACTTGCACTATATTTTCGAGGGGTGGTAGCTTGTGTCCGGCATTGTCTATACTTGCTGATATACAGCGTATTATTTATTCAACATAACTTTGCAGCATGAAACGTTACGGGGTATTCATGCCGATTTTTAAGATAGACTCGGCACTCATAAATTGCCCGGTCAGGGGGCAGTCTTATATCCCGAAAAATTCGGGATGGAAAGATGCCCCTTGCGGGCAAAACGTATTTGCATTTTGGCAAATAGCAAGATGTGTTGATTGCAGCAAACTTCGTTTTTTGCAGCATCAACCTCTTGCTCTTCCAGAGGGGATTTTCCTCTCCGAAGTCGGGAAAAATTAAGCCGGCATGAGCCGTCCGTAGCGTTCATATAACCACTAAAAGATTAATGTTATGAACGAAGAAAAAAGAGAACCCCGCAAACGGGGAAAGGGGGGCAGACCCCCGAAGAACGACCCGGCAAAACATCGGCTGACGGTGAACCTGACGGACACCCAGCATGCCGGATTTCTTGCCATGTTCGAGCAGTCAGGCGTACAATCGCTGTCTGCTTTTATCTCAGCGCGCATCTTTGGCGATGAGTTCCGGGTAGTAAAAACGGACGCATCGGCTGTCGAATTTACTGCAAAGCTGACCGCATTGCATAGCCAATTCCGCAGCGTTGGCGTGAATTACAACCAGATTGTAAAGGAATTGCACAGCAATTTCGGGGAGAAAAAAGCTCTCGTATTGCTCTATAAATTGGAAAAAGCGACCGTAGAACTGGCGGGGATCGGGCGCGAAGTGATGAAGCTATGCGAGCAGTTTAAGGTGAAATACCTGTAAAAAATGGTGGCGAAAATCTCTCACGGAAGCAATCTGTACGGCGCACTTTCCTACAATCAGGAGAAAGTGGACGAAGGTTTGGGTAAGGTTTTAGGTACAAATTTAATACTGGAACCTGCCGACGGAGTGTTCAGTATCGGGGCAAGTATGACTGATTTTGAACGTATGATGCCTGCACACATCACTACCAAAAATCCCGCAATCCATATTTCACTGAATCCACATCCCGACGATAAGCTGACCGATCAGCAACTATCGGACATCGGACGTGAATACATGGAACGCCTCGGCTATGGCAATCAGCCTTATATAATTTTTAAGCATGAGGACATCGACCGACAGCATATTCACATTGTCGGTTCACGGGTGCAGCCTGACGGCAGGCCCGTTTCCGACAAAATGGAGAAACGGCGCAGTGCAGCTATTATAGAAGATTTGGAACGGAAATACAATCTGATTCCCGCCAAAGGTCAGAAGCAGGGTGAGGCGTGGCAGCTTGCTCCGGTAAACGTTAGCCAGGGGAACTTAAAAAAACAGGTGGCAAACGTTATCAAGCCGCTTTCCGAAATGTACCGCTTCCAAACGCTCGGCGAGTATCGCGCCCTGCTCTCATTATATAATGTAGGCGTGGAGGAAATCAAAGGGGAGAATAAAGGTAAACCTTACCGGGGATTGGTTTACTCGGCATTGGATAGCGAGGGCAACCGTGTCCGTAAGCCTTTGAAATCCTCCCTGTTCGGTAAAGCTCTCGGTATTGAGGCTTTGGAAAATAAGTTTGGCACATCGAAAGAAACAATCAAAGCGGACGGCGTTACAGCTTGTACCCGCGCGGTGGTTTCCGAAGCCTTGAATAGTACCCGCACCGAAAGCGAGTTCCGAGCGGCATTGCAGAAGAAAGGTATTGACTTGGTTCTTCGCCGGAATGATGAAGGGCGCATATTCGGGGCTACGTTTATCAACCATAACGAACGGGCGGTATTGAACGGCTCGCGTCTGGGTAAAGAGTTTTCAGCGAATGTTCTTAACGAACGGTTCGCAGATGATTCGCTCCGCGAGGATCTGCAAACCCAACAGCCGAAACAGTCCGATAACCTACGCCAGACTGATAAATCCACTACCGACAAGCAACCGCAAGCCGGGCATTCTACGGTTGATGATGCGGCGGGTAGCTTGTTATCTGTCCTTACCCCCGAAACACAGGGGCAGGACAACAACCAGCCGACTATCAAGCGCAAGAAAAAGAAGAAGCGCAGATACGGCAGGCAGCTATAAAATTTGAAGTAATAACAATTTAATTTTTACAATTATGCAAAATGAAGATGATTTGAGGGGCTTGGCTAAAGTAATGGACTTTATGCGTGCGCTCTCTATACTATTTGTAGTGATAAATGTGTATTGGTTCTGTTACGAGGCAATGCACGAGTGGGGAATCAATATCGGGGTAGTCGATAAAATCCTGATGAATTTCCAACGGACGGCAGGACTGTTTAGCTCAATTCTGATAACTAAAGTATTCGCAGTGGTATTTCTCGCTTTGTCCTGTCTGGGAACAAAGGGCGTGAAAGAGGAAAAGATTACATGGACGAAAATCTATGTATGCCTCGGTATTGGTTTCGTCCTGTTCTTTCTGAACTGGTGGCTATTGGCATTGCCGTTACCCAAAGTAGCCAATGCCGGGTTTTACATTTTCAGCATTTCGGTAGGCTACATATTATTATTGATGGCGGGTACATGGATAAGCCGCTTACTCAAAAACAATATGTTTGACGATGTTTTCAACACGGAAAACGAATCGTTTATGCAGGAAACTAAGCTGATGGTAAACGACTATTCGGTAAACCTGCCTACGAAATTCTGGTATAAAAAGAAGCAGTGGAAAGGTTGGATAAACGTTGTAAATCCGTTCAGGGCAGCTATCGTTTTGGGTACGCCGGGTTCAGGTAAATCCTATGCCGTTGTAAACCAGTTCATCAAACAGCAAATCGAGAAGGGCTATACGGGTTATATTTACGATTTCAAGTTTCCCGACCTCTCGACTATTGCCTATAACCACCTGTTAAACAACCGCGAAGGCTATGAGAAAGTACCGACTTTCTATGTGATTAACTTTGACGATCCTTCCCGTTCGCACCGTTGCAATCCGATTAACCCCTCTTTCATGGATGATATTTCGGATGCCTATGAATCGGCATATACGATAATGCTTAATTTGAACCGGACGTGGGTACAGAAACAGGGCGACTTCTTCGTGGAATCCCCGATTATCCTTTTCGCTGCTCTCATCTGGTATCTGCGGATTTATAAGGACGGGAAGTATTGTACCTTTCCCCATGCCATAGAGTTTTTGAATAAAAGTTATGAAGATATTTTCCCGATTCTGACCTCTTATCCCGACTTGGAAAACTACCTTTCCCCCTTTATGGATGCGTGGAAATCTGGTGCTGCCGACCAGTTGCAGGGGCAGATTGCGAGTGCAAAAATTCCGCTCTCCCGTATGATTAGTCCGCAATTATATTGGGTAATGTCAGGTGATGAATTTACGCTGGATATTAATAATCCGGACGACCCGAAAATGTTGGTCGTGGGAAATAATCCCGACCGTCAGAATATATACGGGGCGGCATTGGGATTGTATAATTCCCGTATCGTGAAGCTGATTAATAAAAAGGGGCAACTCAAATCTTCGGTTATCATTGATGAGTTGCCGACTATCTATTTTAAGGGGTTGGATAACCTGATAGCCACCGCCCGGAGCAACAAGGTTGCCGTATTGTTGGGCTTTCAGGACTTTTCGCAGCTAAAGCGCGATTACGGAGATAAGGAAGCCGCTGTCGTGATGAACACCGTAGGGAATATCTTTTCCGGTCAGGTAGTCGGCGATACGGCAAAAACGCTGTCCGACCGTTTCGGGAAAGTGTTACAGAAACGCCAGTCCATGACGATAAACCGGAACGATAAATCGACTTCCATTTCTACACAAATGGATAGCCTGATACCACCTTCCAAAATATCCAATCTTACGCAAGGTATGTTTGTGGGTGCGGTAGCGGATAACTTCGATGAACGTATTGAACAGAAGATTTTTCATTGCGAAATCGTAGTCGATAACGAGCGTGTAGCCGCTGAAACGAAAGCGTACCGTAAAATACCCATTATCACCAACTTTGTAGATGAAAACGGAGTTGATCGTATGAAGGAAATGATTAAGGAGAATTACGACCGCATCAAAGCCGAAACCAAACAGATTGTTGCCGATGAATTGCAACGCATTAAGGACGATCCCGACCTTTGCCATTTGTTACCAAAGGAAGAATAAAAAAGCACAAAAGCCATCCGTTTTGGATGGCTTTTTCTTCTTATAACAAAATACATTAGACAACCCCGGACACAAGCCTCCACTGCGTTAAAACCTTGCAGTCAATCCATTACTTAGGCTTACTTTCGTTCTGCATTAATATTAATGCAGAATAAAAACATATTTATTATGGACGAAAAAAAAGTAAAAAATGAAGAGCCTAAAGTCTTTCTGACACAGGGCGAAGATGGCAAACTCAAAGTCATCGCAGGAGAACAGGACGGCAAACTAAAAACAGTCGATCCCAAGAAAGAGAATGCCGACCAGTTTATGAAGATTGACACCAACGGCAATGCATTGGAGAATTTCTTCAAGAAGTTCTCGGCACAGTTCAGCCACCCATCGCATACGGGCGTTTATGCTGTTACCGCATCAGCCGTAGATAAGGTTGCGGCTTTCCTCGACAAACTAATCCGTATTGACCACAAAGACAAGGCACTCGACCCGTACCGTGTCAAATTTGACGGTAAGATACGCATAGAGGTAGAGTTTACAGGCAAGTATCAACCATTAGACCTGAATAAGCTCAACTGGAAAGAGGTCGAAAAGTTAGGCGTTTCCGGTGAGAGCTTGCAAGATGCTCTCAAGGCAATGGTTTACGGGCATAAGTCGCCCAGTCTGGTCGATATAAAACCTGCCGTTGACGGACAGGAGTTTCCCATGCAAGCCCGCTTATCGTTGGAACAGCAGCCGGACGGTAGTATCAAAATCGCGACCCATCCTAAGCAGGAGCAGCCCGATTTTGAAAAACCTTTTATGGGAGTTGTCTTTACCGATCAGGATAAAGAGCAGTTCCAAAAGACAGGGCACGGCGGGCGTGTGTTCGATCTCGAACCCGTAGCCGGAGGCGAAAAAGTGCCTTCGCTTATCTCCCTTGACAAACTTACCAATCGCTTTGAGGCTATGACGTTGAAGGATATTTATATTCCGCAGACCTTGAAAAATACCCCTCTTTCCGAAGAACAACAGCAAGGATTGAAAGAGGGTAAAGCCGTTTGGATTGAGGGTATGGATAAGAAAACGAAGCAGGGTGAACAACCGCAGAAGATTGACCGCTTCGTGCAGTACAACGCTGCAAGCAAGAATTTCGACTTTAAGTTCAGCGATGAGCAACGCCAGCAGTTCAACCAAGAGCGGCGAGCAAAGCAGGGAGAGGGGCAGGCAGAAGGTCAGGAACAGAAAATGCCTAAAGCCCGCAAACTCGGTGAAATATGGGTTTATTCCAAACAGGGCGGTGTACAACTTTCCCGTGAGGATTTCGACAAGCTATGCAACAAAGAGCCTGTCTTTATCAAGGACATGGAAGCACAGAAACCCAAACAACAGCAGGATGCTTCGGGATCGCAAAAGGTGGAAGCCACCGACCAGAAAGGACAAAAGTACAATGCGTGGGTATGGATTGACGAAAACAGGGGTAAGGTTCGCCACACCACCAAGCACCCCGATCAGGTACGGGCTATCGAGGCAAAGCAGGCGGCACAAAATACACAGAACATTAAACCTGCCGCCGAGAGTAAAACGCAGGTCGCAGTCAATAACGAGGGTAAGACCAACGAAGCGACCAAGCATTCGACCGAACCCCTAAAGAAAGGTCAGTCGCAGCCTACCGAAAAGCAAGCGGAGAAGAAGGAGCAGAAACAGGAACAAAAGAAATCTCCTGATGCTCCGAAGAAAGGCAAGGGGCGCAAGATGTAATCTATTTTTTCAACCACTAAAAAATCAATGTTAAAATGAAAATTATAATTGCAGAAAAACCGTCTGTGGCTAAGAGTATAGCAGCCATAATCGGTGCAAACAATAAAAAAGATGGCTATATAGAGGGTAACGGGTATGCTGTTACGTGGGCTTTTGGACATTTGGTCGGGCTTGCCATGCCGGAGCATTACGGCATCGAGGGCTTTAAGCGTGAGAACCTGCCGATACTCCCAAAAGAATTTAAGCTGTTGCCCCGTCAGGTAAAAGAGGGCAAAGAGTATAAGAACGACCCCGGTGTAATGAAACAGCTTAAAGTAATCAAAGAGTTGTTTAATAGCGGGGATGAAATAATTGTAGCCACCGATGCCGGACGAGAAGGAGAACTTATATTCCGCTATATATTTGAATATATAGGCAGTTCACTTCCGTTTCGCCGTTTGTGGATAAGCTCACTTACCGACCGCGCCATCCGCGATGGTTTCCAAACCTTACGTCCGGGAAGCGATTACGACAACCTCTATGCTTCGGCGAAAGCCCGCAGTACCGCTGACTGGTTAGTGGGATTGAACGCAAGTCAGGCACTTTCAATCTCGGCAGGTTATGGTGTTTGGTCGCTGGGCAGAGTACAGACTCCGACACTGGCGATTATTTGTAGCCGATACCTTGAAAACAAGGATTTCAAGCCGCAAACCTATTTCCGATTGAAACTGCATACGGCGAAAGATGCTGTGGCATTTCCCGCCCTTTCGGTGGATAAGTTCGTTACCCGAACCATTGCCGAAGAAGTTACAGCACAGGTCAAAGCTGTCGGAGTGGTTAAGGTTACGGGGGTGGAACGTAAAGAGGTTAAACAGGAACCGCCCTTACTGTATGACCTTACCACTCTCCAAAAAGAAGCCAACAGCAAGCACGGATTTTCAGCGGATAAGACCCTGACAATTGTACAAGCGTTATACGAAGCAAAGAAAATCTCATATCCCCGCACAGGCAGCCGCTATATTTCGGAAGATGTACTGGAGGTAATACCTCACCTGATCGCCATGCTTCGTTCGCATCCCGATTTCGGAGGGTATATTGACAGCAGATTCGACACTACGCTCAATACCCGTTCGGTTGATGATACGAAAGTAACCGACCACCATGCGCTGATTATTACGGAAGATCCCGCTACGGGATTATCCAAAGACGAACAGCTTATCTACGATATGGTTGCCGGGCGTATGCTTGAAGCCTTCGGCGAACGTTGCATCAAAGAGAACACCACCGTATCGCTTGACGCGGGCGGCGTACACTTTTCCTGCAAAGGAAACGTTACGCTCGTCCCCGGTTGGAGGGCAGTATTTAATTCTAAGGACGAGCCAAACGATGAGGATGATACGGCAGTTCTTCCCACCCTCATTGAAGGGGATAGCCTGTCTATTCGTGATTGCGAGATTCAGGAGAAGCAAACTAAACCCCGGCCGCTTCACACGGAAAGTTCATTGCTTGCGGCGATGGAGAGCTGCGCAAAGGAGATAGAGAACGAGGAAGAACGAGAGGCTATTAAAGACTGCGGTATCGGAACGCCCGCGACCCGCGCTGCTATTATCGAAACCCTATTTTCGCGTGAATATATTGTACGCGAGAAAAAATCCCTTGTCCCGACAAACAAAGGGCTGGTGGTATATCTGGCAGTGAAAGACAAAAAGATTGCGGACGTTGCTATGACCGGGCAATGGGAACAAGCCCTGAATAAGATCGCATCGGGTGAAATGGAGGCATCGACATTCCATAAGGCAATAGAGGTTTATGCTTCGCAGATAACAGCAGAATTATTATCTACTGCTATTGAACGCACGGATAACCGAAATACCTGTCCCTGTCCGAAATGCAAGAGCGGGAATGTGGTTATCTATAATATAGTTGCCAAATGCCAGAATGAAAATTGCGGGCTTACCGTGTGGCGTTCCATTGCTAAAAAGGAACTGACGGACGGGCAACTGACAGACCTTTTAATGAACGGCAAGACCGCCTTTATTAAAGGTTTCGTAAGCAGTAAAACCGGAAGCACATTTGAGGCAGCAGTCAAATTCAATGCGGACTATAAAACAGTCTTTGAGTTCCCACAGAATAAAGGAGGCAGCAAAAAACGACGTTCTAAGTAAAATCTTCATTATCTTTGCCACTGAAAGACTTTGTTTTACGATTCGGAATAGTCGTTTAACATTGATCTTTTAGTGGTGGGCATCCGGGGCAAGGCTTCGGATGCCTTTTTTTCGTCCATATCAAAGGCTCGCATTTATATATAAAGCGACATCGTTTCCCCTTATGAACCGGATATTCCCAATCTTACACTTAACGGTTCTTTCTTTCGTCCGGATTAAACGGCAGCACCTTTTATCTTCCTTATCGGTTACGGCAGAAAACCACATTATTAAATAAGAACCATCATTCATAGGCGTAAGCATTAAAAATCCGGCATTTCAATTTTTCCACCTTAATGCATACGGCAACTGCCCCGATGGGTTATTTTCTATCATGGCGCAAAGGTGTTTACGGAATCTTAACGGGCAGTAAAGCACAAGCCTTGCAGGTTCCCGAAAAAATCTCCACACCGTATAAGTTCAGGGTAGTATTTTATCCGTGAATACTTGACAGCCCTAATTCCTACACCGGAAATGCACCTGAATAAAAAATCAACCCGGCAGATGCCGATTAAAAATTAAGGTTATGGAAAATATATCAGAAGCACGGATTTATGTAGGAACTTACGCTAAGTATAATGAAGGTTCAATTTTCGGTAAGTGGTTAGACCTTTCGGATTATTCCGATAAAGAAGAGTTTTACGAGGCTTGCCGCGAGTTACACAAAGACGAGGAAGACCCGGAACTGATGTTTCAGGATTGGGAATATATACCCTCCGGGTTAATAGGTGAAAGCTGGCTGTCCGATAACATATTTGAAATTATCGAAGCCATAGACGATATGGACGAAGATAAAAAGGCAGCATTCGAGGTTTGGCTGAACCACGAAAGCTACGATCTTAGTTCCAAAGATATAAACGACCTTATTTCCTCTTTCGACGATGACTTTCAGGGCGCATACAACGATGAAGAAGATTATGCGTATGAAATCGTTGAAGAATGCTACGACCTGCCGGAATTTGCGAAAACTTATTTCGACTATGAAAAGTTCGCCCGGGACTTATTTATGACCGACTACTGGTTTGATGACGGTTATGTATTCCGGCACTCATAACCTGACCGGAAACGGTTTCAAAGCGGAGCAATCCGCTTTTTTTATTGTTTGTCAGCCATAAATAACAAACCCCACTCTATCTCACGACAGTACGGGGTCTTAATAATGGATAAATCAGAAAAGCTAACCGGATGGTTCAAGTTCTGTTTCGCTGTTATTATCACCTTTGGAAAAATGGTCACGGATGAATTTTTCTACATTTTTCTCTGTATAAAATATCTTGTGATGAATGGTTATGTAGGTTAATTCGCCCGCAGAGCGGTAGCGTTGCAGTGTCCGTTTGCTCACGTTCAGCAGTTGGCACAAATCCTGATTATCCAAAAGTCGCTCGCCGTTCAGTACGTTATGCCGTCCGCTCATTATATCCATAAACTTATCCAGTCGGTCAAAACGTCCCATGAATTGCTCGAACCATTCCTGCATGAAACCTTTTAATTCTCCGTTTTCCTCACTCATGGCTTGCCTCCTTCCTGTTTATTATCACACGTCCCAACAACAGACGTTTAACTTCTGCCAGCGTGTACCATGCTTTGCCGCCCCTGATAGAGTAGGTTATTTCTCCGTTACTGCGTAGCCGTTGCATAGTACGTTTACTTACCCGCAGTATAGCGGCTGCATCTTGGTCGTTTAGCCAAACCTCTGAAGGGTTTGATTGTAAGGTTGCATTTTCATTCTCTCTCTTTTTTGTATAGGAATAAATCCATTCGATTTTTCGCACCAACTTTTTATATACTTCCGATTCTATGACTACTACTTTCATACTCGTAACTTATTGATTCGTTGCAAAGTTCGAACGTTTCTTGATCGTTGATAAGGAGGTCGGTGTAACTTTTTTTGAATATTTTTACAAGCCGCTTGTTTGCAGTTGATTATAGACATATTTTCTCCGAAAAGTTGAAATAAAAAATACAGAAAAGGTCGGTATAGAGTGAATTATAAGCCAAAACACCCGATTTTGACCTGAATCAGCATCAAAATCGGATGTTTTACGATACATACCGACCCCGGTATTGTTATTTTCTACCCATACGCCGCAACAGGGCATCTTTTAATTTATCAAGATACGGTGTTGGGGATAACCGTATTTTCAAATCTCCAAAGGTTCGTGAAAGATTGCTGTCTAACTGAATATTGAATACATTTTGGATGTAGCAGTGAAGCTGCGTGAGTGGAACATCACCAAATGTTCCTGCGCTATCCCATGAAATGATTTGTTCCTGCAATTCTGCTTTTGAGCCTTTCCATGTTAGTTTGGTGGCAGGAAACCCAAAAGAACCGATTTTCATTCCGTTGTCATTCAATAGCTCAACTTCGTGCATAAGATAGGCAGAAAGCATATCATTTGCCAAAATCTTCGCTACTTTGAAATCGCAATTTGTGGAAAAATTAGGATCAAATTCGTAATTGAATGTTTCGAGGTATTGCTCCATATGAGGTTGACTCCGTAGGAAGTAAGCAGCATCTAAATGAGAAGAACAGGAACGGTAATAACGGATAAAATCAAGCCGTTTAGTATTATATTTGTTTATACCATCCAATATTTCACTCAGATATTCCCGCTGCATCTCTATACCCGCAGGTCGGTTCATTTCAATATTGAAAACTTTACGATAATATATAAGGCGGGAGCATAATCTTGGTTTTGCTTCTTTGAAAAAAAATATTTCCTCATCCTCATTTTTAAAATTGTATGATAGAATAAATGATTTTAGCTGGGTGAATGCTTCGGTAAGTATACGGCAAGCCTCCAAAGACTTCGTTATCATACTGATTTCTGAGCATTCGATTTGCTCAACTTTCATATCGACCTCTTTTTTAAGACTGGAAGTAAATTGAATCATAATTCCGTGCTTTATTTATACCAAAGGCAGGACTTAAGCCTGTAATCATTATGATAAAAACAGGGTTCTATTACTCATTGAACTACTTTGGGTATTAATTATAATACTAACATATTTATTCACATGTTTATACAGAAAAAATCCAAAGCGGGCAGAATTAAAATTTCATCCGCAAAATTCTTATTGCATTCAGTATTGCCAATAATGACACACCCACATCTGCAAATACCGCTTCCCATAAAGTAGCGATACCTCCTGCACCCAAAATCAACACAATAAGTTTTACACCGAAAGCCAGACTTATATTTTGAATGACAATCCGGCGGGTTGCTTTTCCTATCCTGATTGCTGTTGCTATCCGGCTGGGTTGATCTGTTTGTATAATAACATCTGCTGTTTCTATGGCAACATCGCTACCCAATCCCCCCATTGCTATCCCCACATCGCTCATGGCAAGAACAGGAGCATCATTAATTCCGTCTCCAATAAATGCGATGTTGTTCGACGGATCAGATTTTAATTGCTCTACATACTCGACTTTTCCTTCGGGAAGCAAATCACCATAAGCCTGACCGATGTTTAGTTCTGTCGCCAGTTTTGATACGATAGCCTGTTTATCACCGGAAAGCATCACGATATTTTTGATGCCTAATTCCCTTAAAGCGTTTACAGCTATGAATGCATCTTCTTTAGGTGCATCCGCTACAAGGATATAACCTGCATATAACCCGTCAATAGCACAGGTAACAATCGTTTCGGGTATTGTAGTAATCTCCGCAGGAAATTCAATACTGTTTTTAGTCAATAATTTGGGATTACCTACCAATACTATTTTCTTGTCGATTGATGCCTGTAATCCGTGTCCCGCTATTTCATTTACAATTTCCGGCTTAATAATTTCGATATTCTGCTGCTTTGCATATTCAACAATCGCTTTAGCAATCGGATGTGTACTTTGAGTTTCCACTGAAGCAACTATGTTTACTAAATCTGTTTCAAGTAAATGGTTTGCAGGAACAATCTTTTGTACTTTGAAAACACCCTGTGTCAGTGTTCCTGTTTTGTCCATTACTACTGTATTAACTTTTGTAATAGCTTCCAGATAGTTACTTCCTTTGAATAATATACCGTTTCTTGAAGCGGCTCCTATACCTCCAAAATAGCCAAGCGGAATACTTATTACCAATGCACATGGACAAGATATTACTAAAAATACAAGTCCCCGATAAATCCAGTCATAGAAAACATAATCAAATGCGGGATTGATAGCTGAATATGCCAATGGCAGCAATACAATCAGTGCTGCCAATACGACCACTATCGGGGTGTATATCCGGGCAAACTTGCGAATAAACTGTTCGGCAGGAGCCTTTTTCTCTGTCGCATTCTGAACGAGGTCGAGAATGCGAGCCAAAGCACTCATGCCGAATGGTTTTGTTACTTCAATTCTTGAAACATTGTCGGTTAATATCATACCAGCGAATACTTCTTCATCTTTCCGTATCGTTCTGGGAACGCTTTCGCCAGTCAATGCCGAAGTATTAAAAGATGCCGATTCATTCAGTAAAATCCCATCAAGAGGAACTCTTTCGCCAACTTTGACTTCAACAATATCACCCACATTTACATCCTCCGGCGAAACTGTTTCTGTTCTATTTGTCTTGATAACTGTTGCCGTTTCAGGACGCACATCAAGTAATGCGCTGATACTTCTTTTTGCACGGTTTACCGCACTGTCCTGAAACAATTCTCCCACAGCATAGAACAGCATCACAGCAACTCCTTCGGGGTATTCTCCGATGAAGAATGCCCCGATAGTTGCGATACTCATTAATGTATATTCGCTGAATACATCTTTCTGACGAATACTTTCCCATGCTTCCATTATTACCGGTATTCCGACCGGAATGTAAGCAATGATATACCATGCCAGCCTTATCCAGTTGTTAGAAAAAAAAGATAGGTCTGTGGCAGAAAAGATTATGCCTGCTATGAGCATGATAAATGAAATGGATGCTCTTATATACGCCTTCTTTTGAGAGAAATTTTCTTCTTTTCCGGTAGTGTTTATTGAACAACTACCACCACTACAATTACTCATAATTATGATTATTTTACTAAGTAATATATCTTAAATGCTTTCCCATTTTTTTAATTATTCTTCTTCCTCTTCCCCGCCACTTATTTTAGACATAATGTAAAATGCTCCTTTTGAAATAATTTCCGCATTTTCGGGAATCGTTTCTAAGGGTGTGATTTCCACAAAACCTAATTCCGATGTACCGGTTATTACTTCCACTTTATTGAATTGGAAAACTTTACCGTCCTCATCACATTCTTCTTTGCAATCGGGGTCATTGCATCCTTCTTCTATACCAGTAAACAAAAAGATGAACTGTTTGCCTTCTGCATGGGCGATAGCATTGGCAGGTACAGCTCTTACAAGTTGATTGCCAACGTTAATCAGAGCCGAAACGTACATGCCGGGAAGCAATTTCGCACCGTCAGGATTGTTCACTTTTACGTGTACGGTAATGGATTTGCTGTCGTTCTCGAACGACTGGTTGATACTGTGAACTTTTCCCGAAATAGGTTTATTCTCCATATTGGTGAGGACGATCTCTACCTGCTGCCCTGTTTTTACTTTGGGGAAATCTTTCTCAAATACCTGTATATTGCATTGTATCTGCGAATTATCTGTAATTTCCATCAGCGGAGTTTGCATATCGGCATAGCTTCCCGTTTTGATGTGAATCTCGCCAACCACTCCGTTAATGGGGGCTAAGATGGGAATTTGCGTAACAAAATTTCCCGCTGCTGCCATTGCCGGGTTTATATTCAGTTGGCGTAGCTGGGTTTCAAGTCCTGCAAGCCGAGCCTTATCCGTTTCATACTTGGATGTAGCCTGTTGAAACACTTTGCCCGTTCCTGCATTTTGGTTACTCAATTCCTGCTGGCGTTCGTATTCCTGATAGCTGAAAGCCAGTTCTTGCTTTTGGGCGAGATAAGCCTCTTGCAGTTTCACAATTTCGAGGTTTTCCAATAGGGCAACGGTCTGTCCTTTTTTCACAGCAGTTCCTTCAATAACCATAATCTGCTTGATAATTCCTGCCGCCAGTGATGTAACATCAGCTTTATTTTGAGGGAGCAAAGCCATTTGCCCGCTTGCTTTAACCACACTGTTGAGGTTTTTCATTTCTACCGTCCCTAACTCTATACCAACGGCTTTCATCTGTTCTTCGGACACTTCAATGGCTTCCGAATGGCTCTCTTCTGTCGCGGTTTCTTCCTGCTTTTTTCCACTTTCAGTACACGAAGAAAATCCGATTGCACCTGCCAGCAAAAGGAGTGCTGTGATTGATTTTATTGTTGTTTTCATTTTACTGATTCCCTTTTAAATAGTTTAACAAAATAATTGACTGGTTGAAACGGTTCATTGCTCCGGCATACTGTAATTTGATACCGATAGCTGTTTGCAGGTTTTGAATGTACTCCATGTAGCCTATTTCTCCGAGTTGATAGGATGCATTAGCGACCCGCACAATATCATTGGCCTGTGCCACGCCTGCGGTTTCATAATACGTCAAACTTTCTTTGGCTTTGAGATATTCGTTGTATTGCACGGAATAAGCATTTTGCAGAGATTGCAGGGCTTGTTGTTTTTCCATGCCGATTTGTGTGCTCCTTATGTTGGCTGCTTTGATTTTCGAGCGTTGTGCCCCGAAAAATAAGGGTACGCTGATTCCTATCTGAAAGCTCGGAACTTTAGCATCCGTAAAGTTGTATCCACCAAAAATATCGGGTAGCAGTTTATTCTTTTCTACACTTGCCTGTGCCATACTGACGTTCAGTTGTTGATCGAAGTAACCCATCAACGGATTAACAGATACCGATTCTACATCCAACGAAACCAAGTCGGGAAGTTTTTGCAACTCGTTTTCCAGCGGCAAAATAGATTCTCCGGTATTGAGCAGCGTTTGCATTTCCAATTGACGGCTTGCCAACGTTGAAATAGCTTGATTTAGCTGCAAGCGGTTTTCCTGATACCTGTTTTCTGCATTCATTTTTTCCAGTTGGCTGCTTTCGCCCGTATTATAACGAACAGTTGCCTTCTGCAAAAAATCGGCATAAATGCTGTCCTGCTGCTGTAAAAGATTGACCGTTTGTAATGCGTGAAGCATGTTGTAATAAGTTTCAGACACTTCCCGCACGATTTCATTCTGCGTAATACTTTTCGATCTTTCGGCCAACAGGGTCTCCTGTTTCAGCATCTTCCCTTGACTTATATATACAGTCGGGAACTCGAATGTTTGCGTGATGCCGATTTTTTTATCAATCAAACCGGGCATTATGGGGTCTTGGGCGTATTCAATGCTTGTTTTTTCAGGGTTGAATGCCGTTCCCTGCAAGGCTTCCGCCTGTTCTATTCCTAAATCTGCCGAACGGATTTGCAGGTTTCCCCTCAAGGCTATATCAATACATTCCTGCAAAGACTTACGGTTGCTTTGAGCGTTGGCGTTTTCGGCAGAAAACAGAGAAAATGCAATTAGCAGACCGACTATTGGCAATGTTGTTGATTTTCCTATTTTCATTATCCTATGCTTTAAGTTGATTTTCGAGTTGAATATAATGTAGAGTGCAGGCAATACCAATAAGGTAAGTATGGTTGCCGTTATCAATCCACCGATAACTACCGTTGCCAGTGGTTTTTGCACTTCGCTTCCCGCACTCGTAGAAAGAGCCATAGGCAAGAAACCGAGCGAAGCCACCAATGCTGTCATGATTACAGGACGCAATCGAATGTCGGTTCCTGTTCGTACCCGTTCGTAAATATCATCCATGCCTTCTTCCTTCAATTGCTTGAATTGTCCGATCAGCACAATGCCGTTGAGTACGGAAACCCCAAACAGGGCAATAAATCCAACGCCCGCAGATATGCTGAACGGCATATCCCGCAACCACAGGGCAAATATTCCACCGATAGCTGAAAGAGGGATGGCAGTAAAAATAAGCAGGGCTAATTTTACATTACGGAACGTAAAGAACAGCAATACAAAAATAAGCAACAACGCGGCAGGAACGGCTATCATCAGTCGGTCTTTAGCTTCATTTAGATTTTGAAACTGCCCTCCATAGGTGTAATAATAACCAGCCGGAAGTTTCAACTTATTATCTAATATTTGTTGAATTTCTTCTACTGTGCTTTCCACGTCACGACCGCGAACGTTAAATCCGACGTATATTCTGCGCTGTCCCTCTTCGTGACTGATTTGTGCAGGGGCGGTTTTATAGGATATTTCGGCTACTTGGTTAAGCGGAATGCGGTTGCCTGACGGTAGCATTACAAATAAGTTTTCAAGGTTAGCCAAATCGCTCCGTAAATCGTCTTTCAAGCGGACAACCATTTCAAAACGTCTGTCGCCTTCAAAAACCACGCCTGCCACCTCTCCGGCAAAAGCGGTTCTTAGTACAGTGTTTACATCGCTTATGGTAAGCCCGTAAGCCGCTATCCTGTCGCGATTATATTCCACTTGTATTTGCGGTAATCCTGTTACTTTCTCCACAAATGGTTCGCTAACTCCCTCCACGTTTTTAATATAGCCAGCCACTTTCTCCGCCTGTGCGGTAAGAACTTCTAAATCTTCGCCATAAATTTTAATGGCTACATCCTGACGAATACCTGTTATCAATTCGTTGAAACGCATTTGCATCGGTTGTGTTATTTCCACATATATACCCGGAATTACTTCCAATGCTTCTTCCATTGCCTCCATCATTTCTTCGCGGCTTTTGGCTGTTGTCCATTCTTTCTTTGGTATCATGGATAACATCATATCGCCTCGTTCGATAGGCATCGGGTCAGTAGGGATTTCTGCGCTACCGATACGGGTAACAGCTTGCTTTACTTCGGGAAATTTGTCTTTCAATATTTTTTCAGCCATGCCGAAGGTTTCGATTACCTGTGTAAGCGATGTGCCCTGTACCATGCTGATTTCAACAGTCAAGTCTCCTTCTTCCAATGTGGGGATAAATTCGCCGCCTAAACGGTTGAATACGCCGAGGCTGAAGATAAACAGAACGACCATTGACAGAATAACCGTTTTTTTCCAACGCAGGCTAAAATCCAACGCAGGACGATACCAACGTTTGAGGGTATTGATGATGCGGTCGGAAAAATTTTCTTTATGAAAGGTTTTCTTACTTAAAAACAGTGCGCTCATCATCGGCACATAGGTCAGCGACAGGATGAATGCACCGAGTATGGCAAACGATACCGTTTGAGCCATCGGTTTGAACATCTTGCCCTCGATGCCTACTAACGATAAGATGGGAAGGTAAACAATAAGGATGATTATTTCCCCGAACATCGCAGTGTTTCGGATTTTTGAAGCGGCAGTGTAGACCTCCTTGTTCATCTCGGCCTGGGTAAGCAGGGGTTTGTCTTTAAATAATAGGCTCTGTCCTGTAATGCGGTGGACAATGGCCTCGACTATGATAACAGCCCCGTCCACAATCAACCCGAAATCAATAGCCCCCAAGCTCATCAGGTTACCACTCACGCCGAACATATTCATCATACTAACGGCAAAGAGCATGGAAAGAGGAATGACAGAGGCGACAATCAGTCCTGCTCTGAAATTTCCCAATAATAAGACCAGAACAAAAATAACAATTAACCCTCCTTCGAGCAAGTTCCTTTCAACAGTACCCATAGCCCGACCTACGAGTTCTGTACGGTCAATAAAGGGTTCAATGATTACGCCTTCGGGAAGGCTCTTTTGGATTTGCTCCATCCGCTCTTTGACATTAGCTATCACTTGCGAGAAATTTTCGCCTTTCAACATCAATGTGATGCCTGCAACCACTTCGCCTTCACCGTTACGGGTAACGGCTCCGTAGCGGGTAGCCGTTCCAAAACGAACTTCGGCTACATCCCTGATCAATATGGGTGTACCATTAGTATTTTTAATAACAATCCGTTCAATATCAGATAAGGTTTTTACCAAACCAATACCACGGATAAAGTTGTAGTTACTGCCTTGTTCTATATAGCTGCCACCTGTATTTTCATTGTTCTTTTCTAAGGCTTCGTAAATTTCAGCAATGCTGACATTCATTGAAGCCAGCTTATCATTATCTAATGCTATTTCGTATTGTTTCACATAACCGCCCCAGCCACTTACTTCGGCTAAACCTTCAGTTCCGGCGAGTTGACGTTTTACAATCCAATCCTGTATGGTACGCAGGTCGGTACTGCTGTACTTGTCTTCATATCCCTCTTTTGTGTGGATCACATAATGGTATATCTCGCCTAACCCCGTGGAAATAGGGGCTAAAGTCGGTTCACCCAACCCTTGCGGAATCTGTGATTCCGCTTCTTTCAATTGCTGGCTTATCTGTTGCCGTGCCCAATAGATGTCGGCGTCATCTTTAAATACGATGGTAATAACGGAAATACCGCTACGGCTAATGCTCCTTTTTTCAATCACATCGGGTATGTTAGCCATAGCCAGTTCGATGGGCGTAGTAATAAACTGCTCCACCTCTTGTGCACCCAATGTAGGGGCTTGCGTGATGATTTGTACCTGATTGTTGGTAATGTCGGGAGTAGCATCCACTGGTAGCCGTACCACGGATATGATTCCCCAAATAACCAGTGCCAGTGTTAGGACACCAATTATGAGTTTGTTCTCTATTGAGAACTTTATGATTTTATCGAACATATTATTCGGTTTAATTGTTGACAACTTTATTGAATACAAAAATTACCTCGCTGAACAGCAATAAATGTGTTCAACGTAAAGTCTGTCCCTTAAGTAAGGTGTTAAATTAACCGATTTTTGGCGGCTGCCAGATGTTTACGCAGAAAGCGGAAATGAATTGTTGAGCGTGGAAAATTGGTGTCGAAAGCCTGTTATTCAATACAGGTTTCGCAATATGAGAAACCGGAGATATTGTAAACCCCGAACAGGTGTGGCACGCATGAAAAGGGGAGCAACCCTCTGCACAACCATCATCACTGCTTTGCGAGTTTCCGTCCATATTCGCCGTAATCTCATATTTATCGCACAAACATCCGATCTCACCAAAGGCGTTAACCGAAAGTGAAAAAATGAATAATGCAAATATGAGAGCGAATATTTTCATGCTGCAAAGATAGCGATTATATTTTGCAACTAAGTTGCAAACTTAGTGCAATTTTCACAGAAGCCCTTAATTACGAGATTTATACTTACTGGAATTAACTTATCGGGAATGTTTATATCAGGAACGGCAACTTTTTCCAAACAAAAGGTTTTGTGGCAATGTAAACAGTAAAAATGAGCATGTGTATCGTCGATACTACAATAGCAATTACTGTTACAGACGGAATATTTCACCGCTCCTGACCCGTCATCAATACTGTGAATTAACTGTTTTTCGTGAAAAAGGGTAATGGTACGAAAAATGGTTGATTTATCAGCAGTTTCCATCACTGCTTCCAAATCAGCTAAACTGAATGCCCGCGAAAAATCAAGCATATTCTTTAAAATAAGCATACGCATGGCAGTAGGTTTTATACCTCTTGCTTGTAATAACGATTCTATATTTTCAGACATTCAGCCAAATTTTTCATGCTGTAAAATTACAAATTTGCCATGAAATTATTCGTTTTTACCTACCCTTAAATTTACGATTATATTTCAGTTATCGTTTTTTCAATTTCTGCGAAGGCTTCACTCATTACTTCTTCTACCAGCCCACCAATTTGTGCAGCCATTGCAGCCGAGTTCATACGCGAAATATGAGTTACACCGTCAGAAGTTTGATATATAGATATGCGACATGGAAGTAACGATGAATAGAGACGTTCCGCATCGCGCTCCAATATCCTTCCGGAATATTTAGGGCTGCACAATTCTATAACTTTTATAGGCAGTACTTCTTTCCCATTTTTACGAAGCGTTTCCTGCATATCATGAATATGCTGTATTTTCCAATTACCTATGGACAGGATTTTTTCTGACAATTTTTCAAAAGTCTCGTCAAAACTGTAGCGGCTTACGTTTTCTAAGAACATGGTGTTTGCTTGCTGTTTAGTTGATTCCATAATGATGTTTTTTAATATTACTTAATGTTTTGGCGAGTGAACAATTCCCTAATTTTTAGTGGAAACTCGCCTTTATGTATTCTTATATATTTTATAAACAATTTTATTGCCAAAAAGGTTACATAATACGCATTAATATGTACTTTAATTTATTAGTATCTTGTATGAAGATACTAATATTTTAAATGATACTGTAATATTTTTTGATAATCAACTTTTAGCATACCTGAATTGTAAACATTAGTACCTGTTATTTTCCATTTTGATCCCTTATCTTGTCCGGGAAATAAGAGTATACCATTTCCTAAAATTAAAGGGACGTAGCAAATTTGCATTTCATCAATTAAATCCGCAGCAAGCAACATTGAAACCAATTTGCCACCTCCGACCAACCAAATATCTTTCCCGTCCTGATTGCGAAGTTCAGAAATTGTTTCAATAATATTCTCTGTAATGAAACGTATATTTCCCTTTGCTTCCCATTCATGGTGGGAAACAACATAAGCCGTTTGCTCTGAATACGGCCAGATTACATCCATATTCAGAATTTCACGGTAAGTCCGACCACCCATAATAACCGTGTCTACCGAAGCTGATAGTTCTTTGTAGCCGTAATCTGCCTTTTCGGGATTTGAGAATCCGGTAAGCCAGTCCAATTCACCGCCCGGTTCTGCAATGCGTTGGTCGAGTGATGCAGCAATGTAAAGAATAATCTTTTTCATGTTACTAATATTTACGTATTATTAAGTCCTTAACTTAATTCGCTGTAACACGCAAAAAAAAGCGTGGAACTCACACAGTTCCAATGTAGAGGTACTGGTATACCCTTTGAAAGAAACAGGCAAGCCCACGCCATACTTTCGTATAGCATGAACATTGCGCTATTAGTCTCTTTCAAATGAAAATTACCAGTTTTCTACATTGAGACGTTCAGCGAACGTTATGTTATATCTAAACGGATTTAACCCGTTAAAATTCTATATTTCTGATACAAAGATAGTGATTCTTTGAGAATAGTAGAAATTTCAAAATCACATATTTACACGTACATTGTGCCAATATGTTGAATGGCTGAACGGAAGAAATAGCAGAGAAAGGGATTAAGAATATATATTGAAAATGTTGGCAATATGGAGATTATTCCGTATCTTTACACCAAGTTAAGTCGCTCTTTATTTTATGCAAGAACTAAGCGAATCAATGAAGTTCGCTCGTTTCTAAATCGTTACCTATCAAGAAATTATTTTCTGTAACTTGCTTATTTATAGCGCAAAAGATACAACTCTGTGTCTTCCGCAATGTGTTGTAAGCCTTTTGTTTATGCCGCATAAAGAAGCGATTTCTTTCAAATATTCGTTCATTTTCTGGTTGGTATGAATTGGTAGAAGTTTGCCATCCTCTAATCCTCTGTGTTTTTTGAGGATAGATAAAGGAACATCCAACAGAGGAATATTTGCCTGAACGGAAGATTTTTGGCGGGTTAGTTGTATCCACTTCTGACCGAAGCCATCTTCTATGATATTATCTTCTGTTAGATTGGCAGCATCTATATAAGCTAATCCTGTGAAAATTTGGAATAAAAAAACATCTCGTACTTCTTCTAATCGTTTCGATTCGAATTTCTTATTCATCAGTTTCTTGATTTCAGGTTCAATCAAAAACTCCTTTTTTACAGGTTTGTATCCCAATGTATAATCATCGAAAGGATCAACAGTGATATATCTGTTTTTGAGTGCATTGGTAACAACTTGTTTCAGATAACGTAAATGCTTGACCGTTGAGTTATGCCCGCATCCACAGACCGACTTTAAATAAACTTCATAATCAGTTACGAACTGAAAATCTACATCGCGGATTGGCATATCTTCTTTCTTGTATTTATATACCATAAAATCACCGACGCGTTTTCTGGTTGCCAGATATTTAGCAAGAGTAGTATCACGAATTGTTTTGCCTACAAGATTTCGCTTTTGCTCCACCTTAATATCATATAAAGATAAGACTGAGTGTTTGCGTATAATTTTACCCAAATAGGTATCTCGGAGTTTATCTGGTGTAACATAACCGTCTTTTTCAAGGATTTCTTTGTATTGCTTATCTAGAGCAATCTTTATTTTATCCAGTGAATCATTGATTTGTTGGGCTTCCTTTGTTCTTCCCATGACTTTGCCCAATGAATTCCACATTTCAGGCTTTACAAATTCTTTAGAACTGAATTCTGCTTTTTCTCCGCTAATGGATATTCTGACCATAATATTAGTCAGGCCATCTTTGTTTGCATTCTTCTTTCTGATAAGAAAAAGGATTCGATACGTACTTTTCATTGCTCATTCTTTTTAATAATTCGACAAAATTACTCACTGAAACTTAAAGAATGAAGCTCTCAAATAAGCCAAGTTAGGTCATTGTAAGTCATTATATTCCAGCCGATAATTAACGAAAAAGTGACTGAAAAATGAGTATGTGAATTCGGTCACTTTTTACTCACTCGACTGCTGTCCTAAATTGTCTTTTCTTGTCCGAGGGTAGAATAAAAAAAGTCTGCTAATCTACTGACTAACAGACTTTTTGTCTTTTGTTGGCTTCTCCTGTCTTTTTAGGATTTCGCCGTTCCGTGGGCGTTGACGGATTCGAACCGCCGACCCTCTGCTTGTAAGGCAGATGCTCTGAACCAGCTGAGCTAAACGCCCGTAAATTTGTTTTTGAATGACTTTTCCCCTGAAAAGCGTTGCAAAGATATGGCTTTTTTGGTTAACTCCAAACGATATCGAGAAAAAAATGGATAAAAAGATGATGAGGGTGGGGCGAAAGAGACTTTTGTGTATCGGAGAAATGGATAAAATGCCTGTAAATCAAGGAGGTGTTGGGTTGTTAGAATTGTTGATGACGATAATTTTAAAAATCCAAAGAATTGAGTTTTGTGTAAAAATTGGGGTCATATACCCTGCGATAATATATAGTTGCTCTCTAATAGTTCTTTTTGATGCGTCTATAATGCAGAAGGAGAAAAGAGAGTGCTGACTTTAGGAGAAGGTTTAAGAGTGCTTGTGCAAACGCATTAAAATAGAAAAAGAGAAGTCTGGAAAACTTCTCTTTTCTATCAGAACAGACTGGCTGGTTAATTTTCGGTCGTTTCTTCTCCCCCTTTTTTTGAGAAGAAGCGAATGATTCCCATTAAAACAGCTAAAATACCTAATCCGCCCATTAGTATGTTTTTTGTCGTTCCACTATCAAAAGCTGAAGTGCCGACCAATACCAAGCAGATTGCAGAAAGCATCATAAGAGCTTCTGCCAAATCTTTATTCATGCGCATTATATTTTCTATTTGAAGTTATTTATTCCTTAGTTATTGATTTCTCTGTATCTGAAGGGTTGCTTAACCCCTTCATAATACCGAAAAGTCCACCACATAACGTAAGCATCACTACCAGTAATTTCAGATAGTCGTTTGTGATGATAGAACTGCAAGCTAAGATACAACCTGCAATTGTTAAAAGTACATATAGATAGATACGCGTTTTTCCCGCTTTATTTTTTGCCATGATAATTATGATTTTAATAAATAAATAGACTTTTTGTTACGCTTAGACGCAAACGTATGGGTGAAAGAAACTTATTTCCCTCACCAAATCTGATATTTACTTAAATTTCAAATAATTATTTTTCGCAAAGCGAAGACGTGATACCGCATTCGGGTAAGAAGTGCAGAGTGGTTGGTCGTTTCATTAAAACTAACGTATTCTGAGACTTTTTGAAGACAGTTTTGGTTTTTTAAACGGATATATTGAATGATTCGTTCGGTATTTTTCAAAAAACGAACATTGATTGTCTGAGAAGATGTCTGAAAATTTCGACGAGGAGTCAGGCCGCTACTGTTCCGTAAATCTTTAGTAATCGTTTCCAGTCGATGCTGCATATCTGCCGCATTTTTTTCTTTCATAACAGCCTCGTGTTCTTGCAAAACAAGCATATCATCACTACTCACAACTTCTTTGGGTGTAAGTAGAAATGCTGTAAAAAACAGTCCGAGTATGAAAAGAAATTTTTTCATGCGCTAAAGATAGTATTTTTTTAGAAATATAGTGTTATTCAGTAGATTGAACTATTGAAATTTTGTGATCGGTAGGTGTTCTCATTTTTATCTCCTTTATCCTTATTCTTTGTGATACTTCTGATTCTTCGCAAGCCTGTCAAGTGTTTTGGCGATTCGTTCTACTTTCGTTTGCTCAGCCTTGGCGGAGAAGATCCACTTGACGTAGTCTTGTTGTTCGTTTTCGTTGAGCGACTGATAAAACCGTAGGGCTTCCGGCTCATCGCGCAGACATAATAGAAAGTCTTCGAGGGTAACAAGCGGTTCATCATTCGAATATAAAACAATGTGTACCCAATCACCTGCTTGCTTGTTGATCGCTTTTCGAATTTCGGTTTTAACCGTGATCATCAAATTGCCGTTGCCCTTAGGCATTAAATGGAAGTTGGCAACCTCAAAACCATCAATCGAACCTTTTACTTTCAACATCCCAAAGGATCGATTGCCAATCTGGAGTTCAGGAATTTCTGCATATGTCCAACCGCTTTTGCCGGGGAATTTTTCGAGTAAGTACTGTTTATCTACCAGGGGTTTCTCCACCATATTCCAATTGTTTCTTTTTCGGCCGAAAGCCAGATTAATTCTTCAATATTTATTTCAGCTGATATTTATTTTTCAAGGCTTGCCTTTTCTCATCATCCAATGAATGGATATATCCTTTCCATCCCGGACAGAAGTTGATGTGCCAACGCCAGAAACGACCGATCAGCGACTTGGGAGCTTGGTCATACTTCGCTCTTATGGAGCAGTTTTCGCAATTATGGTGCGTCATAATAGAACACTTTTTACTTTTTTCATACAATTGTTCAAACAAAGATAGTGTATTTCATATAATTTGCTTTGAACTATCTCTATTAAACCTCAAAGAGGTGGAATATGTTTATCCGATTCTGCCTGATTTTAATTCCACTGCCTACACAGTTGTCTTATTTTCAACCTTGTTTCTTCTCTCAGAGAGTTGAAAATTCAATTGGATCTTGTTCTTTTTTTGCCCAGATAGTCTAATATTTTTTTTGAAGGAATTAATCGTCTACCAACTGTGTCCCGATCGTCTACCAGTTGGATCACTTTCGTCTACCAACTGTGGCTCGATCGTCTACCAATTGGTAGACGATCAATGTTTCCGGATAAAAAAACAGATGATCCGCAAGATTGGGGGACAAGATTCAATTCATTTTTTTTACAGACCATATCCAGTGATTCTTGAAAGTGGAGAAAAGAGGAGGGGTTAAGCCAATTGTTGAATAAATTTCTTGGGTGACATCCCTACATTTTTCTTGAAGAACTTGCCAAATGAAGATTGATCGGCAAATCCCATATTAAAACCGACTTCCTGAATGGTTAGATTGGTGTGTGTCAATAGTGCTTTTGCTTCCAATAAGACAAATTCTGCGATCCATACACTTGCCGTTTTGCCACTTACATCTTTTACCACTTTCGATAAATATTGAGGGGAGACAAAAAGTTTATCGGCATAAAATTTGAGACTATGTTCGGTGGAACAGTGCAACCGCAAGGCGGCGATGAACTTTTCGAAAAGCTCATCTTGCCTCGACTTGCGATATTTTTTTTCTTGTTGATATTTGGACAGAATAAAATTCTCCATATCAACAGAAATCTGTTTGAAAAACTCAAGTATTTCATCCTGAGATAAATTATTTTGCAAATGGGAGTATAAATAGCGGAAATACACACAGAAGTCCGTACTATTCATACTGAAATTATTTGCTTCACGAATTGCTAACCGGCTATTATTCATAATTGGATTACTATTTAATATTCAATTTATCGAGTATCATCTCCAAGGGGCAAAACCCGGTAAACGACGATTGTATAAGGTTCACCCCCACAAAGGCAGGCAGTAACAGCCACCCGATGGAGACAAAATAAGCCAGGGAAATACCGGCCAATACCATGGTACCGGCAACTATGCGGATAATATATTCACGTTTCATAATCAGAATAATTTAGAGAAGTTTTCAACATCAAGAATAAAGGCATGTACCGGGAAAGGGTTCTCCGTTTCCAGATTGCAGCTATCGATCTCCGCAAGGGCTTTATCGGCGATCTCTTTTTCAAGAAAGCTGAAGAGCATAATGGAGTTTGTCTTCGCCGCATTGGAATTGATGGCAAACCAGCCCAGATTTTCCTTTTTCCGTTTATAACCAACGATGTCGGTTACGCTAAAACGTTTCACTCCGGCATCCTGGAGCAGGCTGGCAACCCGCTCCTGGTGTTCTTTGATACTTAATACGATCAGTAGTTTCATAATTAGTTCACTTTTTTCTTTAACATCTTGAAATATAATAGAGGTACGACAATTAATGTCAGTACAGTAGAAGTGATCGTTCCACCCAACAGAGAGATAGCCAGGCCTTGGAAGATCGGATCGAATAACATAACAATCGCTCCCAATACCACACCTCCGGCGGTCAATATAATAGGGGTTGTACGCACGGCTCCCGATTCGATCACCGCCTGTTTCAATGGGACACCATCTTTGAGACGGATGTCGATGAAGTCGATCAACAACACGGAGTTGCGTACCATAATGCCGGCCAGGGCAATAAACCCGATCATCGAAGGGGCACTGAAATAAGCACCAAAGATCCAATGTCCAAGAATAATCCCGATCAGGGAGAGCGGTATGGCGGCCAACTGAACCAGCGGTGTGATAAAGTTCTGGAACCAGCCTACAATCAAGGTGTATATAATTATTAATACCAGCATAAAAGCTAAACCCAGGTCGCGGAAGACTTCGTAAGTAATCTGCCATTCACCATCCCATTTCAGGGCGAAATTATCTTCGTATCGGGGTTGTTCGCTGTATTCTTCCGACAGCGTATATCCTTCGGGTAGCTTTATCTCGGACAACCTATCTGATACGGTGGTGATCGGATAGATCGGACTTTCTAAGTCTCCGGCCACTTCGGTCAACACAAAGACCACCCGTTTCTGATCTTTACGCTGGATACTTTTTGCCTTTTCGCCCTGGGTTACTGTTACCAGATCGCTGATTGGAATAGCCATTCCCTGTTGATTGACGACTTTCAGATTTAATACCTCTTCGAGGCTTGCTTTTTCTATTTCGGGCAATTGAAGTACAATCCCAACCTGTTGGACGGAAGCAGGGAGGTGCAATACCCCCACGGACATACCCGACAATGCGGCACGCAGGTTCTGAGCGATTTGTGCGTTGGGGATCCCCAACCGCATGGCCTTGTCTTTATCGACTTCGAATTTGTATTCGATTTGTGTATCCTCTACCGACCAATCGACATCAGCTACGTTGTCGGTTGTCGCCAGAATATCCTTTACCTGACGGGCAACATCGATCTGTTGTTCATAATCCGGGCCGTAGATTTCGGCGACGATAGTCGACATCACCGGAGGACCGGGAGGCACTTCTACCACCTTTACGTTGGCGTTGTATCTCTTCGCGATAGCTTGTAAATCGGCACGCACGGAAGAGGCTATATCGTGACTCTGTTCGCTACGCTCTCCTTTGCCTATCAGATTGACCTGTATATCGGCTACATTATCCCCCTTACGCATATCGTAATGGCGAACTAATCCATTGAAACTGATCGGAGCCGAAGTGCCTACATAGGTCTGGTAATTCGTTACCATCGCGTTCCGGCTCAGATACACCGCCAATTCTTTAGTGACAGCTGCCGTGCGTTCCAAAGTCGTACCTTCGGGCATATCGATAACTACCTGAAACTCGTTCTTATTGTCGAAAGGAAGCATCTTCACGGGAACCGCTTTGGTGTAGAACAATGAGAAGGTCGCAAATAGAATCACGGTCAACCCAATCATAAAGCCCCAACGGTATTTTCTGTTTTCCAAAAATGGAGTAATGGTCTTGGCGTACAGCCGGTACATCTTTGTTTCACGCAGGTCGGAATCTTTCTCTTCCTGTATCTCTCCTTTTCTCTCTCCCTTTTTCTCTTTATGGCGAAGAAATAGATAACCGAAATAAGGAGTGAGTGTCAATGCAATAATTAACGAGAAAGTCATCGCGATAGATGCACCAATAGGCATCGGGCTCATATAAGGTCCCATCATTCCAGAAACAAAAGCCATAGGCAGTACAGCGGCAATCACGGTAAGTGTTGCCAGGATAGTCGGATTACCCACCTCATTAATCGCATACAGGGCTGCTTGCAATGGTGGCAGTTTCTTCATCTTGAAATGGCGGTGCATATTCTCGGCAATCACAATGGAGTCGTCGGTCACAATGCCTGTTACAAATACCAACGCAAACAAGGTTATACGGTTGAGGGTATATCCCAGGAAGTAATAGGCAAACAACGTCAGAGCGAAGGTCACCGGTACGGAAAGGAATACGACCAATCCGCCGCGCCAACCCATCGCCAGCATCACAAACAGGGTGACGATGACGATTGCGATCGAAAGATGCGACAATAGTTCGAATACTTTATCGGAAGCCGTTTCTCCATAATTACGGGTTACTTCCACATATACATCATTGGTGATCACCTCTTTCTTTAAATGTTCTACTTTGTCGCTTACTATTTCCGCCAACTGCATAGCGTCGGCTCCTTTCTTCTTGGCTATCGAAATAGTTACTGCCGAGTAATCATCGGGCATAATATCCTTTTTCTCTTTCGCTGCGGCACCATAACCAAACGAAACATATTGTTTAGGCAATTCGGGGCCGTCTTCTACTTCGGCGATTTGATAAAGATATACGGGCTGATTGTCGTTCGTTCCTACGATCAGATGTTTTACCTCTTCCACGTCGGCAAAGAAGTTACCGGTCTGTACCGAGTAAACCTGGTCACCGGTTATGATATTACCGCTCTGCATCTGCGCGTTGTTTGCCTGCAAAGCCTGGGTGATCGCCCCAAAATCGAGTCTACTTTGTGCCATTTTGTCCTTGTCGAGCATGACTTTTACTTCGCGGCTCTGTCCACCGACAATATTGACCTGAGCGACGTCGGGTATCTTCTTTATCTCATCACCCACCACTTCGGCTACCTGGCGCAATTGGTAATCGCCCATCTCTTCACTCCAGAGCGTATATGCCAATGCAGGGACATCGTCTATGGCCCGCGATTTTACCAGCGGCATAGTGGCTCCTTCCGGCATACGATCCATGTTCTTCATGATCTCGTTGTAAAGTTTTACCAACGAGCGTTCCACGTCTTCGCCTACATAAAATTGTACGGTAAACATTCCCATATCGCTCATGGAAGTCGAATAGATATGTTCGACCCCTTTGATATTAGAGACCACCTTTTCAAGCGGTTGCATGATTCTCGATTCTACCTCCTGTGGTGTCGCACCGGGGTAACCCACCATAATATCCGCCATCGGAACATCGATCTGCGGTTCTTCCTCACGCGGGATCAGATATATACTGAACAGCCCCAAGAGCATAAAAGCGATAAAGAGCAAAACACTCAGTTTCGATTGAAGGAATGCCTTGGCTATTTTTCCTGAAATTCCGTTTTCCATAACTCCTTTTATTTAGATGCTGATACTTTTACTCCGTTATACAACTTACTATCAGCGCTTAATACTACCTTGTCATTGGCATTTAAACCCGAAAGTACTTCTATCTGATTCCCATTTGTTTTGCCCAGCCGAACCCAGCGCAAGTTCGCTTCACTACGGTCGTCTACGACATAGACTCCCGTAAGCTGATCGCGGTATACAAGAGATTTTTTATCGATCAGTATCTTTGAAGCAGTATCCTCTTTAACCTTATTGGGGATAAGTATATTCACATACATGCCCGAATGGATATTTGCCTTGTCTTTGGTGTCGATAGCCAGCTTTATGGCATACTGTCCTCCTGTGCGGTAGGCGGAAGGGCTAAGTTCCGACACCTTTCCGGAAATAGTTGTACCTAACGACTTGATTTCTATCTGAGCCGCATCTCCGACTTTCACGTATGGGATGTAATTTTCAGGTACCGACGCTACGATCTGTAGTTCGCCACTTTGCTCCATCATCAGGATAGGCATTCCCGGATTGGCCATACTACCTTCGTCCATCAGTTTTTGGGTAATTGTTCCTGAAAATGGTGCACGGATATCTGTATAGGCCAACATTGCATTTACTTCATTCATCTGTTGATGCATCATCTGAACCTTGGCCTGCATAGACGTATGTTGTAAGGTTACGTTTTCCAATTCTTTGTCCGATACGCTGTTTTGCGCGCGTAATGTTTGGAAGCGTTCGTAGTCGCGTTCGGCATTTTTAGCCGCGGCTTCGGCTTCGGTAATCATGGCCTGTACCTGTGCCTTTTTGGCTTGTACCTCATCGCTACTGATCGAAACCAATAACTGTCCTGCTGAAACTTTATCACCGGGTTTGATGTGTATCTTATTAATGTAGCCCATCATGCGTGTGCTGATGGCAGCTGTTTGCCGGGCAGTGATCTCGCCACTCAGGTAGAAACCGTTGTTTGTCGACTGTGTCGGATAGTAGGCTTCTACATTTACGACCGCCTGGCCTTTCTCTTTTTGTTCATCGGCCGATGAACAGGCATAAAACAAGGATATTGCTACAATACCTAAAACTGCGTTTCTTGAAATCTTCATATCTGTCTATTTTTATTTAGTTCTTAGTTGTCGATAAAAAATGGAGGTATGCCTCTATAACGTTATAGGACATAATGGCTTGTGAAAGCAAAAGTTTCTGTTGAGAGAACTGAGCTTGCGCCATCAATAGATCGGTGGTGCTTGCCAAACCTTCGTTGTGGCGATCAGCCAGAATACGCAAAGCTTCTTCCGCCTGTTCAACGCTTATCTGTTGTTTGTCGATTTCTGTTTGCGAGTCGTTCAAATCGCGTCTGGCCTTGTCCAATTCGAGTTGTTCTTTTTTAATATGCAGATTCAGTTCTTCCTGCATTCGACCTTTTTGGTATTGTGCCGACTTCATTTTACTCCGGTTGCGGTTGCCCGAGAAGATATCCCAACTCAGGTTGATGCCGGCCAGGTACGAATCGTTTCTGAACTTAAAAGCTTTGGAGTCATTCAAGTTGTACGAACCAAAGGCATTAATGCGTGGAAGAAAGGTCATCCGGGAAGATTTCACCATCATATCTGTTGCATCTACGGCTTTCTGTAGCGCCATAATATCTGAGCGGAACAGCGAAAGAGTCGTTTCGGGATATATTTCCTTTTTCTGTATTAATGAATCAGCCGTATATACTTCATCACTTATAGCCAACCCCATCAACAGACGAAGTCCATTAGAGGCGTTATGTATATTGCTTTCAGCTCTGGCCAAAGCGCTTTCAATGGTGTTGACTTGAACCTGAGCGTTCAATACATCCGATTTCTGTATCAAACCTTGATCGTGAAAATTCGTCACTGAACGGTGTATCTGCTTCACATCTTCGAACGATTTCCGGAGGATCTCCCGTGCCTGATAAGCCATTTGCAATCCCGTATATGCTTTTCGCACTTCGAACTCGATGTACTCTTTTGTTCGTTCAGCTTTGTATTTGTACATCTCTTCCTGCGCCCGGGCTCCCTTACGGGCGTAAATCATATCCAGATTCAAAAGAGGTAGTTTTGCCTCGGCCTGAGTGCCGTAGTTTTGTGTAGCACCCGGATGGTTCAATTTTGCAGGATCAAAATCCATCGTCGTAACCGATTCTTGCTGTAATAGGAAACCAAAAGCATTCAACGGATTATTCGTTGTCAATGCCGTATATCCCAATGTAATCTGGGGCAGAAAAATCGCATCTGTCTGATGAAAGTCGGCGTTGGCGATTTTCCGATCCATATCCGACATCTTTATATGGCTGTTATTCTCGATCGCCATACTTACCGCCTGATCTGCCGTAATGTATTGATTGTTTTGCGCCTGAACCGAGAGATTAAGCCATATTGCGCTTAATGTAATAATAGTTGTCCTTTTCATTTTGCTCTATTCTATTCTTAATTTATTAGATATTCCATTTAGTTTCCATTGGAAATATGATGCAAAGGAAAACAATATATTCCAAAGAAACAAGTTTCCTGAGGAAAATATATTTAATAAGTATTGTTTTAGTTGGAATATGTGTTATAATTGGTTTGTTTTCAGCAAATATGCACTTTTGTAAAATTATTTCTCAAAGAAATGGTTTCCGTTAGAAATAAATTAATATCTTTGCAGCTGAAACCTCAAAATAAGGAAGTGTGAATCGTATAAAAAACAATTGGACGTATCTTTTAGGGGCTCTATTGGGGGCTGTAGGTGGATATCTCTATTGGAGGTACATCGGATGCAATACCGGAACTTGCCCCATAACTTCGTCGCCTACCATGAGTACATTGTATGGAGTCGTGATGGGCGGTTTATTAGGCGGAATATTTAAAAGAGATAAAGTAAAAGAACAATAATAAAAAAACATTATGGCAGGATTTATCAGTAGGCTGTTCGGATTAGAGGAGAAGGCCGATTACAAAACATTATTAGAGAACGGAGCGATACTTCTGGATGTTCGCACAGAAGAAGAGTATCAGCAAGGAGCAGTAGTAAATTCCCTGAATATCCCTTTGGATCGTTTGAATACGAATCTATCCAAATTGGAGAAAGACAGACCGATTATTGCTGTATGTGTCAGTGGTATGCGCAGTCGTGGTGCGGTTGCTCTTTTAAGATCAAATGGATTTCTGGAGGTATACAATGGCGGAAGCTGGTCTAATTTTAAATAAAGAAAAATGAAACAGATCGTCTTATTCATCCCGCTAATAGCGCTATGGTTAATCTCTTGTACAAACAAGACAGAAGCAAAAAATCAAATGAAAGAAATAACTAAAAAAGAGAATAAAATGAAAACATTACAATTAACAAAAGCAGATTTCTTATCAAAAGTTGCTAATTTTGAGACCAATTCCGAGTGGCAGTATTTAGGGGACAAACCGGCATTGATCGATTTTTATGCAGACTGGTGTGGCCCATGTAAAGCGATAGCTCCGATATTGGAAGAACTGGCCGCAGAATATGGCGATCGTATCTATATTTATAAAGTCAATACGGAAACAGAATCCGAACTCGCTACTGTCTTTGGGATAAGAAGTATTCCGTCGTTGTTGTTTATTCCGATGAACGGACAGCCTCAGATGGCTGCAGGCGCATTACCTAAGCAGCAGTTGAAAGAGGCGATCGATAACGTCTTATTAAAAGAGTAATAAAAGTATAAACTTATACTATGATGGCAGACAATATGAACAATTCACAAGTCAATACCCTTTGTCAGATCAGGGATGTGTACAGGGCCATTTATGAATTTGAATTAAACTTCCAACAATCATACGACCTGGGCCTGAACGAAGGGATGTTATTATGCTCGCTCAACGATCAGAGATATTCTTCAAACGAACTGGCAGGAGTTCTGGGACTAAGCAACTCGAACACATCGAAGGTTATAAAGTCGGTTGAAAAGAAAAAGCTTATCAAGCGTATTGTCGGGAAAGACGATAAACGTCAGATGTATTTTACGTTAACTGATTTGGGACGTAAAAAGCTCGAATCGATAAAATGCGCTGAATTCGTCATCCCGGAAACCCTAAAAGAAGTAGTCAAACTATGACTACTTCTTTTTTAAACGCTTAATCTGTTCAATATTATTCTTCGCTCCCAGGATGCGACCCAGTATCGGAATATTGTATATGCCATAGATATACCAGTCGTAAAGAGGTCGGGGAAGCATCTGCACAAAAGCGCTTTTGACAGTTCGTTTCGCCTGGCTTTTCACAACCGACTCTGCTAATTCGTTAGCCGCTTGTTGCTGTTGCTCTTCCACTGTTATTGTTCCTTCCGGTGTTTTTACATAAGGCGCAAATTCCGTAAAAAAATTCGTATATATCTGGTTCAGTTCAGAAATAAGGAATTGCTTTTCAAAGTCCGCCTGATCGCAGCAGGTCTGCCCGAACCGTTCGATCCGGGCAAATAGTTCCGCTACTTTTCGCTCAGCATCTTCCGGCAGGTTGTAATGCGCGCAGAGTGCTTCCCGCCGGGAGCTGATTGAGTTGAGTATACCTATATCCATGATTATTTCCCTGTAAATTGATCGGCCCAATCCCTCCACTCATAGTCGGGGCGGGTTTTGTAGTCGTTGAGGAGTTTGGAGGGAACGATGAACTTAACTTTCGTCATCTCTACACCTTGAAAGGCATGCCGGCTCAAAGAGACGACTCCCGACGACTGATTCATGGTGAGTGATTGCAGATTCACGCAGTCTTTGAAAGCAACCTCATCGATGGTTCCGCAACTGGCAGGTAATATGACTTCTTTGATTGCCTGACATGATGCAAAAGCGCCTGTCTGTATAACCGGTGTATTGTCGGGAATGGTAAATTTAGTGGCCGAACGTCCTGCCGGATAAGCTTTCAATCGCCATTTGTTACTAAAGAATTCATACAGTATGCCGTCTATGGCTTTGTACTTCGCATTTCCGGCCTCTACCTTAATTTCGCTAAGCGTTGTGCACTGCTCGAACAGACCAGCTCGCTCCTTTGTTCCCTGGTCGGTTTGTATCTGTCCCGTTTCGAAATCAGTCAAACTCTTGGGTAGCGTAATCGTAGGCAAAGATTTACACCCATAGAACGCGCTTCCGCCAATGCTTGTTAATGTGCTGGGCAGAGAGACCGATGTGATGTTTTCACACCTATAGAAAGCAGGTGATGAGACACGGGTAACCCCTTCCTCCACGATTACGGTCGTTATATCCTTGGCATGTGCGCCCCACGGACGGTTGTCGGAATGCATGGTGACATCGAAATTTTTCATTCGCCCTGTTCCTGAGATCGTCAGGACACCATCTGCAAATGTCGCCTGTACACTCCCTGTCCCATTCTCGCCTACCGACCAGGGTTGTTTAAGCATGACCGCTTTACCGGCTACTGCACCTCCGCCCTCTTTGGTAGCCGTCTGTCCTGTTTTATCTTTAACTTTATTTACAAGGCCTTTCAACCCTTGCGCTTGTGCGTCTGTACCTGTTGTGAACATAATGACTATCGCCATTAAGGTTCTAAAAAAGCATATTTTGTTCATAATATCATTGTTTTTTTGTTCATTTTATTTTTTCACACAACGGAGGCAATAACCGTAATTGCCATTTGCAGCCGAGTAATTATCTGCTTTTGAAAATGTCTTGGCGAAGGTCAGACAGTGGGCATTTCGTTGAACAGTAGCCTCGCTACTCCAGTAGGCTCCGGAAGCGTTGTCACCGGCCAGCTTGTTGAGATTACCATTACCCTGGTGGCGACTACCTGCAGCCGGAAGAAAAATAGACTTGCCGGAAGCTTTATCCGTATATTTCTTTCCCGGTACTCCGTTTACAGTTATCCATTCTTGAGTCACTTTGGTTTCATCCAACAACTTTTGCATTTCGGCTAAGGTTGGTATACGCCATCCTTCCGGGCTGGGGTCGTTCGCTTTTTCCCATACCTTGCCGGTTTGTTCTTTATTAATCCAATCGCCTTCGAAATTCTTTGGTGTGGTTGCATGCCAGCCTTTTTTCCGGTTCCATTGGTACATCAAACCTGCATCTTCGGGTTTGGCGGCAAAGGTGCCGGGAGCGGCGATATTAGAGATCGCCCATTTGATACCGTTAATAACAACCCCTTCCTTGTCGTCGACCGCCGCTTTGGTTTCGTTGGAGTTACTGTTTGATTGCGTTTGTGCGCTTGTCGGATTATAATTATTGGCTGATTTTGTGGTAGCAGCCCATCCTTCGTATTTTTCCTTGTATGCGTTGTATTCGCGTACAAGCATAAAATATGACTCTTCTTCTACTTTTTGGGGATGATTCATCAAATCGTCTATGATGGTTTCATACCGGTGGAAATACATACGCAGTATCGGTAAATTGCTATCGCTTTCCGCTTTTTTCATTTGCTGCAAGACACCGACCGCCGCTTTTCCAATGGTATTAAAGGGGGTTTGTTCGTTAAGTATCTTGTTTAAGCGGAAAAATTCATCGTTCATTTTAAGTTTCCACCCCTGAAAACTTTCTACTAATTGGGCTTTACTGCCGTCTTCGAGCGTGATCGCACACTCACATTGTTCGCCATTTCTGTTCATCCACTCGGCCACCTTAAAGAAGCTGAGTGCCGTATGAGCCACGCGTGCGGAAACAAAGTTCAGGTACGGGTAAAAACCTTCGGGATCGGCTGCGAATTGGGCAAAGTAAGCATATACAGCATGTTGCCCTATGACAGCGTACCCTTCACGCGCGGGATTTTCGCGGTAAGCCGGTATTTTTACTTTCACGTAATTCCGATAGTTTATTGGCTGTATGATCTTTATGTGTGCAAATTTGCGGGCAGCCTGATAAGTCTGCTCGACATAACTCAATTCCGTCTGAAATACTTGTTGCTGTTCTTCTCCGAGCGCATAAAAATAGTTGCATTCGTCAGCGTAGTAGGGTTTATAATAGACCTTGTCCGACAGTTGTTCGTAATGAGCACGTATCTCGCTATGAGATCTGGTAAAGCCACTTTCAATCGTTTCGTCGCTGGCTTTTGGATCGGCAGCAATAGCGGCAGCAGAAGGTTTGAGTTTATTTCCCGAACTGGCTTTCTGTCTGGAATCAGCGTCTGGAGTTGTTGCTTTTTCCTGAGCCTGTTCTGTCTTACTTTCGGGCAGAACCGTCTCTTTTGTCGTATCCTTTACGACCTCCTTTGCTTTCTCTTTCGCTTTCTTCAAAGCGTTACCCAGTTGCGCATAACCGCTGTTTATACTAAACAGGCTAAGCAACAATGTTATAAAAAATACTTTTGTCTTCATTTTTGAGTTGTTTTTGTTGAGGATATTTCAAAAAGAATTTCGCGTTGAAATAATGACACCGATACATCTCCCCCACGCGGAGGAGACGCATCGATCAGTGGGTTAAAATGCCAGGATAGCCCGGGTGAGAGAGTATTTACTATATTCCTTATAGGCAGTGTTCGCTGTTTCTCCTTCATAGAAACTGATACACCACATATAGTAGTACTTACCATCATCACCACCAACTTCTTGCTCTTTGGACAACCGGTAGGCTTTTGCCTCACTAATGGAGAGTGCTGTCCCGCCATTAGCCGTCAGCCAACCATTAAATGTCGTCAAGTCAAATGTAAACGGAGCTAAATATTTCTTTGGATTATCACTGTCAGGCCAGGACCAGGTCTGCAACGGCTTTTCGGCTGCCGCACATAATAAATATTGTAAATCCGCTGGGGCTGGGAAATACCAAAGACCCGTAGCGTCAGACGTATAGTTGGCTGTGCCACCGTTCATCGTATGTATCCATTCGAATGCGGGGAAATTACTCCACGATTTATCGTTGTCGCGGATATAGGTGGCCATTGCCGCCATATTCAATCGACCGTTTGTGTAAGAGTCGCATCCCGTCTGATCATTGTCATATCCACTCTCTGCCCACGCTGCCGTTGATTCTTGTAGGCTTATTATGCGGCCTGTGCCATCGCGGGGCTCCCCGGTAGGGATATAGATCATACCCGTCGCTTTGCCGTTTTCATAATAGGTGGAGCCTTTCTCGTTGTTGGATACGGAATTGAGTGTCAATCTGTACATGGCCGTTACCCGGTCACCGTCGGCAACCAGTATCGTTGACGTGCCTCCCGAATTAGCCGGGCCAATTGTCTTTGGAGGTGTGATAGTGATTGTTTTAGCCAACAGATTGACTGATATACTCCATCCCTCCGGAATATCTATCGCCCAGATGTTGGTCGATTCTGTCGTGCCTGTTCCAATGAATGAGATCACTTGTTCTTTGTTTGGTATAAAGATTTCCGGCTGACTGAAACTGATACCAAGGGTTCTGTATTTGGGTAAGGAGATAATCTCTCCGTTGGCGAGTTTGAATAGCACATAATCCGGGTGGGTATTGTCTACGCCGTTATAGGCGAAAATGTTATCGCTTTTGGCGCCATCCGCCCCTCTGTCTCCGGTGGCTTTCACGCCTGTATTTGCCCAACCTGCACCCGGGGCCTTACCGGAGGCTGTGCCGTCGGCTGAGATATACCAGTAGTTATCGGTGCCGATAGCCAGCTTCGGTGTCGCTCCGTCTCTACCTTTTTCACCCGTCACGGGTATCTTCTTGTCTGGGGACTTTTCGTCGATGGAAAGCCATTCACCGTTTACCGTCCAATAGTAGACTCCGCTTTTGGCGGGATATTCCTTCACTCCCACAACGGGTGTCGAGCCGTCTTTTCCGTCTGCACCATCCTTTCCGTCAGTGCCGTTTTTTCCGTCAGTGCCGTTATAGATGGTGATTGGCGAGTTATTGGCGAATGCGATTGTGTAGCCGCCCGGTGCCGGAGTGTCAAATGGAGTCACTTTCGTTACATAGTCGTTATACTCAAGTGCCGAAACAATCCCCTGTAAAGTGGAGATGTTGCTGTTCACCGTCTTTTGCCATTGCTCCAATGCAGCGATGCGCACGGCCTGACCGTTTACTGTATCCCATAATTCATTGTCGTCATACTCGCATCCGGTCAACCAGACTGCCGCGGAAAGGATCATTCCTAAGATGTACTTTGTTTTCATAATTGTCATATTTAGTAGTTGTTTGTTTGTTACTCTTCTTTTTTGGATTGCACCAATGAAAAGTTCACTCCACAAAAGTATGTGCCGGGGAAAAACCTGTCAATGAGTAATTTTACTCAAATTGGACTAAGTAATTTTGCTTAATAGAACGAGGGAAAGAGATAGAAAATCTTTTTCAGATTTTGATTTGTGAAAGATAGACAGTATCTTACGCTTTGATTTTCAAAATAAATCTTGTTCTTTTACTTTTATGATAAACACAATTTTAGTTGATGACCACGCCCTGTTTCGTCTGGGGATAAAAAGTGCGATCATGAATGGGCATACCGATATTTGCATCGCCGGTGAAGCAGATTGCGGTTCAGCCTTGTTCCGTCTGCTTGAAACCGTAACGCCGGATATTATCCTCCTGGATATAGCCCTGCCCGATATGACCGGAATAGAAATTGCCCGAAGGATCAGAAAGGAGTATCCCCTTATAAAAGTATTGGCGATCTCCGCCGAAAACACGGCCGATGTCATACAGGAGATGTTGGATATTGGCATCGAAGGGTTTATCAGCAAACGGCAGGGAGGAGCGGATGAGATCGCACAGGCCATCCGCGCGATTATGAACGGTTTTGACTATTTCGGGAATGATATTTCCGCCATTATCTACAAGATCTATGTCTCCAAAAAACGAACCGCCGAAGTCACACCGGAGTTTACCGAACGAGAAAAGGAGATTATACTCCTCTGTCGTGATGGATTGTTAAGTAAACAGATTGCCGACCGACTCTGTATCAGTTCGCGCACGGTAGATAACCATAAGAACAATATTTTCCGCAAACTTGGTATCAACAACACGATGGAGATGGTGCAATATGCACTGAAACATGGAATAGTCAGCTTGGAGTAATCTGCAAAAGTTCTAAATCTGATCAGTTATGAATAAAATAAAATTACTTCTCGCACTGTTATTTCTTTTTTCCGTTGTGTTGTGTGCACAAGATGTAGACAGCTTGTTTTCGCTTTACACCCAATCCAGTCGAAATAAGCAGATTGTACTTGCCAATGAGATTGCCCGGACGGTGTACGAACTAGATTATGTGGATACGCTTTTTCAAATAGACAATAACCTGTCGACGAAACACCAGCAGGCCATTATATCTGAAGTCATGGGATATTACGCCAAACACCAACATTCGGATTACAACAAAAGCACATTGTTTTATTTGGAGGCGGCAAAACTTTATGAACAGGTGGGTGAATTTTTGTCGGCCGATATCATGTATGGTGATGCGGCAATCAACTACCATTATTTGGGGGAGTATGAGAAATCGGTTCAACTATTGATGAAATGTTATGTATATGAAAAAGAGATAGACGATAAAGAGGGGCTTAGTGTGACGTTGAATAGTTTGGGTATCGTGCATAGCCAGTGGGGACAACATGAAGCGGCTATTCGCTTTTTTCAGGAAGCCATAGATATGGAACGTGTGCTGGCACGTCCGCTCTATTACGCTAACCGATTGGCCTCACTTGCCAAAGAGACACTCTTATTGGGTGAAGCCAAAGAGGCCTTACCACTCATTGAAGAAGCGTTGGCCATGGATGAAACGTTGAATGAGGGTGTAAAGGGAGATCGTATTGCCGTACACCTGAATATCAAAGGAGATATCTATTTTGCACTCGATAGTTTGGAACAAGCAGAAGCGAGTTTCCGCCTAGGACTTCAGTTTTTTGAAAAAAAAGGAAATCAACGGATGGAGGTTGTTTCGCTGATGTCGCTGGGGCGGCTCTATCTGAAAGAGGAAAGGTATAAAGAGGGTATTGATGTCTTGACCCGTTGTATTGCGCTGGCCGAAGCGTATACGATCAGAAGAAGTAAACGCGAAGCATTGAATACACTCCATCAATTATACAAACAGACGGATCAGCCACAGCTTGCCCTTTCGACACTGGAGCAATTTATCGCCTTGAACGACTCGCTGTTTCAGGAGTCTACCCAACAACAAATCAATGAGTTTCAAGTCAAATATGACACACAGCAAAAAGATGTTGAAATCCTGCGCCAACAGGCCGAAATAGAGAAGCATAAAACCCGGCAATATGTATTTATCGGCGGATTGGTTATCGCTGGAATATTGGTGGCATTGCTCATGGTTATTGTCAATCTGCGAAACAAACGCAACAGGGTGTTGGCCGAAATTAACACCACCAAAGACAAATTTTTCAGTATCATCTCACACGACCTGAAGAATCCTGTGATCGCACAGCGTGATGCACTACAGCAACTGATCGCTCACTCGGGGAAATGGGACACAGAGTCCCTCTCTCTTTACTATGAAGAACTTCTTAAATCAGCAGACGGACAGGTCGAGTTGCTTTATAATCTCCTGAACTGGGCACAGGTGCAAACCGGACGGATGCCTTACAAACCGGCACTTTTCGATCTGACTGCCGAGTTGCATTTGGATATTGCCCTGATTAGGAATATGGCAGACCGGAAAGGAATTACCTTGGGTGTTCAAATGCCCGATACCGCTATGGTGACGGGTGACCGGAATATGCTGACGACCGTTGTGCGTAACCTCTTGACCAATGCCGTGAAATTCACAGGTAAAGACGGATGTATCACCTTGGAGATACAACCGGAAGAGAATAGTCATTGTCGGATTTCTGTTACCGATACAGGCACAGGCATGAGCCGAGAACAGATGAAAACTCTCTTCCTTCTCGACAGTCAACGCTCAAAAACCGGAACAGCCGGTGAACACGGTAGCGGAATCGGTCTTCTCGTCTGCAAAGAGCTGATCGAAAAACACGGAAGCACCCTTCATGTGGAAAGTGAAGAGGGAAAAGGAAGCCGCTTTTGGTTCACTATATAATGAACAAGTTTCAAATAGGGCAAAATTTGAAGAGAACCTCTTTCCATCTTCTTCCATTCAAAGCCTGTTTTTATGTCGAACTCGCGTTTTATAACCTTTTTGAACAGTTTGTACTAAGTAATATTACTTAGACAGATTGAGTATTTTTACTCATTGTTGCGGTTCTCGACGGTATCGAACTTTGTCGATATAAATTCTATAGATTATGGCGACAAAGAAACCGGACAAAAAAGAGATTATCTCCTTAGCTGAAAAAACAAAACGTTACTGCGACTTATTGATCGAGCAAAGTGACAACTGGCTGTCGGAAGAAGAAGGGGTTCGAAATGTCGAAAAACGGTTGGATAAATCGTCGATAAACAAAAAGAGGATAAAGAAGCTTTTAAAGAATAAAGGAATTAAAATCCTGATCGGCATACTGTTCTCTTTTAGTTTTTCTACCCTGACATTGGGGCAGGATGTAGATAGCCTGTTCTCCGTATTCTCCCAAAGCGAAGGCCGATCACATGTAGAAATGGCCAACCAGCTTGCCGATCGTATTCATGCACTTGGGCATATCGATAAGATCAATCCTCTGACAGAAAAAGAGACTCCGCATTTGATCGATGCGATTATTTATGGCGCAATGGCACTCTACTACTCCGACCGGGGCAATTATGTGGAAGCGATTTTTCACAACGAAAAGAGTCTTAGCCTCTATCGCCAGATAAATGATTCCACACGTATCATCCATAAATTGCAAAACCTGTATGTAAACTACGCCTCTACCGGGCAATTCGACAAAGCACTCGACTGCCTGAAAGAGAGTTTGGCTATCGCCACAATTATCGGCGATCAGGCAATGGTTGCCAACAGCTTATTGTGTATGGGTAGCCTTCATACACATAATCAGAATAATGAGTCGGCAATCGACTGTATCAAAAAAGGGTTGGTAATTAACCGCGAACTGGAGAATACCCGAATGATTATCTGGTCGTTGAACGCATTGTGTAACCTCTATATCGATCTGGATCGGATTGAGGAAGCCCGGGACTGTATCGAGGAGTCCTACTTGTTATGCGAACAGGTGGATCGGATTTCGTTCAAAATCGATTGCTGGATAGCCATGGCGTTGATCCATAAGAAAAAACGGGAATGGGGTGAAGCCATTGAACGGCTGAATATTGCTTTAACGGCATCAGAGGAATATGCATTCAGCGAATTTGTCAGTCTCTGTCTGTTGCATCTGGGCGATATATACCTCGAAAGCGGTATCAGTCAGGCTCATGCCGAAAAATACCTGTTGCGTGCTGTCGCTGAAAATGAGAAAAACAACCGGTCGGAAGATGTTATGCTTGCTTACGATAGACTTTATACGTTGCATAAACCGCAGAATCCTGTTCTTGCACTCAATTACTTAGAAAAATCGACCGAACTATTCAAACAACTGCAAAAGGAAGAGACACAGCACCAACTCAACAACTTCCACATTCAATATCAAACAGCCGAAAAAGAGTTGGAAATCGAACGGCAGCAGCATGTGATCAAGCAACAGAACCTGCACCGCTTTATTCTGTTATCCGGATTTATCGTTTGCTTTATTATCCTGATACTCCTTTGGTATGTCCTGGCTCTTCGAACCAAACGCAACCGGGTACTGGCCGAAATGAACGCCACCAAAGACCAGTTCTTCAGTATTATCTCCCATGACTTGAAAAACCCCGCCATCGCCCAGCGTGAAGCGTTACAAATGTTGATCGATTATGCCAAAGAGTGGGACACGGAGTCGCTCTCGACCTACTACAATGAGTTACTCAAGTCGGCAGACAGTCAGGTTGAACTATTGTATAACCTGCTCAATTGGGCGCAGGTACAGACCGGACGTATGCCTTATTCGCCTACGGCTTTTGATCTGGCAACGGAATTAGCCACCGATATATCCCTGTTAAACAATATGGCTAAAAACAAAGGCGTTCTCCTGCATATAGAGATACCCGTCAACACGATCCTGACTGCCGACCGGAACATGGTGGCGACCATCGTCCGTAACCTATTGACAAATGGCGTAAAGTTTACTCACAAAGGCGGACTCGTCTCCTTATACGTAGAACAAACCGGCAAAAATCACACTTTTATCATCCGTGATACCGGTATCGGCATCTCTTCCGACCAACTCCATCAAATGTTCCAGATCAACCGCCGTCAATCACAGAAAGGGACTTCCGGAGAACAGGGAAACGGCCTGGGGCTGATCGTCTGTAAAGAACTGATCGAGAAGCATGGCGGTACGCTTGCTGTGGAGAGTGTAAGAGGGGAGGGGAGTATTTTTAGATTTACAATATGATGTTGAAAAGGGTTGGTTGATAACATAAGTTGGGGAAAATGCATTTTTTGCTAACTCGTGCTTTGGTCGTTTTTAGGCAAATAGATGGTTTTTTTAAGTATTTTCGGTGAAAATCGGGTTGTTTTTGACTATTTATGTTGGTTTTTTCGGGAATTTATTTGCATGAATGCAACAGATCATGCAGATGATTTTGGAGGATGCTCTTAACCGTTAAAAAAATCATTAGCATAAATTTTAAAAGGGGACTGAAATGGGCAAAAAACGGACTCAAAACCGGCTGTTTCTTTTCTGGAATAGTCATTATTTCAGATCGATAAAAATAGGACTGCAACCATGAAACTCAATGTATAATGCAAAAATAAACTCCGAATCCTGGCGTTATTTCCGCGTGTGATCGAGGTGAACCTCAAATAGATGATTCTCGGAAGGGATAAAATGACAAAATGTTCAAATAACAAATTGTCATCTGTATATTCTCCTTGTCTATCGAAAAAAATAGTTTAAGATCCGGGGTGATCCCGGATTGATTGGGTATGTAGAAACAAAAAAAAGAATCGCTGAAAAGCGATTCTTCCGAATTTGTTGCGGAGGCAAGACTCGAACTTACGACCTTTGGGTTATGAGCCCAACGAGCTACCACTGCTCCACTCCGCGATATAGTTGCGATCATTTCTGATTGCGACTGCAAAGGTAGGCTTTTTTTCTATGATATCAAATTTCTGCCAAGTTTTTTTTGATATACTTGGTAGATACAATCTTTTTTAAGTACTTTGCGCACAGTTTTAATCAAAATGTGCAATTATTATGCCGGTGAGTGTGTCAAAAACACGGGATATGTTAGTGGATGTGGCCAGACAATTGTTTGCTCGCATGGGTGTGGACAACACCACCATGAATGATATAGCACAAGCTTCACGAAAAGGAAGGCGTACACTTTACACCTATTTTAAGAGTAAAAATGAGGTTTATCTGGCTGTGGTGGAGTCGGAGTTGGATAAATTGCATAAGATGCTTTTGGATGTGGCTGAAAAGGATCTGCCGGCAGACGATAAATTAATCACCTTTATTTATACGAGACTGGATGCTGTGAAAGCGTTGGTTTTTCGTAACGGTACATTGAGGGCTAATTTTTTCAGGGATATTTGGCGTGTGGAGAAGGTTCGTAAGAGTTTTGATATACGCGAAATAGAGATTATAGAAGGCATTCTGGATGCAGGGGTAGAAGAAGGGGTTTTCAGAATGCCCGATACCCATGTAACCGCTTTGGTTCTTCATCATTGTTTGAAAGGATTGGAAGTGCCGTACATACGAGGTGTAATGGGTGATAATATCAGTCAGCGGGTAAGACGCCGGGAGAATGTAATAAATTTGATATTCAACGGAATAAAGATTAAGTAAAAACAGGGATGTTTATAAATGCTACAGGTGTTTATGTACCTGAAGAACGGGTACATAACGATCATTTTTTAGAGTTAAACGGGTTAACGAATGAGTGGATTGAACAACGCACGGGTATAGTCACCCGATCGAAAGCCAAACCGGAAGAGAATATAACGACAATGAGTTTAGCTGCCGTTCATGATGCTTTACCCCGGTTGCCCTATGATATAACGGAGGTCGATCTGATTATTTCAGCGTCTTATTCTCCATATGATACCGTTGCAACGGCGGCTCATGTTGCTCAACAAGAGTTTAAATTATCCAAAGCAAAAGCTTTTTATGTCTCATCGGCGTGTTCGTCTTTCGTCAATGCCTTGGAAATCATAGAGGGTTATTTTGCGATGGGCAAGGCGTCGAAAGCATTGGTGTTGTCAGCAGATAAAAACTCGGCATACTATAATGAGACAGATCCGAAAGCCGGACACTTATGGGGGGATGCGGCAACAGCGTTTTTTATCTCTAAGGAGCCAATCACCGGCAAAGAGCCTCGTGTTCTGGATATATATACAGAAGGATTAGGTCATTTGGGTAAAGGACCGCAAGGGGTTCAGCTACGTCCGCGTGACGGAGGAATTATGATGCCGGAAGGACGTGATGTTTTTATCCAGGCGTGTACCTATATGCCTAAGAATGTATTGTATTTGTTGGAAAAGAACGGATATTCATTTGACGATCTGGCCTATTTTATCGGGCATCAGGCGAATATGCGTATTATGACTAATATCGCCAAACAGTTGAACTTGCCGGAAGAGAAATTCCTGCATAACATTGAGGAGTTGGGAAATACCGGCTCGGTGAGTTCGGCATTGGTATATGCACAAAATAGTCGTCTCTTTAAAAAGGATGACTTAGTCGCTATAACAGTCTTTGGAGGAGGGTATTCGGCAGGTGCTTGTTTAATAAAATGTTAAGCGAGGGGTTGAGTGTTTTTTTCTGTTTTCTTGTAATAAATAACTAACTAAATATATTATGAAACTATTAGAAGGGAAGGTTGCCGTAGTAACCGGTGCTGCACGCGGGATAGGTAAGGCTATCGCATTGAAGTTCGCTTCAGAAGGAGCTGATGTGGCATTCACTGATTTAGCGATCGACGAAAATGGGTTGGCGACTCAGCAAGAGATTGAAGCTTTTGGTGTAAAAGGAAAAGGGTATGCTTCTAACGCGGCCAATTTTGAGGATGCTCATGCTGTCATAGCTGAAATTCATAAAGACTTCGGACATATCGATATTCTGGTGAATAATGCCGGTATTACACGAGACGGTCTGATGATGCGTATGACGGAACAGCAATGGGATATGGTGATCAATGTCAATTTAAAATCGGCATTTAACTTTGTTCATGCGGTTACTCCTATTATGATGAAACAGAAAAACGGAAGTATCATCAATATGGCTTCTGTTGTAGGTGTTTCAGGGAATGCCGGGCAGAGTAATTACTCGGCTTCTAAAGCGGGTATGATTGGTTTGGCTAAGAGTGTAGCCAAAGAATTGGGTTCGAGAGGTATTCGTGCCAATGCCATTGCTCCGGGTTTTATTATTACTGAAATGACAGCGGTATTGTCTGAAGAGGTTAAGGCCGAATGGGCGAAACAAATTCCGCTTCGTCGTGGCGGAACACCGGAGGATGTGGCTAATGTGGCGACATTCCTTGCTTCCGACTTGTCTTCGTATGTCACAGGACAAGTGATACCTGTATGCGGTGGGATGAACACCTAATAGAATGAAACATAAAAAATAGAAAAATGAAGAATTAAGGGTTGTATAAACAGGCTTGATTCTTCATTTTAATTTTTAATCTTTTTTCCGGTGGAAATACTTTACGAGGATAATCATCTGATAGGCGTTAGCAAGACGTGTAATGAAATTGTTCAGGGAGACAAAACGGGCGACATCCCTCTCTCTGAGCAGCTAAAAGAATGGTTGAAGGCGAAATACAATAAGCCGGGCAATGTCTTTGTGGGTGTGGTGCATCGTTTGGATCGTCCGGTAAGCGGGATTGTGTTGTTTGCCAAAACGAGTAAGGCTTTGTCGCGTATGAATGAACTTTTCCGTACAGGTGAGGTGAAAAAAACATACTGGGCAATTGTTAAGAACAGACCTCCGAAGGAAGAGGGGGTACTCGAAAACTGGCTGGTGCGTAATGAGAAACAGAATAAAAGTTATGCGTATGATACCGAAAAGCCACATTCGAAAAAAGCGATCCTTCATTATAAACTATTGGCACAGTCGGAGAATTACTATTTACTTGAGATCGATTTGAAAACCGGCCGCCATCATCAGATCAGGGTTCAACTGGCCAAAATGGGCTCACCCATCCGAGGTGATCTGAAATATGGGTACGACCGTTCAAATAAAAACGGCGGGATCAGTCTACATGCTCGCCAGGTTGCATTTGTACATCCGGTATCCAAGCAACCGATCGAACTAATTGCTCCGTTACCGGATGAACCATTGTGGGGTTGTTTTAAAAGCTAACAATTGTTATTTCTCGACCACTTTAGCCGATTTGATAACGACATCTTTTAAAGGGCGGCTCTCTACGTTTATGTCTACTACTTGGATTTTATCAACCACTTTCATACCGCTGATCACTTCTCCGAAGATCGTATATTGTCCGTCCAGATGAGGCGTCCCACCTTCCAGCATATATCCCTGACGTTGTTCGGGAGTAAAGGTTTTATTTTCATTTTTCTCCAACTTATCCAGTTCCATTTCCGTCAGATGTTTGCCTGTGACAATATAGAACTGAGAAGCTGAGGATGCCTTTTCCGGATTTTCTTCATCGGAGGTGCGGGCGGCACAGAGCATACCCCGTTTATGGAAGTATTTCGGATAAACAATTTCGGCCGGAATGGTATATCCCAAGTCGCCATCACCCAGTTTGGCATCAGTAGGAGCATCTTTGGAGTTCGGATCACCTCCCTGTATCATGAAATGACGGATTACCCGGTGAAATAAAAGCCCGTCATACACTTTGTCGTTCACCTGTTTGATGAAATTATCCCGGTGCAGGGGAGTATCATTGAATAACTTCACTTTGATTTTTCCCATACTGGTATCCATCAACACAACTGTTTCTTTTTCCTGAGCTGTCAGCGGACTTACAATTAATCCACACACACCAATCAGCATCCATGTAAGTAGTATACGTCTCATATGATTATGTTTTATGTCTGACAAAGGTAATAAAAATTCAATCTCTTAATTCTGATGAACAGGTAAATAGCATATTCAAAAAATCAAGTCGTCTACTTCTTTAATATTGTGTCTGGGATGTTTACGTCTAAGCGGAAATAATCGTACCTTTGTAAGGCTAAAACAGAACCGTGATCGATCAACTCACTATAGATCGTATACTGGATACTGCAAATATTTATGATGTGGTTTCCGATTTTGTGACTCTTCGTAAGCGAGGGGTCAACTATGTTGGTCTTTGCCCTTTTCATACCGATAAGACTCCTTCGTTTTATGTGTCGCCGGCTAAAAATATCTGTAAATGTTTTGCCTGTGGTGAAGGAGGAACGGCTGTTCACTTTATCATGAAACATGAACAGTTGACCTATTTTGATGCGTTACGTTTTCTGGCTAAGAAATACAATATCGAGATTCAGGAACGCGAGTTGTCGGATAAGGAGAAACAGGCCAGAGGAGATCGCGAAAGTATGTTGATTGTGAACACGTGGGCACAGCACTATTTTTCAACGCAGCTTTTCGAAAGCAGTGAAGGAAAAGATATCGGTTACCGCTATTTTATCGAACGTGGTTTTCGGGATGATATTATCCGAAAATTTCAATTAGGGTATAGCTTGGATCAGCGTGATGCGCTTTATAAATCAGCGACGAAAGAGGGGTATAAAAAGGATTTTCTGGAGCGAACCGGCCTGATCATTGCCTATGAAAACGGGAATGTGAATGATCGCTTTCGCGGACGTGTCCTTTTCCCCATTCATACGATCAGTGGAAAGGTGATCGCTTTTGGCGGACGAACGTTGAAGAAGGATGACAAGACTGCAAAATATGTCAATTCCCCGGAAAGTGAGATCTATCATAAGAGCAATGAACTTTATGGGATCTATTTTGCCAAACAACCGATCGTAAAGGCCGACCGCTGTTACCTGGTCGAGGGGTATACGGATGTGATATCCATGCATCAGGCCGGTGTAGAGAATGTTGTCGCTTCATCGGGAACTGCTTTGACACATGGACAGATTCGTCTGATCAAACGGTTTACAAATAATATAACCGTACTCTACGACGGGGATGCTGCCGGGATAAAAGCGGCCATTCGCGGGATTGATATGTTGTTGGAAGAGGGAATGAATATTAAGGTTGTTCTTTTGCCCGACGGAGAAGATCCCGACTCATTTGCCCGTAAACATAATGCCACAGCTTTTAATGAGTTCATTCGGAAGAATGAAGTGGACTTTATCCGTTTTAAAACGAAATTGTTACTGGATGAGGCGGCTGGAGATCCGATAAAACGGTCGACTCTGATCAATGATATTATCCAATCCGTAGCGATTATTCCTGATAATATAGCCCGTTCTGTCTATATCCGTGAATGTAGCAGAATGTTGGAGGTGGATGAACGATTATTATTGAATGAGGTCAATAAGATACAGCTTAGGAATAATGAAAAACGAGTTTCTTCACCGGTATCCCCGAACGGATCGCAGACGGCCTCTTCGGGAACGAATAATTTAAACCAGGGAGAGGTCGGGACAACACCTTCTCCTCCGGACGATTTGCTTCCTCCACCCCCAGAGGATTATCTGGCAGATGGAGAGTCTTCGCCTATTTCTTCAGATAGTGTTCAAGCAACTACGATGCTCAAACAGTCTCCGTTCGAGTCTTATGAAATTGCGTTATTGCGTTATGTAATCCGGTATGGAGAGAAGGTATTGTATGATTATATCGATGAAGAGACGAAAGAAAAGATCGTCTGGCGTGTGGCTGATTATATCCTTTTTGATTTGGAACGGGATGATCTGAGTTTCCAGACTCCACTGTTTAAAGCCATATTGGATGAGGCCGCCTTAAAATGTAAAGAAGAGGAATTTAAAGCCAGTCGTTATTTTCTGGCGCATCCCGATCCGAGCGTTAGCCGTTTGGCGGCCAATCTGATCAGTGAGAAATACCAATTGAGTAAATATCATACGCGTTTTCGGGAGATAGAGCAGGAGGAGGACAAATTGGAACAGATCGTACTTAAAGATATCTATGCGTTGAAAGACGCTTATATTTCTCATCAGATCAAAGAGACTCACGCGCAGATCAAAGAGGCTCACGCCAACGGTGATCAGGAGAAGGTGATCGCGCAGATGATGCGGCTGACCCAGTTGAATGAAATAAAAAATGTTCTTTGTAAGGAATTAGGAGAACGTATTGTCATAAAAATGTAATTCAAATTAGAATGTTTTTTTTAGAAACGGAGGATATAGTCAAGCAATATGCGGCTCATCTGGCTTTGGATCATGTAAGTATCAAGGTTCCTCAAGGAAAAATATTTGGTTTATTAGGACCGAACGGTGCCGGAAAAACGACTTTGATCCGTATTATAAACAGGATTACAGCGCCAGATAGTGGTACGGTCAGGTTTAATGGTCATGAATCCCGACCGGATGATATTTATCAGATAGGGTATTTACCTGAAGAACGTGGACTCTATAAAAAGATGAAAGTCGGAGAACAAGCCATTTATTTGGCTCAACTCAAAGGACTTTCTTACCAAACGGCTCGGGAAAGGCTTATCCGTTGGTTTGAGAAATTCGAGATCATGCCCTGGTGGAATAAAAAACTGGAAGAGCTATCCAAAGGAATGCAGCAGAAAGTACAATTTATTATCACGATTATTCATGAGCCGGCTCTGTTGATTTTTGATGAACCTTTTAGTGGTTTCGATCCGATTAATGCGGAGCGCCTGAAGCAGGAGATATTGGAATTGAAAGAAGCGGGGCATACCATCATTTTTTCAACCCATAATATGGCCTCTGTGGAAGAGATTTGTGATGAGATCGCATTGATCAATCATTCGAAAGTTGTTTTGTCGGGTAATGTGACAGAAGTGCGTAACCGGTTTAAAACGAATAATTTTTTATTGAAAATAGGTTCGGGATATACGGTGTTGCCAGATTGTTGTACCGTTTTATCGGAGAAACAGCAAGGAGATATAACGGAATTGTATATTCATAAAAGAGCTGAGATCAGTAATTCCGAATTATTAACAATATTGGCTTCAGGTTGTGAAATCTTTTCTTTTGAAGAAGAGGTTCCTTCGATGAATGACATTTTTATTCAAACGGTATCTGCCACTAACACCATACAATGATGAACAAAATCGGGTTAATTGTTAAACGGGAATATTTACGCAGAGTCAATAAGAAGTCCTTTATTCTACTGACAATATTTATGCCTTTTTTGGTGGTCGCTTTGATCTTTGTACCCCTATGGCTGTCGACAATAAAAGATGGGCAAGTGCGAACGGTTGCTATTGTAGATGCTACAGGTAAATATGCCCCTTTGTTTGAAGATACGGAAAGCTTCCGTTTTATTCAGAGTGAAGAGTCGCTGGAAAGCTATCGTAAAAATCCGGATAAGGAGATATTTGCTATTCTGAATATTACCGATGATTTGCTTCTGCAGCCCAAAGCGGCATTTCTTTATTCGGAGAAACAGGTGCCTGGTGAGTTAAGTCGGTTGGTCGATCAAACAATCCGTAGGCAAATGGAACAAGATAAACTTGCGACATTCAATATCCCCAATCTGCAACAGATCATTCATGAGAGCAAAGTGGATTTTCAGATCCAGACGATGAAGTGGAGTGATGACGGCAGCGAGAAAGCCTCTTCGGCAATGGTCGCTTCCATTGTTGGTATCATTTTTACGATGATCGTGTATATGTTTATTATGATCTATGGTTCGATGGTCATGCAAGGCGTCATGGAAGAGAAAACCAATCGGATCGTAGAGGTTATGATCTCTTCTGTACGTCCGTTTGATTTGATGATGGGTAAGATTATAGGTATTGGATTTGTTGGGTTAACACAGATTTTTTTGTGGGGAATACTGACCATGATTCTGTTTCTTATAGCCAGTTTGGTTATGGCAGGAGAGGTTAGTTTCAATGCCACAGATATGCTTGCTATGCAGCAGGAGATGCAGACTGCCGGATTGACACAGGGAGCAGAATGGCTTGAAATGATCTCTACGATCAATTTTACGGAGATCGGGATTTATTTTGTTGTCTTTTTTGTCGGCGGGTATATGATGTACGCTTCTATATTTGCTGCTATCGGTTCATCTGTAGACAGTCAGGAAGATACACAACAATTTCTAGTACCCATTACGCTTTTTATGGCATTTGCGTTATATGCCGGTATCTATAGTATGGACAATCCGGATGGGCCTTTGGCATTCTGGTGTTCAATGATCCCATTTACATCACCTATTGTGATGATGATCCGTATTCCTTTCGAAATACCGTTATGGGAGAAGTTGTTGTCGGTGGCTATTCTGTATCCTTCTTTTATCGCAATCGTCTGGCTTTCGGCAAAAATATATCGGGTAGGAATCCTGATGTATGGCAAGAAACCGAGTCTGAAAGAGATGATTAAATGGATAAGATATAAATAATACTTCTTCCGAAACATACAGAAAGAGGGTATCCACAATGGGTACCCTCTTTCTGTATGTTACTGTTCTTTCTCTGAGTGAGTCTCTTTATACTGATTGTATTTGCAGAATATAGCGTCTTTTAACTGTTCAAAGGTACAATTCAAAGCCCTGTTGGAAAAACAGATCGGAGAACCGTAATACTGTAGTTTCAAGTCCAGTGTCCTACGTTTGCTACGGCTGATTTCCCGCTGGATATACTCGTTGGGATTAGAGACTATCAATACCATATATTTCCAATCCGGCTTTCCCAGATCGGACATGATTTTGATACTTTCAACATCTTTCCATAAAACTGTTCCAATATTATTGCCCGTAGAAATATCGTTGACCCCTTCATCAGAGATATACATTCCTGTAAATTTCTCTTTCCGCAATTGGTAAAGACTACCCAGGCAGAAAGCGACGACCAAAAAAGAAACTAATCCCAAAAGAAGTAAGATAAATTTCCCCTGTCCAAAGCCAAGTATATGCGACAGGTATATTTCCAAGACCCCACACAGAAGAGAGAGGATTGCGATTAAAAACAATCCTCTTACTTTCTTCCTGATTAATGTGAACCTGATTACATTTGGGATCATGGCTTAAATCGTTTGTTCGATGTTCCATACAAAAGCGCGTAATCCCTGTGCTTCTGTCTGTTTATCCAATTTATGGAGTAAATCCAGAAAACCAGCTACCTTTTGATCATCCACGATCGCCATGATCGCTGAATTAAGTGTTGGCCATGCATGACTGCCGAAATGGGGCTCGCCGGTTTTACTGCCACGTCCTTGTACTGTTTCCCAATGAGTGAATCCGCGGATATTATTGCGATCCATAATGGTTAGAATCATCTCGTAATATGCTTGATTAAAGGATATAAATACAGCTTTCATTCTTCTAATTATTAATGATTAATTATTAATGATTAATTATTAATGATGAATGGTAAATGTGTTATTAATCATTCACCATCCATCATTAATTTTAAAGTTCTTCCAAATGACGGAGTTTGGCAAATTTTCTGCGTCTGCGTTTTACCCCATTACCGGCAAATACACTATATACAACCGGTACGATAATCAGCGTAATCAATGTAGATACAGCTAATCCCCAAGCAACTGTCATCCCCATAGGGCGCCACATTTCAGCACCTTCACCAGTACCTATAGCCATAGGGATCATCCCCAAGACCGTTGTTAATGTAGTCATAAGCACCGGACGAAGACGTGACTTTCCTGCTGCTACAGCCGCTGTAAGGATACTCATTCCACGTTCACGGCAGAGGATCGTATAGTCGATCAACACAATACCGTTCTTTACCACAATACCCAGCAACATGATAACTCCGATGAGTGCCATTACTCCAAGAGGTGTTTGGGTAATAGTCAATCCGAGAATCACACCCACAAACGCAAATGGGATGGAGAACATAATAACAAATGGGTCGACAAGTGACTCGAATTGTGCCGCCATTACAATGAAAACCAGGATGATGATTAGAAGCATCAATACACCTAATTCCTGGAAGGTATCCTGTTGATCTTCATATGTACCACCCAGCTGCCAGCCGATACCTGACGGAATATCCATACTGCGCATTTCACTATTTGCCGCAGCCACCACGTCACTCAATGTAGCGGTAGGTCCTACCATTGCAGAAACAGTGATTACACGTTCACGGTTTTTGCGTTCGATAGTCGGAGGGGTCATACGCTCAACAACCGTACCAACGTCGCGGATGCGAACACCTTGCCCCAGGTTATTGTACATAATGATATTTTCTATACTTTCCAATGATTGGCGGAATTCGGGTGCATAACGGACACGGATATCATATTCATCCCCATCCTCACGATACTGTGATGCCAATGACCCATTGATCCGGTTGCGCAGATACATCGAAGCGGTCGTTACATTCAATCCGTTCAATGCCAGTTTTTCACGGTCGAAGTCAACCTGGTATTCCGGAATATAATCTTCACGGCTAATGTTTACCTGCGAAGTCCCTTTGTAATTACGCATACGTTCGGCAATCTGGTTAGCTACCATATCAGTCGCTTCAAAGTCGAAACCGTAAATTTCAATATCTACACTCGTTTCACCTCCCATCGACATACCACCACCGGCAAGTACTTCGTATTTTTTAATTTCACTATATTCTGCCAGATCCTGACGGATCAGATCACAAATCTCAATCAATCCCCTGTTAGAACCACTTTTCTCCAGGCGGGAACCAACACTATAGAGACTGATGTTGAATTCAATGATATGTGTACCACTAGCACTTAACTGTCCGAAGGTATTATCTTCTCCGGCTTGTCCTTCGCTGAAGTTTGACACTTCAATCTCAGGATATTTTGCTCGTAGTTCATTGTCTATCCGGATCGCCAGTTCACGTGTGATCTCCTGTCGTGTTCCAATAGGCAACTCAACATTGACTGCGATACGGGCATTATCCTGAGTCGGGAAGAATTCAGTTTTTACTAACGGGAGTAAAAACATGGCTCCAATAAATATCAGAAAAGCACCTACGATAACTGTTTTCCTGTGACGCACTGCCCAACTTAAGAATCGGGCATAGTAGATATCCAATTTGTTCAATGCTTTTTCTATCGGAGTGAAGAACAGGGTATACAATTTCCCTTTCTTCGGATCTAACCGAAGCATTTGTGAACAAAGCATAGGTATCAGTGTCAATGCCGCTATAGTAGAGATAATCATAATGATACTAACGATCCATCCTAACTGTTCAAATAAGATACCAGCCATACCGGTTACCATGGTTAATGGTAAGAACACCGCCAACATGGTCAATGTAGAAGCAATAACCGAGATTGCCACCTCATTGGTTGCATGTACTGCTGCTTGTTTCGGTTTGCTGCCTCGTTCAATATGGGTGGTAATGTTTTCTAAAACTACAATAGCATCATCCACTACCATACCGATAGCAATGGAGAGTGAACTGAGTGAAATAATATTTAATGTATTACCCGATGCCAGCAAATAAGCAAAAGCGGCGATCAATGAGATCGGAATAGTCAGGATAATAATAAATGTAGCTCTCCAACGTCCCAGGAAGACAAATACGACAAGCATAACGATGATGAATGTCACCATGATTGTTTCGACCAAACTCTGGATCGTATTAGAAATATTCGTGGAGGTATCCACAATAATACCCAGTTTGACGTCGGAAGGTAAGCTGGCCTGCAACTCCGGAAGCATGGCGTTCACCTTATTCGCAATTTCTACAGAGTTGGCACCCGATTGTTTCTGAACAATGATCATCCCTCCGCGTTCACCATTGTTGTAGGCTTCCTGAGCGCGTTCTTCCACGGTGTCCTGAATACGGGCAACGTCACGCAGATAGATCGTCCGTCCGTTCGATGTTCCGACCACGAGGCTCTCCATCTGTTTGGCATCGGTAAATTCACCTTGTACGCGCAATGAATAGGTGTTGGAACCGATATCGATGCTACCGGCCGGGGTATTTCTGTTTTCTTGTCCGATAACTGAAGAGATTGTTTCGATAGTCAGACCGTAAGCTTCCAATTTGTAAGGATCACAATAGATCTGTAACTCACGGATCGGAGTACCGGAAATAGACACCGCTCCAACCCCGCTGACACGTGCTAACGGGTTCGCAATCTTCTCGTCCAGGATTTTGTATAAAGCGTTCGTGCTCTCTTCCGCTGTCACCGACAGGATCAGGATCGGAATATCGTCTGTACCGAATTTGAATATAATCGGATTATTTACCGCATCCGGAAGAGCCGATTCCACCATGTCCAACTTATCCCTGATGTCATTGGTGGCTACGTCGATATCTGTACCATACTCAAATTCCAATGTCACAATAGACATGTTCTCCTTGGATTGAGAGGTGATATTTTTTAAGTTGCTCACACTATTAAGTGTGTTCTCTAACGGCTTTGTTACGTTCATTTCTATATCTGAGGCACTTGCTCCACTGTAAGCCGTCATCACCATAATCATGTTGGTTTCGATTTCCGGCAGCAAGTCAACAGACAATCGTGTTAAAGAAAAAAGTCCCATAATTACGACAGCCACAAACACAAGAGCTGTAGTAACCGGCTTTTTTACCGCTGTTCCATATAAACTCATATTTTCCTACTTTACTTAGTTTTCAACCTCTACTTCTTGTCCGTTTGTTAAACGGCTTAACCCTGTTATAGCTACCCGGTCTCCGTCGGAAACACCGGATAATACTTCATAGCGATTGCCCATGCGACGTCCTAATTCCACTTTCTGATAGGAGACAACGCCGTTTTTATACACATAAATGTAGCGGTCACCTGATCCGGTCTGCTTAACAATCGCTTGGTCGGGAACAACTACATGATCCAATGCGCCAAAGGTCAATTGAATGCGTGCAAACATTCCGGGACGAACACGTTCGTCATTATTGTTAATTCTCACCTCAATAGGGAAAGTACGCGTGTTAGGATCGATTGTTGGGTGTATCAGATGTATTTTTCCTTGGAAAACTTCATCTCCGTATACGTCCAGTTTGATTTGAACATCCATCCCTTTTTTTACATAGACAAAATACTGCTCCGAAACATGTAACATCAGTTTAACCGGGCGAATCTCTTCGACCACATAAACAGGTGAGGCACCGTACATATCCCCATTGTCGTAATTGCGAGCGGTAACAATGCCGTTAATCGGACTGGTTAGTTTATTGTTCTCTTCCAGATTTTTGAGTATGGCACGGTTGACTTCCAATTGCGTTTTCTGTGCATCCCATGCCGATTTAGACGCTCCTCCTACTTTATACAGCTCATCGATGCGTTTGAATTCCGTCTCCAGATTCTCCAGTTGCAATTGCGTCTGTTTCAGATTGGTGGCATCCATGGTGGCCAGTAGTTGTCCGGCACGTACATGATCACCGACTTCCACATGCAATTTTTGAATACGCACGGGTGATTGAGGGGCTATGTTGTTTGTAATGTTGGCCTCTACAGTTGCTGTAAAATCGGCAATCTGATCTACATTTTGCAAATGTACGGTTTCCAGTTTTACTTTTACCTTTTCATCCTTTGTCTCCACATTTTTACTTTCACCTCCCGAACAAGAGATCAATAAAGCAAGTATTGTAGCAGTTGGAATCAATTTCAACAAATTGTTCGTTTTCATTTTATCATCAGATTTTATTGTTGTTCTCATTTTTAGTTTTGTTTACCAAGTGTTTTTTCCAAATCAGATTTGGCCACCATATAGTCATAAATGGCCTGATTAAAGTTTAGCTTTGCCTGAGTCATCGCCAATTCAGCATCGTTTAACTCCAGAAGAGTACCTGCTCCTGTCTCATACCGTTTTTGAGCAATGGTATAGCCACGTTCAGCCTGTTTGACCCCTTTTTGTGAGGCATCAAATCGTTTGATACAAGTAGACATGTTATCCATATATTGCTTAACAGCCAACTGCAGATTTCTCTCCGTATCTTCCCTTTGCAGATTGAGTTGGAGCATAGAGACTTTAGATTGTCGCACATTATTCAAACGGCTTCCTCCCGAAAACAGAGGAATACTAAGCGATACTCCTAAAATAGAGTATGGATTCCATCTGTAATCTTTAAATTTAAAGTCGTTATTCATCGCACTCCATTGATACATCGAAGTCAGTGATAATGTCGGTAAATAGTCGAATTTCCGCATGGTCAATGTCTGTTTTAACTGATTGACCTGAATATCCATCTGTTTAAGAGTGGTATTCTCTCCCAAAGAGGTATCAGTAGATAGATAGTCGCCCAGCAAATTCGACTCAAAATCGGTTAATTGACCCTCACAGGCAATCGACAGATCAAGATCCATCCCCAGTAGTGCCTTTAACTGCCATTTCGCCAGTGCTAATGCATTCTCAGCCTGTAAGACATTCGGTTCGGTATTTTTAACAGTCACATCAGCGCGAATCAGATCGTATTCGGCGACTGTCCCTTGCTCATATTTCTGTTTAATGTCCAGGTAATTCTTCATGGCATTATCGAAACTTACTTTAAAAACTTCGTAAGAATCATTGGCCAACAACACTCCGAAGAATGCTTTCTTGACCTGATTGACCATATCGATTTTAGAAGAGCGAGCCTGTTCTATAGCCAACTCAACATCTAATCCGGATAACGCAAGGCTTTTCCATAATGACGCATTGATCAGGGGCATACTCGCTGAGAATCCCATGCTCCAGTTGTTGTCACGCCCTACTTCGAAACCATCGTTGCTGCCGGCAGAAGCTCCAGCATCTCCTCCTTCTTCTCCACCCATACCAGGTATACTACTCATGTCAAAATCCATATACATCACCTGCTTTTTCAGCGTGCGTGTATAATCGGCGCTAAAACTTATTTGAGGAAACAGAGCGGCATATGCCCCTTTTTTGGCATATTTTTTCTTCTCGATTTCCTGATCGGCGACCTTCACTGTCGGATTTTCACTCAACGCAATCTCTAGTGCTTTTTCCAAGTCGAGCACGATCGGTTGTTGTGCGTTGAGCGTTGTTAAAGCTAAAGACGGCAGTATGAATAATACTACCCACATCATCTTTTTGTTACACACTAATCGTTTCATTTAAATACAAATTAAATTTCTAACCTATCTACTTTTTTACCTTAATTCTGAATGATGTTCAATTGTTTTTTTCTAATCCAGCTATCCAGAATTACCCGTCCTTTATCTGTGCATATTCCCCTAAGAAAAGTGAATAACACCGTATTATATACATCCGTATTGGAATGTTTTGAAAATGACTTTGAAGGGTGGAGCATTTTAAATTGTTCTTTGGCTAATAATGCCATAATTTCAAAATTGACCTCTTTTTGAAATACTCCTTCTTTTACTCCTTTGTCAAACAGTGAGATACAAACCTCTGTGAATTCTTCTTTCTCTCCATTTTTCATCTCTACCGCTTTGGGATAGCGTTTCAGATCTTCGTAGAATTTTCGACTGTACCATCTGGGGCGCTCCATTGCTTTTTGGTGAAATAAAATAATAATATCAACCGCAGTATATGTCCCTTTCTTCAATTCTTTGAAATATTGCTTGAGTTGTTGATTGAGGTAGAGTAAACTTTCTACTAACAAGGTCTCTTTATCATCAAAAAAACTATATAATGTACGTTTGGAAATGCCCATGTTTCGAGCGATATCATCCATACTCACACTTTTGATACCATACTGTGAAAATAGATCCAAAGCCATTATTATGATCTGGGTTTTAACAATTGTCATTTTATAACTCCATAATTTATATCTTTAAAATTAATACCGTAAAGGTATCGCTCTTCTATCCTGTGTACAAAGAGAAACCGTTTATCTACTTAGAATTATCGACGAATAGCGGATTATTATCGACTAAATACCTGAATTGAAAAAACAGTTTTATTGACTTTTTTATTCCTGTGGCAAAGTTCTGTCAATAATTGGAAACCGAAAAGGTTTATTCTGTTACAGGATTGGTCAAAAAAGAAAGACAAAAAGGACTTTCTTTTGCTTTTAAAAGAAATAAATCTATATTTGTTGGTCGAAAACGAAACTGTTATGGTCTCTTTTCTATAACTATATATAATCAAATCAATAAATTAGGCAAAATGGAGAAGCTCCCGATTATAGAAATGGCAGAGTTGAATGATCACATTATAGGAAGTGATAATTTTCAAGACGTGTTTACGATTACAGATCTTGATGCAGGAGTTTCAAACCAAGAACTTTGTCATGAAGGGTATACCTCTCCCATCCGCTTGAATGCGTTGTTTATGATTCTGGTTCAACAAGGCACAACAGAGGTCAGCCTGGATTATGTCCCCTATACACTAGGGGCGAATAGTTTTTTGATTATTATGCCGACACATATTTTTCAAGTGGCTAAAACAAGTTCTGACTTTAAAGGGATATTATTAGCTGTTGACAAATCATTTTTAGAAGATTGTAATCCGGCCAAACGGAGCCCTTCTATGATGAATTATATGCAATTACGCAAGAATCCGTGTACAACATTCAATCAAAACGACTCTTTGCATATTGCCGACTGTTTCAATGCGTTAAGAGAAAAAATCAGATTGCGCACGCATTCATTCCATAAAGAGGTGATGCAAAATGCTTTTGTCGGTTTTTTATTGGAAATTGCCAATATTATGGTCGAAAAGAAAGACGTTATGCATCGAACGACCCTTTCACGCAAAGAGGAAATTCTCAATATGTTCTTGCAATTACTTTTCGAACATGTGAAGGAGCATCATGTCGTTACGTTTTATGCAGATAAATTATTTATAACTCCCCAATATTTGTCACTGGTATTAAAAGAATTAACAGGGAAATCAGCCAATAAATGGATCGATGACGCCTTGGTTGTTGAAGCAAAAATCTTATTGAAAACCCCTCAGATTACTGTCCAGCAGGTGGCCGACCTATTGAACTTCTCTGATCAATCGACTTTTGGGAAATTCTTTAAAAAACATATTGGAATGTCTCCAATGGAATACCGAAAATCGTCTTAATCTTAAGACAGCTTGAGTTATAAGAAAAAGTATTCAATCCGAAGAATATGTGAAGATAGTGAAGGCGAACGCCACAGGGATTTGGCCTTCGGAAAGTCTTCAAACATTACCCAATATAAAGATCACACAAACTGTTCCCATCTTCCACAATCTGAAGATAAATTTTTATATTGAATTCGCATTAAAAACAAGAGAATATCAAACAATAAACCGTCACGTCGCTGTCGGTTTATTTGACATATTATGTCCCGTCCTAAAATTGGTTGTCAAGTTTGACTGTTTCTAAGTTTCGAAAAAGACCAAAACACTCATGGTCCTTAAAAGAGTTTACAAACATAG
>NZ_JARXWG010000004.1 GCF_029893105.1 Parabacteroides sp. PF5-9 | reverse complement strand
AACCTGTGTGCCCAGTCTGCGTTAAACTGGCTGCGGAAATCCTCGTTTGAATTAAAGGTGGCATTCTTCCCGAAGATCATCTTTAAGAAACGAAGAAATGTCGTCTTGCCAGTATTCCGTTCGTTGGATACCAGTAATAAGATAGGAAGCATTTGTGTCGGTTTCATGTAGAGAATCTGCAGGTAGTCCAAGCCCAGCTCCAGTTGTTCTCCGAAAATATGTGTTAGGAATGAACGGATATACGGAAAGTCCCCTGCTGTTGGGGTATGATTAATGGGTTCATACTGATTAAGATATTTCCCATGTACCTGTTTATAGTCGATATGATCAGGTATAATACAAAATCCATCATACTTATCTATCTCCGGCAGATTGTTCTTGCCATAGTCCTGCCGAAGTGTTTCATAACTCCATGGGATCTTTTCTTCGATATAATCGCCACTAATAAGAGGACGATACACAGTTTTATACAGCGTGGTGCCAACCCTTAGAAACTTTTCTGCTGCGCTTTCTTTTTCTTTCATGGTCAGAGTCCTCCTTGTCTTTTGCGCATTACATTTCTGTTTATACTCTCGATAACATTAGATGGATCATGAGGAGATTTAACCTGTTGCTCTGCCCAGTCCAATAGTTCTATTCGAGAGAATATGAGCTTATTCCCATACTTGCGGAAAGGCATGGTTCCGGCAGATGTAAGTTTATAGATTTTCGCCTTTGAAGTAGGGAACCCATACTCTTCAAGCACTTGAACTGCAGTATCCAGCGTTATTGTATCAGGTAGTTCTTTAGATGTAGTTGCTGCCGGAAACACTTTTGATACCTCTTCGCTGATGATCGCCCTTAATTCCTCGGACGTTGTTACAATAATATTCTTCATAACACATTGTTTTATTTGTTAATACCTTGCTATCGTCATAGCGTTATTAACTGATCAGTGCAACAAAGAAAAGGCAGATACAAATAGTTATAAAACTGAAAATCAGTTTACATAGGTAAGACAAACAGTGCAATAAGTGGAGATAAAAGCGCCATAGGTAGGACATAAGTGGCTATATAAAAGGGAAAAAGGTTTAGAAGTCCCCAGTAGTCCGTATTTGTCACCACTATGTAAAGTCAAAAAAAAATTTAGTTTTTTATTGTTTTTGTTTGCGAAGCTGCTCGATAACATCGTCTAAATCAAAGCTGGTTATATTTATGCCTGGTATAACATACTGAGAGATAAATCCCTTTTCTATCCATTGGTCTACAGTGGGACGTGAAACTTTCATCATTTTGGCTAAAAGGTATTTGGAAATAATAGGCTTACCATTAAATTTTTCTATAAAATTCCCATTGGCAGCATAGTAGTGTTGAAGGTTAGATATAGCTTTGTCTACATCCTGTATATAGGGTTGGTATTTTTTTGTGATAGTGATCTCGATGGAGTCCATATCATAATCAGCCGCCAACTCCAGGTCTTTAGATAATTCTTCAATGAGTTGCCCAAAGATAGCGGTATCCTTTGCTTTTATGGTTATCTTCTTGCGGCGAGGCATTGGTTATATATCTTCAAGTTCCTTTTCTAAATCCTCAATACTTGGCAGTGTTGATTTCAACTCTTCTGGGATAGCCTTAGACAATGTAAAGTCAGCCACACCCATAGGAGTGTTAATCCCACCTAAGGCATATTCGGCAACCACCTCATTCTTTGATTTACACAATAACAAACCTATTGTTGGGTGATCAGACTCTGTCTTTAAGGTTTTATCGACTGCGTTGATGTAAAAGTTTAATTGACCTGTTTGTGCCGGCGTAAATGCGACAGCTTTCAACTCAATAACTACATAACACCTTAGCCGGATGTGATAGAATAGTAGATCTATGTAAAAATCTTGGTCGCCAACATTTATGTGATACTGTCTTCCTATAAAGGAAAAACCTTGTCCTAACTCCAGTAAAAACTTTGTGATGTGAGTGCAAAGTTGGTCTTCGATGTTTCTTTCATCCATTTTTCCTTTAATGGTAACAAAGTCGAAGATATAGGGATCTTTAAGTATTTGTTCGGCAAAGTCTGATTGAGTAGTCGGGAGAGTCGCTTTGAAATTTGTGATCTTTTTCGCTTCTACCTGCCGCTTATATAATCCTGTCTCTATTTGCATTTCCAGAACACTTAAACTCCATCCATCCTGTATGCTTGACCTGATATACCACAATCTTTCTTCTATTTCTTTGACTTTATCCATCAACGCAATATGATGTGACCAGCTTATTTGTGCAAGAGGTGTCTGCACAAATAAGGATTCAAATTGTGCAGACACTGTCTGCACAATTATATCTTGCTGGTTATATTGGTTTTGAGCTGCAAGTTGCTGCATGAATTCGGCAGAATATTCTTGGGCAAACTTTCGCATATACTTCAAATTCCGCATAGAGAAACCTTTTTGCTCTGGAAATTCCGCCTTCAGGTCTTTTGCCAACTGCTCAATAACCTTTGTGCCCCAACCTTGTTGTTGTTGCATTGTCAATATGCCATTCCCTATGTACCAATACATATAGAGCATTTGACCATTAGCTGAAACAATAGCTTTCAGTTGAGAGTGTTTTACCTGTTGCTTTATTTCAGCAAGAAGGGCTGTATAATCTTTAGTTATTTTGTTTTGCGAAAATTCCATTATCTGTTACTTGTATAAATGTTTGGCAATTTAAGCATTTCTAATCACATCACAACACTTTTGCAGCTTCATCAATCACGCTCGTTGCAAAGCTATCTAAATAGGTGTTAGTAGTGGCAAGATCACTATGTCCCAATATCTGAGAGATAACTTCTCTTGGAATCTGATTATCCTGAAGAGTCATCGCCATGGTATGGCGGCTCACGTAGCTGGTTAGTTTCATATCTGTAATCTCTAAAGCAGTAGCCAAGTTTTTAAGATTCTTGTTGTTGCGGCTAAATCTACTCCGGATATGATTGTATAACTGTTCACCCTTATAGCCTTCCTTTGAAATAATGGGGAGCAGGTAATCTCCAATTAGAACGGTATTAGACATAAACCAGTCAAATAATCCTTGTATGGTATCAGTTATTTTTATTTGAATGGGTTTTACCTTTTTTGCCTCTTTAGTTTTATGACGTTTATAGACAAGGTAAGTTCCACCGTTGTATCGCACTATATTATCTTTAGTCAGTAGGGCTGCGTCCATAAATGAAATACCGTAACAATAGTAAGTGAAAAGAAACAAGCGACGAGTCATTTCATGCGTAGAACTCTTCATTTCTGTCGTTTTCAGTTTTTCCAAATAATCGATGGGCAAGTAGCGCTTGGCAGTTTCCTCTTCCAATGATGATATATTGAAGCCTCCTTTGCCAAAAGGATATGTGCTTTCAGACGCTTCCTTGTCTTGTATAGCCTTGTTTAAGCAAGCTCTAAGGGCTTTGAAATAATATTTGCGTGTATTCCCTGCACAACCTCTCTTTTGTAGAAAGACATCAAATGCTTTCACATATTTAATATCTATCTCTGGGAAGAGCCTTGTTGCAAACTTATTATCAAATAATTCAAGAAGATGCATCGTCCTTGCATAGCAGGCTGCATTGCCAAAGTGATTAGTATCTTTGAGGGTTGTAATTAGAGAATCAAAATAGTCTTTGACATTACCTTTGCTTGAGTAATGGAAGAACTCTCTTTCAAATTGGTTAGGAGTCCAGTCTATTTTATTTTGTTCAAAGGTTGAAAGTATCTTTAGTATTTCGGCTTTTTTCTGGGTTATCCAGTCATTTAGAAATACCCGGTCCGGATGTAAACTCATAACCCTCTTGTCTGTGATAAATCTTTCCGTTTTGTTGTCCCACTGGTGAGCTTCAGCATATATGCCAAGAGCCATAACTTTTCTTTTGTTCTCCTTGCGTACGACTAACCAGATGGCATATCCATCCTTATATTTGTACTTATCGGCCACCCACATTTTAAACGATACATATTTCATATTCTCTGAAATTACTGACGTTTTGCAAAAATAGGGAATAAAATCAGAATATAAACAACAAAATATCAGATAATTAATATAGAAAAAACTACTGATGTTTTACTGACGTTTTCAAGGAAAATAGATACAAAAGAAGCCATATAAGAGTAAAATGCAAAGACGATGCAAATACCTATATCTCTGTATTACAATTAGATATAAAATAATACAAACAAACAACATACTTCTGGGGGGGGCGTGTGGTCGCAGGCTCAAATCCTGTCATCCCGACGGATTGATTATAAGACACTTACGATAATATTTCGTAGGTGCTTTTTCTTTGCGGTTTACACTTGGTTTACACTCTACCCTATATTTGTTGGGGCTTTAGTCTTCTTTGTAAGTATAAAAACAGAAAAACAAACTTAAAAATCCCCCGAACCTCAACTGAAATCCGGGGGGGGCATCCTGTCTATGCAACATTACAATGATATACGTGTTTATGTTATTATTTAACTTTATTCGGAGATCGTCTTGTTCTACGATATGGAACCGCATGTCGGAGGACATCGGATGCGTTGCAATACCACTTTCCGTTTTGCGTATTAGATTTTTTTTCTGCACGAATACATCCATTTTCTATGAGTTTAATCAACCGACCCATACCTCCTACTATCGTAGCGGCCTCTCGTTGGCCATATGTCTTGTCATTGGTAGCGAATAATATCGCATCCAATAAACTCTCTGCATTGCTTATACGTTCATTCATGTCTGTATTTTCTTCTGTTATTCCTTACTTTTTACATATTCGTTGAATTTATCAGCCAATCCGTTTTCAGACAAAAAGTCAAAGATTAAAAGCTTTTCGCTTTGAACAATGCTACTCAAAGCCTCAAAATTTGCATGAATTTTTACGTATTCTTTCTCGCAGAACAATGCAGCCGCCAATGTACTACCATAGCACGATAAAAGACTGTCTATATTTTGAAATATTGAATACTCATTATAGCACATCGGGGATAAAATATCACTGGTATGGAAACCTTGCCGCTTGGTCCTTACATACTCGCTAAGTGCTTTAGCCCTCTTCACAAGAAGCTCGTTCAATTCCTCAATACTTATCTTGCTTGACATTTGAGGTAAATGTGCGTTGTCTTTTACTATTATTTGCTTGTTCATTACTATTTGCTTTTGTTGTTTATTACTTCTTGTTCTCATTATAAAACACGTTTTCTTTGAATTCAAAAGAAACAATCTCAGCGATGTGCAGCGCTATTGCGTCATAGCTGCCCTCTATCTCATTCATAACGCCTGCCATTGTCGTTGCAGGATGAGTCTTTGCATAATCGCCTAAGTATTCCATGATCCATTCCTTTTGCTCTTTGAGTTGCTCTGTTATCTCTTTCAAAACCGGGTTGTAACCGAACTCTTCTACTGTTGTCATAATTTTACTTTTAATTAATTAATACTATTTCTGTCATTGCGCCTATTCCTTTGCGGATATAACGCTTATTGTTTGCCAAATGTAGGTAGACTACCTCAATGCCGTTTTCTTCGCTTATATCCAAAATATAGAACTCATAGACGGTGTTATCGTTTGAAAACCGGAACCGGTCGCCCGGCTCCAGTGTGAATAGTAGTGTTTTCATTCGTCTTTTAATTCTCGTATGATCCAAGCCAAACAGTTAAGTCCATTCGATCCTACATTATCAGCTGCGATATCAGCCATGAGGCTAATAAGCCCTTCTCTTAAATACTTTACACTGTCTCTGTCTGCGCCTTCCATGTCAATAAGGACATCGCCGTCAATTTCACGTACCATGATTATACTGTTTGAATGTTAAATCTCTTGAATGAGCGAAACGCCTGTTTCTCCGTATCCCAGTAAGTAAACAGCAGGTCATTCTTTGCCCTCTGTGAGCCTTTCGCTTCGTGATTGATATACTTGTCGGACAGAGTGCCGAAAGCCTGTCTAACCTCACCGTTTACCTTTTGGTAATAGAACTTTACAATGCCGGTTCTCATAGCTGCTGCCAGCTTAAAATTAGCCCACGCTTTACGCAGGCAATCTGCAAAGGCTTCGCCTGTTACCCGGAATAAACGCCATGCCAAACTCATAACCTCTCTCATTTGATTTTTAAATTGTGAACTCATTGCTCTTTGTATTTAAGTGTTTATATTTCATGCGATGCGGGAAATCCCGTGACGGGGGATTAATCTCCGAAATAACGATACCGTGAACCTTCACCGTGATAGTAGTCGTAAAGGTTAGCTTTTGGCAGGTTTTCCATTGCTACTTTATACTCTTCAGACGCTTGCCACTTAGCTAATCTTTCTTTCTCTGCTTCGATAGCTGCCTGTTCTGCCCGGTAGATAACGTATTCCTTTTCTACTTCCCAAGCTCTACGAAGGCATTCAGCGAAACTGTCAGAATATTTGTACTTACCTTTGTAGATTTTCCAAGCCCGGTTCATTACGTCTCTCTTGCTTATTTTTGATGTTGTTGTCATGATTATATCTTTTATGTTCTTTTCTATACTGCAAATATAGCCTATAAGATATAATTACACAAGTGTTTTGTCAACTATTTTTACCATGAAAGCTATATTTAACATTATTTTATATCTTTCATGCTATTTATAGGTGTTATTCTATTACTTTTGTGATATAACATAAAAGACATAATGATGAGTACAAGAATTAAAGATCTGTGTAAAGAGAAAGGAGTAACTATTAGTGCTATTGCAGAACAAATAGGCACAACTCAAACAAGCCTAAGTCGGGCATTAGGTGAAAATGGTAATCCTACATTAGACACATTACAAAAAATAGCTACTGCATTAGGAGTTTCAATGTCTGACCTCTTCGAGCAACCAGCTAAAGATGTAGTGAACTGCCCGTACTGTGGTGGGAAGATAAAGATAGGGAAGGAGTGAAAATATGAAAAGCGAATACTTCAAAAAACAATACCAGTATATTGTTGATGAGATCGACTATACTGATGAAGTCGAGTTTAAAATGAGATTAAATTTTGCCGGTGATAGAGGCTGGGAGTTAGTCAATGTAAAGTGGATAGAATTAAGAGTGAGTGATAAAATCTGCTACAAAACGATTTGCACTTTCAAACGAGAAAAATTAAAGGCACCTCCTGGTGAGGAATAAAATTTCCTTATGCCCTAAGTGTGGAACTACATTAGAGATAAAGGAGAAGGAATAAAACAAAAAGGATCGCTATTATGCGACCCTTTTCTTTTGTTAAGTTAAATTTGTATCTGATGATACTATTCAGAATTTAGCTGCTGCTAATTCGTTTCCTATAGCATGAACGCTGGCCATTATCTTGCCGTACTGCTTTTCACTTGCCTGTGCCAGTCCGTTTTTATATCGACGGAGCAACGAGGGGTTAATGCCTGTTTTGCGTGCCAACTCGGAGACATTCAGAATTGTAAAGTAATTAAAGAATGATTGGAGATCATATTTCCATTCAAACTCAATAACAGGCGTTTCTTTGCCGTCTTCCGCATTCATTTCTTTTATTTCGTCATAGGCTTTCTGCAAATCAGCTTTTGCTTCTTCGACCGAATCCCCATAACCAAACAATCCAAACCCTTCAAACTCTTGATCTGTATAGCAAGAGTAAAAACCATCCGAGGCCTTTTCAATAACAAAAACTACTTTCATATTCTTATCCATTTAATGCAAAGTTAAAGTTCAAAATTATGAGACTCATCACCCGGAAGAAAGGCAGGGATTAAATCCCCGCCAACTTCCTGATTGATTTTTCCGTACTTTTGGCAACTTCATGACTGGCGTGCCGTGGTACCGGAAATCTCTTTCCGGTGATCGGACTGAACCACATATCATGCTTGCTTCCATGCCGTACAAGAAAACAACCTGCAGCTTTTAATTCTGCAATCAGTTCTGAATACTTCATAATCTGAAAGAACTTTAACTTAACACTGCAAATGTAACGTTTTTGTTTCAATAAACCAAGAGAATATGTAACGTTTTTGTTACTTTAACATAATGGAGGTTTTCAACACAGTAACTCTGCATTTGAATATCTTACATTTCGTGTAGTGTAAAGAGGCTACCATTTAGACAACCTCCTTACGGCTACTCACCCGTATCATCATCTCTAAAAAACGCTCCCTGCGTTCTTCTTTCTCGGCAATCTGCTCAAAGGCCGATAAATTGATAACACCAAAATGCAGAGCTTTCAAAACAGCAACCTTACCGGAACGGTCGAGTTCAATATAAGGCCTGCAATCTGTTTGCTCTAAACTCGGCATCTCGCTCCATCGCTTAAACCATGCTATCGTCTTTGGAAACATTGCTGCCAACTCTGGTATTATTTCAAGATAAAGCACACTATTAGCCAGTCCGGAAAGCAGCTCTTTCCGTTGTTGTACGTTAATAGGTATCTTCTTCATGGTCTACTTTATCTCGGCTGTCAATAACTTCTATAAGCATAGGTTCAAAGCCTATCTTAGCACGCAGCAAATTCAAATCACCAGTTGAGAAGTAACCCTTTTTCAATACTTTAAGAAGCATTATTTTCACTTCTTTATCTATGGGGGTATTTTCACTATTCATCATCCAAGTTTTTTGTCAATTCATTGATTACGCTATCCAGTTGCTCATCTGACAACTGTTCAAAGTTGATTGTAGTTTCAACAGCTCGTTGTTTTGGTATAACGTATTGCGCCAACTTCTCGGCAATGCGCCATCTGTCCGCTGCCTCCATCTCCTTAAAATCTTCCTCCAATAGCTTTTGGTTCTTTGTTAGAACCTTTGCAAAAAACTCTTTTATGTCTGCCGTAACCTTGTTAGGTTTCCCTTTGGTTCGTCCGCCCGTCTTTGGTGTCCCTTTTGTTCTTCCCATATCTAAATCATTCTATTTTAGAAAAAATCGTTTTTGTCAATAAAAAACTCACATTCTCCTTTGCGGATCACTTCCTCTATCTCGTAGGGCATCCTGCACTCTGGCAAGATAATATACCAGTATCGAGCTGCACACCGCCAGCACCAGCCGTCATACTCATCAAATGTTTTCTTGTAATTTCTACACCTTGTACATATTACTGCCATAATTATAATTATTACCCCGCTCCACCTAAAGCGTTATTTGCAAAAGTGGAGCGGGTGGGTGCAACTACTTACTCATTCTCGCAATCTCTTTTATTTCCTCTGTAATATCTCCGTCCGGGTTAAACAAGTTGCGTGCATCACGTTCGTGTACCTTACGCTCTTCTTTCTCCTCATCCGTGAGATACTCCTCCCCACGTGCTATGGCTATAATTTCATCATCCGACAAAGCCAAAGCCTGTGCCTCTTCCCATTTTAATTCCTGAATTAAACGGCAATATCTTAATTGCTCGTGCAATGCTGACATTCCATTAGGCAACTCATCACCTTTCTTCGTTGCGTAATTAACAAGAATCTCATAGCATTCTTGTTTGCTTTTCAAATCGTTCTGAATTTCTTCTAAAGTTCTCATAATTAAATAACTATTAAAAATTAAACATTAAACATTCTTTTCAATGGTATAAACATATCATAGGCATTCTCCCGGGTTATGACATACGGTTGCCCTTGTATCAATACATTAAACTCTTTAACATCAACGTCTTGACTTAAAAGCCATCGTAAATGATTGCCTAATAACTCCGCTTCTGCACGTGTTAGCGGATGAGTCACATCCTTAGATGCTACATTTATGGCCGTGCCAACATTGCGCACACTAAATTCTGTTACTTCTTTTTTTCTCATTTTTTTAATTTAAAATTGTTAGTATTCATGTGTGAAATCTATAAACTTTACCTGTCAAAGCCCTAAACCTCCGCCTTTCATTTTTACCTCTATCGGGTTATTTAGCCTGTCGGCTGTTCTTTCTGTGCTTCCGGCGATCCTTTCCGATATTTGATTAAGTATTTCTGTATTATTAGCGATCATGCTGCTGCTTTGCTCTAATCTCTGGCTCAATTCTTTGATGATTCTGACGTCTTCCCAGCCTTTCATTTGCATATCACGGATAGCGGCCATAGTATTTTCCATACCAGAAAGATGTTGTACTTGCCCATCTGATCCGGATACATCCATCATGCGGCGTATATCTTCGAGGACAACACGAGCGGCACCGGTCTGGCCGGCAAGAAGATCAATGCTTTGTTGGTCTGCTTTAGTGTATGCTCCCTTTAGGGTGTTATCAGATGAAGATCCGTCCTTGTCGGTAATATCAATATTAGCCAACTCCATAGCTTGTTTATAAAGGTCATTGCCCTTCTCGGCTATCTGAGTGTAGTACTTTCTTAAAGCATCTGCTTCGGCTGCTGTTATCTCGTCGTCGCTTTTTGCTGCATCGGTAAATTGATCATACCATTTCTTTAGTTCGTTAGTCAAATACTGACTCTTAACCATCTTAAGCACAGCCTTACTCATGTGATCCTCAAACGAGTTAGCTATATCATCAAATGTCATGTCGGCTTGAGTGACAATATCATCCAAACTATCTTTTAATGTGTCGAACGAAACGCCTGTTACAGCCTCTTTAAGTGCCTCACCAAGATCATCCGTGCTGTCTTTTGCTTCAATAACAGCCTGGCCGTAAGCAGCAACTTCATCAGGAAGCTTTTCCCATAGTTCTATGTTTTTTTGCAGTTCCTCCCACTTGGCGGCATCCCAATCGAAAAGGTCTTCAAAGGAAGTAATACCAAGATCCTTTCCTAAATCTCTAACAACCCTATGTGCAAATGAATGATGATTCCAACTCTTTCCCTTATCTCCCCAAGCAGCAAGGCTGTTTTCGGCAGCTTTTAATTGATTCTTGATCATCTCTTCTATCTCTTCCGCCTGTTTAGAAGCATCTGATCCGGTAAGGGTAGATAGATATTCTTTCTGTTTGTCGATTAACTGATCGTAGAGATCGACGATCTTTTCATAGCGATCAATTTGTTTGTCGAGTTTGTCATCATTATTTCCATTGAATAACCCTCCTATGCCGGATATAAGAGAAGGTATCCCTTGTAAAAGGTCTACAATCCCGGTAAGATCACCACCGATCAATTTTGCCGCTCCTGATCCTACTTTAGTTAATCCGTCTATGGATTTAGTTATATTGTCAATGGTTTCGGCTGCACCTTCCCCGAATACTTCCTTCATGGAGTTTCCGATATCTCCAAGCATACCTCCGACATCACTAATGCCGCCTTGGATCTGTCCGAGAGCCTCCATGCCTTCTTCAGATTTGAAAGCATCTGTTATCTTGCCGCCGTTGGCTTTTGCATCTTCAATGGCTTTGCCAAGCTGCTTAAATCCGCCAATCAACGAGCCAAAAGGATCACGCTTATTAAGTTCATCACGTTTGGTTATCAATCCCTGCATCAGCTTTTCAATTGCAGGGAGATCGCCTTTTAGCGATTCAAGATCCATTCCTTCAAATCCTACAGGCACTTCAACGCCTTCAACTCCTTTAAGGTAGTCAATCAAGTGTTGTGTCTGTGAGATTATTTCTTTTAGTGAATCGTTGCTTTGTTTGCGTACATCATCGAATAGCCTTACCCATAGATCTGACTTTTCAATCATGGAAGCTTCAAGTTCTTGCAGTGCTTTTTCCTCTTCCTTTCGCAATATGGACTTTTCGCCTTCTGTTTCTGCTTTGGCTATTCTGTTTGCGTAATCCTCAGTAATAGCAAGGCGCTTCTCTTGATAGTTTCCGTATTCTTTGTTGTAGTCTATCCAAGACTGGCGTTCCTTATCCAACATTTCTTTATTCAACCGCTCAGTTTCTTGCAGTTGTTTTTTGGAAATATTGGACGTTTTGGTTTTTATTTCGGTTTGTTGATCATCAGTAAGATTGCCTCCTTGCGCATCACGCCATTCTTTCTCTTTCTGCCGTATAGCTTCTATCTCACGATCGTATTCGTTATTGATAAGGGCAAGGCGTTTTTCATAGCCTTCTTCCATGAGGTCGATGTTGTCACGGATATTGTCTTGTTGGAGGCGTAGGAGTTCTTCATTTAGTCGTTTTTCGATATCGAGTTTTTCTTTGGCCAAGCGTTCGGATTCTTTCTGAGCAGAAGTATCAACTTTAGTTACTCCTCCAAGTTTTTCAAAAGCTTCTCGTTTGGTTTTCTCATTCTCAACAGCAGATTCGTATTCTTTAGTTGTGTACTTGTTACGGTCTTTCTGGATAGATTCAAGTAAATCCTTTTCTTTCTCCCATGCTTTACGGGCGGTTTCATAGTCTGCGCCATACATGGAATCAGGTTCTTTCTTTCCTGATTGTTTCTGCAATTCCAAAAATGCTTTCTTTTCATCCTCCAATGCTTTTATTTGGGACTCGACATTTTTTAAGTCTTGCTCAGCTTCTTTCTTCCGGATTATACGGTTTCCGTTTGGAGAATAGCTTAATGACTCAATAGTCTTATTCAATGAATCTCGCTGTTTATACAAATTGCTTAGTTGGCTCTGCTTTTCCTTGCCATATCGTTTGCTCTCTTCTTCATTCAAAGATTTAACAAGTCCGGTGAGTTCAGCTACCTTTATTTTTTCAATGTCAATATCTTTAAAAAGCGTAGGATATATCTTGATGAGTTCATTATAAGCCTTTAGGCGATCCGTTTCAGCCTGTGATTCGTCCTGAATGATTCCGATCAGTTCTTTTGCACTTTCTTTGCGTTGTTCGGAAGCATCTACAATAGCTTGGTTTTTGTCTGCAAATTGTTTTTGTGCCTTCTCAGCTGCCGTTGTACTATCATGTAACGCCCACATAGCAGCGACTACCCCCATAATCAAAGTAGCTGCAAGAACGTAAGGATTCTTTAGCATAGTGGCGTTGAGTAGCTTTTGCGCTTTTTCAACCATAAGTAAAGCTTTGTAATTCGCCAACTGTGCAATGGTATAGCCTTTTTCTGTTGCGATTACGATAGCTAAGGCTGCCCGGTATACTCCATAGGTTGCGACAAGCGAAACGAGCATTTTACCGATTTTTTCATAATTGGCGACGAGGTCAGATGCGGTGCCTATTGCACTATAAATGATACCTTCATTTGCTTCTCCAATAGCATCAAACATCAATTTAAATTCATCCTGTAATTTGGAAAGTTGCCCAGTAAGTGAGGTGTTTGTTTTCCTCATCATGTCGTGAAACTTTCCACCTTCAGAGGACATATTCTTGAAGGCTTGCTCTACTAAAGGAAAACCTACCTGCCCGGCTTCGGTCATCTCGTAAATTTCTGCCGAGGTCTTGCCTAACATTTTCGCCAGCTCCTCAACAATCGGTATGCCGGCCATGGCAAAATCCCGTATTTCCCGGCTTTGCAAACGACCTAATGCGGAAACCTGACCATAATTGACGGCGATACGAGACATTGGTACCGATACACCGGCAGCAACATCGCCCAAAGCTTTCATGGTATCCATTACGTTCTCTGTTGCGATCCCCATAGCAATAAGCTGCTTCGTATTGTCTGCTACCTCTGTTATCGTAAATGGAGTTGACAATGCAAGTTCTTTAATTTCTGCCATCATCGTATCCGCTTTTTCTTTGCTGCCGAGCATCGTCTCAAAGGCAATGCCCAACTGCTGAAACTCTCCTCTAACAGTTATAACCTGCTGAACTAATCCGGCAAAAGCAGCCGTACCGCCAAGCTTTAAAAATGCTTTTTGCAAATCGCTTACCGATGATGTTGCAATCTTTATCTGATCTGATACTTGCTTACTCGTTTCGCTGGCATCTTTGCCGGCGTTCTGGATCGCTTTTCGTGATTCGGCGAGCTTTCACTTCAAATCTTCGTTGTCGCCTGTTATCTTAAAATTCAAACTCATAATGTTTTATTTAAATGATTATTACTAAACTACTTGGCCGCACTGGATGACACCTGTGTCCTAATGCCTTCAATTATAAAGCTCTGTTTCTTTTCATCCCAAAACCGCTCAATGAATGATTGCCGCTTTTCTTTCGTGGAGAAGTAAAAGACTGTATTCTTGTTTATCCGCAAGGGGAGCAACTTGGTTTCATCCGGTGATTCCATACTAAAAAGATAAATTGCTGTTACAATCTGCTATCTTTGTCAAAGAATGATTGTACCGAAAGCGTATATCACCGGTTGCGCCATCACGCTGCTTTGCGATCCGCAGAACACCTTCACCTTTAGGTGCTGCATCATCGTAATATTCCGGGCGATGAATAAAAAGAACCATATCCGCATCCTGTTCGATTGCTCCTGATTCTCGAAGATCAGATAACAATGGCATCTTATCCGATCGATCCTCTACCTTGCGGGATAGCTGGGATAGCAAGATAACAGGAACGCCTAATTCTTTGGCCATGATCTTAGCTGCACGGCTGGCCTGTGTAACTTCCTGTTCTCGGTTGTAGGTCTTGTTCTGACTCCGCATATCGACCAATTGCAAATAATCGATAAAAACAATGCTGCATTTGTCCTTTTTCTGTGCATTACGGGCACGTATCTTTATTTGCGACATCGACATACTCGGAGTGTCGTCTATGGTTACAGGTAAAGAATATAGAGCGTCAGAGGCATTGCAAAGTTTCATTTCCTCATCGTCGGTTAATTTTCCAGAGGCTAAACGATATGAATCTACGTCACATTCGGATAGCAACATCCTACTTGTTAAGCCCTGTACATCCATCTCCAGTGAAAATATCATTGCAGGAGTACCAGCTAAAGAGGCTGACTTAGCAAGATGAAGCATTAACGCCGTCTTCCCCATTGCCGGCCGAGCCGCAAGGATAATAAGCTGCCCCGGCTTCCAACCCCCATTCGTTATGAAATTTAAGTCTTTTAAACCTGTGTCGATACCGGATTTTAAGCCTTGCAATGCAAGCGACTTCCTTTTGCTGTACAATTCAACTGCCTTATAGGCAGCTTCTCCGATAGAGTGAGAAACCATGTTGTAGCAAGCGGAACCGGAAATATTTTCAATCTCTTTCAATGCCTCATCTATCGTATCCGATACGTCCAGCGTCTGATCCGCCGCTTTAACGGCTATCATCTGACAAGCAATAGAAAGCTGACGAGATAACATGAGCTGGTGTAGATGCCTGGCGTGATCTGTGATATGGGAAGATGAAGCAACTGCAGAGGATAACTCGGCTAAGATTACCGGCCCGCCCACTTCATCTAACTTGCCGGATTTAGTCAATTCTCCCATAACAGTTATAAGGTCAATACTCTCTCCTTTATCATAGAGAGTGATAATTGCTCTGTAAATCTCTCCATGACGACTATCGTAGAACGTCTCCGGGGATAAAATACTTGCTACTTCGTTTATAGCTGTACTTTCAATCAACAAAGCACCTACAACCGCCTTCTCTGCTTCCAGGCTATTCGGCAGGAGCTGTAACGAATTTATATCGGGGTTCTTCTGTTTTTGCTTCATTTTGTTGTTTGTTTATTGGTAATTCATCGTTCCATACTTCCTGATTGATATAAACCTCAAAGTTTTTCCGGAATCGTTTATCAGGAGTTGATCTTACATATAGGGGAATATGATTTAAGGCAAGTTTTTTGTTTTTACTCGAAAGTTTATTCCACCGGTTTATACTTGTTTTTTTATTTCCTTTTTTCTCATATAAACTCCAAATAAAATCAAAGGATAACTCACTCGTTGAATCGAACGATTCGACAATATTAATATCAGTATCAGTATCAGTATCGGTATGTTTCGTATTCGAATTATTCGATTCTATACGATCGTATTCCTTCGTATTGAAATCGTTCCATCGCTTACGAATGTTTTCTTTATTTCTTTCACACTTTTTTTCGTACTTCTCTGAATCTATATCCATAGCCGTGCGAATAAATGAGAAAGCCATACTCACTAATGGGGGCAAATCGCTTGGAATCTCTCCACTCATTGCATAACCGAATACAACATCAAGTAACAACCCTTTATCCTCAAGTGATAAGCCCTTTATGGCCTCGTATTGCTGGAAGTACAAGACTAAACTATTCTTCATTACCACCCGCCTCCGCCGGGAATAATTCGCCTTGGCGATCATTGGATGCTAACCAGTATAGCTTCCGATTGTCCGGTAAGCGAAGGTCTACTATATTCCAGCCTTGCTTGCGTAGGTCAGAGATCACCTTGCGGAAATCGTTACTTTTTGTGATAGAGTTCCCCTCTTTAGCTGTGACTTTTTTGCCAGAGAGCAAAAGAGCTTTCACTGTGGTACGTATTCGGGTAGAATGATTATCTTTGCAGTGTTCCTGTGATTGCCCACGCTGCCCGGCGGGGCTTTCTTTTTTTGGTGTCATCCAGTGCGGCCTCCTTTTTTCTTAAAGTTGTCTTCCAGCCCATTCAGCCTCTCTGATCTGGTCTTCACCGACCCAGATTCGATCCAATCAAGAATAACAGATGTGTCAAAGAGGACACGACCGCAAACTTTCTTGCTCCCGGGTATCTCCTTCTTGCAATTCTTAATATTAATAGTAGAGGTAGAATAGCCTGTTAATTCGGCTAATTGAGGAACAGTTAAGAACTTGGGTAGTTCTTTTTGTGGTGGTATCGGTTCATTTTCTTGCGCTAACCGAAAAGCATCCATAAATTGCCCAACGGTTAAGCAGGCAATCGGGGTGTTGTAGTCAATGTTTTTTGTATCCATTTGTACTATCTTTTAATTTGATAGCACAAAAGAATATAATATAATTATCTAAATATCAAATATTTATTTCCTATTTTTCTGTTTCGGAAATTTCGGAAATTGAAGGAAAATTGAAGAAATGCGGATTAAAGGATTTGTTAGTGAGATCGGCTTCTTTGTTATCTTTTATTATGTTCCGAATCTGTCTCTCTGACATTCTCAGAGAATAATTATCCATGATTTTTTCAATAAAAGAAGCCTTTGGGTCTTTAGTCAGCCATCCTTGATGCTTCAGCGTTAATATGAACAACGTAAAATCCCGGGCATCATGGATAAACACTCCGTTGTTATTAATATGATTATTGCTTTCAAGCCATTTAACCGCTTTTAGATATGCTTGTTTAGAAACAAAATAATCCTGAAAAAGCGGTTCTTTTTTATTTGGCTTACCTTTTGGTTTGCCTTCTTTCTCAACCAATTTGCGATAAACAATTAAAGATACTAAACCACGTCTTGCCAAGTGAAGTCTTTCTTTATTATTCCACCAGCCCCACAATGTGTCATACATATCATCGAGAGAAATGTTTTGCTCTAAGTATTGGTAGCCTGTCGGATTATTGACGGCGGCATCGTACCATTCTTTAGCCTCTTTTTCAAGAAATTTATCTTTATCAAAAGGCATAGTTCTGTATCTTTTTAGGACATCAGATGATAAACTATTTGCGGCTTCTATTGTATCAGCAATCAACTTTATAATTTCCAATGCCGTAGGGTCTCCTGCTTCTTTCTCTTGTTCATCATCAAAAGCTCTTCTTATAATAGCATCAGCATTATCATTAAACTTCGTCAAAACACGATACATGTAATTTCTCTTTTTTGTAAATTGTGAATAATTCATTTTGCGATATGTTATATTAATCCATCACTTTCGTTTGCCAAATAATCCGTATCAAAACTATCTAAATAGATCTTAGTAGTAGCCAAGTCCTCATGACCAAGGGCTTGCTGTATCACTTCCATGCTCTTGCCGCTATTTAGCATGGCCATAGCATATGAATGCCGGGAATAGTAGGTGCTTATCTTTGATAATGCTTCCGGGAAATCCAATTCTTTTGCGATCTCCTTTAGGTATTTACTGTACTTATTTCTCCGGTTGATAATATGGTTCTGCAATTCCTCATCTTTCAAATTCTTTGTAATGCATGGCAACAGATAATCTCCGATAGTAGAATAGTTATCCCGAAACCAATCTAACTGCTCCCTTATTTCCGGGCGGATCTGTATTGTGTAGTCCTTATGTGTTTTGCTTCGGTTGTATTCTATTATCTCTATTGGCTTGCCATCCTTTGTTATTGCCTTCTTTATATCTGACTTTTTGAGTTTCGCCAAATCAACATAGGAACACCCATACAGGTAGAATGATAAAAGGAACAGCCGACGGCTATACTCTAATGGCTCACGCTCAAATACCGTGTTTTTCAGAGTGGAAAGATACTCTTTAGGAATAAACCGCTTTCGAGTTGTCTCTTTGAGTTTTCCGATATGGAATACCTTCTTTGTGTCTGTATATTCGTTGGAGAAACAATACGCCTCTTTACTTCCACATCCGTCTTTGATAGCGTTATTCATCAATGCTCGCAATGTTCTGAAATAGTAGCTCACAGTATTCCCCTTTACGCCTCTGTCATTCTTTAGATACAAATAGAATTTATTTACTACCGAGTAGTCGAAATCATGGAAGTACAACCTATCAACTTTTACTTTCTTGTCTTTCTGAAAGCATTCCAAGAGAACTAACAACCGGGAATAGGCAGTTGCATTACCATAGTGTTTTTCTGACTTTAGTTTTTCTATGTGCTGTTTTAAGTAGTCAATCACAAGCACTTTTTTTGATTCATTGATAAACTTCTGCTCAAACATCTTGAAAGTCCAATCCGTATTGTTACGGTCAAACTCATCTATAATCTCCTTTGCCCGGATCTTCTTTCTGTCGATAAAGTCATTTTTTACAGCATATCCTTCTATTTCTACTCTTTTGCCCTGTTCATCTTCTGCATACGTGGAAGGATTTAGCCGCTTATCCCGGATAAAGTAGCCGTTTTCGTTATCAAATTGTTTAGTAGTCGCAGAAAAGCCGAGAGAAAAATATTTTCTATTCCCTTGTCCTTTGGATACCCTTAACATGACCGGATATGTGCCATCGGATAAAACTTTGCTTTGAAATAATATTACTGATATTTTTGCCATAAATAACCCGGTTTACACTCGGTTTACACTCTTTAGTAAATATAGGTATAAAAACTATGTTTTAGCAACCTATTGCTATACAGTGCAAATATAATCATTTATAACTATTTACAAGTAAAATATAAAACAAATTTACCCTACCGGGGGGCGTGTGGTCGCAGGTTCAAATCCTGTCATCCCGACGGCTAATTAACAGAGACTTACAAGAGATTGTAAGTCTTTTTTATTCATGCGTGACGGATTCGTGACGGATCTCGGGTGCAATAAGTATGCTAAGAGTTATTCCTTATTTAAACAGTATGTTTCTTACTTTTTCGGTGAAGGCATATCCACCTGATTTGGGCGCTCCTCTGAATTCAACAATATCATGTTCTCTAAGAGTGCGAAGATAGCGTTCTGCAGTAGCAATACTTTTATTTAATCTCTCTGCTATTCTTACGGCATTAAGACCCGGGGCATCTAATATAATTCTCAAAGTTTCTTTTATACCCTCATTTACACCCTCATTTACACCCTCACCGATGAGGGCGCAAATTTTATCAATCTCTCCTTCAATCACATGCTGCACCATTATACCCTTATTTACACCCTCATTTATAGCCTCATCCTGCTCTTCTTTCCGCCAAAGAACAACCCTAAAGTTCTCTTCTTGAATAAACTCCGGTTCTCTTAATCCGATTGCCTTACATTGCTTTACTATATCTCTTGTTCCTGTTCCCATTCTCTCGATATAGCCAGCCAAATATATTGGGTTGGCGAGTATCGGATTTGTCGGAACGGAAGGATGCGGCAATAGGAGTTTTGCGGTGGTAAGTCCGTAAGGTAATGCTCCTGGATTCCAGACTTCCAGCCTGTTGCGAAATAGCATCACCTGAACGCTGGCGTTACTGGTATAGTCGCGATGCGTTACAGCATTTACAATTGCCTCCCGAACAGCCTCTAATGGAAGTTCGTAATCCACATCTACATCGGTTCTTTTATCTCGTGTCCCTATCCGAACATCTATCCTTGACATGACAAAATCGACAGCCTGGTCAATCAGTTCAAATACATTTCCACGATATACCTGATAGGCAGGTATGGGTTTTGTAATGTCATTGCCATAGAATTGGGCACACTTGATTTCGGAAGTGATAAAAAATGACTGCGGCTTCTTGCCAAATAACAGAATGGCAGCATTCGTGAGTCGATTATCTTCCGAAATTAAATCAAGATGAGTAAGAATAGAGGGAATACCTGCTGTAAATGGAATTGGAAAGCCTCTTTTGGCTTGAGCCAGTTTGACAAAAAGGTTAACCTTTTCTTCATCTATATCGTCAAGCGTTGCTTTAGAATGAAAAATTGCATCAATGATATTATTTGCAAAGCTATCTAAATACGGAGTACAAAGATCGTGTTTTGGGGAACTTGCTTCTTTGGTCTTTTGTCCTATATTTGTAAATGAGATGACCACAATTGAGAGATCTATTACAAGGTAAAAACTGGAGTTATGCAGAATAAACAACTATATGGGCAATTATCCTGGAAAGAATTTGTATCAAAATATGACAAATCAATCGCATTTGTTTTTGGGTTGTTGACTATTGCTTTTATTATCACAGCAATGACAAACCAAACGTTTTTAAGCTGGCTTTATGAGCGACATCAAAACCAGATGAGTTGGTTTATTCGCCCTATTTTTTTGATTCCATTTTGCTTCTTTGCATACAAACGTAGCTGGACGGGAATTTCAATAACGATCTTTTGCCTTTTTACCAGTATGTTCTGGTTTCCCAAACCCGAAACAATAAGCGAACAAGTAAAAATGTTTCTCCAATTTGAAATCAATTGGCTCAATGCACAATGGGATTATAAAAAATGGTTGTTGATTTTAACCATCCCTCTTTCGTTCTTAGCCCTTGGACTTGCTTTTTGGAAACGTAGCCTTATAATAGGACTTGGCGTAGTTGTACTTATGGCTACAGGAAAAATAGTTTGGAGTATTTACAACGCCGGTGAAGCAGGAAAATCAATTCTTATCCCTGCAATAATCGGACTCGTTCTCTGCATAATACTCATTTATTACGGATTTAGACGCCTCGAAAAGAATAAAAAATTCTAACCCTAAAACGTATATAGACCGTATCATTCAGTTTAAAGCCTGGCTCTCCACCAAGTTTTTTCAATCTCTATTTATCCCCTACTATTCTCAGTAGATTCGCATCGTTTCAACATCAGCAAAACAAGATCGATCCGATTATCAAATAGTCGCCATTTTCTTCTTTTCAGTATCACATTTTACAATATAAGCCTATTTTTGCAACCAACAAAAGCGTCCACTCGCCTGTTTTAGTTCAGAAAACGGGCATTTTCACGTCTAAAGATGTTGCTTACCTCATTTCATTGCAATGATCCTTCAAAGGTATTGTGAAGATTTTTAAAATCATCACAATGTCTCTTATGAATCATTGTAATGATTTTTTCCAGTGATCTGAATCTTTTGTTGAAGAAGTTGTTTGTTGCGCTTAAAGATAGGGAAAAATCTTGTAATTTTCTTTTTTTAACTTCTCTTTTCTTCAAAATATAAGCACTATCACTGGTAATAAAATATCAACAAAACGATCGATTCTCGAACACCTCCTTCCGAATCATGCCGATGAACTTGAAATGGGCTATTGAAAATGAGTCATTGACAATAAAACAGAATCAGATTGTCTGTTACGAATTGCGCGAGAAGCGCATTTTTGAAGCGATACTTCACATTGGAATGAGACAGACGACTGACGGATGGGTTCAATTGACAGATTGACATTCTGACAGTAGCCCATCTCATCTCTTGTGATTTTATATCGAACCGACGTTACCTAAGTTGCTGAAATATCCGTTTTTTCGTAGATTTGCCTATCAATCAAAAATGCACACACATGAAAAGGCCTGAAATCCGAATCCTATTAGCCACGCTGGTCGCCCTTACCCTGCTGAATACAGCCTGTCGGGAACCCAAGTTAACCAACAGCAACTATTCCGACGGTATGTACCGCAGCACCCCTGAGCTGCAAGGCGTCGCTTCGGAAGGCATACACACCTTCATCGAAGAAGCTGAAGCACAAATGGAACTTCACAGCCTCATGTTCCTTCGTCACGGAAAAGTCATCGCCGAAGGATGGTGGCACCCCTACCGATCAACGACCAACCACCTCATGCATTCCGTCAGTAAAACATTTACATCCACTGCGATCGGATTTGCCGTACAAGAACAACTACTCACAGTCGAAGACCGGGTGATCTCATTTTTCCCCGATAAAACCCCTCAAAACCCCTCACAATACCTGCAAGAGCTTCGGGTAAAAGACCTACTCACCATGAGCGTAGGACAAACCCCGCCGCCGACATTCTATATCACCGACCACGACTGGGTCAAATCATTCCTTGATACCAACATCCAGATTGAACCCGGAACGACCTTTGAATATAGTTCATACGCCACCTATATGTTATCCGCAATCATCCATAAAGTCACAGGAGAAAGTACCTACGACTACCTCACCCCTCGACTGTTCGAACCCTTAGAGATAAAAAACATCCAGTGGGAAACCGATACACAAGGAATCAACAGCGGAGGCTGGGGGATGCGCATCAAAACAGCCGACATGGCCAAACTCGGACAATTCTACCTCCAAAAAGGAAAATGGCACAACAAACAATTATTATCGGCCGACTGGATCGATGAAGCGACAGCGCCACATATCTATCAGCGACCCGATCGGACACCTGATGAAAACAGCAACGACGACTGGGCACAAGGATATGGATACCAGATCTGGCGATGCACCCACAACGCCTATCGCGCCGATGGAGCCAACGGACAGTTTATCATCATCCTGCCCGAACAAGATGCGGTCATTGCCATCACGGCCTCCCTCAACGATATGCAAAAAGAACTCTCCCTCGTTTGGAAACACCTTCTCCCTGCTATCATCAGTAATAGGCCAATCAAAAAAGATGAAGCGGCAAACGAATTATTGACCAGCAAACTCTCTTCCCTCAAAATACCCGACCCATCCCGTACTAATGATGAGGTTGAAGCGGCACGAAACATCACCTATACGTTCTCCATGAATCCGAATGAACAGCAAATCAGCGAACTGACTCTTCATCTGGATGCACAGGCAAACTGTCTACTCACGCTCACAACAATAGACAAACAATACCCATTATCCTTTGGAAATGACACCTGGAAATTTGGAGAAACCGAACGATTATCACCCTATTTCTCCTCCCCACGGCGTAATCCCGAAGGACTACTTCCGCTTAAAACAGCTGGATTCGGAAGCTGGATCACGAAAGACAACCTGAAATTAACACTCCTGTATGTTACAGATGCCCGATCGGAAACATTTGACTGCCAATTGGCCGGCAATAAAATAACTGTCACCCTCACCAACAGCATGTCACCCTCCGACCCGCCAATCCTGTTGACAGGTCAATTCAAAGAACAACAAACAACCAAATAACACAAAAAATGCAAACACACACATTCAAAAAGATGATCTGTCTGGCCATACTTCTGGTCGTAAACAGCACCATCTTCGGACAATCCAATCCACGGCTCATCGTCCGCTCCGATGATATGGGCTCATTCCATTCAGCCAATCTTGCTGCAATCGACGGCTATGTAAACGGTATCCAGACCTCTATCGAAGTAATGGTAGTCACCCCCTGGTTTCCCGAAGCTGTAAAAATGCTCCGCGAACATCCCGGACTCGATGTCGGCATACACCTTGCCATCACCAGCGAATGGGACAACATCAAATGGCGGCCCCTCACCCATTGCCCCAGCCTGGTCGATAGTGACGGATACTTCTTTCCCATGATGGGTCCCAATGCGTCCTATCCCGGATTAGCCATCACCGAAAACAAATGGAAACTTCCCGAAATAGAACAGGAATTCAGAGCACAGATAGAGTTGGGGCTTAAAAACATGCCACAAGCCAGTCACCTCACAGGTCATATGCTCTCCACCGGTTTCGATCCTGAAGTGGTCAAAATGGTCAAACGTTTGGCTGAAGAGTACAATCTGCCCGCTGTCGACCGCCAAGATGCCATGAGTCAATACAACTTCTCCTATGTCGGATACGACGGACCTAAAAAAACCTCCGCAGAAAAAGAAGCCGCTTTCATCAAAATGCTCGATAAACTGGAAGGTGGTAAAACCTATATGTTCCTCGATCACCCCGCATACAACGATTCCGAAATGCAAACCGTAGGGCATATCGGCTACGAAGATGTCGCCATCGACCGTCAGGGCGTGACCGATCTGTTAACCAGCCCACGCGTAAAAAAAGCAATCACCGACCGGAGTATCCAGCTTATCAGCTACAATGAACACCTCAAAGCTTTGCCACGGGGAGATGCCTCGAAAAAGATGAACAGAGCTTTTGAAAACTATAAACAAGCCGTACAAAAATCCGGACAAGACCTTCATAGCATTATGATCCTCCAGCACGGCAAGGTAATCGCAGAAGAGTGGATGAGTGAAGGTGATCCACAAAAGACACATATCCTCAATTCTGTAAGCAAAACATTCACCGCTTCAGCCATCGGATTTGCAGTCACCGAAGGGAAACTGAAAGTCACCGATAAAGTCATCTCTTTCTTCCCCGATAAACTTCCGGCACAAGTGTCACCATATCTGCAAGAATTGGAAATCCGTCACCTATTGACGATGTCGGTAGGACACGACACCGACCCAACAGGAGCAATCAGACGAACAGAAGATGCCGACTGGGTAGAAACATTCCTCGCCTACCCCATCGAACATAAACCAGGTACCCTCTTTGTATACAATAGCCTGGCAACCTATATGCTCTCTGCCATCATTCAGAAAGTCACCGGAGAGAAAGTCATCGACTACCTCTATCCCCGTCTCTTCCGCCCATTAGGCATCGTGGGAGCAACCTGGCAGGAAAGCCCACAAGGCATCAATACCGGAGGCTGGGGGCTCTATGTCAAGACAGAAGATATGGCCAAACTCGGACAACTCTTCCTGCAAAAAGGAAAATGGAACGGTAAACAAATCCTTCCCGAATCCTGGATCGAAGAAGCAACAACATCTAAAATAGCCTCCCTTCCTGCAGGTGTCAAACGCGAAGATCTCAAAGTCAAACCTAAAGATAGCGACTGGCTCCAGGGCTATGGCTACCAAATGTGGCGCTGCCGGCATAACGCCTACCGCGCCGATGGCGCCAATGGACAATACATCATCATCCTACCCGAGCAAGATGCCGTCATTGTTACCACTGCCCATATCGGCGATATGCAAGCGGAGATCAACCTTATCTGGAAACATTTGTTACCGGCACTGAAATAAATCGGGAGTATATCCCACAAAATAAAAAGGTGTCTTAAACGTCTTGTAAGGACGATTAAGACACCTCTTTTTATGTCTAAAATAGCACGTATGCGTAATAACAGGGTTTTATTTGAAGAAAACTAAAGAAAGGATTCTATTTATCCCACTAAAGCAACTGAAGCGCTTTCTCCATATCTTCTGGAGTATCGATTGCAATTGTCTCCAGTTCCGTGAGCCCAACTTTTATTTTATAACCGTTATCCAGCCATCTCAATTGCTCGAGGCTTTCTATCTGCTCCAGAGTAGTGGGCGCAAGTGCGGTTAATTCTCTTAATATGTCTGCCCTATAAGCATACAAGCCAATGTGTTTGTAAAATACAAACCGTTTCAACCACTCTGTATGTTTTTCTCCTCTGACATAAGGAATGATTGAACGACTGAAATACATCGCTTCACTATTCTTATTCAAGACGACTTTAGGTATATTCGGATTAAACAGGGTCGACTCGAAATCACCATCGCGGTCGAATGCTTTGGCCAGAGTTGCTATCTGAACAGTATCCTGGTTAAAACACTGTTTCAGTATATCGATCTGCTCGGGTTGAATAAAGGGTTCATCTCCTTGAATATTAATAACGACATCGTAATCTCCACCGATCTTTGTGTACGCTTCATAACAACGATCTGTTCCGGTTTTATGATCAACAGAAGTCATCACCACACGTCCACCAAAACCATTGACCACAGCTTCTATACGATGATCATCAGTGGCCACACAAACATCATCCAATACTTTCTCGACCTGCTCGTACACGCGTTGGATCATCGGTTTACCTTTCATATCAGCCAACGGTTTTCCAGGGAAACGTGTCGAAGCATAGCGTGCCGGGATTATTCCAATAAATTTCATAAGTGTATATTATATAGCCATTTCGTTTTTTTAGATTGCCAAAGTTAGGTATTTATTTTAATTTTGCCGGTCAGAACTCCTGTCGAGGTGAAAAAGAGACATCCCATAGAAGTATTGATCGGACAAGGCGAACATCAACAACTTGATTTCAAATTCGAGGTAAGCGACAGTAAAAAAATCGCCCGTACATTAAGCGCCTTTGCCAACACCGATGGAGGACGCCTCTTGATTGGCGTAAAAGACAACGGAGTGATCGCCGGCGTTCGTAGTGAAGAAGAGTATTATATGATCGAAGCGGCCTCCGAAATGTATACCCGCCCGATTGTTCCTTTCGAAGCTACCCGGTGGGATCTGAATGGAAAGACCGTCCTTGAAGTCTATGTTTCGCCCAGCCCCAACAAACCCCATTCGGCACCCGATAAAAACGATCAGTACAAAGCGTATATCCGCGTAGCAGATGAGAATATCCTGGCCAATGAAGTTTTGATCTTCTCCTGGAAGAAGAAGTATAAACCCGACGGTACATTATTAAAAATCAGCAAACCGGTGCAAATCCTTTTCAACTGGTTAGACACTCATAATCACATCAACATCCATCAGTTCTGCCGTATCGCCCATATCAATTATTATACGGCTCGAAATATCCTAAGTGACCTGATGGCTATGAATGCTTTACACTATACAGTTGTAGACAAACGGATTGTCTATCAACGAACAGGGGCATGACATACGCACACCCCTGATTAATCTATTCCCCTTTTTTGACTATACGATCGGAAGAATTTCAATCCAGTAATCATCCGGATCATTGATGAAATACAGTCCCATTTCATCGTTTTCAAAACAGACACAACCCATCTCTTTATGAAAACGACGCACCTCCTCATAATCTCCGGCCACCCGCATGCAGAGGTGACTTTCGTTGTCGCCCAACTCATACGATCCTTTCTTGTCTCTCAGCCAGGTCAATTCAAGTAAAAAACCGGTCTGCTCATCGGTCAGATAAACCAGTATAAACGATCCGTCAGCAGCCTCTTTGCGATGATGTTCTTTCAATCCAAGCGCTTTGTTGTAAAAGGCGATGCTTTTATTCAAATCTGTTACATTAATATTGAAATGATCAAATCTGCTCTTAATTTCCATGATATACTTTCTTTAAATAATTAAAATTCTACACATTGTCCCCTCTCTTTTATATCAAAAAAAAGGGATCCTCTACTCTCAGCATACTGCTTAAATCCTTGCAACTGATCGTAATTCAATGTAAAATGCATCGGAGCAAACAATCTTGTCCGGATACGGTCTACAAACTGTTCCGCACCACGGGCATAATCCGTCCCCAGACGAGGATCAACAGGAAACATCGCCACATCCAGTTCAGGGGCCGTCTTTGCCAACAAGTCCAACTCTTTCAGATAATCCCTTTCGGCTATCGCAATTTCTTCTGCTGTCGATTCATCCTTCCAATGCCAATTATTCAGATCACCCGCATGAAAGACCGTCTTCCCTTCCGCCTGTATCAGAAAGGAGATCCCCACATCGGTCGAACCAAATGCTTTGATCGATAGATTGTCGTCTTCATAGACCTCCCCTTTCATCAGATAAACAGCATCTTCTGGCTGTGCCCGTTTATTTCTCAAAATATCCCGTGAAAAGATGTAGGAGATATCATCTTTTTCGGTTCTCCACTGAAGAACTTCCGGGTTGAAATGATCCGGATGAAAATGGGAAGATAAGACATACAGCTTCTTTTGGCGATGCAATAACTCTTTATGTACAAATCCGCCGGACGGGTCATCCGTTGTATCCATAAAATAATCGACCAACAGATCAAAATGAGTTGTTTCCAATACGAATCCGCTATGAAAAATATAGACCAGCCGCATATATCAACCAGATTATTCTACCGTGAATTTATAGATACACCGGCTATGATACTTTTCTCCGGGGCGAAGAACCGTACTTGGAAATTCCGGTTGATTCGGACTATCCGGATAATGTTGTGTCTCCAGGCAAAATGCTCCGCGATGCGGATAAATCACATTGTGTTTTCCTTTATCGGAACCACTCATGAAATTGCCCGAATAAAACTGGATACCCGGCTCGGTGGTATAGACTTCCAAACCGATGCCGCTTACCGGGCTGATGGCTTTTGCTGCCAGAACATTGATATCTCCGTTTGAATTCAACACCCAGTTGTGGTCATAACCACCTCCGTTAACCAACTGCTCAAAAGCGTCATCGATATGAGCGCCGATAGCCACCGGACGACGTAAATCCATCGGGGTAGCCTCCACCGATGCCAGTTCACCCAAAGGAATCAAGGTCTTATTCACCGGTGTATACCTATCTGCATGAATCATCAGTTGATGATCCAAGATCTGAGAACCCGGTCTGCCTGAAAGATTAAAATAGCTGTGATTGGTTAAATTCGCCAGTGTCGGTTTATCTGTTGTCGCCTCATAAGCGATATCTACTGCATTCTCATCTGTCAGTTTGTAGATCACCTTTATCGTCAGATTGCCCGGGAAACCGGCTTCACCGTCCGGTGAGATATACGTCAATTCTAATGTCTGATCATCGATCTGACGGGCATCCCACATACAGGTATGATAGCCATTCGGCCCACCATGCAAGCAATGTCCGTTATTATTTTGAGGGAGTTCATAAGTCACTCCATCCAACGTAAACCGACCATGCGCAATACGATTACCATATCGTCCGATCAGCGCACCGAAGTTTCCGTCAACCGCTACATAATCAAAAATATTGTCATACCCCAAAACAACATCTGTCAACTGACCTTCTTTGTCCGGAACCATGACAGAAACCAGCCGTCCACCATAATTGGTAATACAAGCTTCGGCGCCATTCTTGTTTGTCAACACATAAAGTCCCGTCTCTTTTCCTTCGAAAGAGGCCTCAAAATCCGCTTTTTTCAGGCCTGAAAGGGTTACTTCTTCTCTCTTTTCACTACAGCCAATCAATAGGCATATAGCCAACAGTAAATACAAGTTTTTCATTTTTAGTCTCTGTTTATTATATGAGTAGTTTCTATGAAGTAGCAAATATACATTTTATCACAATCATACAGTTAAAATATTCCGCGCTCTTTGATCTATTTGTAAAGATCTGCATATCTACTTTGCACTATCCTATAGAAATAAAAGAAGCAATTCAACTACTTTTTTGTTATACCTACCTCTGTTTTCTGTTAGAGGTACCTCTAAATCCATTTAGAGGTACGTGTAAATCAGTTTAGAGGTACGTCTAAAATTATTTAGAGGTACCTCTAACAGAAAAGTGTTATAAACTGTGTAAAAAAACCGATGGATCGTTTTGTTTTTTTGTTTGGATCGTTCAATAGAACATCCATTTACACAGGCAATCAAAAATTTATTCTAATAATATTTGATTGTACAAAAAATAATATAGATATTTGCTTTGTTCCTATTTTTTCAATAAAATGGGTGAATGTTTGTGTTTGTAAAATTATCAGTTAGATCATGAAAAGGCCACAAAAACCTACAGATCAGATATTTTCTTTGATAATTATTTGAGTATAAATATATATGTTAACTTCTTAAATCTATTTTTATGTCTAAAGAAATAAAACAACAAGGAATCAACAGACGTCAATTCCTTGGTTATTCGGCATTAGGACTTGCCGGATTGACAATCCTTCCAAGCTGGGCGCAGAATGGTGTCCGCGTTGCTCCAAGTGATCGCGTTGTTATGGGCTTCATCGGCCTTGGACGCCAGGCGTTGAGCGATTTCCGTGGATTTGCCGGAGTCCCGGGCTTACAGGTAGCAGCGTGCTGCGATGTAGACTCTATGAAGGTGACTCGCTTCCAGAAAAGAATTGCCGAATGGCAAAAACAAAAAGGCATGAACGAACGTTGCGACGGGTATGAGTTCTACGAAGACCTGTTGGAACGTAAAGATATCGATGCTGTAGAAGTGGTAACTCCCGACCACTGGCATGCATTGCAATCTATCCACGCTGCTCAGGCAGGTAAGGATATTTATTGCCAGAAACCATTGGCGTATACAATTACTGAAGGTCTGGAAATTCAAAGACAAGTACGCGATAACAAACGCGTATTGCAGGTAGGTAGCCAACAACGTTCAAGCAAAGAATTCCAAAAAGCGATCGAACTGGTACAAGCCGGTGCAATCGGTCATGTAGAAAAAATATATGCACGCGTAGGTGAACCGCCAACGCCACTGAATCTGGCAGAAGAAAAAATACCTGCAAACCTGAACTTCAATATGTGGATGGGTCCATTGAACGATCCGAAGATCCATTATCATCCAGATCTGTGTCCTCCGATCTCACTGAATCCCGAAGTAAACGAAAAACTATGGGGTGCATGGCGTTGGTATCAGGAAACCGGTAACGGTTACACTGCTGACTGGGGTGCGCATATGTTCGATATTGCTCAGGCTGCTATCGGTATGGACGGATCAGGACCGGTTGAATTTATCCCTAAAGGATATAACGGTACTCAGTGGGCGACGATGAAATACGCGAACGGTATCGTAATGACCGAACAACCATATCTGGAAGATAACAACTCTGCTCAAGGTATCAAGTTCTTCGGAACAAAGGGTTGGATCGAAGTAGCTCGCGGTTATCTGGCTTGCTCTGATTCTTCTAAAGTTCCGGCTGAATTGGCAGGAAATCGTCCGATGACTCGCGAACAACGCGAAGCTCAACGTGCTGCTCAAGGCGGTGGACAGCAACGTCCTCCACAACAACCGAATGCATTGCAGTTCGAGATCAGTTCTCCACATATGCAGAACTTCATCGACTGTGTTCGTTCACGTCAGAACCCGATCGCTCCGGTAGAAGTGGGAACAAGCACCAACACATTGTGCTGTCTGGCTAACATCTCTCGCGAATTGAACCGTCCGGTGAAATGGGATCCGGCTACATTAAGCTTTAAAGACAACGATAAGGAAGCGAAAGCACACCGTTTGTATTACTATGACTACAGACGTCCTTATTCATTGTATTAATTATATAATCTATCAATTATCATGACAAATAGAAGAGATTTCCTTCGTAACGCCTCGCTGTTCACCTTGGGTGGATTATTGGCAGGCAAAGGCTCAATGGCCTCAGCGGCGACAAATGCAGCACCGGTGGTTCATAATGTACATGCCAGTAAGAATTTCGGTTTACAGATTTACTCTTTATTCCGCGAACTTTACGACGACGTACCCGGTGGACTGAAAAAAGTGGCCGATATGGGTTATTCCTATATTGAATTAGCCGGATACCGTGATGGCAAGATCAGCAACATTGAGATGGCTGATTTCAAAAAAATGGCTGACGATGCCGGTTTGAAGATCCGCAGTACACATGTGAATCCTCCGGTACGCGAATACAATGCTTCCAACAAACAGCAGATTATGGATTTCTGGAAGAAAGCAGCTGACGATCATGCAAAGATCGGTGTACAATTGCTTATCCAACCGGGACAACCTTCAACCCGTAGCGTAGAAGAGACAGCTTACGTCGGAGAAATATTCAATGAAGCCGGAAAGATTGCAAAAGCAGCAGGTTTATCATTCGGATACCACAATCACGAGATGGAATTCGCCCAGGTAATACCCGGCGGATCGGAATCTAAATTCGGACGTCGTGCCTATGGCCGCGATCAACAAGGCGTAGAAATTATTTATGATCTTATGCTCAAAAATACTGATCCGTCATTGGTATTCTTTGAACTGGATGTATACTGGACTGTGATGGGCCAACAAGATCCTGTTGCGTATATCAAGAAATACAAAGATCGTATCAAAGCTCTTCACATCAAAGATAAATATGTGCTTGGTCAGTCAGGTATGATGAACTTTGAAAGAATCTTTGCTCAGGCAAATGCGAATGGTATCACCAACTTCTTCGTTGAACTGGAAAGAATGGCCGAAGGAACAGGTACTCAATTTGAAGGCGTAAAAGGATGTGCAGACTTCTTGAACAAATCTAGTTTTGTGAAATAATTTTCAGGCATTGATCCATTCAAAGGATTATTTAGAAATCCTATAGAAATATTTTTTAACCCAAGGTTCCCCTGTTGGAATCTTGGGTTAATTTTTTTTGTAAAGCTACTAAATCCAGGTTGAAGTGCTAAATAGAAAAAGAGGGTAACGACAGGTTCCAAAAAAATAATCCAGTAGTCAAGTCGACTACTGGATTACTGTTCGTATGTTTATTGATATAAACCGGAATAATTATTTCGGCAGATTGGCATCCCAGCTCGGGGTCTGTACCACACCTGCACCTGCATTCACTTCTTTAGCCGGTATAGGGAATTGGAATTTCGCAACATCAAAGTTTTTCAATGTTCCGTTAGCAACGTCAATTACTTCATTCCATCTTCTGGCATCAAAGAAACGGTGACCTTCCTGAGCCAGCTCCAGCTTACGTTCCTGACGAATTACCGCCATGATAGAAGCATCTTCTTTTACCCCCTCGGCAGCATACGAAGCATCCCGCTTAACAGCCACTTCCAATAGGTTTTTCTTTGCTTCGCCGTAGTTGCCTGTTGCTGCATACGCTTCAGCTAAAGTAAGATAAAGCTCAGGCAAACGCAATACAGGTAAATTCTGTATCTGATTATTTGTAGCGATACCACCTAATTTACCACCATCCCAACTTGCAGCGATCAACAGCGATTTACGGATATCCGTATCCGCAAACTCGTCAATGGTCTTTTTGTTAAGCGATACACCATACTTATTCCACAACGTATTTAAAGAGTTCGCTGATAGATAATCGGTTTCTGATTTTGCAATAACAAAAATATCCTCAGAAGAGATCAACAACTCTTTGAACATCTGCCAATATTCACCTGCAGTTGAAACAATCATACCATCACGCAGTTCAATCGCTGTATGAGCAGCATTGATGGCTCCTGCATAATCTTGCATATACAATTTGACACGTGCTTCCAAAGCTGCAACGGCCGCTTGATTCATATGAATATATTGGGCATCTTCTACGCCTTCTTTGCCATAAAACTCTTTCGATTTAGCAATATCTGCCAGAATTTGGCGATAATTTTCTTCAACCGTTGTCCGTTCTACTTTCTCAAATGGAGCGATCGTTTTCGTCACATTGACTACACCTAATGATGATTTGTTCGCATCCGAATACGGCAAACCAAAGATATTGGTCAGATAGAACATCGACAATGCTCTCGCGCCATAGGCCTGAGCAACACAATAGTTAATAGTTGTCATATCGTCTCCTTCCATATCCGTTGCACTCTCACCCGCTACAATAATACGTGTAGCCCGGTCGATTGCTGCATATCCATAACGCCAGATCTCTTCCAGGTAAGCATTCGTATTCAGAATCTGATAAGAGAAAATATTATAGAAATGAGATGTCGCCGCAGAGTGGTCGGAATTATCAGAAGCGACTTCACCTAAGGCCTGTATATCCCTACCCAAAAAGCGGTAAGTTCCCAATGTATAGTATACCCCATTCAGAGCAATCGTATAGTCATTGGCCGACACAAAAGCGTCTTCAGTTGGAATCGCCACTGTCGGAGTTTCAGTCAGAAAATCATCACAAGAGGTTACTGAGGCCAGTAAACAACTCAAGCATATAATGGAAAATATTTTTTTCATATCCTTAATATTTAGAATAATAGATAATTACGTCTTAGAAACTGACATTCAAACCGAACATCACATTCCGCGGTACAGGATAAGCCCACGATTGAACGCCGTTTGCCCGTGTTTGCGGATCAAATCCGATGTAATCGCTTGCCGTAATTGTAAACAAATTATCAGCAGAAACATATACCCGCAGATTATCTATTCCGGCAGGTCGTAACAAGCTTTTGGGAAGTGTATATCCCAATACAATTGATTTCATCCGCAGATGAGAACCACTCATTAAGAAACGTGTTGATTCGGCATTTGCATTTGCTCTGGAACCTGCTGTAAATTTAGGAACGTCTGTGATATCACCTGGTTTCTGCCAGCGATTATCATAGATGTAATTAGATACCGGGCCTAAATAATAGTGTCCCACCTGCATATCATAACCAAAACCACTGTTGTATACCTTATTTCCTAATGTATAGCTGGCATCCCAAGAGAGATCAAATCCTTTATAACGGAAAGTCATACCAATACCACCATAGAATTTAGGATCGGCAGATCCGACGATGCGCTGTTCGGCTTCATTAATATTGTTGGTCGTTTCTTTTCCTTCTTTGCCTTTATACCATAACGGATCACCTGTTTCAGGATCAACGCCAGCCCACTCCGGCAAATAGAACGTATGATAAGCTTCTCCTACTTTACGGATCGTGCGTGTTCCTTCGATCGGCAGTTCGGTAGACATCTTGGTAATCTTGTTCTTATTGGCTGTTCCTGTCAAACGAACATCCCATGCGAAGTCTCTGGTATTCATCACATTCATATTCAACATAAACTCAAATCCACGGTTACGCATTGTACCGACATTCTGAGTCATTGTCGGGAAACCTGTGGTGTAAGAGAGTGGCACTTCGAAAAGCATATCTTTGGTATTCTCATTGTAATAGTCAAGTTCGAAAGAGAGACGTTCGAACAACACACCACTAACACCCACATCGAATTTCTCAACGCGTTCCCATTTCAAATCCTTGTTTCCTACCTGATAAGGAATATCCCCTGGTTTCGAATTATATGAATACCCATATTGGTACAAGCCCATATGTTCGAAATAACCGATATCCTGATTACCTACCGTACCGAAGCTGGCACGTGCAGCCAAGTCGGTCAACCAACTTTTGGTATTTTCCATAAACGCCTCTTCAGAGATACGATAGCGCAATCCGACAGACCAGAAAGGAGCCCATTTGTTATTGGTACCGAAACGAGAAGATCCGTCGTAACGGAAAGAAGCAGAGGCATAATACCTGTTTTTATAGTCATATTCGCCATTCACAAAGAAAGAAGCCAATGTACTGGCTTTCGACATAGATTCGGCGCCTGTAGGGGTAGATGCTGTTTCCAGTTCAACAACTGCATCACTCGGATATCCACTGGCCGATGCATAAAGACGTTTGTAAGCGACCTTTTGTGCCTCTTGTCCCAATAACACATTCACATTATGAATCGTATTGAATGTCCGGTTAAAATTCAATGTGTTTGTAATCTGATAAGTGGTTGCCCGTTCGTTATTACGTTGTCCAAGCAGACCGCTGTCAGAATACTGAGGATTATATTTAGAGTTATAGAAAAACTCTTCCAGGTCGATGATGTGTAAACCGGCATTTGTTTTCCAAGTTAATCCATCAATGATACGATAGGTGAAATAAGGATTCACCAACATCGTGATCTGTTTTTGATTACGAATATCACCTTTGTGTTTATCGTTGATCGCTACCGGATTGTAATACGCATCCAAATTGTACGTTCCATCTGGGTTATAGATCTGCTCAAAGGGACGTAAGTCGTACACCGCTACAATCGGATTGATATACTGACTTTCAGTCATACTGTTGTCGATATCGGCCAGACCTCCGGAGGCTGACAATCCATAAGTCAATCGGTCGGCTTTGGCATCCAGACTGAAACGTCCGGTATACCGCTTCATACCGGTACCGATCATCACCCCTTTTGTATCGTAATAACTTCCACTGGCATAGTAGTTCAATGATTCATTACCGCCTTGTACATTCAAGTCGTACTCCTGCGTAAAGCCATTATCTAATACAGCATCCAACCAGTCTACACTTTCTACCGCATTGATATCCACGCCATAGTAGTACTCAATATCTCCTGCCAGTTCGGCTGCTGCATCCTGAGGATTTTCAACCCAACCTGCATTGATATACCCTTCCTGCCAGATCTCTTTATATTTATCCAGATTAACTGTCCGGTAATTGTGGTCTAACTTACCCACAAAGCTGGAACCCACCTTCGCATTGAAATTCACGCGTGGTTTACCTGTTTTCCCTTTTTTGGTCGTTACAACAATCACACCATTTGCAGCACGCGCTCCATAAATAGCTGTAGCCGTCGCATCTTTCAATACAGTAATCGATTCAATATCGTTCGGATTGATATTGGCCATCGGGCTGGCAGCCATATCACCACTACCGGCAGCATTGTACGTACCCATTTTTTCGGTATAGACCGCAACTCCGTCGATCACATACAATGGCTCTGTCCCTGAATTAAAGGAACCGGTACCACGAATGGTCGTTGCCGAATAGGCTCCCGGCTGTCCGGTAAAACTGCTCACCTGCAGACCGGCTACCGTACCCTGTAACGACTTCATAATGTTGTCATCTGTCCGGCGAGTCAGGCTTTCATTGGAAACAACCTGTGCTGCTCCGGTAAATGCACCCTTTTTGATGACACCATAACCGGTTACCACCACCTCATCGATCAGCTGAGTATCTGATTTCAGACGAATATTCATTGTTGGTGCAACCTTTGCCTCCTGAGTAATCATACCTACATAAGAGATTACAAGCGTGTTGGCTGTGGAAGGTACATTCAACGTGAATCTCCCGTCGAGATCAGTAACAGTACCCACAGACGTTCCTTTTGCCACAACAGAAGCACCAATAATCGGCTCTCCGTCATCAGCAGAAGTAATAAGACCAGTCACCTGTGTGGTTTGGGCTGATAGCAAACCTATACCCAGGATCAGGCAACATAAAAGATAAATGATCTTTTTCATAGACATACTTTTTTGTTTACATTTGGATAACTAATTTATGCAATTTATGATTAAATTAATCAAAAATGGGGGTAAAGATAAGATAAAAGTGTGAATATATAAAGAGATAAATGAAAAATCGTAAAAAAAAGAGAACGTCGCTTTACGCAATAAAAGAAACGCTCCATCCAAGGTCAAAGCAATAGTACACAACACCTCAATTTTGTCATTTTGAAGCTAAAAACAGCCAAACCACAACATAATTTAAACAAAACACACTTTCAGCTAACACACACTTCATCTGTTTCTGAGCAAATAGACGGTTGTTTCAACCATTTTAGACGCCCAATAGGCATTTCCTACCCATTTCTTCTGCATCTCTCGCTGAGTTTTTCTAAATGATTTTTTTAATGATGCAGATCATTTTGGTAAAACATCTAAATAGTTCTACTCAGTCATGCAGATGATTTTTTAAGGGGTCGGAAACAGCCGGAAAAACAGCCGATTTCAAGGCCATTTTTCTCCAGAATGGCAATTTTCACAGACCCGTAAAAACAGGCAAGAGAATATGATTATCAACATATCTCGTGAAAATAAACCTCAGATCCTTGCGATTTTCTCAAACAAGCCTGTAGTTTACTCCAAATAGGCAAATCTCGAAGAGATAAAATGACAAATTGCTAAATTAAATCGCTCGCTGACAAATTGTAATCTTTCGATTTATCCTCATTATTGTACGCGCTATACCCGACTTAAAGACAAGTTAATCAAAAGCCCACTTGATTGCCAGAGTTGGAATGGCATAAAATCCTTTTAGTCCGCCGAAATGATGACTCAGTTCCACTTCGGAGCCGATACTCAGGTTGAACTTATCGTCTATACACTTGAATTTATTCAGATTAACCCAGAACTGCGGTTCTGCCAGGAAAATAAAATCGCCATGTGGATTTTTCTCACGCCACCAGTCGGCAAAACCTGAAAAAGTACAGACCTTATTGGCTCCAAAATGGATGAACCAGGTGGCAGTCAACTGAAAATTATGTGGACTGGAAAGTCCGTGAATATATTTATAGGAAGGGGTGAACGTGATATTCCGCGAAAAATCTGGGCTTAGATACGAATAGGTAACCCCTCCCAGATATGCGTTACTGAACGAAAACCCTTTTGCCAATCCGCCATTGTATTCTACGTGCACAGAGAAGGGCGATTCCCAGAATTGCAGTTCACGGCTGATTTCCCAATACGCTGAAGTGATACCATCTCCAGTATAATCCATATCGACAAAAAAGAAGGTACTCCCCCATTTGTCCGTTTTAAACATTTCAACCGTAGATGTTAATTGAGGTCTACCTTTCAGGTCTTTATCGTACAGATGACTACCCAGGTCGTAGTGGAGTTGAATATTCTGAGTTTTAGCGGCCATTGCTACGAAGATAAAAAACAGGAGTAATACAGATCGTTTCATATGTTTTTTTATTGAAGGTGGCAAAAGTAGATAAAAAAGAATAAATTTGTATAAAATAAACCTGAAACTATGAATTGGCGTGATTTTCTTTATTTCTCCAGCGGCGAACGCCGGGCATTAACGCTTTTAGCAATCTTGATTGTCATAGCTTGGCTACTTTTGATTTTGACCGATAAACAAAAGGAGCGAACAACTTCATCGGAGATTATTGTCGCAGACACCCTGTTGGTCAGGCAAAACGACTCCTTAACCTTAGAACCCGACTCGTCTACCGCTTCGACCCAATCCGTTTTGAAAAAAGTCGGCGAGGTTGTATTAAGAAAAGAAATGGTTAGTCCGAGAAAAAAAGCGACCTATCCCCGTGTGGAAAAATATCCGGACGGCACGCTTGTGGAACTGAATAGTGCCGACACCACCATGTTGAAGAAAGTGCCCGGAATCGGCAGTTCTTTTTCTAATCGGATTGTTAAATACCGCCAATTGCTTGGTGGATTTTATACCGTATCTCAACTGGGTGAAGTGTATGGAATAGACGAGGATCGTTATAAAGCGCTTGAAAAATGGTTTACAGTGAATCCACAATCTATTCGTAAGCGATCGATCAATTCAATGACTCCCGATTCGCTCTATCGTCACCCCTACATCAATGCACGCCAGGCAAAGGCCATTTTGAATCTGCGTCGACAGAAAGGGAAACTGACCGGCTGGGATAACCTACATTTATTGGAAGAATTTACCGAAAGCGATCTGACCAGAATAAAACCGTATCTTTCGTTTGAATAGATTTCAAAAATAGAAGGAGGGATTGATAATCAAGAAAAGGGAGTCGAAAAATATAAATAAACTTAAAAAAGAGTTTTTAATTGTCGCAATTCAGACTTAAAGAACTGATAATATACTTTATTGTGACAATTTGTATATGTTTTTTGATTAAATCATTTTATATTTGCACAGAGTTTTTTTCATAGTATTTTAGATCTAAGGTTAACGAGTCTTAGCGGAGAGGTAGTCGTGAGACTGTTTCTTTGAGAAGCAAAAAGCCAGCTCGGCACTTGTGCCGAGTCGGTTTTTGTTTTTTATTCATTAGGTTTGCGCGTCTACAGTAAACACGATATCATCATGAAAAAGAGACTGATCATCCTGACTGGTGCAGGGATGAGTGCCGAAAGCGGGATTGCCACTTTCCGGGATTCAGATGGTTTATGGAATAATTATAAAGTTGAAGAAGTGGCAACCCCGGAAGGTTTTGCTGCGAATCCGGAATTAGTGTTGGACTTTTACAATTACCGCCGTCGCGAATTGCTGAAAGTGATGCCCAATGTTGGTCATACCGGTTTGGCCGATCTGGAAAAAGATTTTGATGTCCGGATTATTACTCAGAATATCGATAATTTACACGAAAAGGCTGGAAGCAGTTCGGTATTACATCTGCATGGCGAATTAATGAAAGTTTGTCCGGTAAATGATTTTCATACCACTTATGAACTTTCTGCGGAAAACCCGGATATCCATTTGGGTGATAAAGACCCGAAAGGGGTTCAGTTGCGGCCTTTTGTCGTCTGGTTCGGAGAGGCTGTCCCGATGATTGAACCGGCAATCAAATGGGTCAGTGAGGCTAACCTGTTTGTGGTGATCGGTACCTCTTTAAATGTCTACCCGGCAGCCGGGTTATTGCATTATGTCCCCAAAGGGACTCCGATTTTTCTGATTGATCCGAAAGAGGTCTCGGCGACCCGGCACGATATGCATCATATTCAAATGGGTGCTTCAAGAGGTGTGAAAATATTGACAGAGTTATTAATGGAGTTGAGATAATTCGGAGTGACCTGAATTTGACTATTGGTGCGGCTGTGCAGAAAACAAAGAGGATGTACCTTTTTGATACATCCTCCCGACAGAAAGTAGAAAGTTAAATGCTAAATAATGAACGTTTGGAAAAGTTCGTCATTACCCAACTCATCATATCTTTTCATCCGAATACCTAAATTCCCGAAAAACGTTTTGATCTTTTCGTCTGCTTCCGGGATATAAATCTCTTTTACCTTTTTGGTAAGGGCCCAAATGGAGAGTGAATCTGGATCTGCTGTTTGCAAGATGTCATTTTCTACTCCTACTACTTTATTTTCTTCCACTTCAAACACAACAGCCTGTCCGACCTCATCGCTTTGCTGCTGTTTCTTTTTCCTCAATACTAATGCTATCCTCATCACTGTGTCATTTAAATTTCAATTCAAATGTAGCGAATAGTTTCAATGGCGAGAAGTCAATTTCACATATTTACTGGGTCGAAAACCTACAAACAACACCTCTGCATCTGTGGAATTTTAAGAATATAGGTTATTTTTATAACATTTTGACAAAACCGAGCAGGTTGAGCTTCTTTTTTTAAGAAATATAAAGAGATGGCATTTTTCTAAAATACAACATAAACCGATACGAGGCGAGTTGTTTTTGCGTATTTCATCATATTATAAATGTATATTTTTGCTGCATCACAACTTTTTTCTACTTTTGACCAGCATAATATGAAAGAACTCATTTTTTTTAAATTTTAAATACATGAAAAAGCTCAATTTTTTTGTTATTCTGCTTGCGTTTGCAAGTCTCGTTTCTTGTACCGGCAACGGTAAGCAAACGACAGGAAATGAAGAATTTCCTATGTTCTGGACTTGGCTCAACTATCGGCCTGGTATGAATTTCGACTCAGTCTGTGTGGTTATGAAAGATGCCGGATTGGATGGTGTTATTCTGAACGCCCCTTCTCCGGATGATTATCGTATTGCGATTCCGGTAGCGCATAAACATGGTTTGCATGTGTATGCCTGGTTATGGACCATGAACCTGGAGCACGATCGCGAAGCAATTATCAGAGACCATCCGGATTGGTTCAGTGTGAATCGTAAAGGCGAAAGTCTGGTCGACACAAAAGCCTATGTGGATTATTACAAATTCATGTGTCCTGCTTTACCAGAAGTGAGAGCACATATTAAAGAGAAAATCCGTGCCTATTGCGAAGTGGAAGGTTTGAATGGTATCGCTATTGATTATCATCGCTTTGTTGATGTAATTCTTCCGACAACATTGTGGCCGCGTTACGGCATCGTGCAGGACAAAGAGTATCCGGAATGGGATTATGGATATCATCCGGCTATGATTAAATTGTTTCAAGAAAAACATGGGTATGATCCCCGTGAGCAGGAAGATCCGTCTACCGACGAGTTATGGCTGCAGTTCCGTTGTGATCAGATCACCGAAGTAGCCAATGAAATTGCTGAGGTGGTTCATTCATATGGCAAAGTGATGGCGGCTTCACCATTCCCGACACCGGAAATGTCCAAGAAGATGGTTCGCCAGGACTGGGGAAAATGGAACCTGGATATTGTATTCCCTATGGTTTATCACAACTTCTATACAGGCGATGTCAGCTTTATTTCCGACTGTACGATTGACAATGTTAAACAAAAGAATCCGAACACGACACTATTCTGTGGTATGACCGGGACAGATGGTCCTCAGATGTTTGAATGTATGGATGCGGCTCTTAATAATGGAGCGGAAGGTATTGCTATTTTTACCATCGGGAGTTTGCGTTCTCCGGAAACACGGGCGCAATTCAGAGCATACACCGATAGTGTAAGGGCTTTACGTGCACAATCCAAAGTGAATCAGGCGGCTACCGGCATAACAACAGTCAATACCAATCCGTTTGAAAAACCGGTTATTATGGAGGCGCTTCAGATGCGTGTCTCAGCTTATGCTGCCATACCTAAAGTGACAAAAAATCCGGCATTGAAAAATACCACTTGGGATGTAATCGAACAAGTTGCTGCTACCGGTTTGCAAGCGAATACAAAAGAAGAGTATATCAGTCGTCTTCAAATGGCTCCGCGACGTGCCCCCGAATTGAAACCGATTGCAGAGGCATTGGCCAGTCAACCGTTTGAGCCTGTTCAGCTGGGCGAATACAAGTTGGTCGATGAATATGGCGCCACTAAATGTTATGAAGTAAAAGAAGAACACAGCGGTATCGTTTTTGATGCGAAGTTCTATTTTTACGGTGGGATTATCTCCGGCTGGAGTATTGAGCCAAAAGCTGACTCCTATGAAAATTATAGAAAGCATAAAATCTGAAAAGAACGATTCGGCGGATAGTCGAAACATATTCTAACAAAAAGAGCTCCTTTTCCGAGGAGCTCTTTTTGTATGTTCTTATTTGTTTCGCTTATTTCTTGGATAAAGGAACAGCAATCAACCTGTCAACGGCAAATTTCCCTGGGCCTGTGATATACATCAGTATAAATACGATTAAGTAAATAAACGAAAGTTCACGAACCGAAAAAGGATCGGCACCATGAATGACAAAAAAAGCCATTCCCATTGTAAATATCATGGGTATTAATGCTAAGCGATAAAGTGCCCCAAAAATAAAACCCAACGAACAGACGACTTCTCCGAAGACTGCAAGACTCAAAGACATTTTACTTCCCACTCCCAAAGGATCAGGAAAAGAGGTAGACAACTCGGCAAAATTGACAAATTTCTGCATACCATGTGTCAACAGTAGAACGCCAAAGAGTATTCGTAAGGCTAAAAGAAAAAGGGAAATAGCATTCCCATCCGGTTTCATCGGAAATAGAAATCTAAAGATAGCTGACATAATCATTTTGTTTTATAACATTGTGTTTATCGTATAGTAGGTCCTAATTATATATAACAAATGAAGCAGGTAAAATGTTTTAGAAAAACACGATTAAGTGGCATTCTTCGCTTCTTTCTATTTCATAGACAAAATAAAAAGAAGAACAAGAAGCCATAAATATGAAAAAATCGGCAAGATTTATTTTGCTTGAAATTCAAAACTTGCGTTTCTTTGTATATTAATTGTTTGAAAAATGTTTGAAAGACATTTTTTATGACGTCCGGGCTTGTGAAGGTCCGGACGTTTGTTTGTAAGAAAAGTAATCGGAGTCAGCGCAGTAAGTGGTTTCAGGGGTTTGTTGATACAAAAAAAGCCGACTCAGTATAAACTGAACCAGCCATTTCTGTGACCCGGGTGGGAGTCAAACCCACGACCTTCAGAACCGGAATCTGACGCTCTATTCACTAAGCTACCGAGCCAAACAGGTGCAAAATTACATATAATCCCGGAGTTTAACAAACAGGCTGCTGAATTTGTTGTTTTTTGATATTTTGCATGCTTCAAAGGATAAAGTGCTTCCATTTTGCGAAGATAATTGCTTTTTTGATTGATGTTTTTACATAATTCTTTATCTTTGCCGGTCATAATCGAAATACACAAAGCACAACATTCTATGAGTTATTTAATTAAACCTTCAGGTTATAAGGCTTTGCTTAATCTTGCCCAAACTGAACTCGGGATAAAAAAGATCAAAGATTTTTTTCAACAGAATCTTTCATCGGAATTGCGTTTACGCCGTGTTACAGCCCCTTTGTTTGTTCTCAAAGGAATGGGTATCAATGATGATTTGAATGGGGTGGAACGTGCGGTGACATTTCCGATCAAAGACCTTGACGACGCCAAGGCTGAGATTGTTCATTCCTTAGCCAAATGGAAAAGATTGACGCTTGCCGATTATGAAGTGGAAGAAGGTTTTGGTATTTATACGGATATGAATGCGATCCGTTCGGATGAGGAGTTGGGTAATCTGCATTCGTTGTATGTGGATCAATGGGATTGGGAGCGTGTGATGAATAAAGAAGAGCGCACAATTGGTTTTTTAAAACAGGTGGTGCAACGTATTTACGCCGCAATGGTACGTACCGAATACCTGGTGTATGAGATGTTTCCGAAAATCAAGCCGATCCTGCCTCAGGAAATCTATTTTATCCATGCTGAGGAACTTTTAAAAAGATATCCCACTTCAACACCGAAAGAACGGGAAGATCAGATTACAAAAGAGTATGGTGCGGTTTTTATTATTGGCATAGGTGGAGTGTTAAGCAATGGAGAAAAACATGACGGACGTGCACCCGATTATGATGACTGGACAACTATCGGCGACAACGGTCTACCGGGACTGAATGGAGACCTATTGATCTGGAATGATGTGCTTAACCGATCCCTGGAAATTTCATCTATGGGAATTCGTGTTGACAAAGAGGCGCTTCTCCGGCAACTTAGATTGAGCCATGCCGAGGAGAAAAAAGAGTTGTATTTCCATAAACGTCTATTAAATAATGAACTTCCATTGAGTATAGGAGGTGGCATCGGACAAAGCCGGTTATGTATGTTTTTCCTCCGCAAAGGGCATATCGGAGAGATACAGGCCAGTATCTGGCCGGATGATATGCGTAAAGAAGCTTTAGAAGCTGGCATGCATCTGATATAACCGACCATTGGTAATGAGCATTGACAATTAGGAGAAAAGATTATCTTTGCCAATTCATTAAGCACAGTAAAGCTATGGATGTGAAGATTGAACAAAGCTGGAAAGAGCAGTTAACCGACGAATTTGAAAAAAACTATTTTAAAGAACTGACCGATTTTGTGCGCCAGGAATATCAACTAGGCACTGTATATCCTCCCGGCTCCTGCATTTTTAACGCATTTGCACATTGCCCGTTTGATCAGGTAAAAGTGGTTATATTGGGACAGGATCCCTATCATGAACCACGGCAAGCGCATGGATTATGCTTTTCCGTACAAGACGGGATCCCATTCCCTCCTTCTTTAGTCAATATTTTCAAGGAAATTCAAGACGATTTAGGGAAACCGGTTCCTACCACCGGGAATCTGATGCGTTGGGCAGATCAAGGTGTATTATTATTGAATGCCACTTTAACTGTACGAGCACATCAGGCGGGCTCGCATCAACGCAAAGGATGGGAAACATTTACCGATGCTGTGATTCACCGGCTGGCAGAAAAACGAGATCATATCGTTTATATCCTTTGGGGATCGTATGCGCAGAAAAAGGGGGCTTTTATAGATGCTTCACGCAATCTGATACTCAAATCAGCTCATCCGTCACCCTTGTCGGCTTATCGTGGATTTTTCGGAAATAAACACTTCAGCAAAGCCAACGACTATTTGATTACAACAGGACAGACACCCATAACGTGGTAATATTACCAGGTTTGTCCATCATATCTACTGCTACTCTTATTATATTTCAGATCTTGTAATAAAGAAGAGTTTACGGCTACAGCAAACATATATGATTTATATGGGCCGACAGGAACGACACTGGCGTTCATCTGGAAACAGTGTAGATCACGGGTAATACTCATCGTCATGTAAGAAATCTTTTTGGTATCGAAGTCAAATGTACCGTTAAAGGTAATCCGCCAGTTCTTTGTTGGCTGAATACTACCGTTGAAATTGGCAGCATGAGTAATTTTATACCGATATTCTCTTTTTTCTTTGTCAAACGTTCCATAGCCCAGATTCATACTATAATTTAAAGAGATACTCCAAGGCACAGTATTCGTCATATATCCATTGGAGTCATATTCTCCGGATTCTTCTTTTTTGCTTAACAAGCGGTTTCCACTTTGATTTTCCGGTCTTTCTTCGTCTTGATAAAACTCATTGACTCCTCCTTGGGTACCATCGATTCCCGGATTGGTTACTGATTCGTTCACCGAAGAAGAAGTCTGATCATCTCTTCCTCCAAACCATTTTTTTAATGTTTCATTATTAAAGGTATAAGCAAAAGAAGTTTGAGTACTTCGCAGACGACCTATCCCTTTGCCGTTGGCAATACGTAGTTTATCTATATGACGACCGTTCTCATCATATAGATACGTATCGAAATTCAGATTCAGATTAAGGGTATAGGCTTTTGAAAATTTGATTCTTAAATTAACCGGTAAATTTTCACTCCATTTCATGGAGTCGGCCACCATATTGTATGAAAAACCGGTAGAGAGATTATCGATTAGACTAACTTTTCGAAAACCTGTTGAATCCCGGTCAGAACGTATTTTCATTTCGATATTATTCTTAAAATCAAAATTGATCGATCCCGATTTACCTTGTGAAGGCACTGAACGCCCATTACCGCTATAGGGAGAGTAGGAGCCTTCATGATAGATTCCATTGTTGTCGAAATAATCGTATGAGTGCCAATAGCCATATTTCGGACGACCAAAATCGGGTCGTGTGCTCAATGAGACACTTGGTTCAAACCGATGCCGGATCATTTCCACTTTATTGCCCAGGAACGGGAGCGGTTTAAAGAAACCATATAAGGTGGTCGATGCCGAGATCGATGCATCATATTGATATAATCTGTAAAAGCCATATGTCGTATCTCTGGCAGCCATTGCATTTTTTTCCGGATCATAAGTTTGTTCCATCTTACTGGTATACCAGTTTTCGCTGTAATTGATGGAAGGAGAAATATTCAGATAATTGAATAAAGAGAATGTCGCAGTCGTTTGTAATTTATGTTCTATAGAATTGGTCCAGTCTTTGATTAAACTTGATTTAAAAAGCTGATCTTCTTTTGTTTGAATACTGTTTCTTATTTGTCCTCCGTAATTAAGGGATATTTTCTCATACCACCGTTCTTTTCCAATACCGCTTTTACGTTTGAACGGGTAGATGCGGCTCATCGTTATGTTCACATTGGGCAGAGTCACAGCAATGGAGGAGTCACTTGTTCTTTGATTGACACTCATCGTTGCAGACAATGAGAACGGACTGTTCGGGAAACGTTGTGAAATACTGACCGTAGATCCTTTCTGATTCTGAGTAGCCTGAGAGTTATAATAGCTGTTTTGATTATTCTGATTATAACTGCTGGTAGCAAAATTCACACTGGCCGAAAATGTCCGGAAAGGATTCGATTTCGGATCTTGTGTATGCGACCAGGTCAGCTGAAAGTCTTTACTTTGAGTATAGTCTGTCGGTAATGGTTTCCCATTCTCATCTGTACGTATATCGGAGATTTTATCCCCTTTTTGCATCACCTGATAAGACGCATTGAAATTACCGGAATATTTATATCGTTTCTTATAAATAGATTTGGCATTCAAACGCCATGACCCTTTGCTGTAGATATCACCCGTTAATGCTAAATCGGCATAATCGCTTAAAGCAAAATAGTACCCCCCCTCTTTCAGATAATAACCGTAGATCGATTCTTCCCCGAAAGAAGGCATCAGAATCCCGGAAGAATAAGAACTGGTGAAAGGGAAAAAAGCAAAAGGTAGCGCCAAAGGAAGAGGCACATCCTCAATAACCAGATAAACCGGGCCGGTAACAATATCTTTACCCGGGCGGACTTTGGCTTTAGTCATCTGGATATAGAAATGAGGGTTTTCGTGATGATCACAGGTGGTATATTTCCCTCCGACCATAAACAGGGAATTATCATCCATTTTTTTTGTTTGCCCTGCTGTGACATACCCTTCTCCTTGTTGGGTGATCACACTGGTGATAAATCCTTTTTTTGTTTTGAAGTTGTAACGCATGGTTTTCGACTCATATTGCTGGTCGCCTTCGTTAAACAGAGGATAACCAAACTCTTGTCCAACCGAGTCCAATGCAAATGTCGCATAAACAATACTACTGTCCATATTCATCTCAATCCGTTCAGATTGTAATTGAATGTGTTGGTACTTGACATCTCCTTCTCCATATAAATAGGCCCAATTACCGGCAGTCATAACAATAGAGTCGTTAGCCTGATAAACAACCGGAGCATCCAAAGCATTGGGGCTACGTGGTATTGAATCAGCAACAGCTAAACTATCAGCGGTAGCTACATGTCTTGCCGGAGTAGCCAGACTTTCTATAAGCAGATTATTTATTCGTTCCGATTCTGAGATAGAATCGATCTCTGTCAGAAGTAAAGAATCTGTTGAGTGGATAGAATCAATCACAATAGGCTGTTCATCCTCGGGAAAATATTGTTCAATGACAGTCACAGGCGGAGAATCGGCAATAACCACCTCTTGCACAGGGGTAGATGTCGTTTGCTTAGAGATACTTGAACATCCCGCGAGGAATGCAATCAGTAATAGGATTATAATCAGGATTCTGCTACTCATTTCATCAATCGTCAATTGGCAATAATGTTCCTAAAAACGGTTTTAGTACCGAAAAATTCGTTATCAACAACTCATTGTCAATTAATTTGTCGCAAATGTATAATAAATCTGTGAGCCCTCACGCCTTTATTCCCCTAAAAAGAGTTTACACCACCCATTGAAGCGGTCGACAGTTTCATCGCCATACCTGGCAAGCCCCCGGATTACTTTATCTATTGATTTCTCTTTATCTAATTTTGTTTTACTATAAAATTTATCAGCAAAACAGATTAATTGCTCTTCCAAAGAGATCGGCTGCATATCCCGACAAGGCAAAGGCAATTGCTGTTCTTCTATCATTTGTAATGAAATGCCTGTACCCGTATGTCGTTCACAGACTAAAGCATGCTGCGAAAATCCTTCCTGACGCAACAGGTCAGCACCCAAATAGCCATGACAGATATACGCATAACTGCCAAAGCAACCGATAGAAGGGGCATGACACCGATAAATCCCTATATCGTGCAACATAGCCGCTTCTTCAATAAAGGATAGATCCATCCCCATTTCAGGGTGAAGCCGGGCTATGGCTAATGCCTTTTCAGCGACACTCCGACTATGTGCGACCAGTATCCGGTATGTCTCCGAATCAGGCTGGTAATATTTGGAAATCAACGCTATTGGATCCATCTGTATCTATTCAGTTTGTGATCTTTTGCAAACGTCCGATCAGTTCATCACCTAATGCCCGTTTGTTGACGATATGTTCTTTTACAGCAGTGACAAATGTGTTATTCTCAAAATCACCACGGACACCTTCAAAGTCTTGTCGTTTTTCCTGATTGGATCCATCGACGCCGAAGCCTGTCATTGATGTCAGGGAGAATTCTTTACTGGCATCTTCATACAGAAGTTCGTCTAAGGTTATGACCGACTCTTTCCAGATATTGACTAATTCAATGATTTTTTCTTTCTCAATGTTTTGAAGGTCGATTTTATACCAGGATTCAATCTGTCGGTAGGCCCAGGTCCATTCCTGCTGATAGTACTGAGAGTGCATCGTATGGAAAAAATTGTCAATTTCGGCCAGCGAAGTTATATCTCCGTTTTCAATAGCGGTAAGCAGTCGATCCAAGCTTTGCTTAGGGACTATTAATCCGGACAAATCAAGCCATTCGCCTTCACCTTCCGGAACTGTCGGAAGAAGTTGTTGTCTGACTTCGTCGATCGAACGAAAAGCAGTCTCCTCGAGTCGCTTAATGAGTGAATTTCCCAAGAATTTATTGATAGCCTTTTCGTACAAACACAACCCTTTTTGTAAAGAAGAACTTTTGATACGTGCATTTTGATAATAATAGACCTCTGAGGTTTTTCCCGCCAGTTCTTGCAAATTCCGGAGGATATCCGTAGCCTTTATCATCTTGCGTATTGTATAGGGGCTTAACAGATTGTAATTGATACAATCCAAACGATTAGAGTCGGTTCGTTTATCACGTTTAGGCCATTTCTGGGCATCACGGATCGTTCCGACGCTACGGAGATTTACTCCGGGAACCAGGCATGTTTCGTCATTATTTTCAATCAGGTATGAAAAGGGAATATCAGAGGTATCACTATGATGATAATGGCGTCCCATCACCAGAGAGAAAGCTCCTATCCGGGCCGGCCATAAGATGTAAGAGTCACTGGTCGTTTTCGACCCGCGTTCCACAATTCCTTGATGAATAGGTCCCAGTTTATACATATGGTTGCTCTGATTCGAACCGCTACCGGCATTGAGAAAAGAGAACATCCCGGAGATCAATAGGCTGCTTTTATGCATGGAAACCGTAAAGGGACCGGCAAAAATGGCACATGCTTCGCCGTTTTCAAAGGCACAATTGCTGAATAACAACGAATCGTGCGCAGAGAAGTTATGGGTAATATGGCAAGCCTGCCCCACAAAACAGCGGATTATTTTTGCGGCATCAGCAACAACTGCTCCTGAAGAGAGAATAAAATCTTGTGCAATCACACTATCGCCAATATAGACAGGTGCTTCCTTATTGCTGTTAATGGTACCATTTTCCAGGCGGGTGCTATTTTCTATCGTAGTAAAAGAACCGATATGTACATTTCGGATAGTTCCTGCATTAATGATTTTCACCCCTTCTCCAATGACTCCTTGGTCGGATGTCAGCGTGGCCGCATAATCAGCAATAAGATGTTGCAGCCGTTTAATCAACTCGGGGCGATGGCGGTACAAAGCGATAATGTAGGCCAATGAGGCAGATAAACCATTATAGATTGGTACCTCCCGCCCTCCGGTCTCATTCAGTACCGATACGGATGTATTATTGCCGAACGACGATTGGCCATCAACCAGCAGACTGTTGATATTCTGGATAAAGGCGTCTTGTCCAATGGTGTAATTCGCGATGTAATTTTGAACGTTCTCAATCAACACATTATGACCGACAACACAGTTGTGGAGTGTAACATGTCTTAATCCACTATGTTTTTTTAAGCCGCCTTGTAATGTAAATTCTTTTTCGAAAACACCTAATGTGACATTTCCTGAAAAACGAACATGGTGTACGTGCGCTGTTTCAAACTGTTCAGGAACCCAAACATTCTCCCAATAATCTGCATGACAAAATTGCGCCTTTAATACTTCAATTTCTTGTGGACGCAGATTTCTGACATTATTCATCATGTTAATTTTTAGTTATTCTTCATCGTACCGTTGAAAGAGAAAATCATTGTAAGGAAAACGGGTGATATGGATCTGCTTCACACGCTCGTATAAGAGTGATTTCAAGGCCTCGACATTTGTACGTTCTTTTGCTGAGATAAAGATCACATTTTCCTGCAATCGGTTCATCCAGGTCTGCTTCAATTCGTCCAGATCGATATTCTCCCGTGTGCGCGGAGTCAGATCATCCTCCTCTTTAGGAATAAACGTAAATGCATCGATTTTATTGAAGACCATGATCATCGGCTTCTCTGTTTTGTCTATATCTGCTAAAGTTTTATTGACTACTTCTATTTGCTCTTCAAAAGCCGGATGAGATATATCGACGATATGTACCAAGAGGTCTGCTTCACGCACCTCGTCCAAAGTAGACTTGAACGACTCGACCAATTCGGTCGGGAGTTTACGGATAAAACCGACGGTGTCGGATAATAAAAAAGGGAGATTATCGACAATCACCTTGCGAACAGTGGTATCCAACGTGGCAAACAACTTGTTCTCCGCGAATACTTCACTTTTACTTAACAGATTCATCAGGGTCGATTTTCCGACATTGGTATATCCCACCAACGCCACCCGAACCATTTTACCTCTGTTCTTGCGTTGTACGCTTTTTTGTTTGTCGATCTCCACCAGATCTTGTTTCAGCTTGGCTATTTTATCCTGAATGATACGTTTATCGGTCTCCAACTGTGTTTCACCCGGCCCACGCATCATGACCCCTCCTCGTTGACGTTCAAGGTGCGTCCATAGGCGGGTCAGGCGCGGAAGCATATATTTGTATTGAGCTAACTCCACCTGTGTTTTGGCATGAGCCGTCTGTGCGCGTAAGGCAAAGATGTCCAGAATCAGGCTGGTACGATCCATGATACGAACTTGTAACTCTTTTTCTATGTTCCGGATCTGTTTAGGCGATAATTCATCATCGAAAATAACCAGACCAACCTCATTTTCAACAACATATTCTTTGATCTGTTGCAGTTTACCCGATCCGACAAATGTAACCGGATGAGGATAATCCAATTTCTGCGTAAAACGTTTAATAGACTGTACACCTGCTGTTTCTGCCAGGAAGTCCAGTTCATCCAAATATTCTTCGATACGTTGCTCGTTTTGTTGGGGCGTAATGAGTCCAACAAGAACCGCTTTTTCTGTTTGTGTTTGCGATATAACGAAATCTTTCATACTACAAACTTAGATAAAAATATGTGATTTATAAGCGAGTCGCATAAAAGAATACGCCATTTTAAATGAAAATGGGGATCTAAAAAACAGCGATTCAATACATTTATCGATTGAATTCCGATTTGGCGTGTATTGGCCGAAGAGTTCGAGTTGAATTTACAATCTGTCAGTTTTAACAAATTGTTATTTTACCCCCTTCGAGAGTTTACTATTTGGAGGCAACTACAGGTTTGTTCGAAAAAAACGCACGGATCCGAGGTTTATTTTCGCAAGAACGGTTGATTATCATTTCCTCTTATCTATTTTTACGGGTCTGTAAAAATCACCATTCTGGAGAAAAAAAACCGGAAAATCGGCTGTTTTTACGGCTATTTCCAAGCCCTTAAAAAATCATCTGCATGACTGAGTAGAACTATTTAGATGTTTCTCCAAAATGATCTGCACCATTTTTTAAATCATTTAGATAAACTCAGCGAGAGATGCAGAAGAAATTGGCAAACATCAGCACCATTTTGATAAAAATAGAGGAAAAAGCCTCCTGTTTGAGCAAAAATCATCAAAGTACGAGTCAATAGAACGTGTACTTTTGTTTATTTCTGTCATAAATATACTGTTTTTAGCAATAAAATAACAGACTTCAGGCGATGTGAACGCGATATAAAGATAAATCTTTATATGAACTCACGTTATTTAGTCACTTTTGGGCAAAATTTACACCTTTAAGATAGGTTATATCAACTATTTATGTATATTTGAACATAGAATAACACTTTAACCATATTGACTATGAAAAGAATAAATCGAATGGCGATTACCCTCCTGTCTATATTGTTTTGTTGTGATTTGCCTATCCAGGGACAGTCTTTTGATACTTCACTATGGAATGATTTTATCCATGAAAACAGCGGACGAACTTTTCGTGATACCTTTTTATTGCAAACGTTTAATAACACATCAACTGACTCCTGGCCGTATACGACAAAAGGGTCAACAGCCGTTTTTGACGCTACAACAGCAGGGATAAAGAACGCTTCTGAAGGGCTATCGTTGAAACTCTATCCGGGAAGTGAACTGATCATGACTGATATACCTGATAATAATTTTACAAAAATTCGTATTTATGCACCTTATGCCGCCTACCAATTGAAAAAAGGAGAGAATTTATTGGTGTCTGCTTATCGAAAAAATAAACCGATAGTTAAAAAGCCTTGGTTGATACCGGAAAAAAATGGGTATACCGCTCATTATAAAGAACAGAAGGAAGACGAGTTATATTCTACTCCTTATATTTATATTGAGGAAGATCGCCCGTCTTTTATTAATCCCCAAAACATCCAATTAAATATTCAAGGTACCAAGAGCGAAACCTCCGGCTTTTATGCCTTTGACAGCATATACGCCACCCGTGAAGTTCCTCTGTTTTTACTGTTTGACAAAGACCACCAATGGGATGAAGAGACATTCTGGCAAGAAACATTACCTCACCCAAATGGCACTTCATTGGTAAAAGGTCGCGTAGAGGTCGATATGGATATTCACAGTCACGAACTTTATCTGGGGAATGGAGAAATAGTTGTTCATAAAGAGAACGATTTAACAGTTAACCGATTGTATATCTGCAACCCGGATATTTCATTAATCGCACAAGGTGATTTACATATAAAAGATAGTCTTATCGTAAATATACCTATCCCCGAAAAAGGAAAATGGTATTTTCTCTCTTTTCCTTTTGATGTGTATCCTGAAGCGATCGACCAACGTTTTGAATTAGGAGACAACCAAACAACAACAAGTGGAAACTTTTTTTATATGCAAACATATAATGGAGAGAGACGTGCTGTCCGACGACGTGCAACCGGCAACTGGGGAGTAATCTCTACTTCAATGAAGCAAGACAACAAACCGCTGTTTGAAAAACACAAAGGATATCTTCTGGCTTTGGATCGTCAGGCCGACTACAATAGTTTGCGTTTAGCCATTCCCGCCGAACAGATTCCTGTTGATTTTGGTAAAGCGGTCTCTCTGCCTATAACTGTCGATCACGGAGGAGACGGAGAGCACGACGGTTGGTATTTATGCGGAAACCCTTTATCTGCTCCTCTGCTGCTGGATCAGATCACACCAAATATGGATTTGGATGGACACATTTATATCTATAATGGATCCGAATATATCGGATATCCTATCGGAAGTTCATATGCGCTTCCTCCTTTCGCCCCTTTTTTTATAAAAACCTCAAAAGCAACAACACTTATTCTAAACTCAACTCCATTAGCTGCAACTCACCAACTACTTCCATCCTTCCCTCCTTTACATACTTTGATGGCAGAACCTCGGTCAACAGACATCTCTACGCTAATTCCTGCAGAAAAAGACCGGGAAAGTTATATCGAAGGAAAGATTCTCTATCTGAATCTCGTATCAGCAGGTCGTGTTTCTATGACTGATATGAATGGTCGGAAATGGCTGGATCAGTTTGTTCCGGCAGGAGTCTCTACAATCTCTTTGAATTATTTACCCGGGATTTATCTGATACATATAGAAGCAGGTCTTTATCGGGCACAACACAAACTGATTCAAACCCAATAAAGATCAGACGAAAGCTATATCTTTGCATCATATTAGCAATCAATAATATGAAAAAGGTAAATATTACAACGCTCGCTTTATCGCTCTACTTAATTGTGATGAGTGTGATTGGTTGGCCGGGGAATGACCCGAATCGCAGTTTTACAAACTATTTTCTGGTAATTGGCGTTACGTTGGTCGTAATCATCCTTTTGCGCTTTCTTCAAATCAAACGGATGAAAATGCGGAATAAATGGAAAGACGAAAACGATCAGAGCAAATAAGTCCATCGTTTATAACACCTTTTTGTGGGATTTGCATCACAAAAACAGAGATTTCTATTGGATGGTATAGAAATAGATCTACTGACTTTCCCAAACAACCGGAGGGAGGAGACAGATTATTCTTCGGCTATCAGCTTATTCGTGGATAGAAGCAGCAGAATAAACAACTTTCTTTCGTTTGGATATACGCTTTTGCCTAATTCTACGTTATAATAGGTACGAATTACTAATTTTAGTGATAAATGATTGAATACATCAAGGGTGAAATCGCTGAATTAACACCTGCACAAATGATTATGGAATGTGGTGGCATCGGCTATGCACTCCATATTTCACTGAATACCTATAGTGCTTTTCAGGGAAAACAATCCGGTAAAATCTATGTGTATGAGGTGATCCGCGAAGATGCTCATCTATTGTTTGGTTTTGCAGAGAAAGCCGAACGTGAACTTTTTCTATTATTAACCTCTGTCTCCGGAGTAGGACCGAATACGGCAAGAATGATCCTATCCTCCCTTCCTCCTGAGGAACTTATTCAGGTGATTGCAACAAAGGATGAGATTGCACTGACCACAGTTAAAGGTATCGGTTTAAAAACAGCACAACGCATATTGGTCGATCTTCGGAATAAGGTCAAACCCATGGAGGCTATGGCTGCCACATCATCTGTTTCAGGCGGAAGCACGGCTGTATCGGAAGAGGCTGTCGCGGCGCTTGTGATGTTAGGATTCCCTAAAGCAGCCTCCCAAAAGGCGGTAGCTTCTATTCAGAAGAATACACCCAATCTGGCGGTGGAGCAGGTGATAAAATCGGCGCTTAGAATTCTTTAATGATTGAAAATCAAATCCGCAAAATAGGCAATTGAGTATTAAATGAAGGTAAGAAGACGAAAATATATTGTCTGGACATGTTTGTTTTTGTTAGGGACTGGCATCTATTCACTTCATGCCGGTTATCTATTACAGATAGTCTCTGCACCGGAAACCAGCCTGACTCTTCCTCCACAGGATACCATTCCTTCCCGTTACCCTGTTGCTAAAACGGTTCCGGAGAACTATGAAGATTTTCTCAGACAATCCCAATTGCCAGCCGACCTACGTGATCCTGAAAACCTCAAAAGAAATATCGAATATGATCTGAACACCGGAACATATATCATACGCACAAAAATCGGCGATATGGAGTTTGGCACACCTATATCATTGACCCCTGAAGAATATCAGGATTATAGCCTACAAGAATCACTACGTTCCTATTTCCGGCAGAAAAACGAAGAGGAGTTCCAACGTTCGGCCGAAGACGGCTTCAATCTATTGGATATGCAGTTTGGCATTGGTGCCGCAGAACGTATTTTTGGTCCGGGAGGGGTACGGGTACGTACACAGGGCTCGGCCGAAATAACGATGGGACTCAAACGCAACACCACCAAAGATCCGGCACTGCCGGAACGTATGCGAAGCCGAACTTTTTTCAATTTTGACGAAAATGTGCAGTTGAATGTGCAGGCAACTGTCGGTTCGAAAGTCAATTTCGATATGAACTACAATACGCAAACGACTTTTGATTTTGACTCGAAAAAACTGAAACTGGCCTACCGGGGAGATGAAGATGAAATTATCAAATCGATCGAAGCGGGAAATGTCAGCATGACAACACGTAATTCCCTGATCCGGGGTGGAGCAGCGTTGTTTGGTATTAAAGCCGATCTGCAGTTTGGTAAACTCCGGGTGAATACCTTGTTTGCCCAACAAGAATCACAGTCGCAAACCGTAAATTCCAAGGGAGGCGTTCAAACAAAATCATTTGAAATTACCGCCGACCAGTACGACGAAAATCGCCATTTCTTCCTGTCGCATTATTTCCGTGACAACTATGATAATGCTTTGGGAAGTCTGCCCTATATCAAATCCTCGATCACCATCAACCGCGTTGAAGTATGGATTACCAATAAACGCAGTAGCTTCGATCAGGCTCGGAATATTGTCGCTTTTACCGATTTAGGCGAAGAGAATAGAAGTCATATCAGCAATTCGGGAATGGCGACGCCTACCAATAAAACGATCCCCAGTAACGGAGCTAATACATTATACAACACGTTAGCGACCAACTACAGCGCGATTCGGGATATCAACCAGGTGACGCAAACCATAGGAGGAGTTCTTGAAGGCGGACGTGAATACGAGAAAATTGAAAGCGCTCGCCGATTGGACGATTCAGAGTATACCCTAAACAGCCAGTTGGGATATATCTCCTTACGCACACAACTACAGCCCGATGAGGTGTTGGCTGTTGCGTTCGAATATAAATACGGGAGTAGCGGCGAAGTCTTCCAGGTGGGTGAGTTCTCTACGGATAATGTTTCAGACAAAACCACTAATAGCCTGTTTGTAAAGCTATTGAAAGGGAAATCATTATCACCCGGTATGCCTTTCTGGGATTTAATGATGAAAAACGTATACTCCTTAGGTGCCTATTCGGTACAAAAAGATAAATTCCGCCTGAATATTCTTTATCAGAGTGATACGACAGGTGTTTATTTAAACTATCTACCTAATGTGACCATTGACGAAAAAGAGAATCAATTGTTGTTGCGTGTGATGAACCTCGATCGTCTCAATACGAATAATGAACCTTATCCGGACGGGGTTTACGACTTTGTAGAGGGATTCACGATTCTGACAGAGAATGGAAAAGTTATTTTTCCTGTTGTAGAACCTTTCGGTTCGCACCTGGCAGATAAAATAGGGAATAAGAGTATTGCCGACAAATTTGTTTTTCAGGAGTTATATGACTCGACCCTTACTATTGCCCGACAGATCGCTGAGAAAAATAAGTTTATCCTGCGTGGAGAGTATAAAGCATCTTCCGGCTCGGAAATACAGCTGGGAGCAATGAATGTCGCCCGGGGGTCGGTGGTGGTGACTGCCGGTGGAGTGACATTGACGGAGAATGTCGATTATACGGTTGATTACACTTCCGGTATAGTGACCATTTTAAATGAGAGCGTGATTGCCGGTGGCCAATCGGTACAAGTCTCCCTGGAAAACCAGTCGATGTATAGCATGCAGCGAAAGACGATGATGGGACTCGATCTGAACTACGACTTCTCTAAGGATTTCAGTTTAGGAGCAACCATTATGCATATGTCTGAAATGCCGCTCACTGTAAAAACCACGATGGGCGACGAGTCGATCAAAAATACACTCTGGGGATTAAATGTGGCCTATAAAACCGAAAGTCAATGGCTGACTAATATGTTGGATAAAATCCCATTATTAACATTAACACGTCCCAGTCAGGTCGCATTCAATGCCGAATTTGCACATTTGATTGCCGGACATTATGAAAATAAAAACACCGGAGGGTATTCTTACTTGGACGATTTCGAGTCAAGCCAAAGTGGTTTTAATCTTCAATTGCCTTACTCATGGACATTGGCCAGTACTCCTTCCCATGATGAACGCCCACTCTTTGAAGAAGCAACCCGAACCAATGATATCACGTATGGTATGAATCGTGCATTACTCGCATGGTATTATATCGACGGTATTTTTACACGCCGGAATTCCAATCAGAAGCCGGGACATATTACTAAAGAAGATCTGTCGAAACATGCCGTCCGTGCTGTTCAGGTACAGGAACTCTATCCCTACAGAGATCAGGGCATGAATGAATCTTCCATGTTGCCGATATTAAATGTGGCTTACTATCCGAATGAGCGAGGACCTTACAACCTCGATGCAGAGGGTGTCAACCCGGACGGAACTTTACAGAATCCGGAAAAACGGTGGGGAGGAATGATGCGCAAAATCGACCAGAGTGATTTTGAAACGGCTAATATCGAGTTTATCGAATTCTGGATGATGGATCCTTTCCTTGTCAATCCTGATCTGCAAGGAGGTGATTTGTATTTCAATCTGGGAGAGATCTCTGAAGATATCTTGAAGGACGAAAAGAAATTTTTTGAAAATGGATTACCTATAGATGGGGAGCTGTCGAAAATAGATTCTACCGTATGGGGCTACGTGCCAAAAGAGGCCAGTACGGTCTATGCTTTTGACAATAGTACCGGTGCCCGGGAAATACAGGATGTTGGGCTGAACGGACTTTCGAGCGATCAGGAAAAAAGATTCTCTACCTATAAAGAGTATGTTGATAATTTAATCTCCAAAATATCCGGAGAAGTACAAGCGCAAATGCAAAACAACCCTTTCTCTCCGATCAATGACCCGGCGGGAGACAACTATATGTACTTCCGGAGTGATTATTATGATGCCATTGAAGCAGATATCCTGACACGTTACAAACATTACAACGGAACGGAAGGTAACTCCCGCGAATCTACCGGACGGTACAATAGCGCGGCAAAAACAGTTCCCGACGTCGAAGACCTCAATCAGGATAACACCTTAAACGAAACGGAAAAATATTTTGAATATAAGGTCTCTCTACGGAAACAGGATATGGAAATCGGTAAAAACCATATTGTCGATATCCGCGGAGCAAAACCAAGACTAATGGACGACACTTCCGATTCGGTTCATTGGTACCTATTTAAAATCCCGATCAAAAAATATGATCGAGCCGTAGGTAAGATCCGTGATTTTAAAACAATTAGTTTTATCCGGATGTATATGACCGACTTTAAAGAGCCTGCTGTTTTGCGTTTTGGCTCCTTTGAACTCGTTCGCGGGGAGTGGAGAACTTATGAGCAAGCACTTTATAACCCGTCGGTTCCTCCAAAAAGTACGCCAACATTTAATGTCTCTACCGTAAATATCGAAGAGAATGGCGATCGCCGTCCTGTGAACTACATCCTCCCCCCGGGCATCTCCCGGATGTTGGATCCCAGTCAGCCACAATTGCGTCAGGAAAACGAACAGGCTTTATCATTGAAAGTGATCGACCTCTCTCCTCAGGATGCAAGAGCGGTTTATAAAAACACCAGTTACGACTTACGTCAATATAAACAGTTACAACTGTTCACACACGCCGAGGCTCCTATCGGTGAAGAGTCGAGTGTCGCCGATGGTGATTTCTCCGTTTTCCTGCGGTTAGGATCCGATTATAAAAACAATTATTACGAATATGAGGTGCCGTTGATTATGACACCACACCTCAAAACAGCCTCTGTTCAGTATGATTCTGATCGGATAGAAGACCAACGCACGGTATGGCCGGACAGCAATCTATTGGATTTCAAATTAGAGGTGTTGACCAATTTGAAACTAAGCCGTAATAAAGCCAAAAGAAACGGAGAGGTAGGAGTCGATTATCAGAAAGTGTATTCGGAGTATGATCCCGGTAATACACGTAATAAAATCAGTATCATAGGGAACCCGACACTGTCGGAGGTCAAAACAATTATGATCGGCATACGTAACAACTCCAAAGAGATTAAGACCGTAGAAGTATGGGTGAACGAATTGCGATTGACCGATTTCAATGAAGAGGGTGGCTGGGCGGCTAACGCCAATTTGAATATCGCACTCTCCGATCTGGGAACAGTCAATTTCTCAGGACGTATGGAAACATCCGGCTTCGGAGGACTCGATCAGTCATTGACCGAGCGTCGTATGGAGGATTACAAGCAGTACAATGTGGCAACCAGTATTGAGTTGGGTAAATTCTTCCCGGAAAAGGCACAAGTCAGTATCCCATTGCATTATTCCTATTCGAAAGAGATTGTCGATCCTAAATACAATCCGTTGGATCAGGATATTAAATTGTCGGACGCCTTAGATGCGGTGGAGACAAAAGCGGAAAAAGATTCTATTAAAAAGCATGCACAAGATCATACGGTGTCGAAAAGCATCGCTTTAAGCAACGTCAGGGTAAACATCAAGAGCAAAAATCCGATGCCCTATGATCCGGCGAACTTCTCATTCGGTTATGCATACAGAATGGATACCCGACGTAATCCGGAGACCGAATATGAAACGACAAAGAATTACCAGGCGAACTTCGGGTATAGTTATACCCCTTATGTCAAACCATTCGCTCCGTTTGCCAACATCAAAACAAATAATGGATATACCAGATACATCCGTCAGTTCAACCTGAATTATGTCCCGACAAATATCAGCTTTCAGACGGCAATGGACAGAAACTATTCCGAACAGCAGTTGCGCGACCTCACCAATGTCACCGGCGAAAATAATATTCCTGCGACATTCACCCAGAATTGGACCTGGGATCGTGCATTCAAATTGAACTGGAATCTGACAAATAACCTGAGTATGAGTTTCACTTCAGGGACAAATGCCCGTATCGAAGAACCGTATACGCAGGTCAATAAGAAGTTGAATGCCGATGGTTACCAGTTATGGAAAGATTCCGTCAAACAGAGTATCCGTGATCTGGGTACACCTATGAAATACGATCAGACTTTCTTGGCGACACTGAATCTTCCATTACAATATATCCCGATATTGGATTGGGTCAATAGTTCGGTGGCTTACAATGCGATGTACAACTGGGATAGAGGTTCCTATACCGGAACGGAAGAATATGAAATCGGAAATACGATCACCAATCAACGTCTGATTGACGTACAAGGTGTTTTTAATATGCAAGGGCTGTACAATAAAAATAAATTTCTAAAAAATGTCAATCAGAAGTATTCGTCTACCAGTCGACAAGCGACCAACAGGAGGCAGCAGACCAAAAATATTAAGATCGAAAAAGATATTCAGCTTAATCCGGATAGCGGAACCGTCATCCGTCACGATATGCTTACCAAAAAACTTCGTGTAACGGCACGTACTGAAGAAGGAAAGTCGTATCCGGTTAAGTTTAAGGCGATCAATTACAATGAAATCCGGGTGTTGAACCAGGATTCCGTCAAACTGAAATTGACCTTGGTACCAGGACCTCCGGCTTTGGAAGGCACTTTGTTAAGCGTTGCTGAATATAGTAGCCGCTTCTTGATGATGCTTCGTCGGATAAGTGTGCAATATTCGGTAAGCGACGGTATGATGCTTCCCAATTTCCGACCTGAAATCGGTGATGTATTCGGCCAACGCAACGGAGGTAATATGGCACCCGGACTCGGTTTTGCCTTTGGGGCTGTAGACCGCGATTATATCGACAGAGCCAAAGAGCGCCAATGGCTTGTTATCAGTGAGAATAATATTACCCCGGCAATGATCAACCATGCCACTAATCTGAATATCCGAGCCAATCTGGAACCGATAGCCGGATTAAAAATCGATCTGGATGCCAACCGGGTAGAGACACAGAATACGGAAGTCGATTTCATGTATGAGGATATGCCGGAACGAAGAGGAGGTAATTTTACCATGACTACGGTTGCCATCAGAACAGCATTCTCCTCTTCCGGTAATGCCAATAATGGATACAAATCAAAACCGTTTGAAAAATTCGTCGAATATAGAAATACAATTGCCAAAAGAGTTGAAAGTCAATATACAGGAAAAGCACTCCCTGATGGAGGCGGCTTTTTTGATCCCACCAAAGGAGATGCGGTAAGTGCAAATTCGGCCGATGTGTTAATCCCGGCTTTCCTTGCGGCATATACGGGGAAAAGCGCTGATGGAATAAGCCTCTCTCCTTTCCCTTCCATCACAAGTTTATTGCCTAACTGGCGAATCACTTACGATGGGTTGATGAAGCTGGAGCCAATTAAAAAATACTTCAAGAGTTTTATGTTATCACACCAGTATCGGTGTACCTATAATGTTGGGTCTTACTCTGCCTATTCCAATTGGACCGGCATTGATGGAGAAGATGATTTAGGCTTTATCAGAGATGTGTTAAACGGTAATCCGGTGGCCTCTTCTCCTTATAATATCACTTCTGTCAATCTAAATGAGTCGTTTACACCGTTGTTCGGAGTAGATGCCACACTGCTCAATAATATGACAGCCCGGGTAGAATACAGAAAAAGCCGCAATCTGAGTCTGAATGTTACCTCGTATCAGATAGTCGAAGCCCTTTCGAATGAAGTGATTCTGGGGGTTGGATACAAGGTGGCGGAATTCAATAAGATGTTGGGAATGAAGCCGACGCAGAATTTCAGTAACGACCTGACCATCCGGTTTGATCTCTCTTACCGCAAAATGCAATCACTTATTCGTAAGATAGAAGACCAACTCACCAATGCCACAAGTGGGAACATAGCAAAAACATTGCAATTCTCTGCCGATTACGGGGTCAGCCGGGCATTGACCTTACGGGCGTTTTATGATCTTCAGATCAATGAGCCATTGATTTCGGCAACCACTTTCCCTACGACCAACTCCAGTTATGGTGTTAGTATCCGTTTCTCTTTGGCACAATAATCAACTGGTCTGTTTATATCCGTAATTGGTTTATTTAAAAACTGATCCTTGAATGTATTCAGGAATATTCTATATTTGTTAAGGTTTAAGTCTTTAATATCATTTGTTTTAGTAACTAAAAACAACCGTATATGAGGAGCGTTTACAGGATAATCGGTTTGTTCCTTTTATTGACAACTCATTTGTCGGGGCAAAACATCACAGGCTACATTTACGATGAATCAACTCAAGAAATACTTCCCGGCGTAAATGTCTATTACAAGAATCCATCCGGTATGCACGGCACAGTCTCCGACGCAAACGGGTTTTATGAATTAGCCGTTCCCAACGAAGAGGTGACACTCACCTTCAGTTTTCTCGGCTACCAAACCCAGACCATCCCATTTGCGGTGGCACAAAATCAACATCGATCATTCAATATCTACTTAAAACAGCAGACCAACCTGATGGATGAGGTAGTGGTCAGCGTAGGGCGTTACGAACAGAAACTGAGCGATATCACGGTTTCTATGGAACTGTTGAAACCAAGCGATATCAACAAACAGATGGTGACAGACCTCAGTGGGGCACTGGCAAAGGTTTCAGGTGTAGATATCACCGACCGTCAACCCTCTATACGCGGAGGAAGCGGCTGGACGTATGGGGTAGGAAGCCGTAGTCTGATTATGGTCGACGGTATGTCGGTACTCACTCCCGGCTCCGGCGAAATTAACTGGAATGTTGTTCCGATGGAAAATGCTGAACAGATTGAAGTGATCAAAGGCGCCTCTTCCGTGCTCTATGGCTCTTCCGCATTGAACGGGTTGATCAATGTCAGAACCAAACGTCCGGGACTTGAACCGGTGACGCGCATCACCACCTCTCTGGGCATCTATGGCAATCCGGAGAATAGCGATTATATCTGGTGGGATCGCAGCTTCTGGAAAGATGGGAAATACCCGGTTGAAGGCCTGTTCCGTCGAAACATATTATCCGGTATCCGTAATCCTATATATAATAATGTAGAGTTATCACATACACGACGCATCAACGATCTCGATGTCTCTGCCGGGATTAACTATTTTACGGACGAAGGGTACAGGTCTGGGAATTACACCAAACGTTTTCGGATCAATGGCAATATCACTTACCACGACCCCAGGGTACATGGGTTGAACTATGGGTTGAACGCCAATTTCCTATCGAATGATTATGCCGGTTTTTTCATCTGGCGATCGGCAGATGAACCCTATAAACAATCGCCATTGGCTAATATGGGTCGTCAGGCCAATAACTTTTTTATCGACCCTTTTCTCAACTACACCAATGAGGAGAAAAGAACAACACACCGGTTTAAAAGCCGGATTTACCATCAGGGAAATCAGATTGTATCCACCCCTACCAATAAATCCATTGTCGATATAGCCAACAATATGGGATTCGATTACAACTCCATCCCGGAAATAACCGATCTTGTCACAAACTGGCAAAGTGAATTATTGCCTTTAGTCGTCCCCCATTTGCCTGAAGTATTGAATGGAGATGTCAATGGATTGATGAATGAGGTCAAACAATTGGGCAACCGTTTCTTTCCTTCAGCCACCTCTGCCGATTATATGGATCTGATATCCTGGGTTATGGGAAATACACCTCTGCCGACGAGTAGCGATGATGTTCTCCCCTGGCTAATCAATTCAATGACTCCTAAAGAGAAAGAAAATCCGGGTACGGATAAGACGACCTCCTATTATCTGGATTATCAGTTTACAAAAAACTTTGACCACTCCCGGATCACCACCGGAGCAACGTATGAACATATTCATGCCAATTCGAATGTGACCGGTGTGCACAACAGTGATAATATCGCCCTGTTTGCACAATACGATCATAAATTCTTTGATAAGTTGAATGTCTCTGCCGGGATGCGCTTGGAGTATTACCGTATCAATGATAATTACCGGGAAGCGGAAACATCGATTTTTGGCATTGATGCACCATTCAAGCCTGTTTTTCGGGGTGGGCTCAATTATGAACTGGCCGAATACAGCTACCTCCGCGCCTCTATCGGACAAGGATACCGCTACCCGTCTGTCACCGAAAAATATATCCTCAAAGATATCGGAGGAGTCGGCGCTTTTCCGAATCACAATCTAAAAGCAGAAAGAGGGTATAATGCCGAACTCGGTATCAAACAAGGATATCAAATCGGAAACCTGAAAGGTTTTCTGGACGGTGCTGTTTTCTATACACGGTATAAAGATATGATCGAATTTCGTTTCGGTTTGTTTGATAAGCAGACCTTTGACTATATGGAAAGTTTGCCGGATCTCATCCGGATGATTACAAGCGGAAATGGGATAGGGATCGGAGCGCAGTTCACCAATGTCGGACGGGCAGAGATTTATGGTGTAGATCTCTCGGCGAATGGGATATACGACTTTAATCCCGACACTCGGTTTACGTTCAATCTCGGTTATGTCTATACCGAACCCCGGGATATGGATATTGACGAACTGAATGCAAAGGAAGATGCCAATAACGATCTATTGGCTATGAAATCGAAATCGAATAACAATAAATACCTTAAATACCGCCAGAAACATACCATCAAAGGGATAGTTGATTTTGAATGGAAACGATTTAGTGTCGGTGCAAATATGACCTGGAAAAGTAAAACCCTCGCTGTGGATTATTTTATGGTAGACGAACGCGACAAACCACAGCAGGATTTGATGGATTACATGCGTAGCATGCTTTTTGGCGATCTACACAACTACTGGACAAAAAACAATGACGGGTATTTCACAATGGATCTGCGTATGGGATTCAAACTCTCCAAACAACTCACCTTTCAGGCAATGATTAATAATGTATTGAATACTGAATACACTCTTCGCCCAATGGATGTGGCACCTCCACGAACATTTATCTTTCAGATCGCAGCGAGTTTTTGACAATATAAGGAACACTTATGCCAGCAAAATAAGGCTAATAGCCATGATCGCCATACCCGCAACAAGGCCGTATATGGAGATATGATGCTCGCCGTATTCGCGTGCAGCGGGAAGTAATTCATCCAGAGAGATAAAGACCATGATGCCGGCAACAGCAGCAAAGACACATCCCATCACAATAGGCGACATGAAAGGCATTAATACCAGATAAGCCAAGAGCGCTCCTATCGGCTCCGCCAGTCCGGAAAGCAGAGAGAGCTTAAAGGCTTTTTTTCGATCACCTGTCGCATAATAGATGGGGACAGATACAGCTATCCCTTCAGGGATATTATGTATGGCAATTGCCGTAGCGATGGCAATACCCAGTGTCGGACTCTCTACGGCCGCAACAAACGTGGCAATTCCCTCCGGGAAATTATGAATGCCAATTGCTAAAGCTGTCATGACTCCCATCCGCATCAGCTTGGTCTTCTGGGGAGGCGGATTTTTCATGCTTTCGACCGACCGGATCTCATGCGGATTCTCGAACGATGGCACGAGGCGGTCGATAATACCTATTAATAAGATACCCAAAAAGAAAAAAAAGACGGTTACACCCATCCCTTCTTTCAGTCCCAATGCGGCAGTCAATATCTCTTGCGACTGACTGAATAACTCCACAAAAGAGACATAAATCATCACACCGGCAGACAGTCCGAGTGAGAAGGAGAGAAAACGCTTATTCGTTCTTTGGGCAAAAAAAGCGATTAAACTGCCAATCCCGGTAGCCAAACCGGCAAAGAGCGTGAGTAATAATGGGATGAATATATTTTGTTCCATAAGTTTTATATAAAGAACAAGATGAGGGAATAGATTGTTTCATTTGCTGTTGCGTAGGCTGAACTCACAGCCGCAATAACGTTGATTGTAAAAACCATATTCCTGTAACAGTTCTTTTCGCCTTTCGCTTAATCCCCCTTTTCGCCAGTTTTGCTCCCAGAAGATTGTCGAAGGATAATGTTTGGCAGCTCGATTGCCGGCTTGATTGATCTGTTCCAGGTTTTTCCAACGCGAAGAAGCCAGGGTAGTCGTAAATACAGCAATATTGTTTTCTGCACCATAACGGGCGGTCTCCATTAAGCGCATATTGAAACATTGCTGGCAACGTCTTCCTCTTTCCGGCTCTTGCTCCAGCCCTTGTATCTGATTGCTCCAGGCTGAATGATCATAATCTCTGTCGATAATGGTTAATCCGAATGATTGCGCATAACGTGTACATTCTGCCTTCCGAATCTCATATTCCTCCAAAGGGAATATGTTCGGGTTGAAATAAAAAATAACCGGACGAATCCCGTTTTCCAACAGACATTCAATAATTGCAGCGGAGCAGGGCGCACAACAGGTATGAAGCAGTACGTCCGTCTGCCCTTCAGGTACATCAATTAGCAATCGAGGTTTCATATAACGGGTGTTATCTAATCGTTCTCACAATGCAGCTGCTCACAAACAACATAACTTGTTTCAAATTCCAGCGTGGCGTGTTGTATTCCGACATTTAACAAACGGTTTTTGATCTCTTGTTTGATCTTCTCCATTTGCGAAGTATCTTCTATTCTTATATGTGCTGTCAATGCAGTTTCTGTCGTACTAAGCGCCCAGATGTGCAAATGGTGTACGTTTTTTACTCCGGAGACCCGGGCAATTTCAGCTTCAATCTTTTCGATATCCGTTCCTATTGGTACTCCATCCAGAGATAGGCGTATGCTGTCGCGAAGCAATCCCCATGTCGACACCACAATGACCACCGCAATGACAATGCCAATAATCGGATCGATAATATACCATCCTGTATACATAATGATGATTCCCGAAAAAACAACCCCGATTGACACCAACGCATCGGCAGCCATATGCAGATAAGCGCCTTTTACATTCAAATCCTTGTCTTTGTCTTTTAGGAAAAGCCAAGCTGTAAAAGCGTTAATAACAACCCCAATACCTGCGACCCATGCGACGGCCTCTCCTTCGATCGGCTGGGGATGGAGGAGTTTGTCTATACTCTCACCAATAATAATTCCAACCGCCACTAAGAGGATAATGGCATTCAGTAAAGAGACCAACACGGTGCTCTTTTTATACCCATAGGTGAATTTTGAGGTGGGATGAACTTTGGCTAATCGGAAAGCCAACATGGCCAGAACCAAACTGGCTACATCACCCAGATTGTGCCCCGCATCAGAAAGTAAACCTAAAGAGTTAAACCAAAATCCGGCTCCGAACTCAGCAAAAACGAAAAGTAAATTTAGACTGATCCCTATGATAAACGCTTTGTTCAAGGAACTGATTTCGTGATGATGATCATGATGGTGTTCCATATTTATCGTTTTAACGTTAAACCTGATTTTAAGAACAAATGTAGCGCTTTTTACGATAGAAGAACATCACTATAGATAGGTATTTGTGGATGAACAGCTTCTCCTTTAGGAGATTTTCTATGAAAAATAAAAACATATTGTATACTAAAGGTATTATTGGTTCATTCACTTAAAAGAATTATTCCTTATAGGGTTTTGAAAATTTATTTTTCAATAGAGTTATACTGTAATATTCATATGTCATTTCTTTAATCCAATAAATATACACCTGAGTAGTGATTGACTATTTTATACATAATGCTATAAATTGCTTTAAAGGTTTTTAATTTTCGATATACATATATAAATACGCTTAAGTGTATCTATATAAATTTTTCTATTTAATATAAATATTAAGATATCTTAACGATAAACATTACCACATCTATATAATAGTATTTATGTTTGTAAACATTTTATTCTATAATAGAGCATCCACAACAATTTTTATAGAACAACTACAGGTATATGGAACAGATTAAGATTTTTAAATTACCCAGTATGTCAAATGGAGAATACTTCCAGTTCATGACAAATGTATATAACCGAATTAAACTAGAAACTCCAGAAAAACTTAAAATCGTACCGTTGTTTCAAAAATTCGAACAGATTCTTATACGATTAGATCATGCTATTATTGTACACCGCAAGAGTGGCTTAACAGATAAGATCAATCAAGCTAATATAAACAGAACTAATCTATTCAAAGGATTAAGTACTGTCATAAATGGTTTATTATATAATAATGATGAACAGAAGAAGTCAAAAGCCAAATTAGTCAGAACGCTATTAGACAATTATGGTAATGTAACCATCATGAGTTTAGATAAAAAAAGCACATATATCACAAATATGGTCAATGACTTATTAGAAGCACCTTATATCGGATATATAACTAGCCTGGGATTGGGAGATCAATTAAATGCATTAAGTGAAGAGAACAGGAAAGTGATTACACTGATGCAGGAGCGTATTACAGACCGCAGTAATAATAAAAAAGAGAACTCACGTCTGGTGCGAAAGGAGATGGATGAAGTTTATCGGCAAATTATTGATATGGTAAATGCGCAAGCCTTGGTGGCAAGTGTTTCTGAAGGTGGCGCAGAAGACTTTTTACCTTTTATTCATGCCATGAACGCACAGATCTATCGCGTGAAGAAGAATTTAGCCATTCGTGCCGGGAAATTACATGCGTCTAAACAAAAAGGAAAAATAGCGAGTCCCGACCATTCGGTCGAAGATCTCGACAGCTTCGAAGATCTCGACAGTGAAGATTCGGATCTTCAATTTTAACTATTGAAATGCATAAAAAAATAAAGTGTTCTTAGCAATCGTTGTTACGAAGAGCCTTTTAATTCAAAAGAATTGTTGACACAAGCCGATAATTCCTGCGGATAATGGGTGACGTAAATCAACGTTTTGCCCGGGCGGTTGCAAAACTGTTCAATGATAGCGGTTACTTTTTTCTTATTACTAAGATCTAATCCGTGAAGCGGTTCATCGAGAATGATCAGGTCGGGGTTTTTAACAAAAACCCTGGCCAGTAATACCAATCGCTGTTCTCCGGAAGAGAGTGTAAGAAACAGACGCTCTTTCAGGTGAGTTATGCCAAAGAGATCCATCCATTGCAAGGCAATAAACTCCTGCTCCTTACTGCATTTTCGATGTAAACCGATCGAGTCGAAAAAACCGGAGCCGACAATCCGAATCGCCGGCACATTTTCTTTGTAGTAAAGATGCATTTCCGGAGAGATATATCCTATTCGTTTTTTGATTTCCCAGATACTTTCTCCCGTACCTCTTTTCCGATCAAAAAGAGATAAAGTATTAGCATATGCTTGCGGATTGTCGGCATAAATCAGGCTTAACAGTGTCGACTTGCCCGAGCCGTTCGGACCCGATAAAGCCCATTTCTCACCGTTGCGAACTTCCCAGCTGAGTCGATCCAGAATGGTTCTATCGCCATATCTGATGGATACATTTTCCATACGAAATGTCACTTGATGCGTGGAAACCTCTTTGAGAGGGCTGACAGGAAGTGGAAGTTCATCTACCGCAGTGGAGTCAAAAGGGAATAATGTTGAAATCAGTCTTTTATCTGCCAAAAAATCATCCCGTTTCATCGGAGCCATACATCGCCTTTCGATAACCGGCAGAACATCCGTTATCATCTCAGGAATATCTTGCGGATCAGATACCAAAAGGATCAGTTGTAGTTCTTTCAATAAAACGATCTGTTGCAATAACGCCTTCAAAACAATCCTTGAGGCACTGTCGAGTCCGATAAACGGATTGTCGAGTATTAAGATCTTCGGCTTATATAATAATGTACGCACGATGAAAAACTTTCTCAATTCGCCACTAGATAAGAAGATCACCTTTTTAGGTAAAAGATCCGTTACATGAAAAAGCGTTAGAAGCTCTTTTTGCTCTTTTCCGGACAGTTCTTCCGAAAGCAGTTCTTCAACAGTAGGGATCTGATCGATTTCCGTTGAATGCCAGCGTTGCTGATAATAGGCATTCCGGCAATCTGTTAACGAATAAATATCTTTAAAGGTGATATTTTTTATCTGTTCACTGATTTTACCTTCGGATCCCAAACAAACACTTCCCTCTTTTAATGCGAGTTTTTTTTGTAAAATGTCGGCTAAAAGTGTTTTCCCAGCACCATTGGGTCCTACAACAGCCCATTGTTCGCCTTCTTTGATCGTCCAACTCGGTGCTTCTTTAAAACGCATTTCAGCGAATCGAGGCACAACGTTTGTGAGTGTTATTGTTCTTTTTTCAGAGCACATGACCTATTCTAATAGATACAAAAGTACAATTTTAATGCGAGTCCAATATAACGAACAAGCTTCAACATGTGTAAAAAACACCCTATTTTCAAAATCGAATTCTTGTGCACTCGCTATTCTTCCACTTGGTTTCCAAAAGCATACATCCTCTTTTCTCCCTCATCCTAAGGATATAACAACATTATGCTGTCTGTTTTTTTGTTACACCTACCTCCGTTTTCTGTTAGAGGTACGTCTAAAACAATTTAGAGGTACGTCTAAATCTGTTTAGAGGTACGTCTAAAATCATTTAGAGGTACCTCTAACAAAAAAGTGGACAGGATGGCTCAAATAAACCGATAGCGGCGTGATGGTTTTTGTTTGGCTTATTTTTAAAACAATATCCTCTTCTGTAGTTAAACCCAACTCGACTCACCCTATTTTAACTCCTGATTTTCATCATTTATTCACCAGAAGCGGTTAAAGCGTCAACTATTTATTACTTTTGCCCACGTTAAAATGTATACGCTAATTTATAAGACCTATGAAACCTACATTATTTATGTTGGCTGCCGGTATGGGAAGCCGCTACGGAGGATTAAAACAGTTAGACGGACTTGGCCCTAACGGGGAGACGATTATGGATTATTCCATTTTTGATGCGATCCGTGGCGGATTCGGGAAGTTGGTTTTTGTGATCCGTCAGTCGTTTGAAAAAGATTTCCGTGAAAAAATAATTTCAAAATATGAAAATCTTCTTCCTGTAGAAGTGGTCTTCCAGGAACTGGATGCGTTACCGGAAGGATTTTCTTTACCGGAAGGACGCGAAAAACCGTGGGGCACCAATCATGCCGTACTGATGGGCAAGTCGGTAATCCACGAGCCGTTTGCTGTTATCAATGCGGATGATTTTTATGGTCGTGACAGTTTTGCCGTTTTAGGACGGCAGCTAAAAGAAATGGCCGGCACAAAGAATACGTATTGCATGGTGGGCTATCGTGTGGGGAATACGCTGAGTGAAAGTGGCTCGGTTGCCAGGGGCGTTTGTGAGACAAATAGTGAAGGTTATCTGACAGAAGTTGTCGAACGAACAGCTATTCAGCGAATCAACGATAAAATACAATTTACAGATGAACATGGACAGACCGTTATCTTGGATGAAAACAGACCGGTCTCTATGAATATGTGGGGATTTACGCCTGAATATTTCGACTACTCGGAAGATTTTTTCAAAACATTCCTGAAACAGCAGATGCACAATCTGAAAAGTGAGTATTATATTCCGCTGATGGTAAACGAATTGATCACTACGGGAAAAGCCAAAGTTAAAGTATTGGATACCACCTCCAAATGGTTCGGAGTAACTTATGCTGAAGACCGTCAGAGCGTTGTCGACAAAATCAAGGCATTGGTGGAAGCCGGTGAATATCCGGAAAAACTGTTTTAATGGATATTTTATTATATATCGTCGCATTTATACTGGTCGTCGTTGGAATAGGCGGGTCGATATTACCCGCTATTCCCGGCCCCCCATTGGCTTACCTGGCTGTATGGCTGGCTCATTGGAGCAGCTACAAGGAGTATTCACCCTCTTTCTTGATATGGAGTGGTCTTTTTATGCTTGTTGTCAGCTTGCTGGATCATATTCTGCCGCCTATGATAACCAAGAAAACCGGAGGCTCAAATTATGCCACCGCAGGATCCGTTATCGGTATGATTGCCGGTATTTTTCTGACTCCTATCGGTATGTTGTTCGGTATGTTGCTTGGCGCATTCGTCGGTGAATGGATCTTTGCCCGTCAGTCGGCCGGCAGTGCACTTAAAGCGGCCTTTGGAGCCTTTACCGGATTTTTGCTCGGCACAGGTTTAAAACTGCTTTTCTGTTTTTATATCTTATACCGCCTTATTTTTTAATACGCAAAGGTTCGGACAAATAAATACCCAGACATTCCCATGCCCGGGTATTCCTTATGAATGTTCATTTTAGAAAAAGCAATAGCTTTTCTAAGCAGTAATACAAAATAACAGAGAATCTCTGTGTTAAGTTGCACATAGACCGCCTTTTTAAAGGGAGTTTTTGATGAAATTTGACAGACTTTCAGATCGAAAATCTATTTATTCCAAATCAAAATCAAATTGTGTTTGGTTTTTCGTTTTGAGACAAAAGTTATTCAAAGAAAGGACTAAAATGTCAAAATCGTTCGAAAGGCTCTGTTTGTTATTGATGCTCGCGCCTCAGCAAATCATTGACAGTTTTGACCGGATTAAAGGTTTCGATCGGCACTTCCACAAAAACTGTATTCCAGTCGCTCATCGCCCCATTCCACAGACCGGGCAGTTCTAACGCTTTCAGTTCGCGTCCGTCCTTGCTTTTCAAAGAAATAAAACCGGTATTTTTGTCCACGTAGTCCGGCAGATGGTATTTGTTCCCTTTATGATCCTTGACGGCACAGACTAAGTCGACCGGATTAAAATGTGTGCCTTGCTCGAACAAGATTTTCTTTTCAGGGACATTCATATCGATCTGCGAACTTTCAAGAATCTGGAGTGAGATGGTATTGTCGGCATTGACAGCCAGAAAAGGGCCTCCTCCCGGTTCGCCTACATTCTTTACCATTCCGCACACGCGCAAGGGACGTTGTAATTTACGTTTGATATACAAGATCAGTTCGGCATCTTCCAGGTATTTGATTTCCGGATTCCGCACACACAACTCCTGCTGTAGAAAATGAATCATTTCTTCAATCTGTGTATGTGAATACTTTCCACTCTCGATCAGTTCCAGATAAGCAAATATTCTCTGCTGTAAAGAGACTAAGATACCAGCGATCAGTTTTTTATAAATAACCGTTGACGACTTAAAACTGTCAGGAACAACATTGTCAATGTTCTTAATAAAGATCACATCCGCATCTATGTCATTCAGGTTTTCAATCAGCGCACCATGTCCGCCGGGACGGAACAGTAAACTCCCGTCGGCTTCACGAAAGGGTTCATTTTGCGTATCTACTGCAATGGTATCGGTATTCGGTTTCTGCACACTAAACGATACATTATAAGCAACGGAAAATTTATATTCGTACCCCTCTTTCTTCTTTTCCATCAGACTTTCAAAGAGTGGTTGGTGTTCAGGAGATACCGTAAAATGAATATTCACTTCGCCCAGCTGGTTCTTGGCATACATCGCCCCTTCCGACAGATGTTCTTCCATGGCTGTGCGTACTCTTTCAGGGTATGTATGAAACAACAATAGCCCTTTCGGTAGTTGGCCGTAGTTCAGTCCTTTCGGCTCCAATAGGTTTTGAATAATGGCTTTATGTCGGCCAGCTGCGATTAATGCCGGGATATCTTTTTTTTCATTCTCACGACATTTAATATTTAACGCATTATAAAAAGCAAAGTGGGTGATATGATCAAAAAAAGTCCGTTCGAAAGTGGTTTCAGGCAAGTCGTAATCAGCAGCCAGAAACGCATACAGATCCTTAAACATTCTGCTGGCGGCTCCTGAGGCCGGAACAAATTTGACAATCTTCCGGTTTTTCTCCAAATAGTGATCCCATGCTTCCATATAAACAGCCCGATCTGTTTGGGGGACAGTCATAATCCCTTTTTCTGTCGAAGCAGACGCTATCACATCGAGGTAGGGAAAACCTACGCGGAAAGAAGCCAGTTGGCGCTCTATCTGCTCGGTTGAAATCCCTTTATCTGCCAATTGTTTTGAATCATTTACAGTCAACATAGTTTGTGATTTTAAGTAATAATTTGTTTTTCAATAAGGCTAAAGTTTCATGAATCATACAAATGTATAAAAATACCCTATAATCCGTCCAAATCTCCATGAAAAAACGTAATTTTACAGCATGTTTTACAAAGCGACATCCCCTGTGTAACTGTAAAAATTAGGACTATGGCAACAGAGGCATTCTTTACAACAGAAGAAAAAAAAGCGTTTTTCTCTAAATACCGCCAATTATTACACCAGCTTGATTTTTTTCTTGAAAAAGAAGATGTCAACAAAATGAAAACGATGATGCGCAAAGCCGTATCGTTGGATTGTTATGGCCGGGATCGGAACGGGATCAACGGACTGCTTCGAAATATAGACACCGCATTGATCGCATCGGGTGAAATTGGCTTGAAAAGGACTCCGATTATAGCGCTTCTACTCTATCGTCCGGTCATGAAAAAAATGATCTCCCTGGAAGAGGTCAAAAAGGTGTTCGATGAAGATGTGGTTCTTATCCTGCAACGTTTGCTTAAGACGTCTGATCTTTATGCACGCAATACGGCTATTGATTCGGAGAATTTTCATCATCTGCTCTTTTCTTTCGCCGAGGATGTGCGGGTGATCCTGTTGATGATTGCCGATCGTACCTGCCTGATGCGACTGGGTAAAAATCTGAAACAAGAAGAAGACCGGATCCGGTTGGCCACAGAAGCCTCCTACCTATATGCTCCTCTGGCACATCGGTTAGGGCTGTATAAAATAAAAAGTGAGCTGGAAGACCTTTCACTGAAATACCTCGATCCCGATCAGTTTGCATTTATCAAGAAGAAGCTGAACGAGACAAAGAGTTCACGCGATATTTACATCGCTCAGTTCATCGCCCCGATTGAGGAAAAATTAAAAAAGACAGGTCTTCGCTTCGATATTAAAGGGCGTACAAAATCGATCCATTCGATCAATAATAAACTGAAAAAGCAAAAAATCGACTTCGAGAATATCTACGATCTTTTTGCGATTCGTGTCATCCTAGACTCGCCACCGGAACGTGAAAAAGAACGTGCAGAGTGTTGGCATGTCTATTCCATTATTACCGATATGTATCAACCGAATCCGAACCGGATGAAGGATTGGATTTCCATACCAAAAACCAATGGATATGAAAGTTTGCATATCACAGTGATGGGGCCTCAGAATCGTTGGGTGGAAGTTCAGATCAGAACACAACGGATGGATGAAATTGCCGAGAAAGGGTTGGCGGCACACTGGAAATACAAAGGGGTAAAAGAGGATGCGGGACTGGACGATTTCCTGACAAATGTCAGAGCCACACTGGAATCTAAAGAGACCGATCCGATGGATCTTATGAAGCAATTCAAAATGGATCTGTTTAAGGATGAGATCTATGTCTTTACACCCAACGGTGAAGTAAAAAAACTACCGGCTGGTGCTACTATCCTCGATTTTGCCTTTTTGATACATACCGGTTTGGGAAGTAAATGTGTTTCAGCCAAGGTAAACGGGAAAAATGTACCGATAAAATATGTGTTAAATAACGGAGACACCGTCTCCGTTGTCACTGCTCCGAATCAATCGCCCAAACGCGACTGGTTGAATATTGCAATCACCTCTAAAGCACGCACTAAAATCAGACAGGCTTTACGGGAAGAGGACACCAAAGTGGCCGATATTGCCAAAGAGATGCTTCAACGCCGGTTGAAAAACAGGAAGATTGAAATGGAAGAAGCATCTTTGATGCGCTATATCAAGAGAAAAGGATATAAAACGATTACCGACTTCTATGTGGATCTGGGAGAAGAGAAACTGGAACCCAACCAGGTCATAGATGAATATCTGGAATTGATCCGGAAAGAATCGGAAGCAAACGATCACTCGGAAACACGAAGTGCCGGGGAATTTATGACCACCACGGAAATCGAAGAACTGTCGGCAGGAAAAGATGTGTTGGTAATCGACAGGAATGTGACCGGTATCGATTATAAACTGGCCAAATGTTGTAATCCGATCTTTGGCGATGAGATATTCGGTTTTGTGACTTCGCAAGTCATTAAGATACACCGGATGAATTGTCCGAATGCAGCCGAAATGCGCAGCCGGTTCGGTTATCGTATCATCGAAGCTAAATGGAGCGGAAAAGGGGATAGCGGATATGTGGTAACATTGCGGGTCACCGGACGGGATGATATTGGTATTGTGACAAATATCACATCGGTTATCGGCAAAGAGGCAAAAACTAAACTTCGCTCCATGTCGGTCGATTCCATGGATGGAGTGTTTCAGGGAACACTCACGGTGATCATTGATGATACAAAGGCGCTGTCAACTCTAATAAAAAAAATTCAGGCGGTAAAAGGAGTCAAAACGGTTGACCGGTTAAATGCTTAATCTTCACATTCAACATTTTTACTCCCTTAAATAACGTTATGGCATTATGTGGTCTGAACGAAAATAATTAACTTTGCAGTTTTGATTCAAATAAGCTTATTGAAAGAATGTTAAAATATTATTAACGTGGCAGATACTAAATATATTTTCGTAACAGGCGGAGTTGTCTCTTCATTAGGAAAAGGAATCGTTTCAGCCTCACTGGGAAAACTCCTTCAGGCAAGGGGATACAAGGTGACCATTCAAAAATTCGATCCATACATCAACGTCGACCCGGGTACATTAAACCCCTATGAACATGGGGAATGTTATGTCACTGTCGATGGTCATGAAGCCGATCTGGATTTAGGACACTACGAACGTTTCCTAAACGTCCAGACAACACGCGACAACAACATTACAACAGGACGCATTTACCAAAACGTTATCAACAAAGAACGCAAAGGAGATTATTTAGGAAAAACCGTACAGGTTATTCCGCATATCACCGACGAGATAAAACGGAATGTCAAATTATTAGGAAGTAAGTATAAGTTTGATTTTGTCATTACCGAAATCGGAGGAACAGTAGGCGATATTGAATCGCTCCCTTATATAGAGAGTGTTCGTCAGCTGAAATGGGAACTGGGGAAAAATTGCCTGTGTGTACACCTGACTTATGTGCCTTACATCTCTGCCGCTAAAGAATATAAGACCAAACCGACACAACATTCTGTTAAACAATTACAGGAGTTGGGTATTCAACCGGATGTATTAGTATTGCGCACCGAACGGGAACTGCGTTCAGACCTGCTTCGCAAAGTAGCTCTGTTCTGTAATGTTGCGGAAGATTCGGTAATGCAATCGATTGATATGCCGACGATTTACGAAGTTCCGCTTGTTCTTCAACGTCAAAAGATGGATGAGATTATTCTACGCAAAGTCGGTTTGGATACAAACACCAACTCTGACATGAAACAATGGCGAGAGTTTCTTGATCTGAAATTATCCGCTAAAGATAGTGTCAAGATCGGGTTAGTCGGAAAATATGTCGAGTTGCAGGATGCTTATAAATCGATCGATGAATCGCTATTGCAAGCGGCCATTTACAATCATCATAAATTGGATTTACACTCCATTCATTCTGAGAAATTGAACAATGAAAATGCTGCTGAAATGCTTAAAGGCATGGACGCAATACTGATTGCTCCGGGGTTTGGACAACGGGGGATCGATGGAAAATTTGCAGCGATTAAATATGCCCGCGAGAATGATGTTCCTTGTTTAGGGATCTGTCTGGGTATGCAATGCATGGTGATCGAATTTGCCCGTAATGTGCTTGGATTAGCTGAGGCCAACTCCACGGAGATGGAACTTCAAACACCCTATAAAGTGATCGATCTGATGGAAGAACAAAAGAATGTCACATATATGGGCGGTTCCATGCGACTGGGCGCTTATGACTGCCTCTTAAAAAAAGGCTCTAAAACATACGAAGCGTATGACAAAGAGTTGATACAGGAGCGTCACCGTCACCGGTTTGAGTTTAATAATGAATACAAAAACAAATACGAAGAAGCCGGCATGAAATGTACGGGTGTGAATCCGGATACCGACTTGGTTGAAGTGGTTGAAATCCCGACTTTAAAATGGTTTGTAGGCGTACAATACCATCCGGAATACAACAGTACGGTCGTCAACCCCAATCCACTATTTCTTAGTTTCATCAAAGCGGCCATCGAAAACAAAAAAAACAAAGTGCAGTAAATGGATAAAAATACAATTTTAGGCTTTTTGCTTATTGGAATCGTTTTATTTGCGTTTAGCTGGTTCAATCAACCCACACCTGAGCAATTAGAGGCTCAACATCGTTATCAAGACTCTATCGCACGAATCGAATATCTGCAACAGACAGAGGTTCAAAATAAAGAAAAGAGAGATTCTTTTGCAGAGCATGATCCCGCATTATCCGACTCCACTCAGTTGGCACAGCTGCAAACAAATTTCGGCGTATTTGCCCATGCGATGTCGGGAACAGACGGCTATACCGTGCTGGAGAATGAGTTGGTAGAGGTGCGTATCAGTAATAAAGGAGGGCACGTTTCTTATGCCCGTCTGAAAGAATATGATACATACGACGGCAGTCCGTTGGTTCTTTTTGATGAAAAAGAGATGGTTTTTGATTTCACATTAGTGACTGCCAACAACCGTGTACTAAACACCAAAGATCTTTATTTTATTCCGATTAAAGGGGATGACCCTCATTCGGTGACCATGCGGTTGAATACAGACGACAAAACTTACATCGATTTTACATACCACCTGCAGCCGGAAGATTATATGATGGCATTCTCCATTAAAAGTGTCGGCATGAACGGTGTGCTTGCGCCCAGTACCAATGCCCTTGACCTTGTCTGGGAACAAGATATCCGCCAACAGGAAAAAGGACGTAAATTCGAAGATCGTTATGCCGCATTATATTATAAATATGTAGCAGACGATGTCGATAACCTGAGTGAAGGAAAAAATGATAGCAAACAGATTTCAAACCGTCTTAAATGGATCGGTTTTAAAGATATGTTTTTCTCTACGGTACTGATTGCTGAGAGTGAATTTGAAGCAACGACATTGGATTCCAAACTACTGACAGCTGACGGTTATCTGAAAAGGTATAAGGCTACGACTTCCATTCCATTCGATATCCAGGGACGTAACACGAGCGATCTTCGTTTCTATTTCGGCCCTAACCATTATGCGTTATTAAGATCCTATGATAAAGGGGTCTCTTCTGATCAGCAACTCGACCTTGAACGAATGATTTCATTGGGAGCAAGTCTTTTCCGTTGGATCAACCAATATTTCGTTCTCCCGATATTTGATTTCCTCGGCCGTTATCTCAATAATTACGGACTGATTATCTTCTTATTGACTATAATCGTTAAGATCGTCATTTTCCCTATGACTTATAAATCGTATATCTCTTCGGCCAAAATGCGCGTACTTCGTCCACAGGTAGAAGAGATCAATGAGAAATATCCGGGTCAGGAGAAGGCGATGGAACGCCAAAAAGCGACCATGGAACTTTATAGCAGAGCCGGAGCCAGTCCGATGAGCGGATGTTTGCCGATGTTATTACAGATGCCAATTTTGATCGCTCTTTTCATGTTTTTCCCCTCTGCGATAGAACTTCGTCATGAGAGTTTCCTTTGGGCGAAAGACCTTTCAACATACGATGCCATCTTTAGCTGGGATGCGTATATACCGATCATCACGCCCTATTTCGGGAATCACATCAGTCTGTTCTGTCTGCTTATGACCATCACCAACATCTTCTACACGAAGTATAATATGGAGATGACAAATACCGGACAACAACAGATGCCGGGTATGAAGATGATGATGTATATGATGCCCTTGATGTTCCTGATCTTCTTTAATCAGTATGCTTCGGGATTGACGTTTTATTATTTCATCTCGACATTAATAACGATTATTCAAACGCTCTCTTTCCGTTTCTTTATCAATGAGGATAAATTACTGGCTAAGTTAGAAGCCAACAAGAAGAAACCGATGAAGAAATCAGGTTTCATGAAACGGTTGGAAGATGCGCAGAAGATGCAGCAAGAGCAATTACAAAAACAACAAAATCAGCGAAAAGGCAAAAGATAAAACGGGAAATCCGCAATCAACTTTTTGCTGTTAGAAATAAATGCAATATCTTTGCACCGCTTTTTAGCCCCGTACCGTGTGATGGGAAATTAGGAAGCATCTAATTTTTAGTAACACAAAAGAAAGAAAAATGAAAGTATTTGAATTAAAAGGAAAATCAAGAGCCATCGAAGCACGTTCTTCTGCTCAGAAAAGATCGCTCAAATCTCTGCGTAAAAACAAAGAATTACCTGCCGTACTTTACGGAGGAAATGAGGTCGTTCATTTCAGTATCACCAGCGATGCTGTTCGTGGTCTTATTTACACTCCGGAAGTCCATCTGGTAGATCTTGAAATCGATGGCAAAAAAAGAATGGCGATCGTCAAAGATATGCAATTCCAACCGGTAACAGACGAGTTGTTGCATATGGACTTCCAGGAAATCTCTGCAGACAAACCGGTAGTTATTGAAGTGCCTGTTGCTCTACAAGGATATGCCGAAGGGGTAAAAGCCGGGGGTAAATTGACACTGCGTATGCGTAAACTAAGAGTGAAAGCTCTGTATAACAATCTGCCAGAGAAATTGATTATCAATGTAGATAACCTCGGATTAGGAAAGTCTATGCAGGTTGGCGAATTGACTTTTGAAGGACTTGAACTGATGAACGCAAAGAATGCAGTCGTTTGTACCGTTCAGTTGACACGTGCTGCTCGTGGAGCTGCTGCCGCTGCTGCTGCTGGTAAATAAGTTTCATTGGATTAAAAATATACATTATAATGTATCTATAAAGGGGCTCTATTCATTACGAATAGTCCCCTTTCTTTATCTGATAACAGGATGAAATATCTGATAACAGGGCTAGGCAACATAGGCTCACAATACTGGGGGACACGTCATAATATCGGTTTTCGTGTCGTCAACAAACTGGTGGAAGATAGTGGGCACTTTTTTTCCGAAGAACGATACGGTGCTGTTGCACGTATGCGTGTTAAAAATAAAGAATTGGTGGTATTGAAACCGAACACCTTTATGAATTTAAGCGGAAATGCTGTTCGGTACTGGTTGCAGAAAGAAAATATCCCTGTCGAAAATTTACTGGTTATTGTAGATGATATCGCCTTACCGTTTGGTGTTTTACGGTTAAAACCCAAAGGGAGTGATGCCGGGCATAACGGGCTGAAAAACATTCAACAGATTCTCGGCACACAGGAATACACCCGTTTAAGATTCGGAGTCGGTGATTACTTTCCAAGAGGCGGACAAGTAGAATATGTATTGGGGCAATTTGACCCGGAAGAGTTGGCAGTTATGCCTGAAAAAGTAGACCGTGCTGTGGAGATCATCAAAAGTTTTTGCCTTTCAGGTATTCAGTTTACCATGAATCAATATAACAATAAAGACTGAATTTGAAATGAACGAAGTTCGTATCGATAAATGGTTGTGGGCCACCCGTGTATTTAAAAGCCGCACGATTGCAGTTGAAGCCTGCAAAAAAGGACGCATCATGATCGGAGGCGTGACAGCGAAAGCTTCACGCATGATTAAAGTGGGTGAAATCATTCAGGTACGCAAACCACCGATCACTTTTTCATTTAAAGTATTGGCGTTGACCGAACGTCGCATGGGAGCAAAGTTGGTTGCCGAATATCTGGAAAACGTCACTACAGCAGATCAATATGAAATTCTGGAGATGAATCGGATCTCCGGTTTTGTCAACCGCAACAAAGGGATGGGTCGACCCACAAAAAAAGACCGCAGAGATCTGGAACAGTTTACCGGTCCCGATTTTTTTGACGATGGCTTTGATTTTGACTTCGACTTCGACTCCGAAGAAGATTAACCCCTCCCCTACACTTTAAAAAGAGATCAAAACCTTAGAGCAAAAGTATTATCCCCTTTCATAGATTTTTTCTATATCTCTATAAAGAATATTTATAGGCAAGATAATTATGCTTGTGTATAATTGGCTAAGTTTGTCTTTTTAAGAACAAACTATTCGCCATAAGCTACTGTTATTATTATAAAAAGACAACACATGAAAAAGGGCTCTTTTTTAATACGTGTTTATCATTTTTATCTCGACGGTTTTAAAGAGATGACTTTAGGTAAAACACTATGGATCATTATTTTGATCAAGTTGTTTATTATGTTTTTTATCCTCCGCTTATTTTTCTTCCCTAACTTCTTAGGTCAGTTCGACAACCGGTCGGAAAAAGAAGAGTATGTCTCCAGCGAACTGGTTCAACGTGCTATTACACCTTAAAACACACTATATTATGATTGAAAGTATCGAAACCTCATTAATTGACTGGTCGAGGGCGCAATTTGCGCTGACAGCAATGTACCATTGGTTATTTGTTCCACTCACCTTAGGACTTGGTGTAATCCAAGCCATTATGGAAACGATTTATTACAAAACCGGAAAAGAGTTCTGGAAAACCAGCGCTCAATTCTGGATGAAACTATTCGGGATTAATTTTGCCATCGGAGTAGCGACAGGCTTGATTCTCGAATTTGAATTCGGCACAAACTGGTCGAACTACAGCTGGTTTGTAGGAGACATCTTTGGCGCTCCGTTAGCCATAGAAGGTATTCTGGCTTTTTTTATGGAAGCTACATTTATTGCCGTTATGTTCTTTGGATGGAATAAAGTGAGCAAAGGTTTCCACCTGACCGCAACCTGGCTGACAATAGTCGGAGCTACGCTCTCGGCATATTGGATACTGGTTGCAAATGCCTGGATGCAATATCCGGTCGGTATGGCATTCAATCCCGATACCGTAAGAAATGAAATGTTCGATTTCTGGGCAGTTGCTTTATCTCCGGTAGCGATCAACAAATTTTTTCATAGCGTCCTTTCAGGATGGGTTGTAGGAGCAGTGTTTGTGATCGGAGTTAGCAGTTGGTATCTATTGAAGAAAAGAAACATTGAGTTCTCATTAGCCAGTATCAAAATCAGCTCAATATTCGGTTTAGTGGCCTCGCTGCTTCTTCTTTGGACCGGTGACGGCTCGGCTTATCAGGTGGCTCAAAAACAACCGATGAAACTGGCAGCCATGGAAGGATTATATGAAGGGGAAAAAGAGGCCGGACTGGTGGCCATCGGCTTGTTAAACCCTGCAAAAACGAATGCGAATGACAAAGTCGATCCTTTCATATTCAATATCCAGATCCCTAAACTATTGTCCTATCTGGCAGAACGCGATCTACAGGCCTATGTTCCAGGGATCAATAATCTTATCGCAGGAGGATATACCACCAATGACGGGCAAACAGCGTTATCCGCCAATGAAAAAATAATGCGAGGAAAACTGGCGATAAAAGCATTAGCAGACTATCGTAAAGCCAAAAATGAAAAAAACGAAACGCTTGCGCAACAACACCGTATTGTATTGGAAGAAAACTTTCCATATTTCGGTTATGGATATATTAAAAATCCGGTAGAGTTGATACCCAACGTCCCATTAACATTTTACGCCTTCCGCATTATGGTTCTGTTAGGTGGATTCTTCATCCTATTGTTTCTTCTCACTTATCTCTGGACCCATAAACAGAAATTCAAAGAAGCGCGTTGGCTGCAATACATTTGCTTATGGTCAATCCCGTTCGCCTATATCGCCGGACAAGCCGGATGGGTTGTCGCTGAAGTAGGCCGCCAGCCGTGGGCTATCCAGGACATATTACCGACAAGCGCTTCCATCTCTAAACTGGAGACATCTGCTGTCCAATTAACATTTTTCCTGTTTCTGATTTTATTTACGATCCTCTTAATCGCAGAAGTAGGCATTATGATCAAAGCAATCAAAAGTGGGCCAAGTGAAGACGAGCCTGTCGAAAATCAACCTTATTAAATACATTTGTTATGGATACTACATATATATTTTTACAACATTACTGGTGGTTTCTGGTCTCGTTACTTGGAGCACTTCTCGTGTTCCTGCTTTTTGTGCAGGGAGGACAATCATTATTGTTTACAATTGGCAAAACAGAGTTACAACAAAAGATGCTTCTAAATTCAACCGGACGCAAATGGGAATTTACATTCACCACCCTGGTGACATTCGGAGGCGCCTTTTTTGCCTCCTTCCCTTTATTTTACTCCACCAGTTTCGGAGGCGCATACTGGGTCTGGATTCTGATCCTTTTATGTTTTGTGATACAGGCCGTATCTTATGAATATCAAGCAAAAAAAGGAAACCTCCTAGGCAAAAAAACCTATCAGATATTCCTTTTAATAAATGGAATCGCTGGCCCTATTTTACTGGGAACTGCAGTCGGGACTTTTTTCAGCGGAGCAGAATTCTACGTCAACAAAGCACAGTTAACAGAGCTGGCCATGCCGGTTATTTCGACCTGGGCCAGCCCTTGGCACGGACTGGAAGCCGTGTTAGTCTTTTGGAACGTATGCCTGGGCTTGGCCGTCTTTTTCCTGGCACGCGTATTGGCTCTACTCTATTTTATGAATAATATCGATGACGAAGAGATTCAAGCCAGAAGTAGAAAACAGCTGTTGATTGAAACAGGTTTGTTTCTTCTCTTTTTCCTGACCTTCCTGATTCATTTATTATTCGCTCAAGGTTTTGCCGTACATCCGGAAACAGGAGAGATCTTCATGCAGAAATATAAATACCTGATCAACCTCATTGAAATGCCTGTTGTATTGGCAACGTTATTGATCGGTGTCGTCGGTGTGCTTTTTGGCATTGGACGTACTATTTATATAAAAACCTGGAAAAAAGGGATCTGGTTTGCTGGAACAGGTACGGTTCTTACGGTATTGGCACTCCTATTATGTGCCGGATGGAACAATACAGCCTATTATCCTTCGGTGGTTGATCTGCAGAGTTCACTAACGATACAAAACAGTTCCTCCAGCCTGTTTACATTACAAACAATGGGATGGGTATCTCTGTTGATCCCATTCGTTCTTGCCTATATTTTTTATGTCTGGAGAGCGTTGGATCTAAGAAAAATCAACAGCAAAGAGATGAAAGAGAGCGAGCATACCTATTAAGACTTTTTTTACAACATATCCATATAAAAAGAAAACGGCGAGGTTCACACCTGGCCGTTTCTACATTTAACCGTTTTAAACAAAAAGAAAAAGTTAGTTAAGGTGGTCTCTATAAATAAATATACTATAGAATTAAATTTTTAAAATCAAATTTAGTCCTTGTATGGACGAGCAAAGATAGGCAATTTGTCTTAGTTACAAAGCATTTTTCAAAGTATTTTTCATTCTATCACGTAAAAAACGTGATATTGTGCATAAAAAAGTCATTTCTAATTTCACATTTCACTTTTTAACCCTCCTGGATCAAATCGTGTCAAACCGTAAGCTGAGAGCGGATTGTAGCTTTAAATATCAAATAGAAAACGCCATTTTACATCCAAGCTCATCCTATGAAATTCAATCGATATACATATCTAAACAGGCAACAGGAGAGTATCTCATTACAGCAAAAACATCGCATAAAAACGATTAGATTTGCACGATTCATTCCCATCAATAGTTCAAGTCGCCCATTGGTTTATTAATACGGTTTGCAGCACTTTTCTGTTAGAGGTACCTCTAAATTATTTTAGACGTACCTCTAAACGGATTTACACCTACCTCTAAATCGATTTAGACGTACCTCTAACAGAAAACAGACGTAGGTGTAACAGAAAACAATGGTAGGTGTTACAAAAAAGAGTTCGAAAAGAGACAGAAAAACCGATGGATCGTGTTGGTTTTTCTATTGATTGATTCTATTTACGATTATTATCTACAATCGAAACCATTCAGAGTAATATCTCCGTATATAATTTAAAATTTCCTTTTGCGATCCATCTATCATATAGATCAGTCGCCGGGATCTCAAACTCAAAAAGACATTCCACCCACCCATTTTCTTTGTCTACACGGGTAAATTCTATGTATCCAACCCCATACCTATGCCATTCGTTACAAGAGATCCCATCGACCCACCAATAGCGATTAACGTAACAACCCGACCTATAATCCTTTCCCGTCTTTCCGTTGCCTGTAATAGTATATTTTCCCCCGACAACAAACTCCTGAGTGCCGGATAAAGCTAATGAAATCAGAAAATTCGGGCTATCAGACCTTTTATTTGCCGGTGTAAAAATGATATCTCCGGTTTGGAATACAAATAGATCACCCGCTTTATAAAGATAGGCTTCATAAGGGTCTGGCGCCATAATTTGGCTCAAAATAGTTGATTGATATTTATATTTTTCTCCATCGATTTCTCCTCTACCAGAAGAGATATGCATGCGTTCTTTATCACAACTTGTGAATCCAATCAATACAAAGGAGAGTACGGCTAGACGAAATACTTTCATTGGGAATTTATCTAAGTGGGTAATCATTGGTTCTTCTAATGCTTTATACCATAAAAGATGCATAAACATCAACGATGGCTGCATATCATTCTGGTTTTTTCCAGGATAGCCTTCCATCTTCTCTTTGGTGGTGAAGAAAGAGTAAGAGCAAAGTGTGCGCGTTAATTCGCTTCAAATGCCTCCGGAAGATTCACTAAATATAAGCGATGAGTTGCACGGGTAAAAGCGGTGTACAACCACCGATAGAAATCTTCGCCCAGCATTTCTTCCGTCATATAGCCAATATCCAAGAATACATTCATCCATTGTCCGCCTTGTGCTTTGTGGCAGGTGACGGCATACGCATACTTCACCTGCACGGCATTATAATAAGGGTCTGTTTTCATTTTTTGCATCTTCTCCCGTTTGGTCGGGACATCTTCATAATCTTCAAAAATGGCATAAAATAGTTGATCATTCAACGCTTTCGGTAAAGCGGGTGTATCTGTCTGCAGGGCATCTAAAAGAATCTGAATATCCATCTCCAGTTCATAATCCGGGAAACGAACGATCACATCCGCAAACTTAAAGCCATACAATTCCTGGGTTCGCTTGACACGTAACACTTCTACAATTTCACCATTGGCCATAAAATCGATCTCTTTCGATTTTTCGGTCCAGAAATAATTGTTTTTAGCAATCATCAGACGATCTCCGGAAGAGAGTTCCTCCTCCCGCCATAAGATGCGGTTACGTATACCGTTATTGTATATTGTTGCCCGTTTATTCGAACGGGTTATAACCATCGTCTCTTCTACCCCATCCCGGCTATACATCGTAGAGATCTCTTCGATCAGTTCTTCACCGGAGACTTTACGCATATCCTCAAATCGGCTTGTAAACAACGCGGGATAACTCTCTACCTGTTGATTACGTAGTGCTTCGCGCAAACATGTGGCATGGTATAAGATCCCCGAATTTTCTGCCTGACGAACAATCTGAGTTAATGTAATTTCTATTACATGAAGATTATAACCACGCAAAACCTCGATATTCAACGCCGGACTCTCCGTTTGGTGCACCGGCGGCAATTGAGCGACATCGCCCATCAGTATCAACCGGCAATTCTCACCCGAATAGACATAGTGAATCAGATCATCCAACAAACGTCCGCTCCCAAAAAGAAAAGAGTCCAACCCATCATTGGATATCATAGAGGCCTCATCGACAATAAAAAGCGTATCTTTATGTAAATTTTCTGCCGGCTGAAAACCGGTTGATTCATTCGAGAAAGCCTTTTGCCTGTAAATTTTCTTATGAATGGTAAACGCCTGATGTCCGGCATAACCGGCAAAAACTTTAGCGGCCCTGCCTGTCGGAGCCATCAACACGGTTTTTTGCCTCATTTCAGTCAGCGTTTTGACCAATGAACCGACAAGGGATGTTTTGCCCGTGCCGGCATATCCTTTCAACAAAAGTAAGGATTCGCTCCTCTGAGTAAGTAAGAAATCAGCGATCGTATGGAGAGCGACAGATTGGTCAGGCGTTGGTTTATATGAAAAATTTTTAGATATTTGACGTATTAAATCACTATTTCCCATTTTGTTTGCAATAATTTTGGATATAAAAGTAGTGTATTAAAGATTCTTTTTTAAATTTGCCGAACGAAATAAATTTAAAAATCAATATAAACCATGAAACTTACATTAAAAGTCTTATTAGTTGCTGCAGTCTTTCTGCTTGTTTACATGTGCTACAGGAGCATTATGGGTCCAATCGAGTTCAATGAGGAAAAAACCGCCCGGGATAATGCGATCATTGAACGGTTGATCGATATTCGTAAAGCGCAGATCGAATACAAAAATATCCACAAAGTACATGCTGCTAATTTTGATGAACTAGGCAAGTTCCTGAATGAAGAAAAACTTCCATTCTTAAGAAAAGAAGGAAACTTGACTGATGAGCAACTTGAAAAAGGGATGACTGAACAGGAAGCTGTAAAACTAGGCTTGATCAAACGTGATACTGTCTGGGTACTTGCAAAAGATACTTTGTTTAATGCCAATTATAATGTTGCCGACATGCGTTATGTGCCTGGTATTCCTGACGAACGTATTCAGTTCTCAATGGACACAGCCACACTGTATTCAGGTTCTGGTTATCAGATTAAAGTATTTGAAGCTGGTGTAGCATTCAAAGATTACTTACGTGGAATGGATGCGCAGTTGCGTTACAATCTGATCGACAAGGCAGAAAAGCAAGGTAAATATGCTGGATTACGCGTCGGTTCTCTTGAAGAGATCAACAACAACGCAGGAAACTGGGAATAATCCATTCAAATTATGATGACTATCAGCATTCCTGATACGTTGACAATCGATAATTCGATAAACTATATAGTGTCCATCCGACTCGATTCGGATGGACTTTCTTTTTCGGGTTATTCACCATCAGTCGGAAGGAGTTTCTTTTATAGGGAGACGAAGTTCAACAGCGACCAGAATATAGAGTCCGCTTTAAAAGAATTTTTCTTCGCCCACGACTTTCTGACCTGGATGTATAAGCATATCAACATCATCTATGTTTCTCCATTATACACCCTTGTGCCGGAGGAGTTGTATGATGAAAAAAGGAAAGAAGAGTTGCTTAACTTCCCCTTTTCTACTCCGCAGAAACGATGTATGCACAATAAATTGAAAGGCAAAAAATCAGAAGAGGTACTCTTCGGTATGGATAATGAAGTGTTTGAATTCTGTTCGCGCTCATTCATCAAACCGACGTTTATCAATCATATTACCCCTCTATTGTCATATTGGAAAAAGGAGAGTTTATCGAGTCCACAACGCAATATGTATGTCGTATTACACGACAAAATGATCGATATCATTGGGGTGGAACAGGGTAAATTGCTTTTCGTAAACAGCTTTTCCGTGGAACAGAGAAATGAGATATTATACTATGTATTATATGCTTGGAAACAAATCGGATTCAATCAGGACAAAGACCAACTGTTTCTGTTTGGAGAACCCAACCTGTGCAACACATTGACCAAAGTCTTTGAAATCTATATCAAATATATCCATTCGGTAGAAATACCTTCGGAAGCCTTTTTGTTAGGCAATGAGGTAGCCCATGCTCCCATGGATTTAATTGCTTTATCCGTATGCGAATTATAAGCGGCAAATACGGAAGAAGGCGATTCTCTGTCCCCTCCTCTTTCAGCGCAAGACCTACGACCGACTTTGCCAAAGAAAATATTTTTAATGTGATCGGCAATCTGATCGATCTGGAAGGACTCAACGCATTAGATCTTTTCGGAGGCACAGGAAGTATCTCTTTTGAATTATTATCCCGGGGATGTCGACAGGTGACAACCGTAGAGATGAAAAATGCCCACGCCAATTTTATCCAGAAAGTCGCTCAGGAGTTAAAAACAGACGACTTGTTGTTAATCCGCGGAGATGTTTTTCGTTTTTTGCAGCACGCATCTATTCAAAGTTACGATCTGATTTTTGCCGACCCCCCTTATAACCTCAAAGAGTTACCCCAAATACCAACGATTATCATTGAAAAAGACCTGCTTTGCGAAGGTGGTATTTTGATCATGGAACACCCTAAGACCTATGATTTCTCAGAATTACCCTACTTTTCCCAGCATAGAGAGTATGGGTCTGTCAATTTCAGTATCTTCATCAAAGAAGCGGAGAAAACAAACGCATAAAAGATTCTGCAAAACGTTGGGTGATCGGACGTTTAAGCCATTTCGCTGGAACGACTCTTTCACAATATTGCATATCATGGAAAAATCTTTTTTTCATCTGCACAGCAAAAGTCGGATCATAGAGATAGGCATTCACTTCAAAATTATGCTCAAAACTTCGAAAATCCATATTGGCTGATCCGACACAGGTCAATGCATTATCACTCACGATCAGCTTAGCGTGTAAAAAACCCAATTGATAAAAGTAAACCTTCACCCCCGCTTTGATCATATCATCCAGATAAGAATGGCTGGCCATGTTGGCTGTACGCGTATCCGATCGCTTGGGAAGCATTAAACGCACATCAACACCCCCCAGTGCTGCTGTTTGCAATACCTGATTCAATCCTTCCGTAGGCAGAAAATAAGGCGTTTGAATGTAGATGTATTTCTTGGCAATAGAAATCATGTGAACAGTCGCCTGTAACAATACCCGCCACTGACCGACTGGCCCACTGGTTGCCACCTGCATGATATTCTCCGTATATATTGTGGCCTGCGGATAGTAAATCTTTCCTTTCAACTGCTGTTTACTAATCACATACCAGTCGATCATAAAAATGGATTGAAGTCCATGTACCCCTTTTCCTTCTATCTTAAAATGGGTATCTCGCCAATTTCCCCAAGAGGTTCCTTTACAATAACGGTCAGCAATATTCATTCCGCCGATAAACCCGATCTGACCGTCAATGACAACTATTTTACGGTGATTCCGATAATTCACTTTACTGGTAAAGATTGGAAATACGACTTTCAAGAAGGGAAAAACCTCCACCCCAGCCTCTTTCATCTCTTTAAAGAATTGAGGTTTTACATTCCAACTCCCCACATCATCATATAACACACGCACCTCTACCCCTTCACGTGCTTTCTTTATTAAAGCCGCCTTCACTTTGTTTCCGATATCATCATCACAGAAAATATAGTATTGAAGATGGATATGATGGGTAGCCTTATCGATTTCTATCAATAAATCGTCGAATTTCTCATCACCGCTCGAATAAGAGGTAAGCCGGCTACCATAAAGCAGTGCCGAATGACTGCTATTACTCAACAGATGGGTTAAAGGTTTATATTGATCGGGCACCGTACAACGATCCTGCGAAGGCTGTCCTTCCAACGGACGTTTCATGATGCGTTTATAGATACGGCGCGAGATGATTCGCTGCTTCCGGTTATCTTGTCCGAAGAAGAAATAAAAGATCAATCCAATACCCGGTGCAAACAGGAGCACAATCACCCAGGAAAGTGTTTTTAAGGGATTTCGATTTTCCAGAATCACAACCAGAATTAATCCGAGGATAGTGATGGTATATAAAAGGGTAAAAACGGTCCCTACGATTGTTCCTATCTGAATAGCTGCAATCATACGTTTTGCATTGTTTAGACACTATGGAGGCTAAGGTAATAAGGATTCCGGAATATACCAATAAACCGGCGACTTATAGTTTGCGTAACAGATCAGCTCCTTTATATTCTGTTTCCAAATACGTTTCTATATGACGTTTTTTCTTGTCTTCCAAGATTTCGTCAATAGCGATTAAGATTCCTGTCTCTTCCACTTCACCAAAACCATGATTCACGGCCGTACCGAATGTGCGCATTTTAGGAGAAAGGCTCATATAGGCACTAACCAAAGGAGGCACATTGATACCGAATTTCCGAACTTCCTGGTTTAACACCTTGTAGTTCTCTTTGAAATTGTCATAATGAAAAAGCGCTTTCATTTTTTCCAGGTCAGTACCTGTTTCCAAAGGACAGATCGGCGTGATCAGACATTCAGGATCCGGGAAATGCAAATTCAGAAAATAAAGGATCATATTGCGTGCCTCTGTATTATAGGTATTATACATAGTCACTTTTCCGAAATAATACCTGAGTTCCGGATCGATCACCGACATGGCTCCCAAGCCATCCCACAGGTTGTCTAAAACAAACAGACCTTTTGCTCCTGAACGGGTAGATTGGTACTCCAACGTCACAAAAGAACGTCCCAGTTCTACCGTATAAGGCAGATACTCTTTGATAAACTGTTCTGAGAAATTAAACAGATGAGAGGTTGCCAGTATCGGTTTACCCACACTATCCAACCGGACATCCGATCCACATAAAAAACGATATCCGCCTAAGATCTGTTCATCTTCCGGATTCCAGACGATTAACTGCCGATAGGCATCTTCCATCGTATCAAACTCGTCAATATCGACCGGACACCCCGTTCCCCCTCCGTAATAACGGAAAGCGGCCTCACGCAGACGTCCGATTTCCTGCATCACATTCGGTGAGTCATGAGCAGTAACAATATAAATTTCATTTTTTGATTTATTCGTACTGCGGAGCATTTTCTCATTTGTCAACTCCGCCTTGAGAACTTCCGGTGCGATCGGTGCAATGATATCCTGCATATATGGTGTGTTATTTTTTCAATTTATAGACAATTTCTTTGACCCATTCGGCCCATTCTATTGGTTTTTTACTCGTATCGAATGTTTGCCATGGAATAGGTTTTCCAAAATAAATCTGGTATACGGCATGTTTACTTTTAAATACTTCGTCCGACAGATAGAGCATTTCATAATTCATCTTTACGCCCAACGATTTCCGCAGATTGGCCAGACGATAAAAAAAGTTCGAGTTTTTTCCATCAAAATAGACCGGCACAACATCTCGCTGATACTCTACCGCTTTTTGAACAAATGATTTTTTCCATTCCAGATCAACCACTTTTCCTCTGATCTTTCTGGAGCATAACCCGGCCGGGAAAGTGATGATCTGATTCTCCGAAGCAAATGCTTCATCCGTCAACAACGCATTCGCTTTTCCTTGTCGGCCATGTTTATTTATCGGAATAAATATCGAACGAAGGTTCGGAATAAAAAGCAACAGATCATTGACCAGGTATTTGATTTTTCCTTTATACCGCTCTCCCAGAACAGCAGAAAGGCAAATACCGTCCAACCCGCCTAATGGGTGATTAGAGGCAAAAAGATACCTTCCGCTTTCCGACAGATTCTCTTCGCCGTGTAAACTCAGGGTCAAATCAAAATAGTCGATTAACTTACTCATAAAATCAACACCATCTTCATTTTCATAATGCGTGAGAATATAATTCAACTCATCTTGGTGAAGAATACGGATCAGATAATTGAGAACAAAAGCAGGAAGTTTTCGGGCAATTGAAGGCGCCTTCTCTTGCAGTACCTGTTCAACATCTATGATTTTTTTTACATCTTCCTTTGACATCCCGTCATCCTAATAATAGAAGGCAAAGATATAGCTAATTATTGAAGATGAGAATATTTGACCAAAGGTTTTTACGCATTCGACAGGAATCGATCAATTCTTCTTCATCGTATAGTCGGTGATTCCGAGTGATTCATACGCCTGCAACAGGGCATCATCGTTGTCAGAAATCATCAATAACTTATCATTCTCCTGGAGTTCTGTATTCCCTTTCGGAATAAAATAACGCCCATTCCTTTTGACCATAACAGCAAGCGTATGGTCGGGCAATGTCAATTGCATCAATTTATTCCCATGCGTTAAGACCGCCGGGGTGATCTCGATCTCACTCATAGCACTCTTTATCTCTTCTGGCAAATCGATACCGAAAGCATCTTTACGTTCCGGCTCATCAACCAACCCGAGCCATTTCGCAGCCTGAGTCACGGTCGTGCCCTGAATCAATAACGACAAAATGGTAATAAAGAACACCACATTGAAAATAATGCTTGCCCCTTCTATTCCGGCGATCAGAGGATAGGTGGCAAAAATAATCGGAACAGCTCCACGAAGACCGACCCAGGAGATATACAACTTCGCTTTTGTTGTAAAATTCCGGAAAGGAATCAGACAGAGAAACACACTGATCGGACGTGCAAAAAGAATCATGAACACCCCGACAGTCAACCCGATAGGAGCCACAGGAAGCAATTCGTGCGGATTCACCAGAAGTCCCAGCGCCAAGAACATGACGATCTGCCACAACCAGGTAAATCCGTCAAAGAACGTTCCGATACTTTTTTTATGAATAATTTTTGAATTACCGACAACCAGCCCCGCGATATATACCGCCAGGTATCCATTTCCTTTACACAACGTGGTCGCAGCAAAAGTAAAGAAAGTGATTGCCATCAATAAGATCGGATACAACGATGCATTATCGATATTGATCCTATTCATAATCACAACCGTCAGTTTCCCCAGTACAAATCCCGCTAAAGCACCTAAACCCAATTGAACAACTAAAGAGAAAATGGCCTCCCCAATATTCATACCGCCCATTTGGATATAAGTGATCAACAATAAGGTCAACATATACGCCATCGGGTCATTACTCCCACTCTCAAGTTCCAACGTCGGCCGCAGCCGCTCCTTCAGATAGACCCCTTTACTGCGTAAAATGGAGAATACGGAAGCTGAGTCGGTCGACGACATAACGGCAGCCAACAACAGAGACTCCGGCAATGACATACGTAGATAATGGTCGCCCAACAACGATGACATCCAGTAAATAAATCCTCCTGTGATAAATGTCGTCGCCAAAACCCCGACCGTCGCCAAAACCACCCCTTGGGCTGCGATCGGTTTAATCTCGGAAATCTTTGTATCCATCCCCCCCGAAAAGAGAATAATACTAAGCGCCAGCATACCTATAAACTGAGCGATAGACGGATCATTGAATTGAATACCAAACCCATCACTCCCGAATAACATACCAACACCCAGAAAGATCAACAGCGTAGGCAGCCCGAAACGGAAACCGGCCTTTCCGGCGAAAATACTTAAAAACAGAATAACGGAAGCTATTAATAATACCTCTTCTGCATTATGAAACATAGATAATTTCTTTATAAAATTGGTTGAAATAAAAGACTAAAAAACCTAAAAGCCGTGAAAACCTCATAAGCGTTAACAAAAATAGCAAAAATTGTTAACGAAAGCCGGTTTTCGACAATGAGTTACCCTTTTTTTAACAAATAATGTGATGTTGTTAATCTCTTTTTGATTCACTTGCGAACAACTTTAGACAACAGGAAGAGACCTGTCGATGCGATCGCACTCCTTTTGAAGCCGAACAAACAATTTTAACGACTGATTCACAGCAAAAAAGCAATAATCCGTAATGATTTATTCACAACACCCTGTCGGTTTATTTGAAATCGAACGAACACTTTTCTGTTAGAGGTACGTCTAAAACAATTTAGAGGTACGTCTAAATCCGTTTAGAGGTACGTCTAAAATTATTTAGAGGTACCTCTAACAAAAAACAGAGGTAGGTGTAACAAAAAAACAGACAGCATGCTGACAAAAAGTGTTCCGGGAAATTTAAAAAGATCTCGCTCTTCATACATATAAATCTACCGATGATTTGGAATATCATTGATTTTTTGTATATTTGCACTCGATTAAGAGAAGATGAGGAGGGGGCGATAGTCCCCTCCTTCTGTTATAACAATAGGTATATGATTGATAAACAAAACATTATAAAAATAGTAGAAGAGAAATTAATCGCTTCTGAGTACTATTTGGTTGATGTCGTTGTAAAACCTGGCAACCTGATCATTGTTGAGATCGATCATGATGAAGCAGTAAACATAGATGATTGTGTGGCATTGAGTCGCCACATCGAAGCACACCTCGACCGGGATGTAGAAGACTTTGAATTAGAAGTCGGATCTGCCGGTATCACTGCGCCTTTTAAAGTGTTACGTCAGTACACGAAAAATGTCGGCAATGAAGTGGAGATGCTTCTGAAAAGCGGTGTCAAACTGACCGGAGTCTTAAAATCGGCTGATGAATCGGGGGTGATTCTTTCCATCGAAAAGAAAGTAAAACCTGAAGGAGCAAAACGAAAAGTCATCGTACAGGAAGAGTTATCATATACTTTTGACGAAATAAAATATACAAAATACTTAATAAGATTCAAGTAAAAAACTATGGCCAAGAAAGAGGAAACTATCAGCATGATTGATACCCTTGCGGAATTCAAGGAGTTGAAAAACATAGACAAAGATACAATGATCAGCGTATTGGAAGAATCTTTCCGAAACGTGATCGCCAAAATGTTCGGTACTGATGAAAATTATGATGTCATTATTAACCCGGAAAAAGGGGATTTTGAAATCTGGAGAAACCGTACTGTTGTCGCTGATGATGAGCTGGAAGATCCGAATCTTCAATTAACTTTAACGGAAGCACGAACCATCGATGCCGACTGTGAAGTGGGAGAAGAGGTCACTGATGAAGTCCATTTTGCCAAATTCGGACGTAGAGCCATTTTGAACCTGCGCCAGACATTAGCCTCAAAAATACTTGAATTACAGAAAGATAATTTATATGCTAAATATAAAGAGCGTATCGGTACAATCATTGCAGCCGACGTTTATCAGGTATGGAAAAAAGAGATTCTTCTCTTAGACGATGAAGGAAACGAGTTGCTTCTTCCTAAATCGGAACAGATACCTTCCGACTTCTATCGCAAAGGTGAAACCGTGCGTGCCATCGTACAACGGGTAGATAATTTCAATAACAATCCGAAAATTATACTCTCACGTACCGACAAGGTCTTCCTTCAGCGGTTGTTTGAACTGGAAGTACCTGAGATCAACGATGGATTAATCACCATCAAAGCAATTGCCCGTATTCCGGGTGAACGTGCCAAAGTGGCGGTAGAATCCTATGATGACAGAATCGACCCGGTAGGGGCTTGTGTGGGGATGAAAGGATCACGTATTCATGGTATTGTTCGTGAGTTGCGTAACGAAAATATCGACGTAATCAATTACACATCAAACGTATCCTTATTCATTCAACGGGCATTAAGTCCGGCTAAAGTCTCTTCGATCCGGATCAATGAAGAAGAACGAAAAGCTGAAGTATACCTCCGCCCGGAAGAAGTCTCCTTGGCTATTGGTAAAGGAGGATTGAATATCAAATTAGCATGTATGCTAACAGAATATACCATAGATGTATTCCGCGATATCGATGGAGCTGATGAAGAGGATATCTACTTGGATGAATTTGCAGATGAAATTGATGCTTGGGTAATTGAAGCGTTGAAAAATATTGGCTGTTATACTGCAAAAGCTGTATTGGGAATGGATAGAAATGAAATTATCGAGCGTGCCGATCTGGAAGAACAGACAGCGGATGATCTTATTGCTATCTTAGCTGCGGAATTTGAAGACGAAGAAAACGAATAAGTATTACGACAAAGTTAGATATGCCTATTAAATTAATACAAGTACAACGAAAATTAAACGTAGGGATCAACACCGTTGTTGAGTTTCTGCACAAAAACGGTCACACGATTGAGGATAATCCCAATACGCGGATCAGTGATGAAGAGTATGCTTTGCTCGTAAAAGAGTTTGGGAAAGATCTACCGGAAAAAGACCGTCAGATCACATCCCCAGCCCCTCCTAAAAAAGAACCTGTTCAGCCTAAATCTGAAAAAAAGGAAGAGATCAAAACGGAAATACCGGAAGATCTTAAACCTAAAATCATAACAAAAGGCCATATCGACTTAGATGAGCAGCCTAAAAAAATCCAGGAAGAAGAAGTTGTTGTTGAAGAAAAGAAAGAACCTGAGGTGATTCAACCTGTCGAAAAGAAAATCGACAAGGTTAAGCCTGTTTCCGAAGAGCCGGCCATACAAAAACCTGCTCCGAAAGAAGAAGATAAAGCAAACATTAATATAGCAGAAAGTCCTAAAGTGAAAGCAACTATTGAGGCTGAAAAACCTGAAACAGAGACTTCAAAATCAACGACAACGACAGAAGAAGTAGTGACCGCAGAAGAGCGTCAGGATGATACGCCATTTCGTTTAAAAACGCCAAAGTTCGAATCGCATATAAAGGTGACCGGTAAGATAGACCTGACCTCAATCAACCAGTCGACAAGGCCTAAGAAAAAGACCAAAGAAGAGAAGCGTAAAGAACGTGACGAAAAAAATAAACAGACCGGCAGTAAACCGGCCGGACAAGGCGGACCGTTTAAAAGCCATCCTGCAGGGAAACAAGACGGACAATCTTCGACCACTCCTGCTGCTGGCGGAGATGGAGATGCCAAGAAAAAACGGAAACGGATCAAAAAAGATCGTATCGACATCAATAATACACCTGGTACAAACATCCAGCGTCCGGCCGCCAACAGAGATGACAACCGGAAGTCGCGTCTGAAAAAACCGGTGAAAGCCGAAGTCAGCGATGAGGATGTTCAAAAGCAAATTAAAGAGACGTTAGCGCGTCTGACCAATAAAGGAAATAAAGGGAAAGGTGCTAAATATCGCCGGGATAAACGTGATGCTGCAGTCAAACGCGAAAATGAATTACTCGCTCAGGAAGAACAGGAAAGCAAAGTACTTAAACTGACCGAATTCGTTACGGCTAATGACTTGGCCAATATGATGAACGTTCCGGTCACACAGGTTATTGCGACCTGTATGAGTATAGGCATCATGGTTTCGATCAATCAGCGTCTGGATGCAGAGACAATTAATATTGTAGCAGATGAGTTCGGTTTTAAAACCGAATATGTCAGTGCAGAGGTTGTCGAAGCGATCAAAGACGACGAAATAGATAATGAAGAAGATTGGATAGCACGTCCGCCGATTGTAACAGTTATGGGACATGTCGACCATGGTAAAACATCATTACTCGACAACATCCGTAATGCCAATGTGATCGCCGGTGAAGCCGGAGGTATCACGCAGCATATCGGAGCATATAACGTAAAACTATCCAGCGGCAGACGTATCACCTTCCTCGACACCCCAGGTCACGAAGCCTTTACGGCGATGCGTGCACGTGGAGCCAAAGTGACCGATCTCGCGATCATTATAGTAGCAGCAGACGACAATGTGATGCCACAAACGATCGAAGCGATCAATCATGCCTCGGCAGCAGGTGTTCCTATTGTATTTGCGATCAATAAGATCGACAAACCAAGTGCCAATCCGGAGAAGATTAAAGAGGAACTGGCCAATATGAACTACCTCGTTGAAGATTGGGGTGGTAAGTATCAAAGTCAGGAAATATCGGCTAAAAAAGGAGTCGGCGTAGAGGAGTTATTGGAGAAAGTATTACTCGAAGCTGATCTACTCGATCTCAAAGCCAATCCTCAAAAACGGGCTGTCGGCTCGATCATTGAATCGACACTGGATAAAGGACGTGGATATGTCTCTACGATACTGGTAGAAAACGGCACCTTGAAAATGGGTGATATCGTACTGGCCGGAACACATTACGGCCGCATCAAAGCGATGTTCAACGAACGTAATCAACGGGTTGAAAAGGCGGGACCGTCCGAACCGGTACTTATTCTCGGTCTCAACGGAGCGCCTCAGGCCGGTGATACGTTTAATGTATTGGAAACAGATCAGGAGGCTCGCGAAATTGCTACACGTCGTGAACAATTGCAACGCGAACTCGGACTGCGTACTCAAAAGATGTTGACGCTCGACGATATCGGCCGCCGTATTGCTGTTGGAAATTTCCAGGAATTGAATGTGATTGTTAAAGGTGACGTTGACGGTTCTGTGGAAGCATTATCGGATTCTTTGATTCGCTTGTCGACCGAAGAGATCCAGGTCAATGTGATTCACAAAGCTGTCGGACAAATCTCCGAATCGGATGTGGTGCTTGCCGCTGCTTCCAATGCAATTATCATCGGATTCCAGGTACGTCCTTCAGTGGCTGCACGTAGAAATGCAGAAAAGGACGGAGTTGAAATCCGTCTGTATTCGATCATCTACGATGCGATTGAAGAGGTGAAAAGTGCAATGGAAGGGATGCTCTCTCCGGAAATCAGGGAAGAGATTACTGCCAATGTGGAAGTACTTCAGGTATTCAAGATTACCAAAGTCGGAACAATTGCCGGATGTATGGTACGGGAAGGTAAAATCAAACGTACCAATAAAGTGCGCCTGATCCGCGACGGTATCGTGATCCATTCAGGAGAACTGGAATCGCTGAAACGTTTTAAAGATGATGCGAAAGAGGTCGTATCCGGACAAGATTGTGGTTTGAATATCAAAAATTTCAACGATATTCAGGTCGGCGATATTATTGAAGCATACGAAGAAACGGAAATCAAGAAAACACTATAAATATGAACTGGTTAGACATCATATTATTGTGTCTGGCAGTAATAGGATTAATGAAAGGCCTGTTTGATGGAATCATCAAACAGGTTATTTCGCTTATTGCCCTGATCATTGGGATTATCTTATGTGGGAAAGCGGCAGCCTGGCTAAAAGGATATATCATCGCTTTAGATTGGTTCTCCGAAAGCTGGGTGTCCATTATTAGTTATATACTCGGATTCATCATCGTGATTACCGTAATATTAGTAGCCGGAGAAATTATTCACCGAGTGATCGGTGCGACTCCCTTGAGTGTATTGAACCATCTGGCAGGCGCTTTTTTTGGGGTTATCGTCATGGCCCTTTTCGCCAGCCTCTGTTTCAATTTATTCGAGCTGATAGATACGAGTTCTACATTGATCCCTATGCATACGAAAATGGAATCACGCCTCTATTATCCGATAAAAGAGATTATACCGACTGTTTTTCCCCATAACTTATTCGCATTAGGAGAATGAGCGACTCAGTAGAACAAAGTATAACTATGCAAGACTCAAATGCCATTATTAACGAAGTAACAACGAATGATTATAAATACGGTTTTGTTACTGATATCGAAACGGAAACTATTCGCCGCGGATTGGATGAACAGACTGTCCGTATCATATCTGCCAAAAAGAATGAACCGGACTGGCTGCTTGAATTCAGACTAAACGCCTTTCGTCATTGGCAAACACTGGAAATGCCCACATGGGCACATCTCGACATTCCCCCTATTGATTATCAGGAGATCATTTATTATGCTGCTCCTAAAAAGAAAGAGGGACCCAAAAGTATGGACGAGGTAGACCCTGAGTTATTAAAAACATTTGATAAATTGGGCATCCCATTACATGAACGGGCACAACTGGCAGGAATGGCTGTAGATGCTGTGATGGATAGTGTATCCGTAAAAACAACCTTCAAAGAGGTACTGGCCGAAAAAGGGATTATCTTCTGTTCATTCAGTGAAGCTGTTCAGAATTATCCCGATCTGGTACAAAAATATATGGGAAGTGTTGTCAGCTACCGCGACAACTTTTTTGCCGCTCTCAACTCGGCTGTCTTTTCCGACGGTTCTTTTGTGTATATCCCCAAAGGAGTCCGGGCACCGATGGAATTAAGCACCTATTTCCGCATCAATGCGGCCAATACGGGACAATTCGAACGGACTTTGATTGTGGCCGATGATGAATCGTATGTGAGTTATCTGGAAGGATGTACAGCACCTATGCGTGATGAGAACCAACTGCATGCTGCTATCGTAGAAATCATTGCCATGGAACGTGCCGAGGTCAAATACTCGACCGTTCAGAACTGGTACCCCGGAGACAAAGAGGGAAAAGGAGGTATATACAACTTCGTGACCAAACGCGGATTATGTAAAGGAGAAGGAAGTAAAATTTCGTGGACACAAGTAGAGACCGGTTCTGCCGTCACCTGGAAATATCCAAGCTGTATACTTGCCGGAGACAACTCTGTTGGGGAGTTCTACTCCGTTGCTGTGACCAATAACTACCAGCAGGCCGACACCGGAACCAAAATGATCCATTTAGGGAAGAATACCAGAAGTACAATCGTTTCCAAAGGAATTTCAGCCGGACATAGTCAAAACAGTTATCGCGGATTGGTGAAAGTCGCTTCACGCGCAACGGGCGCCCGTAACCATAGCCAATGCGACAGCCTTTTATTAAGTTCAACCAGTGGTGCGCATACTTTTCCGTATGTCGATATACAAAACGAGACGGCTATCGTTGAACATGAAGCAACAACCAGCAAAATCAGCGAAGAGCAACTGTTCTACTGCCAACAACGAGGAATCTCTGTAGAAGAGGCCGTTGGTCTGATTGTCAACGGTTACGCCAAAGAAGTCATGAACAAGCTCCCTATGGAGTTTGCTGTTGAAGCGCAAAAACTCCTGAGTATTTCCTTAGAAGGAAGCGTCGGATAAAATAATGTTTAATTATGAATGATGAATGGTTAATGGTTGATTACAAAAAAGGGATTAATCATTAATCATTAAACATTAACAATTACATAACATGTTATTAGATATAAAGAATTTACACGCCACCATCAATGGCAAAGAGATATTGAAAGGGATCGACCTCACCGTTAAAGCAGGTGAAATCCATGCGATCATGGGACCAAATGGGTCCGGAAAAAGTACGTTAAGTAGTGTATTAGTTGGCAATCCGGCCTTCGAAGTCACCGAAGGAGAAGTCTGGTATCAAGGAAAAAATCTGTTGGAACTGGAACCGGAAGAGCGAAGCCGTGAAGGTATTTTCCTCAGCTTTCAGTATCCGGTAGAGATTCCCGGAGTCAGTATGGTTAATTTTATGCGTGCGGCATTAAACGAACACCGCAAATATAAAAACCTTCCTCCACTGTCAGCAACCGATTTCCTGAAGTTGATGCGCGAAAAACGTGCCATCGTCGAAATGGACAATAAACTGGCCAGTCGCAGCGTGAATGAAGGTTTTTCGGGAGGAGAAAAAAAACGGAATGAAATTTTTCAGATGGCGATGCTGGAACCGACGTTAGCCATTCTCGATGAAACAGATAGCGGCCTCGACATCGATGCACTCCGGATCGTTGCCAACGGGGTAAATCAATTGAAAACCCCTCAGAATGCAGCTATCGTTATTACACATTACCAACGCTTATTGGATTACATCAAACCCGATATTGTCCATGTCCTTTACAAAGGCCGTATTGTCAAATCAGCCGGTCCGGAACTTGCTCTGGAGTTAGAAGAAAAAGGGTATGATTGGCTGAAAGAAAACGATAATGAATGATTAATGTTTAATGATTAAAAAACGTTGATCATTAGACAATTAATCATTAAACATTCATAATTAATCATTAAGAAACATGAAAGCAGAACAACAATATATTGATCTCTACAACAAACACAAAGACCTGGTCTGTCGTCATAGTGCACCTATTATGAATGCATTAAGAGATAAAGCGCTCACCGACTTCGAACAACTTGGTTTTCCGACCTCTAAAAACGAAGATTATAAATACACCGATGTCGCACAAGCATTTAATACGGATTACGGCATTAATATTAACCGTGTCGATATACCAGTTAATCCCTACGATGTGTTCAGGTGTGATGTGCCCAATCTAAGCACATCGCTCTACTTTATTGTAAACGATTCCTTTTACGAAGGAGGACAACCCAAAGGGAATCTACCGGAAGGCGTATTTGCCGGAGGGTTGAAGCGGTTTGCCGAACTGCATCCCGATATAGCTGGCCGCTATTATGGCCAAGCGGCATCCAGCGAAAAAGATGGCATTATTGCCTTGAATACATTGCTGGCTCAAGACGGATTCGTGATCTATGTTCCTAAAAACATCAAAGTAGAACGTCCGATACAACTGATCAATATTTTCAGAAGCGATGTGCATACCATGGCCAACCGACGGATATTGATCATTATGGAAGCACATTCGGAGGCCAAACTCCTGGTCTGCGACCACAGTGTTGATGAAGTTCAATTCCTAAGTACACAAGTCATTGAGATTTTCGCCGCAGAAGGTGCATATTTTGACTATTACGACCTGGAAGAGAGTACGATCTCTACGACCCGCTTTTCTTCCGTACACGTTAGACAGGAAGCCTCCTCGAACGTATTGATCAATGGCATTACATTGAATAACGGATTGACACGAAACAATTACTATATAGACCTGAACGGAGAAAATGCGGAAACGACTCTTTGCGGGATGTCGGTGCTCGATAAAAAACAGCAGGTAGATACATATAGTCATATTACGCATGCTGTTCCGCATTGTACAAGCACCGAACTGTTTAAGAATGTACTGGATGATCAGGCCATCGGTGTATTCAGCGGTCGCATACTGGTCGAACAAGATGCCCAAAAAACAGAAGCATATCAGACAAACCGCAATCTCTGTATGACTGCTGAAGCACAAATGCATAGCAAACCTCAACTGGAGATCTATGCCGATGATGTGAAATGTTCGCACGGTATGACTACCGGACAACTCGACGAAAACGCCTTGTTTTATATGCAGAGCAGAGGAATCCCCAAAGAAGAAGCCCGGATGTTGCTCAGTGTGGCTTTTACAGCAGATGTCGTTGAACATGTACGCCTGGATGTGTTAAAAGACCGTTTGCAAGCTTTGGTGGAAAAACGATTCAGAGGTGAACTGGCCCGGTGTGCCGGTTGCCAAATATGTAATTGATTTTTTATGCAACTAACACATATCGCGCTCTGGACTACCGATCTGGAGCGCTCCAGAACATTTTACATCACCTGGTTCAACGGAAAAAGCAACGAGAAATATGTCAATCCGACAAAAGGATTTGCCTCGTATTTCATCACATTCGACAACGGTATTGCATTGGAGATCATGCAACGAACGGATATCACGGCCTCTTTTCCCGACAATCGTATTGGCTTTACCCATATCGCTTTCTCGGTCTGTTCCAAGGAAGCGGTAGATCACCTGATCGACAAGTTCAGTGAAGCAGGTCTGTCTATTCCCTCAACACCTCGCTTTACGGGAGACGGATTCTATGAGGGAAGCGTACTGGATCCGGACGGCAACCTGATCGAAATCGTGGCGCATAAAGAGGTCGAAATCAAACCGGCAACATCATACCCTTATCCGCTACTTCTACTGGCAGATCCCGAGCAAGAGAAAGTGGATGGATACCTAAAAAATTCAGACTGCTTTGTTGCCACACTCAATGGGCAAACAGTTGGGGTTATTGTCGTTCAAAAACAATCAGAGAAAACAGCTGAAATTATGAATCTGGCCGTAGACGAATCTTTTCAGCGCCGGGGAATTGCCCGTAAACTGTTACGATACATAACCAATCAATGGGCTGCGACAGCATATATCACCCGGTTGATTATCCGTACCGGCACTTCCGCTCCCGGTCCATTTATGCTCTACCAGCAGGAAGGGTTTGACCTGAAAAATGTTGAATACAACTACTTCGTACATCACTACAAAGAACCGATTTTTGAGAACGGGGTTCAATGCCGGCATCAGCTTATTATGGAAAAAGTAATCCCTGATCCGACAGAAACGTTCTAACAGACTTTTATCAATTGCATCCCATAAACATTCCACAATCATGAAATTAGTGACATTACTGAAATTTGCGCTTACAGCCTCTCTTTTTCTCGGATTATCTACGGCCTGCAACACGGCCAACAGAGAAGGGCGCGAACGCATCTTATTGAATGTTGATTGGCGTTTCGCTTTAATCGAAGAGCCAACCGAACCATCTGCGCCTGAACTGGATGATTCAGACTGGCGTATATTAGACCTGCCGCACGACTGGAGTATTGAAGCTGATTTTTCGGCCTCCTACCCTGCTACTCCCGGAGGAGGTGCACTCCCCGGCGGAAACGGATGGTACCGCAAACATTTCAAACTGGCTGAAGCCGATAAAGAGAAAATGATCTATATCGATTTCGATGGCGTTTACTGCAACAGCAAAGTGTGGATAAATGGACATTTATTAGGATTCCGTCCGAACGGGTATATCTCTTTTCGTTATGATTTAACCCCTTATCTGCATTTCGGATCAAAAGAAAATGTGTTGGTGGTACAGGCAAATAATTCAGAGCAGCCCAATTCGCGCTGGTATTCCGGCTCTGGTATTTACCGGAATGTCTGGTTAGTGAAAACCGGGAAAAGACATGTCGATCATTGGGGTACCTATATCACTACACCCGAGATCGATGTTGAAAAGGCAGTGGTACATATCGAAACAACACTTAAAAACCTCGCGGAACCAACCGAAGCCGAACTGAAAACATCAATAAAAAACCAATCCGGACAGGTTGTTGCACAATGTATAAACACCATCCAACTCCCTCAAGGTGAAACGACATTATTGAAACAAAACACAGCGATTAAAAACCCCATACTATGGAGTCTGGAGAATCCACACTTATATACGGCTGTGACAGAAGTGAAAGTAAACAATCAATTGACCGACACCTATGAAACTACCTTTGGGGTAAGGAGTTTTCACTGGGATCCGGAAACGGGATTCTATTTAAACGGGAAACCGACTAAAATACTTGGTGTATGTATGCATCACGATCTGGGTTGTTTGGGAGCGGCAATCAACGAACGTGCCCTTGAACGACAAATGGAAATCATGAAAGCGATGGGCGTCAATGCAATTCGTACCAGCCATAATCCACCTGCACCCGAGCTTCTGGCGATTTGTGACAGGATGGGCATACTGGTACAGGATGAGACCTTTGATATGTGGCGTCGCCGCAAATCCCGTTACGATTATGCCCAATACTTTGATGCATGGCATGAACGCGATCTGAAAGATCAGATCTTACGCGATCGGAATCATGCGTCGCTCTTTATGTGGAGCATCGGAAATGAAGTACTCGAACAATGGACCCATGCAGCTGCCGACACATTAAGCCTGCAAGAAGCCAATCTGATCCTGAACGCCGGGCATGCCATTGACCCGGCACTGCTTGAAGATACAACAATGTCGGTACAATCGCTGATCACCCATACGCTTACTAACATTGTAAAAGGACTAGATACCACCCGGGTAGTTACAGCTGGGAATAATGAAGTCAGTCCGGGCAATCACCTTTTCCGGGCAAACGTTCTGGATGTTTATGGCTTCAACTATCACCACGAATCATTCGAGCCATTTCCTGAAAATTTCCCCGGTAAAAACTTTATCGTAAGTGAATCGACTTCCGGTTTAATGACCAGAGGATATTACGAAATGCCTTCCGATCAGACCTATATTCGACCCGACCGGTGGGATATCCCATTCGATCTGCCGGTACATGTTTGTTCGGCTTACGACAATTGTCATGTACCCTGGGGATCAACGCATGAAACGACCTGGCGTGAAGTAAAACGCCTCCCCCATGTCTCCGGATTATTCATTTGGACCGGTTTCGATTACCTGGGCGAACCAACCCCTTATGGCTGGCCAAGCCGCAGCAGTTTCTTTGGAGTGGTCGATCTGGCCGGATTCCCCAAAGATGTATACTATATGTATCAAAGTGAATGGACCGAGCAAACGACCCTTCATCTCTTCCCCCATTGGAACTGGTCGGAAGGAGAAGAAGTGGACATCTGGGCGTATTACAACCAAGCCGACGAGGTCGAACTATTTCTCAACGGGAAAAGTTTAGGCACAAAAAGTAAAACCGACACGGCTTTCCACGTCTCCTGGCGCGTACCGTTTACTCCCGGAACACTGAAGGCGGTATCCCGCAAAAACGGTCAAGAGATTATGACCCGCGAGATACATACGGCAGGCGAGGTCGATCGCTTGGTATTAACCCCCGACCGTTCGACCATTCAGGCAGACGGAACCGACCTCTCCTTCATCACCGTTGAAGCGGTAGATAAAGACGGCAATCTGGTACCGCACGCCAACCAACTCCTGCGTTTCTCTGTCGAAGGCAACGGCTTTATCGCCGGCACAGACAATGGCGATCAGAATGATTCCATCAGTCTGAAAAAACCGGAAAGACATCTGTTTAACGGGAAAGCGCTTGTAGTCGTTCAAAATAATGGAGAAAAAGGTACGCTTAACGTAAAAGTAAATACGGATCATTTACAGGAGGCTTCTGTGAGTATCCGGATACAATAAAACAATCTGCAATAATCACATCCTTTTTCAACATCATCCTAAGGCTATAAAAACATCATTCGGACTGTTTTTTTGTTACACCTACCTCCGTTTTCTGTTAGAGGTACGTCTAAAATAATTTAGAGGTACGTCTAAATCCGTTTAGAGGTAGGTGTAAAACAATTTAGAGGTACCTCTAACAAAAAAGTGTTTCTAATGCCTCAAATAAACCGACAGCGACGTGATGGGTTTTGTTTGGGTTCGTTCATGGAATACTTACATTAACGTGATATAAAATAATCTTTAATTGGTGTAAGATTGGAAGATTTCAAAATTAGCAAGTGGACATTCTCTACTCCTTGCCTGGACAGGCGAGGGGGACCGCTGCCCCGCAGCGGTGGAGTGGTTGATAGTGTTGCAAGTATTTTAGCAATAGATATTTAACCCCAAAACACAACCTCTCCACCCCCGCAAACGGCGGTACCCCTCTCCTGGCCAGGAGAGGAGCCAAGATAGTACTGGTCGCTACGTTTACATCTTCACATTTTTTCCATTTAAACCTCATGTTTTATATCAAAACTCATGGCAATTAAATAAAAGATAAAAATCCTCTATCCACAAGAGAGGAAGAACAAACAAATTCATTCTACACTTCAATAAAAGCTATCCTAATTTTTATTCTATAAAACTTGCACATTAAAAAAAAGAAAAATATTTTTGTTTCAAAACCAATCAATTACCAGATCAAATTTAGTTTTCTAAAATAGAACGTAAGGTGTGTGCGACATACGATCCCTATTTGAGAATAGATTATCTACAATTTAAAACTCTTAAAAATGAAAACGCGCTTAAGCATCCTATCCCTATTGTTATTAATCCTTCTACCAGCCTGTGAGAAAGAGAATGAAGATTATCTGGAGAGGGCAACAGATGATTCTACAGATTATTACTGGGGCGGAGATAGACAGATTCCTCTTCTACCTATAAAAGATAGATTCTATGTGATGTATTACACGGCTGATCAAGAACGATTAAAAGAAGCATTTGCCAAAGTGGGAGTCACACTTGAAGCGAAGGATAGCTTTGAATGGAAAAACCATTCGAGTTACAGTTGTGACATGAGTGGTCCGGCTGCGTGGAAATACACCAATTTCAAGACGGAAACCATTGAAGGAGACTATGAAAAATGTGCCGATATATTAGCTTCTACGATTTACTGGGGAAATTACTATCTGATTAATGAACGATTGAAAAATATGGAGATAGGCGTTACAGAAAAGTTCTTTGTCAAGTTTAAAAGCGGTACCAAACTAAAACAATTAAAAAAGTTGGCCAAAGTAAATGGGGTGGAGATCATAGGCAGAGATCGATTTTCCCCAGATTGGTTTATTCTGGTTTGCACCAACCAATCGAAAGGAAATTCTCTGCAAATGGCAAACCTGTTTTACAGCAGTGGACTGTTTGAAGCAGCTGAACCGAGTACGGTAGGTGGAACTGGTTTTGATTGAGATTAACAATTGCATATTCTTATCTATTTAATGATTAACAGAATAAAACTTTATAAAAATGAAACAACGATTAAAGCCCTTATTCTTTCTGTTACTCATCTTTGCCTCGGCTTGCAGTAAAGAGAATGATGATTATCTGAATAAAGCAACTGACGATTCAACCGATTATTATTGGTGCGAAGGAGAAAAAATACCCCTCCAGCAAATGGATGGAAAATTCTATATCATGTATTATACTTCCAATCAAGAGATATTAAAAGAGGCTTTTGATACACCTTTACTTTATACACATCCTTAATACGCTAAACACTCAAAAGACTAAGTCATTTACTCATTATTCTCCTTTTTTAGGTACCTTTGATGCAAATAAAGAAGAGTGTTTCTTGACAATAATTAGTTCCATGTTCAATTACAAACGACGTCTCTCATCCATTGTCCATATAGGTCATACACCCATGGGAGGCAAATACCCCATACGTATCCAGTCGATGGCGAATGTGTCGACGATGGATACCGAAGCGGCTATACACCAAGCGATACGGATGATAGAGGCTGGTGCCGAATATATTCGTTTTACAGCGCAAGGAGAACGCGAAGCGCATAATCTCAAGACGATCAGGGAAGGGCTTAATCAGCGAAGATTCATCACTCCGCTTGTTGCGGATATCCATTTCAACCCAAAAGCGGCCGATGTGGCTGCAACAACGGTGGATAAGGTGCGTATCAATCCGGGGAATTATGTCGATCGCGTGAAAACGTTCGACCTACTGGAATATACCGATGATGAGTATTGTGAAGAGATCGAAAAGATCAGAGCGCGTTTTGTGCCGTTCCTGAATATCTGTAAAAAACAGGGAACAGCAATCCGTATCGGAGTCAATCACGGTTCACTATCCGATCGGATTATGAGCCGGTATGGAGATACACCCGAAGGCATGGTTGCTTCGTGTATGGAATTTCTTCGGATCTGTGTGGAGGAGGATTTTACGGATGTTGTGATTTCGATTAAAGCGTCCAATACGGTGATTATGGTGCAAACAGTCCGTTTACTGATTCAAACGATGGCTACGGAAGGGATGCCATTCCCACTTCATCTGGGCGTGACTGAAGCAGGAGACGGAGAAGACGGGCGTATAAAAAGTGCTGTTGGGATCGGTGCTTTACTGTCGGATGGGATTGGGGATACCATCCGGGTCTCCTTAAGCGAAGAGCCGGAGGCGGAAATGCCTGTTGCCCGTAAACTGGTCAATTATATCCGTGAACGTGAAGGTCATTCCCCTATTATTGCCGAATCATTTCCCGGATACGATCCCATCAAACCCAGTCGCAGAAAAAGCCGGAAAGTAAAAAATATCGGTGGAGGGCAGCCTCCTGTGGTGATCTCCGACCGGACAAACGACGACTACGAATTCGATCATTCCTGTCTGCCTGATTATATCTACATCGGACAGGAAGATCCGGATAATCTGCCGGATAATCTGTCTTTACTGGTTGACGCTGCTTTTTGGAAAAACAGTCCGAATGTATATCCTTTCTTTATCGCTTCTGAGTTCAAAGAAATGGCTGCTTTTCATGCCGCACTTAAATTTATCCGATTAACGTTGGCCGATCTGAACGACCAGATGCTGGAACTGTTGAAAAACGACCAATCGGCTGTAGTCGTACTCAGTACGCACCATATAAACGGAGTGGGAGAACAACGCGCGGCGATGCATAAGTTGATGATTGCCGGTTGTGACGTACCGGTTATTCTCCAGAGAGATTACCACGAAACAGATATGGAATCGTTACAGATTAAAGCGGGAATCGATTTAGGCACGTTATTGTTGGATGGTTTTGGGGATGGGCTTATGTTATACAACGAAAAAAGCAAAAACAGATTCATCGATAGTTGTATGTTTGGTATTCTACAAGCGGCTCGTGTCCGGATCAGTAAAACGGAATACATCTCCTGCCCCGGTTGTGGCAGAACCTTATTCAACCTACAGGAGACTATTGCCAAAGTGAAAAAAGCAACGTCACACCTCAAAGGGTTGAAAATAGGCATTATGGGATGTATTGTAAACGGCCCGGGAGAAATGGCCGATGCCGACTATGGGTATGTGGGTGCAGGAAGAGGACGTATCAGCCTATACAAAGGGAAAAGATGTATCCTGAAAAACATCCCCGAGGAAGAAGCTGTAGAACGTTTAGTTGAGTTAATAAAAAAGAACGGAGACTGGAAGAATTAATATTTGTACTATCTTCGTATTCAAAATAGCTATAGAGAAATAGAATAATAACCTATGAAAGTTAAGATTGTCAATAAATCGCATCATCCGTTGCCAGAGTATGCGACCCCTTTGTCGGCCGGTATGGATATCCGTGCCAATTTATCTGAACCGGTCGTTTTAAAACCGTTGGAACGCAAACTGATCCCTACCGGTTTATACCTTTCACTTCCGGAAGGCTACGAAGCTCAAATGCGTCCGCGCAGCGGCTTAGCCCTCAAACACGGTATTTCTTTACTGAATACTCCCGGTACCATCGATGCGGATTACCGGGGAGAGATCGGTATTATTCTTGTGAATCTATCAGCTGAAGCGTTCACCGTGAATGATGGCGAACGGATTTGTCAGATGGTCATTACCACGCACAGTCACGTACAGTGGGAACAGGTAGAGATCTTAGATGAGACAGAGCGAGGTGCAGGCGGATTCGGTCATACAGGAAAAAAGTAGAGAGATTCTTTCAGAATGATTCATACATATAAATATTTCATTATTGCCTTATTTTGTCTCTCAATAAACCCTGTTTACGCAACAGGGATAGAAAAAGAGACACCGGCTGATCTGGGGAAACTATCCGCTAAAGAACAACGCAAGTTCGATTACTTCTTTTATGAGGGATTGAATCTGAAAGCTGCCGAAAAATATGACGCAGCTTTTGATGCGTTTACTCATTGCCTGGCCATTGACTCGACAGCGGCTCCTGTTCTTTTCGAACTATCCTCTTTTTATCTTCAACTGAATCGTCCGGAGAAATCGATAGAGATGTTGCGACAAGCGGTATCTCATGATCCGGCCAATTATACATACCGGATGGCGCTGGCCAGTATTTCACGTAATATGGGAATGTATGGAGAAGCGGCCGAAGAGTTTGAAGAATTAGTCAAACAATATCCCGGAAAATATGAATTGAACTATTATCTGGCGGAATCACTGGCTCAATCCGGTGAAATTGTGAAAGCGATCGAAGCATTCGATACGCTGGAATCGATTATGGGGATGAATGAATCGTTGACCATGCAAAAGTTTCAGCTGTTCATTCGTTTAGACGAAAAAGAGAATGCGTTTAAGGAGATCGAAAAACTGGCCGTAAAATACCCCATGGAATCGCGCTATCAGATTATGATGGGCGACTTGCATCTGGAAAACAATGCGCCAGAAAAAGCCTTAGTCTGCTATAATAAGGCCAAAGAAATTGATCCGGCCAATCCCTATTATATTGTCTCTATGGCCAATTATTATGAGGTTATTGGAGATAAGAGTTTAGCCGAGACACAAATACACAACGCGTTGGTGAACGAGAATCTGGATATCGAGACCAAACTGAATATTTTATCCCGTTATCTGGTCAGATTACAACAGACACAACAAGAGTTGGGTAGTGGTAACTCGCTATTTGAGATCCTATTGGAGCAACATCCGGAAGATACCGATCTGAAAATGATGTATGGAAATCTATTGAACTCGCAAGGAAAAAGTGAAGAGGCCAAATTTCAGTTCCAGCTGGTAACGGAAATGGAGCCGGGAAATGCTTCTGCCTGGCAACAACTATTGAATATGGCTTTGCGTTCTGAAGATATTCCGGAAGTGATCCGGATTTGTCAAACGTGTATGGAATTATTCCCTGATTCACCCGAATATTATTTTTATCTGGGTATTGCCTACTACCAACAAGAAGAGTACCAGAAAGCGTTAGATACCTATTATGCCGGAATAGCAATCATTCCGACTGAGAATCCTGCGCTTAAGTCCGATTTCTACGGGCAAATAGGTGATATCTATTATCAGATGGGACAGATGGATAAAGCCTATGAAACGTATGACGAGGCCCTAAAGTTTAACGAAAAGAATATTGCCGTATTGAATAACTACAGCTACTTTCTGTCGCTTGATAAAAAAGAGTTGAAGAAGGCAGAGCGAATGAGTGCCCAAACCATACAAATGGAGCCGAACAACGCCACTTACCTGGATACTTATGGTTGGATCTTCTTTGTGCAAGGTGATTATTCGTTGGCTAAAATCTATATCAAACGGGCGATTGAGAATGATAAGACAAACAGCAGTGAGTTAGTCGACCACTACGGAGATATCCTCTTTATGACAGGAGAAAAAGAAGAAGCCGTATTGCAATGGAAAAAAGCAAAAGAGTTAGGTAAAGAGAGTGAGGTGCTCGATCGCAAAATTGCAGAAGAAAGATATATAGAAGAAGTCAAAGAATAATGAGAAGAAGAAGTATTCAAATAATCTTATCATTCGGACTGGCTGTGATATTCCTAGCCGGTTGTAAGACAACAAAAAAAGTAGGAACCGTTGACATAGGAACAGCCAAAGAACATGCGGAGTTTTTTGATGCAATGAAAGAAAAAGCATTTCATTTCCAAACACTCTCCGCACGGGTGAATGCCCAACTTCATTTTTCAGGTTCGGAAATGAGTTCACGCGTCGACCTGAAAATCGTTAAAGACAGTGCGCTGATCTTTTCCATACAACCTTTTCTGGGGGTAGAAGTCGCACGAATCATCCTGGATCAAGAACATATCCGGATTATCGACCGGATAAACAAACGTTTTGTAGATGAAAGTTATGCCAACCTGAAAGGGCAAACGCCGATCGATTTCAACTTTTACAATCTACAGGCGCTTTTCATCAATCACCTGTTCTTGCCCGGACAACAGACGATTTCCCCGGTTCAATATCGTCAGTTTCAATTGCAACAAGAAGGCTCAACAGCCGAAGTCCGCACCAAAGATGCGATGGATTTAACATATACCTTTACCGTCGACGGTGAAGAAAAACTGTTGTCTACCTTTGTGACCGATGCGAAAGAGCGGCATGCGATACAATGGGAATACGCCGATTTCAGGATAACCGACGGACAACCTTTTCCGATGTTAATGGTTATACAAGTATTATCCGAAGGGTTGTCAAAAGGGCATATTCAACTCAATTTTGCCCGAATACAGACGAATATTCCAGTGAATATGGATTTTTCTATTCCTGATAAATATAAACGTATTACCTTTGCGGAGATTATTCGTGCTTTCAATAAAAACAGATAGTCAATGAGGAGGTTTTTGTGGATTGTTATACTTATTTTACCGACACTGATCGTTTTCGGACAACAATCTGCGACCCTACAGCAGCTGGAACAACAGCGGAAACAGGCTCTTGCCGACATTGAAATGACGAACCAGATGCTCCAGATTACCGCCCAAACCGCACGCAACTCATTAAACAGGCTCAATCTGCTCTCACAGCAACTACTGGCTCGAAAAAAAGTGATCAACCTACTGAGTCAGGAAATCAATGCGATCGACAAAGAGATCTACCAGTTGCAAAAAGATATCGGACAACTGGAGAAAGAACTAAAAAATAAACAAGAGAATTATAAAACTTCGGCACAACATATCTACAAACGCCGTAACTCACAAGACAAACTTCTTTTCATTCTTTCTGCTGATAATTTTTCACAATCATTCCGCCGGATGCGTTACCTGCGGGAATATGCCGATTGGCAAAAAAAACAATCCTACGACATTATCGATAAACGTAAAGAGATACTTGCCAAACAACAGGAGATTCAACAAACAAGAAAAGAGAAGCAGTCATTATTAAATGAACGCGAAGAAGAAAACAAGAAGTTACAAGACGAAGAACGCAACCAGAAGAAAGAAGTTCAGGAACTGGATAAAAAACAAAAAGACCTGAGAGCCGAATTGAATCAAAAGAAAAAACAGGCAGATGCCCTGAACCGACAGATAGAAAGTCAGATCGCCAAAGAGATCGCTGATGCAGAGGCGGAAGCCAAAGCAGAACGTGAACGAGCCAGACGTGCCGCCCAGAAAGCAGCAGAGGAAGGTAAAGAAACACCCACAGCACCGCGTGAAGAGGAACGTGTGGCCGATGTCACCGGAGGGTACGCCATGACAAAAGCAGAACGCCAACTGGCCGCCGATTTTGCCAGTAACAAAGGACGTCTTCCTTTCCCACTGACCGGCCATTATCTGATTGTAGCTCATTTCGGCGAACAACAACATCAGGAGCTACGTTATGTCCGCACGAATAATAATGGGATTGATATTCAAACAACTCCGGGCACTGATGCCCAAACGGTTTTCAACGGAGTCGTCACCCGTGTCTTTGTCGTACCGGGATACAACAACTCCGTCATCATCCGACATGGTAATTATCTGACGGTCTATAGCAATTTAAGCCAGGTATACGTTAAAGCCGGAGACCAGGTTAAAACACGTCAGTCCATTGGCAAAATATATACCGATACCGAAGATAACAATACCACCATCCTCCATTTCCAGATATGGAAAGAACGGACAAAATTAAATCCTGAACCATGGTTGGATTAAGTTTTTTAGAAGAATCCTTTCATCCACTTGATCAGACCCAACTCATTCAAAAAAATCACGCCGATAGCTATGGGAGCGATGTACTTCATGAAAAAAGCGTAAGTATTAAAGAAATAGAAAGGGATTGTTCCTTCATTAGTCAACTCCGCTTTAAGGATTTTCCTGTCCACACGTAAACCGACAAACACACAAATCATCATTCCGCCTAAAGGAAGCATTATTTTTGCCGTCACATAATCCAATAAATCAAAGAAAGTAAGCCCCATAACCGTATACGTCTTCAGAACACCAAAAGACAACGAACTGATTGTCCCTAAAATCAAGACGCCCAACGAGACAAGTAATGCCGCTTTACCTCTCGACATATGATGTTCTTCATGCACATAAGCAGTGGCCACCTCATGCAAAGAGATCGTAGATGTCAACGCCGCCAGACCAAGTAAAACAAAAAAGATAAACGACCATAGTGATCCGAAAGGCAATTGCCCGAACACATTAGGCAAGGTAATAAAAACCAATTCCGGCCCCGCCGTCGGAGCAATACCAAAACTAAAGACCGCTGGGAAAATCATCACCCCTGCCAATACCGCTACCAATGTATCCAAAACAGTGACCTGCAAAGCAGTGGTCTGCAAATTGGTCTGTTTATTGAAATAAGAAGAGTAAGTGATCAAACACCCCATCCCGATACTCAATGAAAAGAACGCCTGCCCCATCCCACTCAGGATGACAGAAGAGTCGAGTTTCGTAAAATCGGGTTTGAATAAAAAGGCAAGTCCTTCCGCTGCATTGTCTAAAGTCACCGAACGAATACATAAAACAGCCATAATCAAAAACAGTAAAGGCATCATCACTTTTGAGGCCCTTTCGATACCGTTCTTCACGCCCGAAACAATAATAACATGCGTGAGACCTAAAAACAGGATTGTCCATGCGATCGGTCGCACGACTCCCGTCGAAAAGGTCTCAAATTCGAGTTTGAACTGGTCGGCACCCTTCCCATGCATACCACCTGTAACCGATTGCCAGATATATTCCAATGTCCACCCGGCGATCACACAATAAAACCCGAGAATCAGAAAAGCGGCTAAAACACCATTATAACCGATCAGGCTCCATTTCGTACCGGGTACCATTGCCTTAAATGCCCCAGCCGCATTTCGATGGGTATGTCTTCCTATAAAAAACTCCGTGAGCATAACCGGCAACCCGAGAATAAGAATACAGATAAAATAAACCAATAAAAAGGCAGCACCACCGTTCTCGCCAAGCATATAAGGGAAACGCCAGATATTCCCTAGCCCCACGGCGCTACCCACAGTGGCCAATATAACACCCAATTTACTCCCAAAGGTTACCCGCTCATTCTGTCCCATATCCCGAAACGTTTTTATGTATTATAAATCGATGACCACTCCGTCTTTCAGGTGAATCACCCGGTCGGTATGCATCGCCAACTGCTCATCATGTGTCACAATCACAAATGTCTGTTTCATCTGATCACGAAGTTCAAAAAACAGCGCATGCAACTCCTCTTTATTTTTTGTATCCAGGCTACCCGAAGGTTCGTCGGCCAAAATAACAGCCGGCTGATTAATTAAGGCTCGGGCAACAGCCACACGTTGCTTTTCACCACCGGACAACTCTGCCGGCTTATGTTCCATTCGATCCGACAGTTTCATAAAATCCAACATCTCTTTGGCGCGTTTCTCGGCAACCGCCGGTTTCTCTTTTCCGATCAACGCTGGGATCATGACATTTTCGAGTGCTGTAAATTCGGGTAATAACTGATGAAACTGAAAAACAAAACCAATATTCTTATTCCGAAAGGCTGCCAGGTCTTTATCGTTCAACCGGCTCGTCTCTGTCTGATTGATCATCAACGAACCACTATCCGGGCTATCTAAAGTCCCAATAATCTGAAGCAACGTTGTTTTTCCGGCACCACTCGGACCGACGATGGCCACAACCTCACTTTTATTGATAGACAAATCAATTCCTTTCAGTACTTGTAACGCACCGAAACTTTTTGTGATACCTTTCGTTTGAATCATTGTTATTGTATATTACGTTATTAGATGTGTTGTATGACATACGATGCCAGAAAACAGCCAAAGATAGCCGGCATATACGACACTGTACCTGTCATTGTACGTTTACACACTTCATTGTCTACCTCCACTACCGCATGGGGATTAGCCATTTCTGTTGAAAAAACAACCGGTACTCCTTTATGAATCCCTTTTGCCCGTAATCGTTTCCTGACCACCTTCGCCAGCGCACAGTTGTATGATTTGGAAATATCCGCCAACGCAACAGCCGAAGGGTCGACCTTTGCTCCCGCCCCCATGGATGAAACAACCGGAATTCCTTTCTGTACGGCATGGTACAACAAGAATACTTTAGGACTTAACGAGTCGATTGCATCTACGACAAAGTCATATTTTTGTTCCGACAAGACCTCTTCAGTACGCTCATCGCGCAGAAATTCATTCAAGGAGGTCAAACGCAACTCCGGATTGATATCCAATAAACGATTGGCCATAACATCCGCTTTCGGCTGCTCCAACGTAGAATGTAAAGCCGGAATCTGTCGATTCAGATTACTTATTTGTACCGTATCACCATCCACGATGGTCATCTGCCCAACTCCGGCTCTGCATATTAATTCCGCTGCATAAGCCCCTACTCCGCCCAAACCAACGACCAATACATTCTTCTGTGACAATTCGGCCAACCGATCATCACCCAATAATAACGCAGTCCGGGTACTCCAGGGAAAATTCATTGAGTTGTTTTGCATACAAAAATAGTAAATCATTTTAGAAACTAAAGCAGGTAGCGCATCATCGGGAAATACAGATTGAATGTTTTTGCTTTAAAATGAATTACCTTTGTAAGTATGCGCAAGATTATTCACGTCGATATGGATGCCTTCTATGCTTCAGTGGAGCAGCGGGATCACCCCGAATACCGGGGGAAAGCATTGGCCGTAGGGTATGGCGAAGCGCGTGGTGTTGTAGCGGCTGCAAGTTATGAAGCACGGCGTTATGGGGTTCGTTCGGCGATGCCCTCTACGACAGCTTTGCGAAAATGTCCGCATTTGATTTTTGTCTCTCCGCGTTTTGAGGTTTACGAAGAAGTCTCCTCTCAGATCATGGCTATTTTTTTGGAATACACCGATTTAGTGGAACCCCTTTCATTGGATGAGGCTTTTTTGGATGTGACGGAGAATCATAAGGGTATCCGTTCGGCAACACGTATAGCACAGGAGATTAAAACCCGTATATTAGAGCAGACCGGTTTGACAGCTTCTGCGGGTGTTGCGACGAACAAGTTTTTGGCTAAAATAGCTTCCGATTACAATAAACCGAATGGTTTATTTGTGATTCGTCCCGAAGAGTCGGAAGCTTTTGTAGAGAGACTGGAGATCGAGCGTTTCTTTGGCGTAGGCAAGGTCACGGCAGAGAAGATGCATCTGAATGGGATTCACAGGGGCGTTGATTTGAAACGGATGAGCCTGGATGGCTTAACACGCCTTTTCGGTAAGGCGGGACGGATGTACTATGATCATGCAAGAGGTATCGATGAACGGAAAGTTATTCCGGACCGTATCCGTAAATCTGTTGGTGCAGAGAATACCTTTGAGAAAGATCTGGAGAAATCGACAACGCTGAATGTAGAGTTGTATCATATTGCGCGCAGGGTATGGGAGCGGGTTGAAGCAGATGGATTCCGTGGACGCACAATTACATTGAAAGTAAAATATGCCGATTTTGAGGTCATTACACGCAGTCGTACATTGCCGGTTTTTGTCGTAGATTTTCAGGTGTTCTGGAGCACATCCAAGGAGTTATTGATGCAGACGGAGAGTGAAAAGAAAATCCGGTTAATGGGATTATCGATCAGTCATGGGGAAAAAGTCGGACCGGAAGGACCGCGACAGCTGGAAATCGACTTTAAACCTCTCCCCCGTCCCCTCTCCACAAAAGAGAGGGGAAAGAGATGAATGTTTTTTAGTCCTATATAAGAAGAAAAATGAGGGTTACTTTGATCAATGTTGCATAAATGATTTGGCTACAAACTCCAATACAAGTGGGAGTTCCATACGCCAATACGTCCAAGTATGTGCACCGTCTTTAACTCTATATTCGTGAGGGATTTCTCTCTTTTTGAACAGGATGTGCATCATACTATTGCCTTCATAAAGGAAGTCGTCATCTCCACAGCTGATGTACCAGCGTATCCGTTTGATCTGTTCGAGATTCTCTTTTGATGCTGCATCGAGAACGCTTTCAATGTTATTATTTTTGAAATACGCCTCGATCTGTTTGTTATTTAGCTTCGGTTGGGCATTGGCAAAACGGGTTTTGACTTGCTCGATATCCCAGCTACCGGTAGATGCACTTAAGGGAGCTGCTGCTGCAAAGAGTTCGGGATGACGCAGGGCATAGAAAATGGTTCCTCCCCCTCCCATGGATAGCCCGGCAACTGCACGGTATCGTCTTTCCGAACGTACACGATATGTTTTTTCAATGTGCGGGATCAGTTCCTGGAAGATAAAATCTTCGTAGTTGAAATCCCCTTGTATATCATTAAAATAACCACGTTTACCCGTATTGGCATCGGGCATAACAATAATCATAGGCCCGGCCTTTCCTTCAGCGATTGTTTTGTCGGCAATGTGTTGTACTTGCCCGAATTGTACCCATCCCGTATGATCATCCCCTCCTCCATGCAAGAGGTATAATACAGGATAACTCTGATCGGTTTGATCGTATCCCTGAGGGAGATAGACAGCATAATTGCGTTCTGCATTAAGAATGGAACTTTTGATGGTACGCGTCTCAAAAATCTGGCTGCCCTGTGCCAGCATAATAGTTGTGGATGTCATTATCCACAGGGCCATGCATACTAGTTTTCTCATGATTAGATAGATTTAAAGTTCATAAATATAATGACTTTTGATCATATCCAGGATAAATCGATAAAAAATACCGTATCATTTTGCTGTTAGCGGTACAGTTTAAACGATCGATTCGCACGGCTTATTGATTCTGTTATTTTGTCGTCAAAAACAGTATATTTGTGACATAAATAAACAAAAGTTCATTTTCCACGAACTCGCATTTTGGCAGATTTGGATCAAACAGGTGGTCTTTTCTTGCTTTTTTACCAAAACGGTGCTGGTGTTTGCCTATTTCTTCTGCATCACACGTTGAATTTATCTAAATGATTTTTTTAATCATGCAGATAACCTTGGAGAAACATCTAAATAGTTTCACTCAGTCATGCAGATGAATTTTTAGAGGGTCGAAAACGAGCGAAAAAATGGGCAAAAAAACGAAAATTTCTCTCCAAAAGGGTGATTTTTTCAGACTCACAAAAACCGGAAGGAAAACATGATAATCAACACCTCTCCTAAAAATAAATCCCAAATCCTTGCGATTTCTTCGGAGAGGTCTGTAGTTGCCTCCAAATAGGGAAGTCACAAAGGGGGTCAAATGACAAATTGTTAAAACTGACAGATTGTGTAAGATTTGATCATTCCAGATAGCAGTTTTATATCTATTGCCGGGGCGCTTCAGCCCCCGGACAGTGAAGAATAAATAATAAAAATCCTATGTGGGTTTCAACCCCTGATGATTAGTTGGGGGCTAAAGCCCACATAGGAATGAACTGTGTTCATGAAATTGTCAACCGGGGGCTGAAGCACCCCGGCAAGAGATAGAAAGACAGGCTGAAGGCACCCCGGCAATCGGAGATCGGCCTTAGCCAATAGATAAAAGGGCACTAACCTCTAAATATCTTCAAGTACTCTTCCATTTGAAACTCATCTTTTATATCAAACTCACATTAAAATCATGTTTTTATTTCTATGCGATCGTGATTTAATGTGAGTTATATTAGTTTCAAATGGAAGAAAATGTAAAGATCACACAGATTGTTCCCGCACTAAACGTCCGGCCTTGTGAAGGCCGGGACGTTTTGTGTTATAAAGCATGAAAATAGTTGCTGAAATGGCTTATTAATAACATAATTGTTATTATATTTGTGTAGTCAAAAAGCAATGGATGAAACAGAAAACAAAAGAAAGAAGAAAGTACGAAAAGGAGTTGCTTTTTTACCTCGCGCTCTTTAACGAACTCAAAGGGCGTGAAGGAGCACAAAAAACCCTTAGCTTTTTAAACGATGAAATTGATAAGCTCATAGAGATTTTAAAACAGATGTAAAATACGCCTTTAGGAGGCTGTAAAACAAATAAGTATGAGAGATAAAATAGATGCATTAAAAGAAAAATATGTTCAAGCGAAAACCGATAAAGAATTTGAAACGATTCAGGAAGAAATACGGTTGCTCTGTGACAAGGATGCAAATGCAGTTGCAGTTGCAGCACTTGAAAGTGTGAGGGATACAAATGCGGAATTGATACGCGACAAATTAAATGCCGTATTGCCTGTCATATCCGTATCCTATCTTGCTAAAACGTACTTCAAAAAAAGCCCTCAGTGGTTTTATCAACGCTTAAACGGTAACATCGTAAACGGAAAACCCGCACAATTCACAAAAAGCGAATTAGGAGTGTTACGGAGTGCATTGATAGACATATCTAATAAAATTAACGCTTCTGCATCTGTTGTTTTTTGACGAGAATTTACAGACGAAACGCGGCATCTTCGGACGAATCCAAAGGTGTTTTTTTAACAGAGTGCAAATGAGAATATCTGTTCCCGTACTTGATGACACTTGTGTATTTCGGTTATATCCTGTAAATTGCGACAAAAAACAGGAGGTTGCTATGAAAAGATATTGGTTGGTTGTACTGTTTTTATGTTGTATGTTTGTTGTACAGGCTCAGTCGGGCTCGACCATGACAATAAATCACGAGGGGAAGGATCTGTTTATTCCTCCTAAAAAGATTTTTAACTTCCATCTTCCCGAACCTGCGATTCCAACCTATACTCCTTCGATGAATCTCCGCATGGATTCTATGCTTCGGGCATATAGTCCGGATATTTTCGAGACGTCTGTGATGGATCGTCCGATGGATATGCGTGTCTTATCGGGGGCTTATCAGCCGTTCTTCAACGTATATGCGCCGATGCTGCGCCGCGTTTCTCCTATGGCGTTCGATTTTCATGAGACATCGATGGTTACTTTGACGGAGCGTACAACATGGCTTACCACAGGACAGCAGCAGACCTGGCCTGGTGCCGGAGGGGTAACGACTATCAGTTCGGGAATGCTATGGAAAACAGGTGATCTGACGGTTTACGGGGGCGGTTTTGCGGGTCGTTTTTATACCCCGTTTAATTCCAGTCCTGAACTTTTCGGAGGTGCGGAGTTGCGTCTGGGCTATGAACTGACGGATTGGATGACTTTACGCGGCTGGGGTACTTATACGCATTATGGTGATGAACGCAAGAATCCCCATTTGATGATGAACCCGTTTTATTATCACACCAATGTAGGAGGAGCGGCTGAATTTAAGATTAATGAGAATTTCGGTCTGGGCGTAGGGGTTAATTATGAATACAATCACTTACAGCGTCGACTGGAACCTCAGTATTTACTTTATCCGGTAATTAATTCACGCAATATTCAGATCAAGATGTGGTAATCCTCCTTTTTATGCATAAAAAAGGAGGATCAATAGTTGGGCTGTCAATACGCGCAAAAACATGGTGATGGGATAGACCGTTGCATATCCTACGGCCGGATAATCGTTTCCGGCTGTTGCATTCGAATAAGCCAGTGCCGGAGGATCGGTCGTACTTCCGGCTAACAATCCCATCAGGGTGAAATAATTGATTTTGAAAAAATAACGCCCTATACTACCTATAATCAACAAAGGTAAGGTCGTAATGATGAATCCGTATCCGACCCAGGTATACCCTCCTTTGTTAATGATGGTGTCTACAAAGCCCTCTCCTGCCCCCAAGCCGACACAAGCCAGGAAGATCGTTATCCCTACTTCGCGAAGCATAAGATTGGCACTTTGGGTGGTATAGGTAATCAGTTTGTAATGGTATCCAAAACGACTGATCAGGATAGCGACAATCAATGGTCCTCCTGCCAACCCTAATTTGACGGGTTGTGGGATTCCCGGGAATTGGATAGGGATACTACCCAGAATAACCCCTAATGCGATACCGATAAAGATGGTGATCAGGTTGGGTTCGTTCAGATGTTTTAAAGAGTTTCCTAACAGGGTAGCTACTTTATTGACAGCGACCTCACTTCCGACAACGGTTAAACGGTCGCCGACCTGCAGGTTCAATCCCGGGGTAGCTACCAGGTCTACTCCCGACCGGTTAAGGCGTGTGATATTGATACCATGAAGACGCCTTAGTTGCAGGTCTCCCAGTTTTTTCCCGTTCAGTTCGGGTTTGGTGACCAGAATACGTCGGCTGATAAATTGTGTATCAGCAGGGATCCATTGTTTACGATCCATTTGAATCTCCTCACCGATAAATGTTTTTATGGTTTCGGCATCCTCTTCGGTAGTGATAATAAAGATACGGTCTTCTTCGTGCAGGATGGTTTCTGCTTTGGCTATCTCGATCAGGTTATTCGCTTTATACATAATACGTGAGATGACAAACTCACGGTGTTTGAGTAAAGTACAAAGTTCTCCGATACTTTTATTGAAAATAGCCGGGTTTTTAACAACGAGCGAGATCGGAGTGGCACCATGTGTCTGATTGTTTTCTTCTTTTTCGATCTCTGTAGTCTCTTTTTCAAAACGGATACGGAAAATGTATCGTATACATAAGAGGGAAAGAATGATACCGACTACGCCTAACGGATAGGCGACGGCGTATCCTAATGCAATGGTTTCATCAGGGGCATGAAACAGATCAGTATATGCTTGTTGAGCAGCACCCAGACCAGGAGTGTTGGTCACCGCCCCCGACATAATCCCGACCATAGTAGCCATTGGAATACCTGTTGTAAAATGGATAATGACTGTCGTTACGGCTCCTAAAAGGACAATGGCTGTGGCTAACAGATTCAATGTAATCCCTCCTTTTTTGAAAGAAGAGAAGAAACCAGGTCCTACCTGCATACCGACAGAAAAAACAAAGAGAATCAAACCGAACTCTTTGAAGAAATGGAGTATCTGAGAATTTATCTGAAATCCGAAATGGCCTAACAGAATACCGACAAAAAGAACGAGTGTCACTCCTAAAGAGACTCCAAACAATTTTATTTTACCCAATTGAATGCCTACTGCGATTGTCACAGCAAGGATAAGGATGGAATGTGCAATTCCCTCTCCCCATAATAAATCATTTATCCAATCCATACTAACCGGCGATCAAAATCGCTTTTTATTATAATTAAGTGAACTATATTTCTAACCCACGAGAAAAACAGCCTTAGATTGAATGGCAGGTCTTCTGACTGACTCCAATCCTGAATGCCTTCCCGGGAGATTTAATTGTCAATTATCAATTGTCAATTGTCCATTGCAAATTGCTTTTCGCAATTTGCCCAGTGGCCAAGGTGTTTTTCAGGATATTAACAGAGCTTCACAGCAGCGGGACTGTCCGGGATTTTCACCCGATTCCCTTTTAATTTATATCCGCGACAGCAGGATATTAAAACCAATTCGGCCGCAAATGTAAGACTTTTAATTTGAGTAACCTCAAATCTCTCTTTATTGTTTCTTTTTTTTGCCTATTTGTCGACAATTGCCTCAGGATAATCTCTGTTTTTAACGGGAATAATCGGGTATTGGTCGGGAATGTTATGAAATCAAGCGGTTTTGGGTTGGCAGTATACGAGGGATGCACGTATATTTGTAGTAAAAATTTAATACAAATAATTATGGTATCTAATCGATTTGAACATCCGCATTGGCATCGTAAACTCAATATTGTTGTGACTGCCCTGGTTTTTATCGTTGTCGGCCTCTTGCTTATGGGACGCGAAATGGGTTTATTTGATCCGTTTATTGTGGGGGTTATTGTTTCATGGCAAATGTTGTTAGTGGTTCTTGGATCAGTGATGCTGATCAAACGCAATATCGTAGGTGGATTCATTCTAATAGGAGTCGGTTTTTATTTTCTTCTTCCCGAACTCTCTTTAGGTTTTGAATGGGCATATTCTTTCTGGCCTGTGATGCTGATTTTAGTAGGGATCGCTATTCTATTGAAATTAGTGCCCCGGAAAAGACATAAAAGCAACCACCATCATAGAGAAGAAAAGCAAGAGAATAATTATAAAACGGAGGATGGCTTTATTTTCTCTGATGTGAGTTTCGGAGGCACTAAACATATTGTGCTTGACCCGTTTTTTAAAGGGGCCGATATTGACGTTTCTTTTGGTTCCGTTTCGTTGGATTTACGCAGGACAAAGTTGGAAGGGGAGTTGACTTTCATCGATATCGATGCTTCGTTTGGCGGCATAGAGATTTTTATCCCTTCTACATGGAATCTGTTTATTGAAGCGGATACGACAATGAGTGGAATTGATGATAAACGTTTGGTAAGTCAAGAGATTGACTATACCCATAAATTAATTATTCGCGGTGATATTACGTTCAGTGGTATTGAAATTAAAAATTAATTATGTTGCCACATCCGTTTACTGAATCTTTCAACAAAAAACTGACAGGTATTTTACTGGTATTCGCTGTCATTGTGGTACAGTGGGGATTGTTTGTGTATTACACCGATATGCCTTCGCAGATAGCCCTGACAGATAGTGTAATCACCATTAGCCTATTAGCTACTGCCGGTTTTTTCATGTGGTACATGATTCATTTTGTGTCTGTCTGGCAGGCACATGTGTTAATCGCTATCCTGTCGCAGGTGATTTGTCTGGGAGTCAGTTTTACTGTTTTATTGTTTCTGGATATGGAGGATATGTCTATTTTCCGACAGAGCTTACCCTTGCGCTTATTAATCGGTATTTTGAGTTGGATCATTTTATTGCAATGGTATCAGCTGTTGCTGAAGAACGAAAAACTTGAAGTTGAAAAGACTGAAAGGATCATGGCACAAGAAGCTGAGCACAAGGCGGTATTGGATAAAATTTCAATCAAAGACGGTGCACGTATTCATATCATTCATTTGAATGAATTATGCTGTATTCAGGCAAGTGGGGATTACGTCACTTTTTTTACCCATTCGGGACAATATATTAAGGAGCAAACGATGAAATATTACGAGACACATCTTCCGGCAGAATCATTTGTTCGTATTCATCGTTCATCAATCGTGAACACCGAATATATTTTACGTGTTGAGTTATTCAGAAAAGACTCATACCATGTTAAATTAAAAAATGGTATGAGTCTCAAGGCAAGTAATTCAGGATATAAGCTATTGAAAGAACGTCTCTCTTTGTAAGCCTCTCCTTATATATTATCGTCTTTTTCGGCTATTTCTTTCAGAAGAAGAACGTCTCCAAGGTTTATCGCTGTTCCGTTTTTGTTTGTCGAATCGATTGTAGAAAGGCGCATCTCCTCCTTCATCTTTACGTTTTCCGCCGTAAGTCGAACGCCCCTCTTTCCGTTTGTTTCTGCCGTTTGAAGATCCCCCTTGAGCAGGTTCGACAGAGATTTTACGTCCTTCGAGTTCGAATCCATTCATCCGAGTCATCACCCGTTTACTCTCCTCGGACTCTACTTCAAAGAAAGAGAAGTTCTCATACAGATCTATCTTTCCAATACGGACTTTGCCTGGAACGCATTTATTGACCAGTTCGATTAGTTGATTGGGGAATAAGCCGTCACTCTTCCCGAAATTGATAAAGAAACGGGTAAATCCCGGTTCAGCTTCATTATTACGACGATTTGAACTTTTTCCGTTTTTCCGATCATCCCGCTCCATACGTGCCGAACGTTCATCAACAACTTCAATTTCATCCGCATCTTTGTAGTAATCGATTATACGGTTGAATTCCAGGGACACGACACGTTTAATGATATCTTCTTTATCAAGCCATTCGAGTTTTCTGAAAATAGAAGGCATGATGGAAGCAATTTCTTCTTCATCGACTTTCACTTTCTCAATCTGAGAGACCAGGCTGAATAATTGTTTCTCACAAATATCCTTGCCACTGGGCATTTCTCCTTTTTCAAAGGTTTTATTGATGATTCGTTCGATCTCCCGTATTTTCCCTTTTTCTTTGACATGACAGATGGAGATCGAGATACCGGTTTTTCCGGCACGGCCTGTACGTCCACTGCGATGTGTATAAGACTCGGTGTCATCAGGAAGTCCATAGTTGATCACATGGCTCAAATCATCCACATCAAGACCACGGGCAGCCACGTCGGTAGCAACCAATAATTGCAGGTTCTTAATCCGGAATTTCTGCATGACATAATCTCTTTGCGCCTGACTCAATTCACCATGCAATGAATCGGCATTATAGCCGTCCTGTATCAGCTTGTCGGCAATCTCCTGGGTCTCTTTACGGGTTCTGCAGAAAATAATTCCGTAGATATTGGGATAAAAGTCAGCAATACGTTTTAATGCCAGGTATTTATCCTGTGCCCTGACCATATAGTAGATATGCTTGATATTTTTATTCCCCTCGTTTTTCTTTCCGATCACAATCTCCTTAGGAGATTTCATGTATTTACGGGTAATATTGGCTATGCCTTGCGGCATCGTGGCGGAAAACAGTAACATATTTCTTGAAGCCGGCACTTCGGCAAGAATGGCGTTAATACTTTCCGTGAAACCCATATTCAGCATTTCATCCGCTTCATCAAGAATGACGTTTCTGATTTTACCAAGATCGACCGTCTTACGATTCATTAAGTCGAGTAAACGTCCGGGAGTAGCCACCACGACATGAACTCCCCGTTTCAAAGACTTTATCTGGCTATCAATACTTGAACCACCGTAGACAGGAAGTACTTTCAGATCATCGATATATTTGGAATAATCGTTGAGATCGTCTGCAATTTGCAGACACAACTCCCTGGTAGGACAAAGAATAAGAGCCTGTGGGTATTTTTTATCAACTTCTATTTTTTGTAGAATGGGGATGCCAAAAGCGGCGGTTTTACCTGTACCGGTCTGTGCCAGTGCTATTACATCGTTATCTTCACCCAGTAACAAAGGAATCACTTCTTCTTGTACGGGCATGGGTGATTCGTAACCCATTTCCTGAATTGCCTGTAATATGGAGGAGGCAACTCCTAACTCTTCAAATGTTTTCAAAAAATAAATTATAAATTATTGTAAGGGCACAAAGGTAGGTAAATAATCCTGTATTACGGTGTTAATTAAGTAATATCTCTTTCAGGGCTTCTCGCTTTTTATCTGTCAGTTGTAATTCTTCAGTTAAATAGTGATCCAATGAGCCATATTCCCGGTTAATACTTTGTATCGTAAAATTCATCAATGATTCGGTCGATGATAAGAGAATTGTCACTGTCTCCTGTGTTTCGGTCGACATATCCTGTATGGAATAAGGCAGTAACGAAACATCAATATAATCGTTCGATGCCACATAGTCGCGGATGATCGATTCTTCCGTCACACCTAATGCAGCCAACAACAAAGCGGCAACAATACCACTCTGATCTTTTCCCAATTGACAACTAAAGAGAATCGGATAATTCGATTGATCTTCAAATAATTCAAAGATCTGCCTAAAAGCAGTTATATTGGTATGGATATATCTGAGATATAAATCCTGCATATAGATAAGTGCATCCCTCTTACGCATACGTTCTTCGTAAATCCGTGGGATAATTTGTTCCAAATTATTCCCGACAATAGGAATTCGAATGACATTGGCTTCGGTATATTTTGTTGGTCCGTAAAGAGCGACTTCGTCGTCATCTCGAAGATCAATAATCGTTTTTATCCCAAGTTGTGTCAGTCGCATTTCATCCCATTGGGTCAAAGTGGTCAAATCACCAGATCGGTATATCTTTCCCCAGCGTATATTTTTTTGACGTTTATCAGCATACCCGCCGAGATCACGCAAGTTCTGCACTCTCTCCATTTCAATAAACCGGGAACCGACCACCTGATGGTATTTCTCATTCAGGGAAAGCTGGAAATATTTACGGGTAAAATTATCCTGAGTCACGTAACGTGCAATACCATCTTCTATACGGGCATAAACAACCGGGTTCGTATTTGGAAAAACATCCGGAGAGTCGGAGACATATATCTTCATCGAACCGGTCATCACAGGTTCTGTTTCCCACTTAATAATATAATTTCCTATATCATCACGCTCACAAAGCGCAAGAATATTCGGTTTATCATCCGAACAACCGGCAGACAGAATTGCACTGGAAATGAGAAAGAAAATATTTCTAAACATTGTATTTAATGATGAATACACAACAAACACAAAGATAAATAAATTCAATCATTCCAGGACGGTCAGTTAATGATATTTAATATTACTGAAGGTATTGTGACGCAAATTCCTTTGAAATGTAATTGTCATAACTCTGACAGACCTCAGACGCCAAATCGATCCCGCAGCGAATGATCTTATCCCATGTTTCCTCTATCATTGTCGTAAGTGCTGCATGTCCAATACCGTATTTCAGGAGTCCATAGAGAATACCCGCATTGAAATTATCTCCGGCTCCAATAGTACTTACCGGCTGAATCCGGTCGACATCAAAATGTTTATGCGTTTCTTTTGTAAAAAGGTTAACTCCTTCTGCTCCATGTGTTGCAATGAAGTTTGGACAGTAGTAGCGGATATGATCATTATAGACTTTAGTTATAGGCATATGGCCGAATAGATTGGAAAAATCCTCATCCGATCCTCTGACAATGTCGGCCAGTTCCAGGTTTTCCAATACAGTAGGCATCAGAGAGATCGCTTCATGCATATGTGCTTTGCGGAAATTCGGGTCATAGTAAAGGATCGCCTTGCGCTCTTTGGCATATTGCAATAGTTCAACTATACGCGGACGTAAAACCGGATTTAGTGCATAATAGGATCCGAAAATTAATAGATCATCTTCATTGATTTCAGGAAAGTCCATATCCAGCCGTTGAGAGGGATAATCTTTGTAGAAGGTATATTGCGCATTGTGCTCTTCATCCAGGAAAGCTAATGAGAGCGGACTTTTCCCAATAGGGAAGCAATTGACATACTCTGTTGTCAGATTGTTCTCTTCCATAAATGTGCGGATAATCTTTCCTACGCGGTCATCACCCAATTCGCTGATAAAAGCCAATGGAAGCCCCAAGCGGCTTAGTGAGACGAATCCGTTAAAGACAGAACCTCCCGGCACCGCTCTATGAGGTTGGTTCTCTTTAAAAATAATATCCAGAATGGTTTCACCTACACCGATGACTTTGCGCATACTGTTTTCTGCTACTATTCGTTTTTACTTTGTGCCCGGCTTTTTGAACCCAGATATCCCCCATGATGGCGGAGGGCGTAATCTTTGTTATTGAAACCTATTTTTTTCATTGTTCCGACAACCAGAATATCGCCGATCACTGTCATCGTTGTCGTAGAGGTAGTTGGGGTTAATCCTAACGGACAAACTTCTTCAGGTGCTCCGGTTTCAAGGCATACATTCGCCTCGGAGGCCAACGGACTACTTGGATTGGCTGTGATAACGATAAAATTCATTTCAGGAACTAACCCACGGGTAAGTTCGATCAATTCAATTAATTCACGGGTCTTACCTGAGTTAGATATCAGCAACATCACGTCCTTTGTTCTGACAATACCTAAGTCGCCATGTTGCGCTTCACTGGGATGCAGAAATACAGCCGGTGTGCCGGTAGAACTAAATGTGGTAGCAATATTCGTAGCTATTTGCCCGGCTTTTCCCATTCCGCTGGTAATCAACTTACCACCTTGTGTATGTACGGATTCAACGATCAGGGATATCGCTTTATCAAATTGGTCTGTTACAGGTATATTCCGGATAGCTACAGCTTCCTGTTCAAGAATACACGCAATTTCATCATGTGTCATACAACCTATTTTTTATTAGTTATCATATTTTCCTAATGGCATACAAAAATATTTATTTTAGCCATAGGCTGTATGTAATCTGCCGGTAAATATTCTCAATCCAGTTTATGAATGACTAATCCTGATCGTAATTTAGGTTCAAACCAAGTCGTTTTTGGAGGCATGATATTACCCGTATCGGCTATGTTCATCAACTGCTGCATCGTTACCGGATAAAGCGCTAATGCCACTTTCATCTCTCCATTGTCTACCCGTTTTTTCAGTTCACCTAATCCGCGGATTCCGCCCACAAAATCGATTCGTTTATCCGACCGGAGATCTTTAATACCTAACAACTCATCCAGAATCAAATTGGAAGATATAGTCACATCCAATACGCCTATAGGGTCATTATCATCGTATGTGCCCGGTTTTGCTGTCAGCGAATACCATTTTCCGGACAGATAAAGCGAAAAATTATGCAGTTCAGTCGGTTTATATATTTCCTGCCCCTTCTCTTCTACAATAAAGTTCTTGGATAGTCTATTCAAAAAATCTTCATCACTTAAACCGTTCAAGTCTTTAACAACCCTGTTGTAGTCTATAATCGTCAATTGGCCGGCTGGAAAACAGACAGCCATAAAGTAATTATACTCTTCATCCCCATTATGGTTGGGGTTCTGCTGCGCTTTTTCCGCACCAACAAGAGCGGCTGCAGCCGAGCGGTGGTGTCCGTCAGCAATATAAAGCGCCGGCATTTGTTCAAACAACTCCGTGATCCGTATCATATCTTTCTCCTCATCAATGATCCAGAAAGTATGTCCGAAGCTATCCAATTTTGCTACGAAATCATATTCCGGACGACGGGCGGTATATTTGGCGACAAGCTTCTCCAGTTCACTGTTGTCGGGGTAAGCAAAAAAGACCGGTTCGATATTCGCATTATTTATGCGCACATGTTTCATGCGGTCTTCTTCTTTATCGCGACGGGTCAGTTCATGTTTTTTGATTTTCCCGTTCATATAATCTTCCACACAGGCACAAACCACCAGACCATATTGTGTACGCCCTTCCATTGTCTGTGCATACACATAATAATGATCCTGCTGATCCTGTATTAACCAACCTTTCTCCTGGAATAAGTTGAAGTTCTCTGCCGCTTTCAGATAAACCGCCGGATCATGTTCGTCTGTTCCTTCCGGGAAATCTATTTCCGGTTTGATAATGCGGTACAACGATTTCTCGTTCCCTTTTGCTTCTTCACGCGCTTCTTCCGAATTTAGTACATCATAGGGACGTGAAGCGACTTCTTCAATCCATTGTTTTGGCGGACGTATTCCTTTGAAAGGTTTAATTCTCATGGTGATTTTATTTATTTACCTGAAAGGTGGTATTCCCGTTTTTAAGATAATCAACAATTTGTTCGGCTGCCGCAATTCCTGCGTTTATATTTGCTTCTGCTGTTTGAGCACCCATTTTTTTAGGAGTGGCGAAATAGCGATCCGGATATTTTTCATTCAACTCAAGATCATTTCCCGGTTTGATATCCGAGAGATACTTAAAGTCAGGACGTTCCTCAAACATTTGAACCAATCCGGCTTCATCCATCACCTCTTTTCGCGCCGTATTGATAACAACAGCTCCTTTCGGCATTGAGTTCATCAGATTGAAGTTAATCGACCCTTTCGTTTCCGGTGTTGCCGGGATATGTAATGACACAACCTGGGTCATTTTGAATAACTCTTCTGTGGAAGCAACAGCTTTCACACCATCCTTCTCGATCGCCTGGACAGGGGTAAACGCGTCATAGGCATACACATCCATACCAAATCCTTTTGCAATACGGGCAACATTTCTCCCCACATTACCATAGGCCAAGATGCCCAATTTCTTCCCTTTCAGTTCCGTTCCGGATGTACCGTTAAAGAGATTACGAACGCCATAAACCAACATTCCAAAAACCAATTCGGCAACGGCGTTAGAGTTTTGTCCAGGGGTATTCATAACAATTACATTGTGAGCCGTTGCCGCAGCCAGATCAACATTGTCGTAACCGGCACCAGCCCGAACAACGATCTTCAGTTTTTTAGCTGCATCAAACACTTCGTTATCGATGATATCACTTCGGATGATCATAGCATCAACATCGGCCACAGCCTCCAACAACTGTTTTTTCTCTGTATATTTTTCCAACAGAAATAATTCCATTCCGGCGTCTTCGACCACTTTTCGTATGCCGTTCACAGCAATGGGTGCAAACGGCTTATCTGTTGCGATTAAAATTTTCATTTTATCTATATTTACAGCAGTGAAGAAAACGGTTTTCTCCACTTGTTTGGGTTCTTGTGTATAAGGAATAATTCTCGCCATTTATTAATGTTGTTTTTCAAACGCTTTCATTGTTTGAACCAACGCTTCTACACTCGTTTTAGGCATCGCATTATAGATGGATGCACGGAAACCACCGACAGAACGGTGTCCTTTGATTCCGACCATTCCGGCTGCTGCCGCAAATTTGGCAAATTCCTCTTCCAGTTCTTGATACGCTTCATTCATCACAAAGCAGACATTCATGATGGAACGGTCTTCAGTAGCAGCTGTTCCTTTAAACAACTTGTTACGATCTATTTCATCGTACAGGATAGCTGCTTTTTCAAGATTATTCTGCTCCAACGCTTCCACTCCTCCCTGCATTTTATACCATTTCAATGTTTGCAACACAGAGAAAATTGGCAAAACAGGAGGTGTGTTAAACATCGACTCTTTCTTCACATGTGTACGATAATCAAGCATGGTAGGAATAGGACGATCGACCTGACCTAACGCCTCTTCGCGGACAATAACCACTGTCACACCTGCCGGCCCCAGATTCTTTTGTGCTCCGGCATAGATCAGATCGTATTTAGAGATATCAATCGGACGAGAGAAGATATCGGAAGACATATCGCAAACCAGACGGACTTTTAAATCCGGGTCATAGCGCATCTCTGTTCCATAGATGGTATTGTTGGATGTAAAATGGAAATAATCCGAATCCCCGGCGATTGAATACCCTTTGGGGATATAGGAATAATTGGCCTCTTTGGATGAGGCGACCACATCGATCTCACCAAAAAACTTCGCCTCCTTAATGGCGTTAGAAGCCCAGGTGCCGGTATCCAGATAAGACGCTTTCTTCTTCAATAAATTGAAAGGAGCCATACAAAATTGCATACTGGCGCCACCACCGAGAAAAAGAACGTCGTAGCCAGCAGGTATATCCAGCAACTCTTTGATTAATGCCCGTGCTTCATCCGATACAGCCACAAATTCTTTGCTTCGGTGAGAGACTTCCAGGATCGACAACCCTGTACCCGCAAAATCCTCGACTGCAATAGCCGTGTTTTTTATCGTATATTCACTCAATATAGAAGGACCTGCATAAAAATTGTGCTTCTTCATACCCATGTCTTTTTTAGAATATTATTATTGTTGAAATAGGCAGCAAATGTACATATTTATCCACCACCGACAATCTTTTTGAAAGAAAAATCAATCGATATAAATCATTTTATCATTCGTAGCGCTCTCCCCACAATCGCTTCATAGATTCAACCAACTTACTTTCAGCCGGGTTTTGCTGCCCTTTCCAAAACCGTTCATGAGCGATTTCCGGAGGTAAGAAATCTTGTTTGACAAAATTCCCTTCATAGCTATGTGCATATTTATATTCTTTTCCATAGTCCAGTTCTTTCATCAATTTGGTAGGTGCATTCCGTAAATGCAAGGGGACAGGCAGATTACCTGTATTTGAAACCGCAGCAATCGCTTCGTCTATAGCCAGATAGGCCGAGTTACTTTTCGGGCTTGTTGCCAGATAGACAGTTGTCTCGGCGAGAATAATACGTCCTTCGGGCCAACCGATTTTTTTGAGCGCTTCAAAACAGGCATTGGCCAATAACAGCGCATTCGGATTGGCCAACCCGATATCTTCGGCAGCAGAGATCAACAGGCGGCGGGCAATAAATTCCGGATCTTCGCCCCCTTCGACCATCCTGGCCAGCCAGTAGATGGCTGCATCCGGATCACTTCCGCGAATAGATTTGATAAAGGCTGAAATAATATCATAATGCATCTCACCCCCTTTATCATAAGCCGCAGGATTTTCCTGTAACCGTTCAACAACCTTCTCATCCGTAATCTCGATCTGGCTTCCTTCCTCGGCCGAGACGACCAGTTCAAGGATATTGAGTAGCTTCCGGGCATCCCCTCCCGAATAACGTAAAAGGGCGGTCGTCTCAGTCAGCTGAATAGCCTTCTCTTTTAAGACAATATCTTCCGTAATCGCTTTATGCAATAAAGTCAATAGGTCATTCTTATCCAACGACTTCAAGACATACACCTGACAGCGGGATAATAATGGCCGGATCACTTCGAAAGAAGGGTTCTCTGTTGTCGCTCCGATTAAAGTAACCACTCCCCTCTCCACGGCATTCAATAAAGAGTCTTGTTGAGATTTGCTGAAACGGTGAATCTCATCAATAAAAAGAATGGGAGAAACGGTATTGAAAAAACGGTTATTTTTCGACTTCTCGATAACCTCCCGTACATCTTTCACTCCCGAACTGATCGCACTGAGGGTATAAAAGGGAGCATCCAGTTTATTGGCGATAATCTGTGCCAATGTTGTTTTTCCAACGCCAGGAGGTCCCCATAAGATAAACGAAGGTATCCGTCCGCCTTCAATCATTCTACGCAATACCGCTCCTTCACCTACCAGATGTTTCTGTCCGATATAATCATCCAAGGTTTTCGGACGTAATCGTTCTGCTAAAGGTTGATTCATCATACAGACAAAAGTCGTTTTTTTTCTCTACTTAGCCAAAAAATGTACTAAGATTTCGTCGTTTGTTAAACAATTTCAACTTGTCGCGTGTTTAGTATCATGTAAGCGCCCTTATTCGAATTAGCCTGAACTTAAATGGAAAAATTGATTAGAATAAAAGCTGTCCGATTAGATTCGGACAGCTTTCTTCTTACCATAGTCATTCAACCAGTTTAAAAGCATATTTTTCAAATTCATTCCCGTTGATTATAACAGCAACCTGATGAAGTCCGGGATGAAGTTTTCGCGTTGTCACTACTTTAAAAGAGTGTTTTCGGATAATCTGTGTAGTCGAATTTGCTGTGTAATCTTTTTCACTGATTTTACAGACTTTTTTCGACAATGTACCATTCGCCTTTTGGTAATACAACCCGTATTCCAGTCGTATTTTCGCTTTTTTATCACTATTATTCAGTAGGCTAAAACGGAACTCCAACGAATGACCGACCTTCACTTCAGGTGTTAAAATCTGAAAATCTTCAATACGGACATCCTTTACAGCAGCCAAACCGAACAACGCCATCACTTCCGGATGACCTTGTTTTAAGAGTGTTCGGCAGCCATGCTTAATGATCCAATCGACTGCATCCGACTCTCCTTGCCATTTTTTCACCCAATCAATCACCACTTGGGGATTGTCTTTTGCAATATCATTCAGATTATTGGCAACACTCAGTCGCACAAATCGTGCCGGATCGTTTTTAAGATTTTCCAATATAGGAATGATCGGCGCAGGATTTTTTTTCAGATTCGGCAAAGCCATTGCCCAAGGAAGGCGTGGCCGACAACCTTCTGAAGCAAGTCGCCTGACTCCCCAATGCGCATGCTTCGACCAAGCCAACATTTGCGCCATCATTTTGTCCGGGTATTTGACGATAAATGCATGAGTCACAAATTCGCAGCTTGTAAACTGGGTGATGCGCTCTATCGCCTCAACAGAGGTCTCGTAATCGTCCAGTCCATACTGTTCGACATAATTATCCAAAATCCCCCCATACTCTAACAGTAAGCCGTACTTCGTATCATCTATTTTCGAACAATGCGGATATCTGGATTCTATACGATCCAGCAGTTCGAGTATTTTTGCGATTGCCTCTTTGTAATCTGCCGGCATAAACTTTTTCAGAACTGTTGCAATGTGTGCAGTACGCTGTTTGAGTTCTCTGTTTTCCCATTCTTCATCCATAACTTGAGCCACAAACGCGCGGGCGTCAAAGTCGGGGATAACGAGCATGAAGTCTTTCGTTAATATATCGAAAAACTGCTCATTGTACATATTCTTAAAAGGTTCTGCCATATATCTGATTTTTAGACCTGTATAAAAATAGTATCAGAGTTTGATATAAATCTGTTTCTTATAAAGGAAATAACCGGGTATCCAGTTCACAACAACAAAGAACACCGCCCAGACCAACGAACCGAGATAATTTCCAAACGCCGGTTGGAAAACAGAGTTATACATCAATCCGGAGAACCCGATCTTACTGAATAAAGTAGCCAACAACGAGGCCTGTACATACAAATAAAGTGGATTGATGCCGAACGATTCGAAAAACAAGGTCCATCTCTTTTTCCCGTTGATATCGATAATCCAGATCAGTAACGCTAAAAACAGGGAACCTAATCCGCAGGTTGTCAACACAAACGTACTGCTCCATATTTTTTTATTGATCGGACATCCGTAATGGAGTAACAAGCCTCCAAACAAAAGGATTGTACCCAAAATAAACAGGTTGCGAATGATCAGTTCATTGTTCTTTTTACTATCCATGATCATTTTTCCGACATAAAAACCAATCAACACATGCGCCACACTCCCTATCGTACTCAAAAAACCTTCCGGATCAAAAGCGATACGGGTGCCATCGGCCATGGTATCTTTATACATATGAGAAGCGCCGAATAAGGTACGGTCGACCCATGCGATGATGTTTTGCTCCGACAAGATAGTACTGTCGGTCAATCCCAATAAAGCCCAGTAGAAAACCAAAATTCCCGCGGCAATATGCAACAGATATTTGTGATTGACCGCAAGACCTATCAACGAACCGACACCATATGCCAGCGCCAGGCGTTGCATAACACCCAGAATCCTTAAGTTCTCCAACGATCCGTTATTGAGTAGGAGCCCGAAAAGATTCAGCCCCAGTCCGACGAGAAAAATCAATACCGTTCTTTTGACCACTTTAAAGACGCTCTCCCTGGAGAGTTTGAAGTCGTATTTGCGTAAGGAGAAAAACATCGATACGCCCATTATAAACATAAAGAAAGGAAAAACAAGGTCGGTCGGAGTTAATCCGTCCCATTGGGCATGTCGTAAAGGGGCGTACACCGTTCCCCACGAACCGGGGTTGTTGACCATAATCATTCCTGCAATCGTAATTCCCCGCATCACATCAAGCGAGAGTAATCTTCCGGATTGTGCCATGTTGTTTCTGTATTTTAGATCAAACGATAAATAATGGCTCAAACTTACATAAAAATGGTGATTTATCCGTGAGCCTCCCTAAAAGAATCAAGACAAACCAACATCAATAAGCAAGGTTACAATCTGTCAGTTTTTACACTTTGTCATTTGACCCCCTCCGAGATTCGTCTATTTGAAATAGGCCACAAGCACCGTTGAAAATACGGGCAGGATTTGGAGTTTATTTTTAAGAGATAGCTTGATTTTCATTTTATCTTGCCTATTTTTACGATCTGACAAAATTCTCCTTCTGGAGAGAAATTTCCGTTTTTTCGCCCGTTTTTTCACCCGTTTTCGACCCCTAAAAAAAATGATGCTGATGATTGACCCGAACCATTTAGATGTTCTTCCGAAGTCATCTGCACCATTTTTAAAATCTTCAGGGGAAATTGGAAAGATGAACAGGAATAAATCGGAATAAATAGTCGATGTTTGGCCTAAAATGATTCAAAACGGTGCCTGGTTGAGTAAAAAGAGACAAAGTACGAGTTAATAGAATAGGTGTTTTTTGTGATTTATGTCAGTAATCGTTTGTTTTTAATAACAAAATGATAATGCTGCGCTTTAAACAGTTGAGCTGGTAATCGCACATTGAAGTAAAGATAGAAAACATCTCTTTGTCGTTTGATACATTTATACTTAACTGATGAATAAAGAATAAAAAAAATATCCGTATGTTTGCGCAAACACAATTTATCCTTTAGATATCATGAAACTATCGACCACTTTTATCGTTGCTGTCACGTTAATAGTTACAGCTTGTTCCACCGGCGAAGAGAAGAAAGAACCACTATCAGACGTGATCGAACGCGGCCTGAGTGTCGCCACCCAGCAATCTGTACTCATGGCGAAAGAACTGGAAGGGGAAGAGGGACGTTTCCCGCGAACCATAAAACCTGACGGAACATTACAAACCAGCGATTACGGCTGGTGGTGCAGTGGATTTTTCCCCGGAGAATTATGGTATCTGTATGAAAACAGCTCGACTCCTGAACTGAAGAAATATGCAGAGATGTATACCGACCGGGTAGAACCGGCTAAAAACATGACCAATACGCATGACTTGGGTTTTATGCTCTATTGCAGTTATGGGAATGGCTACCGAATTACCCAAAATCCGCAGTATAAAGAAATTATGATTACAGGCGCTCATTCGTTGGCAACCCGCTATAATTCGACTGTATGTGCGATCAGATCCTGGGATTTCAATAAAGAGGTCTGGCAATACCCGGTGATTATTGATAATATGATGAATCTGGAATTTTTCACCGTCATGTCAAAGGAAACCGGCGATCAGCAATTTTATGAAATCGCAGATTCGCATGCTAAAAAAACGATGAATCATCATTTTCGTCCTGATTATAGCAGTTATCATGTTGTTTCCTACGATACAATCACGGGGGCTCCGCACGCGCAACATACACATCAGGGGTATAGCCATGAGTCGGCATGGGCTCGTGGACAAGCCTGGGGACTGTATGGCTATGTGGTGATGGCGCGTGAAACAGGCAAACCGGAATATTTCGAACAAGCACGTAATATCGCGCTCTTCCTGATGAATCATCCGCGTATGCCGGAAGACAAAGTACCTTACTGGGATTTTGATAGCCCGGACATTCCTAACACCTATCGTGATGCGTCTGCTGCTGCGATTATGGCTTCGGCTTTGATCGAATTGAGTCAGTTGATCACTGGTGATTTCGGTGCGCAATGCCTCGCTTTTGCCGAAGAGCAGATTCGCTCACTCTCTTCTCCGGATTATTTGGCCGAACCGGGCACAAATCGTTATTTCACGATTATGCATTGCACAGGCCATCTGCCGGGAAACAGTGAAGTGGATGTCCCTTTGACCTATGCCGATTATTATTATGTGGAAGCTTTAATGCGATTAAAACGACTAACAACTAAGAATTAAACATAACAATTGTAGATCATGAAAAAGACAACTTCTCTTATTTTAGGCCTTTTCCTGATGGCTACTACAACATTTGCGCAACGGACAAATGTGATCAGCTATCTGGAAATATATGATACGACCACCGGTAAACATGTTGTTATTAAAGAGTTCCCCTACCACATAGAGGCGCCTAACTGGACACCTGACGGGAAATGGCTCGTTTATAATAGTGGAGGAAAACTGTATAAAGTATCTCCCGATTCACCGGGAGAGCCTATAGAAATCAATACCGGATTTGCTACACGTTGCAACAACGACCATGTAATCAGTTCGGATGGTAAACATATTGCCATCAGCCATGGAACAAAAGAGGATGGTAAATCCCGCATCTATACGTTCCCTTTTGAAGGGGGAACTCCCACTTTGGTGACGCCTTTGGCTCCCAGTTATCTACACGGCTGGAGTCCGGATAAAAAACAACTGGCCTATTGTGCACAACGAGACGGAAATTTCGATGTCTATGTCATTCCGGCTGAAGGCGGAGAAGAGGTTCGTCTGACTACTGCCGAAGGATTAGACGATGGTCCGGAATATTCGCCTTGCGGAAAATATATCTGGTTTAATTCTGTTCGTAGCGGACTGATGCAGGCCTGGCGGATGAAAGCAGATGGCTCCGAACAGACACAGATGACACATGATGAAACGCTGAACTCATGGTTTCCACATATTTCACCGGACGGCAAACAGGTCGTTTATATCTCCTACAATAAAGACGATGTGAAACCAGGTGACCATCCGGCAAATAAAAATGTAAAACTTCGGTTAATGCCGGCTGAAGGCGGTGCTTCTAAAACGATCGTTGAACTTTTTGGTGGACAAGGCACGATCAACGTGAATTCCTGGGCGCCCGATAGTAAACGGTTTGCATATATCAGCTATAAAATGAAAGAATAGTATTCATAACTGTTCAGGTAGAAGTGAAAAGAGAGCCGGTTAGTCTATTGTACTAACCGGCTTTTTTATTGTAAACGAAACATAATCGGTACCGTATATTTGACAGACACCGCTTTCCCTCTTTGTCTGCCGGGTTCCCACTCGGGCATCAGACTTAACACTCTTAAGGCTTCTTGATCGAGCTCCGCATCAACACTCCGGACGATCTCAAAATCCTTGATTTTACCACTCTTATGAACAATGAAAGAGCAAACAACTCTTCCCTGAATGCCATGCTCCTGAGCGAATCGCGGATATTTAATCGATCTGGAGATGAACCTCAGTAATTCTTGATCACCTCCGGGAAATTGCGGCATCGATTCTACAACGGTAAATACTTGATCGGTATCCGCTTCGGTTTCTTTCTTTTCAGGCAATCTGAAATTGATCGGTACGGTGTATTTGACAGCCACAGCTTCGCCTTTATGCACTCCCGGTTCCCACACAGGCATACTTTGAACCACCCGAAGTGCTTCCGCATCCAAGGTAGGAGATACGCTACGAACTATTTCAGTGTTGTGAATCGTTCCATCTTTAGCGACAATAAAAGAACAGACGGCTATACCCGAGATACGCTCCCGGATAGCCTCTTCCGGATAACGGATATGCTGGCTGATGTAATCCAACAATTTCTGGTCACCTCCCGGAAATCGGGGCATCTGATCGACAACGGTAAAGTATTCCATCGAGATTGTGTTGTTATCATCTACTCCTGATTGGGAGATATCGGAAACTGCCGGATCGTCAGTTATTGCCGTCACATTCCGGCTCAGATTTTTCGTAATACGAGCTACCGCTTCCATATTGCTCAACAACATTAACATGCCGGCAAGTGGGATAAACACCAGGTATTTTGTTCGCGACAAACCGTGTGTCCGCTTCTTATTCATCATCAAAATCCGGTTTTTCAGATGCAGCATATTGAAACGATTGTACAGACCGCCACTTTGCGGTTGATGCGCCAGTCCGAGCAAATGATACTGATAGCTTTTGCTGTCGTAACCCGATTCGAGCACTTTGTTGTCGGCCAGATACTCCAGATTATGACGAACTTCCCGTTTCAATAGCCAAACAAAAGGGTTATACCAGCAAAAAATGCTGACCAGTTCACAAAGGACAACGTCGACAGAGTGCCACTGCGATACATGGGTATATTCATGGATAAGTATCTCTTCGGTCTCTTTCTCCGAATGGCTTTGCGGATGTATAAAGATCAATCGGAAAAACGAAAATGGCCCTGCCGGTTTTGGCAATAAACGAATCGGTATCTGTTGAATATATCCCTGTTGGCTTTTATAGGCCAGTCTGATAATACAACTCAACTGAAAGAAGAATCGAACCAACAGAATAATAACAACAATAAAGAAGAGACTCACCGATAATATCCGGAAGACTGAAAACCAACTTATTCCGACCATTCCCTCTGCACGTACATCCACCTCGGGCAACATCATCGTATACAACTGAATCGCCTCCGCTATAGGCTCCTGTTCGCTGACCCACTCCTGTATATTAAGGAGCGGATAGAGAAAAGCGATCACAAAAAACGATAACAAGATAAAACGGCGTAGTTTGAAAAAGGTGTCTTTGTAAAAAAACAACCGATAGAAGGCATAAAAGAGTACAAAGGCTGTATTCACCTTCAAAAAGTAGGCAAACTCCGGATTCATAATGATGTAGATGTTAGGTTACTCTTTTCCTTTCTCAATCATAGCGATGATCTCTTTCAGCTCATCGGCAGAGATCTTTTGATCCTTGGCAAAGAAAGATACCATTTCTTTATAAGAGTCGGCAAAGTAGTTGCTCACTACCCCACTCATAAACGTCCGTTTATATTCCCCTTTCTCTATCAGTGGAGTATATTCATACGTATTGCCATACCTTTTCAGTTTGACATATTTCTTGCGTTCCAGATTTTTTACGACTGATGCGATTGTCGTATACGGAGGCTTGGGATCATCATACTGCGCGAGAATGTCTTTGATAAAACATGGAGCGACATCCCAGATGATACGCATAACCTCTTCTTCCTGTATTGTTAGTTTTTCCATGATACTGTTCTATGATGACAGATACAAATCTACGAATAGATCGTAAATAAACAAGAAGCAAGAGGTTAATTAGTCTTAAAAATAGTATTATTTCAGCAAATCCTGTTTCTCTTTATAAGCGCCGCTTTTGATGAGTTCGTTCAGTTCTTCAACCGTATGGGTAAATGTATTCTTTAACCCGCAATGATACAACGCGGTAAGCGGATTGCGGTCGATGATCTGATTCATCATCACTTCAACAGAGGGAGGAACCGACATGGCTGCATATTCTTCATAGGTATATGAAAGGAAAGCCACGTTTTTACCAATCCCCCGGTTGTCGAGCCAAAATCCGTCAGCTAATGGAGTCGGGTACTTGCACTGTCCACCCGGACACAAATCGGTTGGTGCCGGATAAGAGACAATCAGACTCTTATCCGGATTCATGATAACCGGCACATTCCGGCTGTAATCTTGCTTGGTTTTATAGATCAAGACAGGGGGTAAATCGCGTATGCTGACATGATTGCCTCTGAATTCATCCACAGGTTCTCCTTTGGCCTGATTTTGCTTGCTGGAAGAGCACGCCATCCCCAAAACAGCTAAAAACAGATATAAACAAATACGGTTAATCATATGCTTTATTTCTTGACAATTTTAAACTGACGGTTACCGGTCGATGTCTGTACGGAAACAATATAGATCCCCGGTTTAAGATCCATCACCTGAACGGTTGTATAATCATCGGTCTGATTGAATTTCAGATCTTTTGCCAGTTGTCCGGAAATGCTGTAAATCATAACACGCTGTAATCGTGCTCCGTTTTCTGTGCGTATCTGGAATTCAGACTCAACAATCGTCGGCGACAAGAAAACATCAGGAGCCAGTGCCAATTCAGGGGTATCATTAGCTGTCAGACTTACATTGACTGGAAGCTGATTCACACTTCCCTGTGGCCCACGGATAGGCGTCCACGAACGACCGTCCTGACTATAACAAAACAAAATAACATCTCCTTTTACCGCCTCCGACTTGATCGTTATAGAAAGTCCTTCACTCAAATGAACAGCCTGGCCACCGGGGAGTGCGCTTTTAAAATAGGATAATAGTTCTTTCCCACTTCCGTCTTCACCGATAAGTAATGCGCCAAAATAACCTTCAAAATCACGAAGTGAATATTCGTATATCGCAGAGAAATGAAGGGTAAAAGGGGTGTTTCGTTTAATGATATCGACATCGGTAAAAAGCCCACAGACGTCAATTCCTCTTCTTTCGGTATAAATGATTTCATAATTTTCAGTAGAACCTTCTTGGGGTTTCTGTAATCCGATAATCGCATCTTGATTGAAAGAATAACCGGCTCCTTCTTTATTTCCTCCGATACCTTGCCAGTTTGGCTCCAGACTGGATAATAAATAGTAACCATTGGAATAACCACTCCAACCCCAGTTTACATGATAATAAAAACTCTGATTATACCCATCCAATACAAATTGATGCCCCGCATCTTTGGCTGTCAATCCACCATACAGAATCGGACGCTTTTCGTCCAATTCTTTCTGCAACAGGTAATGCCATTGACCATCCGAATAAATATCTTTAGTGGTGAGATAAGCGCCTTTGTCGTATCCGAAATTTTGAATAAACGCATTTAAGGCCTCATGGGTATATGCACCGCTCTCTTCGTTGGTATAATCCATATGGACTGCTGCCCCACTGTGGTAGACCAATGTAGCTACAGCATCTCCCTGCGCTTTGGTCCACGACCGGTTGCCTTCATCGTAGGTATCCAACATATTACTCCAATCATACGTTGTATCGAAATCTGCAGAAACACGAAGCTTTTTTGTTTCAGTCGTATAACTATTACTTCCGCTACCTTGCAATGGCCATTGGTGATACTTCATAATAATCGCCATAGCGGTCGCTACACATCCGGAAACGGATCGTTTATTGCCATCCATCGGACACAGATTATTATACGGGCCGCTCTGGTCCCAATTGGCTGTAGGGAGAAGAACACTTTGTGCAGCAAGCGAACCTTTCCCGTTCGACAACTCTTCCCATTTTTGCTTGATCTCGTCCGACGCTTCATGTCCCTCTTCAATCATCCAGCTGATCTCGTTTTCATACAATTCCAACCATGATTTCAGATTATCAGGTATATTTTCAGTCATAAATGCCCCGTTATCGGAATAACCCAATATCGGTGTAATATTATCTTCACCGGAAATAATCACAAACCCATTATTGTCTGATACATTATATATATAATACAAAGGCTGACTTCCCGCTTTTAAATGGCCGGATGATTTTGCGTCTGCCGCATAAACCAACTTTAGTTGTGGCGTACTGCGCAAAGCAGAGTATCCGGACACAAAATTTGTAGCAAGACGTAATGCCGTACTTTGTTCAACTTGTTTGGCCGATGTATAGACAACAGACAGAAACAAAAGGGTAAAGAGGGTAAAAATTCTTTTCATATGAATTGTTGTTTGATATGCTTTGATTCAGACTAAATTTATTTGAAAACAAAGATAACTTTTCATTTCTATTACTTGACCTAAAAAACGAATAATTCACATGTAATGACTAAATTACCCCATTTGTAGGGGAGAGCGGAGGTGGGCAATTTGGACTATCCTGTCTGCCCCTTCATTCGGTTTTCGAAATGTTTATATGCCTTTTTCCACATCATCTTATGGAAATAAAAGCATGATCTTGACTGTTTTTCTATAGCGTGCTGTCTACTTTTTTGTTACACGTAGGTCTGTTTTTTGTTAGAGGTACGTCTAAAACAATTTAGAGGTACGTCTAAATCCGTTTAGAGGTACGTGTAAAATAATTTAGAGGTACCTCTAACAAAAAAGTGTTTCGGAGTCTCAAATAAACCGACAGCGACGCGACGGTTTTTGCTTGGGTTCGTTTACTGTATAATACTGCAAAAGGGAAAGTCCTTATGTTGTCCTCTTTATTTTTTTTAGAACTAATACAGCCTATAACTGGGTCATTTCATCGCTGAATATATAGAGCTATTCCAGAGTTGTAGCGGTTTTGAACCAAAGAAGATCAGATGTAACATTATTTCTTTAATAAGTATTAATTGAAAACATTTTATGGCTTCTTTGCTCCTCATAACAAAAAAATGGTTTAGATTTGCATATTGAGGAGTAAGCATGAAAAAATCAGCCAAAAAATCAGTGAATATATAACATAGTAACACTTTAAACTTATAACAAATTATGAACAAAAAGTTATTATTGCCGTTTTTTGTGATGGCAGCGATTTTAACCCTTTCTTCTTGTTCGAACAAGTTGAAACCATTATCCGAACAGTACATCAAAGCTGAACCGCAGCCGTTGGAGGCCATCGGTGGACAGGTGCCAGTGACAATCAATGCCACTTTCCCTGCAAAATGGTTCAACAAGAAAGCTGTAGTAACTGTAACTCCGGTATTGCGTTATGCAGGCGGAGAGGCTTGGGGTACATCCTACACTTACCAAGGCGAGAAAGTATCGGGCAACAACCAAGTTATTCCTCAAGCAGCCGGTGCGAATGTAACTATGAGATCTTCTTTTGCGTACAAACCTGAGATGAAAAAATCGGAACTTTATCTGACCTTTGACGCAAAGATTAAAAACAAAACAGTCAAATTACCTGAGATAAAAATCGGTGAAGGAGTTATTGCTACCTCTGCTTTAGCAGATGCCGGTACAGCAAATGCGGCTATTGGTGCGGATAAATTCCAACGTATCATCCGTGAAGCACATGATGCAAATATCATGTTCTTGATCCAACAGGCTGAACTTCGTTCAAACGAGTTGAGAAAACAAGAAATTTCGGACTGGAAAAATTTGGTTAAAAATGCAGATGAAGCACCGAACCAAAATGTAGCCATAGAAATTTCAGCTTATGCATCTCCTGATGGTGGTGTGAAACTGAACACAGGTTTAGCTGAAAGACGTGAAAAAAATACCTCTACTTATCTGGGAAGAGAATTGAAAAAAGAGAAAGTAGACGTGCCGGTTGATGCCCGTTATACTGCTCAGGACTGGGATGGTTTCCGTGAATTGGTTTCTAAATCCAGCATTCAGGATAAAGATCTTGTTTTACGTGTTCTTTCTATGTATAACGATCCAGAACAACGTGAGCAGGAAATCAAAAATATCTCTTCTGTATTTAGCACATTAGCAGATGAAATTCTGCCTCAGCTTCGTCGTTCTCGTTTGACTGCAAACATCGAAATCATTGGTAAGTCTGACGACGAAATCAGTGCATTGGCAAAAAGCAATCCAAGCGCATTGAATGTAGAAGAACTTCTTTATGCTGCTACATTGACCAATAATGCCTCTGAAAAAGAACAGATCTATACAAAAGCCAGCCAGCAATTTGCAAATGACTATCGCTCATGGAACAACATCGGTATGATGCGTTTCCGTGCAGGTGACCTGGCAAAAGCAGAAGAGATGTTCAACAAAGCAAATTCAGTAAAATCTAATCCGGAAGCAAACATGAACTTAGGATTGATCGCTTTGACGAAAGGGGATAAATCAAAAGCTGAACAACTGTTGGGAAGCGCATCCGGCGTAGCTGAATTAAGCGAAGCGTTAGGTGTTCTTTATCTGGAACAAGGTGAATACGCAAAAGCTGTTAATTCTTTTGGTTCAATCAAGAGCAACAATGCTGCATTGGCTCAGATTATGGCTAAAGATTACAGCAAAGCGCAACAAACATTAGATGGTGTTGCTAAAGCTGATGCAGTGACTGACTACCTGAAAGCAGTTGTTGCAGCTCGTACAAACAACTCAGGTGGCGTAATCAGCAACTTGAGATCAGCGATATCAAAAGACAGCTCATTGAAAAAAGAAGCTGCTCTTGATCTTGAATTTGCAAAATATGTTGCAAATGCAGATTTCACAAGCTTACTGAGATAAGCAATTAAAAGAAATATAAAGAAGGACTGTCTGACAAGGCAGTCCTTTTTTTATGCCTAACAACCTCCTTTTTCAGTTTCCTAACAGATAATCTTCTCCCCCCTTCCCTCCCTTCCCATTACTTGAAAATTGTAATCACAACTTGTAAAAGTTAGGATTTACAACTTGAATGAGTTGTAGATTCTATTCATTTTCAGGCCGTTTTTGGTAGATTTCGACAAATTACGATTTGTAACCTATTTTTCCTTTTCCAGAATTTCTCACCTCCCGTCCCCCCCCTATATTTGCATCGTGTTAAGGCACGAATGAGTAAAACAACAACCACTAATTTTTCAAATTTATTACATCATGGCAACTAAGGTATTTTTTAAATTATTCGTTTTAGCTATCGTTACATTATTTATTACAAGCTGTTCTTCTGACGAACATTTCGAAAGCTTACCACTAACCAACCAGACAGCTTCTTCCACTCCATCGGCAATGACTCCTAACGAGAACGTATTAAGAGCGATGGATATTCAGTTCCCAAACGCTAAAAGCGTTAAATGGACTATCGAAAACGGCTATTACACAGCCAGCTTCTCTGAAAACTCCTCTGTTGTAAAAGCATGGTTCAGCCAGAAAGGAAACTGGGAAGCTACACAGACGGCTGTTGCTTACCAGGCATTGAGCCAATCGGTAAAAAGAACATTGGCCACAAGCGCATATGCGGATTACAGCCTATTGAGCGCCAACATCCTGGAAAGAACAAACACTGCAGACATCTATATGGTTAAAATAAGCAACAACACAGAAGTGTTGAACGTATACCTCTCTTTATCGGGCGATCTGATCCGTACAAAAAACAGTACAGCCACTGAATCGGAAGCTCCGGTTGTTATCCCTTCGGAAGTTAACCGTACCATTAACGGGATGTTCAATGATTTCCAGGTATTGGATTACTGGGATGATTCTTTGAGTGCAAAGGTGGGTGTGATCGACAGCAACAATGTGTTCAAACTGGTTGCACTGGATCAGAATTACAACTGGATCTCTACATTCTGGGTCGTTGACGAGGAAGTAGTACCAGTTCAAGTGATGAATAAATTCAAAGCCTCTTCTTATGGCCATGCAGCGGTTAGCGACATCCGCGTGATGGATAACGGTGAAGAGGTCTCTTACCTGTTTTATTTCAGCCAGAACGACAAAAACAAAATTGCAACAGTCAAAGAAAATGGGGATTGTATTTCAATTCTGACGTATTAATGACTAATCCACAATATCTATATATATAAACAAAAAGAAAAAGTGTTGTTTTAAGATGTAAATCTTATTGAAAAAAAGTGGTTGGGAAGGCTGCTCCGGGAGGAGCGGCCTTCTTTGTTTTAGAACGATCTACAAATCCTATAGAGAGTAAAACTAAACTGGTAGACGTGATTTTTATCTGTGCAACTTTACTTATGCAATTTTGCGATTGACAACCTCCATCTTTTCTTCCTGTAATACTTTTTTGTACTCAATCGGAGTTACTTTGATGAAATATTTCAAGTAGGTTGCCCAATCGTTCAATATCCTTTTTGCAAGAGGACTTTGCGTATGTTGGGCATGATTGGAAATGAGTTGAAAAAGTTCACGGTTGTCCGATTGATCTTCTATCAATGATAATTCGACCATTTCCATGTTACAATTTGAATCGAAATCGCCGTCCATATCCAATACGTAAGCTAATCCGCCACTCATCCCCGCAGCAAAATTTTTGCCTGTAGAGCCGAGTACTACGGTACGTCCGCCGGTCATGTATTCACAACAATGGTCGCCTACGCCTTCCACTACCGCAATAGCTCCACTGTTTCGTACACAAAACCGTTCGCCGACTTTCCCGTTGATATACACTTCGCCTGAAGTAGCGCCATACAGTAACGTATTTCCCGCAATGATATTCTTCTCGGGCACGAAATCGGAATGAGCCGGTGGAACCAGAATAATTTTTCCTCCCGACAAACCTTTTCCTAAATAATCGTTCGATTCACCTTCCAGGCGGAAGGTGATTCCCGGTGAAAGAAATGCACCGAAACTCTGCCCTGCCGAACCGTTGAATTTTACGCCAATGGTGTTATCAGGCAAACCGGCACCTCCATAACATTTTGCGATCTCACCCGAAAGCATTGCACCTACGGAGCGATCGGTATTGGTTATGATTTGTTTTATCTCGACTGCCAAAGCGGTCTTGATAGCCGGTTGTGCTTTGCGAATAAGTTCATGGTCAATAACCTTATCGATTTTATGCTCCTGGCTTTTGGTATAGCGAATAGCATTCCCATCACCGGCGAAGTACATCAACTTCTTTAAATCTAACTTCCCTATTTTTCCGCTTAACGCCAGCGGTTTGAGTGCAAGCAAGTCGCTTCGTCCGACAATTTCATCCATACTACGGAATCCCATTTGTGCCAGATGTTCACGTACTTCCTGCGCCAGGAATGTCATGAAATGAATGACATATTCATGTTTCCCTTTGAAACCTGCCCGTAGTTTTTCGTCTTGTGTAGCAATCCCAACCGGACAGGTATTCTGATGACATTTGCGATCCATCACACAACCAAGCACAATCAACACGCTTGTAGCAAAACCAAACTCTTCGGCTCCGAGCAATGCCGAGACAATAATGTCTTTACCTGTTTTCAATTGTCCATCGGTTTGCAAACGAACAAATCCACGCAGGTTATTCATCACCAAGGTCTGTTGTGTTTCGGCAAGCCCCAGTTCACCTGGAATACCGGCATGTTTCACCGAACTAATCGGACTGGCTCCCGTGCCACCTTCCGCCCCACTGATAATGATCCGGTCGGCTTTGGCTTTGGCTACACCGGCGGCAATCGTTCCAACACCGCTTTCGGCGACCAGCTTCACACTAATCTCAGCCGTCGGATTAATGTTCTTCAAATCAAAAATCAACTGTGCCAAATCTTCAATCGAATAAATATCGTGATGCGGTGGAGGTGAAATCAAGGTAATGCCCGGGATGGAATGCCGCGTTTTCGCAATGACTTTATCCACTTTGAATCCCGGCAGTTGACCGCCTTCGCCTGGTTTTGCCCCCTGTGCGACCTTAATTTGAAGCTCGTCGGCATTCACCAAATACTCGGCTGTGACCCCAAAACGTCCCGAAGCGATTTGTTTAATAGCGCTCCGGCGGTTCAGCCCGTCTTCACAGGTTCGGAAACGGGTAGGTTCTTCTCCGCCCTCACCCGTATTACTGCGTCCATGTATCTTGTTGAGTGCAATAGCGATTGCTTCATGCGCCTCTTTGCTGATAGAGCCGAAAGACATGGCACCGGTAACAAAATACCGGGCGATTGACTCGACCGGTTCTACTTCCGAGATATCGATGGGGTTACGTTTGTAAGTGAAAAAATCACGAAGGAAAACAGGATCTGTTTTTTCGTCTACAATATGCGTGTACTCTTTGTATTTCTCATAATCACCCAGGCGGGTCGCGATCTGCAATTTATTAATTGTCTCCGGATTCCAAGCGTGGTACTCTCCGTTTTTCCGATAGGTGTAAAAGCCCATGTTTTGCAACAAGGCATCTGTTCCATTTGGGTTATAAAACGCAGAGAAATGGTCGTATAATGTATCTTTGACAATATCGTCCAACTCAATCCCTCCAATACGCGAGACCATCCCACGGAAATAGTTGTCCAACAGTTTCTGGCTAATACCGACCGCCTCGAATATCTGTGCACCACGATAACTTCTCAAGGTCGAGATCCCCATCTTAGAAAGAACCTTCAATAGTCCTTTGTTGACCGCTTTGATGTAATTCTTCTCGGCAGTGTGGTAATCCAGTTGGATCTCATGCGAATCGACCGCATGCTCCAAGATAGAAAACACCATATAGGGATTGATTGCCGTTGCCCCAAAACCAAGCAATAGAGCGAAATGCATCACTTCACGCACTTCGGCGGTCTCCACCACAATGGCGATTTGCATCCGCTTCTTTTTATTGATTAAATGGTGGTGCACCGCCGAAACGGCAAGTAAAGAAGGAATAGCTGCCTGCTTCGCATTTATGCCTTTGTCGCTCAGAATGACATAATTGTATCCTTCGTTTACTGCCTGTTCGGTTTGGGCGCAAATCGTGCGGATGGCTTTCTCCAGATTATCCTCCGCATGGCCGTCTATATCAAACAATATAGGAATAGTTAATGTGCGGAATCCTTTGTATCCTAAATGCCGTAGGATATCCAAATCCCGGTTATTGATAACGGGTGTCTGCAATTTCACCATTTTACACAATTCGGGAGAAGGTTCAAGCAGATTGCCCTCCTGCGTACCGATATAAAGCGAAAGCGACATCACCAATTCTTCACGGATAGGGTCGATGGGCGGATTGGTTACCTGTGCGAACAACTGCCGGAAGTAATTGAACAAGCGCTGCGGCTTTTCAGAAAGTACCGCCAAAGGCGTATCATTCCCCATCGAACCGATCGGTTCCTTGCAGTCGGTAGTCATCGGCAGAATAATCCGTTCTATATCTTCTTTGGAATACCCGAAGGCTCGCAACAGTTGCGACTGATTCTCTACCTTATGTTTTACCGTTCTTCCCGAATGAATATCAGAGAGAATAATACGGTTTTTCGATAGCCATTCTTCGTAAGGATAGGCTTTAGACAGGGTTTCTTTTAACTGGGCATCATACTGGACTTCACCTTTTAAGGTGTCAACCATCAGCATTTTACCCGGTTGAAGCCGCCCCTTTTCTCTGATTTCCGAAGCTTCGAAAGGCAGTACTCCGGCTTCAGACGCTATCACCATGATGTCATTTTTCGTGACGAGATAACGCGCAGGGCGCAGTCCGTTGCGGTCGAGCATACCACCGGCATACCGCCCGTCGGTAAACAACAGCGTAGCCGGACCGTCCCATGGCTCCATAATAATACTATGGTATTCATAAAACGCTTTGAGTTCAGGCGGGATCGGATTCTTGTCGTTCCAGCTTTCAGGCACAAGCATAGCTAAAGCGTGCGGAAGTGTTTTACCCGACATAATCAGAAATTCCAATACATTATCCAACGAAGCACTATCGCTCATCCCTTGTTGGATTATTGGAAAGTTGAAAGTTGAAAGTTGAAAATTTCCCAAGAGATTTTCACGGGCTTCCATCCAATACCGGTTACCGCGAATGGTGTTGATTTCACCGTTATGCCCCAATAGGCGAAACGGCTGGGCTAAATCCCAGGTCGGAAACGTATTCGTACTGAAACGTGAATGCACCAACGCCAATCCGCTCGTGAAATACGGATTAGTCAGATCCGGGAAATACTCGCGCAATTGAGTGGATGTAAACATGCCTTTGTACACAATCCGCTGTGTAGAGAGGCTAACGATATAGAAACTCCGCTTGTCCTGTAAGGCTGATTGCAAAATATTTTTCTCAATTTTTTTACGGGCGACATACAGCCTTTGCTCCAAGTGATCACCCGAAAGATCCTGATCGACCACAAAGATCTGCCTGATCAACGGCTCGTTATTCCGGGATATCTCGCCCAGAATATCACTATTGACAGGCAGATCACGTACAGCCAGTAAATCCAAACCTTCCTGCGTCAATACATTCTTCAATGTATCCATGCAAAGCTTGGCTTGTTCTTCATCCTGAGGCAGAAAAACCAAACCGGTTCCGTATTTTCCTCTTTCGGGAACAGGTATTCCCTGCAATAGAATAAACTCGTGCGGAATCTGAAGCATAATACCAGCCCCATCGCCCGTCTTATTGTCTGCACTCTCAGCTCCACGATGGAGCATATTCTCCAGTACTTGCAAACTTTTTTCGACTATATCATGCGATTTGTTTCCGTGGATATCAATTACCAGTCCGACACCGCAGGCATCGTGTTCGAACTCGGGATTATATAAATTGTTTTGTTCCATTTTTTATAAAGTAAATAGAGCGACATTTTCATGTTTATTGTCATCTAATGAACAATAGTTCCCTGTATTTCGGTAATGTCCACATTTCATTATCTACCGTAAGTTCAAGCTTGTCGATATGATAGCGGATTTCATCGAAGTAAGGCGCTATTTTCTCACAATACACCAAGGCCTTTTCGCGTTCATTTTCTATCTTATTTGCTTGCTTACGTGCTTCCACCATCTCATCAACCTTCTTCTTGATAAAGTTCAGGTGATCGGCAATGTCTTCAATAATCAATAAATCTTGCGAAGCAATCTTTGCCGCCTTCTCCTTATCATATAAAGTAAATATCTTGGACACATTATCCAACAGCAGACCTTGGTAGCGGGTGGCAACGGGAATGATATGATTCATCGCCAAATCACCCAGTACACGGGCTTCGATCTGAATCTTTTTGGTATATTGCTCCCACTTCACTTCGTTGCGGGCATGTAATTCCCGCTCATTCAAGACGCCTGTCTTTGCAAAAAGGTCGATCGTTTGCGAGATGGTATAGGCATCGTAAATAACAGGCACTCGTGTTTCGCAGTCTAATCCGCGCTTTGCCGCTTCGACTTTCCATTCGTCACTGTATCCGTTACCATCGAAACGAATCGCTTTCGAGTCCCGGATATACATCCGAATCATCTGGAACACGGCTTCTTCTTCTGATTTACCAAAAGCGATCAAAGCATCGGTTTCCGCTTTGAACTGTTTCAACTGTCCGGCAACAGCCGTATTTAAAGCAAGCATGGCAGCGGCACAGTTAGCCGACGAACCCACGGCACGGAATTCGAAACGGTTGCCGGTAAAGGCAAACGGCGAAGTACGGTTACGGTCGGTATTATCGACCATAATCTCCGGAATATAATTCAATGACAAACGCTTACCTGTCTTTTCGCTGAGTTCAATGTCTTTGATCCCCTTGCTCGATTCTATTTCGTCGAGTAAAGCTGAGATCTGTGATCCCATAAAGACGGAAATGATAGCTGGCGGTGCCTCGTTAGCTCCCAGACGGTGCGCATTGGTAGCCGAAGAGATGCTGGCTTTCAGTAAAGCGTTATTCTTGTAAACCGCCATTAACACATTAGCAACAAAGGTGATAAATTGCAGGTTCTCCTTCGCGTTTTTACCTGCTCCCAAGAGGTTAATGCCCGTATCTGTGCCCAATGACCAGTTGTTATGCTTCCCCGAACCGTTTATCCCCTTAAACGGCTTTTCATGGAGAAGCACCTTGAAGTTATGACGTTCGGCAACGACATCCATGGTAGACATCAATAAGAGGTTGTGATCGACCGCCAGATTACATTCTTCGAAGATCGGTGCTACTTCGAACTGATTGGGAGCCACTTCGTTGTGGCGGGTCTTTACGGGAATACTCAACTTATAGCATTCGTATTCCAGATCACGCATAAAAGCGCATACTCGTGTCGGTATGGAACCGAAATAATGATCTTCCAACTGTTGGTTTTTTGCACTTTCATGTCCCATTAGAGTACGACCCGTAAGCGCCAAATCAGGACGGGCATTATACAAGGATCTATCTACCAGGAAATATTCCTGTTCCCAGCCCAGATAAGAGAAGACCTTTTTAACGTTTTTGTCGAAGTAACGACAAACATCGGTTGCTGCCTTATCCACAGCGGCGATCGATTTGAGCAGAGGTGTCTTGTAGTCCAGCGCTTCACCCGTATAGGAGATAAAAATGGTAGGAATACAAAGTGTATCTTTTACGATAAAAGCAGGAGAAGAAGGATCCCAGGCGGTGTATCCGCGCGCTTCAAACGTATTGCGGATACCGCCAGAAGGGAAGCTCGAAGCATCCGGCTCCTGTTGTGCCAACAGTTTCCCCGAGAATTCCTCGATCACTCCACCCTGTCCGTCGAAGTCAATAAAGGCATCATGCTTTTCAGCCGTACCATCGGTCAAGGGATGAAACCAGTGGGTATAATGTGTTGCCCCCATTTCCATCGCCCACATACGCATACCGGCAGCTACATGGTTGGCCACTTGTCTGTCCAATGGTTCGCCTTTGTCAATAGCATCCAATACCAATTTCAAAGTCTCTTTCGACAGGTATTTACGCATATTATTTCTGTCGAATACATACTTACCGAAGTATTCGGAAGCCTTAGGAGCCGGTGCCGATACTTCTACCGCTTCCCGTCCGGAAGCTTGTTTTACTGCACTAAATCTTAAATTTGCCATAGTTTATAGAGTTGAAAGTTGAAAATGAAGGTTGAAAGTGAAAGCCAATCCATTTTCAACTTTCAATTTTCAATTATTTAAGTATTATATTATTTACCAAACACTCATCTATCATTTCCTCCGGCCAGATGCTGGCTTGCACTTCACCGATATGGGCGCAATGCAATAGGAACATGCAGAGGCGCGACTGCCCGATTCCTCCTCCTATAGACAAAGGGATCTTATTTTCCAACAGGCTTTTGTGGAATTGCAATTCCTTGCGCTCTTCGCAACCTCTTATCCGGAGTTGTAACAACAGCGCGGCTTTATCGACACGTATACCCATAGAAGATATCTCGAATGCTTGCTCCAAGATTGTGTTCCAAACAATGATATCACCGTTCAAGCCTTTATAGCCATCCCGGGTCGGTGTGCTCCAGTCGTCGTAGTCGGGTGAACGTCCATCGTGTATCTTTCCATCGGGAAGCTCTCCACCGATACCGATCAGGAAGATGGCTCCGTATTTTTTAGCAGCTTTGTTTTCACGTTCTTTTGGCGAAAGGGAGGGATATTCCTTTTGTAGATCTTCCGTATGGATAAAGACAATATCTTCAGGCAGTGTAGGTGTTATATTCGGATATTGCCGGAATACATATTGCTCTGTATTCTTGAGTGCCTGATAAATCTTTTTGACCATAGCTTTCAGGAAATCCAGGTTCCGGTCGGAAGCGGTAATGGTGCGTTCCCAGTCCCATTGGTCGACATAGAGTGAATGGAGGTTATCCAGTTCTTCATCGGCACGGATAGCGTTCATGTCGGTATAAAGCCCTTTGCCTGGCTCAATGCCGTAAGTTCCAAGTTTCATCCGTTTCCATTTCGCCAATGAATGAACGATTTCTGCCTTCTTACCTCCGACAGCCGGAATCTCGAACGAAACAGGGCGCTCTACCCCGTTGAGATTATCATTAATGCCGGTTCCTGCAAGGACAAATAAGGGTGCAGTCACTCGTCTCAGGTCTAATGCTTGCGACAGTTCATCCTGAAACTTAACCTTTATCGCTTTTATTGCTTGTTCCATTTCTTCCGGAACCAGAGTAGGCTTATAGCCTTTGGGAATTGTTGTTTTCATAAATTGAAAGTTGAAAATTAGTTATAAGCGGTTTCGCCATGTTCGTATATATCCAAGCCTTCTTCTTCCACGCGTTTAGAAACACGGAGTCCAAAGAGCTTATCCAATGATTTGAAAATGATGAAGCCCATTCCGAGTGCCCATATTCCGACAACGGCAGCTCCGAAGACCTGTGCCCCGAGGAAGCTCCAACCCTGTCCGTAGAATAAGCCTTCGCTGGTGGAGAATAGTCCGATCATCAACGTTCCGAATACACCGCAAACACCATGTACGGTAGAAGCACCGACAGGATCGTCGATTTTAAGAATGCGATCGATAAACTCTACGGAGAACACCATCAGGATACCGGCAAGGATACCAATGATTAAAGCACCTACGGGAGAAACCATATCACATCCGGCTGTGATAGCCACCAATCCGGCTAATATACCGTTCAGCGTCAGTGACAAAGAGGGCTTTTTATAGCGCCACCAGGCTGTTATAAGAGAAGCAAATCCACCTCCACAGGCTGCTAAGTTGGTTGTCAGAAATACATGTGAGATAGCTACACGGTTTTCCTCACCCGAAGCGGCTAATTGGGAGCCGGGGTTAAAACCGAACCATCCGAACCAGAGAATGAAAACACCCAATGCGCCAATCGTTAAGTTATGTCCCGGAATAGCTTTCGACTTCCCGTCTTTTCCATACTTACCCATACGCGGGCCGACAATCCAGGCTCCGACCAATGCTATCCAGCCACCGACGGAGTGTACAATGGTTGATCCGGCAAAATCATGGAAAGTCGTTCCGAAGAGGTTCATCATGAAACTGCCTTCCTCGCTGTTCATCAGCCAGCCACCGCCCCAGGTCCAGTGGCCTGAGATTGGATAGATCAATACGCTAATACAAATGGTGTAAATCAGGTACATATGGAATTTAGTCCGTTCGGCCATTGCTCCCGAAACAATAGTAGCAGCTGTAGCACAGAATACAGTCTGGAATATCAAAAAGCCTTCAACAGGCAGTTCTGTTTCCAGAAAATCTATTTGAAAGAAATTCGGCATACCGGCAAATGTTCCGGATCCAAACATCAAGCCAAAACCTACAGCAAAGAACAGAATCGATCCCAATGTAAAATCGACAAAGTTCTTCATCAGAATATTTGCTGTACTTTTGGTACGGGTAAAACCGGCCTCGACCAATGCAAACCCCGGTTGCATAAAAAATACGAGCATGGCAGCCAACAACATCCAAACGGTGTCGAGGGATAAGGCAAGATCAGCAATACTGTCGAATGCGGCAGTCTCTTCTATAGCTGTGACTTCTACCACAGTTTCGGTAGTCTTTGCGAATGCCGCGAAGATCGAGAAAAATAAAATGGATATAAATAATATTCGTTTCATGTTTTGTTGTCTTTGTTATGTTAATAGCCCTGTTATTCTTCATGCTCTGCATTGTACAGAGCAATATCACCTTGCTCACCGGTTCGGATACGTACAGCATTTTCTACCGGAATGACAAAGATTCGTCCGTCCCCAATTTCACCTGTTTGCGCAGCTTCCTGTATGGCATCTATCGTCTTTTGTACATTCTTATCTCGAACAATGATGCTTACCAAAATTCGCTCAATACTACTTGTATCGTAAATGACACCACGGTAAATACGTCCTTGACGGGCTTTCCCAACACCTCTTACATCATAGTAAGAGAACCATTCGATATTGACGGTATCTAATGCTTCTTTGACATCATCGAATTTGGTTTTACGAATAATTGCTTCAATCTTTTTCATCTTTTCTGTTGTTTCAAATGAATACTTAAAAACTAAGTCCAAATACGAGAAATATATCCTCTGCTTCCGGGTTTGTCAGGACTTGTGCGAATACAGGTAATGAGAACCCGTCTGTAATACGCATTTCTTTTGAAGCTTTCAGTCCGATGTTGACAACGGCAAAATCGCCCGCATACATCCCTTCCCAAGGAGTAAGCCCAACTTCGGCTTCCAGGTTAACTTCTTTTATATTAAAGGGATAGCCCATTGAGATATAAGTAGAATAAGCCCTTTTGCCGTCTGCCTTGTAGTAGTCCTCACCGGCAAACATGGTGTTCCAGGAAAGAGAGAGCGGGAATTTCTCTATCGGTAACGAGTAGCTTAAAGAAGCTTCAAAGTGATGTGCCGTTTGATGGGCGCTGTATTTAAAGTATTTATAGGCACCTTCACCCGCCCACCAGTAATCAGTGATTGCTACTGAGAATCCACCCGTTTCATAACCAAGGGTAAAATCGACTTCTTTGGCTGTCCCGGAAAAGGGGACGCTACCCCATGCCGATAGGGAAAATCCTCCAACCGTCAAACCCATGGAAGGTTGGATAGCGGCACTTGTCTGATAGGCTCCACGCCATACGTAAGAGCTTACTAAATCGGCTCCCAGGTCGAAAGAGACTTTACTTTCTTTTTCTTCTTGCGCTTGCATGCAGACGGGAAGAAGAAATAAACAGGCGATAAAATATATTCTTTTCATTTTGATTATTCTTTTGAATGTTAAATACTTAAACCATTGTCTTTGTGTTAGAAAAAGGCTGTACCTCTCCCTGTCCGGAAGGATTACCCTTCCGGCTCGTATGGATGAAATGACGTTTTTCGTTATTTCAATCCTTTTCTCTTTTTATCGATTTCCCCTTAGCGGGGATTTTGTATGCGGGGATACAAATAGAAGTACAACATCATAATGTAGTGGATTTGAGATTAATCTTCCATCTTTCTATTGCTTCGATGGTATTTTCTCTTGTACCGAAAGCTGTCATGCGCACGAAACCTTCTCCATTTATACCGAATCCGACACCGGGAGTACAAACGATTTGGCATTCATATAATAACGTATCAAAAAAGTCCCAGGAAGATATTCCTCCAGGCGTTTTTACCCAAATGTAGGGCGCATTTATTCCTCCATAAGTCTCATAACCTAAAGCCTGTAAGCTGTTTTTTATGATTTGGGCATTTTCCATATAATAATCAATCGCCTGGCGAATTTGTTGTTTTCCTTCGGGAGAATAAACCGCCTCGGCTCCGCGTTGTACGATATAGGCCGTTCCATTGAACTTGGTCGATTGTCGCCTACGCCATAGCTTATTCAGCGAATGTGCCTCGCCGTTCCTATCAAACCCTATCAGATCCTTGGGGACAACAGTATATCCGCAGCGCACGCCTGTGAATCCGGCTGTTTTCGAGAAACTCCGGAATTCGATCGCCACTTGTTTCGCCCCTTCTATTTCATAAATGCTGTGAGGCACATCCTCTTCTGTGATAAAGGATTCATAAGCCGCGTCGAACAAAATCAGTGCCTTATTCTCCAACGCATAGTCAACCCATTGTTTTAATTGCTCTCTTGTCAGTGTCGTCCCGGTCGGATTGTTCGGATAGCAGAGGTAGATGATATCCACCTTCCCGGCAGGGATCTCAGGAACAAATCCGTTTTCACATACAGCCGGCAGGTAGAGTATGTTGCGCCCTGCCATTTGGTTGGTGTCCTGATAAACCGGATAGACCGGATCAGTAATGACTACCCTATTCTCTATATCTAATATATCACCGATATTTCCGGTATCACTTTTTGCACCGTCACTTACAAAAATTTCGTCGTTATCCAGTTGAATACCTCGCGCATTGAAGTCATTTTTAACAATGGCATCAATCAGAAAGGAGTATCCGCATTCAGGAGCATATCCCCGCATCGTAGAGGCAACGGCCATCTCTTCAACGGCTTTGTGCATCGCCTGGAGAACTGCCGGAGCCAATGGACGGGTTATATCACCTATACCCAGGCTTATGACTTTTGCATCCGGATACGTTGTTTTATAATCAGTAACTTTTTTCGCTATTTCCGAAAACAGATAACTTTCGGATAATTTCAAAAAATGATCGTTTATTAATGCCATTTTTTAATCGTTTTAAGACTGATAAGTTAAGAGTTCTCCTTCGAATACGATCACTGCTTCACCTGTCATATATACATGATTGTCTTTCTCATTCCATTCAATTTGCAACTCTCCACCGGGAAGTGCAATGGTTGCTTTTCGTTCTAAACAACCGGTAAGTACGCCTGCGACCAATACCGCACATGCACCAGTTCCACAGGCCTGTGTTTCACCGGTTCCTCGTTCCCAAACCCGCACATATGCCTCTTGAGGGGATCTAATCTCGACAAATTCCACATTCGTGCGTTCCGGAAACATGCCTGATGATTCAATTTTTTTACCTATATTTTCTAATATCAATCCATTTATCTTAGAACAAAAAATAATGGTATGCGGATTACCCATAGACACACACGTTATTTTATATTGTTCGGGATTGAAATCTATTGTTTTATTCACGATTCTTTCTCCGGAAGACAATACCGGAATATCCGCGGGGCGAAGGATGGGCTCTCCCATATCTACACAAACCTGTTTGATTTTTTCGTTTGTGGGATATAAGTGAAGTTGTTTGATTCCGGCTTTTGTTTCAAGCAATATATCTGTTTTCTGAGTCAGGCCTTTGTCAAACACATATTTCCCTACACAACGGGAAGCATTCCCACACATCTGCGACTCCGATCCGTCTGGATTAAACATCCGCATTTGAAAATCAGCTACATCAGACGCCATAATCAATACTAACCCATCGGAGCCAATTCCTTTGTGGCGATCGCTAACTAAAACAGCTAGTTTTTCTGGAAAATCAACCCTTTCTTCGAAACAATTGATGTAAACATAATCGTTTCCGATACCGTGCATTTTCGTAAATTTCATCTTTAAATAACCTTTGTGTCAAAAAGAAACTAATACCGCCGCAAAATTGAGCATAATATTTTATATATACAAGAAAAAAAGACATAAAGATTATTATTTAACAAATATAGTGTTATAATGTCTGATCTATCTGCGATTTGATATCCTTTTAACATATCGCCTCTTTGGAAGATGTTGATTATAATATTATGTCATTTAATCCGCCACAAACCCATCTAAATAACACTTTCTATGCCATAAAAAAGACATAATAATGTTTTCAATGTTGTATTTATAGATTTTTGTTACCACATTTGTATCCTCTTATAATAAGGAAAAAGAAAAAGTCAGGTCAACACAATCTAAAAAAACATCTCTACTATTGGAAGCATAAAATTCTGATTAAAAACAGGGATGAGTATAAATAAAAATTTAAAACATGTGTGGAATTGTAGGATATATCGGGAGACAAAATGCATTTCCCATTTTGACAAAAGGTTTGCATCGTTTGGAATATAGAGGATATGACAGTGCGGGCGTCGCACTGCTTAATCAAGAAAATGAATTAAACATTTATAAGGTCAAAGGTCGAGTTTCAGACTTGGAACTGTTTTGTGAAGGCAAAGATATTTCCGGGCATGCGGGTATTGCCCACACCCGGTGGGCAACGCACGGCGAACCCAATCAGGCCAATGCGCATCCGCATTATTCACAATCCGAAAGCCTGGCTCTAATTCACAATGGAATCATCGAGAACTATACAGTTCTAAAAACAGGATTAATGCAAAAAGGCTACACGTTTCAAAGCGAAACCGATACGGAAGTACTCGTTCAACTGATTGAATACATAAAGACCGGCAATAACGTTGATATAATAACAGCGGTTCGGTTAGCTTTGAAACAAGTAGTAGGCGCTTATGCTATTGCTATTATAGAAAGGCAAAATCCCGAATTTATCATCGTAGCTCGGAAAAGCAGTCCGTTAGTTGTCGGAATCGGTAAAGACGAATTTTTTATCGCATCTGATGCCTCTCCCATTATCGACCACACCGATAAGGTTATTTATCTGGAAGATGAAGAGATTGCGGTTATACATCGAGATAAAGCACCACAAGTTTTAAGTCTGGCAAATGTGGAGAAAACGCCGCAAACCATTCAGTTGGAAGTAAGTTTAAGTGAATTAGAGAAAGGCGAATATCCTCATTTCATGCTCAAAGAGATATTCGAACAACCCCAAACTTTACGCGATTGTATGCGTGGACGTGTCAATATCGATTGTAACAACCTGACTCTTTCGGGCATTATTGATCACAAAGAGCGTTTTCTCAAAGCACGTCGTATTATTATTCTTGCTTGTGGAACTTCCTGGCACGCCGGACTGATAGGCGAATATTTACTGGAAGAGTTTTGCCGTATTCCAGTAGAAGTAGAATATTCTTCCGAATTCCGTTACCGGAATCCCGTCATCTATCCGGATGATATCGTAATAGCGATTTCCCAATCGGGAGAGACTGCTGATACTTTGGCTGCTATTGAATTGGCAAAGAAAGCCGGTGCTTTTGTTTATGGCATATGTAATGTGGTTGGTTCTTCCATTCCCCGTAATACGAATTCGGGATCTTATACACACGTAGGGGTGGAAATCGGAGTAGCATCCACCAAAGCGTTCACAGCTCAGGTTTTAGTACTGATCATGATGGCTATAAACATAGGGAAAGAAAAAAATACGATTCCAAACGAACAATATGAACACATTTTATCCGAGTTGAACCAAATTCCGGAAAAGATAGAAGCCATTCTAGAACAGAATATTATCATAGAGGATTTATCAAAAACATTCACCTATGCCCATAACTTCATTTATATGGGACGAGGTTATTCCTACCCGATTGCGATGGAAGGAGCTTTGAAACTGAAGGAAATATCATATATCCACGCTGAGGGTTATCCGGCTGCCGAAATGAAACATGGGCCGATTGCCCTGATTGATCAGGATATGCCTGTAATAGTCATAGCCACACACGATGGTACGTATGAAAAAATGATCAGTAATATTCAAGAAATCAAAGCGCGTAACGGAAGGATTCTGGCTATTGTAAATCAATCGGATAATAAGGTAAAAAATATAGCTGATTATGTGATTGAAATCCCTAATACAGCAGAATGCCTGAGCCCTCTACTATCCATAATTCCTTTACAATTGCTATCCTATCATATTGCCGTAAAAAAGGGTCGGGATGTGGATATGCCAAGAAATTTGGCCAAATCAGTTACGGTGGAATAAGAAGAGAAATTGATGAGCCCTCTTATATATCTGTTTTAGAAAGCTTAAACAAGAATTCCAATCCTCCTTCAGCTCTATTCTTTACAACAATAGTTCCTTTATGAAACAATATGGCATTTTTTACGATGGATAGTCCAAGTCCGGAGCCTCCGGTGTCACGTGTACGTCCTTCATTTACTCTGTAGAAACGCTCGAAGAGACGATTCAAATGGCGTTCATCGCTAATGCCAATACCGGTATCAGAATAAGAGAAGTGATAGCAGTTTTTATCTTCGTTGTACCTATTTACTGTGATCGTAATATCTCTTCCCGCATAACGTATGGCATTATCCGTAAGGTTGCGAAATATGGAATAGAGCAGATTGCGATTTCCCTGAATAGTTACATTAGCCATATTCATCCATTGGAAATCAATATTTTTTTCACACAAAAGTTCATTCAAATCTTCTTTTAAACTATGAAGCAGTTCTTCTAGATGAATTTCTTCCTGCTTAAAGGTTGACGGAGCTTCTTCTATCTTTGTGATTAGGCTCATATCTTGAATTAATTCGGAAAGTACGATGGTTTGCTCATGCGCTTTAGTCAGGAAATTATGTATTTTTCCCTCATCTAAGGGTTGTCCCAATGCGATTTCAAGATAGCCGCGAATACAGGTTACAGGAGTGCGTAACTCATGTGCAATATTAGAAGTCATTTCCTGTTTTAACAAACGTGTTTTTTCTTGTTTGGTAATGTCATTGATCATGATTTCAAAGCTGCGATCTTCAAAAATATTAACCCGTATATTGAACTGTTTTCCTTGCTTATTAATTTGTGTCTCATAATAATTATCATCTAGTCCTATTCCTGACAAGAACTCTGAAACGTCTACAAACGAAGGATCTGCAAATAAGATTGCAGGGTCTGATACAGATTCATCTGTAATGATATTCAGGTATTGTATAAATAGTCCATTATAAAAACTCACCTTTTTATCGGAAGAGAAGAAGCATAAACCTTCTCCCGAACTATGAACATGCTGCAGTAGCTTCTCCCGTTCAAGGGTTATTTCTTTTTTTCTTTCCTTTATTTGCTTGTAATTATCAATGATTTTTCTTCCGACCTCGCCCAATTCATCTTCCGGGAACTCAATTTGTATCTTCTCGGGTTCATTTCCCTTTAAAGCAAATTCCTTTAGTTTTTTAATCGACTTACCAAAACGGTCAGCTACATAATTAATGAGAAGTAGTGTGATTACAAATAAAACGAGTATATAGTATAGAAATGAATTATCAGACTTCAAGAGGTTTTGGATATGAATGTCATAGGGAAATGCCACACGAATGAAATAGTTGTTATTTCGTTTGGCATAGTACAGATACTTTTGATTGTTCGTAGCCGATGTCCGGATATGAGAGCCTTTCACGTAGGCTTTTGCTTGAACAATTTCAGGACGTTCGGCATGGTTTTCAGATAACAGATCGTTTTCTACTGCATTATCATAAACCACAATTCCCTGTCGGTCAATTAGTGTCATACGAAGATTTTTAGGCAAAAGGGCGGATATGCTATCTATCGCTTGTCGTGGAGAGTCGGCATACTTTTCCAATGATGCCTGAATTATTCCGGTATAGGCATCTAATTTCTCTTCCAAGGCTTCTGTCCGAAATTTTGTTTCGCGTGATTGTTCAAATACAATTATCCCAATAGTAAACAATGCGAATATGAGGAAGAAGTATAATGATAGTCTTTGCTTATAGGTTATTTTCATATATTGGAGATATTAAACCGGTATCCATAACCCGAACGATTAGAGATGAATGATGAATAGTCACCTAATTTTTTCCGTAAACGTGTAATATGAACATCTACTGTTCTTTCAGTGACATAAGGAGTTTTCTCCCAAATATGATCTATAATTTCTTCACGGGAGAAGATACGTTCCTGATGTTTGACTAGAAATTCAAGAATCTCAAACTCTGTTCTCGTCAGCGAAACGAGTTTTTCTCCGACAAATACATCTTTTGTATCAAAATCAATTATAAAATCTTTATAGATAAACCGGCTTATGGACTTGACTTCGGTAATTTGCCTTTTCAGCATAGCTTTTACACGGGCTGAAACTTCTTTGAGTGAAAAAGGTTTTGAAATATAGTCATCTCCACCAACAGAGAAACCTGTTAGCATATCATTTTCTGTATTTTTTGCCGTAAGGAAAATAATCGGTATTAGATTGCCATTATTACGCAATGTTTCTGCCATTTTGTACCCTGACATTCCACCCATCATCACATCCAAAAGAATAAGCGAATATTCCGACGTAAGCTTCTCGAAAGCTTCCTCTGCGGAACAAGCACAAACAACTTCATAACCATCGTTTGTGAGTGTATAAAATAAGATTTCGCAGATATTGGCTTCATCGTCAACAACAAGTATTTTTTGTTTTTCCATACGCCTTTATTTTTTACAAAAATAATCATTCGAAATGACTTGGATTGCAAATACTTTATTTCTTTATCCCATGCTTTAAAACCTTGGCATCCACATAAAATACAATTTCTTCTACGATATTGCTGCAATGATCCCCTATACGTTCTAATTTGCGGATTAGAAGCATCAATTTCAATCCGCAACGGATAAATGAAGGTTCGGATTCTAAATAGTTTGTCAATATATCAAGAGAGTTATGGTATAAAGTGTCTATCTCATCATCTTTGGCAAGGATTTTACCGGAAACTTTTGTGTTTTCCGATTCAAGAGCGACAAAACTATCGGATAGCATGGAAATTAAGGTTTCAAACATCTTCTCCAACTGTAGTTCTTCTATTATCTGCGGGTTTATTTTGCTGCAGCCATCATCAATGACATGCCGGGCAACTCCTTCAGCAAAGTCGCCGATACGTTCAAGGGTACTGCTGATTTTTATCAGTGAAAGTACCAATCGCAGGTCAATAGCTACCGGACTATACAAAGCAATGTAGTTTTCACAATCACTGTCTATTTTCAGTTCAAAAGCATCGACGCGCTTTTCACGGCTGGCAATTTCCCTTGCCAGTTCGATATCGCCATTCAGGAAAGATTGTTTTGCTTTTTCCAGTTGTGAAAGAACCAACCTCCACATTTGGCTTATTTCCTCTTTTAATTCTTGCAACTCTTTTTCAGTATGTTTCATCTCTGTTTATTTTAATATTAACCGAATCTACCGGTAATATAGTTTTGGGTTTGCTCTTTTTCCGGTTTTAAGAATATTTTCTTGGTATCATCGTATTCAATCAGTTCGCCAAGCATAAAAAAGCCTGTTTTATCACTCACACGGGCTGCTTGTTGCATATTATGGGTAACAATAACAATTGTATACTCGTTTTTAAGGGAATGTATCAGTTCCTCTATCTTGGAAGTGGATATAGGATCGAGAGCCGAAGCAGGCTCATCCATCAATAGGACAGACGGAGATATAGCCAGCGCCCGCGCAATACAAAGCCGTTGCTGTTGTCCCCCGGAGAGTTCAAAAGCTGATTTTTTCAGTTTATCTTTCACCTCGTCCCAAAGGGCGGCAGCCTTTAGTGATTCTTCTACCCGCTGGGTGATATATGATTTATCCCGGATATCATTTACCCGCAAGCCATAAGCTACGTTTTCAAAAATGGATTTCGGAAAAGGATTGGGTTTTTGAAATACCATACCGACTTTTTTCCGCAGTTCATCTACTTGTATTGACTTATGGTAAATGTTTTGCCCGTCAATCAGACATTCACCCGTAAGCCGAGTATCGTCTATCAACTCATTCATGCGGTTAAACAGGCGCAGGAATGTAGATTTTCCACAACCTGACGGGCCGATAAAAGCCGTTACCGTGTTTGCCTCAATTTCCATGTTGATATTCTTTAAGGCATAGAAATCACCGTAATAAAAATTTATGTCTTTTGCTTGTATCATATTAGTTTGTTTTTACTTTTTGTCCGAAATACCTCCTCAGAGCCGTAGCAAGTAAATTCATTAACAAAACAATGGCTATCAACACTAAAGCGGTTCCGTAAGCAATCGGACGGGAAGCCTCTATATCTGTTCCGCTTGTTGCAATCACGTATAGGTGGTATGGTAAAGCCATTACCTGATCGAATATACTATTAGGGAGTTTGGGTAGAAAATAAGCAGCTACCGTAAACAGGATTGGTGCAGTTTCTCCTGAAACCCTGCCGATGGAAAGAATCAGTCCGGTTATGATATTGGGGAAGGCCATTGGTAATATCACCCTATGGATTGTTTGCAGTTTGCTTGCTCCTAAAGCCAGACTCCCTGTCCGATAAGAGTCGGGTATGGCTTTCAATGCCTCTTCCGTAGTACGAATGATCAGGGGTAAAACCAATAATCCGAGTGTACACGAACCGGCCAGAATGGAATCTCCGAATTTCAGTGTATTTACAAACAAAACCATACCGAATAAACCAAATACAATAGAAGGAATACTTCCCAGATTATTAGTCATAATGCGGATAAAACGAACAATCCAGCCGTTTCCGGCATATTCATTCATGAAAATGGCCGACATCACCCCAATAGGGAAAGCAAATATAACGCTTCCGACGATCAGACACAGAGTCCCTACGATAGCCGGAAAAATTCCACCTGCTGTCATTCCTTCTTTGGGAACTGTTGTCAGAAATTCCCAGTTAATAACACCAATACCATTGTATAAAATAAATCCGAGTATCCAGAAAAGAATAATAACAACCAGCAATCCCAATATACGGAAAATAATAAATGCTATTTTTTGCTTCGTCTTTTTGTTCATAATCAGATTCCTTTATTATGTTGACGCTTTGAAATAATTTCTGCCGATGCGCTGATGAGCATCGTTATGACGAACAGAATACATCCCAATAGGAATAATGATTGATAATGTGCCCCACCAGCTGGTGCTTCGCCCAATTCGGCGGCAATAGTTGCCGGAATGGTTCTCACAGGCTGAAAAAGGGAATGAGGTATCACAGCTGCATTTCCGGTAACCATCAATACTGCCATTGTTTCTCCAATAGCTCTTCCTATACCCAACACTACTGCTGCCATAATTCCGGAAGAAGCATAAGGAACAATAACCCTGTATATCGTTTGCCAATGGGTAGCTCCCAGTGCCAAACTAGATTCGCGCATTGCTCTAGGCGTTCGTCTCATAGCATCTTCGGCAATGGTAATGATCGTTGGTAATGCCATAATAGCCAGTATCAGACTACCGGCAAAAGCCGTTTCTCCTACAGGAAGATGAAGTGTTTTCTGAATAAGGGGAACCAATACAACCAATCCGAAGAATCCATATACCACCGACGGAATCCCTGCCAATAGTTCAATGGTGGGTTTAAGTAATTTGCGCATACGTGTTCCTGCCAGTTCCGATAAATAGATAGCAACCCCCAGTCCTAAAGGTAATGCAATCAGTATTGCAAAGAAACTCACCCATAATGTACCCATAATAAGGGGGCATACACCAAATAGAGGAGAAGGCGTAGCTGTCGGCAACCATTCCTTGCCTTTGAAAAAATCGGTCATACGGATATTTCCCGGTATTAATATTTTAACCGCAGTGTTTCCCATCGGTAGATATTGTTCCGGTATATAAGCAATGATATCCGGATTTTGGGCAATGACTTCGCCTAATTTTTCAGGAAGAAGTTCATAATCTTTCCCGAACTCTTCTTCCGGATACATAGAAAATATATCATCGAAACGAAATACTGAGATTTCCTTTTCGCTGCCTCCCACTTCATTCCATGTTGTTATTTCACCATCGAATATTTTCTTGATTTGTTCGGGAATCAGTATTTCAATAGGATTGGATGCTTGAACACAAAGGACATATCCTTTTTCCACAGAAGGACTATGAAATAAACCCAAACCTTCTTTGAACAAAAAGATAATAATAAGTAAAATAGCAAGGCTGGTAATGCTTCCACTAAAGGTAAGCATTACCTTCACCATGCACTCTATGAGAAGTCTGAACTGCTTCATTTTACGGTAATAAATCCTATTTCGGAAACAATGTTCTGTCCTTTACTGGATAGTATAAAATCAATAAAAGGTTTTACTCTACCTTCTGTTGCTGTATCGTAATAGTAGTACAAAGGGCGAACAATCGGATAAGTTTCGTTCTTTGCATTAGCAACTGTTGGTGCAATATATGTTTTACCTCCATCATACGATACATGAATTGCTTTCACATCTTTATTCAGGTAGGCCAATCCAACATAACCGATAGCGCCTTTCGTCTGGCTTATTGACTGGATAATGGCTCCCGTTGCGAGCATACTCATAATACCGGTCATGTAGTTCTTCTTTTTTAACACGCTTTCCTTGAAAAATTCATATGTCCCGGAAGAGGTTTCACGAGAATAGGAGACAATAGGCATATCAGCACCTCCGACTTCTTTCCAATTCTTAATTTTTCCGGTAAATATGCTTTCCAATTGTTCACGGGTGAGGTTGGTTACTTTGTTAGAGGGGTGTACGACTATAGCCAGCGCATCATAAGCGGCAATGACTTCTTTTACTGTTTTCCCTTTTCCTTTCAGTTTATTTTTTTCATCGAATTTGATTTTTCGGGAGAGTTGAGCCAACTCTGTTGTGCCTTCAAGTAGAGCAGTTATACCGACACCGCTTCCGCCACCGGTTACGGTAACCGCATAAGACGGCATTACTTTCATGAACTCTTCAGCTGCTTTTTGCGACAAGGGGAGCATAGTGTCAGAGCCTTTGATACGTTGCGCTTGCGCGCTGAATAAAGCAGCGATTAAAATAACTGTTGTTAAAATTATCTTTTTCATTTTTCTAGTTTGATTTCTAATGAATTACACAACAAATGTATGGTGGTAAAATTACGGGCAACCGACTATATTGTTACGATTCTGTTAAGATTTTGCTTCATCATGTGCTCCCTATACGATATGAAGCAACATGATGAAAGCATATTAGATTCTACTGTTTATTTTCTTGTCCAACCCGCAGTCCAGTCATTATTTGCCGGAACGGCTCCTTTATATTCCGCTTTGGTAAAGAATTTGTCGGCCGATAAATCTTTTCCACCTTCTACCGTTCCTAGATAGCCACTGGAGAAATTGATCGTTTGATTGATACCATTTCCTGTTTTGCTATCTAATGCCAGGTCGGATATGCTTTCATAAGAAAATGTCTTGTTGGTCCATAGATATTCTATAGAAGAAGTTCCGTTCAGGAAACTTTGTTCGGTTTCGGCTGTGGCCACAGTTACGGGGCTTGGTTTGCCAACAACTAACGTATTATAGATATTTACGGCAGTTCCGGCACGCAGACGGATACCTCTTTTTTGCTTATTGCTGTCGTTGTTGCCCACCAATGTCAGGTTTGCGAGTGTAGGACATGATTGGGGTGTATTTCCAAAATTATCTTCACGATTGTCTGCTTCTATCAGGCAGTCGCCATTTGCCGTACCATCTTCTCCCGGAGCAGTCTGATCTTGTATAGCAACCCAGAATTGTCCTTTCCCTACCCAGCCGTCTGTCCAGTCAAAAGAATCGTCTTCACTGTGGGTAGAAACCAAGTATTTTCCGTTTACAGTTCCTCCAAACCATTCGAAACCATCGTCGGATCCTTTATATACTTGAACATACTCGATGTTCGTACCACTTCCGACTCCATACATGGTCAATCCGTTGGACTCTTTGGTTTCACTAAATGCAAAACCGGTATATTCCAAACGAACATAACGCATGATACCGGAGTTATCGGTTGGGTTTGCACCTCCAAAGGTTGCATCTCCGATTTCGGATTTACCAGTTCCTCCTGAGAGATTAATCGGAGCATTACCACAAATATGAACACCTCCCCACGAGCCAGATTGTTGGCGGGTAGATGTCATTACAATCGGTTTTTCTTTTGTCCCTTCAGCGTGTATTTTCCCACCTTGTTCAATGATGATGTAATCGGGTTGTCCGTCGATACTGCGGGTTGCATTAATCGTTACACCCGGTTCGATGATAAGATCACCACCGGCTTTTACCTGATAACCACCAATAAGTTCATAGGTCTTACCGCTTTTCAAGATTTTCTCACTAGTTAGTTCACCTTTCAACATGAATTCTTGCGGATCGGTTATATCGTCCGATTCATTGTCATCATCGCAAGCGGCAAACACATTCAACATACTTGTCATAATCAGTGCATAACTGATTCTCTTAAAATACTTGTTCATAATCATACTCTTTAAAAATGGATTTTTTTCTATTATTAAAAATCGATGGAAAAGCTGATACCGACATCTATTCCTTTACGGTAATACTCTATCGTTTCTTTTTTACCATCTTTTATCTTTTGTGTAAATTTGTGTTCCGGATTCAATAGATTCTTCGCTTGTAATTGCAATTTCATCCCATCGGAAAAATGATAAGAAGCAACAAAATCGAGAGAATGTACTGTTTCTTCCATTACGTTACTCACCCCGTTGATGCCCACCGAACTGATGCGAGAACCTTGCAAGTTGTAAATACCGGAAAGAGACAATGTCCGGTCTTCACTGAATTTGGGTGAATAATTCAGATCGAGATTCAATAAATAGGGCGAAGCTCCCTGCAATTGTCTTGTTTTATCTGTATACAGTCCCTTTTCAGGTAAAGAAATCTGAGTATAAATGTAAGAAGCATTAAAATCGACTTTCAGATTCTTTGTCAACTGCTTACGCACTTCCATCTCAGCCCCGAACACCGTTCCTTTATCCACATTCCGGAAACTTTGAATGAGTGAACCGGAGTATTGCTGAACGCGCTCAATGGGTGTTTCAAGGTGTTTGTAGTAAACGCCCAAAGAATACATATCACCGAATCCGTGAAAAAGTTCATACCGGAGATCGAAATTATAGTTATATCCGTTTTTTATCTCTTCATATCCCCGGATAGCTGCCCCACCGTATGATTCCTTATATTCGAAAGGAGCCATTTCAAGAAAAGAGGGACGGGTAACCGTGCGGGAAGCTCCTACACGAAAATTGCTGTTTGGCCTGATATTATATTTGAGGTTCAATGCAGGGAATAAATCATTTGTTGTCAGTTCTGCCCGTTTCTCTTCGGCTGCATCTGTCCAGTACCTGACCCACTGATTGAAGTGTTCATAACGCAAACCCAAAGAAACCAGCAGCTTCGAAACCGGATAATATTCCATATCAACAAAAGCGGCATAGACATCCGATCCCGCATAATATTTATTCCGCGGCAGAGAGTTTTTGCTGACGGTTATCATTGCGTTGGAGATATTCTCGTAATTAAGATAACTGTCCGTATCATATATGTCTTTTATCTGGGGAGAGATATTTTTCAGATTGTAATAGAAGTTGGTAGAATAGAAGTCACGTGATTTATTTCGTATGGCAGCACCCACACGTACAAAATTGGGACGTTTTTCGCTACCCGGTAACATGTATTTCAGTTTCAAGTCTGCATTCCACTCGTCTTCAGACAACTCACCAAAGTAACGCATCGTTTCCTGCTGATTAAGTTTGAAAAGAGAAAGAGAACCGTTCTCGTTGCGAGTGAACATCACCTGGCGGCGATCCGGTTCCTGGCTTGTGGTATGTCCATAGGATGTCTGCCAGTCGGTAAACAATTTATCGCGAAGCAGTTCATGCTTCCCCGTCAATTGGTTATTAAAAAGAAAATAAGCATGATACACACTATTGCTTCCAACCAGATCAATCCCTTCCGCATCGGTTCCTTCCCGACGCGTATAGCTGTCTTCCGTATTGTTAATGAGCATAATGTTATAAGATAAACGGTCAGTTCTTCGGAGTGTATACCCGATTTGTCCTAATAGGGTTGTTGTTGTTTCATACGTATATTTATTGTAGTCGTATTGATCACGGATAATTCCCTGAGCGTTGACAGTAGAGATATAAGCGTCTTTATACCAGGTATAATCATTCTTGAAACCTACAGCTAGCAATAGACTCAGTTTCTGATTCCTAATATTCCATGTTTTGCCTATACCCAAATCCAATCCAAGGGAAGGATAGATCTTACCTTTGTCGATAGAAAAACCGGTCTGAAAAGGATTGTTCGTGCGTTGCCAATTCTCAAATTCATCGGCAGTCATATTTTTTATGTTTCTGTCTAAACTGAGCCCATTGCTTATTCCTAAAAACGGAATGCTTGCCCCTGTTTTATCGGAGGAATAGAAATCAGTGAACAGAGTATTTGTCTTTCCTCCAGCCGAAATACTGAATGTAAAATAATCTTTACCAATATTTTCTTTAGTATCTACATTGATATGTGCACCCGAATAGTCACCGGATACAGAAGCCTGATATACTTTACTGACGGATATATTCTTGACGATTGAAGTAGGGAATAAAGTCAGTGGAATCAGTTTATTATCCGGATTGGGCGATGCAATAGGAAATCCATTGAGTGAGGTCATACTGTATCGGTCGCCCAGTCCTCGGACATAGACTTTGCTGTTACCTTCCATAGATATTCCTGTTACTTTTTTTATCCCATCAGCGACTGTGGAGAGTCCTTTGACAGACATCTCCTTGGCACCCAGATTTTCGACGGCTACAGTTGCCTGCTGGCGTTCTACCATTAATGTCTTCTCCGCTTCCATATCTTTTCGTGCGACAACCATAACCTCCTGAAGTTCCTGCGCCGACTCTTTCATATCTATATCAAGTATGGCGGGAACACCTTCCTTAATTTCGACTTTTGTAACTTCTATTGTTGCATACGAAATATAAGAAGCGACCACCGTATATACTCCCACCGGCAAAGACATATTATAATTTCCGTCTAAGTCGCTGGTAGTCCCTTTATTGGGAATTTCCTTTATCATCACAGTTACCCCTATCAGTGTCTCCTGTGTTCGTGCATCAATGGTTTTTCCTTGCAAGATCCCATTTTGAGCCCAAAGAACATTCTGAGAAGCGAATAGAAAAATGAATAATAAAAGAAGGGTCTTCTTAAAATTTATACTGTAACCTAAGTGTGAACACATCGTCTTTTCGATCCTTTTCATAACCTGAAATGTTTTTCGTTTTTTCATTTTTATTTATTTCATAGTATGCCTGTAAACGAAGGTTTGCATTTATATTCCAAAGCATCCCAAGTCCAAGCGTATTCTGTGCGATATCACCTTTTGTCGTATGGTTAAGTCCGATTTCATGGTCTACTATTTTTGTGTTGGGATCATACCAATCGTATTTCAAAACTGCGGTAAATGGCAGTCTGCCTAAGTCTTGTATGAGTATCACATACCCACCGGCAAAATCACGGATATAAGTATCATATCTGGGTAATGAAGAACTATTAGGGCTTTTACTTCCTGAATCTTTGCCGGGTTGTGTGCCAAAAAGATATTCGGTTCTTATTGCTGTTATGCCCCATATACTTTCTATATCAAACTGCAGGTCAAAGCCTATATATTCGCGTTTAGCAAATTTCCCTACATTATCGGCACTATTAATAAGAATAAAGGAATTTCCGTTCATGGAATAAACATTCTCCGTTCCCTGATACACACTTCCGTTATAGTAAGACAGGCCGCCGCTCAATTGCAGATTATTCCACTTTTTATCGGCAGATAAGTGCCCGATAAAATCTTTTCGGCTATCGATTTCCTGTTTAATTCCGTTTCCGGCAAATAATCCGGCTTCCAGCTTGATGAAGTTTAATGGAGAATCTTTCCCCGCTTGTAGTGCGATCATCGCTCCCAAGTCACGTTCATCAGGGAAAAGCGTTTGAAAGATCGTAGAACGTTCGGGCGATTCGCGGCGCGAAGAAGAATAACCGATCTCATATCCGAACGGACGATCGAAGACTCCAGCTTTGAGTGAATTTGACTTCAACCAGGGATCCTTAATATTCAGATAAACATCTTTGAACCCGAGACCTTTTTCTGTTAGATCTAACTGAAAAACGCCAGAGGTAATGCCTTTTTCATAAACAAATTTGATGCGCCCACGACGAATACCGATACGGTTAAATGATTCGTTGAGATTTTCGTTTGCCGATCCGACTTTAAGCGATGCATGCTCTTCTCCCCTCTGATATTGGGTTTGAATGTAGCCGGACACTTTAAGCCGTTGAAGCTTTTGTATTGATTCAGGTTGCTCTTGCGCGATTCCATGGCTTAATAAACATAGCCAACTTAATACTGCAATAATACTTTTCTTCATTCATCGTTTTCTTAGGATTCCGATGCAAAAGTATTTTCATGAAATTACAAGATACCAACCATTTTGTTACGAAAAAAATAAGAAGCCCAACAATAAGTAAGAATAAACTATTTGATAAAATTCAAAACAGTTTCTAAGATAAGTGTCAAAAAAAAGAAGGCATCCGTTTAAAGATGCCTTCTTGCCTGTTCTTAATTGTTCAGGAATCAGTTTTTAGACTCTCCTGTAATAGTGATTGTAGTACCTGAAAGTTCTAATGCGACAGTACTTTTCGTGATATGGATCAGGTAGTAAACACCTTCACCTTTTACATCTACAGCCAATACTTCATCGTAAGTCTTTGAAGCATCAATAGCAGAGACACCAGAATACTGTTCGATATCCGTCCCGTTGTCTACGGCATCTTTCAGTTGTTCTTTTGTTTCGATTTCACTCCAGTCTTCAGCACTTAATTTAACCAGCTTAGTTTCGTTGTCTGTTTTGATGATAGCCGCTGTAGCCGTATTAGAGGTCCATGCCAAACCAAATTGCTCCAATCCGGTTGCATTAGCCCCACCAATTCTTTTCCATTCGAAATCTTCAGCTTCAGACAGATACTCAACTTCTGGTTCTGGCTCTGTTATTTCATGTTTAAATGTCATCTCTTTACTTGCTGTATCGCCATTTTTGACAACAGCTACGATTTTTATCGACTGTAATTCATTGATGTATTCTTTGATACCAGCAGTCGTTTGGTCGAAATGGAAGGTATACTTTCCTTTTTTTGATCCGCTTACTTCAGTTAATTTTTTTTCAGTCGCAATTTCTGCGCTGTTTGTTTGATTATCTTTGACATAAACAGATGTCACAAGGATCGACTCGATCTCTGCACCTGAAGGAGCTGTAATAGAACCGGTGATAGCACCTGGCAACTCTCCGTCGGTAATAGTCATTGTCGGATTATCAAATGTGATTGTTGCGGCGCCAATTCGTACTTCATCTTCATCTTTATCGGAGCAATTTGTAAAGAAAGGAATGATCGCTAAAAGCATTAATAAAACTCTAAAATTTTTCTTCATGACTTGAATTTTAATAGTAAATAATTTGAATAAAAACGGTACGCAAAGATATAACAATTAACAACAGAAATAGATGCGAAATCTTTTGTAAAAAAACATTTGTAAAACTTATACTATCTATATGATTGATTATTAATTTAATGCATGATTATGTTTTTGAGTTTTGAGATTGTATGGTTAGTAAAACACATCCAAAAAGGCTGTATCATTTTACATTTTGACACAGCCTTTTTCAAAGCAAAAACGATCAATTTTTATTTCTTTATCACCTGGGTCGTAGATGGAACACGGAACAAGCAACCGACCCAATCGTCATAGAATTGCACCGGGATATTAGTTGTTCCTCCATCCCACCAGACATACACCTGTTTTAGATTCGGACAATCGGTTGCGTCAAAATGCTCCAGATCCCGACAGTTACTAATGTTCAGTTCCTGCACGGCAGTATTATTGCAAAAAAGTCGCTTCAACTTGGTCAGTTTATTCACATTCAATTCGGAAATAAGTGTATTGCCACATTCAAAATATTGCAGATAAGACAACTGATCAACCGCTAACCTGGATACATTCGTATTTGAACAGGTCAACAGTGTTAAATCCACTGCCTGGGCTACATCCAATTCGGAAATAGGGGTATTGGAACACATCAATGTTTGTAGTTTAGTCAGATTTCCAACCTCTAATATTGAAACCTGAGTGTCAGTAATATCAATCAATTCCAGATTCGTCAACCCCTTGACATCTAACTCCGAAATAGACGTATTGTCGCAATAAAGGGTTTGAAGTTGTGTTAAATGACTGACATTTAATTCGGTGATTTTTGTGTTCCCTATTCTTAATTTTTCAAGTTTACTTAAACCGCTTAAATCAATGGAGGATAGATTGGTATATGCGCAAAAGAGAAGTTCCAGATTCGGGAAATAGATTATATCGTCCAATGATTCAAGATACTTATTGTTGTTTAAATTAATAGACGTGATCCTCTTTGCGTTAGCCCGCGTTAACTGACCATCTTTTACATAAGCTGTACTTAATAAATATTGTCGGAATCCTTTATCTGTAATAAAGGGCAAAATGTCCTCATTGTCTTCATTGTCCTCTTCGTTTGGATCTTGTAAAACAATACCTTCTTTTGTTTTTCCCATTTGTAATAGTGAAGTCTCATACAGGGAGTTCACAGCAGTAAGCTGCATCCGGGCAGAACGATCTCTTCCCGTGTAATTGAGGGCAAGTGTAAATGTGATCGTGTGCATACCTGCTGCTCCTCTTTTTTTATCAACCGTCACCCAGTCGGGCAACGCCCCATCGGTGTTTTTTAAGAGTTCTAATTCCCAATTACCGGTGGCTTCGAATCGTAAGGTTGTCACAGTGTTATCGGCATAAACCATTAGGTTATCCTCGATATTGATGATTTCACCTCCGTTAGGAGTCTCCACCGCTGGATCGTCACTATTACTACAGGAGGCACAAAGGCCGCAAATAAAAAAAAGAAAACATGCGAATCGTAGAATGGTTGTATTCATATTTGTTCTATTGGTAAAATTATAGAAATTATGGAGTTACAGATTAACAATAAAACAAAGTTAGTAAAATATTTTATAAAGGCATTAAAAACTCCAACGCGTACATTTAATTCAAAATATCATTTTGTAAACCGACAGCAGAATAAAGCAAATTGTCATTTTACCCCCTTCGACATTCATCTATTTGGGAGATCATACAGGTCTGTTCGAAAAAAACGCACGGATTTAGGGCTTATTTTTGAATGATACTTTGAATATCATGTTTTATACTCTGTTTTTTCGGTATGCAAAAATGACGGTTCTAGAGAAAAAAACAGGTTTCGACACCGCTCTTCTTAAATGTTCTCGATCACCTCTAAGACTCATCGTAATGATTTTTTAAATCTTCTGCATAACTCTCCTATGTTATCTGCATAACTTGTAGCTGTCATGCAAATAAATTTCCGGAACACCCGGTATATCTCCTCAAAAACACCCCGTTTTTTGTCTAAAAAGCTGAAAATAGCACTCTGGTTGACTAAAAATAGACAAAATGCGAGTTAGCAGAAAGTGTTATTTCATTTATTTATGTCATAAATAATTCTATTTTAATATTAAAATGTCAGGACTAATTGGCCGTAAATTGATCGCCCTGTATTTTAATGATTTGCCGAGATCAATTCACAATTTGCTTTGTTCAAAAACTTTATTACTTTTGTTAATCAATAGAGAACAACACAAAAAGCGAATTATATGGTTGATACGAAACAGTTTATAAAAACTGCGGAAGAGAAAATGGCATACGCGATTGAGTATTTAGACGAACAATTATCGCGTATCCGTGCAGGAAAAGCAAATCCGAAAATTCTTGACGGGATTAAAGTCTCCTATTACGGCAGTATGACACCGTTGACCAATGTGGCATCAATCAATACGCCGGATGCGAAAACCATCATTATCACTCCTTGGGAAAAACCGTTGATCAAGGATATTGAAAAGGCGATATTAGATTCAGATGTCGGTATTACGCCCGAAAATAACGGAGAGATTATCCGGTTAGGGATCCCTCCGTTGACCGAAGATCGTCGTCGGCAATTAGCCAAACAATCCAAACAAGAGGCAGAGAATGCCAAGATCAGTGTACGAAATGCCCGCAGGGAAGCGATTGAGGTACTGAAAAAAAGTATCAAAGAGGGTGTTCCGGAAGATGTAGAGAAAGATGCTGAGGCTGAAGTGCAGAAAATTCACGATAAGTACATCAAAAAGATCGATGAACTGTATGCGGCTAAAGAGAAAGAGATAATGACAGTTTAAATCAATGGATAATTGACAATGGAGAATGGAGAATGAATAGACTGTAGTATAGTCTTGCATTATCCATTGTTCATTGTCCATTATCAATTTTATATGAGGGGTCTTGTTGTTAAAAATACCGGAAGCTGGTATACTGTCCGCACAGACGACGGACAGCTTGTCGAAAGTAAAATAAAAGGAAATTTCCGGTTAAGGGATATTCGGAGTACCAATCCGGTAGCTGTTGGAGACCGGGTTCTTATCGATTTAAACAAAGAAGGAACAGCTTTTATTTCAGAGATAGAAGAACGTAAGAATTACATTATCCGTCGTGCGTCCAACCTCTCCAAGCAGTCGCACATCATTGCTGCAAACCTGGATCAGGCGATGTTGATCATAACGGTTAACTATCCTATTACAACGACTATTTTTATCGATCGCTTCCTGGCCACAGCAGAAGCGTATCAGGTTCCGGTAAAAATTATTTTTAATAAGACAGACCGGTATAACGATAAAGATAAAGAACGCCTGAATGTATTAACCAAACTATACACATCGATCGGTTATCCCTGTTCAAATCTATGTGCGCGTACAGGCGAGGGTTTAGACGCACTGAGAAGTGAATTAAAAGATCGTATCACCCTGTTATCCGGCCATTCCGGAGTTGGAAAATCAACAATCATTAATCAATTGGTTCCGGGTCTTGATCTGAAAACAGGCCTGATCTCAGAGTATCACAATAAAGGGATGCATACGACCACCTTTTCTGAAATGATCGAATTGCCTGACGGGGGTTATATTATTGATACTCCCGGAATCAAAGGTTTCGGTACGATAGAGATGGAAGGCGCAGAAATTGCACACTATTTCCCGGAAATATTCCGGGTCTCTTCCAATTGCCGTTTTAATAATTGCACCCATTGTCGCGAGCCGGGATGTGCCGTGCAGACAGCCGTACAGGAAGGTGTTATCAATGAATCCCGCTATAAAAGTTATCTGAATATCCTGCAGGATAAAGCAGGGGGCAAATACCGGGAAGAGTATTGATCCGCCCGGATCATGATCATTTGTTCTTGTTGTATTTCTCGAAAACAGCGAAAATGAAGCTGTTAATCACCCTAAAATATTATAAATATTGCTTGTAATTAGGGATAAAGCCAAAAATGTTTCTACTTTTGTGCGTTAATATGCGACAAACTTATGTGATGTGATGAGAAATAAATTATTATTATTTGTTGGCGGATGTATCGCATTCTTTTTATCATCTTGTCTGGGGAGCGACGAGATTGTTGAATATGAGGTTCCCAAAAATTGCCAGATTACAGCTTTTGTACTAAAAAGTGATTCTGTATTAATCAGTCCTTCATTAGACTCTGTTAAATTCTACATTGACCAGTTGTACGGGGAGATCTACAACAAAGACTCGTTGCCGTATGGAACAAAAATAGGTAATCTTTTTGCTGAGATAACGTTCAATAAGTATGCGGTTCAGAATGTTGAAATCATTCAAGCAGACGGAGATACGGTTTACTGGACCAGTTCGACCGATACGATCGACATTTCTAAGCCATTGAAAATTAACATGCGTGCTTTTGACGGTGTCTCTTCTAAAACCTACAAGGCGTGGGTCAATATCCATACGGTTGTTCCTGATTCTATGGAATGGCGTTTGGAAGCTGAGGGGATTGTAAATGGTGTTTCATTTAAAGAACAACAAGTCGTTTCGCGTACCTATAATGAAACGGATGGTTATTTCATGTATATCGATCCGGTGAGTACGGATCAATACCAGTTGCATTGGGCGTCTGCTGCCGATCTTTCGAAATGGGAAGAACTACCGCTTACCGGATTGCCTACTGAAGGTTTGGTATTGAACCAATTGAGGGAATATGAAGGGTTTTATTACCTCTCTTCTACAGACGGGATATTGTATCGTTCGGCGAACGGTCAGGATTGGGATGTTGTAGAAAGTGCTCCTGGCGTAAAATATCTGTTGGGTACTGTAAAAGAGGGAGTGCGGCAACCAGCTGTTTTAGCAACCATTGTCGAAGATACGGATCACTTCTATTTTGCATCCATGAATAAATCTATGGAATGGACGATCGGTGAAGAGATACCGTCGGATTTTCCATTGACCGGATTCGGGTCAGAGGGTTATTCGGCCATGTATTATAACTATCTGATGGTTATAGCCGGACGGGATCAAAACGAACGTTTGCTCAACAGCGCATGGAGCACCATGGATGGTGTTTCCTGGGCAAAACTCACGGACGACAGGATAACTTATTTTGAAACAAAAGAGGGTGTAATGCTAACCTCCTACGATGATAAACTATTTATGATCGGAGGTATAAACGATAAAAATAAACCGACAAAAGAAATCCATACCTCGATCGATCGTGGAGTCACTTGGGATGTGGTCGATACGTTAGTTGTGCTACCGGAATCCTATCAGGCAAGAGGATTTTCGTCTTTACTGGTAGATAAAGACCAGTATTTGATGATCTTTGGTGGTAAAACCGGTCGGGAAGCAGATGAACTGAATGAGATCTGGCGCGGACGAATTAATCGATTGGGATTTAAATCGGATAATGAAGAATAAACACTTCCTCCTGAACGAATTGAGGAGGAAATGATATAATTTTATGAGGATTTTGACGTTAGAAAAAGAGGTGTCGCATAATAACAATATGAAAATGACTTCAACTTTTTTTCAACGTTTACTTTTTATCGTCCTAATTGTAGGTATAACTCCTGCGCTGCGAGCACAGGAATATAAATATGAAATAGGTGGAATGGGCGGTGGCGCTTTTTATATGGGGGATCTGAATAAAGGGACTCCGTTTAAAGGGCTTAATCCGGCACTTGGAGGTGTTTTTCGTTATAATGCCAATCTTCGGTGGGCGCTGAAAGCCGACTTGATGTGGGCAAAAGTATCGGGCAATACAGATGGCTTAACCAATGTATTCCCAGAGAACGCACAGGTATCATTCGATCGTAACGTGATAGAAATAGGCGCACAAGGTGAATTCAATTTTTTCCCTTATAGCGACCAGTTTTCATATATGGGAAGCAAAAGAATAACCCCTTATGCGCTGTTAGGAGCAGGAGTTTCTATGGCAACAGGAAGTGGAGATTCTTTCGTTAGTCCACATTTGTCGATAGGGGCAGGTGTAAAATATAAAATTAAAAACCGATTGAATCTGGGATGTGAATTCTCGTTTCGAAAGCTGTTGGGAGACGGTCTGGAAGGCGATGAACGATTGAAAGACCCTTATGAGATCGGAACAAATGCATTTAAGAATAATGACTGGTATTCCTGTTTGATGTTTTCTGTTACCTGGGATTTCGGCCCTTGTAACAAAGCATGTAATAATATTAATAGTATAACAGGATATTAGAGTTATATACTATGACTTTAGAAGAACAGATAGACAAAGACCGCTTACCGCAACATGTTGCAGTGATCATGGATGGAAACGGACGTTGGGCAAAATCCCAGGGGAAGGATCGAAGTTATGGTCATCAGGAAGGCGTTGCCGCTGTTCGTAAAGTCATTAACGCGGCGTCGGTTATCGGCTTGAAGTATTTGACCATGTATACCTTCTCGCTGGAAAACTGGAAACGTCCCGAAGAGGAGATAGAGGCCTTAATGACCTTATTGGTTACGGCTATTCAGGGAGAAACCCCTGACCTGATGAAAAAAAATGTGCGTCTGAAAGCGATCGGTGATCTATCCCGTTTGCCGGAAAGCGCCTATCAGGCATTAATGGCCTGTATCCATGAGACTTCAGCCAATACGGGTACTACACTGATTTTAGCGCTTAGTTATTCGTCGCGCTGGGAGATTGTGGAAGCTATCAAAACCTTAGCTGTTGAACTAACAGAGAAAAAATTAAACCCCAACGATATAACCGAAGCTATGGTTTCGGACCACCTGACGACCACAGGTTTTCCTGATCCTGATCTGTTGATCCGGACAGGAGGAGAAAAGCGTATCAGTAACTTCCTGCTTTGGCAACTATCGTATGCCGAACTGTATTTTACCGATACCTATTGGCCGGATTTTAGAGATGAGGAGTTATATAAGGCTATATTGTATTATCAGCAACGGGAGCGCCGTTTTGGTAAGACAAGCGAGCAATTAATTTTATAAACATAGCTGTTATATGTACAAAAAAATAGTGCTGTTTATTTTTCTTCTGGCTCATACGATTGGTGTATTTGCACAGGAGAACGACACTACACATGTTGAAACACCGGCTGAAGTACCGGTCATATCTTATTCGTTACCCAAAAAATATAAAATTGCAGATATAAAGGTAACTGGCATTGATAAGAGTTATGAAGATTTTACGTTGATTGGTTTTTCCGGCCTGTCGGTAGGCGACGAAGTGTCTATACCGGGCGATGAAATCACATCGGCAGTTAAACGATTCTGGAAACACGGATTGTTTTCTGATGTAAAAATACTTGCTACAAAAATAGAAGGAAACGATGTCTGGCTGGAGTTTCAATTGAAACAGCGCCCTCGTATTTCTCAGGTAAACTATTTTGGTGTCAAAAAGGGTGAAAGAGAAGATCTGACCGCAAAACTAAACCTGCGGAAAGGTTATCAGATAACCCCGAATGTGAAGGATCGAACCAAACAGGTGATCCAACGTTATTTTGATGGAAAAGGATTTAAGAACGTACAGGTGGATATCGTTGAAAAAGACGATCTGACCAATGAAGGCGAGGTGATCCTCGATATCAATATCAATAAGAACCAAAAGACAAAGATCCATCAGATCCATTTTGATGGGAATGAAGCCTTAACTGATCAGACGCTTAAGAAAGCGATGAAAAAAACCAATGAAAAATTTAGTTTAAAAAGAGACTTTAAGACCAGTATTCTGGAGATGTTCAGTACAAAAAAGTTTACGACTGAAGAATATGAAAACGACTTACAAAATATTATCAGTAAATATAACGAATATGGTTACAGGGATGCTGTGCTTGTATTCGATAGTGTCGCTAATTTTAATGAGAAAAAGGTTGAGATCTTTCTGAAAGTAGATGAAGGTGAACAATATTACCTGAAAGATATTCGTTTTGTCGGAAACACAAAGTATCCGACAGAATTGTTGGAATCACTTCTGAGTATCAAACCGGGAGAAATCTATAATCAGAAAAAACTGAACGAGCGGTTGAGTACGGATGATGAATCGGTATCCAATCTTTATTTCAATAACGGATATCTCTTCTTTGGAGCTGATCCGGTAGAGGTAGAAGTAGAAAACGACTCCATATCACTGGAAATTCGTATTCAGGAAGGCCCTCAAGCGACAATTAATAAGGTTGTAATCAATGGGAATGACCGTCTGTATGAAGATGTGGTTCGCCGGGAATTACGCACAAAACCGGGTATGCTCTTCAGCCGGGAAGACCTGATCCGTTCCATACGTGAAATTGCTCAGATGGGACATTTCGACCCTGAGAATATGGAACCGCAACCTATTCCTGATCCAGAAAGCGGAACGGTAGATATCCATTATAATCTCACGTCGAAAGCGAACGACCAGATTGAATTCTCGGCAGGTTGGGGACAAACCGGAGTGATTGGGAAATTAAGTCTGCGGTTTACGAACTTCTCAATGAAAAATTTCCTGAATCCGAAGTCGTACAAAGGAATTATCCCACAGGGAGAAGGACAGACGCTTACATTAAGCGGACAGACCAATGGGCGTTACTATCAGGCATATAGTATTTCATTCATGGATCCCTGGTTTGGAGGAAAACGACCGAATACATTATCGGTAACAGCTTATTTCTCCCGGCAAACGGATATTAGTGGTAATTATTTGAGTAATACCGGTTACGGGAACAGCTATTATGGATATGGAGGTTATCCATACGGCAGTAGCTATGGTTACGGCTATGGCTCCGGTTATGGCTCTAGTTATGGCGGAGGGTATTATAACTATGAGGCAGCCTACGACCCGGATAAATACATCAATATGTTTGGTGTAGCTATCGGTTACGGAAAACGATTGAACTGGCCCGATGATTATTTCCAGTTTATGGCTACGTTGAATTATCAGTTGTACAATATGAAGGACTGGGATTACTTCTTGGTGAGCAATGGTACGTCACACAATATAAACCTTGAGTTGTTGCTGCAACGTAATTCTGTAGATAATCCGTTGTATACGCGTCGTGGATCGCAATTCTCCGTATCTGTATCGGCTACACCTCCTTATTCGTTATGGGACGGAAAAGATTACGCCTCTATGAGCGATCAGGATCCGGCGAAGTTTAAGATGATCGAATACCATAAATGGAAATTTAAAGCGAAGATATTCTCTCCGTTGGCGCCATTGACTGTTAAACGGACTCCGGTATTAATGACCCGTGTGGAATATGGTTTCCTGGGTACATATAACCAACATAAACGTTCTCCATTTGAAACCTTCTATATGGGAGGTGACGGGATGAGTGGATATTCCAGCACCTATGCTACCGAAACAATCGGGTTAAGAGGATATGAAAATGGAACGATAGCAGGTAATGGCGGATACAGTTCGTATGGATATGCCTATTCACGGTTGAGTATGGAGTTGCGCTACCCATTCTTACTTGAACCTTCTTCTACAATATATGGTTTAGCCTTTGTTGAAGCCGGAAACGCCTGGAAGAATGTCAATGAATTCAATCCGTTCGACCTGAAACGTTCGGCTGGTGTCGGTGTACGTATATTCCTCCCGATGATCGGGTTGATGGGGATTGACTGGGCCTATGGTTTCGATGTGCCGAATTATGGAACGGATTATACCGCTGGTAAACGGCACGGTAGTCAGTTCCACTTTATTATCGGTCAGGAGTTCTAAATTAACGTAAATTAGAGTCATACTACTAAACCCTGACTTATATTTGTAGTCATAAGATAGAATTTAAACATAAAGCGTATGAAAAGATTTATCACATTATGCAGTCTGATGGTATTATGCACTTTTGCAGGAACAGCGCAAAAGTTTGCATTGATAGACATGGAATATATTTTAAAAAATATTCCGGCTTATGAAATGACCAATGAACAACTCAGCCAATTGTCGCAAAGATGGCAAAATGAGGTAGAGGCGATTCAACAGGAGGCTCAGACCATGTATAAAAGTTATCAAAGCGACTTGGTGTTTTTGTCTGCAGAGATGAAATCGAAACGGGAAGAGGAGATCATCAAAAAAGAACAGGAAGCGCAGGATGTAAAGCGCCAATACTTTGGTCCGGAAGGAGAATTATATAAACGTCGTGAAAGTCTGATGAAGCCAATTCAGGATGAGATTTATAATGCTGTCAAAGAGATTTCCGACGATAAAGGGTATCAATTGATCTTGGATCGCGCTTCGGCAATGAGTATTATTTTTGCATCTCCCCGGATAGACATTAGTAATGAAGTGCTTACAAAACTGGGATATTCAAAATAATTGTTTACATTTGTGCACTTTTGACAGAAAAGTAAAACGAATTTTATAACAAATAATAGATAAATGATGAAGAAACTGATTATTTTATTGGTTGCAATGTTGCCATTAGGGCTTTTTGCTCAGGATATCAAGCTTGCATATGTAAATGTCTCTGAGCTCTACAATGCGATGCCTGAAATGGACGAAGTGGAGAAAAAGTTAACGGATTTTAATGAAGAATACCGGAAAGAACTCGAAAGAATGCAGGAAGAGTATAATAAGAAATATTCCGACTTCATTGCTCAACAGGATTCTTTGACAGAAAACATCCGTTTGAGAAGAATGCAGGAAGTGCAGGATATCGAAACTCGTATCCAGAATCTATATCAGCAAGCTCAACAGGAAGTTCCTAAAAAACAACAGGAATTATTGCAGCCGATTCAGCAGAAGGTGATGAATGCCATCAAGCAGGTAGGTGAAGAAAAAGGATATACTTACATTTTTGATCCGCAAGTTTTCCTTTATGTCAACCCTAGCAGTGCAATTGACGCAACCTCATTTGTAAAAACAAAACTTGGTATTTAATCGAAAGTAAATATATAAAATGTAAGGATGTCTTTAGATAAAGACATCCTTTGTTATATATATGGATAAGCGAAACAAACATAAAGTGGCACCTATCGGTATCTTTGATTCGGGATATGGCGGATTAACCGTTTTTGAAAAAATTCGTGAACAAATGCCTGCATACGATTATATCTATCTGGGTGATAATGCTCGTTCTCCATATGGGAATCGCTCGTTTGAGGTTGTTTATAAATTTACACGACAAGCCGTTTTTCATCTTTTCCAAGAGGGATGTCCGTTAGTAATCCTGGCCTGTAATACGGCTTCTGCCAAAGCGCTGCGCACGATACAAATGAGAGATCTCCCCCATCTCAATCCATTCAACCGGGTTTTGGGGGTCATCCGTCCGACCGTGGAAGTATTGGATCAACTCAGCCGATCCAAACATATAGGTGTGTTAGGAACGAGCGGAACGATTTCGTCGGAATCGTATACCATTGAGGTGGCAAAAATGTTTCCGCACATACAGGTGACAGAGGAAGCTTGTCCGATGTGGGTGCCATTAGTGGAAAACCGGGAATACGACTCACCCGGCGCCGATTATTTTATCCGTAAACACCTGGATCGGCTTTTTACGCAAGATGCTGATATCGACACCTTGATTTTAGCTTGTACCCATTACCCCTTACTGCTGGATAAAATAAAAAAATATATACCTGAACAGGTCAAATTAATATCACAAGGTGAATATGTGGCAGATCGTTTAAAAGATTATCTGTTACGTCACCCGGAAATGGAAAACAGGTTGACCCATACAGGCAGTTGCCGTTTTCTGACGACTGAATCAGCCGAGAAGTTCTCGGATGCCGCTTCAGTTTTTCTTGATGAGCCAATTCATGTAGAACAAATAACCATTGATGCGTAATATGAATCGATTGCGGTATTGTTTAGTTGTTTTAGTTCTCCTTTTCTCACATCAGCTGTACGGGCAACAATGGGATCGTATTTTAGAGGAGAGAGGATATGTGGATGTGTTGCAGAAAGATCCGACCATTCACCTACATATGATGTATGCCTATCCGGATAATATCTTCGGAAAAGCGGTTTATACCGGTTTAACAAAGATCTGGCTGCGGCCGGAAGCAGCAGAAAAACTTCTAAAAGCGCAAAAACTATTAAAAGAAAAATTCCCTGATCACTCAATTATTGTCTATGACGCTGCCCGCCCCATGTCGGTACAACAGCAGATGTGGAATTTGGTCAAAGGAACCAGTAAAACGAATTATGTCAGTAACCCAGCAAACGGAGGGGGACTTCATAATTACGGTATGGCTGTCGATGTCTCCATTGTAGATAAAGATGGCGTTGCTTTACCTATGGGTTCGGCTATCGATCATTTTGGTCCCGAGGCACATATCAATAAAGAAGAAGAACTTCTGCAATCAGGCCAAATAACCTCCCACGAATATGATAACCGCCGGTTTCTTCGTCAAATCATGCGACAGGCTGGTTTCACAACGATACTCTATGAATGGTGGCATTTTAATGCCTGTTCACGCGCAGAAGCCAAGCGGAAATATCCGGTCATAGAATAGTTTGATTCTAGTAGGCCGCTTGATAAAGCTGCGTATATTTTGATTTAAGACCTCAATTTAGTTGGATGAGATCTTTATTGATCAATCCTCATTGAGGCGAATATCGTTTGCGAGATAGGCGAATATAAAAAGAGGGTGCGTCAATACTAAGATTAAGATATTGACACACCCTCAATGTTTCAGAAGTAATACAGTACTTGTTTATACTTTTATTTGACTAATCAATCAATAAACGCCTGTACGAGTATCCCACCACATTTGTTTACCCCAAAAATCATCTACAACTTCTGCATTAAATGGGGCATTGTTTGCACCGTTCAAATTCCGTTCTGTATCCGGATAAGGTGAACGGAAAGGAGGTACATTGTGTTCGGAATATTTAGTGGCACGTCCAGGAGCGATATAATGGTTTTCTGGAACGCCTGTACGACGATATAATGACCAACCTTCCATACCTTGTTTAAACAATGCTACCCATTCCTCATACCAGATCTGCTGTTTTGTTCCTGCAAATTTACCTGCTCCAGCAATGTAAGCCGCAGCATCAGCAGCATCAACTTCATTTTCCTCTAAAGAAAGAGAGAGAGCTTTTGTATAAGCATCCTCTGCAGAAATACCTCCTGTGTTATAACCTAACATAGCAGCTTCTGCTATATGGAAGTAAACTTCAGCGGCACGCATATAAGGAGAAAAACCTCCTAAGTCTTGACCATATCTATATCCCCAAACAGAATAATTCTTTGCAGCTGGATTCGATCCTGCACCAATGATATATCCTCTATATAAAGGTTTCCCATCATTATAATCTGGGTCACCTTCAATAGAACTACTTGGAGTAGGTGTAAAATAGACACTAATACGTGGGTCTTCACGATCCAACATATGATCAACTAATAAATCAGGTGCACAAAATTCCGTTTTACGAGTACGGTAAGCATTTCCTATAGGTTCATATACATTAGAGTCATCTCCATCCCACCAGAAAAACGCATTGTCACTATTCGTTTCCATAACCGGATATTTACCCGGGTTACCCAAAATCTCTTCTACGGTTTGTTTAGCTAATGCCGGACTAACCTCTGAGATACGAATAGCCATACGCAGACGTAATGAGTTACAGAATTTTTGCCATTTTTTCATGTCGCCATGAAATAAAAGATCTCCGGAACTAATATCACCTTCGCCACCTTCAGCTAAACCATCAGCAACTTCTTTTGCAAGTGCAAGTAAAGCTGGATAGATATCTTCTTGCTTGTCATATGTCGGAGCAACTACCCCCTCCGGCAGTTTAACTGCATCAGAATAAGGGATGTCACGCCAGCGATCTGTTGCCATTTGCATAACCTTCACTTCCAAGATTTTTGCAGCATAAGTAAAATTGCTAAGACTGTTTTCTTCTCCATCCCGTTGAACGTTTCGCAAGTTATTTAAAGCACGGTATGTATAGTTAATACTATTGTCTTGGATATTTGGACGGAATTGATACCTTGCTTCGTCGATATAACTCATTTTAGCGACATAACCTGCAAAACTGGCAGGCTCATCCAGCATATACCAACGATCATAAAAACGGTAAGAGATGTGCCATAGGCACCAAGCAAACAAGTTCTCAGTCGGAACTTCAGCAGGCCTGTCCGGATCTTTGTTGATATCATCAAAAGAATCGGTACAGCCTGAAATTAGCACGGATGTACATATAGTCAGTGCTACAACTGCTTTAAATATATATTTTTTCATATGTAATACTTTCTTTATCATTAGACATTAGTTAGAATGTAAGACCTACCTTAAGTCCGATACTACGAGAAGGAGGATAGGAATTTGATTCCATACCAACACCATCATTACCTGAAGCACGAGTTGATTCCGGATCCAAATTGATCAGATTAGACTTATGCGTCCACAACAAAGCTAAATTTGTTCCAATCAAAGAAACACGAGCTCCGCTAATATATTTAGTCTTAGCCAAAAGAGATTTTGGGAAAGTATATGTAATATATGCTTCACGCAATTTTAAGTAAGAACCGTCCATAACAGCCATTTCAACAATTGAATAGTAATTACCGAAAAAGTCTTCAGCATTTACTACTACATCATTGATATTTCCATCTGCATCTTTAAAGACTTTATCTGTTAATACATTTTTACCTACAATCACACCATTTTCACGAATATCGCCTGCAGCAGTATAATCATAAATACCTGTGTAAGAACCAAATCCTTGAGAGAGTGAATAAATATCACCTCCTTTACGGAAGTCAAGTAAGAAACCAACTGTCCACTCTTTATAAGTAAATTCATTATGCAAACCAGCTAACCAGTCAGGAGTCACATCACCTACTACCTGTGATGATTTTGCGACAGGCATACCATCTTTAACTAAAATAGAACCATCATCATTATAGGTATAACCTGTTCCTACAATACTTCCCCAAGTTTCACCTTTCATTGCATATGTACTGGCATTAAATCCATTGAAATAGAATCTATACGCTTCCAAAGACTGTCCAGTAACAGGATCAGTATAAAGTTCTATAATTTTGCTCTTGTCTTTCGACCAGTTCAATGTCGCTGTCCAATTAAATCCTTTCGGGTTTTTGAATATGTCTGCAGTCAATTGAACTTCCAGCCCTTTATTGCTGATTTCTCCAGCATTAATTACCATTGAAGTATACCCTGTTGGAGAGGCAATATTTGCTTCCATAATCTGATCAGTAGTTGTTTTTTGGTAGTAAGCAGCATCTAAACGCAAACGGTTTTGAATAAAGCTTGCTTCCACACCAACTTCCCAAGTTTTCACCATTTCAGGACGTAAGCCTGTAGGAGGATAAACTGTAGGATTTCTGTAAAGCGTTGTTCCAAACATAGATTTAGGAGAAGTCTCAGTCTCATAATAATTTCCGCTTCTGTAAGGCACTGTGGCAGAACCAATTTTCGCCCAACCTCCACGTATTTTCATGAAATTTAACCAACCGCTATCGGTTATGCTTGGTAATGTTTCAGTAAGAATCCAGCTACCACTAAATGATGGATAGAAGAACGAATCTTCAATAGTTGAATCCCAGTCATTACGAACACTAACGTCAACATACAATTGATTTTTCCAACCAATAGAGGCATTTGCATAAACTGAATTAGAACGGCGAAGTTGATGATCCATATGTGTATATGGCATACCAATAACATTTGCAACCGTATATAATTCAGGAACTGTTAAATTATCTCCTCCTATTCCACTGATTTGATAATCATAATCACGGTAATTAGCTCCAGCCAATGCGTTGATGTTGAAATCTTCTACTTGTTTATTAAAATAAGCAATGAAGTCTGCATTAATCTCTGTCGTGCGACGATTAAAATCACGGAAATATCCTTGAGGATAGTCAGTATCCCATGATCTAACTGAAAGCTGATTGTTATTATTATGATCAAGACCTAAACGTCCTTCAAATTTTAACCAATCGGTTGGTTTATACCACAAAGATGCTTTTCCATATACACGATCGCGTTTCAGTTGAGTTGTGTTTTTATTCAAAATCCAATACGGATTTGAGGCATATTCTCCCTGCCAATTATAATGTGTATATTGTCCAGAAGCATCTCTCTGATCCCAGTTGCTTTTTAGGTCTTTCATGTTAACCTGGCGACCAAACCACTGCATCAGTGACTGAAGAGCGTTGGTGGCATTATATCCTGTACCAGGTAAATTATCACTGGTTGTACGGATATAATTAGCAGACACATCAAAATCAAAATACTTATTTATTTTAAACTGCGAATTAATAGATGCTCCATATCTTGTTTGATCAGTATTTGGAGTCGTTCCTTCTTGATTTCGGTAAGAAATAGAAGCACGAGTTACTGCATTTTCAGATGTAGAAGAAACACCTATAGTATGACTTGTTGAATGTCCTGTTTCAAAAAAGTCTTTGATATTGTTCGGGTTAGATACCCATGGAGTTGCTTGACGTACTCCATCAACAACTGGACTATTGAATTGAGGCAATTGCAAACCAATATCTAACCGTGGTCCCCATGATTCATCTGCATTATCATTTACACCACTCCCTTTTCCATCCACATAGCCATAACCATGTTGTGATGCGAAATCTTGATAGCTTAAGTCGCTATATCGTCCATTTTTCCAATCAAATTCTGAACCATAATATCCCTGTCCATATTTATCTTGAAACTTAGGCAGACCATATACTTTATCAAAGGTAAAATCTCCATCATAAGAAACAACTACTCCTTTGTCCTTTCTTCCTTGTTTTGTTGTGATCAAGATAACTCCATTACCAGCACGCATACCATAAAGGGCAGCTGACCCCCCTTTCAACACAGAAATAGATTCGATATCGTTCGGGTTGATATCATTCAATCCAGATCCTAAGTTTGCAGTAGCTCCAGTTGGATTATCATTGATAATAGGAACTCCATCTACAACAATTAAAGGTTCATTATTTCCAAAAGAAGAGTTACCACGAATAACTATATTTGCAGAAGCTCCAACTTGACCTCCTTGAGAGGTGATTTGAAGTCCGGCTACTTTCCCCGACAAAGATGTTGCCACATTCATTTGTCCGGCCTTTGTTATCTCGTCTGATTTAACTTCCTGCAAAGCATATCCTAATGATTTCTTTTCGCGGGAAATTCCCATAGCAGTCACCACCACTTCGTCCAGCGCTTGTGTATCCGAACGTAACACGACACGCATATTCGGACTGACGGGCAATTCTTGCGCGATCATTCCGATATAGGAAATCACTAACGTGCTGGCATTTTGTGGGACATCCAGAGAGAATGTTCCATCGAATGTTGTAACTGTACCTACCGTAGTGCCTTTCACTACAATAGATGCTCCAATAACAGGTTCCCCATCATCGGCAGAAGTAACACTACCTGTCACTTTTGTCGTCTGGGCTGTTGCGACTCCTATGCTTATAAAAAAGCATAATAAAAGATAAGTCAACCTTTTCATAGACACATTTTTTGTTTTACAATAATTATACAATACTAATATTAAGCTTTGAAGTAAGTGATGACGCTTCGAATTTGGCTCCGTTTCAATTAAGTCAGACATTATTATATATAGGTGGCGAAAAAGATTTAGAATAATGCGTTAATTGAGATTTACACTGATCAACTTCAACAATTCATGCGGCTTGTCTTATCACTTAGTATTTGTTGTTTGTTTGCAAAAATAATGAAAAATTTATATAACAATGTATTTTTGAAACATATTTTTCACTTTTACGACTTCTTCCCTTGAAAAATGCTCTTTTTTACGCCTTGATTTGTGCAAAGTGTTTTCTTGATAAGACGTGACATTGTGTAAGCAACGGGTCAATTTTCGGAGTGATTCGACTTAAGATAATGCCTTTATTAGTAAAAAATGGGTTAAAAAACTGCAAATATGATAGTTTTTTGTTTTGCAGATGCTTTTGATTGAGATTTGTCATAAAACACCGTCTTTCCCTTTCAAACAAAAATATTTTGTTAACAACTTCTTCGTTTTTTTTATTTTTTTAATAGCTAGTCATTAGGATGAATAGGTAGAAATAAGTAAGTTTGCGACTGTTTTTAATTTGGCTAAAATTGTACCAATTCAAACGTATATTCTGTTTTAGCTCCTCACAATTGAAGTAATATATGGAAAACATCGAGACAGGACTTTTACTCATGGTAGTCGGTATGACTACTGTATTTGCAATTCTTTTAATAGTTATTTACCTTGGGAAAGGACTTATTGTTGCAGTAAATAAATATGCACCGGAAGAGGCTGTTGTGAAGAAACAGGCGCCGGTTCAAGCCAAAACGATTGCGCCAGCCGGAACAGTACCCCACCAGGAGGCAGCCGCTATTATTTCTGCTGTAAGTTTTCTGACAGGAGGACAAGGGAAAGTAACAAAGATTGAAAAGAAATAAACAATTAGATATATTTAATTTAATAACATGAAAAGAGAAATCAAATTCAGTTTGGTCTATAGAGACATGTGGCAATCTGCCGGAAAATATGTTCCACGCGTAGACCAACTAACCAGGGTTGCTCCCGCAATTATAGAGATGGGTTGTTTTGCTCGCGTTGAGACAAACGGCGGGGGATTTGAGCAAGTAAATTTACTTTTTGGAGAAAATCCCAATAAAGCTGTTCGCGAATGGACAAAACCTTTCCACGAAGCAGGCATACAAACACATATGTTAGACCGTGCACTCAATGGATTACGCATGAGTCCGGTGCCCGACGATGTTCGTCAATTATTCTATAAAGTAAAAAAAGCACAAGGAACAGATATCGCACGTACATTCTGTGGATTGAATGATATCCGCAACATTGCTCCGTCGATCAAATATGCCAAGGCGGCAGGAATGATTTCGCAATGCGCCTTGAGTATTACCCACTCTCCGATCCATACAGTAGAGTATTATACTAAGATGGCCTTGGAATTAATTGAACTCGGTGCCGACGAAATCTGTATCAAAGATATGGCAGGTATCGGACGTCCGTATTCATTGGGTCAGATTGTTAAAAACATCAAAGAAAAACATCCTGAGATACCTATCCAATATCACAGTCATGCCGGACCGGGTTTCAACGTAGCTTCTATTCTGGAAGTATGTAATGCCGGTTGCGACTATATCGATGTGGGTATGGAACCGTTATCCTGGGGAACCGGTCATGCCGACCTGCTCACCGTACAGGCCATGTTGAAAGACGCTGGTTATAAAGTTCCGGAGATCAATATGGAAGCCTATATGAAGGTACGTTCCATGATCCAGGAAGATATGGATGATTTCTTAGGCTTGTATATCAGTCCGAAAAATCGTTTGATGAACTCCTTGCTTATTGGTCCGGGACTACCTGGCGGTATGATGGGAAGTTTGATGGCCGATTTGGAAAAGAATCTGGAGACTATCAATAAAAATAACATAAAAAATAATAAGCCGTTGATGTCGCAAGATCAATTATTGATCAAGTTGTTCGACGAAGTAGCTTATGTATGGCCACGCATTGGTTATCCCCCATTGGTTACTCCATTCAGTCAGTATGTGAAAAATCTGGCTTTAATGAATGTGATGCAAATGGAAAAAGGAAAAGCGCGCTGGAGTATGATTGCTGATGATATCTGGGATATGATATTAGGAAAAGCAGGAAGACTGCCCGGCCCATTGGCCCCTGAAATTATTGAAAAGGCCAAAGCAGAAGGTCGCGAATTCTTTACAGGTAACCCACAGGATAACTATCCGGATGCACTGGATAAATATCGCAAGTTGATGAATGAAAAACAGTGGGAAACAGGTGAAGATGATGAAGAACTGTTTGAATATGCAATGCACCCGGCTCAATACGAAGCGTATCGTTCGGGAAAAGCAAAAGTAGAATTCGTTGCAGATGTGGCCACCCGTAAAGCCGAAAAAGCGAAAGCCGGCCAGCCGGTTCAAGAAGCTGCTTCTGCTCCTGCGGTTATTGGCTTACCGACAACGCCACAGGTGATGAATGTAGATGTAAACGGTCAACCGTATCGTGTTACTGTTGCTTTTGGTGATGCAGCAACAACTGCTCCGGCTTCACCAGCCCAAGCCCCCGCTCAACCGGCAGCGGCTCCAGCAGCGGCACCCGGAGCCGGACAAGAGGTCTTATCTCCACTCGAAGGGAAATTCTTTATGGTGAAAAATGCCTCTGAGACCCCATTGAAAGTGGGCGACGTGGTAAAAGAAGGTGATTTGCTTTGTTATATCGAAGCGATGAAGACCTACAACGCTGTACGTTCAGAATTTAGCGGAACAATCACGGCGATATTACCCGCTTCCGGAGACTCGGTATCTGAAGATGACGTATTAATGACCATACAATAATGGGAGATATATTTGCCAAACTATATGATATGACTGCGTTCAGCAATATTATTGCTGAACCGCAGTTCTTGATCATGTATGTGCTTGCCCTGCTGTTGCTTTATCTGGGTATAAAGAAACAATACGAACCGTTGTTATTGATCCCCATTGCTTTCGGAGTTTTACTTGCGAATTTTCCGGGAGGCGAGATGGGAGTAATTCAAGCCGATGAGAATGGGTTGATCAACATACATGGAGTGACCCGGAATATCTGGGAAATGCCGCTGCATGATATTGCACATGAGATGGGGATTATGAACTTCCTCTATTATATGCTGATCAAGACCGGATTTTTGCCACCTGTCATCTTTATGGGAGTAGGTGCCTTAACCGATTTCGGACCGATGTTGCGTAACCTTCGCTTATCGATTTTCGGAGCCGCAGCACAATTAGGAATCTTTACGGTATTGCTCGCTGCTATTCTAATGGGATTCACCCCGCAAGAAGCTGCTTCACTGGGTATTATCGGAGGTGCTGACGGACCAACGGCTATATTCACCACGATCAAACTGGCTCCTCATCTGTTAGGACCTATCGCGATTGCTGCTTATTCGTATATGGCGTTAGTGCCGGTCATTGTTCCTTTAGTGGTTAATCTGTTCTGCTCTAAAAAGGAGTTGATGATTAATATGAAAGATCAGGAAAAGAAATTCCCCTCTGACACTGAAATCAAGAACATGACGGTGCTTAAAATTATTTTCCCGATAGCTGTCACAATCGTTGTTGCATTGTTCGTTCCGAGTGCTGTTCCTTTGATTGGTATGTTGATGTTCGGGAACCTGATTAAAGAGGTCGGTTCTTCCGTTTTCCGTTTATTCGACACAATTTCAAACAGTATTATGAATACGGCTACCGTATTCTTAGGATTATGCGTAGGCGCAACCATGACAGCTGAGGCATTCCTGAACTGGACAACAATAGGCATCATCGTCGGGGGGTTCCTGGCCTTTGCATTATCTATCTCCGGAGGAATCTTTATGGTAAAACTGGTGAACCTGTTTACCAAAAAGAAAATCAATCCGCTGATTGGCGCAACGGGCCTCAGTGCAGTCCCTATGGCTTCACGTGTTGCCAACGAAATTGCACTTAAACACGATCCGAAGAACCATGTCCTTCAATACTGTATGGCCAGTAACATCTCAGGAGTTATCGGCTCGGCAGTTGCTGCAGGGGTACTGATTTCTTTCTTAGGATAAAACAGAAATAAAAGTATTTCATACAAAACCGGAATGTACACATAATGTATATTCCGGTTTTTTTATTGTTCCAACATGAAGTCTGATCTGAAAAACATCCGAATAAACCGGAAAATTCGAGGAGTTTCGGTTTTGTCATTTTGTTCAATAAAACAATCGTATTGTAACATAAACGGCTAAAATCACATTTTTAGCTAACGCACACTTTGGCTGTTTTTAGTCAACCAGAGAGTATTTCCGGGCTTTTTGGGCAAAAGACAGGCATTTTTGTACATTTTGTTCTGGTTCACCCGCCCATTTTATCCAGGTAATTTTTTAAATGATGCAGATAACCTTGAAGAGACATCTAAATAGTTCAAACAAATCATCAGCATCATTATTTTAAGAGCCTAAAACAGTCGAAAAAAGGGATCGGAAACCGGCTGATTTTTCCCGGAATGGCCATTTTTTTCATCTCACTAAAATAGACATTAGCGAATGAAAATCAAGTGGTCATTAAAAAATAAACGTCAAATCCTTGTCGTTTTTTCTGACTGCTTCACGCTATGATTCAAATAGACGATTCTCGGAGGGGGTAAATTGACAAGTTGCTCAAATTGACAGTTTGTAATCAAGCCCCTTATCCCAATTTTTTTGTTAAAGCACACCCATAAATCACCATTTTTATGTAAATTTGTCATCCGAATAAATAAGAACGACAAAAATCTTTAGACTAAACAAAAGAACATGATCAATCAACTGAAACAGTATGTAAACAAATTAGAACGAGGAGAAATTAACCGGAGACAATTCTTTAAACTCATGTCGGCAGCAGGCATTCTTTCTTTCACAGGAGTTCACGAAGCAAAAGCATTTTCAAGTAAAGCAAAAGGGCGTATTGTGATTATCGGGGGCGGAGCGGCCGGTCTGAGTATGGCTGCTCGTTTGAATCGCTGGCTGGATGATCCCGACATTACTTTAATAGATCCCTCCGATCGCCAATATTATCAACCGGGATTTACGCTCATCGCTTCAGGCGTTTATCAGCCGGATGAAGTATGGAAAGAACAGAAAACGTATATCCCTAAAGGGGTTAAATGGATCAAAGATACCGTAAAGGCGCTTGATCCGGCCGCCAACAAGGTGGTGACTTCCGACAATACGATCGTTCCTTACGATTTTTTGGTACTCACCCCCGGATTGCAGATCAACTGGCATAAAGTCGAAGGGATCGATTATAACCGGTTGGGAGAAGGGAACGCACATTGTATCTATGACTTTGAGGGTGCACAGAAAACATGGAAAGCGATACAGGCTTTTTCGGAAACAGGCGGACAAGGACTTTATACAGATACCTACACCAAACATAAATGTGGTGGAGCACCTAAGAAGATCTGTCTGTTGACGGAGGATTATACCCGCAAACAAAAAACACGCGAAAAGGTCTCGCTCGATTTCTTTACCGCATCCAAACAGCTGTACGATGTCCCTTATTATACCCCCCGTTTATTGGAAATCTACGAAGAACGGAATGTGCCTATCCATTTAAACGTCCGGTTGAAAGGGGTAGATACCTTGGCCAAACGGGCTTATTTTGAAAAACGGGAAACGAAAGGGGATGAACTCATTATCGAGCCATTCAGCCGTGAGTATGATTTTCTGCATTTTACACCACCGATGTCTGCTCCCGACTTTGTATTCGAATCGGGTCTGAGTTGGCAGGAAGGCAGCCTGGCTATTGATGGGTGGGTGATGGTCGATAAAGAGACTTTGGTTCATCCCACTTACTCCAATATAATCTCTTTGGGTGATGTTGCCGGGGTGCCTACCAGTAAAACCTCAGCGGCTATACGTATGCAGGTTCCTGTTGCAGCAAAAAACCTGATTGCCTTAATGGAAGGGAAAGCCCCACAGGAAAAATACAACGGGTATGCCGCTTGCCCGATCGTGACCGATTACGGACATGTCATCCTGTGTGAATTCGACTACAATAAAGAGCCGGACACTTCATTCCCTTTCCAAATATTGGATACCTCAAAAGAACAGTGGCTGGCCTGGTTATTAAAGGTCTATATACTCAAACCGATGTATTTCTACGGAATGTTACGGGGAAGAGCATAAGCCGGACTGAAACGACATTATACCGATAAAAGAAAACCCAGGTCGCTATTCGCACCTGGGTTTTCTTTTTAGTCTATTAACTGTCACTTCTTCTTTCCTTGGTTGGCGACAGCTTCCATTAATTTTTTAATCTCATCCGGGTCACCCAGGAAATAATCTTTTATCAGATTAAAACGTTCATCAAATTCAAACACATAAGGGACTGCCGTCGGTAAATTCAAGTGGACAATATCCTGATCAGGGATCTGTTTTAAATGTTTAATGATTCCCCGCAAACTATTTCCGTGGGCAACCACCAACAATTCATCTGCCGTCTGTAGATTCGGGAAGATAACTTCTTTCCAGTAGGGCAATATCCGCTCTATCGTATCTTTCAAAGATTCAGTACGTGGTAGTTCGTGATCCGAAACCTCCGCATACCTGGCCTCAAAACGGGGATTCCTCGGATCCTCTTCTCCCAACGGATGGGGTGCGACATCAAAACTCCGGCGCCAGACCAATACTTGTTCATCTCCATATTTTTCGGCAGTCTCGCTTTTATTCAATCCTTGTAAGTCGCCATAATGTTTCTCATTCAGCCGCCAGTTTTTTTCTACCGGGATCCAGTCCTGATCCAACTGATCCAACACATTGTCTAATGTTTTAACCGCCCGTTTCAGATAAGAAGTGTATGCTTTACTAAACGCAAACCCCTCTTTTTTCATCAATGCGCCGGCACGTATAGCCTCCTCGATCCCTTTTTCCGTAAGATCCACATCTGTCCAGCCGGTAAAACGATTCTCTTTATTCCAGGTACTCTCGCCATGTCGAAGCAAAACAATTCTTTTCATAGGTCATTATTTTATTGAATAATACACGTATAGAAACAACGGATAAAGTAAGCCTATTTGTTGGCATACATCAATAGCCATTTGTAGGTATTTAATGAAAAAAGGGTAACCCGATCATTACCCTTTTATCAGCTTTATCTCTACCCATTTAAATTTCATAGAGGTTTTGTATTTATATTCATATAACAAATTTCAGAGCAATAAGTTGTCGGTAATCTGCTTTTTGAGTGTTTTATCTAGTAATCGAAAATACTTAAGAGACATATACATACCAAAAAAACCAGGCCCCTCCTCGCGGAGCGGCCTGATCATCACTTTTCAATAAGATTTACATCTTAAAACAACACTTTTTCTTTTTGTTGATATATGATCTAAGGATATTCAATTTTTTTAATACGTCAGAATAGAAATACAATCCCCATTTTCTTTCACGGTTGCAATTTTGTTTTTGTCGTTCTGGCTGAAATAAAACAGGTAAGA
>NZ_JARXWG010000003.1 GCF_029893105.1 Parabacteroides sp. PF5-9 | reverse complement strand
TTTTTAATGAGCGGCTGTAACGAATACTGCCATTTTGTTTCGTTTCTAACATAAGTTTACTTTTGTTGAATGACAACCTATTTCAGGACAGGACAGGTACGTCTAAAACAATTTAGAGGTACGTCTAAATCCGTTTAGAGGTACGTGTAAAATCATTTAGAGGTACCTCTAACAAAAAACAGACCTATGTCTAACAAAAAAACGGAACAAAAGGCACAAATAAAGCGATGGGATGTTTTGGGTTTTTATTTGGATTGTTTCAAAAAGTGTAAGATTTAAAGATTTTCCGAAGGCCAAATCCCACAGGCGTTTGCCTTCACTATCTTCACATATTCTTCCATTCAATAAAACAGTGAACCATAACGCCTTTTAAATACACTCTATACAACTATAAAACAATCAATTACATCATTTTTTTCAACAATTCAACACACACATTTGCATTTTAATGGAAAATCACTACCTTTGCAGCCGGGTAAGTCCTATACGGCATGCTCCCTCGGAACTCCCCCAGGGCTTGACCGCAGCAAGGGTACTTGGTCGTAGCGGCGCGATATAGCCAGCTTACCCACTTGCCTCTTTAGCTCAGTTGGCCAGAGCACGTGATTTGTAATCTCGGGGTCGTTGGTTCGAATCCGACAAGAGGCTCAAAGGATCGGCATTTAGCCAATCCGTTTTGAAAAAGCAAGCAATGCTTGCGAATGGACAATGGACAATGAACAATTGATAATTAGTAAGCTAAGAATCAGTAGTTAATTGTTCATTGTTTTTTTTTATTTACTTTTGTTTCTTCAAAAAGCAAAAAAAAGAATCTACATGACAGAATATAAAGGCTTATTGGTGAAAAGTGCGATGACGTATGGATTAGCCATGGGCATCTATTGGGTAATCAAATACATTTTTTTTATACTCAGTTTTTCAGTGCCTGTATGCAACTATCTCTATTGGGCATTAACCTTCACAGTTCCATTCGTAGCCTATACGATCACCAAGCGATACCGTGAAGATACAGGCGGTCAAATCGGCTTTTTTCACGCCTGGCAGTTTGGTCTTTTACTCTACACTTTTGCCGCATTAATCGTGTCACTGGTACATTATATGTTTTATCAATATGTCGCTCCACCTGATCTATTAGCCAGTGCTTTCAGCCAGGCCTTGGAACTGTTGGACAGTCAGCAGGTCAATTCGGAGTTGGTGGACAAACTAAAAGAGGTTCGCGTTACTCCCATACAGATGGCTATACAGGGGATATTCAATAATATTTTTTACGGAGTTATATTTTCGATACCCGTTGCCGCGTTATTGTGTCGAAACAACAACAGCGGTCAGATTTTTCAAAATAATCAGCAAAACAATAATAAATGATGGATATATCAGTTGTCATACCATTATACAATGAAGCCGAATCACTCCCGGAATTAAATGCCTGGATTGAACGAGTGATGCATGAAAATAAGTTCAGCTACGAAGTCATTTATGTCGATGACGGAAGCACCGACAATTCATGGGATATTATTGAATCATTCAGTCAGAAATCGCCGCACATCCATGGGATCAAATTCCGTCGCAACTATGGAAAATCGCCCGGATTGCATTGTGGATTTCAGAAAGCGCAGGGAGATGTAGTCATCACTATGGATGCCGATCTCCAGGATAGTCCGGATGAGATACCGGAACTGTACCGAATGATCAAGGAGGAGCGATACGATCTGGTTTCGGGATGGAAGAAAAAGCGATATGACCCTCTGTCGAAGACGATCCCTACAAAGTTATTCAATGCCACTGCCCGGAAATTTTCGGGAGTTTATTTACATGATTTCAATTGTGGACTGAAGGCGTACCGGAATGCGGTCGTTAAAAATATCGAGGTGTACAACGATATGCACCGCTATATCCCCTACTTGGCAAAAATTGCCGGCTACCATCGTATCGGTGAAAAGGTGGTACAACATCAGGCGCGCAAATACGGCACGACCAAATTCGGGCTGAACCGCTTTGTCAACGGATACCTGGATTTGATCACCTTGTGGTTCACTTCCAAATTCGGTAAAAAGCCGATGCACTTTTTCGGATTATGGGGAAGTGTCATGTTTTTCATTGGTTTTATTGCATTGATTGTGGTTTTAAGCATGAAGTTGGCCTCTATTATCTCCGGTGATCTGCGTCCGTTAGTGACGAATTCACCGTATTTTTATATTTCGCTCACAGCGATGATCTTGGGAACTCAACTCTTTTTGGCCGGATTCATCGGAGAATTAATCTCCCGCAACTCCTCCCGGCGCAATAATTATAAAATTGAAGCTGAATTATGAACTTCCTGGAACTTGCAAGAAAACGATGCTCAATCAGAAAATATCTCTCTACGCCAATAGAAGAAGATAAGTTCAATTACATACTGGAAGCGGCACGTATGGCGCCATCGGCTGTCAATTACCAGCCTTGGTTTTTCCTGATAATTACAGAAGAAGAAGCACGCCGGAAGTTGGTGGAGTGTTATCCGAAAGAGTGGATGAAACCGGCACCTCTTTTTATTGTTGTTTGTGGCGATTACAGTCAATCCTGGAAAAGACCGGCCGATAATCAAGATCATTTATTGGTGGATGGTGGTATCGTGACCGAACATATCTGTCTGGCTGCAGCAGAGCAAGAACTGGCAACATGTATCATCTGTCATTTTGATGGTCCGCTATTACACAAACAGTTTAATCTGCCGGAAACAGTCGTTCCTATTTCCATTATCCCGGTCGCCTATCCTGCCGATCCGAACCTGTTTGCCGAAACACCCAAAAGGCGCAAACCGCTTGATGAAATGATTCGGAAAGAAAGCTTTTGACAACTAAAAAATGACGCTCATGAAAAGGATTATTAATTTAGGAATCAGCGGTCTTTGTCTTATCCTTACGTTTATCGGCTGCACGGATAAAGGCGACTATTATGTGGATAGCGGAACCATATTCGGGACTTTCTACAGTATAAAATATCAATCGCCTAAACCATTAACAGAAAAGATAGATGCGGAATTCCAAGCCTTTAGTCTTTCTTTGAATCCATTTAATCCTAATTCTATCATTGCCAAAGTGAATAAAAATGAGGCGGTTGAAGTCGACGATTGGTTCACTGAAGTATTTAATAAAGCACAGGAAATATCCGTTAAATCGAATGGTGTCTTTGATGCCACTGCAGCGCCACTGATCAATTTATGGGGATTTGGGTTCAATAAAATGGATAGTGTCACGCCGCAAATGATTGATAGTATTCAAACGTTTGTCGGTTATCAAAAAGTGAGACTGGAGAATAAAACCGTCATTAAGGATGATCCGCGTTTGATGCTTACTTATTCGGCTATAGCCAAGGGATTTGCCTGTGACGTCATTGCCCTCCTGTTGGAACGTGAGGGGGTGAAAAATTATATGATCGATATCGGTGGTGAGTTTACCATAAAAGGAGTGAATCAATACGACCAGTGCTGGCGTATAGGGATCAACAAACCGGAAGACGAGACGACTGGTATTCAACAAAGTGTTGAAGAGATCGTACAACCATGTAAAAGATGCGGCATCGCCACATCGGGCGATTATCGGAATTTTTATATCAAAGACGGAAAGAAATATGCCCATACGATCGATCCGCGTACCGGTTATCCGGCCGGACAAAATATGCTGAGTGCAACAATTGTTGCTGAAAACTGCATTACAGCCGATGGGTATGCGACCGCTTTTATGGCCATGGGAGTAGAAGAGGCCGTCAAAATGGCTGAGTCGATCCCTGAGATAGAGTATTTCATCATATACGCTGATGATAATGGGAAACACCAAACTGCCTATTCAAAAGGAATGCTCCCCTATTTACCCAACCGTCAGGCGCTGTCTATCCTGGAAAATCCGTAATCATCCAGACCTCATACAACCAAAAGCCGTCCCGCTTTCTCAAACAGGGCGGCTTTTTTGTAACCCAATAAAAACAATTATGAACAAAAAGACGTCTGTATACGCCTCGCATTCGCCTCATTTCAACAAATCAATGAACCTTAAAAACTAACACCATAAAAAAATCATCATGTAAAATCTAATACTACTTATTAGACTGACTTATCCGTAAAACGTTTAATGCGTCATTAAAAAATAATCATTTAATCCACTTTGATCGCTGTTTCCTCGAAAGACAACCGTTCTTTTTAATCTAAACTGACTATCTTTGTGTACATTTTATTAAACGATTCAGGTCATGTTGGAAAGTATGAAAAACAGGAGAAGTATTCGTAAATACACCGATCAGGATATCTCCGACACCTTATTAAACGAATTAGTTGAAATCGCTGCCCGTTCCTCCAATACGGGTAATATGCAATTATATAGTGTAATCATCAATCGGGACATGGCAAAAAAAACAGAACAGGCTCCACTGCATTTTAATCAGAAAATGGTTACTGAAGCGCCTGTATTTCTTACGTTCTGTGCTGATGCCAACCGTTTTGTCAAATGGGCTCAACAACGAAAAGCCGAACCGGGGTTCGACAATCTTCAGATGTTTATGGCCGCAATGCTGGACGCAACGATCTTTGCACAGAGTTTTTGTGATGCAGCAGAAGCGAAAGGACTGGGTATTTGCTATCTGGGCACTACGCTTTATAATGCGGATAAAATCATTGAACAATTGAACCTTCCAAAACTGGTCATTCCGATCGTATCGGTTGCCGTCGGTTACCCAGCAGAACCGTTACCATCCCAAGTAGAACGATTGCCTTTGGATGCTATTATTCATAAAGAATCTTATACCGATTATACGCCGGATGCCATTGATAAACTCTATCAGGCGAAAGAGGAGTTGGAAGTAAACAAACAATACACCCTTGAAAACGACAAGGAGACATTAGCACAAGTCTTTACGGATATCCGTTATACAAAGAAGAATAACGAGTATTTTTCGGAAGTACTGATGGATGTGCTTCAGAAACAGGGATTCTTAAAATAAAGACAAGAGAATAAGCCGTCAGATTCGGTCAAGGACTTTTTCAACAAGTCCTTTGACCATTCCCTCGTAATTGGTATTGGATTCTTTGGCTACACGTCCGGCAATAACACAACAGATCGTCACTGTCCGATGTCCCATCAAAGCTGCCAGACCAGTGAGGGAAGCGCTTTCCATTTCGAAGTTAGTGACCCTTCTCCCTTCGTATTCAAAATGCATAATTTTTTGGTTCAACTCCGGGTCGGCTAAAGGCAAACGGATTTCCCGTCCTTGTGCACCATAAAAGCCATTTGTTGCAACCGTCACGCCACGGACAATATCATCCTGAGTGATCTGTTCCAAAAGTGACCGATCGGCAGAAACCACATACGGCCATAAACCGGCTAATGGCCAATTCAATTGCCGCACTAATTCCGATTCCATCTCCGTATCCCGGATATCTCTGCTGTTTGCATAAAAATAGATCACCCCGTCAAAGCCGATTGACTTTTCTGCTGCCACATAAGTCCCGACGGGAACAGAAGGCTGTAAGCCTCCTGTTGTTCCTATCCGGACCAATGTCAATTGCCTGAGTTCCGACTTAACCGTGCGGGTTTTAAAATCGACATTCGCCAGGGCGTCCAGTTCGGTTAAGACAATATCGATATTATCTCCTCCGATACCATGAGAAAGGACTGTTATTCTTTTCCCTTTGTAAGATCCTGTTATCGCATGAAATTCCCGGTTAGACACTTCACATTCCTGCGTATCAAAAAAAGAGGCGACCATGGTGACCCGCTTAGGATCACCGACCAAAATAATATGATCAGCCAATTGTTCTGGCTTCAGATGCAAGTGAAAAATACTTCCATCTTCATTTATGATTAGTTCGGATGCCGGGATAATCTTCATGTCAGTCTTTGATTGGTTTCGACGAATTACCGGCACTAGGTTTTGCAATCGCTTCGCGCATACCGGTATCGGCTTCTATATTTTTCATTTTGTAATAATCCATAATCCCTAAATTCCCATTCCGGAAAGCTTCAGCCATCGCTTTAGGCACTTCAGCTTCAGCTTCAATCACCTTCGCACGAGCCTCCTGTGCTTTCGCTTTCATCTCCTGCTCAACAGCGACAGCCATTGCACGACGTTCCTCAGCCTTTGCCTGAGCAATATTTTTATCAGCCTGCGCCTGATCCATCTGTAATACAGCACCAATGTTCTTACCTATATCAATATCAGCGATATCAATTGAAAGAATTTCAAATGCTGTCCCGGCATCTAACCCTTTACGTAAAACCAATTTAGAGATCGAATCGGGGTTCTCCAATACCGATTCATGATTTTCTGCCGAACCGATAGACGATACAATCCCTTCTCCTACACGGGCCAGGATCGTTTCTTCACCGGCTCCCCCTACCAATTGTTTGATATTGGCACGCACGGTTACACGTGCTTTAGCGATAAGCTGTATCCCGTTTTTAGAAACCGCCGTTACCGGAGGCGTATCGATCACTTTAGGATTAACAGACATCTGTACCGCTTCAAACACATCACGTCCGGCAAGATCAATCGCGGTAGCCATCTGGAAAGACAACTCGATATTGGCTTTCGAGGCAGACACCAATGCATGAACAACCCGTTCTACATGACCACCGGCCAGATAGTGCGCTTCCAACTCATCACGTGTTAATGTTTTCAATCCAGCTTTATGCGCTTCAATCATTGCACGTGTAATCACTGAAGGCGGCACGTTACGGATACGCATCAGAAACAATTGTAACAAAGAGATATTTACCCCCGATACTTTCGCTGAGATCCATAACAGGAAAGGCACATAATAGAAAAATATGATCAGCAGGAACACCGCGGCTCCCAGCAATACGACCGGTAAAAAAGTCATTTCTTCCATATTCGAATGTATTATTTATGTATTGATATGTTCTTTAGACTTGACAACAACATTATATCCATCTACCCGCACAACAACGACTGGGCTATGTTCATCGATAAAATCACCCAACGATTTGGCCTCTACCGTTATTCCTTTGATACTGGCTTTTCCGATAGGCGCTAAGCGGGAAAGGGTCATCCCCTCATCTCCCGGCTCAATACCCAACTCTTTACTGGAAGTGAGTTTTGAATCCACCTCGGTATGCAGAGCGACCTTGCTAAAGGAGTTTGAGCGGAGCAACCAGAAAAAGAGACCACCAAACAGGATGCTTGAACCAATCAATGTGATATGTCCGGTTGCAACACCTATTGTATAGGCATAAATGACTCCACCGATTGCAAAAACAGCCCCTCCGATACCGGCCAACGTAATCCCCGGCATAAGAAATATTTCAACAAGAACCAGCGCAATAGCCACTCCCATTAAAAAAACGATAATGAATAGATCTAAAAGCATATATTGTTCAAGTATGTTTTATCTGTTCAGTTTCAGAAAATTTATTTCGGTATTCCGTGCTTTTTTCTCCAGTTCACGAGGCTGTACAAGCAACCCTTCAAGTAGCGACTCTGCCTGTAGAATTGTCGCCCGTAGCTGATCCTTACGAGCAGCATTCCCGGTGGTATACGACTGGCGTAACCCTTCCAGTTTTTCTTGCTGCTCTGTGATCTGTTTCCGTAAGGCCACTACTTTTTCGTACTGATTCCGGGCTTCCGGGCTTTTGATCTCCTCCAGCGTATAATAAATGGTATTGTCATTGACAATAAACTCAAAATCTTTCTTTACCTCATTGATTCCGGAAGAGACTTCGGCATATGCCAATTCGATTAACTCGTTGTAATTGCCCTCTTCTTTCCAGGAATCACTGATCGCTGTGATCAGTGCGCGCGAACGTTTCAAATCAAGATCTTCGCTCTCGATACGCGCCTTGTTCGTATTCGGGATAAACAGATACACACACACTTTCCCTTCCGGCTGGAACCGGTCGGAAACAAACCAACCGAGGTTTTTCCCTTCATCAATCACCAACATATAATCATTGGCCGGCGAATTGAAAGGCATACCCAACTGTTCCGGAGTTAAATAAGTATCTGAATTGGAGGTATACCGCGTCACAAAAAGATCATACCCTCCAAGTGATCCATTACCCGTCGATGCATAATAAATGGTGACCCCATCTGACAGAACAAATGGAAAGTTCTCATTCCCCTCACTGTTGATATTCATTGGCAACTGTTTCTCATCGCCCCACTCCTCAAGTAATTTGGATTGATTGAACAAACACAGCTGGTTATCATTTGTTTCACGGGCATAATATATTTTATCGCCTCTCTGATTCATATAGACAGAAGAAAGAATCACCTTCTCATTCTTGAAAAAATCCGAATAACTCATTAATCGCCCGCTCTCCTCACTTAAGGGATAGACAGCCAAAAACTTACGCTTATCAACCACGACACTATCTATAATCTCCACATCTTCCACTTTATCCAACATCCGGGCTGCATTATTCGCCTGATCAAGACGTGTTTCAAAAGTTTCCACCGGCTGATTTTTTCCTGCCAAGATATCAATATATTCCTCAAACATTTCTGCCGATTCCTCAAAGCGGTATGTTTTATAATACAACTCCGCCAGATAACGAAAGGACTCCTGCACCTTCCGTTTGGCAGCAACCAATAAATGTTTTTCTGCAGTTTCCAGATCGCCTGTTTCATAACAGCATACCCCATACCATTGATTGTAGGAAGAATTATTGGGAGCCTGTTTGACCAAGCGTTCAAAGGCAGGCTTCGCTTCTTCATATTGCCCCTCATTGTACATCTTCTTGGCCTGATCCAGGCTTTGGGCATATAACCCACTACCTATAAAAAGAATACTTATCGTATAAAACAGTTTACAAATGACCCTTTTCATCGAATTCTAACGCACGTTTTTGTGATACTTTCGTAAAGATAAGCATATTTTTAGTTGCAATAAACAAATTAGAATCAGAAATATCTAATTTTGCGCCCTGAAAAGGAATAACTATGCCAAAGTGGACCGCAGAAGAACTTCTCTACCGCAAATTGGAAGAGAAAGTTAAAAAAGCCATGTATGAATACCAACTCATCGAAGATGGGGATCGGATACTGATCGGACTTTCCGGAGGAAAAGATTCGCTTGCACTGGTAGACCTTTTAGGACGACGTTCCAAATGTTACCAACCACGCTTCGAAGTGGTGGTAGCCCATGTGGTGATGACCAACATCCCCTATCAGGCTGACCAGGCCTATCTGAAGAGTTGTGCCGACGAACACCATCTGCCGTTCGTTGTCCATGAAACCAGTTTTGACGCCTCTACCGACAAACGGAAATCACCCTGCTTTCTCTGTTCATGGACCCGACGCAAAGCCTTATTCGACTTAGCCAAAACACATCAATGTACTAAAATTGCACTCGGGCATCACCAGGATGATCTGTTGGAGACATTACTGATGAACATGATTCATCAGGGCGCCATCGGAACGATGCCTCCTCTGCTCAAAATGGATAAATTCGACATGTCGATTATTCGCCCTTTATGTCTGATCAAAGAGAGCGACTTAAAACAACTGGCCGAATGGAAAAGTTACCGGAAACAACTCAAAAATTGCCCCTACGAGTCCGGCTCCAGTCGTTCTGAGATAAAAAAACTATTAGCTGATATGGAAGAAATAAATCCCGAAGCCCGATTCAGCCTGTGGAGTAGCATGACGAATATTCAGAACGATTATCTTCCCCCAAAAACAAAAAAATAAGACATACAATTAAGTCTGTCCGAAAAGATCACCTGAAACGTTCAGACTGATCGGCCGATTCTGCTGCATACAAAAACGAAGCGATTGAAAAGAATAATTCATTTGACAATTGTCGAATGATCGTTTCACAATTGTGGAATGATCATTTGATAATTATCAAACGATCGTCTCACAATTGTCAAACGATTCTATATCCGCGACAAACAAAAAAAAGCCTCAGCAAGCTGAGACTTTTTGTTCATGATATCTTTGGAAACAGAAAGATCAAATCAGAATCTGGCGGAGATACTTCACACAAGTTGCTACTTCTTTTTCGGAAGTCGACCAGGATGCAACGGGGTATTCCAACTCGATATCCACATAGATCGGATACTTCTCTGTTTTGATCAAATTGAGCACTTCGGCAATAGGAGTCTCTCCCTGTCCGAAGACTTGATTCGTATCTTTGGGTTCTGTATTAGGACCGGTCTTATCTTTGATATGAATACTGTAGATCCGATCGTGGTATTTCCGGATAAAATCGGCCGGATTCTTTCCGGTAGACCCAAAGTAATGCCCACAGTCAAAGTTAAGCATAATGTGCGGATTCACCGCCAATATCGCATCTACATCAAATGTCGGGTCACCAAACTGTGCATGATTGTGCATCGCTGCGTACATATCGTGTTTCTCTGCAAACGGAGCTAATTTCTGAGCCGTAGCAAGTCCTGTCTCATCAGTCACCGCTTTGGCACCCATTGCTTTGGCTACTTTAAACGCATAATCGATCTCTTCGTCCGACCAACTGCTTGGACCAAATTTAACGATATGTGCTTCAACGCCATTATCTTTCATGTATTTACGTGCTTCTTCCACTTTCGACATCGGTAAGTTGACACGCCAGTTTTTCACATCCGCTTTGTATTTATCAATCGCCGCCTGTTGTTCGGCTGTAAACGGAAGCGGTACCATGACATAACCACTTCCGACAGCAAGATAAGTAAACTGCTGATTCGGATTAGCGGCACGGATAGCCTGTGCTTGCATAGGGTCGCGACTGACACCGGCAAATGCCTCTGCCAAAGGATTCGCAGGAATACCTAAGTATTCTTCCAAATCACCACTCATTAATTCGATTGAACTAATACCTGCCGTTTTGCAATACTTTAAAATATTCGCCAAGCCACCCGGCAATGTACGCCAGCTGTAGGTAATCGTACCGATCTGTACGCCGTTGAATTTAGATCCCACCTCGATAGGAGCAGCCGGTGCCGGTGCTTCGGCACAGGATGTCAGCCCTGAAGGAACAATAGCTACCGCAGCCAATGCAGTGGTAGAGGCTGTAAAGAACTTTCTTCTTGTGATTTTGTTGTTATTCTCCATGATATTTGTATTTAGGTGACAAAAAACTTTTCTGTTTTAGAAATTATCCTCAAGCATTCTTTTCAGAACAGCCTGAGCCGATATTTCCCGGTTGGCTGCTTCAGGGATAACGATACTCTGTGGACTCTCTATGACATCGTCTGTTACGATCATATTGCGACGTACCGGCAGACAATGCATAAAATAAGCATTGTTGGTCAAAGCCATTTTTTCGGTATCCACCGTCCAACTACGATCCCGGCTCAAAACCTGTCCATAGTTTGGATCCGCATAAGCCGCCCAGTTCTTGGCATAGATAAAATCTGCTCCTTCAAACGCTTTCTTTTGATCATATTCAACACGTGCTTTCCCCACAAAAGAAGGATCCAATTCATACCCTTCAGGATGAGTAATGACAAACTCATAATCTGTCGCATTCATCCATTCCGCAAAGCTATTCGGTACGGCCTGTGGTAAAGCTTTCGGATGAGGAGCCCAGGTCAATACCACCTTCGGACGCGCGCTCTTTTTATACTCTTCTATCGTGATTAAGTCGGCATAGCTTTGTAACGGATGACGTGTAGCCGCCTCCATACTAAACACCGGCCGACCTGAATATTGAATAAACTGGTTTAAAACCTTCTCCGTATAATCTTCTTCTTTACTTTCAAAGCGGGCAAAAGAACGTACACCGATGATATCACAATAACACCCCATCACCGGAATCGCCTCCAACAGATGTTCGGGTTTGTCACCATCCATAATCACCCCCCGTTCACTCTCCAGTTTCCAGGCTCCTTGATTAATATCGAGCACGATCGTATTCATACCCAGATTCATGGCAGCCTTTTGGGTACTCAAACGGGTACGCAGACTGGAATTAAAAAACACCATCATCAATGTTTTATGTTTTCCCAGTTCAGCAAACTGGAAACGGTTTTTTTTGATCTCAAAAGCATTTGCCAAAGCCTGTTTAAGATCACCAATATCATTTACACAAGTGAAATTTCTCATTTCATTTACAATTAATTAAGAGGTGGCAAGTTAGAAAGAATGCTGTATATTCACAAATAAGCAGATAGAATTTACCTCTTGCATCCTATTAAAGTCGTACCTGTCCCTCCCCTTCAATAATATATTTATAGGTCGTCAATTCCGGTAATGCCATTGGCCCACGGGCATGTAATTTTTGTGTACTGATACCTATTTCTGCTCCGAAACCAAATTGGGCTCCATCGGTAAAAGCGGTAGACACATTGGCATAAACACAAGCCGCATCCACCAATTGCTCAAAGAGATCGATCGATTCTTCCGATTCGCTGACGATACATTCGCTATGCTTAGAACTATGTTTGGCGATATGCTCCAACGCCTCTTCAATCGAAGAAACCACACGCACGCTCATCTTGTAATCCAGAAATTCGGTACCAAAACTCTCCATTGTTGCCTGTTGGAGCAATTCTTTCGGGTATTTCCCTTCCAATACTGAATAGGCTGTCGGATCCGCATATATAATCACGTTGTGTTCAACCAATCTTTCACAGAGATAAGGCAAATCTCCCAAACGATCTTTATGAATCAACAAACAATCTAACGCATTACACACACTCACCCTTCGGGTCTTTGCATTCGTTATAATCACCTGTCCTTTTTCCCTATCCCCCGCATTATCAAAATAAGTATGACAAATGCCCGCACCCGTTTCTATAACCGGAATACGCGCATGTTCCCTGACATAATGAATCAGCGAACTGCTTCCACGGGGAATAATCAGATCGACACGTCCTACTGCATTCAATAGTTCTGTTGTCGCTTCACGTTCGGGAGGAAGTAAAATACAACTATCCGGATTAACCTGATATTTCTTTAAGACTTCACGAATAACAGCAACCAATATCGTATTTGAAAAATGCGCATCCGATCCGCCTTTCAATACACAGGCGTTCCCGCTTTTCAGGCATAATGAAAAAACATCAAATGTGACATTGGGTCGCGCCTCATAGATCACCCCTATCAAACCAAAAGGAACAGACACCTTTTTGATAACCATCCCATTAGGTCGTATCCTTTCATCCAAGATCTTACCCAAAGGCGAAGTGAGTGAAGCCACATTCTCCATATCACCGGCAATTCCTTTCAGACGCTCTTCTGTCAGTTTGAGACGGTCATATTTCGGATCAGACGGATCCATCCGGTTTAAATCTCTCACATTCTCCCTTAACACCGCCTCACTATGCAGCAATAAGGCTTTTGCTGCATCACAAAGAATACTGTTTATTGTTGCATCATTCAGCGAAAGAAGTGAACGTGATGCGACAACTGCACGATCGATTAATTCACTGACAGTAGCTGTTGCTTCCGGACAAACTTCATCATCCCGCTCATCATCCTCAAAAAAGGAAGAAAGAGGTCGACTGAGTTTCTCTATTAAATTGTTTCTTTTATACGACGTCATCCTTATGAATCCAAATATAAATAATCATAATGTATCAACGGTTTCAGATCCCGTTTGCCAATCAACGATTTCGCTTCATCGCTATCGTAATCTGTCCGGCCCACACCGATCTGTTTGCCCGACTTAGTATAGATCCGAACGATATCATCTTTTTCAAAATCACCTATAATCTGTGTGACTCCAACCAACAATACGCTGGTCGCTTTCGGACAAGCCAAAGCCTCTTCTGCCCCTTCATTAATATGAACTTCTCCTTTAGCAAAACCTTCTGAGTGTGCAATCCATTTCTTCACGCTACTGACCGGCTTTTCCGACGGAACAAAACGTGTACAGATGGTCTCACTCTGAGGTGTTAATACCTGTGGCAGAATATTGTCCTTTTTCCCATTCGCAATAATAACTGCAATACCTTCGTCTGCCACTTTTTGGGCAATACGACATTTGGTCAACATACCTCCCCGGCCAAAAGCCGATTTGGTCGTCTGTACATACTCCGAAACATCTGCCCCTCCCGATTCAATCTCACGGATAACAGACGACTGAGCATCATTCGGGTTACCATTATAAATACCATCGATATTACTCAGAATGATCAGTGCATCCATGCCCATCATCGTTGCAATAAGCCCCGACAATTCATCATTATCAGTAAACATCAACTCAGTCACAGAGATCGTATCATTCTCATTCACTATCGGAATGACCTTGTTGGCCAACATCACCTCCATACAATTCTTCTGGTTCAGATAGTGTGTACGACTACCGAAATTCTCTTTCGTTGTCAACACCTGCCCACAAGCGATCTCGTGATCACGAAACAGTTCATAATAACGATTAATCAGTTTCGCTTGCCCCACCGCTGAATAAAGCTGACGCGACGACACCGCATCCAGTTTCTTACCGACTTTAATCTCACTCCGCCCGGAAGCCACTGCCCCCGAAGAGATCAAGACGATTTCCATCCCTTTCCGATGTAATTCAGCCACCTGATCCACCAGTGCAGACATTCGTGTCACATCCAATGTCCCATCACTGCGCGTAAGTACATTGCTGCCTATTTTAACTGCTATTCGCACGTTTATTAATGATTAATTGTTAATGATTAATGATTAATTGTTGACTTTGCAGTCTTTATTATGGAAGTTATTAGTTTAAGGAGTTCCTCTCCATCCTGAATTAAGCTGTTAAACGCTGACTCAGATACATATTCTGTATGAAATAAGAGTTCAATCCAATATAAGCTTTCATTGCACTCTTTTTGAGCGATTCCGAGTTTATGAATAAAGTCCAATTTACTTTCAGCATATTCACACTCTCTATACAAAGCCCCTATTGCAGTCCCAGATCGTAATAATTGTTTCGACAATACATACTCCTTATGCGTTTCATTTAAGTATTTATACAACTTTACAACCCTTTTCGCAAAAGAAAAACTCTTCTCTTTCAAAGCATTCGGTTTAGGTTCTTTTTCTTCCATTAATAATTAATCATTAAACATTAACCATTATTATTACTGTCTTTATCCCGTATCTCCACCCGTCTGATCTTTCCGCTGATCGTTTTAGGTAACTCTTCAACAAACTCTATCACCCGCGGATATTTATAAGGAGCAGTCACCTTCTTCACATGATCCTGTAACTCTTTGACCAACATTTCTCCAGCACGCTCTTTATACTCTTTTGCCAGGATAATAGTCGCCTTAACAATCTGGCCGCGTATCTCATCAGGTACTCCGGTTATGGCACATTCCACCACTGCGGGATGTGTCATCAACGCACTTTCAACCTCAAACGGACCGATACGGTATCCCGAACTCTTGATCACATCATCCGTGCGGCCGACAAACCAGAAATAACCATCTTCATCTCGCCAGGCAACATCGCCCGTATAATAGATCCCATCATGACAAGTCGCTTTCGTCAATGCCTCATCACGATAGTATTCTTTAAACAGTCCTAAAGGACGCTTATCTCCATACCGCACAACGATCTCTCCCTGCTCACCATCCTCTGCCGGTGTACCGTCGGCACGAAGCAGATCAACCACATATTGCGGATTCGCCTTCCCCATCGATCCGGGTTTAGGCATCGTCCACGGAAAGGTACAAACCGTCAATGTCGTTTCCGTCTGTCCGAATCCTTCCATCAATTTGATCCCTGTCAGTTTGAGAAACGATTCATAGACTGCCGGATTCAAAGCCTCACCGGCAATCGTACAATATTCCAGTGAAGAAAGATCATATTTCGTAACATCCTCCCGAATCAGAAAACGGAAAATAGTCGGAGGAGCACACAAAGAGGTTATCCGGTAATCCTGAATCATCCGAAGCATATCTGCCGGATTAAACTTCTCATGATCATAGACAAACACTGTCGACCCCGCAATCCATTGCCCATATAGTTTCCCCCAAACCGCTTTTCCCCAACCGGTATCAGCTATCGTCAGATGTAAACTATCCTTATGCAGGTTATGCCAATAACTTCCGGTTGAAATATGTGCCAGCGGATAAGTAAAATTATGAGCAACCATCTTAGGATTTCCTGTAGTTCCCGATGTAAAATACATCAATGAAATATCCTCATTGGTTGTCCGCTCCTGTGGCCGGACAAAAGCAGATGCCGCTTCGATGCCCCGATGAAAATCTTCAAATCCGGCAGGAACTTCAGGACCTACCGAAACCAATCTTTTGATCGAAGGAGATTCAGGCATCGCTTCAATGACCTGAGTAGTCACACTCTCCTCACCCACACAGACAATCATCTTAATATCAGCAGCATTATTCCGGTAAATAATATCTTTCTTCGTCAACAAATGTGTTGCCGGGATCACCACTGCGCCCAATTTATGTAATGCAATAATCGCAAACCAGAATTCATATCTCCGTTTAAGAATCAACATCACCATATCCCCTTTTCCAATGCCTAATGATTGAAAGTAAGAAGCTGTTCGATCCGACTCTCTTTTAATGTCTGCAAATGAAAAATCGATATGTTCGCCCTTGTCGTTGGTCCAACATAGCGCACGTTTATCCGGTGCCTTCGCAGCCCATTCATCCACCACGTCGTAACCGTAATTAAAACCATCAGGTATATTTACTTTGTAATTGGCTATAAAATCATCTTGCGACTCAAACGTCGTCTGATCTAAAAAACGTTCTAATATCATATATTTTGTAGTTGGAAATTAAGAAGTTGAAAGTTCGAATCGTATGCGTGCAAACCGCCGAATTTGAACTTCTATATTAAAGAATAACAGCCAGAAAATTTACAGTCTCACCATCAAGTGCCTTCATGCCATGTGGCAATTCGGAATTGAAATAAATACTGTCACCCGCTTCCAGAATCAGTTCTTTATTGTTTATGTTCAACAATAACCGCCCACTAAGTACCAGATTATACTCCTGACCGGGATGAGCGTTCAAGTAAACCGGTTCATCATCCGCCTTCGGATGGACTGTCACCAAAAAAGGATCAGCTTTGCGTCCCGCAAAACCGGCAGCCAACGATTGATATTTATACGCCTTTGTACGTTCTACTGCAATCCCTTTCCCTTTACGCGTCACGAAATAAGTACTCATTTTAGGCTCATCACCAAACATCAGGGTCGTTAACTCAACCCCATATGCCTGAGAAATCTGATGAAGCACACTAACCGAAATATCTTTCGTCCCGCTTTCCAACGCCATATACTCCTCTGGAGTCAAATGCGCAACCTTAGCCATCTCTTCTGGTGTAATCTCCAAGGCTTCACGCAAACCGATCAGGCGCTCCGCTATCTGTTTGATTTGTTCATTCATGAAATATCGTTTAGAAAAATAGGTATTTGATCTATTTTAGTTGCTGCAAATATAGAAATAAAACGTAAAATGAAGATGAATCTACTTTCAATATGTTATTTTTAACGCGCATTACCCAAAAAAAATAATACTTTCCACTACAAATAGTTTACATTTTATAAAAACAGTCTTGCGCACAACAACTTCAGCTGTTCTTTGCAAAAACAGAAACCAAATAGTACGTTTTACAACATCATGTAGACTCTTTTTGAATTCGTTGCTATACATTTTTAAGACAGACGTAGGTCTGTTTTTTGTTAGAGGTACGTCTAAACAAATTTAGAGGTAGGTGTAAATCAGTTTAGAGGTACGTCTAAAATCATTTAGACGTACCTCTAACAGAAAAGTCATTGAAATGCTTCTGAAAAAGCGATCTAATCTTTCTAAAATACGGTCTACATAAATAAATCCCGAAGCGCATAAAGCGTATTATTATCATTATCCGGGAACCAGTACAGCGGACGATGAATATACGGCTTCAAATAATAACGCAACTCCTTCGGCAGATTTTCATAAGGCATTATCTCTGAAAAAGAGGGAGAACCTTCGGCATAAACAGCATATAATGCATCATCCGAATGAGGGGTTTCTTTTTGCAGGTAGAATTTCAACTGACGCTTCACAGATTCAGGCAATACCGCCGTGAATAGGCGCTTCAGACTCCTCCTCGGGCTCATCTCTATATCAAATGGGATTGAAGCCAGAGGCTCCTGATACAGTCCGTTCTTTTCACAGAGATACAGAAAATAGCGTTGTTTTTTATCCTTCAGAGGAATCTGTTGCCAATAATCAACCAGTTCTATATCCCATAAAGGTGTGCGCCAGTCGAACCCGAAATATTCATAGACCCGCACACTGTTTTGTATAAATTTGGCATGTCGCTCCTGCCAGTGAAAATATTCCGGAAAAACAGGATACGAAACAGGAGCGTGTTGAATCATTGATGCGAATTCTTTCCAAACAGTTTGACTCCTTCTTTTACAAGCCCACTGATTGAAATAGGCTGAAAGGTAACGATAACTCTCTTTCTTGGAGGAAAGAGTCTCTATCCCGTCTCGACAATAAGCGCCAGTAAGGAAATCGAAGGTATGACCAGGCATAAAAATATCTCCCGATTGAATAACCCCTTGCGCTTTCAAGACCGACACAGCCAGAAAATCCTGTATATGGGGATCACTGACCCCATTGAACGCAAAATCGAAATAGTCGTTGAAATCGGAACTTTCGCGCAACTCCCTCCACCGTTCAGGCGTATACTCCACAAAATACCAGGGATATCCAAGTGCTGAGGCAATCTCCCGACTGATTTGCGACTGCTTATTCCCCGGTGATCCATAGGAATAACAAACAATGTTCTTTACCCCCAGTTGATATAACTGATTGATCACCATTCTCGAATCGTGTCCTCCACTAAGTGGTAAAACCCAGTTGCGTACATTCGGAGCACTGGCTAATGTCCGGCGAAAGATCCGGGAAAACAACTCTTGCTGGCGAGCCACTTCCTCATCGACAGCCAACTCTTTCTGCGACGTATCCAGTGAATAGATAAAATAGCGTCGTTTTTCAAGCTGTCTCTCATTGAGTACCACAACCTCTGCCGCCTGGATTGCACAGATATTTTTAAATACGGTATGATCTTCCAATGTCAAACCTGCAACCAGAAACACCTCTATTTGACAAATGTCTACTTCCGGCCTTAGCCCGTTTCTTTGCAGGGTGGCCAACAGATGATCAGTGATATACAGATCATCCCCTTCTTTGAAATAAAGAATCGGATAGGAACGAATATGATCGGCAATCAAAAAAACCAGACATTCAGACTCTATAATTATCGCATAATTCCCATTCAGCTGTTTGGCCAATTCACTGGCGACCGCGATATCGAATCTCGTTTGCTTGACCCGCTCTGTTATCAATTGATGAAAAGCCTCTCCATTATAACTCTCCCCGCTCCATGTAGCCCATCCGATGGTGGAAATTCCGTTCGCGGTAATCCAGTTTCTCCTGTAAAGATCGATATTTATCATTTCTTCTTCTTTAGCAATGATTGAAAAACAGATAAACCAATCTGCTGGTAATCTAATCCCATATATTTCCCGGTCAATAAGACCAATAGGTAAAAGACAGCAAAAGATAAAAACTGATTCAGGAATAACGGCAGGTGCTGAATCAGAGGAAATAATAAAAATCTGACGGGAAATAAGAGCAAAAGCGCATGAACAATTGTTTTTAGCAAAGATGAAACAAGTTGTCGGCTGAATACCTGAATACCTAACCTCCACCTGATATATGTATAAAACGCTACGATCACCAAGATCGTATTGGTTGCAGAAACACAGGCAATAACCACCGGCGACGGATAGACAGAGATCGATATCGCTTCGGTCAGCCAGATCGAAACCGCCGAGATCAGATAAAAACTAACATATATCTTCATTTTCCCCAACGCCAGCATAACAGGCAGAAAAGGGTAGATATTGACAAAATTGCTGATTAAAATAATCTGAAAATAGATGGCAGAACCAACATATTCCCGCCCATAAATAAGAATGATAATCTCGGAAGCAAAAACCAGACTATAGAGCAGCAATGGGTACAAGATCAAACCGGTCTTCAAAATCGCTTTTTGCCACGACTGTATCGCCTGACCGAAGAGTTCGGGTGTATTGGCTCTGGAAAAGACCGGAATAAGGACAGCCATAACAGAAGCGGTGATCATAGGCGCCAATGGAAACTGAATGAATCCGTTGGCAAACTCAGCAAACGTGATCTCTCCAAAATAACGACTAATAAAAAACTGATCGGCCGATCCCGACATCATCACACATAAGTCGGCCCCCATCAATGGCAGGGCATACCGGGCGATCTGCTGAAGAGTAAGGCTGGATCGCTGAGATGCGTAACCTTTATAGGGTCTGTAAATCAAAAACAGTGCAGCCAACAACATAAAAAAGGAGGAGACCACTAATCCGTATAAAGCCGCTTCGTAATTCGCCCGGTAGAAAATAACCGGCAAAACCATCCCGGCCAAGACCACTATACGCGAAAATACAGTATATACAGCGAGGTAATAACTTTTCTGTTCCCGCAAATAAACACTCTCTATCGAAAAGGTAGGCATCAATAGTAACGGGACAGGGGCATAGATCTTTAAGGCTTTCTCCAATGCCGGGTTATTCAACACATCGGCAATCAAGCCGGAAGAGAAATAGATGAAAAGTGAAAAAATCAATCCCAAGAGAACAAAGAGAAGTTCAAACCGGTTCACCAGGTGTTTCCCCTCACGCTTGGTCAGCTTAGGCAGAAAATAGGTCAATGTCTCCGGTAATCCGGCTGTAAAAACAAGCACAAATGCCGAATAGATATACATCACCTGTTTATAGGTACCATAATCTTCTTTCGACAAAAAGCGGGATAAAATAGCAGCACTGACAAATGCGAGGGCAAAAGAACTTAATTTACCAAGGCTGATCCAAAAGACCTGGGTCTGATTGCTTTTATCATGAATTAATCCTTTCATATTTATAGGGATAATCCGTCCAGCAATCGCACGTATGTATCGATAGCTTCCCGTATCTCACTCAGACAGATATATTCATCTGCCGAATGGGAACGGGCTGAATCCCCTGGACCAATCTTAACCGAAGGGAAAGGCATTAACGCCTGATCACTTAATGTGGGTGAGCCAAATGGCGTCTTACCCATCAATAATGCGCGCTGCACAAACGGATGATCCGGTTCGGTTTTACTGGAATTCAAACGAAAACTTCGCGCTCGCACGTCACAATCGACCTGCTGACAGATCAACTCAAACAATGCCTCGTTGGAATAACACTCATTCGAACGAATATCTACCGTAAACTCACAATGATCCGGAATCACATTATGTTGTGTCCCGGCATGAATCATGGTCACACTCATTTTTACCGGCCCCAACAAGTCGCTTTGTTCTGGAAACTGGTAGGTATTGAACCATTCGATCGCTTTAATTGCCAGTGAAATAGCATTAATACCTTCATCACGCGCAGCATGTCCGGCTTTCCCATGGGCGATACAATCCAATACCATCAATCCTTTTTCGGCAATTGCAGGTTGCATACCGGTCGGTTCCCCGACAAGACCGAATGCGATCTTGGGTAATTCGGGCAAAACGCTTTCAATTCCGTTCTTTCCGGAAACCTCTTCTTCACAGGATGCCAGAAAAATCAGATTATAGGGCTGTCTCTTTGATGATAAGACGCGAAAGGTTGTATACAAGGAGACAACACTTGCTCCGGCATCATTACTGCCGAGCCCGAAGAGTTTGTCCTCTATTGTTTCGTCCGGTTGAAAAGGGTCGTAGGTCCATCCGGCAACAGGTTTAACCGTATCAATATGTGAGTTTAAAAGGATAGTCGGTTTCTTCGGATCATAATCGGGAGCAATCATCCAGAGGTTATTGCCTTTACGGCAGACCTCATTCTTTTTCTTCCAACTCGACTCCAGATAATCAGCCACCTCCTGCTCTTCCCGGCTAAATGACGGGCGGCTAATCATCCCTTTTAAAAGGTCAATCGCTTCATAATAATTTTCCATCTGTGCAGATTAGAGGTATTTTCTTACTGTTTCGCGATCATTTTCAAGCTGCTTGGATAGTGCTTCCAAAGAGTCGAACTTAATATCACCACGTACATAATGTACAAACGATACGCTTATTTCATTATTATAAATATCTCCGGAGAAATCCAGAATATGCACTTCCAATGTGATATCATCACCATTGTTCAATGTTGGACGATCACCGATATACAACATCCCTTTATACCGTTTTTCTTCCAGATAGACCCACACGGCATACACACCGATCGCCGGGATAATTTTATAAGGCTCGCTTAATTGAATATTGGCGGTAGGAAAACCTAATGTTCGCCCAATCTTATGCCCGTCTGCAATACGCCCCTTTAACAGATAGGGATATGTCAATAGACGTGCAGCATCTTCCACTTCTCCAGCCACAAGTAAACGGCGAATTTCTGAAGAGCTTACAGCTAAACGACCTTCGGCATAAGGGGTCGATTGCAATACTTCAAGGCCATACTGCTTCCCGTAGTTCACATACGCATCATACCCTTCCGTCCGATCGTGTCCGAAACGATGATCATACCCCACCAATAATGTCTTCAGATGTAATTCTCCCACCAGAATTTCTTTGATAAACTGTTCGGCAGACAAGTGAGACAATTCCGGTGTAAAGGGCAAAATAATGCAGTAATCGAGTTCTGTTTTTTCAAGCAGACTTACTTTTTCTTCATACGAATTAAGCAATTTGGGTTGATATTCGGCATGAAGGACAGCACGGGGATGTTCAGGAAAAGTGATAACCGCAGAAGGGATCCCTCTTTGACGGGCAATGGATATTAAATCATTGATCAGATAACGATGCCCTAAATGAACTCCATCAAAAAAACCGATTGTGGCTGCCAATATCTCATTCTTTAGTTCAGCAATATCAGTTATAAGTTTCATCCGATCCTTTTAGTTCGTATTCAATGTTATAGTGAACAAAGATACGGATACAATTCGATTTTTTGTGTAGATTTGTCATCATATACGCATTTGGATATATTTATTACATGGAAAATCAACCACAAAAGTTACCCTCTCCACTCCTCTCCTTGATACCAGTTATAGTATTGGTTGTCTTATTGTTCTTTACAATCCGGGTCTTTGGAAACGACACCTTGGGAGGCGCCAGTCAGATCGTCTTATTAACGACAACAGCTGTTTGTTCATTACTGGCCATGACCTTTGGTAAAGTCAAATGGAAGACAATCGAAAAAGCAATCTGCAATAATATTTTAAGTGTCGCCTCGGCTATTCTCATTTTATTATTGATTGGAGCACTTGCCGGAAGCTGGATGATTAGTGGAGTCGTTCCGACACTGATTTATTACGGTATGCAAATTATTCATCCCAGTTTCTTTCTGGTATCCAGCTGTTTGATTTGTGCCATTGTCTCGGTGATGACAGGCAGTTCATGGACCACCATTGCCACGATCGGAATCGCTTTAATGGGTATAGGAGAAGCGCAGGGATTCTCACCAGGTTGGATTGCCGGAGCCATTATTTCCGGTGCTTATTTCGGGGATAAGATTTCTCCATTATCAGACACCACCGTACTCGCATCATCCGTCACTGGAACTCCTCTGTTTACGCATATCAGGTATATGCTTTACACGACCGTTCCTTCCCTTTTGATCGCTTTGATTATTTTCACCTTATATGGCTTTACAAATCAATCGGGAAACATCGGACAGGTCGACTTATTTTCCTCTGTTTTAAAAGAAAAATTCAATCCTTCACTCTGGTTGTTAGCCGTACCGGTGATCACGGGTATTCTGATTGCCCGAAAAGTACCTTCGATAATCACTCTATTTGCATCAGCAGCTTTGGCCGGTCTGTTTGCCTTATTTTTTCAACCTCATCTCTTACAGGAAATATCAGGGATGCCGGAAGGCAATTCTCTAGCCACATTCAAAGGTTTATTGATCTCCTTTTATGGGCACACACAGATAGAGACACACCATACAGCACTCAATGAACTCATCTCGACCCGGGGTATGGCCGGTATGATGGATACGATCTGGCTTATCATATGCGCCATGTGTTTTGGAGGAGCGATGACGGCAAGTGGTATGCTGGAAAGTCTCACTTCTGTTTTTATCCGTTTCATGAAACGACGTGTCAGTATGGTTGCTTCTACAGTGATGTCGGGTATTTTATTGAATATCTTTACGGCCGACCAATACCTCTCCATCATTTTGACAGGAAAAATGTATACGGATATCTATACCGAGAAAGGTTATGAGAGTCGTTTATTGAGCCGGACAACAGAAGATGCTGTTACAGTGACTTCCGTATTAATCCCTTGGAACACCTGCGGAATGACACAGGCTACTGTGCTAGGTGTCTCCACATTTGTTTATTTTCCTTATTGTTTCTTCAACCTGATTAGTCCGTTAATGAGCATATTAATCGCTGCTACCGGTTATAAAATACATCAGCCCCATGAAAAAGATTAAAGTCTCCTTATTAGGCAAAGTAATTATTGCGATTCTCGCCGGAATACTGTTTGGGCAGTTTCTACCGGGAAGTATCGCACGCCTGTTTGTTACTTTTAATTCCCTGTTTGGTAATTTCCTCTCTTTTTCAATCCCGCTCATTATTTTGGGATTGGTCGCCCCGGCCATTGGTGATCTGGGAAAAGGAGCAGGCAGACTGCTATTGATTACAGCTTTAATCGCTTATGGATCTACGCTTTTCTCCGGTTTTTTCACCTATTTCAGCAGTTCTTTGATTTTTCCTCAAATACTATCCGTCAGTACAGAGCTTACCGCATTAGACAATCCGGAAGACTTTATGTTGACGCCCTATTTCACCGTAGCCATGCCTCCATTAATGGACGTAATGACCGCTTTAGTTCTGGCCTTTACGATCGGTCTGGGATTATCCCATATTGCCGGAACGACTTTACGACAGGCGTTCAACGATTTCAAAGAGATCGTTGAATTATTAATCAAAGTAGCCATAATCCCTTTATTGCCTCTTCATATCTTCGGTATCTTTCTGAATATGACTGTTAGTGGACAAGTCGCCAGCATTATCGGTATGTTCTTAAAAGTAATTGTCGTCATATTCGTACTACATGTACTCCTGTTATTGATTCAGTTCTGCATTGCCGGAAGTGTGAGTGGCAAAAACCCTTTTCGCCTTTTAAAGAATATGCTACCGGCTTACGCCACAGCCTTGGGTACACAATCATCGGCTGCCACCATTCCGGTCACTTTAACTCAAACGTTGAAGAATGGAGTACGGGAGAGTATTGCCGTATTTACTGTTCCACTATGCGCTACGATTCACCTATCGGGCAGTACCATGAAAATCGTTGCTTGCGCCATGGCCATCATGATTATGGCCGGCGAGCCTGTCACCCTGATGGAGTATACCGGCTTTATTATGATGCTGGGAATCGCCATGGTTGCTGCTCCGGGTGTTCCGGGAGGAGCTATTATGGCGGCATTAGGCCTTCTGCAGAGTATGCTAGGTTTTAACGAGACACTTCAAGCGTTAATGATTGCCTTATATATTGCCATGGATAGCTTCGGCACAGCATGCAATGTCACCGGAGATGGCGCCATAGCCGTTGTCGTAGACCGGATTGCAGGAGACAAATTATAGCTCCGCCAACCGCTTCACCCCTTTTTCACGCATCATCGTCGCAGCAATATGTGCACAGGCATACGCATCAGCCATCGCATGGTGATGGTTGGTCAGGTCGTACCCGCAATACATCGAGACCGTATGTAATTTGTGATTCTCCAGAAATGGATAATAACGGCGGGATAACCGGCAGGTACAGTAAAACTCATATTTCGGATAAGCCAGATCATAGGCTTGAAAGACCGCCTTTAAACACCCCTCATCAAACGGACTGTTGTGAGCCACCAACGGAATATCCTCCAACAAAGGTGTTATCGGAGCCCATACTTCCTCAAAATCAGGCGCGTCATTGGTATCCTCCGGAGTCAGGCCATGAATGGCTGTGGTCCAATAGGTATAATAATTGGGTAAAGGACGAATCAAACTGTAGATACTATCGACGACCAGATCATTTTCAATGATCGCAATCCCGACACTACAAACACTGCTGCGTTTGTTGTTTGCTGTTTCAAAATCTATTGCTGCGAAACGCTCCATGATAAAAACAATTATGAATTATGAATTATGAGTTATGACTGGTTATTCATGTTCTTTAAATTTACAATTCATAACTCATAATTCATAATTCATTTGCTTATTTATTCCACACACGTGGAGCAGGTGCCTGAGGCAATGATTTGTGGTTTTGCAACTCTTTCATCACCTCTTCAATGGCACGATTCAATTGCTGATCTTCACCATTCCACTCTTTGATCGGATCATTATCGACTACAATATCAGGATCGACCCCATAATTCTCAATAATCCAATCACCGCTCTTCGGATCATAACTGGTAAAGAACGGCACACGAATATCTGTTCCATCCATATACGGCAGTGAACTACTGATACCGACAATCCCTCCCCAGGTACGGGTTCCGATCAATTTACCTAACCCTAATGCCCGGAATCCCCAAGGGAACAGATCACCGTCTGATGCCGAATATTTATTAATCAACGCCACTTTCGGACCGACCTGTACCGCATCAGGAACAGTCCCAATCAGAGAAGATCCCCTACGCATAGTCAATCGGTAAGCCTCACGGGACAACCGCTCCAGAATCATCGGAGATACATTTCCTCCCCCATTGGCACGATCATCGATAATCAACCCTTCTTTATCCAGTTGCGGATAGAAATAGCGGGAGAATTCATTTAACCCTTCCGGCCCCATATCCGGAATATAAATATAACCGACCCGGCCATTCGTCGCTTTTTCCACTTTCCGGATATTTTGCTGTATCCAGTTATAGTGATACAACGACTCTTCTTCCTCCAGCGGAGAGATAACGATCTTGCGGGCTCCGGCTAATTGAGGAGTGGTGTTCAGTGATAATTCTGTCGGCACACCAGCCTTCCCAACCAACAATGCATACATATCTTTCACACTGTTGGTCGGTATACCGTCTATGGCCACAATAAACTCTTTCTCTTTCGCCTCAATACCCGGCTCTGTCAATGGCGAGCGCAATGCACTATTCCATGAAGCGCCAGCCAATATTTTTTCCAGGCGGAAGAAACCACTCTTATCACGAGAGATCTCCGCACCTAACAATCCGGTTTTAATCCGGTTGGGTCGTTCTAATTCGCCCGGATTAACATAGGCATGCCCACAATTCAACTCACCGATCATTTCCCCTATGACATAATTCAGATCCAACCGGTTTTTGACATAAGGCAACAGGGCAGCATACTTCACCTTGATCGCTTTCCAATCAACTCCATGCATATTATCCACATAAAATCCATCACGAAACGCCCGCCAGGCTTCATCAAAAATCTGCGCCCACTCTTTCTGATAGTCGATTGTCAGCGACATATTGGTCATATTGACCGGCTCTCTTAAGTCGGCGCGGCCTGTCGGAATATCCGTGACATAAACCAATCCGCCTCGCATAAAAAAGGCTTTTTTACTTCCCGGCTCAACATACATATTCGCACCGTCGGCCACATCCTCTTCTTTTTGTTTTTTCAGATCATACATTTTTGTCCCACCACGCCCGAAATAATAGACTTTATCGCCATTGGCATAAAAGTTATAATAACGTGAAGGCTGAAGCGGCAATTGGATAATCCGATCAGCGATTCCTTCCGGATCAATTTTAACCGTCACACTCCGGGTATTCTCTTTTTTGGTCTCCTCTTTTTTGGTATTGTCTGTGACACTCACTTTCGCATCTTTCGCCATAAAAGGAGAAGGCGTATCTTTCGATAATAACGCCAGATAAACACCATTCATATTATTGTATACATGATTCCATTCCAGAGAACCGTATGTCGGATTAAAGTCACGGGCCGAAGTAAAGATCAAATATTTACCATCTGCACTAAAGACCGGAGAGGAAGAAGAATACCATTTATCCGTGATCGGATATTCCTTCTTTTCTATAATATGATAGACATAGACGATCGCATATTGGTTATCACCCATACGCGTATAGGTCAACCAATGATTATCCGGAGAAAATTTAACGCCCCTGAATTCACCATACGCGTCCTGCATAAGCGTATTGACCTGCCGGGTGGCTACATCTAATAAATTCAACCGGTTTTTACGGTCGGTATAAAGTATCTTTTTTGAATCCGGACTCCATTCAAATGAACGGATATAGGTGTCATTATGATGGGTCAGCTGCACCGGATCACCTCCTGTTGCCTCTTGCATATAAAGTTCTGTTTCTCCCGTGATGTCAGAGATATAGGCGATCTGTTTTCCGTCGGGCGACCATTGCGCATCCCGATCATGTGCGCCCGGTGAACGAGTCATATTTTTGGTTACCCCTTTCTCTACGGGCAAATTAAACACTTCACCCCGTGCAGTCACCACCACACGTTGTCCGTCCGGCGACAAACTGGCAGCAGTCACATACCCTGCACCGTTTCTGATCTCATTCCGGGCATAAATATTATCGGAAGCAAGCGTGATACGGATCTTTTCCGGATTTTTTGTCTTACTATCCATTTTATAGATAAATCCACCCTTTTCAAAAACAATGGTTGTGCCATGCGCAGTTGGGAATTTAATATCAAAATCGGTAAAGTTCGTGACCTTAGCGGTTTGCTTGGTTTTTGTGTTGTAAACAAATAGGTTCATCGTGCGGTCGCGGTCTGAAAGAAAATAAATCTCCTCGCCAATCCACATGGGGATAATGTCTTGCGCTTCATGATTCGTAATATTCTCAACCGCTTTTTTATCCCGGTTATAGATCCAGATATCATCGGCCATCCCGCCTTTATAATATTTCCAGGTACGGAACTCCCGCATCACACGGTTATACGCCAATTGTTTCCCGTCCGGAGAATAACTGCAAAATCCCCCTTCGGGCAACGGAATACGATCAGACAATCCCCCCTCTTTATCGACCAGATACAACTGCCCGACGAACCCGTCTCCCCGACGATTACGATAAACGATCCGATTGCCGTCGGGATGCCAGTTCATGACCATATTATTCGGTCCCATCCGGTCGCCCAGATCGTCGCGACTATTTGTTGCCGTATAGGTTATGCGAAGCGGTTCGCCACCCGAGACCGGTATGGTAAACACTTCCGTATTCCCATCATATTGCCCGGTGAAAGCGATCGTTTTACCATCGGGTGAAAAACGGGGGAACATCTCATACCCCACATGGGCGGTTAGTCGTTGAGCTTCGCCCCCACCAATAGGCACTTTATAAAGATCTCCGGCATAGGAGAAAACAATGTCGACACCATTCGTTGCCGGAAAACGTAACAAACGAGCCTCATCAGCAGCATACGACATCACCGGCAAAGCGGCAAAAAATAAATAGGTAACGATTATCTTTTTAATCATGGTCTGTTATTTAAGAATTGAGAACAAATATATTATAAAAGTTTTAAAAATACGAATCAACCCTCCCCTGATCGTTCCGATTCTTACACAAAAAGCAACCGCCTATTTTTCAGATACTTGCTGAACATGAATTCATTTGACAATTGTCGAATGATCGTTTCACAATTGTGGAATAATCATTTGATAATTATAGAATATTCGTTTGACAATTGTCAAACGAATATATGATCCTATTTTTTTTGAAAATTCATCCGGTCATCGGCCAAAATCGAACAAGGTCGATTCGGTACGGGCATTATCCATCAACTGTTCCAATTGGGCGACCTTCTCCGGGTTTTCTTCGGCCAGATTATGATCTTCATGAATATCCTTGTCCAGATCGTATAGTTCCAACTTTGTTTCTCCCACAATCGGTTGGCGGATCAATTTCCAATTGTCACAACGAACGGCCTGTCTCCCTTTTTGTTCATGAAACTCCCAATACAGAAAATCGTGCTGTTGTTGCTCTCCCTGCATCAATAGGGTCGGCAGAAAAGAGATACCATCGGAAGAGACCGGCAAGGAGGTGTGTGTCAATTCGGCTAAAGTAGGCATCACATCCCAGAAAGCACTGAGATGGTCGGTCTGCTCTCCGGCTTTTACGCGCTCCGGAGACCAGGCGATCATCGGAACCCTGATCCCTCCTTCGTAAAGTGCCCGTTTGGTTCCTTTCAATGGGCCGTAACTCCGGAAATAATCGGGATTAGCCCCTCCCTCCTGGTGCGGACCATTATCACTGGTAAACAGAATAAGCGTATTTTTCTCCAAGCCGTTTTGCTTGAGTAGTTCCATAATCTCCCCGACATAGTGATCCAAACGCGAAACCATTGCCGCAAAAGAGGCATAAGGTTTTTCCGAATCACGGTAGCCTCCCCCAGTATACGGTACTTCTTCAAAAGCCGCTTCATAGGAGTGATAAATAGAGTCGTGCGGAAGATTTAATTCGGCATGAGGTAAGGTATATGTCAATAGGGCAAAAAACGGTTTATCCACATGACTCTGAATAAATTGCATCGCCTGTTGATGGATTAGATCCTGTGAATAGGTGATCATCTGCTGTGCGTTGTTTTCTGGGAAAACAACCCGATCACCGTTGTGCCATAAATGCTCGGGATAATAGCTATGTGCTTCTCGCTGGCAGTTATATCCATAAAACTCATCGAACCCCATCGTATGGGGCACGGATTCGGATTCCGGATATCCCAATCCCCATTTACCGAATAGCCCTGTCGCATAACCGGCCTCTTGCATCAATCGGCCGATGGTATAGGTGCCTGCAATCATGGGAGCCTGTCCTTCCGGTTTAACCTCTTTATTGCCCCGGATCTGCGTATGCCCGGTATGTAATCCGGTGAACAACGAACAACGGGAAGGTGCACTCACCGTACAACCGGCATAATGTTGTGTGAACAACAGACCTTCACTGGCCATCCGGTCGATATGCGGTGTTTTTATTTTTTGCTGGCCATAGCACCCTAAATCGCCGTATCCAAGGTCATCAGCCAAAATGTAAATAACATTGATCGGCTCGAACGTTTGTGCTTCAGGAGGTATACATCCGGAAAAGCCTATCAGCATTAAAAATCCGGAAAAACAGGTAGTTGATTGTGGGTTTTTCATATTGGAGTTTATTAGTAGCGAACAAAGGTAAAAAAATAGAAACGATTACAACAAAATAGAGAACATGCCCGAAGAAATTCTTTTAGAAGAGGCACTAATAATCAAGCCTTAGAAAAGCGCTAATAATCGTGATTTAATCCTTGTTTCGTAATTTTTTTGCATATTTGCACTACAATACAAGGAGTATATCCTGTTTTTATAACTATATGCAAATGGTTAATCGTATACAAACAATCAATAAACGCTTGTGTGATTTGCGCTTAATGATACTATGCATGGGGTTGTTTTTTATGGCATGTTCCACCATTTATGCCGTAGACAAACAGCCCATACTTATTATTAGTTCATATAATCCGGACAATCGTAATACGACTGCCAATATCTCCGAATTCTATGAAGAGTTGAATCAACTGGGGGATACCATTTCTATTGTTACGGTAGAGAACATGGACTGTAAAAACCTGCCTGAAGCCCCCTTGTGGAAAGAACGGTTAAAAGATATCCTAGCAAAATATACGGGTAAAAACAAACCTAAACTCATCATCTTTTTAGGACAAGAGGCCTGGTCGGCCTATATCTCCCAGGATGAGCCGCTTTTGGAGGATGTGCCTGTCATTTGTGGGATGACCAGCCAGAATGCGATCTACCTGCCGGACTCAACCGCTTATCTGCCGGAATGGGAACCGACATATGTCGATGTGCAAAGCTTCACCGATAAAGGACATACCGTCGGCGGATTCTTTTACACTTACGATGTGCTTAAAAATGTGGAGCTCATTCGCGATTTCTATCCCGACACAGAAAATATTGCCCTGATAACGGACAACACCTATGGAGGTCTGGCACTTCAGACTTTTGTCAAAAAGGAGATGAATAAGGTTCCTGATCTCAACCCGATATTTCTTGATGGGCGAAAATATAGTATCTATACCATTGCTGAACAAATCGGTCAACTCCCTCCCAAGACAGTCATACTTATTGGAACATGGCGGGTGGATGTAAACGACGGTTATTTTGTAGGGAACGCCACGTATACGATGATGAGCGCCAATCCGCACATTCCGGCCTTTTCCTTAACATCCATGGGGTTAAACCACTGGGCAATCGGCGGGTATTATCCCCAATTCCGTAACCTGGGAAAAGATTTGGCCTTACAGGCGTATCATATACTATCTAAAGAAACAGCGAAAGAGGATATTCATATCGAAACAATACCCAACTGCTATACCTTTGATTCGAAAAAATTAAAAGAATTTGGCCTGAGTCAGGCTCAACTACCAGCAAACACGCTATTAATCAATCAAGATGAGAGTTTGTTTTCAAAATATACGTATGAAATTCTGCTCATTGTCATAACCATCCTGTTTATTTTCCTCATCATGTTGTTGATCTTTTTAGTACGTACCAAAAACCTGAAAGACCGGTTGTTGGATCTAAAAAAAGACAACGAATTGATTATGAACAATGTGGAATCTTCCATTAAATTCATCAACCCCGACTATACCATTAAATGGGAAAATGGACTCCACTACCCCTGTGAACCACAGTATGGTCCCAATAATTGCTTTTTAGTAGATCATCCGCAAATGCCTTATTGCGACAAGTGTACTATCATTAGTGCGATGAAAACCAAGGGAATAGTGGAGGTCACCAAAGATTGCAACAAAGATGGAAAATACATCCATGTATTGGCAAAACCTGTATTGGATGAAAAAGGGCATGTATTGGGCGTCGTCTCCAAAAAAGAGGATGTCACCAAACAGAAAATGGTCGAATTCGAACTGCGCGAGGCCAAAGAGAAGGCGGAAGAATCCGATCGCCTGAAATCCGCTTTCCTGGCAAATATGAGCCATGAAATCCGCACACCATTAAATGCTATTGTCGGATTCTCGGCTCTGCTGTCTGTGGCTGAATCGGCTGAAGAACGTGAAGAATATGTCAAAATAATAAACAGCAACAATGAACTGTTGCTTCAACTCATTAATGACATCCTCGATCTGGCAAAGATCGAAGCCGGAACACTCGACTTTGTGAATAGCGATGTCAATGTAAACGACCTGTTTACGGATATAGAACAATCTTCCCGGTTGAAAATTACCAATGGGGTGGAAATTGCTTTTGCCGAAAAAATACCGAACTGCATCATTCAGACAGACAAAAACCGATTGGCACAAGTCGTCACGAACTTCATCAATAACGCAATAAAATTTACCACAGAGGGTAGTATCACGTTCGGTTACCGTCACCGGGGTAATGAATTGTACTTCTATGTCACCGACACCGGCTGCGGCATGACACAGGAAGGAAAAGACAAGGTTTTCCAACGGTTTATCAAATTGAACAGTTTTATACAAGGTACCGGACTGGGATTGTCCATTTGCCAAACGATTGTCAACCGAATGAATGGTGAAATAGGGGTTGAATCTGAATTTGGAAAAGGTTCTACGTTCTGGTTTACACTACCCGAATCAGTGATCTTGAACCACTCAAAAGAAGAGGAAGAAGAAAAACCTCTGAAAGAAGAACTTCCAGAAGTGTCCTCCTCTCAAACAACCATCCTGATCGCCGAAGACAACAGCAGTAATTATACGCTTTTCCGGTCGATGCTGAAAGACTTTAACCTGATTCATGCATATAATGGGGAAGAGGCTGTTAAAATGTATCATAAATATCATCCGCACCTTATTCTGATGGATCTCAAAATGCCACTGATGGATGGGTATGAAGCGACTCGTGAGATCAGAAAAGACAATGCGCTTATTCCGATTATTGCAGTGACGGCATTGGCTTTTGCAGAAGATGAGCAACGCGTTAAACAGAGCGGATTCAACGATTATGTCTCTAAACCGATCAATCCAGATCAATTACGAAAAGTAATCTCGACTTATCTGGGTAAGATTGTTAGTTGAATCGACTAATTGGCTTCTTCATAATCTGCATACAACAGGTATTTCTTTCTCATCTCTTTATAGAGATCGAGATCTGCTTGCCAGGCCGCCCGTATCTCTTCTTCGGAAAAGCCACTGATAAGCTGCATACGGAGCACATTGGTGCCCGACAGTTGGTCAAACCATTGCGGACGGGCAAAGAAAAAGAGATCGTCTCTACCCGATTTTTCATAAAAATCTAAGAGAAAACGCAATGTAAAGCCACCTTCAAAAGGGTATTCGCGAAGATCAATACCAAAACACTCCTTCTCTTTTTGAAGCGGATTGGCATCAAAGCCCGGTAAAGAGACTGGTGTAAAACTAAACGTTCCAAATTTTTGGTCCGGATAGCCAATAACTTGAAAGGGGAAATAGGTGCCTCGCCCAATACTTATCGTTGTTGCTTCAAAAAGACAGAGAGATGCATAAAGCCGTATTGCCTGATCGTTGGGCAGATTCGGAGAAGGCTTTACAGGCAACCAATAAGGATCACCATGTGCCCAGTTTTCCATTTTTACGACCTGCAATTGACATTTGGAAGGCTTGCTTTTCAACCAACCTTCGCCGTTTATCATTTGAGCTAACTCACCCACCGTCAAGCCATGCAAAAGAGGAATAGGATGCATACCGACAAAGGATTCATACCCTTTTTGCAATACTGGACCATCTATAAAGTCATTCGGGTTGGGACGATCCAAGACAACACACATTTTATCATTTTCCGCACAAGCCTCCATCACATAATGCATGGTACTTATATAGGTGTAAAAACGAGCGCCTACATCCTGTATATCAAACACCAACACATCTATATCTGCTAATTGAGCAGGGGTAGGCTTGACATTTTTGCCATAAATAGAGATGATCGGCAAACCAGTTCGTTGATCGCGACCGTCTTCTATTTTTTCGCCTGCTTCTGCTGTCCCCCGAAAACCATGCTCGGGAGCAAACACTTTCTTTACTGCAACATTTAAGTCCAATAAAGCGTCCAATAGATGAATGTTTTGATTTTCCAATATTGATGTTTGATTCACCACTAAGCCAACCCGTTTGTCCTTTAATATTTCCGTAAGTACATCCAACCGCTCGGCACCTAAGACCAACGACTGTTTCTTGGGAGGAACAGCATATGCTGTAACGATCAGACTACAACTGATCAAATAGGATAAAATGACCTTTTTCATAGAAGCATACTTTTCTGAGTAAAGTGAGAATGACAAAAATACAAAATCGGTGAAATGATCTTTAATTTTAACGAACTATTGTTATAATATACTTAGTTTCATGTTATGTAACATTTTTTAGCGGCAAACGCCGTCCTGCTTAACATCTATTAGCCGGAAATGTATTGACAAAAGGATCTGGGAAGCCTATCTTTGTATCGTGGTTTTTTCATAATAGTATTAGATTTAAGGTTAACAAAATTTGGTTAGGGGTTGTCTGTGAAGACAGCCTTTAATTGTTTTAGGAAAGGGCGAGTAGTCCTTTTTTCTTTTTTATCTGACTTTACACTTCTGCATCCTCATGCAAATAATGTACAATAAGGTATTCATAAAAGGTCCATTCATTCTTCTTGGTGTATTTCTCAAACGCCCTTTTCCAAGTTAGTTTATGAAGATAAGTTTCCGAACAGAGTTCTTGAAATAAAAGTGTATTATAGGCTTCATTGGTTTTAAGCAGATAACGAAGATCGTTATGATGCAAATTATTAAAAGGAACATCGTCGATCATTTTCGTTATAGCTGGTATCGCATCATATGCAATTGATATGACATAATCGATCATAAGGTAGGTGATCAATTTGCACTCACGCTCCCAATAAGTAAAGAAAAATAATCGGAGAAAATAACACAAAAGATTCTCTTTTTCTCCATATAGGAGAAATGAGGTCCAGCGATAATCCGAAACATGGACTCCCTTCTTTTTATGTTTGATACTAAAAAAGCAAGAATCAAACTCAGGCAATGATTGTGTAACCAGTATCGTCGAATCGATCCATAATCCACCGTGCGTATAGATCAGACAAACACGTATGATATCCGAAAGATGAGTCAATGTGATCATTCCGCTTTCGACCTTTTCCATGATATAGGATGGAAGTGTGATATAATCGGTATAATTTTCTTTCGTAATCAGATGAACAGGATGCCCGTTTGCTCCTTGAAGTAGTGATTGATAACACGCCTTTACCAATTCAGGCATTTTTTCTTCCCCCTGCCACCAGCATACCCATATCGGATAAAGAAACCGTGTATCCGCTTTTTTTTGCTCTTCCTGTAGTTTGGAATCCTGAAGTAAATAGCTATACTTCTTTAACAGTTGCCTCTTTATCCGCTTCTGTTTGTAACGTTTAAACTGCACAGGGAGATTAAACGCATATGTAAGGTTTGTCATTTGTTGCTGTCTGTTTGAAGTTATAGGTTCTGTAAAAAAAAGAAAAAGGATATGAACCTATTATATAGATGCATTAAAAACAAAAAGACTGCTTCAATATGATAGTTGAAGCAGTCTTTTTAATGATTATTATGAACCTCTTATTTTCTGATTCCAAGTTCCTTGATGATAGCACGGTAGCGATTGATATCTTTTTTAGTCAGATAATCCAACAAGCGACGACGTTTACCTACCAACATTTTCAAAGCTCTTTCAGTACTGTGATCTTTGTGATTCTTTTTCAAATGCTCAGTCAGATGAGCAATACGGAATGTAAACAAAGCGATCTGGCTTTCCGGAGAACCGGTATCTTTTGCCGACTTTGCTCTTCCGTGTTTTTCAAATAATTCTTCTTTTTTTGCTGAATCTAAATACATGATTCTTTGTTACTTTAATAAATTAATACTATGTTATTTAAGCGGCTGCAAATATATGGATTATTTTTTGAATCACAAGTGTCGGAGATGATCTTTTTTCTATTTTACCGTTTTACACCCACAAAGTTCTAATAAAATTGTCGTACTTTTGTGCCCACAAATTTAGTCTTCAATGCAAAAGATCAGAAACATCGCAATTATTGCGCACGTAGACCATGGTAAAACAACTTTGGTCGATAAGATGTTATTAGCCGGCAAACTTTTTCGGGATGAAAATGCCGATTTAGACCAATTCCTTGACAGTAATGATTTGGAACGAGAGCGTGGGATCACGATCCTGGCCAAAAATGTATCCATCGATTATAAAGGGTATAAGATCAATATCATCGATACTCCGGGGCATGCCGATTTCGGCGGCGAAGTCGAACGTGTTTTAAATATGGCCGACGGTTGCCTACTACTGGTAGACGCTTTCGAAGGACCTATGCCTCAAACCCGCTTTGTATTACAGAAAGCGATCCAACTGGGACTCAAACCGGTGGTAGTTATAAATAAAGTAGACAAACCCAACTGTCGCCCTTCGGAAGTACAGGAAATGGTCTTTGACCTGATGTTCAGCTTGGATGCGACAGAAAACCAGCTCGATTTTCCCACTTTTTACGGATCAGCCAAACAGGGATGGATGTCTGACGATTGGAATAAACCGACCCAAGACATTTTTTCATTATTGGATGGTATTATTGAATATATTCCTGAGCCTGAAGTCTTGGAAGGGACTTCACAGCTATTGATCACCTCACTGGATTATTCGAAATATGTAGGACGTATCGCTGTAGGGCGTGTTCACCGGGGAGAATTGAAAGAGGGTCAAGACATCATGTTGTGTAAACGCGACGGCGCGATGGTCAAATCAAGGATCAAAGAGATCAATGTTTTTGAAGGTTTAGGACGCACCAAAGTTCAGTCGGTCAGATCTGGTGATATTTGCGCCATCATCGGTATTGAAGGATTCGAAATCGGAGAGACGATTTGCGACATCAATGATCCCGATCCGCTACCGACAATCGCGATCGACGAACCTACCATGTCGATGTTATTCACAATCAACAACTCGCCATTTTTTGGTAAAGACGGAAAATTCGTCACCTCCCGTCATATCTATGAACGGCTTCAAAAGGAGTTAGACAAGAACCTGGCATTGCGAGTTGTTGCCACAGACTCTGCCGACTCCTGGTTGGTCTACGGCCGCGGTGTATTGCATTTATCCGTACTGATCGAAACTATGCGTCGGGAAGGATACGAGCTACAGGTCGGACAACCACAAGTGATCATTAAAGAGATCGACGGCGTCAAATGCGAGCCGATCGAACAACTCACGGTAAATCTTCCGGAAGAGAGTTCCAGCCGGATCATCGACATGGTCACCAAACGTAAAGGTGAAATGACCATGATGGAGAACAAGAACGGTCGGATCCACCTGGAATTCACTATCCCCTCACGCGGTATCATCGGCTTAAACAATGCTGTTCTCACAGCCTCGGCCGGCGAAGCGATTATGGCTCACCGCTTTCTGGAATATCAACCCTGGAAAGGAGAAATCGAAAGACGAATGAACGGTTCGATCATAGCGATGGAAACCGGAACAGCTTTTGCCTATGCCTTAAACAACCTTCAATCACGCGGTCGTTTCTTTATCCCACCGGGAGAAGAGGTGTATGCCGGAGAGGTAGTCGGAGAACACTCCAAAGAAGGCGATCTGGTGGTGAATGTCACTAAAAGTAAAAAACTAACCAATATGCGCGCTTCCGGTTCGGACGACAAAGTTGCATTAGCACCTCCTATTGTATTCAGTCTTGAGGATGCCTTAGAGTATATAAAGGTAGACGAATATGTCGAAATCACACCTAATTATATGCGTATGCGTAAAATCCTATTAGACGAAAACGACCGGAAACGACAAGCCAAACTATAAATAAAAGCAGCCGCTCTTTCAAAAAGAAAGAATAGGCTGCCGCTTTTTATAAAAAACAACTATCTTTGCGGAAAATTATGGTGTAACTCATTCCTGTTCTGGAAGAGTTAGTAAAAGGGAATCCGGTGAAAATCCGGAACTGTACCCGTAGCTGTAAGTTCTTAAAACCCCGGCAAATCTTGTTGCCACTGACAATTAATTGACAGTTGACAATCGACAATTGACAATTAAAAGGTTCAAAAAACAGTTGTCAATTATCCATTGTCAATTGCCATTGAACCGTTGGGAAGGCGGCCGATAAAGGGAGAACAAGTCAGAAAACCTGCCCTAATTTTATTATACAATGCCTCGGGTAAAGGGATTGATAAACCGATAACTTATGCTGCGTTCGTTTTTAAGAAGGGCATGCCTTTATTGTGCATGGTTGTTTCCTATCACGATTGCCTATGCTCAACAGGGGGATACAACGACTTATCGTACACTTTCCGACGTGGAAGTGGTCGAAAAAATGCGTCCTGCCGTTACACGTCAGGCAACTCCTTTCCAGCGGCTCAACCGCACGGAGATAGACCGTTTAGGGCTTCAGGATCTCTCGGAAGCCGTCAAGCGATTTTCGGGTGTCACCGTAAAAGATTACGGCGGTATCGGAGGGCTTAAAACCGTCTCGGTTCGCAGCCTGGGGGCACAACATACAGCCGTCAGTTACGATGGTGTGACCATTACCGACGCCCAAAGCGGACAAGTCGACATCAGTCGTTTTTCACTCGACAATGTCGAAAATATCTCCCTATCCATCGGACAAACAGATGATATTTTCCAAACCGCCCGTATGTATGCTTCGGCCGGAGCATTAAGTATCCAGACCGAAACTCCCGTTTTCACCGCTAAAAAATTCAACGTATTGACTCAACTCAAAGCAGGATCTTTCGGTTTGGTCAACCCTACCCTGCGCTACGAACAGCAGATAACAGCGAAATATGTCGCCTCCTTCCATGCCGACTGGTTACAGGCAGACGGGCAATACCCCTACACCTTTACCAATGGGGATCTCGTAACAGAAGAAAAAAGAAAAAACAGCGACATCAAAACCTGGCGAACAGAGTTAAACCTCCACTCAGACTGGGATAAAGGAGGAAAACTTCGTTTAAAAGGGTATTGGTTCGATTCACGCCGCGGACTTCCCGGCTCAGTCATTCTTTACAACGACTATCACAAAGAAAGACTTCAGAACAAAAACGCCTTTGCACAAGCAACCTATGCGAACCGTATCAATCCTTATTTCTCCATAAAGGCACAAGGGAAATTCGATTACTCATGGACGCGCTATCAGGATTTTCACAGCAAATATATCGATGGAAAACAAACCGATGTGTATACCCAAAGAGAGTATTATGGTTCGGCCGCACTGTTTTATGAGCCGATAAAAAATCTGTCATTCTCACTGGCTGAAGATTTCTTCAAAAACACCCTCGATGCGACAACACCCAAATCTGTTTTCCCCGAACGATATACCTCGCTGACGGCTTTAGCCGGCCAATATAAGAACAGCCGGTTGACTGCTACAGCCAGCCTATTAGGCACATTTACCTCCGAACATGTAGAGACAGGTGATGCTGCCGACGACCGCAAACGCTTATCACCAGCCGTCAGCCTCTCTTATCGCCTGTTCGGTCGGGAGAACTTACGGATCAGAGCCTCCTACAAAGATATATTTCGTGTTCCAACATTCAACGACCTCTACTATGACCGCTTGGGGAACCGTAATCTGAATCCCGAAAAGACCCGGCAATACAACCTTGGAATGACCTGGAGCAGCGCTTTTCCGGCTGTCGGATTAGACTACCTGAGTATCACCACCGACGGATACTACAATACGGTAAAGGATAAAATTGTGGCTATCCCCACCATGTTTATCTGGAAAATGATGAATATGGGAAAGGTAAAGATCAAAGGGATCGATGCCAATATCTCTGCCCGGTTCAGCTTGCCTTTGGCTATTTACCTGCAAACAGACGTTTCATACACCTGGCAGAAAGCCATCGATGTAACCAAGAAAGAGGCTAAAACCTATAAACATCAATTGCCCTATACCCCCGAACATTCGGGCACAGTATCGCTCTCCGTGGAAAATCCATGGATAAACATCAGCTGGCTCCTGACCGCTATGGGAGATCGCTACGCACTGCCCCAGAATCTGGAGGCCAATCTCATTGAGGGATATATCGAACAACAACTATCGTTCAACAAGACAGTTACATTTAAACATTCATCCTTGCGATTACAAGCTGAAATCGTGAATATCGGAGATGTCACTTACGACATTATCCGGTATTATCCCATGCCGGGACGCTCTTTCAGGGCAACCGTAAGGTATACATATTAATAAATAAACACCATTTGGATCTCTTTTTTGATTGATTATGACTAAAAACAATTTACATGCAGCACACTTTTTTGTTAGAGGTACGTCTAAAACAATTCAGAGGTACGTCTAAATCGATTTAGAGGTACGTCTAAAATAATTTAGAGGTACCTCTAACAAAAAACAGATGTAAACCGATCAAAAAAGTCGTCCGTTGATTGAAGAAAAACGATTAAATAACTCACATATGTACTCTACATTATTAATAGCATTATGAAAATGAAAAAATTAGTTTACGCATTCCTGGTTTGTGCATTCGCCCTACCATTCACGTCTTGTAAAGATGATGATAAAGATGAAGTTTTCGCACCTGCCGAAAAAGTAGAAAACCTGACTTTTAATGATACCGATATGGATCCATTAAAAATCGGAGGTACATTGTCCTGGACAAATCCAACCAATGAAGACAATATTTCAGGGTATAACATCTATCTCAGTGAAAACGTAACGGACAGAAGCGCCAAGCTGGGAGCTGTCAGCAAAGGGAAAAACAGTTTTGATATTCCTGCCGGAACTGCGATGAATACGTATCTTTTAGTCGTTGCATATAACGCAACGGGTGAGTCTGCTAATGCGGCCAGTATAACTGTAAAAGATAACAGTGGAGATCCGATTGTCACAGAAATGTTTTTTGCGGATGAAGACAAAGCGAAAGGTTTTATCAGTGGAACATTAACCTGGACAAATCCGTCCCCGGAAGGTTATATTACCGGATATGTGATTTACAGTAGTGATAACAGTACTGAGAAAGGGACGAAATTAGGTGAGGTGGAAGCTGGAAAATCGACTTTTGAAATTCCGGAAGGAACCGTTTACCAGCCTTATCTATTTGTAATCACCAAAAAAGGAGAAGTCGAATCTGAAAACATCGCCAGCTTAGCCATCGAAGATTATATTGTAGAAAATCCCGTTCCGCTCCCATACGGAATGTATCTGTTGAACGGCGGTAACTGGAATGAGAACAATGCATCCATCAGTTTTTATGATTTCAATACCGGAGAGATGACCGGTCATATCTACCAGACGGCCAACGGCAGCGGACTGGGTGATTCTGCCGAGCAAATATTGATGTACGGTTCTAAAATCTATGCAACGGTGACAACCTCTAACCGTATTGTCGTTCTCGACCGAGAGGGCAAACTCATTAAGAGTATTGAACCGAAAGAGGGCGAAGAGCCGGTCAATCCGCGTGGGATAGTTGCCGATAACGGAAAAGTCTATATCTCTTACTTCTACGGACATGCTGTTGCTGTACTGGATACGGCGACACTTCAAATTGAAAAACAAGTAAAAGTCGGACGTTATCCGGAAAAGTTAACCGTCGCAAATGGAAAAATATATGTAGCCAATTCGGGAGGGAATGATTACCCCAACTATGGAAAGACCGTATCGGTGATCGACGCCGGAACATTGGAGGTTGAAAAAGAAATTGAAGTATTGATTAATCCTGTAAGTATCCTTTCGGATAGCCAAGGTGATATCTATGTGATCTCCATGGGTGATTACGGAGATGTGAAAAACACATTACAACGTATTGATGCAAAAACGAATGATGTCACAATTATCGACAATGCTTCAAAAATGACATTAGTCAATGACGAGCTGTACACCATTTATGCACAATGGGGTGAACCCGAGATCAAATACAGAAAATACAATGTACTGACAGAAGAAGTCCTTTCTGAAAGCTTTATTGAAGACACTTCAGTCCTTTCATCACCAAATGCAATTGCTGTAGATGAGCAGTCCGGGAAGATCTTTATTACAAATTCCGACTGGGGTAGCACAAGTTCTTTATATATTTTCGCCGCAGATGGGAAACTGGAGAAAGGAGATATCGACACCAAAGGATATGAAGCCAAATCGATGATATTTGCCTACTAAAATGAAACTATTTTCTGCCCTAATAGTTGTTTCTATTTACCTGATGGTCTCTTGCGGACCATCGGGTAAATCTCCCGTTGCCGAAGAGGTTTCTTCAGATACCATTCGTTATGCACGAGGCATCACAATCGATCGGTATGAGGAATATACGGCCGTAGAAGTACACGACCCTTGGGAAAACGGACAGTTGCTTCAACGGTATCTGTTAATTGACAAAGCAAAAGAGTTGCCAGCCAACTTACCTAAAGGTACGATCGTTCGTACACCTATACAGAAAATAGCCGTCTACACCTCGGTACATGTAGCCATTATTGACCTTTTGCAAAGTGCTGATCAGATTATCGGCGTTTGCGAACCGCGTTACATGGATACCCCCCTTGTTCAGGAAGGGTTAAAACAAGGAAGCATCGTCGACTTGGGAGAAGCGACTTCGCCCAATGTAGAAAAAATGATTGATGTCGGTGCTGAAATAGTGATCGCTTCCCCTTTTCAAAACAGCAACTATGGCGCTGTGGAGAAAATAGGTATACCGATTATAGAAGGAGCTGATTATATGGAATCATTACCGCTGGGTCGAACCGAGTGGATTAAATTTTATGGGCTCCTGTTGGATAAGGAGGCGCTTGCCGACTCACTCTTTGCTGCGACAGAAAAACGTTATCTCGCATTAAAGAAGCTGACAACAGCGGTCACTTCCCGCCCCTCGGTTGTTGCAGAAAAACGTTTCGGATCCTCTTGGTATGTACCGGCAGGAGACAGTTATATCGCCCACCTTTTCCGCGATGCCGGAGCCGACTATCTTTTTCATGATTTACCGGGAGCAGGCAGTACGCCGTTAGCTTTTGAATTTGTTTTTGACAAAGCGATTCATGCTGATTATTGGTTGTTGAAATACAACCATCCGGAAGATATTTCCTATACAGATCTACGAAAGGAATACATTCCTTATGAAGATTTCGACGCATTTAAAAACCGGAATGTGTTCGGTTGTAACACAGGAAACACCCCTTATTATGAAGAATTTCCAATCCACCCCGACTATCTGTTGAAAGATTTTGTCCGGATCTTCCATCCCGAATTATTACCGGAGTATACGCTACGTTATTATAAGCCCTTAACTGATACCGGTCAGAGAGAAGATGAATAACATATCAATTGTTTCAAGAGAAGATTTATAACCTATTCATAGAGAATCCGTTACCCGAATAATCATTCGAGAGAATGACAGGAGTTAAATGAAGAATACTTGAAGATAGGACTCAGCCAAAATTCCGTAGGAATTCATATGCGTAACCCCCTGTGAGCGAAATAAAATGAGCCACAGGGGGATACAGAACAGATCTAATCAGTACAACGCCGAAGGTGTTGAATAACTCTATAGATTCCAGATTGAATAATTCAACACCTTCGGCGTTGATTAGTATGGAGTATTTTCAACAACCACGGGTTTACTGCATTACACCCGCGGTTACGCATATGAATCCCTAACGGGATTTTCTCGCAAAAAAACAAAGAGTATACCTGTTGATGTAAATTGCAAAAATAAGCTTCAAATGGAAGAAAAGGTGAAGATGCAACATGTTGCGACCAGTACTACCTGGACTCCTCTCCAGGCCAGAAGTTAAGATCTTATTCGCCAATATGCAAAAGATGCCTCTATCAATACAGACCATCAAAGTCAAAAATTGACATAATGCTCACCTGAAATAACCATAAGGTGTAATTGCATAAAAAAAAGACAAAAAGAATATTATTTTACTTTTTTTCCTTACATTGCGTTCTTTCTAATCTGTGTACATATGAAATTACCATTAATAATTAGCTTGTGTTTGCTAAGTGGCTGGCAAGCATTCTCACAGATTTCCGACATAGCTTCCTTGCCAGCCGCCTCGAAGAGTCGGGTGATGTCTTACTTGACGTTGGCGAATAACCACGCTGTCATTTACTCAGGGAAAGAGGAACTGGGTTACCCGGCTTATGTGCGCAATCACCCATATTTTCCGTCAGATCAATATCTTCATGGCGACTTGTCGTTTGACGGGGTGGTGTATCCGGATGTGTTGATGCGTCTGAATGTGCATCGCGAGGAGTTGGTCGTGACAGCTCCCAACCGACGTTTCCATGTCATTATCCCACGCGATCGCCTAGATTATGCGACATTGAATTCGAATATACTGTTTTACAACGGGTATCGCGTAAAAGAGAACAGTCTGCCTGAAGGGTATTTTTTCATTCTATACCAAGGGAGGCATGCCGTGATACGAAGAGAGACGGCTTTTCTGGATGAGCAGATTACGGATATGGCGATCAATGTCCTTTTCAATAAAAGGGTTAGGTATTATGTGTATAAAGACGGGCAATACCATCCGGTCAGTAGTAAAGGGTCGGTACTTAAATTGTTTAACAGCCACAAAAAGGAGCTGAACCAGTTTATCAAAGAGCAGCATCTGGATTTTAAACATGCAACGGAACATGCGATTGTTGCTGTTTCCAAACATTATGAAACACTTATCCGGCAGTTATGAAAAGACTATTCCAACTACTGATATTGTTATTGGCTTTTCCGACGACGCTACTGTTGGCGCAGGAAAAAATAAGTTTACAGTTAGATTCTGTACCGCTATCCAGAGTCTTTGATACCATCGAAGCACAAACTGCTTATCGCATCTTTTGCCTTCCGGAAGATTCGGATTCATTGTTTGTTTCCGTCAGTGCGACCAATGAAGAGCCGTTCGTCATTCTGGAGCAGCTTTTACAGGGATCGCTGTTGAAAGTGTCGCAGTATAAACACAATTTGTTCATTACCGAAAATATCGCACTCATCACCTCCCTGCCCGAGGGTTATTTCGAAGAAGCGATTTCATCGGGAAAAGGGGGATACGATACGACCGGTTTTTTATTATCACTGGGTCGGCGCGAGGGTAAAGCCTCATCGGAGAGCAAGGTGTATGAAATCGGGGATCAATCTGCGGCGGCTACCGGACGGGTGAATCTGAACGGTATCGTGACCGACTTCAGAACAGGCGAACCGGTGGTTGGCGCTACGTTGTTTATCGAAGAGCCGATGATCGGGGTCACAACAGATGCTTTTGGGTATTATACCATTCAACTGCCGGTTGGCCGCCAGGAGTTGCATATCCGGGGGATCGGACTGAAAGATACGCGCCGGCAGATAGTTCTTCATTCGGCCGGCAAATTGGATATCGAACTGGAGGAACAGGTTTACTCCTTGAAAGAGGTGACGATCTCTTCCGAAAAGGTCGAGAATGTACGGAGTACAACTATCGGAATCGAACGTTTAAAGATACAGGACATTAAGAATATCCCTACAGCCTTTGGAGAGGTGGATGTGATCAAAGCCGTTCTGTCGTTGCCCGGAGTCAAATCGGTCGGAGAAGCATCGAGCGGGTTCAATGTGCGGGGAGGATCAACCGATCAGAATCTGATCTTGTTTAATGACGGTACCATCTATAATCCGACCCATCTTTTCGGCTTTTTCTCGGCATTTAACCCCGATCTGGTCAAAGATATGGAGTTGTATAAAAGCAGTATTCCCGCCAAATACGGTGGACGTATCTCTTCTGTATTGGATATCAATACGCGGGAAGGGAATAAGAAGGAGTTCAACGGGGCGGTAAGCATCGGGTTATTGACAAGCCGGATCACCCTGGAAGGCCCAATCATTAAGGACAAAACCTCTTTCATTGTCGGCGGACGAACGACCTATTCGGACTGGATACTGAAACAACTGCCCGAAAAGAGTGGGTATAAAGATGGAAATGCCGGGTTCTATGATCTGAATGCAACGATTGGTCATAAGTTCGACGAGTACAATAATCTGTATATTAATGGGTATTTCAGCCGCGACCGGTTCAGTTTCAATGAGGGGGAACGTTATTCGTATCAGAATGCCAATGCGTCTATCAAATGGCGCCATATCTTTAATCCGAGATTGACCAGTGCTTTTACGGCCGGATACGACCATTATGATTACAACACGAAAAATGATGATATTGCAGCAGAAGCCTACAGCCTCTCTTTCGGTATAGAGCAATATTACGGAAAAGCGGATTTCAGCTGGTACCTCCAGGATAAACACACATTGGATTTTGGAGTTAGCGGATTGTATTACAACCTGAACCCGGGCAAGTATCAGCCTCGCGGGGATGAGTCACTGGTAGTGCCCGACCTGATGCAAAAAGAGAAGGCGATGGAAGCGGCGGCATACCTCGGTTACCGTTGGGATATTACACCTCACTTTTCTGTCGATGCCGGTATGCGCTATTCCCTGTTCAACGCCATGGGCCCCAGGACATACAATGTATATGCGAACGAATATCTACCTTCTTTAGAGACGATTACGGATACCGATTCTGTCGGCAGTGGTGCTTTCAAAACCTATCACGGGCCTGAATTCCGGCTGTCGGCGCGTTATGAGTTTCTGGATGGTTTCTCCATCAAGGCGGGTTATAACACCATGCGACAGAATATTCATAAATTATCCAACACCACCATTATGTCGCCCACCGATACCTGGAAACTGAGTGATACCAACATTAAACCACAGACCGGCTCCCAGTTTGCTTTGGGTCTTTATAAGAATCTGGCCAACAATACCATTGAGGCTTCGGTGGAAGGGTATTATAAAACCATGGAGGATTATCTGGATTATCGTGCCGGAGCGGAACTATTGATGAATCACCACATCGAAACGGATGTGTTGGCCACAAAAGGCAGGGCTTACGGGGTTGAGTTTATGCTTAAAAAGACACAAGGTAAATTAAATGGCTGGTTGAGTTATACCTACTCTAAAACAGAGTTACGCCAGGAAGACAGTCGCATCTCCAATCCAGTCAATAAAGGTGACTGGTATCCGGCGGATTACGACAAACCGCATGATATTAAACTGGTAGGAAACTATAAATTTACCCACCGGTTTAGCTTTTCCGTGAATTGTGATTACAGTACGGGACGACCGATCACATTGCCTGTATCCAAATATAGTTACGCCGGAGGAGAGTATGTCTATTTCTCCGACAGGAACCAATACCGGATACCGGACTTTTTCCGGATGGATGTTTCGTTTAATATCGAACCCAGCCATCACTTAACGTTATTAACACATAGTTCGATCTCTTTTGGTGTATATAATGTCACAGGAAGGAAGAATGCGTATTCGGTCTATTATATCTCAGAAGAGGGTAAAGTCAAAGGGTATAAAATGGCTATTTTCGGGGTACCGATCCCGTTTGTCTCTTATAATATTAAATTCTAACGATTGACCCTATGAAAAAGCAATTGATCAATAAAGGGATAGCCTTCATACTGGCTATTTTACTTCAGGTGGGAAATCTATCGGCGCAAGAGATTCGTGAACGTATATACCTACAGACCGACAAGCAGCTTTATCTGGCCGGAGAACTACTCTGGATGAAACTTTACCTGACGGATGCCGAAGGGATCCCTTTAGATTTCAGTAAGGTGGGATATGTTGAGTTGGTCGATGAAACAGACCCGCATATTCAGGCAAAAGTGGAGATCAACAACGGTATCGGTGAGGGATGGATGGAATTACCACCCTCTTTATCCACCGGCTTCTACCGATTGATCGCTTATACACGGTATATGCGTAACGAAGGGGAAGCGATCTATTTTCAACGACCCATAAGTATTATCAATACATTCCGGAATGATGAAGCGTTGCAAACAGACACATTACTGTTCTCAGAAATGCCTTCTGCTTTGGAAAATACGATTACCGTTACAACCGATAGCCGCACTTTGCCTACACGCAGTCAAGGGCAACTACTCATCCAAGGTATACCTGAAAATATACACTCACTCTCGCTCTCTGTTGCAGGTAAAGACTTTGTTCTGCCTCCCAATATCATAACAATCAATCAATGGAATAAATCGTTGGCTGAATTACCTCAGAAACCGCTCCAGAATGCTTTTGCTCCCGAATACGAAGGACATATCATTCAGGGTAAGCTGGTGGATATCGATTCGCCTCAAACCCCTCCGGGATTTAAGGTACCTTCATTCCTGGGATTTGTCGGAGACCAAATCCGCCTGTACAACGGACAGGTGAATGACAATGCGGAAGTCTCTTTCTATACCAACCGGAATTCCGGCACACACGAAATTGCGACATCCACATATAACCTGATTGGTAAAAAGTACCGGGTCGATATTCAATCGCCTTTTGAAACGCATACCGAGAAGACACTTCCCCCATTTATTATGAACCCCAAATGGGAGGAACAACTCTTACAACGCAGTGTGGGACTCCAGGCTCAGTATACATTTACCCCCGATTCACGGGGGCGTATAGAGCACTCTTTTTCGCATTTTCAATGGAATATAGAGAAGTCATATCTGTTGGATGAATACACCCGGTTTACCACTATGGAAGAGGTGATTATCGAATTTATACAGGGGGTAACTATCCGGAGAAGTAACAATAAACGGTCATTGGCCGTACTGACGGACGACAAAACGGGTTATACCTCCCTGCGTTCTTTACTGGTATTAGACGGCATACCTATTTTAGATCATGATTTCATTTTTAGCTATGATCCTTTATTGCTAAAAAAGATCGATGTCTATCGAGGGAAATATGTCTTCGGGGAGGATCTTTTTGAAGGCGTCGTAGCTATGTATTCCTATAATAACGATTATCCGGGATTAAAACTGGATGAGACAACACAGTTCTTCGATTACGAAGGGACACAGGCTAAACGGCTTTTTTATGTCCCTGCACAAGCAGAAACCAAACGTATTCCGGATTTCCGTCACACATTATTATGGGAACCAAACGTAAATACCGGCGGAAACACCTCTATATCCATACCTTTCCGCACCTCAGACATTACGGGAGAGTATCAAGTCACCATAGAAGGACTGACAAAAGAGGGTAAGGTCATTCGGGGAACAGCCTATTTTGATGTGAAATAAAGAGAATAGAGATGAAAAAGAGCATTTATATAATCTGTACCGCACTTATTTGTTTGATCGGTTGTATTGAAGAATATACTCCGACTGACATCGAAGAGATCAAAGACTTACTGGTTGTTGACGGTATAATCACAAATGGAGAATCAACGTTCAAAGTATCCCAGAGTGTAGGTTTACAAGAGGAGTTGTATGAAGCCAAACTGGTTAATGACGCAGAGTTATATGTAGAGACCGAAGAGGGAGATATTTTCCCAAGTCAAAGAAGCGGGGATGGCATATACACCGTTCAAATGGGCGAACTTGATCCGGCGAAGCAATACAGATTACATATTGCTGCCAATAACGAAGTTTATAAATCAAGTTTCCTTTCACCTTTGTTTGCTCCGGCTATCGATACTATTTTTTCTGAAAAACCAGCCAAAGGGAAGCCGGTCTCGCTCTATCTCATGACACATGATTCACAGAATCAAAACAAGTACTACCGATGGTCGTTCGAAGAACACTGGGAAGTACAGGCAGAATTATTTGCAAATGCAGGTTATATAGACGATCAATTCATGATGTTTTATCTGAATACACCTTATAACACGTACTACTGCTGGGGAAAGGATCATTCAAAAAAACTGATCCTGGGGACAACGGATAAGATTTCAGAGAATATTATTTCCCGACAAAAACTAACCGAAATACAACCGACAGACGACAGATTGTCCATTTTATATTACATTTCGGTAAAACAATCCTCGTTGAGAAAAGAAGCATATGCCTTTTTCCAAAATTTACAGAAGAATGTAGAGTTGACTGGAGGGTTGTTTTCGGCTATTCCTTCTGAGATGAAAGGGAATATCTCCTGTACGACTAATCCGAATATCTATGTCGTCGGTTATATCGAAGTCTCTACAACGACGGAAAAGGAGTTGTATATTGATAAAAGTAAGAAGTATTATGAGTTAACTTATGGTTCTACTTGTTTGGATGACGACTATAGAAGATACACGCCATTACCCGGTTACTCCATATACGAATATTACAGCAGTGTCTATTTGCGAACCAAATGTGTCGATTGCCGGACAAGATATAACGCGTCAAAAAACAAACCCGATTTCTGGCCGACATCCTCACAATAACTGAATCAAACCCGATGATGATAAACAAAGAGCGAGTCAATATATAGTTTCTTAACAATTAACAACAACATAAAAGATAGTTTACTATATTTGTTATAGATAAAACAGCGTTTACTCTGTTTAGAGATTACTTGCTAATATTTGATTTTGCAATTTCGCCTTAATAATTACGTTATGAAAAAAAATATCACACTCATTGGTATATTGCTTTTTTGTGTTTTCGCTTGTTCACCACCAACGCACGATTATACCGCTTTAGGTGTCGAACCCGATATCTATCCGGACTACGCAGGAGTTACCATTCCACCGAATATTGCACCTTTGAACTTTGAGTTAAAAGATCCACATATCGAAGCCTATGTTCTCTTTTCGGTAGCCAATGACTCTTTTCGTATAAAGTCTAAAAAAGGGCAATTTCATATCCCCGCCAAAAAATGGAAGAACATTTTAAAGACAGCATCCGGAAAAACTATTGATGTTTCCCTTCGTATGAAAAACGATAAAGGCTGGGGCATTTTCAATTCGTTCAATATCACGGTAGCCAGAGAACCGATCGACCCCTATATCGCCTATCGACTGATCAAACCAGGTTATGAATTATGGCACCAGATGGGTATCTACCAACGAAATCTAGAGAACTATACGGAAAGTGCGATTATTGAAAATCGTATCACCGATAATAATTGCATGAACTGCCATTCATTCTGTATGCAAGATCCGGAACAGATGTTGCTTCATATGCGGGACAAACATGCCGGAACCATTTTCATTCAAAATGGAAAGATTGAAAAAATAAATACAAAAACAGATCAAACCATGTCGTCATTGGTTTATCCCTCCTGGCATCCTTCCGGGAAATATGTTGCTTTCTCTGTCAATCTGACGAATCAGAGTTTCCACCGGAATAACAGAAACCGCATTGAAGTATATGATTCCAATTCGGATGTTGTCGTCTACGACACAGAGAATTACAAAATTATCACCAGTGAGTTGCTCTTTGATGAAAAGGCATTTGAAACCTTCCCGACTTTTTCACCGGATGGAAAAACACTTTATTTCTGCTCAGCCGATGCCCAGCCGATGCCACAGACGTATAACGAATTAAGATACAGTCTCTGTTCGATCTCTTTCGACCCGGCAACTTCTACATTCGGAACACAGGTGGATACATTATATAACACACGTACACAAGGCGGAAGCGTATCCATACCACGTGTGTCTCCTGATGGAAACTATTTATTATATACCCTTGGTGATTATGGCAACTTTATGATCTGGCATAAAGAGGCCGATCTTCATATGATTAATCTACGCACTGGCGAACATTATCCGTTGAATAAAGCAAATAGTCAGGATGTAGATAGCTATCACTCCTGGAGCAGCAACAGCCGTTGGGTCGTATTTAGTAGCCGCCGGGGTGACGGACTTTATACCCGCCCCTATTTTGCCTATATCGATGATGCGGGGCAAGCGGCCAAGCCGTTTTTATTACCACAAAAAGACTCGGAATACTATGATCGTTGTATGGAGTCGTACAATGTACCTGAATTTATTACAGGAAAAGTCAAACAACAGGCTCGGAAAATATCTTTAGTGGCACGCGATTCGGGTAATGATATTACCTTTGCCGGTAAAAATTTTTAGATTATTCCATTATATGACATTATGTATAATGAGTTCTATGATTGCAAAAAAAAGTTATTAAGCATAAAAAGCCATTGAAAAACAAATTGTTTTGCTACTTTTAGTCGCGAAATAAGTTGTGTTACTCCTTTAGTCCATGAAAAGATATAAACAATTACTCTTAGGGGTATTGTTGTTTGTGATGTTGATTTTCTTTTTACAAACGACTAACGCCTTTCATTTTTATTACATCGAACAATTTCAGCTTTTCTTATTCTCCTGGGAATATATTGTTGATCAATTGGCCTATCCGGGTGGACTAGCGCTCTCTATCGGTGAATTTTGTGTGCAATTCTTCGTGCAACCTTATGTTGGAGCAATCATTACTGCAACATTATTAGCCCTGGTAGGATTACTGACCCATAGGCTCTTAAAGAGAATAACCGCTATGGAGTTGTTCGCATTCTATCTGCTCCCTCCTTTAGCGTTATTACTTATCCATTTCAATTTCAATTATCTGTATCAGGGAACAATCGCTTATATCCTGTTCCTGTTGTTTTTGAACGGATATGTTCGTATTTCAAATTTTTATTACCGGTTGCCGATCGGATTATTCGCTATTCCATTACTCTTTTGGGCAGCAGGTCCTATTGCCGGATTATTTACCTTATGCCTGATTTTATGGGAGATCTTACAACGGACATCCCGTGGGTATTTAAGTCTTTTATTTGCCATAACATATTTGGTTCTTGTTTATATCTGCTATCAACAGGCGATCGTTCGCGATTATTCATTCGCCTTTTTACCGGATGCCTATTTTCACCCGACCATTACTCCTCCGACTGTCATTTATTATTCCTGGATCTGTCTGCCACTGATCATTGGTGCCGCTTTCCTTTCCCGGAAATATGATCTGAAATCGGACAAAACAAAGTTGTTCAGTTTTATTGCTCAATTGGTGGTGGTTGCCGGACTCTGCTTCTGGCTCATTCCCCAATATGAAGACAAGGAATCGAAAACATTAAAAGAACTCGATTACTATGCCCATCAGCAAGATTGGGACAAAATCATCTCTATCAGCAACGGCTCAATGAACAACTATCTTTATCTGGGTTACCTGAATATGGCTCTGGCAGAAAAAAAAGAACTGGGTGATCGTATGTTCTTTTTCGACCAGCATGGTATGGAAGGGTTGGTTCGCACCTGGGACCGAACCATTGTCACCTCCAACCTGTTGAGCCATGTCTATTTCACGTTGGGAGAAGTGGCATTAGCACAACAAATGGCCTTTGAAGCAAATGAGATAGTCGTCGGTTTTGGAAATCCACACAACCTGAAGCGACTGATACAAACCAACCTGATTTACGGCGAATATCTGGTCGCTGAAAAATACATCCGGCTACTGGAACAGACTTTCGGATACCGGGATTGGGCAAAAGAACATCGCCGGTTTCTGAATAATGATACGGCCGTGGAGGCTGATCCTCTATTCGGCTCCAAACGAAAAATGTTACCTGCCAAAACCACATTGACCGGACTGGAAAGCGTACCCAGCCTTTTACAATCCCGGGTGGACGAAGGTCTTTACGACAATCAATTTTCCAACAGTTAGGCGCAGTCTTCCTGTTGCATAAAAACATGGCCGCTTTCCGCCAAATGATTGAGACCTATTATGGCACCGATGCATTGTCCACACTGCCTTACAGTTTTCAGGAAGCTGTCATTTTACTGGAAGACCGTAATCCGGATTATTGGAAACGATTTAATGTTTCTCAAACCGTTATAGACCGTTTTACAGGATATGGCCGGATTGTGATGCAAAACAGAAACAACGCGCAACAGCTGCCCGAGTTATTAAAACCGGGTTATGGCAATTCTTATTGGTATTATTATATATATAAATAGCGATGAATAGGGTGTTTTTTCTTCTCATAGTATCACTTTGGGGGTGTTTGTCATGTTCGCAATCCATCCCCGACAGCCGTCCGGTGGATAAAGAACCGGAGATATTCCCTCCTTACACGGAAGTAACGATTCCACCGAATATTTCTCCATTAAACTTCGAATTAAAATCCACGCATGATGAAGCCTATGCTGTTTTTACCGCAAACAATGAAACCCTTCAGGTAAAAGCAAAAAAAGGGCAGTTCCATATTCCACCAAAAAGCTGGGAAAAACTACTGCTTGCGGCTACCGGGCAATCGATTGATATAACCATCTATGCCAAAGAGAATGACTGGATCAGATATAACGCTTTTCAGATGCATGTCGCCAAAGAACCGATCGACTCCCATCTGGCTTATCGCCTGATCGAGCCGGGCTACGAGTTGTGGTACCGCATGGGACTCTATCAGCGCAATTTGGAAAGTTATCAGGAAAGTGCGATCATAGAAAACCGAATCAGTGACAACAACTGTATGAACTGTCACTCCTTCCGTATGCAGGAGCCCCACAATATGGTCTTTCATATGCGTGGAGAGTCGGCCGGAACCATGTTGATCAAGGATAATAAAATTGAGAAACTGAACACCAGAACCGAACAGACAATGTCGGCACTCGTTTTCCCCGCCTGGCACCCTTCAGGCCGCTACATCGCTTTTTCCGTCAATGAAAATTTTCAGAGTTTTCATCGGAAAAACAAGAACCGGATAGAGGTATACGACTCCAATTCAGATATCGTGATCTATGATACCGAAACGCATGAACTGTTTACCACAGAAGCGTTGTTTGCCGAAGGCGCCTACGAGACCTGTCCCGCTTTTTCTCCGGATGGTAAAACCCTCTATTACAACTCGGCCAAAGCACGTCAAATGCCCGATGAATTCGATGAATTAAAGTACAGTCTATGTGCCATATCCTTCGATGCCGACACGCGCAGCTTCGGGCATGAGGTGGATACACTCTACAATGCGGAGATCGGCGGATTAAGCGCCTCTTTCCCGCGTGTTTCACCCAATGGGAAATACCTCTTGTACGCCCTGTCCGACCACGGTTATTTTTTAATCTGGCATAAAGATGCCGATTTACATATGATCAACTTAGAGACCGGCGAACACTATCCGTTAGAGGCAGCCAACAGTGACGATACAGAGAGTTATCACTCCTGGAGCAGCAACAGCCATTGGATTGTCTTCAGCAGTCGCTGCATCGACGGCCTTTACACCCGTCCGCACTTTGCGTATATCGACAAAAACGGGCAGGCAGCAAAGCCATTTCTGTTGCCTCAAAAAGATACGAAATATTACGATCGCTTCATGAAATCGTACAACATCCCCGAATTTATCACCGGAAAAGTTGAGACACGAAGCCGGGAACTGGCCTCAACAGCACAAAACGAACCAGGCATGAACATCACTTTTGCCGGAAAAGATTTTTAATGCGTTCCATATTCATTTGGAAAGAAAATCAGAAAGATCCAATGCCTTTTTTTATACCTATGGAACACTTTTTTGTTAGAGGTACGTCTAAACCAATTTAGAGGTACGTGTAAATCATTTTAGAGGTACCTCTAAACGAATTTAGACGTACCTCTAACAGAAAACAGACGTACCTGTAACAAAAAACAGATCTGGAAGCTGCAGAAAAACAGACCGCATGGTGTTGTTTTTTCTACCAGATGAAGTTCTAAAAACATCTTTTCTTTCATATATAATCCGTACTTTTGTAGTCCGATATGAAAAAAGAGTCTTCCATATACAGGATCAAAAGGCCGGACACAGCGATCCGAACAGCCATACAGCTTCCCTCCTCCAAAAGTATCAGCAACAGGGTTTTGATTTTGAATGCGTTAAGCTATAGTCCCTACCCTATTCAACGCCTTTCGGACAGCGACGATACAACGGTACTCGAACGGGCACTCCGTTCCAATGATTGTCATTTCGACATTGGTGCTGCCGGAACATCCATGCGCTTCCTGACGGCCTTTCTGGCTAAAATTGTCGGCGAATGGACGATTACAGGCACAACGCGCATGAAGAACCGCCCTATCGGAACATTGGTAGATGCGCTCAATCAACTCGGAGCACGCATCGAATACATCGAAAAAGAGGGATTTCCTCCACTCCGTATATTCGGTAGCGCCTTACATGGTGGAGAGATCACCTTATCGGGCGGAATAAGTTCGCAATACATCTCCGCCTTGTTAATGATCGCACCTTATATGGAAAAAGGGCTGGTGATTCACCTAGAAGGGAATATCATCTCCCGACCATATATCCACCAGACTTTAATATTGATGACTCAATTCGGCGTTCAATCGGTTTGGAACGACCGGACGATCCGTATCGCACCGCAAACATACCAGCCGATCCCGTTCACCGTAGAAGCCGATTGGAGTAGTGCTTCCTACTGGTATGCCATCATGGCTTTATCTAAACAGGCAGATATGGAGTTGTCGGGTCTTTTCAAAAACAGTCTGCAGGGAGATGCAAAAGTAGCCCGTTTGTTCGAACAGTTAGGCGTAGCTACGACATACACCAAACAAGGGATTCGACTGAAACATAACGGGATGAGTTGCAAGAAATTTGTTTATCATTTTATCGATGAACCCGATCTGGCTCAGACATTTGCCGTAACCTGTGCCTTGTTAAACATACCTTTCCGGTTTTCCGGTTTGCAGTCATTAAAAATCAAGGAGACCGACCGTGTTGAAGCATTAAAAAACGAATTGAAGAAATTAGGATATATTTTAAAAGACAGTCAGGGTAGTATCCTTGAATGGGACGGGGAACGCTGCGAGGCTGACTCCAATCCGGTCATCGCCACATACGAAGATCACCGGATGGCCATGGCCTTTGCCCCGATTGCATTGGTTCGTCCCGAAGGGATACGTATTGAACACCCTGAAGTAGTCACTAAAAGTTACCCTGCCTTCTGGGATGACTTGAAATCAATAGGATTTCAGATCATCCCAGAAGCAATGGACAATGACAATTAATTATGTGGTATATTGTTTTAGGATTAATCATTTTAGGTTGCATTGCTGCTGTAACGGGATATTTCCGCAACAAGCGATTACAACAACTGCTCGAACAAGGTAAAATATCAGAGATCCCCGAAGCTCAGGAGATCCCGGATGAGTGTTGTGGAGAGCATGCCACCTGCGAACGCGACAGTCTTCTGGCTGCCGTCAGCCGGGATATCGAATATTACGATGATGAAGAGTTAGATCGGTTTCAGGGTGTTGAAGCCAATGCCTATCAAGAAGAAGAGGTGAGCGAATTTCGGGAAGTGCTCTATACGTTGCAGGAGATAGAGGTAGCCGGATGGCTGCGTAGCCTTCAATTACGGGCGATTCATCTGCCGGATGCCTTAAAAGACGAAGCATTCCTCATCGTAGGAGAAAGACGCATACATTAAACGATGGATATTCTGCATTATACATTTTTCCAGCATGCACTGATCGGTAGTCTACTGACAGCGATTACCTGCGGGATAGTAGGAACTTACATTGTCGCCCGTCGACTGGTATTCATCAGCGGAGGAATAACCCATGCCTCCTTTGGCGGGTTGGGATTGGGCTTTTATCTCGGCACAAACCCGATCGTGATGGCACTCCTCTTCTCGATATTATCGGCTTTTGGCGTAGAATGGGTAAGCAAAACCCAACAAGTACGCGAAGATTCGGCCATTGCCGGTGTATGGTCTTTAGGGATGGCATTGGGTGTTATCTTTATCTTTCTTACACCCGGTTATGCCCCTAACCTAAATGCGTATCTGTTTGGCAATATATTAACCATTACAACGACCGATCTGGTCTGGATCAGCGCATTAGCTGGTGTACTCATTCTGTTATTTTCCTGTTTTATCCGCGAAATCACCTATGTCGCTTTTGATCGTGATTTTGCCATTACGCAAAACCTGCCCGTGAGGATTATCGAATATGTAATGATGACGCTTATTGCCGTGACCATTGTTCTTTCCATTCGTCTGGTAGGCATCATGCTATTAATGAGTTTACTCACTCTTCCACAGATTACAGTCAACATTTTTACTTCCAATTTCAGAAAGATAATCTGGGGCAGTATCATCGTCGGTTTTCTGGGATGTATAGCCGGATTAATTCTATCTTATCTTTTCAATGTACCTTCCGGTGCATTTATCATTCTTGTATTGGTCGTTTTCTTTTTGTCTGCCAAAGCAATAAAAGGATTGTTTCACCGTTAAGTATGTCGTATTGTAGTCGCGGTTTCTGACTACTGATTAAGAATGAGAAAAGGCTTTTTTTATATATTCACTCTTTTGGTCATTAGCTTGCTTTGGTCGTGTAGTACGAAAAAAAACACGAAAGCAAGTCGTTTTTACCATGCCTTTAATACCCGATACAACATCTATTACAATGGAAAAACAGCCTATGATGAGTCGTTAGACGGTATGCTGACCAACCATAAAGAAAATTATTCCGAACTGATCCATATGCATCCGATCAGTGCCCAACCGAAAGATAAATCAACCCCCGGAGGACCTTTCGACCGAACCATCGAAAAAAGCAATAAAGCGATCAAACTTCACTCCATCCATACCAAACCACCCAAAAAGCCCGGATGGAGAAATGATCCTAAACAGGTCGCACTTCAAACGCAGGAAGAGTACAATCCGTTTTTGAAGAACAGCTGGCTGATCATGGGGAAAGCACAATTCTACAATGCCGATTTCCTACAAGCTTCAGCAACCTTTTCGTATATCGCCCGGCATTACGCACAGGATCCGGAAGTTGTTGCCGAAGCGAAACTATGGCAAGCCCGGTCGTATGCTGAACTGGGATGGCTTTATGACACGGAAGATATTCTGGAAAAGATGAATACCAATGGTATTCCGAATAAATCTCAACGGGAATATGCGACATTTTATGCCGATTATCTCATTAAAGAGGGTAAATATGGAGAAGCGATTCCGTATCTGCAGACAGCCATCAAAAAAGAGAAAAAGAAACTGCAGCGTACCCGGATGAAATACCTGTTGGGGCAACTCTATACCGATCAGGGAGAAGAGCGTATGGCCTATAAAATGTTTGGTGAAGTGTTCCGTGCCAATCCGCCTTATGAGTTGGAATTTGCAGCGCGAATCCGCCAAACGGAAGTTTTTTCCGATAACGATTTCCCTAAGGTTGTCAAAATGCTTGAAAAGATGGCCAAGAGTGACAAGAATAAAGAGTTGCTCGATCAGGTCTATTATGCATTGGGAAATATATACCTCAACAGACAGGATACAGCGAATGCAATAGCGAATTACGAGTTGGGCGTCGAAAAAAGCACACGTGACGGCATCGAAAAGGCGATTCTGCAAATCAAACTGGGCGACCTTTATTTCGGAATGCGTGAATATGTCAAGGCGCAACCCTGTTTTAGCGGAGCATTAGCCGGTATCCAGAAAGAGCATAAAGATTACAAACGGGTCGCCAAACTATCCGAAGTACTCGACGAATTGGTGATACATGTTGAAGCCGTTCATTTGCAGGACAGTTTACAGACCTTGGCACGGATGCCCGAAAGTGAACGATTGGCTGTGATTGATAAAATCATCGAACAGGTCATTAAAGAAGAAGAGGAAGCCAAAGCATTAGCAGAGAAAGAAGCGTATCTGGCCGAAATGGAAGGATTGGGAGGTATCGACCGACCCGGTTCAGAAATCAATGCGCCGGTCATGCCCGGAGTAGGTGGAGGTGGTGCTTTCTATTTCTATAATGCACAAACAGTAGCCCAAGGGAAAAACCAGTTCCAACGCAAATGGGGACGACGCACATTGGAAGATAACTGGCGGCGGAGAAACAAAAAAATGTCCACTTTCAATGAGTTTCCTGATGATCAGATCGCAGAGAACGAACAGGAATCGTTCGTGGAACCACTACCCAATGATAGCATCAGTGAACCACTTGAGCCGGTTGCTGCCGACGATCCTAAAACCCGTGAATACTACATCCAGCAACTCCCTTTAACACCCGAAGATATAGACGCATCCAATATCATTATAGAAGACGGACTTTTCAATATGGCGATGATTTATAAAGATAAACTGGAAGATTTGCCGCTATCGATCGAAGCCTTCGAACATCTCGAATACCGTTTTCCCGAAAACGAACATCGCTTGGAAAGTTATTACCAAATCTTCCTGATGGCGCTTCGTCTGGACAATACCGCATTGGCAACGCGTTACAAAAACAAATTAATGGCAGAATATCCCGAAAGCAATTATGCAGTTGCCGTAGCCGATCCGGATTATGCCTATAATATCCGCATGATGGATGTTGTACAAGACTCTATCTATCAAACGACTTACGATCATTATCTGGAAGGCGACACGGCTGTCGTAAGACAAAATTTCCGCCATGTCAATACTAAATACCCATTGGCTAATCTCTTACCCAAATTCATGTTCCTCGATGCTTTGAGTTATGTGCAGGCCGGCGATACAGACGGTTTTAAAGAGGCCTTAAAAACGTTATTGGAAAAATATCCGTCGGCCGATGTTTCCGAACTTGCCGGCGAAATGCTTAAAGGGGTATTACGCGGACGCGCTATTGTACAAGGGAATATCAAAGGGATGACCTGGAATATGCGTTTCGGTCTCGGGGAAGACGGCCAATTATCTGCCGCCGATTCATTACGTACTTTCACCACAGAATACAATGCACCTTACCGGATGGTATTGATCTACCCGACCGGTAGTATCGATAAAAACCAACTATTATTTGCTGTGGCCGCTTATAACTTTGCCAATTTTATGGTCAAAGAATTCGATTTGATCCAACAAGAGTCAGGCCCTGTAAGTATGTTGATTATAACTGGATTCAATAGTTTCGAGGAAATCGCTCATTACTACAAAATGATTTACGGATCAGACGGTTATGCCACTGCACTAACCCGTGATGTCACCGTGTTGCCGATCTCTGATAATAACTTTGAAACATTGATGAGAGGTAAGACATTGGATGAATATATCACCTTCTTTGAAGAGGCTTTCGGTGCCGATGCCGAAGAGATGGTTGCCCGATGGATTGCACGCCGCGATGCCGATATGCAAGAAATGGAAGAGGCACAACAAAAAGAAGAAACTCCAGAACCTCCACAAGAAGTTCAACCGTTGATTGAAGAAGAGAAAGAGGAAGAGATTCCTGTTATTCCGGAAGAGATACCCGAACCCGTTGAAGAAGAGAAACAACAACAGGAAGAGGTCTTATTACCGGAAATACCTCTTGAAGAAATGATTATTCCTGATACAATCATCGTACAGGAATCTCCGGAAGAGAAGCAGCAAGTGGTCAGGCCGCCTGTTAATGAAAAAGAACTTACGCTTAAAGATATAGAAGAGATCCGTCGTCGGGAGGCTGAAGAAAAAATAGCTCGCGAAGAAGAAGAACGTCTGATTCGTGAAGCCAAAGAAAAAGAAGCGTTAGAGTTGAAAGAACAACAAACGCGTGAACGGGAGGCACAACGGAAACTGCAGGAAGAAGAGGAAGCTGCTCTTTTAAAAGCAAAACAAGAGCGTGAAAAACTGCAGGAGCGTGAACGTAAAGAGAAACTGAAACAAGCCGAAGCCGAACGTAAGGCAAAAGAGAAAGCACGCAAACAACTCCAGAGAGAGAAAGAAAAAGAATACAAAGCGAAACAAAGACAGCAAGAAAAAGAGCGAAATGCGAAACTGAAACAGGCCGAAGCCGACCGACGGGCGAAAGAGAAAGCACGCCAAGAGGAACTGAGAGCCAAGGAAAAAGCACGTAAGGAAGCGTTAAAGGCTAGGGATACCAGCAGAAAACGATAAGGTAAATTCAGAAAGAGCCATGAGAAATAAGGTCATACTGTTTTATTGTTTATTTTGGACGTGTTCTATTACCGGACAACAACAAGAACACGTTTCCGATACGATTGATCGACCTTCTCAAGAACAACTCCTACGCTTTCAGGAAACGGTAAAAAGAATTCAAAAGATCAAAATCTCCGGGTATATCCAGACTCAGATACAATGGGGAGAACCCAATGCAACACTCCGGGTGGGTAGTTCTAATGTAAACCTGGATAAATCATTTAACCGGATCGGTATTCGCCGGGGACGTATCAAACTGGCGTATGAAGAAAAAATCGCTTCCGCCGTCTTTCAACTCGATCTGACGGAAAAAGGAGTTGGCATAAAAGATGCCTATCTGAATATCAAAGACCCGTGGGTTGGTTCCATTCAATTAAAAGGAGGTCTATTCGACCGTCCGTTCGGAAATGAGATCAGCTACTCCTCTTCCCGCCGGGAAGTTCCCGAACGATCGACCATCTTTCAGACCCTGTTCCCGGATGAGCGCGACCTGGGTGTTATGCTTCAATTACAACCGGTTCAGACCTCTCCGTTCCACTTCCTAAAACTGGAAGCCGGATTATTTGCAGGAAACGGTATCAAACCGGAAACAGACAACCGAAAAGATTTTATCGGACATTTATCCGGGAATAAAGATATTGGTGACTATTTCAGTCTTGGAGGAGGTATCTCCTACTATTATGGAGGAGTCTTTCAAGGTACGGAACATATCTATACGATACATGGGAAAAGCTTTATCGTTGATAACAACTTGGAGCATATCGGAAAATTTGCCAAACGGGAATATTTCGGGGTCGATCTCCAGGCGAGTCTAACTACCGTTTTAGGAACGTCCCAACTCAGAGCCGAATACCTGTTCGGTCAACAACCCGGTAACGAGTTTAGTCATAAAAGTCCGAATCAATCATCACTTTTCGCTACCGACACCTATATTCGTAATTTCTGCGGTGGATACGTCCTTTTTGTTCAAGATTTGGGCAAACTCCCCCTCTCCGCCCTCTTCAAGTATGATTGGTTTGACCCCAACACCCAAGTAAGTCGCGATGAAATCGGACTAAATCGTACTACAGCTGTCGATTTATCTAAAAACACCTTTGGTTTCGGTCTACTTTGGAAAGCGACCGATTATCTCCGCCTACAAGCGTATTATGAGATCAACAATAACGAAAAGACCATTCATCTCACCGATTATACCGAAAACAGAAAAGACAATGTGTTCACACTGCGGCTGCAATACAAATTCTAAAAACGAAAATCCGAAAGGTGATTACTTCAAAACTTTGACCAACCATAAAACATTTAGCCCGGAGCAACTAATGTCTACTCCGGGCTCAACTGAAACGTCCTTTCCGGACGATTTACTTTCTTTGTCGGTTATTACACCGTACTCTATTTACAAATCACTTTCCGTTCCCAACCCGAACTACCTTTTACGATCAGGATATTTTGAGCCGGTAATGTGATTGAGCAACTGTACGTTCCTTGTTCTTTTGTTGCAGTATGGATCTTTTGTCCTGAAAGAGTGTATATGTCGATCTGCTCTGCATAATCACTATAAACGGTCAACACATTTTCAAAAACATACGTATTCACCGAATTATTTACGATCTCTTTATTCTTATCCGTACCCTGGCGTTCTACCTCAATTGTAACCGGGAGGCTCTCTTCCGAAATGGTCGAACCGTCGCCGACGGTCAGGTCGACCGCTTTCAACTGCGCCTGATAATCACCTTTGGCCAACATTTCATCCACAACATAAGCGATATCCATAATCTTCAGAAGGGTATTAGCCGATTCCGAACGAAGGCCTTTTGTCTCTATTTCGATCAGCCATTTATTCCCCTCTTGCGAAGTGACAAACAGGTCGAAACCTTCAGCCAATGCGTCTGTCAATTTTGTCTCGCGCTCATCCAAAGTGATCCCTTCGGGGAATTCTACGATAAATGAACCGGTAAGATTGGCCTCTGTCGGCAAGGTGAAACTCAAACCAAAACGACCTTTATTCGATTCATCTACCGAAACGGCAGGTTGGACTTCTACAGCCTGCTTGAGATCATTCGGATAATAAACGGTATATGTTGAGAAATGAGGTGCGTTGTTTTCGCTATCCGAAATAAACAGTTGATAAGCAGCGATACTTTCGTCCTGATTATACCGATAAGCGTATTTCGCGATACTATTCACCACCCATTGATCGGCTTCATTATGATTCAAATTCTTCCTGTAAATGATATTTCCGTTGGCATCAAACGCCTGGGTTGTTTTGTTTGTCTCCCGCCAATACGGTTCTTCCGCATCTAATTGATAGTGATATTCCAAGGTGAACGTGTTATTACCGACTTCATCATACGCATATTCCCCTTTAAAGATCGTGTAACTCGAACCATTCTTCCATTCACAACCTCCTTCTTTCCAAGTATTGGATTCCGGATCCCAGACATACCCTACCGACAAATATTTTTGACCCTGTTCATTGTACGTATTGACCATTTTCATCAATGCCTGTTCAGTACTATACGAACCGATATAATAATAATCGATCACTTTCTGCGCCTCATATTCATACACCACCTTTGTCTCTTGGCTCCACGCTGCATCACTCCAGGTATAGTTCGATCGGGCAATCACTCTGTTCTGCTCATCATACTCATTTTCATATTTGCTATAAGGCGCCCAATTCTCTCCTTCACTATTCCAACGGTAAGTCAGCTGCTCCAACAAACATTTATTGTTGTCATAAATGTTTACGACCTTTTCCGAACGACTCCCATCCGCATTAAACACCATCGAACTATCCGGAGCAGACTGTACCGATCGCAGAAAATTATTCGAGAGCGGTTCCGAATAGGTCACCACCTTTTTCCCGGCCTGATCATTGCCATTCTCCACCACTAATGCGACAGAATGCATCAACTCCTGCCCTACTACTCCCATTGTCGCAGACATCCATCCCAATACGAACAGGCCTGCAATTCGTCTGAATTTCACGTTCATAAGCTATTTCGTTAAATTTGATTATTCCATAGTTGCCATTCTTAAAATGACAAATGTATAGCTACAAACTTACATAAAAATCCAGTAAGTCAAATATCTAAATCTTAATTTTCATCGTTTCGACCGTTTCATCCGGAGATGCTCGCGGTTTTCTCTTTTGTGCTGAACAGAAAAATCGATCGATAATTATCAAATGATCGTTTGACAATTGTCGAATGATTGTTTCACAATTGTGGAATGATCATTTGACAGTTGTCAAACGAATTTACCATGCTGTTTTTTCATGACAAACAATCGAATGGTTTTATAAAGCGCTCTTATCTTATTCCCAAAAACATCAACCGAGCAAATAATTCACTAACTTTGTGGCTCTAAAATGATAACGTTACACACTTAAAGAGTGATTAGCAATGGAATACGATTTCAGAGAGATTGAGAAAAGATGGCAACAGGACTGGAAAGCCAACGGTGTTTATAAAGTCAAAGAAGAGTCGGGTAAACCCAAATATTACGTATTGGATATGTTTCCTTATCCCTCCGGAGCCGGACTACATGTCGGGCACCCACTCGGCTATATCGCCTCTGATATTTATTCCCGTTACAAACGTTTGCAAGGCTTCAATGTATTGCATCCAATGGGATATGATGCTTACGGACTTCCCGCCGAGCAATATGCCATACAGACCGGTCAGCATCCGGCCATAACGACGGACAAAAATATTGAACGCTATCGGGAACAATTAGATAAGATCGGGTTCAGTTTCGACTGGAGCCGTGAAGTCCGGACATCGGAACCGGATTATTATCATTGGACACAATGGGCTTTTATCAAGATGTTCAATAGTTACTATTGCTATGATTCACAGCAGGCTCGTCCGATTGAAGAGTTAATCGATGCTTTTGAACAAGTCGGATCAGCCCCCTTACGTGTTGCCTGTGGTTGTGAATTATCTTTTACGGCCGACGAATGGAAAGCGAAAAACGAAAAAGAGAAACAAGAAATATTACTCAACTACCGCCTGGCTTATCTGGGCGATACCATGGTTAACTGGTGCTCTGCTTTAGGTACGGTATTGGCCAACGACGAAGTGGTCAATGGGGTCTCTGAACGTGGCGGTCATCCAGTTGAACAGAAAATGATGCGCCAATGGTGCTTGCGAGTATCGGCTTACGCACAGCGTTTACTAGATGGTCTGGATACGATCGACTGGACAGACTCTTTGAAAGACACCCAGCGTAATTGGATCGGACGGAGTGAAGGGGCAGAGATTGTATTTCACCTCTCCCCCCCACAGGAGGGCTCCTTTACCATCTTTACCACCCGTGCCGACACCATTTTCGGAGCAACTTTTATGGTTTTGGCTCCTGAAAGTGAATTAGTCGACCTGTTAACTACAGCGGATCAAAAAGCGGCCGTTGAAGCCTATAAAACGGCTACAAAGAAAAAAACCGAACGCGAACGTATTGCTGATCGTAAAGTAACTGGGGTATTCTCCGGCGCTTATGCGAAGAATCCGATAACAAACGATGATATTCCGATTTGGATCAGCGATTATGTATTGGCCGGATACGGAACAGGCGCCATTATGGCTGTTCCGGCACACGACAGTCGCGACTACGCGTTTGCCAAACATTTTAATTTGCCAATCATTCCGTTGATCGAAGGGTGTGATGTCTCCGAAGAAAGTTTTGACGCCAAAGAAGGACGCATGATGAACTCTCCTCAAAAAGGGAAAGAGAGAGAAGGCGGTCTCGATTTGAACGGCCTGGAAGTTCAAGAGGCTATCGCTAAGACCAAAAGCTATATTGAAGAGAAAGGATTAGGACGTGTCAAAGTCAATTTCCGTTTGCGCGATGCAATTTTCAGTCGTCAGCGTTATTGGGGTGAACCATTCCCGGTCTATTATGATGCGGATGGTCTGCCGCAGATGTTACCACTGGATAAACTGCCGTTGAAATTGCCGGATGTCGATAAATTCCTTCCGACAGCAACCGGTGAGCCTCCATTGGGAAATGCGACTAAATGGGCATGGGATACCGTAAAAGGTGAAGTGGCTGAAAACTCAAAAATAGATCACAAAACGATCTTCCCGCTTGAGTTGAACACCATGCCGGGGTTTGCCGGTTCTTCGGCTTATTATATCCGGTATGAGGATCCGCATAACGATCAGGCATTGGTGGATAAAAATATCAATGCATACTGGCGGAATGTCGACCTTTATCTGGGAGGAACCGAGCATGCAACAGGGCATTTGATCTATAGCCGTTTCTGGAATAAGTTCTTATTTGACCTGGGAGTTATCCATGATGACGAACCGTTTAAGAAACTGATTAACCAGGGCATGATACAGGGACGTTCCAACTTTGTCTATCGCATAAACGGAACGAATAAGTTTGTATCCCTAAATCTGAAAGAGGATTACGAGGTGACTCCGCTTCATGTGGATGTCAATATTGTCAATAACGATATCCTGGACATTGAAGCGTTTCGCAACTGGATTCCGGAGTACAAAACAGCCGATTTTGTCCTGGAAGACGGAAAATATATCTGCGGATGGACAGTCGAAAAAATGTCGAAATCATACCACAATGTAGTCAATCCCGATCTGATTGCCGATAAATACGGTGCCGACACATTACGTTTATACGAAATGTTCCTTGGTCCATTGGAACAGTCCAAACCTTGGGATACGAACGGTATTGACGGTGTATTCCGTTTTCTGAAAAAGGTCTGGGGATTATTCTATGACCGGGCAGGTCACTATCAGGTGACAAAAGAAACCCCTACGGCAGAGGAACTCAAAGTATTACATAAACTGATCAAAAAGGCAACTTGGGATATTGAACATTTTTCATTCAATACCTCTGTCAGTGCATTTATGATTTGTCTGAATGAGTTGACTGCTCTGAAATGTTATAAACACGACATTCTGGAACAATTATTGATCGTCTTAGCGCCATTTGCACCTCATATCTGTGAGGAGTTATGGCATACACTGGGACATCAGACAACGATCTGTGATGCCCAATGGCCACAACACAACGAAGAGTATCTGAAAGAAAATAGTGTTGTTTACGCCGTCTCTTTCAACGGTAAAGCCCGTTATAATCTGGAACTTCCGGCTGATATGAAGAAAGAAGATGTTGAACAGGCTGTACTCGGCCATGAGAATTCCGCGAAATGGATGGAAGGCAAAACACCTAAAAAGGTGATTGTCGTTCCCGGTAAAATTGTCAACATTGTGATTTAAGATGGTAACCAAACAGATTCGAAAAGGATACGTCTATATTCAGGATTATGTGATCATCTTCTTCGGAACCCTTTTATACGGGTTTGGATTTAACGGATTTATCCTTTCCAATGAGATTGTGATCGGTGGAGTGAGCGGGGTGAGCGCATTAATCTTTTACGCCACCAACATTCCGGTATCGATCTCTTATTTTGTAATCAATGCCTTTTTATTGGCCTTTGCGTTTAAAATATTGGGATATAAATTCCTGATAAAAACGATCTTCGGTGTCATCTCTTTATCCGCTTCGCTTTCGTTCTTTGAATGGTTGTTTGGGGGCGTCCCGCTTATTCAGGGGGAGATCTTCATGTCGATCATTATCGGAGGTGCCATTTGCGGTACAGGACTGGGATTGATCTTTGCGGCGAATGGGAGTACCGGTGGAACCGATATTCTTGCGGCAATTATCAACAAATATAAGAACGTATCGATCGGTACCGGATTGTTGATGTTCGACTTTGTGATTATCGCCTCCTCCTACATTCTTTTTCAGGATATCGATAAGATCGTATATGGTTTTGTAGAAATGGGTGTCAACAATTACGTGCTCGACCGGATCATCAATGCCAACCGCCAGTCGGTTCAATTTCTTATTTTCTCACAGAAATATGATGAGATCACCGAACGGATTCTAAAAGATCTGGGACGGGGCTGTACCTTGCTCGACGGCGTAGGCGGATACTCTCAGAAGCCGACCAAAGTGGTCGTTCTCTTAGCCAAGAAATCTGAATCGCTCACTATTTTCCGGTTGATCAAAGAGGTCGATCCACAGGCTTTTATTTCGCAAAGTATTGTGCGTGGAGTATACGGTGAAGGCTTTGATCAAATAAAGACATAAAGGAAATTATCAAACAATTAAAAGCACTTTTCTACGTTATATAGATCGTACAAAAGTGCTTTTTTATTATACAACAGATATGAAACTGGTTTTTGCAACGAATAATATACACAAATTAGAAGAGGTAAAACAGATCACACCGTCTGCTATCTCATTGGTCTCTTTATCCGAAATCAATTGTTATGATGAAATTCCTGAAACAGCCGAAACACTGGAAGGGAATGCCCTACAGAAGGCAGAATACATCAAGGAGCGGTTCGGATTGGATTGTTTCGCCGATGATACCGGATTAGAAGTAGAGGCGTTAGACAATGCACCGGGAGTTTATTCAGCCCGTTATGCCGGTCCGGAGCACAGTGCGGAAGCGAATATGCTTAAATTATTGGAAAACCTGAAAGGTGAGACTAATCGCAAAGCCAGGTTTCGCACGGTCATTGCCCTCTTGATCAACGGAGAACAACATCTGTTTGAAGGAGTCATAAACGGTCGTATCATAGCCGACAAACGCGGGAATACCGGTTTCGGATATGACCCTATCTTTGTACCCGACGGGTATGAACAGACTTTTGCCGAACTGGGTAGTGATATTAAAAATCAGATTAGCCACCGTGCATTGGCCGTTCGTAAGTTGGCCGCATTTTTATCCACTATATCCGAATAAATGATGAAAAAATTGATCTATCCCATCTTATTTTTAATCACCTCGCTACCGAGTCTCTCTGCTCAGGGGGTGGGCACATGGCAAACGTATTTACCGTATCACACCACCACCAAAGTCGCCGAAGGGAACAATTATGTTTTTGCTGTAGCCGACGGATCGTTATACAGCGTCAGTAAAGATGCAAGTAAAACGATTCAGACTTACTCTAAAATAGATGGACTAAGCGATACACAAATTACGCAGTTAGGGTACAATGCGGAGGTCGACAAATTAATCGTGTGTTATTCGAATGGAAATATCGACCTGATGAGTGAGCGAATATATAATATTCCGGCCTTGATGAATAACACGAACATACAGGATAAGACTATTAATAATCTCTATTTCCACAATGAATTTGCTTATCTCGCGGCAGAGTTTGGGGTGATCTGTGTGGATATGAAAAAAGAGGAAATAGCAGAGACGTATCGTTTAAACAACGCAGTCTATGCTGTTTGTCTGAATAAAGATATGATCTATGCTGCAACCGACAAAGGAGTATTGCGTGGAAATTTAAAGGATAATCTGGTTGATATTGGTAATTGGAATACTGAAGTATTCGGTCTGTCCGATAATAACGAAAAAGAGATTCATCAAATCTGTCTGTTTCAGGATATGCTTTTTTTCTTTGTAAAAGAGAATGGGATCTACTACCGTCAAGCAAACGGTTCGATGAAAACGCTTCGTACAGGGAAAGAGTTGAAAGGAATGACCGTTCAAAACGGACAATTGATCGCCTATACCAACACTGCAGCTTATATCTATACTTCGGTTGAAGATTATGACAAGGTGAGCACAGGAACAATTCATGATATCGCCTCACTCAAAGAACAGGATACCTACTGGATTGCCGCTGGAGAAGACGGATTAAAAGGGATCAAAAAGAGTGGGAATAATTATGAAATTATCCTCTCCGACATAACCATAAACAGCCCTAAACGTGAATATGCTGCTTTTTTGAAATTCCACAAAGAGAAACTAATGGTAGCTGGTGGAGACCGGTGGCTTTCACCCAGTAATTACCCCGGCACACTTATGGTGTATGAGGATAATAAATGGTATAATTTTGATGAAAAATTAATTGAACAACAAAGTGGAACAAAATTCAGAGATGTGACCAGCGTCGCTGTAGACCCACAGAATGAGAATCGTTATTTCGCATCAACCTGGCGGTATGGGATCTTTGAATTCGAAAAGAATGAGTTTGTCCGAATGTACGATCATACCAATACGAATGGCGGACTAACCTCCCAAAGCAGTAAAGAAACCAATGTGCGCATGGATGGCCTCTGTTTCGACAAAAACAATAACCTTTGGATGACCAATAGCGAGGTTAACGACCCGATCCGGATTCTTAAATCCGATGGAAAATGGGCCAAGATCTCTTCGGTCGGCAACAGTGATTATGCCCGGTTAAATGCGGAATATATTATCGACAAGATACTGATCACCCGTAATAATCATAAATGGGTCAACCTGCTTCGTACAGATGAAAACAGAAATAACGGTGTATTGATTTTTGACGACAATGGCACTATTGAGGATACATCAGACGATTATACCCGTTTTGTCTCTAAATTCAATATGATGTCTAACGGGCAACAACAAAGTGTAGACGCCTCATTTTATTACTGTATCACAGAGGATAAAAATGGTGTGGTCTGGATCGGAACGAATGTGGGTCCGCTGATTTGTGAAAACCCCGCCAATGCGTTGCTTGCAGACAGGAATTTGTTAGTTAGAAGAATTATCCGCACGGGAGAAGACGGACTGCCTTATTATTTTCTGGACAGTGAAAATGTGAAAGCAATAGCTGTTGATGGAAGTAACCGGAAATGGCTGGGAACAGAAACCGCCGGTGTGATTGTTTTGTCGGAAGACGGTTCTGAGATTATCGAAGAATTTACAACCGCCAACTCCGGCTTGATCTCAAACAACATAAAAAGTATTGCGATCAATGACGCGACAGGCGAAGTCTTTATCGGAACAGACAAAGGTATTGTGTCGTATATGAGTGGAGCAACTACCGGAAGCGAAAGTTATTCGGAGGTATATGCTTACCCTAATCCTGTACGACCAGAATACGATCAAGTGACTATCACCGGACTGATGGCCGATTCGAATATAAAAATTACGGATATCAGCGGGAACATTATCATCCAAGGCAAATCATTGGGCGGACAATATACCTGGAATTGCAGGAATAAACGGGGTGACCGTGTGGCTACGGGTATTTATCTGGTATTGGCACATACACCGGAAGCCGGTGAAAGCGTCGTTACCAAAGTGATGGTGATCAAATAAATCGGAATTAAAGCCCCAACTGCTCAGAGATATCCAGCATACGCAGGATCGGTTTAACTGCTTTTTGCTGTACCTCTTCATCCACATGGATTTCCGGCAGTTCATACTTCAGGCAGTTATATAACTTTTCCATTGTATTCAGTCGCATGTAAATACATTCGTTGCATGCACAAGTACTGTCATTGGGAGGTGCAGGGATAAATTCTTTCTCCGGATTCTTTTTACGCATCTCATGAATGACTCCACTCTCCGTCGCTACAATAAACTGCTTCTGAGCCGATTGAGTCGTATAACGAATTAATGCCGCCGTAGATCCTACAAAATCAGAGACTTCAATAATAGGTTGTTTGCATTCGGGATGCGTAATGATTTCCGCATCAGGATAAATGGCTTTCAAGGCAAGGATTTTTTCCAGTGAGAATTTCTCATGCACATGGCAAGCCCCATCCCATAAAAGCATATTCCTTCCTGTTATACTATTGATATAGTTGCCTAAATTCCGATCCGGGCCGAAGATCATTTTTGTTTCAGGAGGAAAACTATCCACGATTTGCTTGGCATTTGTCGAAGTCACAACAACATCGGTAACAGCCTTAACTGCAGCTGTTGTATTCACATAGGAGATAACGGTATAACCCGGATGTGCATTCACAAATTTTGTAAACTCAGGAGCCGGACAGCTATCCGCCAGAGAGCATCCTGCATTGAGATCTGGGACTAAGACTTTCTTATCGGGACAAAGAATTTTGGCCGTCTCTCCCATAAAATGAACCCCACATAAAACGATGATATCGGCAGTGGTCTTGGCCGCCCATTGCGCCAAAGCAAGACTATCCCCGACAAAATCGGCGATATCCTGAATATCACCCGTCTGATAATAATGAGCCAATATAAGGGCGTTCTTCTCTTTACGCAGTTGGTCAATGGCCTGTTTCAGATCAAGCCCTTGAGGTATAGGTCTATCTATATAACCGATAGATTGATTTGCTCCTGTATGCATAATATGATTTGTACAATGAGTGAATAAGTGAATTGCTACAATAAAACAAACGGCAGACGAAAGGGTTTATTAAAACTCAATTCTTTATCAGATTCATAAACTCCTCGCGCGTCTTTGCCTGATCAAAGAAACCGGTAAAATCAGATGTGGTAGTCAGTGAATTTTGTTTTTCTACTCCCCGCATCTGCATACACATATGTTGCGCTTCGATAACGACCATCACACCTAAAGGATCAAGGGTGTTCTGAATACATTCCTTAATCTGCATGGTCATTCGCTCCTGTATCTGTAGGCGCCGGGCAAAGATGTCTACGATACGGGGAATCTTACTTAAACCGGTAATGTATTTTTTAGGGATATAGGCAACATGAGCCTTTCCAAAAAAAGGTAACATATGATGTTCACAAAGTGAAAAGAAATCGATATCCTTGACAATGACCATCTGTTTATAACCCTCTTCTTTAAACATGGCAGAACGAAGTATCGCCTCAGGATCTTCACCATACCCCTTTGTCAGAAACTGCATGGCTTTGGCTACACGTTCAGGGGTTTTCAGTAAACCTTCACGCGTCACATCCTCCCCTAACAATTCAATAATGTGTTTGTAATGAGAAACTAACTCTTCTTTGGCGTTTAGCTGTTCCTCGGTTATTTTGGTCATATCAGTCAAATTCGTTAATACAACTGAAGTTTTATATCTTCTCTGACAATATACATCTCCTTGGCATAAGAAGGAAAGGCCTCTTTCAATAAACGCAACAGATGGTAGGCTTCTTCATTGGAACGAAAGTCGCCAACACGTAAACGCCAGAAAGGAGCGGTATAGGTAACATAAGTAGGTATATGTGAATACAATTCCTTAATTTCTTTTTCTTTTTTAAATGCTTCATCTTTAGCGACACGCTGATCGTTTCCGGAAAAGACCTGAACACGATACCCTTGTAAGTTCAAATAGGTTGATCCATCGGTCGTCTCTACATTCTGTCCTTCCTGGCGACGCCCTACCATATTCCGTAAAGCGAAAGGTTGATTTATAATCACTTCACCTTTTCCAGACTCCACCCGCTGGAGTGCCTCAAAGATAGAACGATCGTCTTCGTGTGCCCATGGTCCCTGAGCCGAAAGTGTTGTAACCTTGGTGAAAAGAATAATTATGACTGGAATAAGAATTGAAAAGAATCGTTTCATAAGCTCATACTTAGTAAAACCTTAAAAAAATGAAAGGAATTAAGAAGTGTTTTACGACTTCTTAATTCCTTGATATACTTGCTTATTTATCAAAAGCTTCTATAATCGGCATAAAATTCTCAACGCTCAATGATGCACCGCCAATTAAACCGCCGTCTACATTTGGTTTGGATACCAACTCTTTTGCATTTCCGGCATTCATACTTCCACCATACAGAATGGTGCAATCATCAGCCAACTGATTCCCAAATTTTGCAGCTAATGTCGCACGGATATGTGCATGCATCTCTTCCGCTTGATCGGATGTTGCTGTTTTGCCTGTTCCGATAGCCCATACCGGCTCATAAGCCAATACGATCTTTCCGAAATCTGCCGGAGAAAGTTCAAACAATGAATCTTTAATCTGGCCATCAACAACTTCAAAATGAGTACCAGCTTCTCTTTCTTCCAATACCTCACCAATACAGAAAATCGGTGTTAAGCCGTTGGCTAATGCCAAACCTACTTTTGTTTTCAATATTTCAGCTGTTTCGTGGTAATAGGCACGTCTTTCCGAGTGACCGAGAATTACATATTTTGCACCGGTTGAAGCAACCATTGCTGCAGAAACTTCACCTGTATAAGCACCTTTTTCTTGGTCGGCACAATTTTCTGCTGCAACACCTATTTTAGTTGTATCGATAGCGGCTGCGATGCTTGCCAGATGTGTAAACGGTGTTCCGATCACCACATCACAATTCGGTGTTTTTCCTTTTAATGCTTCATTTAACCCTTTTGCCAATGCAAGACCTTCAGGAAGTGTTGTGTTCATCTTCCAGTTACCTGCAATAATGTTCTTTCTCATAAGTCAATTTATTTTTATTTATGTGATACAATAGATTTCTTTTAAATGTGCGCCTCTTCTATGGATGCGGCACATTCTTCTTTTTTACGTCGCCGGTTGCGGAAATAATCATACATCCAAACGAACAACAAAGGTAAGGTAAAAGTTAAAATAATAACCAAGGAGGGATCATCTTCTTTCTTTTTTACCACGGTAAGACCGGATAAAGATTCTTCCATCACTTCTTTGACCTCTTCCTCTTCAGGAATATCCTTATAGTGCCACTTACCCAGAATCGTACCGCTCTTTAGTAATACTAATCCCGGGTTCGACCGGATAACTGTTTTCAATAATTCGGCATCAGCGATCAGAAACGGATATTCGGCTCCGGTATTATTCGTCCAATCGACAACAACATCGGAGGAGGAACCCGTAACCCCATAAAAGGTGATCTTATTTTCTAATGCATAATCGTAAATAGTGATTATTTCATCGATCCGTGAATCATCCGCCTCTTCCAGTTTCGGAGCAATTAACAACAACACCCCATTCGGATCATCAAGTATCCTATCCGTAACTTCCAGGTCATCTTCCGATGTATACAGATTAAATGCTGCGACCGGAGGCTCATACCCTTTTTTGACCAGTGTTGTTTTAGCATCCACAAACACCCAGGAACTATCTGCTGTAGGTATATCTTCCAATGAAAACTCCTGCTTCACCCCTTCTTTTTCATAAATAAACGAATAATTATACTCATCTTCGGGAGCCCCTTCAGGAATACTCATCAGTTCCGGAATATTTGCACCTAACTTATATGGACGGAAATCAATCATAGGTAAATGATTGTAATTCCAATAAGCAAACACCACACAGAAAAGATAGGCGTACAAAGCAACAAACCAATAAACTTTAAAGGTATAGAGTTGTAACATCCGTTGATTATGGATAAATAAAAGAATTGCTGCAGCTAATAATACAACATTCTTATAAAACGTTTCCCAATTCGTCAGAATAACAGCATCTCCGAAACAACCGCAATCGGATACAGGATCAAACAACGCCAGATATAAAGTCAGCGGAGTCATTAAAGCCATAAAAACCAATGTGAAAAAAGAAGCATATCGACGATATACTCCTAAAAGGACAGAGACTCCAAGTGTAAATTCTATGGCCGAAAGATTAATGGAAAGTAATGTCGAAAAAGCGTGAAGAAAATCCAATCCGAATGCAGAAAGGTATTCACCGATCTTAATCGCCCCTCCCATCGGATCTATTGCTTTAACAGTACCGGAAAAAATAAAAACGACTCCGATTAATAACCGTGAGAACTCTACCAGAACCTTCAAAACGACATCTTTTGTTTTCATCATTCGCCGTATTCCAGTTTGATCAGTCCGAACAACGCATAATTAATCATATCCATATAGTTGGCATCAATACCTTCAGAGACAATCGTCTTCCCATTATGACTTTCTATCTGCTTTGTCCGGTAAATCTTCATCAGGATCAGATCGGTATACGAACTGATACGCATACTTCGCCATGCCTCATCGTAGTCATGGTTTTTGGCATACATCAATTCTTTCGTTATTGTGATATATTTATCGTATAAGGCTAAAGCCTCATCACCGGTTATATCCGTTGTCTCGGCAAAACCCAACTCCAACTGGATCAATCCGATCACCCCATAATTGACAATAGCAATAAACTCCGGACGAATCCCTTCATCGACTTTACTCGTGCCTTTGATCTCCAGACTTCGGATCCGGTTGGCTTTAATAAAAATCTGATCGGTAACAGATTGCGGACGCATAATCCGCCAAGAAGGACCATAATCTTTCAACTTTTTCTCGAAGAGTTCGCGACATTGAGCGATCAGTTGTTCAAATTGTATATTTGTATCAGACATAATTCAGAAACTAACAGGGAAACATCTCGGTAAGCGCTAAAGTAGGCTTCACTATTCACGCAACATTTACATATTTAATACAAATATAGTGAAAGCCGAGAGATAAAAGCCAAGCTTGCTTGAGATTTTATCCAAGACGCATCCTATGTTCACAAATATAGGGATAATCTCCTAAATGAACACATCCATTCAGAAAGATAAAAGAAGAGTCAACATTAACTTTATGAACAACGAATAGAACGGCCTATACGTAGAATAGTCGTTTTGGTAATTCCGTTCAGCTCGCACAGCTTACTTACACTTACCCCATACCTTCTGGCAATACCTCCTAAGGTATCCCCGGATTTAATCCGATGGTAGACGGGGTCGTTGTTAACCTGTGTCTGATTCGTCTTTTCTGAAACAGAAGCGACAGCCTCGGCTCTGGCAGCCACAGTAGTTGTTTTAACAGTCGCCGTTGAAGGAGTCTCCTGTTTGGTTGTCGCCTTTTGAGGTTCCACTTCCATTCCTGCACTACAACGTATGGCTTGTCCAATTCTCAAAACAGCCGTGCTTTTTATGCCGTTCAACCGACAAAGTTCACCGACAGTCGTTCCGTACATACGGGCAATCTTCCCAAGATTATCACCCGATTTAACCCGGTGATAAACCATTTGATTCATGCCTGAAGTATATATATTGGATTTCTTTCCGTTGATTTTGATATTTCTAAATACGTATGAATCCTGATGAGGCACTCCATTTACAAAATCAATCAACTCCGCCGGATTAATATCCTGTCCTAAGAAACGAGTTTCAAAATGGAGATGAGATCCGGTTGAGCGACCGGTATTTCCGCCTAAGGCAATCGGTTCTCCTGCACGTACAATAGCATTGGTTTCTACAAGAAATTTAGAGAGATGCCCATAGATCGTTTCCAGTCCGTTCGGATGGCGAACCACCAGATAATAGCCATAGCCCCGCCGTTCATAGCTACGAATACGCACTTTTCCATCAAAAGCCGCACGAATCGTATCACCAATCTGAACTTTCAAATCAATTCCCCGATGCATACGCCGCCGTCTGATTCCATATTTGGAAGTCACTTTGATCTCGCTGTCGATCGGTAATATAAATGTAGAACAATCTATTTCACACGAATCCGGGAACTCCACACCTCCATTCCGAAACGGATTTACATATTGATTTTCCCAATGAGAATTGTATAATTCATCCGCCGGAAACATTAACGATTCATGACTTAAAAGATCCGCTTCTTCATCGAGTTGGATCAACTCTTTTATCGCAATATCTTTTTTAATGCCGACACGATCAGCCATTAACTCAGACACACGCTCATCCATTAACTGAGTCTGAGGAGTAATATCTGTGGATTCTTTGGTTTTATTCTCCTGAGCAGATACCGCAACAGTCAGGCAAACAGTACAAGCCAGAACAAGTAATTTCTTTATATTCATTTTGATATATTCACGCTTTTTTCAGAAAGAAAGAGAAACAAACCATTGGTTCGGTTTGTTAATAAGCAGACAAAGTTCGGGATTTTAGATAAAGCGGCAAAAACTATTCCTTTAAAAAAATACTAAAACATATACACCCCGAATATTAAATATTTATAATACGCCTATGAGTCAACACATTATAAAAAACAATGTTTTATAACATATCAGCTGATCATTCCCCAGTTGACCGTTTTTTTGTACAACGACTTCAACCTTTCGTTCAATATCCGATGCGTTTCATCCGATAATTCCGGGTCTTCGTTCAATATCTGCTGTGCAATATCCCGAGCATATTGAAGGATTTGTCCATCCGCACCCAGGTTAGCAATTTTCAAATCGATACCCTCCCCGCTCTGCCGTGTTCCTTCCAGATCACCATGTCCACGCAACCGTAAATCAGCCTCAGCAATTTCAAACCCGTCAGTACTATTCACCATAATCTCAAGTCGCTTTCGGGTATCATTACTCAATTTATAGGAAGAGACTAAAATACAATACGACTGTTCACCCCCACGTCCGACACGTCCTCTTAATTGATGAAGCTGCGACAAGCCGAACCGTTCGGCACTTTCAATGACCATCACTGTTGCATTCGGCACATTTACACCGACTTCTATCACGGTAGTTGCCATAAGTATCTGCGCCTCACCCGATATAAATCGCTGCATTTCCTGCTCTTTATCCGCCGCTTTCATCTTGCCATGAACCATGCAGACAGTATATTCGGGAAAGACCTCTTTAAATACCTGAAAACCTTCTTCCAGATTTTTGTAATCGAGTTTTTCACTTCCTTCTATCAATGGATAGACCACATAAACCTGACGTCCCAGTTCTATCTGTTTGCGTAAAAAATCATACAATTGAGCCTTTTTATTATCGTAGCGGTGTAGTGTCTGTACCGGTTTTCGTCCGGGAGGCAATTCATCGATCACCGAGACATCTAAATCACCATATAACGTCATGGCCAAAGTCCGGGGAATAGGAGTTGCCGTCATAACCAATACATGCGGAACCATCGCATTTTTCATCCACAATCGCGATCGCTGCTCCACACCAAAACGGTGTTGTTCGTCTATAATAGCCAATCCCAATGAATGAAAAACAACTGTTTCTTCAATAAGCGCATGTGTACCGATCACCAACTGTATCTCGCCGCGAGCGATCGCCGGCAGTATCTCATTTCGCTGCTTCTTCTTTGTGGATCCGGTGAGCAAAGCGACCTTAACATCCATATCCTTTAAAAAACCCATCACCGTCACATAATGCTGATTGGCTAATATTTCCGTAGGTGCCATCATACACGCCTGACAGTCATTATCAACAGCCAACAACATAGCCAACAAAGCCACTAAGGTTTTTCCACTTCCTACATCTCCTTGCAACAATCTGTTCATCTGTCTACCGCTTCCCATATCACCACGAATCTCTTTAACGACACGTTTTTGTGCATGGGTCAATTCAAACGGCAGATAATGTGCATAAAACGTATTGAAAAACGCCCCCACTGTCGGAAACACAATTCCTTTAAGTTTTGACTTGCGCAGAGTTGAGGTTTTAAGAATATTCAGTTGGATATAAAACAATTCTTCAAATTTCAAACGTAGCTGAGCCGCTTTCAATTTCTCCGCAGATTCCGGGAAATGGATATTCCGCATCGCTTCTGGGAGAGAGATCATCCCGACCTTCTGCAAAATGTCTGCCGAAAGCGTTTCCGGCAGCTGCCATTTCAACAAACTTAATAAGGTATATTGGAGGTTCTGTATTGCACGTGAATTCAGAAAAGCCTTTTTCATCTTCTCTGTGGTGTTGTAGAAAGGCGTCAATCCACCCGCCACCTGACTGGCCTGTTCAATGGGATCAACATCAGGATGAGGTATATTGACGATATGCCCGAACTCTGTCGGTTTACCGAATATGATGTACTCATTTCCTGGTAAATATTTGGAAGTCACAAAACTCAGCCCTTTGAACCAAACCAGATCGATTGTGCCTGTTCCATCTGTAAACTTCCCTATCAAACGTCGTGTACGCCCCTCTCCAACCGTTTCAAAATAAAGAATACGTCCTTTCAACTGGATATAAGGCATTGTTCCCGAAACTTCTGCCACTTTATAAAAACGACTCCGGTCAATATATTTATAAGGGAAATAATACAGTAAATCTTCAAAAGAAGATATTCCAGCTTCTTTCTGAAGAATTTCTGCCTTTTTCGGACCTACCCCCGGCAAATAAGTGATCGAGCGTTTCGCAAGTTCAAGCATTTTTTATTCTTTTCGGCAATAAGGGTATAACGCTTTGGCCATCAACAGATCAAAAGGTGTTGTAATCTTGATATTCTCTCTGTTTCCCGGCACAATAAATATCGAATGTCCACTGGCTTCAACCACTGTTGCATCATCGGTAAAATCAGAAGAACAAGGTTGTCGATAAGCTTGAAGAAGCAAATCACTCCGAAAGACCTGAGGTGTTTGAACAATATAGAATTGATTTCTGTCGACCGAATGTGTCCCCTCTTCGTTTTTTTCACGCATAGAGTCTACAATCGGTATCACCGGAACAGCAGACCCTTCCTGCTCCGCATTATCAAAACAGTTCGTAATTACTTCAGGTGCCGGGAAAGGACGCACCCCGTCATGAACACCGATCAATGCCTTTTCTTTGCAATCGGGCTGAACGCCTAATTCCTCCGACAAGAAATTAAGTCCGTTTTTCACCGACTGAAAACGCGTATCCCCTCCATTTACGATATGATGAGAGGTCTTACATCCGATCTCTTTACACAACATATGCCAATACTCCCGATGCTCTTCCGGCAATACCAATACAATGTCGACATATTCGTCCCACTGATAGAAGGCTTCCAGGGTATGCATCAACACCGGTTTCCCCTCTACGGGAATAAACTGCTTCGGCAAGTCCGATCCCATACGAAGGCCTTTCCCTCCCGCTACAACAATGACATACTTTTTCATTGATCCAGTTCTTCTAATATTTTTTTAACCTCTTCGTCTGCTTTATACAGTTTCTCTTTACACAGTTTTATCAACCGGGTCGCTTCTTTGACCTTGTCCGATAAGACATCAACATCCAACTCATTCCCTTCAATATCAGCTACAATTTTTCGAAGTTTCTCCATGGCCTCGATATAGGACTCTTTCTGTTCTATCATCTTTCTATTCTATTTTCTATGTTATTTCTCTTTTTCCGTAAAATGTGCTTTCCGCGTGATTATACTCGAAAATTCCCCCTCAGCCAAACGAGTAACCAACTCTTCACCCACAGCGAGATCGTCTATTCTTTTTATAATTTTACCCGCTTTTAAGGTTAAGCTATATCCCCGTTTCAATACATAATCGGGTGATACCATCCGGACATACTGTTCATCCAACTGCAGCTGCTTCTGTTTTTCCGACAACAGCTGAAGCGATTTCTCTACCAAGCGCGTTTGAAGCATCTCCAAAGTCGTACTATGTTTCATAAACAAGCCCGAAGCCACCGCCGGTAATTTCCCGGTTAACGTATGTAGGCTTGTCCGGTTTCTCTCAATCCTGTTGGTCACCATACCCGGCAACCGGCTGACGATTAATTGAAGCCCGTTTTTCTGTTTCAATAGAATATCCGTTGCGCGCAACGAAACTTCCTGCTGCAATCCGGTCAACTCCAACGCCGCCCGATCCATCTGTCCAATAAGAAACTCAGCTACAGCTGTCGGTGTTTTCATACGCGTATGAGCCACCATATCCAGAATTGTATCATCACGTTCATGCCCTATTCCTGTAATGATCGGCAACGGGAACTGAGCACAGTTTGCAGCCAATAAGTAAGAGTCGAAACTATTCAGATCGGAAGTTGCTCCTCCACCACGTATAAGCACCACCACATCAAAATAGTCCATATATTCATTTATACGATCCAATGCCGCAATAACAGACTCCTCTGTTTTATCTCCCTGCATAATCGCCGGAAATAATTTGACATAAAACGGATACCCGCTTTTATTGGATATCAGTTGATTGAGAAAATCCTCATATCCTGCTGCCGTAGGAGAGGTTATTACCGCTATACGTTGGGGTAGAACAGGAAATAGCAACTCCTTATTCAGCGTAAAAATACCCTCTTCTTTCAGTTGAGCAATGATTTCCATCCGCTTTCGCTGTATATCACCCAATGTATAGGCGGGATCTATATCAAGAACGGTAAGGCTATATCCATACAATTCATGAAAATCGACAGAAACCTTCACCAATACTTTCAGCCCGGATGCAAAAGCCTGCCCCGTCTCCTTTTCAAAATAAGGTTTCAACATCCGAAATGTTTTCGCCCATATCGCTCCTCGCGCTTTAGCCACCATCTGTCCGGTGATCGGATTTTTCTCAATAAACTCAAGATAACAATGTCCGGAGCCACCGTTTGCCCGTACATCACTCATCTCTGCCCTCACCCAAGCGGTAGAAGGAAAAGCGTGTTGTATCGCTTTTTTGATCCGGATATTCAGTTCTGAAAGAGAGAACTCTTCGCGGACGGCTGGTAAATTAAAATCAATGTCTGGATGCATTTTTTCGGTGTAATTTATACGCTTTATACATATCAGGAATACCATAACCCAACTCTATATCCGGCCGTCGGTATTGACTGGAGACATGTCGGATCAATTCGATAAGTTCCAGATTACTCAACTCAGGGCAAGCTTGCCATAGACAAACGCCAAGACCCGCCAAAATAGGAGTTGCAAAAGAAGTACCACTCGCCTGACGGATATCACCAGTGGCATCAACCACACAGCTACTGCTTCCCAATGCCACCACATCCGGTTTCACCCGACCATCAGCCGTCGGTCCCATCGAACTAAAACCACTCCGTTTTTTATCGGATGTGATCGAACCGACAGTCAGTATATCTGCAACATCCGACGGCACGGTTATTTTTTCCCATGAGCCATTCCCTTCGTTTCCCGCACTACTGAAAAGAAGAATTCCTTTCTCTGCCGCCATCGATGCAATCCGGCTCGAGACAGCAGTCTGTCCATTCAGATCCTCATACGTATAATTCAATCCCTCCGTATCAAAACGGAAATAGCCCAGTGAACTTGTAATCACATCGACACCGGCACTGTCGGCATATTCCACTGCCGCAGCCCAATAATCCTCTTCCACCGGATATTCCGATCGTATATCTTCACTTTTAATCAATAAGTAAGAGGCCAAAGGCGCTGTGCCGACCATCATCCCTGGCTGATTGATTGCCATACAAGACAAAACCTTGGTGCCATGATCATCTCCAAAAAACACATTTTCACCGGGAAATACAATATTCCGAGTGCCTAAAATCCTCAATGAATCAAATAAACTGATACGATCCACATTCTTAAATCCGGCATCAATCACCGCCACACGCATCCCTTCGCCTGTATACCCTTTCTGATGCAGTTTGATCCCATTCAACATTTTGATTTGTGCTTCTGCATAACCGTAATACGCTTTAATCGGCTCAGTCTGCGGTTCTATAACAGATGTGTCATGGCGATTATCTGTCAGATGCTCCCGCTCTCCTTTCCAGATCCATTTGACAGAATCGACAATAGACAAATCCGTCAGCCGCTCTGAGAGCAGACTATCACTTGTTGCCACAACGACTGTTTGCAACCATTTGCTTTGTGTGACCGGTTCGCAGCCGATCTCCCGAAGAGCGTCCAGATACGCCTCTGCAATCGGCAAATCCGAAACATCCACCCCTTTCTCCTGCCGGAGCCGGCGCTCAATCGCTTCTTGTGATAAAAACTCCTCAGGATGGTCTATCGAATAACCACTATTGCCTTTATCCTTTAAATAGACCCTGAAGCAAAAACTCTCTCCTCCCAACAGTTGGAATGAGCCTAAAAAACACAACAATAAAAGAATTATCTGAGATCTGTTCATTTCCCTTTACGCATATTATATCCAGCCATTTCGGCTTATACTAACTTCTACAAAGATAGTGAAAGCCGAGTGTAGAAGCAAACGTATTTGTTTCTGCCAAGGCGTGTCCTATCTTCGATTTATTAATTCAAAGATAAGAATAACCTACAGAAAACAATAAAACCCGGCACTACTCAGTAGGCCGGGTTTCATCTATCGACTATTCGGTTATTTATTTTCTTCTTTACAAATCGGGATCTCACGCTTCACGCTCTGACGCAGTGAAATCAATGTCTCGGTAGCTGTAACTCCAGGTATTTCCTGAATCTTTGTATTCAACAACTCCATCAAATGTTCATTGTCTTTGGCATACAATTTAATCAACATCGTATAGGGTCCGGTAGTGAAATGACATTCCACAACTTCCGGTATCTTTTCAAATTCAGGAACTACATCTTTGTACATGGAGCCACGCTCCAGTTTCACACCGATGTAAGTACAGGTGTTATAGCCTAATATCTTAGGATTAATATGATAACCCGATCCTACGATCACATTCATATCAATCATACGCTGCACACGTTGATGAATGGCTGCACGAGATACTCCACATTCTTCAGCGACATCTTTAAATGGTATTCGGGCATTTTTAGAAATAATGTTAAGTATCTGCCTGTCCAATTTGTCTATTTTCTCCATCTGTAATTTGTTTTGTATATGATATTAGATTCACCTATCAAAAGTACGCAATATTTTTAAATAACCTAACATTATGAAAGAAAATACTCCTTTATAAAAAGAAAAACGGGCAAAAATATGCTTTTTGACATATTTTGCCCGTCTTATTTATTCGGAATTTTCGTTCCTTAACGCTTATTCTTTGACAATTTCAAGTAATTCTACCTCAAACTTCAACGTGCTGTTCGGTTTAATATCAGCACCTGCACCTCTTTCACCATAAGCCAACTCTGAAGGGATCCAGAAAATATACTTCGAACCGACAGGCATAATCTGCAATCCTTCAGTCCATCCCGGAATCACCTGTTGCACGCCAAAGACTGCTGGTTCGCCACGGTCAATTGAACTATCAAATTTTGTTCCGTCAAGCAATGTACCGGTATAATGTACTTTTACACGGTCGTTTGCTGTTGGCTTTGCTCCTGTGCCTTCTTTTTCAACTTTATACTGCAAACCACTTTCTGTTGTGATCACGCCGTCTTTTGTTTTGTTTTCTTCCAAAAAGGCATCGCCTTCTTCTTTCGCTTTATTTGATTCACGAATCTGAGCCTGCATAAAATAACTTTGGATATACGCCTGAGCCTCTTCTACGGTCATCTTATATGAACTAGAATCACCTTTTATCCCGGCAATAAAACCGACCAGAAGATCATCCACATTAATCGGATCTCCAGGAACAGTCGTCAAGTTCTGCTTGAATCCATCACCATTGGCCAAACCAAGTGCATAACTTACACTGTCAACATTATTACTCAATCGTGCACTTTTTCTTGAATTACAAGATGTGGTAAATACACCTACACCAACAACAGCGATCGCTGCCAACAAACCTAATTTTTTCATTTTCTTAAACTTTCTATTTATTATTGCTTTACGATTTCTAACAATTCCACCTCAAAGATCAATGTGCTGTTCGGCTCAATCAGTTCGCTTGCTCCACGTTCTCCATAAGCTAAACCCGAAGGGATAAACAAACGCCATTTCGATCCGACAGGCATTAACTGTAGGGCTTCTACCCAACCTTGAATCACCTGAGTTACACCAAAAACAGCTGGTTGATTCCGCTCTACAGAACTATCAAAAACAGTCCCGTTTATTAATGTTCCATGATAATGGCACTTCACACTATCGGCTGCTGTCGGTATCGGGCCGTCTCCTTTTTTCAATATTTCATATTGCATTCCGCTGGGTAGTTCTACCACACCAGCTTTATGTTTATTGACTTTCAGAAATTCTTCACCTGCCTTTTTATTGTTTTCCAGTTTCTCCGACTGCAATTTGACGAAATAGTCGTTAATGACCTCTTTCGCTTCATCATAACTAATCGCCGGCTCTGCATCGGCTAATACATCGTTCAACCCTTTTACAAAATCTTCCGTCTGAAGATCCTTGATGCCTGAGTTCAGAAAATTATTTCCAATACTTAACCCCAGTGCATAACTTACTTTATCCATTCTTTTTCTTTTACAACTAATTACAAGCCACAAAAGTAATGCTTTTAATCACATGATAAGCGATTAGAAAGAATTTTTTAATATATTATTTCGAATTACAATGTTTTTCAACATACAGATCTCTTTTTTTGCAAATCATACGGGAAACTTTTTTGTTAGAGGGTTGTCTAAATCCACTTTGAGAACGCAAAAGAGCATATTGACTACATATCGGCAGATCCTTTAATGGGGTCACCTTCATAGTTTATCTCAGAATATATGTCGAATAATACTGTCATAACCTTTAATCCAGTAATTCTCCCAAATCCAAATAAGCAAACTGCATCTCATCATCCATACTCATAATAATCCGGTGATTGCCTTTCTCCCCCACTCTCACCTTAAATGAACTCCATTACAAACTGTCAGTTTTTACACTTTGTCAATTGACCCCTTCCGAGAATCTCCTATTTGACACCGAGGGTGAAGCTATTGGTGAATACGCTAGTGATTGGGAGTTTATTTTTGACAGATCGGTTGATTATCATTTTCTCTTGCCTATTTTTGCAGGTCTGAAAAAATCCTCCTTCCAGAGAAAAAAAGGACTGTTTTCGATCCGTTTTTTCCCCATTTCCGACCCTTAAAAAAATGATGCTGATGATTGGTTCGAACTATTTAGATGCTTTTCCAAGATCATCAGCATCATTTTTAAAATCTCCAGGGGAAATTAGGAAGATGAACCAGAACAAACCGGCAAAAAGTGTCGATATTTTGTCTAAAATCTGTAAGTTGAGCCTCTATTTGATTAAAAATAAACAGGGTACGCGTTAGCTGAAAAGCTGTTTTCCCTCATATATGTCACGAATTACTCACGCACAAAAGCAAAATAACAGAATTGTCCCTCCCGTTTCTCTTTTCCCTCTTCCTCCTCCCTCTCATTACTTGAAAATTGTAATCACAACTTGTAAAAGTTAGGATTTACAACTTGAATGAGTTGTAGATTCTATTCATTTTCAGGCCGTTTTTGGTAGATTCCGACAAATTACGATTTGTAACCTATTTTTCCTTTTCCAGAATTTCTCACCTCCCATCGCCCCCCTATATTTGCATCGTGTTAAGGCACGAATGAGTAAAACAACAACCACTAATTTTTCAAATTTATTACATCATGGCAACTAAGGTATTTTTTAAATTATTCGTTTTAATTTCTATTACATTATTTATCACTAGCTGTTCTTCTGACGAACATTTCGAAAGCTTACCACTAACCAACCAGACCGCTTCTACCACTCCATCGGCAATGACTCCTAACGAGAACGTATTAAGAGCGATGGATATTCAGTTCCCAAACGCTAAAAGCGTTAAATGGAGTATCGAAAACGGCTATTACACAGCCAGCTTCTCTGAGAACGCCTCAGTTGTAAAAGCATGGTTCAGCCAGAAAGGAAACTTGGAATCTGCTCAAACAACTGTCGCTTACCAGACATTGAACCAATCGGTAAAAAGAACATTAGCCACAAGCGCATATGCGGATTACAGCCTCTTAAACGCCTATATCCTTGAAAGAGCAAACACATCGGATATCTATATGGTGAAAGTAAGCAACAATTCGGAAGTGTTGAACGTATATCTTTCTTTAGCCGGTGACCTGATCCGCACAAAAAACAGTACAGCCACTGAATCGGAAGCACCTGTTGTAATCCCTTCACAAGTAAGCCGTACCATTAACGGGATGTTCAATGATTTCCAGGTATTGGATTACTGGGATGATTCATTGAGTGCCAAGGTAGGTGTGATCGACAGCAACAATGTTTTCAAACTGATTGCTCTGGATCAGGAGTACAACTGGATCTCTACATTCTGGGTGGTAGAAGAAGAGGTAGTACCTGCTCAGGTGATGAATAAATTCAAAGCATCTTCTTATGGCCATGCAGCAGTTAGCGACATCCGCGTGATGGATAACGGCCAAGAGGTGTCTTACCTGTTTTATTTCAGCCAGAACGACAAAAACAAAATTGCAACCGTGAAAGAAAATGGGGATTGTATTTCTATTCTGACGTATTAAAAAAAAATTGAATACCCTTGTCTTCTATATATAAACAAAAAGAAGAAGTGTTGTTTTAAGATGTAAATCTTATTGAAAAGTGATGATCAGGCCGCTCCGCGAGGAGGGGCCTGGTTTTTTTGTATATCTCTTAGTGTTTTCGATTATGAAATAACGCGGGGTATAAAAACAGGCTTCGATTTGAAGAATATGTGAAGATAGGATTCAGGCAAAATTCCGCAGGAATTCATATACGTAACCCCCTGTGAGCGAAATAGAATGAGCCACAGGGGGATACAGATCGGATCTAATCAGTACAACGCCGAAGGTGTTGAATCATTCAATATTGAATCTATATGATTTATTCAACACCTTTGGCGTTGATTCGTATGGAGTATTTTCAACAACCACGGGTTTGCTTCGCTACACCCGCGGTTACGCACATGAATCCCTAACGGGATTTTCCTGCGAAAAGACAAAGAGTATACCAGTTCATGTAAGTTGTAAAAATAAGCTTCGAATGGAAGAATATGTAAAGATAGTGAAGACGAACGCCACAGGCGTTAAATGTGCATAACCCCGGGTGAAGAGGAGCGTAGCGGATCGACCCGGGGGTGAATAGAAACTACTCTCCAATCAACGCCGATAGGTGTTGAACCGCAGATGATTGAACACCTTCGGCGTTCGTTTGTTACACTCATTATATACCCCGGGTCGATCCGCTACGCTCCTCTTCACCCGGGGTTATTCACATTAAATCCCTGCGGGATTTGGTTTTCGGAAAATCTTCAAACATTACCCAATCTAAAGATCACACAAACTGTTCCCATCTTCCAATCTTACCCTATTCAAAACAAAAACCGAATATCCCTATCGGTTTATTTGAAATATAAAGAATGCTTTACTCTTAGAATTTCGTCAAACAATAAACCGACCTGGGCGTCTCTTAAAAAAACAACGGGTTCATATCATAAAAGCGTCCTGTAAATCCATATTTCTTTTTATATTTGATGCATGAAAAATATACTTATAACTTTATTATCAATCGCTGCAGTGATTGGTAATCCAATGAATCTGCACGGCCAGTCGATGCAGGCTAACACGTACTGTAATCCATTGAATCTGGATTACACGTATATGATTTACAATTCGAACCAGAATCTCTCTTATCGCTCGGGAGCCGATCCGGCAGTTGTTGAGTTCAGGGGTGAATATTATATGTTCGTGACCCGTTCACATGGGTATTGGCATTCGACCGACCTATTGAACTGGAATTTTATTACTCCCGGTCGCAACTGGTATCCGCAGGGTTGCAATGCGCCGGCAGCACATAACTATAAAGATTCGTTACTGTATGTCGCCGGTGATCCATCCGGAGCCATGAGCGTACTGTATACGGATGACCCTAAAAGTGGGCATTGGGAAGCTACTCCGGCGATCCTCCATAACTTGCAAGATCCGGATTTGTTTATCGATGACGACGGACAGGCGTATATGTTCTGGGGATCTTCTAATGTTTACCCCATCAGAGGTAAAAAGTTGAACCGGGAAGATCGTTTTCTGATCGAAGGCGAAACGGTTGAGTTGTTTGGATTGGATATGGAAAAACATGGATGGGAACGCTTTGGGGAAAATCATGGCGATACGGTTTTGGGCGGCTATATGGAAGGAGCCTGGTTGACCAAATACAACGGTACCTATTACATGCAATATGCTGCTCCCGGAACAGAATTTAATGTCTATGGCGATGGGGTATATACTGCCAACCATCCATTAGGGCCATATACGTATGCCCCCAACAACCCGGTCAGTTATAAACCCGGTGGTTTCATGAACGGTGCCGGACACGGCAGCACGGTGATTGGACCGGGAGGTAATTACTGGCATTTTGGCTCCATGTCGCTTTCGGCAACGGTCAATTGGGAGAGACGCCTTTGTATGTATCCAACATTTTTTGACAACGATGGGTTGATGTATTGCAATACCCGTTTCGGCGATTATCCGCATTATGCGCCGGCTACTCCGGGTATGCAGGGTGAATTTACAGGTTGGATGCTTCTTTCTTATCGCAAACCGGTCAAAGCCTCTTCTTTTATGGAAGGATTCGAACCGGAACTTGCCACTGATGAGGCCTGTAAATCTTTTTGGATGGCAAAAACCAACGGTTCAACAGAATGGATGGAGATAGATTTGGAGAGTCCGGCAACAGTATATGCCGTTCAGGTCAATTATCACGATTATCAATCGAATATGTATGGACGTATACCGGGCTTACGCCATCGGTACGCCATAGAAGGTTCGTTGAATGGAAAAGAGTGGCAGGTATTGGTCGACCGGCGTGAGAATTACAAGGATGTACCGAATGATTACGTACAACTGGACACCCCTACATATGTGCGCTATATCCGTTACAAAAACAGTGAAATCCCGACACCGAATCTGGCGATATCCGACCTTCGTGTCTTTGGCAAAGGAGCTGGCAAGAAACCTTCGGGGGTGAAGAACTTTCAGGTCAAGCGTCAGGATGATCGCCGGGATGCGCTGATCACATGGGATAGTGGAAAAGATTGCCAGGGTTATAATATCCGTTGGGGGATCGCACCGGATAAATTATACAGTTCATGGTTAGTCTATGATAAGAACGAACTACTCTTAAAATCATTAACCACCGATCAGCGTTATTATTTTGCCGTTGAAGCATTCAATGAAAATGGGGTCTCTGAATTAACCCGTATTATAGAAATACCTTAAATCAATACGATCATGAAAGCAATTAGACATCTGTTATTACTCTGTGTATGCCTTTTGGTGTCGGCACAAGCATTTGCCGGCGACAAAACAAGTTTCCTGAAAAAACAGTTTACAACCGCTAACGGGTATAAATTAAACTATCGCGTATTATATCCGGAAAACTATGATCCGGGCAAAAAATATCCGGTATTGTTGTTTCTGCATGGAGCCGGAGAGCGAGGCTCCGACAATGAGGCTCAACTGGTTCATGGCGGGGATATGTTGGCCTCACATATCAATCGCTCGAAATACCCGATGATCATCATTGCTCCGCAATGTCCGGCGGAGGAGTTCTGGGTAGACTATCGTCGTCCGTCGGACGGACAGGCACGTTATTATCCGGTGAATCCGGCGATAACCAAACCGCTGGCTGCTGTCAAAGAGTTGTTAGACAGTTTTATTTCCAAAGGAAAAGTGGATACACAACAGATACATGTAACCGGACTTTCTATGGGTGGAATGGGGACGTTTGACCTGTTGTGCCGGTATCCAAACTTTTTTGCTACGGCAAGTCCGATTTGTGGGGCGGTGAACGTCGATCGTATCGGTCGATACAAAGGAAAAACAGCGATCCGCATTTATCATGGAGCAGAAGATAACGTGGTTGATGTCAAATATTCACAGGAGGCCTACCAGGCACTAAAGAAAGCGGGTGCAAATGTGCGTTATAAAGAGTACCCCGGAGTGAACCACGGGAGTTGGACAAATGCGTTTGCCGAACCGGATTATATCAGTTGGTTCTTTCAACAGCCATGATCACGAGAAGAGATTTTATTCAAGCCACGGCAGCAGGAAGCGCTTTGGCTTCGTTCGGGAAATTATCTGCCGCCCGGACTACTGTTGAGCCGTTACTGCCGGATGAAGGGTATGCGATGGAGAGTAAACGGGAGATTCCGGTGATTGCCGAAACGGATCTCGTTGTGGTTGGTGGAAGTTCCAGGGCTGTAGCAGCAGCCGTTGCAGCAGCAAAAAGCGGATGTAACGTTTTTTTGATTGCCGCTATGCCTTATCTGGGGGATGATATCTGTGGGTCATTCTTGATCGACCGGAAAGAAGAAGAGTCGTTGGACACTGCTTTGTCCAGAAAAATTTTCCTGGGGAAAACCTATCCGACCCCTTTACATGTCAAGACGGTCCTGGAAAACGAATTAATCGACCATGGAGTTGATTTCCTCTACAGTTGTTATGCGACAAATGCAATCACCGACGCATCACGTCATGTGGGTGGCGTAGTGTTTGTGAGCCGCTCGGGCCGACAGACGATACGATGCAAAGCAGTTATCGACGCAACTCATACCGCTTCGGTGGCCGCTTTATTTGAAGTTCCGTTCAGAGCGGCAACGACCACTGAGCAGGAGTTCGATTTCACCGTAGTAGGGAATACACCCAAAACCGGTACACATATACTGAAAGCAAATGTATTGGATAAACCTTTCGTATTTAAAGAGAAGTCTTATCCGGTTACCAGATACACCTGCCGCTTGCCGTTTGATGGGAATAGTTATGCCGCATTGATGGAAGCCGAACAGATCATTCGCAGCGAGACGTGGGATCCCGATCAGGTAGATAGTGCTGATCTGTTGTGGTATACGCCTTCGCAACAGGTGGTTGCCCAAGAGCAGTATCTGCATGCAGATACTGATATACGGAATTTGCCCATAACCGCATTTCAACCCAAAGGGATGAATGGTTTATGGGTATTAGGACCTTGTGCGGATATTCCACGGACTGTGGCTTCACAGGTGATGCGTCCTGTTCCGGCTCTTTTCCTGGGGGAACTATTGGGAGAACAAATCGCTGAGAAAATCAAACCGTTGACACTCCCTTCCGTTGCGGAGGTGTATTCCCCCAATCGGAAAGCCTCTAATTATGGGCGGGTGGGCGAAGTATTAAAACCATTACGCGTCTTACAGCAAAAAGGGTATGTACATATTCCCTCCGGCTCACTGCCGGTGTGGGGCACATACGATGTGGTGGTACTGGGAGGTGGTACTGCCGGTGCTTCGGCGGGAATCTCTTCGGCGCGACAGGGAGCCAAAACGCTTGTACTGGAGTATCTGCACGCATTAGGTGGTTTGGGCACGGCCGGATTGATCGGTCGTTATTGGGACGGTTTTCGTGAAGGTTACTCTTCAACGATTGATCAGGGAGTCAAAGAGATGGCTCCGAAAAACCATTCCCGCCAACTGAAAAAATGGACGGAGGAAGCGCCTGTCGATTGGAAAATGGAGTGGCTTCGCCGTGAATTATTAAAAGCAAAAGGTGAACTCTGGTTCGGCGTATTAGGATGTGGAGCCTTGGTGGAGGATCAACAGGTAAAAGGGGTGGTCGTCTCTACTCCTTTCGGACGGGGAGTGATTCTATCGAAAGTACTGATAGATAGTTCCGGCAGTGCCGATATCGCTATCGCGGCAGGCGCCTCTTATGAGTATACCGGTAAAAAGACCTTAGCGGTTCAAGGAGCCGGAATGGGGAAACGAGATCCGGAAGATTTTTATGTGAACAATGATTGGTTGTTTACCGATGATACTGATATATTGGATGTTTCGCGGGTGTATGTTCAATCCAAAGTGAAGTTCAAAGGACATTATGATATCGTAAAGATGCCACAAACGCGCGAACGGCGGAGGGTCATCGGTGAACATATTGTTTCGGTATATGACGTATTGAACCACAGGCGATACCCTGATACGATCTCTTATCATAAAAGTTCGTTTGATACACACGGAATGATTGTTGATCCGTTTTTTATCCTCAGTCCGCCTATGGAGCGACATACGGTCTATGATGCGGATGTGCCGCTAAGGGCATTATTACCCAAAGGATTGGAAGGAATTCTGACAACCGGATTAGGAGCCAGTGCACACCGGGATGCCATGCCGGTGATCCGTATGCAGCCTTGCCTACAAAATCAGGGATATGCTGTGGGCTACCTCTCGGCAGTGAGTGTTAAAGAGGGGAAACCGTTACGTAAAGTGGACATCAAGAAAATCCAACAACATCTTGTGCGTATCGGTAATCTACCCGAACGTGTGTTAAAAGACAAGGCGTTTAAAGGGTATAGTCATCAGGAGATGCGTCAGGCAGCGGAGTCTGTAGTGGAGAATTACAAAGGACTGGAGATTTTGCTAACGGATAAGGAGCGCTGTCTGAAACTGTTACATGAGCAGATTAAGAAGACGACAACTTCTGATAGCCGGGTAATCTATGCCAGTATTCTTTGCATTTTAGGAGATGCGACATACTGCAATGTATTGGAAGAAAAGATACGTCAATATACCGCTTGGGATAAAGGGTGGCATTATACCGGTATGCATCAGTTCGGGATGAGTATGAGTCGCCTGGATGCTTTGTTAATCGCTTTGGGTAATGCTGCCGATAAAAAATCGTTGCCGGTCATCCTGGAGAAAGCGAAGTTGTTGAATCCTGAAGATTATTTTTCGCATTTCAGGGCGATCACCAAAGCTTTTGAGTCTGTCAATAGCCAGGAGGCTATACCGATCCTGTCGGAAATGCTGACTGCCCCGGGAGTTCGTTTTTACGATATTGACTCATATGTAACAGCCCGCAACCAGGTCGTTCCCGATGAGATAGACGTAACGATCCGAAACAGAGCATTGAAAGAACTTCATCTGGCTCGTGCCCTTTATCTGTGTGGGGATAAAGATGGAATGGGTGAAATGATATTGAAGCGTTATGCAAATTCTTTGCAGGGACATTATGCCCGATATGCGGAGGAGGTATTGGGATTATAAACAGAAAAGTTCATATACAAAAAAAACGGTTTGTTTAAACCGTTTTTTTTGTATATGGTGTGTCGATAGTTACTTTTCAGCAGCTTCTTCTGCTGCGAACTCCATAAGATAGGCTTTGATGAAACCATCGATTTTTCCGTCCATAACACCATTGACATCTGATGTCTGGAAATTGGTACGGTGATCTTTGACACGACGATCATCAAAGACATAACTGCGAATTTGTGATCCCCATTCAATCTTCTTTTTACCGGCCTCTATTTTCTGTTGTTCAGCCATTTTTTTCTGGAGCGCAATGTCGTATAACATCGAACGAAGTAAACGCATGGCGTTTTCGCGATTACCCAACTGAGAACGACTTTCTGTGTTTTCAATCAGGATCTCCCGGGTTTCACCGGTATCGGGATCTTTATAATTGTATCGGAGACGTACCCCGGTTTCAACCTTGTTGACATTTTGTCCACCGGCTCCTCCCGAACGGAACGTATCCCAGGTATAATCAGCCGGATTGATCTCAATCTCAATCGAATCGTCGACCAATGGGGTGACAAAGACAGAAGCAAACGATGTCATACGCTTGCCTTGGGCATTGTAGGGTGAAACACGCACCAGCCGATGTACACCGTTTTCGCCTTTCAGATAACCGTAGGCATAATCGCCTTCGATCTGCATGGTCACCGATTTGATCCCCGCTTCATCCCCTTCCTGCAGGTTACTGATATTTACCTTATAGTTATTCGATTCTCCCCAACGGATGTACATACGCATAAGCATGGAAGCCCAATCTTGACTTTCCGTTCCGCCGGCTCCGGAATTGATCTTCAGAATACACCCTAACTGGTCGGCTTCCTGACGAAGCATATTCCGTGATTCGAGATTTTCGACAAGGGCTAACGCTTTGATATAGATCGTATCTACCTCCTCTTCGGAAGTGATTCCCTCTTTGACGTATTCGTAGGCTAATTCGAGTTCTTCGGTGGCGGCTTTGAGTTCATTATATAACTCAATCCATTTTTTGAGTTCTTTGACGACCTTCATCTGAGCTTCAGCTCGTTTGGCGTCTTCCCAAAAGACAGGATCTTGTGTGCGGAGTTCTTCCTCCTCTAACTGGATGGTCTTTCCATCGATGTCAAAGGTACCCCCTCAGCGCCTGCTCGCGCTCCAACACATTATGTAGTTGGTCTGATGTAATCATAATTGTTCTGTTTTTTATTCGGGCACAAAGATATGAATTAATTAGCAATTTAATTTTGCCAATAATCAGGAACATCGGATGGTACGCTTTATTCCTTATATATTTCACCTATTTGTTGCGCATATTTTTCAAGAATTTTAGGTCGGCGCAACTTCAGCGTATCCGTCAACTCGCCCCCTTCCATGGTAAAAGGTTGTGCAAGCAGGATAAAACGTTTGATCTTTTCATACGAGGCCAGATCGACCTGTTGCTCTTCCAGCCGCGATTCAATCAAACGGATAATTTCAGGTTTCTGAATCAGTTCTTCGTGATTCGTATAAGAAAGACCTTTCTGTTGTGCATACTCTTCCAGTAGCGGTAGATTGGGATAAATCAGTGCACCGACGAATTTTTGCTGATCACCGATAACAGCAACCTGTTCGATATATTTATCGTTCCCCACCAACATTTCAATGACCTGAGGAGCGATGTACTTTCCATTAGATGTTTTATACAGATCTTTTATCCGTTCGGTAAAATATAAGACATTCCCTTCCAATCGTCCGGCATCACCAGTCCGGAAGAAGCCGTCTTCGGTAAATGCCTTCTCATTTTCTTCCGGTTTGTTATAGTAGCCCGAGGTAATCGTTTTACCTTTAACCAGGATTTCATTGTTTGTTTCATCTATCCGTACCTGTACATCCGGCATGACTTCTCCAATAGAACCAATAATAAACCCTTTCATCGGACAGAAAGAGACGGTAGCAGTCGTTTCACTTAGTCCATAACCATAAACAATAGGGATGTTTACCGATTGTAAGAAGGTATTGACTTTATCCGAAAGCGGAGCACCTGCTGTAGGGAATAACCGGCCATTCTTTATTCCAAGTCTGTTTTTCAACGCAAGGAAGATTGTATTGTCGTAAAAATGAAATTTTAATTTTAATCCTAAAGGTGCTTTTTTCCCTTTGTTTTTATACTCCAGATTGTAACTATATCCGGTTTTTACGGCATCATGAGCCATTTTTCGCAGTAAGCCGGGAAACGATTCGATCTTTTCCTGTACACCGGCATAGACTTTTTCCCAGAAACGGGGAACGTTACACATCATAGAGGGTTGTATCTCCACAAGTGTTTGCTGAATCATTTTGGGATCCCGATTGATCGCAACCGTTGCTCCTTTATGCAGACAAAGATAGGTCCATGCCTTCTCAAAAATATGCGTCAACGGAAGGAAACACATAGAGGTTTCTTTGTCGGTAATAATCGGCAGACGAATATCATGGATACGCATCGTTTCCAGGAAGTTTGAATGATGAAGCACCACCCCTTTCGATTGTCCGGTCGTTCCGGATGTATAAATAATAGTGGCGATATCTTCAGGCGAGGCCTCTTTCATACGCACTTTGACCGTTGCTTCGACCACTGCATTGTCGCCTAAACGGAGAAAATCATCAAAATAAACAGACGTTTTATCCTCCGGATTCAGCCGGACTTTAGGATCAAAGATGACCAACCGTTTAAGTACTTTAGACTCTTTTTGGACAATAAATGCGTTATTATATTGTAATTGTTCACCAACGAACAATGTACTTATAGATGCATCATTTATAATATAATCGATTTGCGCCGGCGAACTGGTGGCATACATCGGAACGGCTACTGCCCTATTGGCAAAACAGGCGAAGTCGGTATATAAACATTGCGGGAGGTTCTGAGAATAGAGTCCGATATTATCCTGTTCCTTAATGCCAAACTCAGCCATCGCTTTAGCCGCCAACATGATTTGATCAGAAAAACACCGCCAGGAAATCTTTTGCCATTTTCCACTTTCATCATCCCTGTATTTAAGTGCGGTACGTGAACCATATTTATCCGCCTGATGATGGATTAGTTCTGCATAATGATAATAGACCATCTCTTTTAAATTTTGAATTCTTCCGCAAAAGTAAAATTTTCCGGGGTTCAACAGATGAAACAAGACGTTTTTTTACACAAATCATTCGAAAATGTGCAATATGACACCTTTTATGGTTAATAATCTCTAAAATACAGTAGCATGCATTGCATAGTACATAGGCATTACATATATTTGCTGCATAAAATTGAAACAATGAATGCAGAGAACGTAAAATCACAAATGAGAAAAGGAACATTAGAGTATTGTATCCTTTTACTTCTTCGGAAAGAGCCGGCTTACACCTCTGACATAATACAGAAGTTACAAGAAGCCAAACTGATTGTTGTCGAAGGAACATTATACCCCTTATTGACTCGTTTAAAAAACAGTGAGTTATTAAGCTATCAATGGATAGAATCCACTCAGGGACCACCACGAAAATATTATAGCCTGACCGAAAATGGTGAGCTTTTTCTAGGTGAATTAGAAGCTTCCTGGCAGGAGCTGAATAACACAATCAACCATCTCAAAAACAATTAAAATTCAATAAACGATGAAAAAAACACTTACCATAAATCTAGGTGGAACAGTCTTTCATATTGATGAAGACGCATACCAATTATTAGATAAATATCTGGCCAATCTGCGCATTCATTTCCGGAAAGAGGAAGGATCAGATGAAATCATGAACGACTTCGAGATGCGTATATCTGAGTTATTGAGCGAACGCGTTCGCTTGGGATATGAAGTGATTACCATAGAACAAGTGGAAGAAGTGATCAAACGAATGGGTCGACCGGAAGAGATTTTTGACAACGACCAGACAGATTATCAACAGGAAACCTATCAGGCAAGAACAGAAACCAAAGGAACAAGTAAACGCCTTTTCCGGAATCCAGATGATAAAATTCTGGGAGGTGTAGCCGGTGGTTTTGCAGCTTATACAGGCTGGGATCCGACAGCGATACGCCTGGCATTAATCCTATTGATGTGTTTTTGGGGATTGATTATCCCGATCTACTTTGTGCTTTGGTTGGTGATCCCACCGGCACGAACGGCCGCTGAGAAATTGCAGATGCGTGGCGAAAGTGTCACGATCGAAAACATAGGAAAAACAGTCACAGATGGGTTTGAACGGGTCTCAACGAACGTAAACGACTACGTCAATTCCGGGAAACCGCGCTCCATCTTGCAGAAAGTGGCCGATGCGTTTGTCACTATTTTTGCTGTAATCATCAAAGCACTTGCTATTTTGATCGGGATATTGGTTATTCCTCCGCTATTATTCGTCTTATTTATTTTATTCATCGTCTTGTTTGCCGTTATTATCGGCTTATTTGGTGGAGGCATTGGACTAATCGGTGGAGGCATAGGGATTTTATCCGAACTATTCCCCTTTGCTGATTGGAGTATGATTACCAGCTTCCCCGAAACAGCCCTTATTATTGCCGCCGTATCAATGATCCTTATGATTGGCATTCCTGTTGTTGTATCCATCTATATATTATGTATACGACTCTTCAAATGGAAACCGATATCGCAAGGCGCCAAATGGGCATTTACCATACTCTGGGTGATATCAATCCTTTTCTTTACATTCTTTGCCATAAAATACGGATTTCCGGTTTATAATATAGAGGGATGGCATTGGAATACCAATTTCCATCATATATAAGAGAGGTTCGCCTGTGATGATGATTGTACTTATAAATTGTGTGTAAAAAAAGAAGGCCGCTCTATCTCAGAGGGGCCTTTCTCCTAAGGTTAACAAATTTATGAGTAAAAACCACTAATGAATCAAATTCATTAATAATATCCTGTAAAAACCATATAACAGGATATCGGAGACAAATATAAGTAATGTTTTTAAGAATAAACAAATAAATCTAAATTTATTTGAATGCTCCACTTATTTTTTCTCCGATTGATTTTAATTCCTCCTGTGATAATGATAGTTTTCCTTTGTTGAAATAGATATCAGACTCCTTACTAATCGGAATCAGATGAATATGTGCATGGGGCACTTCCAGACCTATAACAGTCACCCCCACCCGGTTACAAGGAATCGCTTCTTTTATCGCCTTCGCCACCCGCTTGGCAAAGATCATCATCCGTCCCAGTTCATCATCCTCCACATCGAACAGATAATCAGTCTCCTTTTTAGGGACAACAAGTGTATGCCCTTTGGCTACAGGGTTTATATCCAAAAAAGCATAAAATTCATCATCCTCTGCGATCTTATAACTTGGTATTTCACCAGCAATAATACGACTAAAAACAGAAGCCATAATCTAAATATATTTAAATGGAGATATCCATAATTTCAAAACTCATCACTCCCGATGGCACTTTTATTTCCACCACGTCACCCACTTTTTTACCCATTAACCCTTGGGCAATAGGGGTACTGACAGCCAGTTTGCCTTCTTTCAGATTCGCTTCCGAGTCAGCGACAAGCGTATAAGACATGACCGCATTATTTTGTGTATTTTTTATCTTTACTTTATTCAGAATCTGAACTTCATCGGTTTGAATACGCGATTCATCAATCAAACGCGCATTGGCCATAAGTTCTTTCAATTGAGCCAATTTAGCCTCCATGATCCCTTGTGCCTCTTTTGCCGCGTCGTATTCAGCATTTTCAGATAAATCCCCCTTGTCTCTTGCTTCAGCAATCTGAGCGGAGATTTCCGGACGTTTTACGGTTTCAAGATAGTTTATTTCAGCCAATAATTTATTGTAACCCTCTTCTGTCATATAACTAACCGCCATAATCGAATCCTCCTTATTAGTTTAATATTTTTAATTTCTGGTTATGCAAATAAAAAAAGAATCCCGACCATTTTACTGGCCGGAACTCTTACTGTTCATTATTTTATGTCTACGCAAAAATAGGCTTTAAAACATTACAAAGCAAATTTTACAAAAATGCTTTATAACATACCATCTGTTTTTACAAGACTTTTTTTACTGCTGATTCAAGCAATCGGATGTCTTCAATTTTTTCGATCAAATTCCCTTTACGATCCAGAATAAAAATCGTGGGAAGTTGTTTGACATTATACAACGCTGCAATTTGCGAATAGACCGATTCCGGGTCACGCACACAAGTCCATGGCAGGTTGGAAGCTCTGTTTTGCCACAGGTGCAAATCACTATCCAAAGAGACCTGATAAATGGTCAATCCTTTGTTCTGATATTTCGTATACAACTCTCCTAATTCCAAATTGAGAGCCGACGACCATTCCGATTGAAATGCGGTAAAATTCACAATCACCGGTCTGTTTTTGGCCACAGACGACAACTTCACCTGTTCTCCCCGGATATTCGGTAAGTCGATCTCCAGGAATGAGATCTCATTCGCTTCTATTTCCAACTGACGCTCACGCTGTGCCCGAGTCACCCTTAACGATTGCAACGCTAAATTGTGCAGATGTTTTGAGCGGGGACTATCCGGATACCGGAAATCAAAACTGGTCGCTACCGCTCCATACGCTTTAGAGTCCTCTTTGTCGTAAAGATCAAAAAACAATAAACCGTCTATCTGCTGGAATAATGCAAAATAAGCAGCTGTGGACATTGGAGCAGCGTAAATATATTGCCGTGCCACCGCTTTATAGGCATCAACCACCCCATTAATCTCCCGACTATATGTAGAGTCTGCTATTTGATCATTTTCATGTTCCTTCCGCAACTTCTTTACGGCCTGATTCGCATCCAACTGAGCCAATGTAATGCTTTTAATAGCTTTGCTGTTTTCAGACCCCTCCACACTATACGAAGTCGCAAAAGTACCCGCATCAGCCACAAAAGAGACCGTTTCGGTCGAATCAATCGCAAAATTGATCAACTGATTATTCAGCCGCAACCTGTAAAAGTCGGGATAATCCGGACGCTGTTCTTTAAATTTAAATTTCCCTGAAGACGAAAGGCGTAAAGAGTCAAGTGTTGTAATAGAAGAGATCCCTACATTTTCCAGATAAATCAGTTGTCCATCTGCCCCGGAAACAGTTCCTTCCACCATGAATTCAGAAGCATTGCGGCATCCCGTAAGATGAAGCAAGAAAATGCAAAAAACAAAAAAAAGTTGCGAAGTAGTATGTTTCATTCCAATATAGGTGTTATTCGCTGCAAATATACATTATTTTACAATTGATGCATAATTCTACGTATTTAATTGTACGGAGAATAGAGACGCTTTTCCAACATATCTATGGTGTAAGCCGGTTTGATTCGTCATACATTGCGTTATGCCTCTGCGGAATTTTGTTTGATGGGCGTATTCTTCAAATGGAAGAAAATTTGAAGATGTAAACGTAGCGACCAGTACTATCTGGGCTCCTCTCCTGGCCAGGAGAGGGGTACCACCGCTTGCGGGGGTGGAGAGGTTGTGTTTTGGGTTAAACATCTATTGCCAACACACTAACAATACAATCAACCACTCAATCACCATACAACCACTCCACCGCTGCGGAGCAGCGGTCCCCCTCGCCTGTCCAGGCAAGGAGCAGAGAATGTCCACTTACTAATTTTGAAATCTTCAAACATTACACAATCTAAAGATCACACAAACTGTTCCCATCTTTCAATCTTACCCATTTGAAGATAAATCGTTCTATCAAATTCACATTAACTATACAATCCAAACGACAGGTTCACACGACGAATAAACTCTATCATTTTGCTGCAAAAAGCAAAATATTTGCGATATAAATAAACAAAAATGTTCCTTTTTCTAACTCACACTTTACCTTTTTTAAGTCAAACAGGTGCTTTTTTCTTGCTTTTTACCAAAATAATGCTGGTGTTTGCCTATTTCTTCTGCATCTCACACTGAATTTATCTTAATGATTTTTTTAATGATGCAGATAATTTTGAAAGAACATCTAAATAGTTCGACCCAATCATCAGCATCATTTTTTCAGGGTCGAAAAAGAGTGAAAAAACAGCGTTAAAATCGGCTCTTTTTTCTCCAGAACGACATTTTTTTCAGATCACAAAAAAAGGGGCTATAGAATATGAAATTCATAGCATCTTGCAAAAACAAACTTCAAATCCTTGCGATTTTTCCGAACAAACCCACGGCTTACTCCAAATAGACGAATCTCGAAGGGGGTCAATTGACAATATGTTAAAACTGACAGATTGTAACTCGCCCTTCTTTCCGCTATCTTGCCTGAGTCTTATAAGTTGAGTCCACACCACCTCAATGACCGATTCGGATTATTAAAAAAGCAGTACGGCCACTCCTTCTTTCATTTTTTTAGGGGAAATAAACGAATTTCTATGACCTATTTACTTTATTAATTAAGAGATTAACCCTATTTTTGCCAAAATATTACTGATTCACATTACTCGTTAACGATGTATATACCATATTTCCGTCATTTATTGACGGTATGTTTTTTGCTTACAATTATTTCATGCTCCTCCATTCGCAAAAACTCTTCAGCCTCGATTCAGAGGAACCCTAAAAGAGAGTTCAGGGGGGCATGGATACAAACGGTTCATCAGGAAGAGTATCAGCGAATGACTCCCGCTCAGATGAAAGCCGATTTTATCCGAAAACTGGACTTCCTTTCTGCATGCGGCATTAACGCGATCATCTTTCAGGTAAGACCGGAGGCCGATGCTTTCTACCAATCCAACATAGAACCCTGGAGTCGCTTCCTGACAGGCGAGCAAGGGAAAGCCCCTGAAGGTAATTTTGACCCGATGGCCTTTATGATTGCAGAATGCCATAAGCGATGCATGGAATTTCATGCTTGGCTGAATCCGTACCGGGTAAGTACTTCCGGAAACACAAAACTGGCAGATTCACATATTTATCATCGCTATCCACAACGTTTTGTCACCTATAACAATCAAATTTTATTTGACCCCGGATTGCCTGAGAATCGCCAATACATCTGCCGTATAGTCCGTGACATCGTCACACGCTACGAAGTGGACGCCATTCATATGGACGACTATTTCTACCCTTATCCGGCGGCAGGTGAGCCGTTTCCTGACGATGAGAGTTTTCGCCGGTACGGAAAACAACAAGGATATTCGGAATCACAACGCGGTGATTGGCGGAGAGAGAACGTGAACTTGTTAGTCAGTGAAATAAAACATACGATCCTGTTGGCCAAACCTTGGGTGCGCTTTGGCATAAGTCCTTTCGGTATTTATCGCAACAAGAAAAGTACACCGGATGGTTCTGGCAGCAATACAAACGGACTACAGAACTACGACGATCTGTATGCCGATGTTTTACATTGGGAAAAACAAGGATGGATAGACTATACCATTCCACAAATTTATTGGGAGATCGGACATCAGGCCGCCAATTACACCACCCTGGCCAAATGGTGGGCAAGAAATAATCGGGGCGGACATCTCTATATCGGGCAGGATGTCAGTCGGACAATGAAAGCGGATCAGTTAACGGATAAAATGTTTTATGAACGGACACTGCCCCATGTCAAAGGGAACTGCTTCTGGCCGGCGAATGAAATTTTGTGGAACAATAAAGGAGTTGCGGATAGTTTGAAGCGCCATTACCACCGTCATCCGGCACTTATACCGGCATACACGCATTTACATAAAAGATCCCCTGATGAGGTTGAAGTTTTATACGTGGAGAAAAGAAAAGAGGAGTACTTTTTAAGCTGGGGAACCGGACAGAATCGAACAAATCCGGAGTTTCCTTGTTATTTTGTTATCTACAAGTTTGCTCGTGGAGAAAAAATTAATTTAAACGACCCTTCAAAAATTATAGCGATAACCTCTGATAAACAGTACAAACTACCTTATGAAAAAGGTGAAAAAATCTATACCTACGTGGTCACGGCGGTGGATAGATTTCATAATGAGAGCAAGAAAGGGAAAAGAAAAAAAATAAAGTTGTAACTTTGCATTATGATCATAGACCAGAGATGTACGAAATACACTGATTGTGCTTCTTGTGAATTCTACCAGAAGCAGATATTCAAATATCGCTCTTATCCGAAGGGTATTATGATACCACAGGAACGATGTTTGCAAAATACGATGTATTTTCTTGTCAAAGGAGAGGTTAAAGTAAATAGTGAAGAGTATCCTGATACGATTTTTCATGAAGGGCAGTTCATCTTGCAACCGGTAGGGTCGCAGGTCGAATTTAAAGTGCTCGAACAATGCGAATGTATCATTTTCCTCTTCGAACGTATACAGAATGTCTGTAATGATCGTTTCACGAAAAGTACCAATATGGTTTCTGGCGGTCACCTGCGGCCGATCGTTTTGGACTGCTGTACACCCATGCGTTCTTTTTTAGAAAACATGAAACAATTTCTGGACAACGACCTGCGTTGCTCCATGTTTTTACAGGCCAAACAGACCGAATTACTTTATTTATTGAACTGTTATTACCCGATTAAGGATCTGGCCGCATTCCTCTCTACCATCTTCCGTTATAATAAAAGTTTTCAGTACTTTATTATGCAGAACTATCAGAAAGTTAAAGATGTGGAAGCCTTTGCACAATTGGGTGGATATAGTGTACCGACCTTCAGACGCCTCTTTAAAGAGACTTTTGACGAACCGGCTTATCAATGGATGCTAAAAAGGAAATGCGAGGACATTCAGAACGATTTATTGACGACAGAAATGTCTATTTCGGATATCAGTATCAAATTCGGCTTTGAGTCTTTGTCGAACTTCTCCCACTTCTGCCGGGCGAACTTCGGACAGTCGCCAAGAGCCATACGAACAGAAAGAGGTTAACTATGACTAACAGGTTCATCCTGTAAACTAACCCATCTACTCAACAGGAGATGATACTATTTATCGCTCCAAAGAACTAAAAAATACAATTCTCACTAAAACACAACCGTTTATATTTTAAATAATTATGAAAATAAAAAATTGGATATATTTCATCTTGTTTGTTTTAATTTTCTCTTCGTGTATCCGAGACAACGATGATGACATTATAATCAAAGAGAATGGACGTACTGTACTGGTCTATATGGTAAAGAGCGACCTGGACTACAACGGCCATTTAACAAACAACATCAACCAAATGATGGCCGCCGTAGAGGCACAAGGATTGAACGATGGACATCTGCTTATTTTCTCTTCAGAAAACGAAAACAGAGCTACTCTTTTTGAAATAAAAAAAGCAAAAGACGGGAAAGCCATAAAAGATACAATCGAAGTATATAGTGGAAAAAGCGGCGTGGATCCCGAGACTTTAACTCTGGCTGCCAACCGAGTATTTAAACTCTACCCCTCAGAACAGAAAGGACTGTTTTTCTCAAGCCATGGCACCTCGTGGCTACCGACTGGTTATGTCAATATGCTTCGTGCTTTCGGCGAAGAGAATAAACGCCAGATGGAAATCAACGAATTAAGAAACGCATTGGACAATAGCGGAAACTTCTTTGACTATATTATATTTGATGCCTGTAGTATGGGTGGGATAGAGTGTGTATACGAATTGAGAAACAATGCCGATTATATCATCTCCTCCCCTTCTGAAATTCTGGCACCTGGCTTCCCGTATGACAAGATCATGCCATTGTGTTTTAAAACAAACGTAGACCCCTCGCAGATCGCATGGACATTCTATGAGCACTACAAGACAGAATACAACAGCGGAAAAAGTCCTTATGCAAATATCTCTGTTGTAAAAACAAGCGAGTTGGAGAATCTGGCAAGCGCGACAAAAGCCATTCTGGAAACAGTAGAAGAAACGATGATCTACGATTTACCTTATCAGGACATTCAGGTCTTATCCTATTTGTCCCGCGCTCCGGAACTGTACGACATCAAAGATGCTATAACACATTTGACACAGGAACAAGAGTTGTTGGAGCCATTCAATGTAGCTTTAGCGAATACCGTCGTAAGCAGCTATACGACCGACAGATCTTATTCAGCTTCAAGCGGATCGTTTGATATTACCACTTTCTCCGGCCTTTCCATATATACTTTCAGGGAACAACACCCACAGTTAAATCAGTGGTATAAGGACAACTTGTCCTGGTACCGGACGATTTACGGAGAGTGATCATTCGGTATCGAGCGGTCTTCGTTGCGGGTTTTACGCGTTAATTTGAGAAAAATAACCAGAAAGTTTTGGTAATAAAGAAACAATCCGTAATTTTGCTGCCCATTTTAAGAGCATAAAAATAACTAAATAAAATAGATACAATTACATTATGATCGTAGTACCATTAAAAGAAGGCGAAAATATAGAAAAAGCGCTGAAGAAATTCAAAAGAAAGTTTGAGAAAACAGGTGTTGTGAAAGAACTGAGAAGCCGTCAGGCGTTTATCAAACCTTCTGTCACTAAAAGAAAACAAAATATGCGCGCTGTCTACGTGCAACAATTGCAGCAGATAGAAGAGTAAATTCCACATGGAATTTGTCTTATAAGATTTTGTTTTATTAGATACTTATTAGTATATTCGTTGCATAATCAAAGGTTTTGTGACGAATGAAGTTGATTGATGAATTTTTAGATTATCTTCGGTATGAGAGGAATTATTCCAATTATACGATAACTGCTTACTCGAAAGACCTGAATCAGTTTGAAGAATATGTAAAAATTCATCATGATCATTTATTTGACCCTACGTTAATCGATGCAGATATTGTCAGGAACTGGATTGTTTATTTACTGAACGACCACATCACTGCGGTTTCGGTAAACAGGAAATTAAGTTCTTTGAAATCTTTTTTTAAATATCTCGTCAAACGCGAAACGATCGCTGTCAATCCAATGCGATTGATCGCCGGACCAAAAACCAAAAAACCTTTACCTTATTTTATAAAGGAAAACGAACTCGATCTTTTATTGGATGAAGGCGAATTCGAAAATGACTTTGAAGGGGTTCGGGATCATTTGATTTTGGAATTACTGTACGACACAGGCATTCGACGCTCGGAATTGGCCGGACTAAAAAACGAAGACCTGGATATGGAGGCCATGCAGTTGAAAGTGACCGGCAAACGCAACAAACAACGAATCATTCCTTTCGCAGAACGGTTAAAAAACCTGCTTGAAACGTACATAGAGGTCAGAAATCGCGAGATAGGAAAAACGGAAGAGTGGTTGTTGGTGCGCAAAAGCGGTAAACAATTGCTTCCCCAGAATGTTTATTTAATAGTCAAAAGAAGATTGGCAGATATCCCCGCATTAGCAAAAAGGGGACCGCATGTATTAAGGCATTCGTTCGCCACAAGCATGCTGAATAACGGTGCAGAGTTGAATGCCGTAAAAGAACTACTCGGTCACAGCAGTTTGGCTTCAACCAGTATTTATACGCATACAACCTTTGAAGAATTAAAAAAAGTGTATCATGCTCATCCTCGAGCAAAAAAAAAGGAGGTCATTATGGAAATTAGAATTCAAGCAATTCATTTCGATGCTTCAGAACAGCTGGAAGCGTTTATTCAGAAAAAAGTTTCAAAGTTGGAAAAATTCTACGATGAAATTATGTCGGCAGAAGTAACACTAAAAGTTGTGAAGCCGGAAGCGGCAAATAATAAGCAAGCGGGGATTATGTTGAAAATTAAAAGTGGCGATTGTTTTGCAGAGAAAGTGAATGATACTTTTGAAGCATCTGTAGACGAATGTATACTCGCATTGGAAAAGCAATTGGCCAAATACAAAGAAAAATCAAAAGCAAAATAAAAAAAGAAGAAAAGATATTTGGTATCTAAGAAATAATACCTAAATTTGCAGCCGTTTCGCCTCTTTGACGAGACGGTTTCATTTTGTAAAAGTAATTGCCTCTTTAGCTCAGTTGGCCAGAGCACGTGATTTGTAATCTCGGGGTCGTTGGTTCGAATCCGACAAGAGGCTCAAAATGCGTAAAGCGCACTGATTGACAATTGATCGTTGACAATTGACAATTAAAGAACAAAGATACTCAACGAATTGTTGATAGCGGTCGACATTTATTCCAGAAATACTGATACAAACTATTAATTGCCAATGATGCATTGTCAATTGTCAATTAAAAAAACAGGGGTAGTTTCCAGAGTGGCCAAATGGGGCTGACTGTAACTCAGCTGTCTTTCGACTTCGGTGGTTCGAATCCATCACTACCCACATGAGCGAGCAGGCTCGCTCAAATTGACAATGAAAAATGGACAATGAAATGTTTTCATTTCATTTTATAATTGTCAACTGTCAATTGTCAATTAAACTGCGGAAGTAGCTCAGTTGATAGAGCATTAGCCTTCCAAGCTGAGGGTCGCGGGTTTGAGTCCCGTCTTCCGCTCTGTTTATGCCTGTGTAGCTCAGCGGTAGAGCACTTCCTTGGTAAGGAAGAGGTCCCGAGTTCAAGTCTCGGCACCGGCTCATTTTTTTTTAGAATTAGAAACATGATCATTAATCAAATAAAGAACAATTAAGTTATGGCAAAAGAAAAATTTGACAGATCGAAACCGCACGTAAATATCGGTACGATTGGTCACGTAGACCATGGTAAAACGACTTTGACAGCTGCTATTACGACAGTATTGGCAAAGAGAGGTCTTTCAGAATTGCGTTCATTCGATTCTATCGACAACGCTCCTGAAGAAAAAGAAAGAGGTATCACTATCAACACTTCTCACGTAGAGTATCAGACTGCAAATCGTCACTATGCTCACGTTGACTGTCCGGGTCACGCCGACTATGTGAAAAACATGGTTACTGGTGCTGCTCAGATGGACGGAGCTATCATCGTAGTTGCTGCTACCGATGGTCCTATGCCTCAAACTCGTGAGCACATCCTTTTGGCTCGTCAGGTAAACGTTCCGAAATTGGTTGTTTTCATGAACAAATGCGACTCTGTTGATGACGAAGAGATGCTGGAACTTGTTGAAATGGAAATGAGAGAACTTCTTTCATTCTATAACTTCGACGGTGACAACACTCCGGTTATCCGTGGATCTGCTTTAGGTGGATTGAACGGTGACGCACAATGGGAAGATAAAATCATGGAATTGATGGAAGCATGTGATACATGGATCCCACTTCCTCCACGTGAAGTTGACAAACCTTTCTTGATGCCAGTTGAAGACGTGTTCTCTATCACTGGTCGTGGTACTGTTGCTACAGGTCGTATCGAAACAGGTATCATCAAAACAAGTGAAGAAGTTGCTATTATCGGTTTAGGAGCAGAAAACATGAAATCTGTTGTAACAGGTGTTGAAATGTTCCGTAAGATTTTGGACGAAGGCCAAGCTGGTGATAACGTAGGTTTATTACTTCGTGGTATCGACAAAAACGAAATCAAACGTGGTATGGTTATCACTCACCCAGGAAAAGTAAAACCTCACTCAAGAGTTAAAGCTGAGGTGTATATCCTGAAGAAAGAAGAAGGTGGCCGTCACACTCCATTCCATAACAAATATCGTCCTCAGTTCTATATCCGTACATTGGACGTAACAGGTGAGATTACTCTTCCTGAAGGAACTGAAATGGTAATGCCAGGTGACAACGTATCTATTACTGTAGAATTGATCTACCCTGTAGCTTGTAGCGAAGGTTTGCGTTTCGCGATCCGTGAAGGTGGACGTACAGTAGGTGCTGGTCAGATTACTGAATTATTAGACTAATACAATAAGTCTCCTATAGCCGATCGGGAGGTCGGCTATATTTACGGAAGTAGCTCAGTTGGTAGAGCACTGGTCTCCAAAACCAGGTGTCGGGAGTTCGAGCCTCTCCTTCCGTGCAAAAAATCTATAGATTCGATGAAGAAAATAATAAGTTATATTAAAGAATCTTATAACGAACTTGTTTATAAAGTTTCTTGGCCTACACGAAAAGAGCTCTCCAATAGTGCTGTGGTTGTCATGTTTGCTTCCCTAATAATTGCAGCATTAATTTTCGTGATTGACTTGGGTTTTGAGGGAGTCATGCGATTTATTTACGAGAAAATCTTTTAATCAGTAATTCAGTAATATGTCTGATATCCAGAGAAAGTTTTATGTTCTCCGAGCCATTAGTGGTAAAGAAAACAAAGTACGGGAATATCTTGAAGCTGAATTGAAAAATACTGATTTAGGTGAGTATGTATCGCAGGTCTTGATTCCGACTGAGAAAACTTTTACTATTCGTAACGGGAAAAAAGTCATGAAAGAACGTGCCTATTTACCTGGTTATGTTTTGGTAGAAGCTGCATTGGTTGGAGAGGTTGCCCATCGATTGAGAAATATTCCCAATGTGATAGGGTTCCTTGGCGGATCTGAAACCCCCATTCCACTACGTCCGGCAGAAGTGAGCCGTATCTTAGGTACGGTAGATGAATTGCAGGAACAACAAGATGATTTGGATATCCAATTCTATGTTGGCGAAACCGTTAAGGTGACTTATGGGCCATTTAATGGTTTTAGTGGTGTGATAGAAGAAGTCAATGCTGAGAAAAAGAAACTCAAAGTGATGGTAAAAATCTTCGGACGTAAAACCCCGCTTGAGTTAGGCTATATGCAAGTTGAGAAGGAATAAGAGGCTTGTTACGAAGCCGGTGTATTTCTTCTGTTTTTATGTTATATATCTAAATTTTTAGAAAAATGGCTAAAGAAATTGCTGGACAAATAAAATTGCAGATCAAAGGAGGAGCCGCAAACCCTTCTCCCCCTGTAGGCCCTGCTCTGGGTTCTAAGGGTATTAATATTATGGAGTTTTGCAAGCAATTTAATGCCAGAACTCAGGACAAGGCTGGTAAAGTATTACCTGTGGTAATTACCTACTACGCTGATAAATCTTTTGACTTTATTGTTAAAACACCTCCGGTAGCTATCCAGTTGATGGAAGTTGCTAAATTAAAAGGTGGTTCTGCTGAGCCTAACCGTAAGAAGTTGGCTGAAATAACCTGGGAACAGGTGAAAACAATTGCAGAAGACAAGTTAGTCGACCTGAATTGCTTTACAGTAGAATCGGCAATGAAAATGGTTGCCGGTACTGCCAGAAGTATGGGTATTACTGTTAAAGGAAGTTTTCCGGGTAACAATTAAAAAAATCAATTGAGATGAGTAAACTTACAAAAAATCAAAAATTGGCTTTAAGCAAGATTGAACCGGGAAAAGTTTATACACTGAAAGAAGCTTCTGCTTTGGTAAAAGAGATTACCACTTCAAAGTTTGATGCTTCTGTGGATATAGACGTCCGTTTAGGGGTAGATCCTCGTAAAGCCAACCAAATGGTAAGAGGCGTTGTCTCTTTGCCACATGGAACAGGTAAACAGATCAGAGTTCTCGCATTATGTTCGCCGGATAAGGAAGCAGAGGCTAAAGAAGCCGGTGCAGACTATGTCGGATTGGATGAGTATATCGATAAGATCAAAGGCGGTTGGACCGATATTGACGTGATTATCACTATGCCTTCTATCATGGGTAAGATCGGTGCTTTAGGTCGTGTATTAGGCCCTCGTGGTTTGATGCCTAACCCTAAAAGCGGTACGGTTACCAATGAAGTGGGAAATGCGGTAAGAGATGTCAAACAAGGTAAGATCGACTTTAAGGTTGATAAAACAGGTATTGTTCATACGTCAATAGGAAAAGTATCTTTCAACCCTGATCAAATCCGTGATAACGCCAAAGAATTTGTTTCAACATTGAACAAGTTGAAACCGACTGCGGCTAAAGGTACATACATAAAGAGCATTTATCTTTCAAGTACAATGAGTCTGGGTATTAAGATTGATCCAAAATCAATTGAAGAAAACTAAAAAACGAATTGAACAATGAGAAAGGAAGATAAAAGCAAAGTTATAGAGCAATTAACTGCTACTTTAAAAGAGTATCCTAATTTCTATTTGACTGATATCGAAGCATTAGATGCAGAGAAAACAAGTCAGTTGAGAAGGGTATGTTTTAAACAAGAAGTTAAACTGGTCGTAGTAAAGAATACTTTACTTAAGAAAGCCTTAGAGAATATAGAGGGAGATTTTTCTCAACTTGACAGTTCGCTAAAAGGCAATACTGCTGTTATGTTTGCACAAGTGGCAAATGTTCCGGCTCGTCTGATTAAAGATTTTACGAAAGAGACAAAAGGTGAAGGTAAACCACAATTAAAGGCAGCCTATGTACAGGAAAGCTTCTATATCGGTGCCGAAAACCTGAGCGCTTTAGTAAATATGAAGAGCAAAAACGAACTTATTGCAGATGTTATGGCTCTGTTGGAGTCTCCTGCAAAAAATGTTATTTCTGCTTTGAAATCAGGAGGACAAACACTTTCTGGCGTATTGAAAACGCTCGAAGAAAGATAATCAATTATTTATTATTTAGTTAAAACAAACATTTAAATCATACAAAAATGGCAGATTTGAAAGCTTTTGCTGAACAATTAGTAAACTTGACTGTAAAAGAAGTTAGCGAACTGGCTACTATCCTTAAAGAAGAGTATGGTATTGAACCTGCTGCTGCAGCTGTTGCTGTTGCAGGTCCTGCTGCTGGAGGTGGTGCCGCAGCTGCTGAAGAAGAAAAATCATCTTTTGATGTTATCTTGAAAGCACCGGGTGCGAACAAGTTGGCTATCGTTAAATTAGTAAAAGAATTAACAGGTCTTGGCTTGAAAGAAGCTAAAGATATCGTTGACGGTGCACCTAGCCCGATCAAGGAAGGTTTAGCTAAGACTGAAGCTGAAGGATTGAAAAAGAGCTTAGAAGAAGCAGGCGCTGAAGTTGAGCTTAAATAGTCTTTATATCCTGGTTATCAGGAAGCTTGGTTAGGGGTCTCTATCGAAAAAGAGACTCTTAACCTTTTTGTGTCTATAATTTCAATAAGTTCAATAAATTTCTACTAAATGTCTTCAACAATTAAAAACCAAAGAGTTAATTTCGCTTCGATAAAGAATTCCCTACCTTATCCGGACTTTCTCGAAGTTCAATTGAAGTCATTCCAAGACTTTCTCCAACTGGATACGGCTCCTGAAAAAAGGAAAAAAGAAGGTTTGTATAAAGTATTTGCTGAAAATTTCCCGATAGCAGATACACGCAATAATTTTGTTTTAGAGTTTTTAGACTATTATATCGATCCTCCGCGTTATACTATCGACGAATGTATTGCACGTGGATTGACGTATAGTGTCCCGTTAAAAGCCAAACTAAAACTCTATTGTACGGATCCTGATCATGAAGATTTTGACACAGTAGTACAGGATGTATACCTGGGTCCTATCCCCTATATGACGGAGAAAGGTACTTTTGTCATTAACGGAGCCGAACGTGTTGTTGTTTCACAGCTGCACCGTTCACCAGGGGTGTTCTTCGGACAGAGTACACACGCCAACGGAACAAAACTCTATTCAGCTCGTATCATTCCTTTTAAAGGGTCATGGATTGAATTTGCAACAGATATCAATAACGTGATGTATGCGTATATTGATCGCAAAAAGAAATTACCGGTTACAACACTGTTAAGAGCAATTGGTTATGAGAGTGATAAAGACATTCTCGAAATCTTTGACCTGGCAGAAGAGGTCAAAGTAACCAAAACAAATCTGAAGAAATTTATTGGACGTAAACTGGCTGCCCGCGTATTGAAATCGTGGGTGGAAGATTTTGTGGATGAAGATACCGGTGAAGTGGTATCCATCGAACGAAATGATGTTGTTATAGACCGTGAATCCATATTGGATCAAGATAATGTTGAAGCGATTTTAGAATCGGGAACACAAAATATTTTATTACATCGGGAAAATCAGAATCTTTCAGACTATGCGATTATCTATAATACGCTACAGAAAGATCCAAGTAACTCTGAAAAAGAAGCTGTACTATACATTTACAGACAATTAAGAAATGCAGAACCAGCCGATGAAGCAAGTGCACGTGAAGTGATCACTAATCTGTTTTTCTCAGAGAAACGTTATGATTTAGGAGAAGTAGGACGTTATCGAATTAATAAAAAACTAAGTCTTACGACCAGCGAAGAGATCAAAGTCTTAACCAAAGAAGATATTATTGAAATCATCAAATACCTGATTGAACTTATTAATTCAAAGGCTATCGTTGATGATATCGACCACTTAAGTAACCGTCGTGTCCGTACCGTCGGTGAACAATTATACAATCAGTTTGGTATTGGATTGGCACGTATGTCACGTACCGTTCGTGAACGAATGAATGTGCGCGACAATGAGGTCTTTACACCAATTGATTTGATTAATGCTAAAACAATCTCATCCGTTGTCAATTCATTCTTCGGAACAAATGCCTTATCCCAGTTTATGGATCAGACAAATCCATTGGCTGAGATTACCAATAAAAGACGTTTGTCGGCTTTAGGCCCTGGAGGATTATCCAGAGAACGTGCGGGATTTGAAGTGCGTGACGTACACTATACACATTATGGACGTTTATGTCCGATTGAAACACCGGAAGGACCAAATATCGGTTTGATCTCTTCTCTATGCGTGTACGCCAAGATTAATGAATTAGGATTTATTGCTACTCCATACCGTAAGGTAGAAAACGGGAAAGTTGATTTTTCTGAAGAAGGATTAACCTATTATACTGCAGAAGAGGAAGAAGAACTGATCATCGCACAGGGAAATGCGCCATTAGATGATAATGGACGCTTTATTCGTGATAAAGTAAAATCACGTTTTGAAGCAGATTTTCCTGTTGTCACTCCTAATGAAGTGAACTTGATGGACGTCTCTCCTACGCAGATTGCATCTATTGCCGCTTCATTGATTCCATTCCTGGAACATGACGATGCCAACCGTGCGTTGATGGGATCTAACATGATGCGCCAGGCAGTACCACTGTTGAGAACAGATTCTCCGATTGTCGGAACAGGTATTGAGGAACAGGTGGCACGTGATTCTCGTACACAGATTATGGCCGAAAGATCCGGAGAAGTCGTGTATGTAGATGCAACAACGATAAAAGTAAAATATGACCGGACGGAAGATGAAGATTTTGTCAGCTTCGAAGATTCGGTTAAAACATATGATATACCTAAATGGCGTAAAACAAACCAAAGCACGACGGTCGACTTACGTCCGATATGTGTTGTCGGACAAAAAGTTGAAGCCGGAGATATTCTGACTGAAGGCTATTCGACACAAGCCGGAGAATTAGCTTTGGGACGCAATGTAAAGGTAGCCTATATGCCTTGGAAAGGGTATAATTATGAAGATGCGATAGTGCTAAACGAACGCCTTGTTCGTGAAGATGTCTTCACCTCTATCCATGTAGATGAATATATCCTCGAAGTACGTGAAACCAAACGAGGTATGGAAGAATTAACATCGGATATACCAAACGTAAGTGAAGATGCGACAAGAGATCTGGATGAAAGAGGTATTGTTCGTATAGGTGCCCGTATAGAACCCGGAGATATTCTAATTGGTAAAATCACTCCAAAAGGAGAATCCGATCCTTCACCGGAAGAGAAGTTATTACGTGCTATCTTTGGAGATAAAGCAGGAGATGTAAAAGATGCTTCATTGAAAGCGACTCCTTCTTTACATGGTGTTGTTATTGATACCAGCCTGTTCTCAAAAGCGGTAAAAAAACGTAAATCCAGATTGACGGATAAAGCGATTCTTCCCAAGTTAGATGAAGAATACGAACAAAAGATAGCAGACCTGAAAAGCCTGTTGGTAGATAAACTATTGGTTTTAACCAACGGAAAAGTCTCTCAGGGCGTAAAAGATTATATGAATACCGAGGTCATTGCTAAAGGGGCGAAGTTTACCCGCAAATCATTGGACGACTTGGACTACAACTCAGTACAGGTAAGCAAATGGACCGCAGATGATCAAAAGAACGAATTGATCAAACTGGTTATTCTTAATTATCTTAAGAAATATAAAGAGTTGGATGCCGAATTAAGGCGTAAGAAGTTTGATCTGACCATCGGCGACGAACTACCTACCGGTATTGTTCAGATGGCCAAAGTATATATTGCTAAGAAACGTAAGATTCAGGTTGGTGATAAAATGGCAGGACGACATGGAAATAAAGGTATTGTATCAAAAATCGTTCGCGAAGAAGATATGCCTTTCTTGGAAGATGGAACACCTGTCGACATTTGTTTGAATCCCCTCGGAGTACCTTCTCGTATGAATCTAGGTCAGATTTTTGAGGCTGTACTGGGTTGGGCCGGCAAAACATTAGATGTCAAGTTTGCTACCCCTATTTTCGATGGAGCCTCTTTGGAAGATCTCGATGCCTGGACAGATAAAGCTGGAATACCACGTTACGGTAAGACTTATCTGTATGACGGAGGTACCGGTGAACGTTTTGACCAACCGGCAACAGTAGGAGTCACTTACTTCCTGAAACTGGGTCACATGGTCGACGATAAGATGCATGCCCGTTCCATTGGTCCATATTCGTTGATTACACAACAACCATTGGGAGGTAAAGCACAATTTGGTGGCCAACGTTTTGGAGAAATGGAAGTCTGGGCGCTTGAAGCATTCGGTGCCGCTCATATTCTTCAGGAGATACTGACAATCAAGTCTGATGACGTGACAGGACGTTCGAAAGCTTATGAAGCAATTGTAAAAGGTGAACCGATGCCACAACCGGGCATCCCCGAATCACTCAATGTATTGTTACACGAACTCCGCGGCCTAGGCTTGAGTTTCACTCTGGACTAAGTATATTAGTAGAAAGTTGATCGTTGAAATACATTTTCAAGATTAACTTTCAACTTTCAATTTTCAACTTTCAACTCTAAAGAACATGGCTTTTAGAAAAGAAAATAAGATAAAGAGTAACTTTTCAAAAATAACAATCGGTTTGGCTTCTCCTGAAGAGATTCTTGAAAACTCGAGTGGTGAAGTACTAAAACCTGAAACGATCAACTATCGCACGTACAAACCCGAACGTGATGGTCTTTTCTGTGAACGCATTTTCGGTCCGATCAAGGATTATGAATGTCATTGCGGGAAATACAAACGCATCCGTTACAAAGGCATTGTTTGTGATCGTTGCGGTGTAGAAGTTACAGAAAAGAAAGTACGTCGTGAGCGTATGGGACATATCCATTTGGTTGTACCCGTAGCTCATATCTGGTATTTCCGTTCTTTACCGAACAAAATAGGTTATCTGTTAGGATTACCAACTAAAAAGTTGGATTCGATTATCTATTATGAAAGATATGTCGTTATTCAACCAGGCACAGTTGAGACTGTTGCTGAATTAGATTTATTGTCTGAAGAAGAATATCTTCAGATTCTGGATAATCTTCCAAAAGAAAACCAATTATTGGAAGATACTGATCCGAATAAATTTATTGCGAAGATCGGAGCAGAAGCGGTTTACGACTTGTTAGCTCGTCTTGATCTGGATGCGATTTCTTACGATCTGCGTCACAGAGCAAGTACAGATAGTTCACAACAACGTAAAAATGAAGCACTGAAACGTCTGCAAGTCGTAGAATCTTTCAGAGCATCCCGTGGACGTAACAAACCCGAATGGATGATTGTCAAAGTTGTTCCGGTTATTCCACCGGAATTGCGTCCGTTAGTTCCACTGGATGGAGGACGTTTTGCTACTTCCGATTTGAATGATCTTTATCGCCGTGTGATTATCCGTAATAACCGTCTGAAACGGTTAATCGATATAAAAGCGCCGGAAGTTATTTTGCGTAATGAGAAACGTATGCTTCAGGAAGCTGTAGACTCATTATTCGACAACTCCCGTAAGTCTAGTGCTGTTAAAACAGATGCCAACAGACCGTTGAAATCGTTGTCCGACAGCTTGAAAGGAAAACAAGGTCGCTTCCGTCAGAACCTATTAGGTAAACGTGTCGATTATTCAGCACGTTCGGTTATCGTCGTAGGACCTGAATTAAAGATGCACGAATGCGGTATCCCTAAAAATATGGCTGCCGAACTCTATAAACCTTTCGTTATCCGTAAACTGATTGAACGTGGTATCGTTAAGACCGTTAAATCAGCGAAAAAAATTGTTGATCGCAAGGAACCTGTCGTATGGGATATTCTGGAGTATGTGATGAAAGGTCATCCGGTATTACTGAACCGTGCTCCGACATTGCACCGTTTAGGTATCCAAGCGTTCCAACCCAAATTGATAGAAGGCAAGGCTATTCAGTTGCACCCGTTAGCATGTACCGCGTTCAACGCTGACTTCGACGGAGACCAGATGGCTGTTCACTTGCCATTAGGGAATGAAGCTATTCTGGAAGCACAAATGCTGATGTTGGCCTCTCATAATATTTTGAACCCCGCTAATGGAGCACCGATCACTGTTCCTTCTCAGGATATGGTACTTGGATTGTACTATATCACTAAAATACGTAAAGGGACATTAGGAGAAGGTTTAACCTTTTTCGGACCAGAAGAAGCTACCATTGCTTATAATGAAGGCAGACTCGCTATCCATGCACCGATCAAAGTCTATGTCAACGATGTAGATGCAGAGGGTAATTCCGTCAGAAAAATGGTAGAAACATCTGTTGGCCGGTTAATGGTCAATGAGTTTGTTCCTGAAAGCGTTGGTTTTGTTAATGAATTATTAGGAAAAAAAGCGTTACGTGATATCATCGGTATGGTAATTAAAACCTGTGGTGTAGCCCGTACTGCTCAGTTCCTTGATGATATTAAAGATCTGGGTTATCAAATGGCCTTCAAGGGTGGTTTGTCATTCAATCTGGCAGACGTGTTGATCCCGGATGAAAAAGAAGCTTTGGTAAGCGAAGGATACGACGAAGTAGATCAGATTGTAGCCAACTATAGTATGGGATTCATTACCAATAATGAACGCTATAATCAGATCATCGATACCTGGACACATGTCAATAGTAAACTTTCTAATATTCTGATTAAAAAGTTGGCTGAAGACAACGACGGATTTAATTCCGTATTCATGATGATGGATTCCGGTGCCCGTGGATCAAAAGAGCAGATTCGTCAGTTATCCGGTATGCGTGGATTGATGGCCAAACCACAAAAAAGCGGTTCTGACGGTGGACAGATTATTGAAAACCCGATCCTCTCTAACTTTAAAGAAGGGTTGTCTGTATTGGAGTATTTCATCTCTACCCACGGTGCCCGTAAAGGTTTGGCTGATACAGCCTTGAAAACAGCCGATGCCGGATACCTTACACGTCGTTTGGTTGACGTTTCACATGATGTGATCGTGAATGAAGAAGACTGCGGTACTTTGCGTGGATTGATCTGTACAGAGTTGAAAAATAATGAAGAAGTGATCGCCTCGCTTTACGAACGTATATTAGGCCGTGTATCCGTACACGATATCCAACACCCGCAAACAGGAGAAGTTCTGGTCAATGCAGGTGAAGAGATCCGTGAAGATGCAGCAAGAAAAATACAGGAATCACCCATCGAAAGCGTGGAGATTCGCTCGGTACTTACTTGTGAATCCAAGAAAGGGGTATGTGCGAAATGTTACGGACGTAATCTGGCTACCGGTCAGATGGTTCAAAAAGGTGAGGTTGTCGGTGTTATTGCCGCCCAATCAATCGGTGAACCGGGTACTCAGTTGACTTTGCGTACATTCCACGTTGGGGGTATCGCCTCCAATATCGCGACAGAAAACAGTATTATCTCTAAATATGAAGGTCGTCTGGAAATCGATGAACTTCGCGCAGTAGATGCCATAGATGCAACAGGTAAAAAACATCAGGTTGTTGTGAGTCGTTTGGCTGAAATGCGAATAATCGACCCCAACACCAACATCGTACTATTGACCCATAATATTCCTTATGGATCTAAATTGTTCTTTAACAGTGGTGATATATTGAAGAAGGGGGATGTCATTTTAGAATGGGATCCATTCAATGCTGTTATTGTTTCTGAGGTATCTGGTAAAATCGAATTCGAAAATGTTGTTGAAAATATTACTTATAAAATTGAAAGTGATGAAACAACAGGTTTGAAAGAGAAGATTATCATCGAATCTAAAGATAAGACCAAAGCACCTGCTGCTCATATCATTGATGAAAATGGAAATTATCTGAAAAACTATTCTTTGCCTTTAGGCGCGCACGTTGTCAAAGAAAACGGCGACACGATCAACGCTGGTGAAGTTTTGGTTAAGATCCCACGTGCAGTAGGTAAGACGGGTGACATCACCGGAGGTCTTCCGCGTGTAACCGAGTTGTTTGAAGCACGTAACCCATCTAATCCGGCTGTTGTTTCTGAAATCGACGGAGAAGTTGGATTCGGTAAAATCAAACGTGGTAACCGTGAGATTACCGTTACATCCAAACTGGGTGAAATGAAGAAATACATGGTGCCGCTATCCAAACAGTTATTGGTACAGGAAAACGACTATATCCGTGCAGGGATGCCTCTGTCGGATGGAGCGATCACACCTTCTGATATCTTGGCGATTAAAGGGCCTACTGCCGTTCAGGAATATATTGTGAACGAAGTGCAGGATGTTTATCGTCTGCAAGGAGTAAAGATTAATGACAAACACTTTGAAGTAATCGTTCGTCAGATGATGCGTAAAGTAGAAGTTGTTGATCCGGGAGATACCCGCTTCCTTGAGCAACAAGTGATAGATAAACTTGAAGTGATGGACGAGAACGATCGTATCTGGGGTAAAAAGGTGGTATTGGAACCTGGAGATTCTCAAACATTACATGCCGGACAGATTGTGACAGCACGTAAACTTAGAGATGAAAACAGTATGTTGAAACGTCGCGACCTCAAACTGGTCGAAGTACGTGATGCAGTTCCTGCTACCGCCAATCAGATTCTTCAGGGTATTACCCGTGCAGCATTACAGACCAACAGCTTTATGTCTGCTGCCTCTTTCCAGGAAACAACGAAAGTGTTGAACGAAGCGGCCATCAATGGAAAAGTAGACCGTTTGGAAGGATTGAAAGAAAACGTGATCTGTGGTCATCTGATCCCGGCAGGTACAGGTCAGCGTGAATTTGACAAGTTAGTCGTAGGAGCGCAGGATGAGTTCGAACGTATCTTTGCCAACCGGAGAAACATTGTTGATTTCGGCAATATGGAAAACGTACATGACTAATCAATAGTCGTATCAAAATAGTTAGGAAAAGGCTGTCGATCTATTCGATAGCCTTTTTCTTTTCCCCAATTTGGTTATTATAAGCATAAAATCTATTTTTGTGACAGTTCCTTAAATAATATTTACCAGTAATACACATACAATGAAGACCTTTTTAGTTTATTTTTTAGCCGCACTATTTTCAGTATCAGGTGTTGTAGCACAAACCATGGATCAACAAATCAACGTAGTCTCATTCAATATCCGCTTAGATGCCGATGTAGATGCCGAGAACCAATGGACGCACCGCAAAGATTATGCAGCCGATCTGATCAAATTCTATGAAGTGGATATCTTTGGCGCACAAGAGGTGCAACATCATCAATTAACCGACCTACTCGAACGTTTACCCGGTTTCGGCTATGTCGGTGTCGGACGGGAAGATGGAAAAACAAAAGGAGAATATGCTCCGATCTTTTATAAGAAAGAACGTTTTGCCGTATTAAAAAACGGAGATTTCTGGTTGGCAGAAGATATGAATGCTGTAGGCAAAAAAGGTTGGGATGCCGCTTGTGAACGTGTCGTCTCATGGGCGATCTTTAAAGATAAAATAACCGGGAAAGAGTTTTTCTTTCTAAATACACATCTGGATCACGTTGGGAAAATCGCACGGCACGAAGGCGCCTCATTAGTCCTTGAACAGGTAAGAGTCTTATCAGGCGATTTACCAGTGATTGTTACCGGTGATTTTAATGCAACACCCGATGATGATCCGATTCAGGTCTTAACAAAATCAGACGATCCGCGCCATCTGACACACGCCCGGGATATTTCGCCCATCAAATACGGACCGGAATGGACGTTCCACAATTATGGCCGAATCCCGGCAGAACGTCGCAGCTGGATCGATTATATTTTTATTAAAGGCAATATCCAGGCACAACGTTATGGGGTCTTAACAGAAAGTATGGGACACTTGTACCCCTCTGACCACTGTCCTGTATTGACGACTCTAACCATCCGGTAACCGTACAATAAATGCATGAATAAAGAGGATGCTTTACTTGAGGTAACATCGCTTTCAGATGAAGACTGTTTTTTGGTCATACAACGACCCAAACCGGGGTTCTATTACCCCTTGCATGAACATGTCGAATTCGAATTGAATTATCTGGAGAATGTAGAGGGAGCTATACGGATTGTCGGTGACGGCGTTGAAGAGATGAAAGAATTAGATTTAGTGCTCATCGGCGGAGGAATACGTCATGCCTATTCCAACCACACATGCCTTTGCGAAGGGATCTTTGAGATTACCATTCAGTTCAACCGGACACTCTTTGACAGTTTAATCGAAAAACGACATTTCAAAACAATCAAAGAGATGTTCGAGAAAGCCTCTTGTGGATTAGTGTTTAGCAGTCAAGCAATTCTGGAAGTACAAAAGGACTTAAAAATGCTCTCCACCGAAGATCCTGCTTCTTTCTTGAATCTCCTTCGTCTGATAAAAATTCTGAAAATTTTATCCTTAGACCAACAGGCGCATTGCGTAAATCCGGTTAATCGAGTTAAGAATCAGTCTTTAGAAGACGCCGATCGCCTGGATAGTATCATGCGCTATCTGCATAAAAATTATCAGTCCCATGTATCGTTGGAAGAAATAGCATCGTTAATAAACATGAGCGAATCATCGCTTACCCGTTTCCTCAAAAGATGGACCGGCAAAACATTTATCGATAATCTGAACGATATCCGTATTGCCGAAGCAGTATGCCGTTTGATCGATACAAGCGACAGTATCTCTGAAATATGCTATAAGTGTGGCTTCAACAATTTATCAAACTTTAATCGCATCTTTAAACGCAGGAAAGGGATGACTCCTACAAAGTACCGGGAATATTATGCCCGTACACGTTTTAGAATATAATAGGGAAATAAAAACATGATACCAACTGTTTTTCTGTAGCATTCTGTCCATTTTTCTGTTACACCTACCTCTGTTTTCTGTTAGAGGTACGTCTAAAATAATTTAGAGGTACGTCTAAATCCGTTTAGAGGTACGTGTAAAACAATTTAGAGGTACCTCTAACAAAAAAGTGTTCATTAGACTTCAAATAAACCGATGGGACGTTCCGTCTTTTATTTGGGTTATTTCGGTTTAATACAGCCAAAGGGGGAGATTTTGTTGTCTCCTTCACTTCTTAGGAGTAGTACGGATTTAGGAGAGTAATTCGAACCACCTGCATTGATGAAAATCAAGCGATGCAGAAATAGTATCATATATTGATAAAATAGTATTTGGTAATTGTAAATAAATGTTTTATTTTTGTACAATCAACAAACAAAAAGCTATAAGTCAGATATCCTTAATATAAACCCCAAAACGGTATTACATAAAACACAAAAAGATTTTTTTTTTACATTGGTCTAAAGAATTGAGAATTAAAAACACAACTTTGAGATGGCTGCCTGTGAAGGTGGCCATCTCTTTTTTTATACATTAGAGGATATTTCGTATCTTTGTTTCATTGAACAACGAACAAAACAAACATTTATGGATAACAAGAAACCTTCCAATGAAATTCAAGTGGAGATCTCAGAAGAAATCGCTCAAGGTACCTATGCCAACCTGGCTATTATCTCACACTCTGCTTCTGAATTTATCTTAGATTTCATACGCGTGGTTCCCGGGGCACCAAAAGCAAAGGTAAAAAGCAGAGTCATACTCACTCCTGATAACGCCAAACGCCTACTTTATGCCCTCCAGGATAATGTGGCTAAATTTGAAGAGCAAGCCAATAGTGGTAAAACAGCCAAATTTGATGATTTTATCCCCCCTATAGGAGGAATACAGGGAGAGGCTTAAAAACCGACCTTCTTAAAATAAAAAGAACCATTCAACCAAAACCTTTTTCTTAATTCGGTATATTCAACAACACTAACCCATTTTTGTACGATGAAAAGAGATTTTATCCATGTACAGTTGTTGGAACTACTTAACAGTAAGTTCCCTAAGAAAAAAGAACTTTCGGCGCTACTCACCGATATGTTGGAAATTGAGAAGGAAGCTGTTTACAGACGGCTTAGGGGCGAGGTCTCTTTCACGCTAAACGAGGCCGCTACTATTGCCGGGAAACTCGGCTTCTCGTTAGATCGTATGATCGATTCAGAGATTAGTTATAATCCTCACCCTACCGTATCCACCATCCATGCTTCCAGGGAAGATATTAATTATGACGTATTGGTCAACTATGTCGAAAAAATCAAAGAGATTACCACCGCCCCTTATTCGGAATATGCCCAGGCGTTAAATTCCATACCGTTAGGTATATGCCTCGCCTACCCCAATCTCTTAAAGTTTTTATGTTACGAATTTCTCCATTTATATGGAGAGAAGATGATGTTTCAGTCGTTCGACAAATATAAAGTCGCAGACCGTTTACAAGAGGAATTTGCCCGGATGGATTATTACCTCAAAAAAATGACTTATACCTATTACATCTGGGATCCGGCAATCATACCGAACTTTATTGAAAATATCAGCTATTACATCAGTATTAAACATATAGATGCGCAACATGCTGTTCAACTAAAAAAGGAGTTGTTTGATTTTATGGAAGACCTTGAGCGATATGCCACAAATGGTCGTTTTTCCAAGAATACGAGCCGATTTTCCTTGTATGTATCGAATATTCATTTAGGATCTACCCGCTCTTATTTATGGTCGGAAAATAGTTGCCTGGGTATTATTATCACATTTGTTCTTCAAACAATGACCGTAACAGATCAAATCGCCTGTTGCGAGTTGAAAGCCCGTATTGAAGCTTTACAGAAAGCATCCATGTTGATTTCACAGACAGGAGAAAGAGAGCGGCTTCTTTTCTTTCAGAACCAAAGAATATGTATCGACAAATTATAAACGGTTTGCTGCGGATTTAAAAACGTTTGGTGTATCCGTGACAATAAGGCAACGTACCTTTTCGTTCATAATAATTTTGATGATAATCTTCCGCCACCCAGAATGTTGTCGCAGGCGTAAGCTGTGTTGCGACAGCATATCCACGTTTTTTTAATTCTGCAATTAACTGTTCTGCAATCTGCTTTTGCTCAGATGTCGTATAAAAAACCACCGAACGGTATTGCTCTCCCAAGTCCGGTCCCTGACCGTCTGTTTGGGTTGGGTCATGAATTTCAAAAAAACATTTGGCCAATGTTTCATAATCGGTTTCTGTCGGATCAAAAAGAATACGAACGGCCTCCACATGTCCGGTGGTCTGGCTACATACCTCTTCGTATGACGGAGCCTCTTTGGTTCCTCCGATATACCCCGATTCAACACGAAATACACCTGGTAATTGATGCATAAAATACTCAACGCCCCAGAAACATCCCCCGGCAAAGATGGCAATCTCCGTTTTTGCCTCTTGTATTAATTCCCTTTTTTGTGTCATTTTATTATTGTATTTAACTCATACCAGATGCTCTGGTAGCACTATTCTATGCGATTTTTAAGTTAGCCATAGAACTGTTCGTATAGCTTAACTGCTTGCTGAAAAAGGCGTTCGACCTGCTTATTTACGGATTCAAAGAAAGCGAGTTCAGCAGTAATACTTTTTCTTTTGACTACTCTTTTCCAATTGCCTATGATCTCCCCGTTATACGTAATCGTAGGGCTGAATACCCCTGTACGTGTAATAATTTTACGATAATGCGGTTCGGATAAAATCTCACTGCGATCTTTATAACTGACCACATATTCATCAAAAGCGGGAAGTAATAAGGCGGATGTTTCTGCTTTTGGCTCCTGAATGTCATTTTTCATCCAGTAAGATTTCCCGTTGATCTCTTCACATATAAAATCGTCTTTGATGCATTCGACCGATTTACGCGCATCAGATGTGAGCAATCCCGACCACCAGACGTAATCCTGTAGTGTAGCAGGGCCATGACTTGTAAAAAACTTTCGTGCTAATTTTTCCAAAGCCTCCTCTTTGGTTAGTCTATTGCCTTTCGGAACCCTTTCTGCCAGTAAGGCATAAGTCTGTTTATTCCCTTTAACGGCTCCATTACACACAATGCCATCCAATTCTGCCCGCGACATAATATGCGACATATCATGCCGGTCAATATCGACACCTTTTGTTTTAAGATGTTCGCCTATCTCCAGACGGGTCAGATGTCCGTATTTTTCAAGAATAGGAACAACCAGGCGACTGGCTTTCATAATCGCCTCCTCATCCATTCCGCGCATTTTTCCATAATTGAGAAATACAGGTCTCAGTCTGGGAGAAGACAACTCCATCATCCAATGAAAATCTTCGGCAACGACAAAATGCCATGTCGGACGCAAAATATGTGTCCGAATGATCCGCCCTTGATTAAACGCCTCCTCAACCAACGCATTCGTCGTACCGGGCAGCCGGACTCCAATCCCCCATTTGGCCATTTCATAGGCTTGAGATTGCATTGCGCCCATATAAGCAACGACTTCTTCAGGTTTTTCAAACCCTGCACAAACAAGCCCTTGATTGTATAATCGTATATTCAGTAAATCAGCAGTAGTCATAATGGATAGAATATAATTATCACTGCCCGAATATATTTATCTTTTCTGAATTATCTGGATGATTTGCCCTTTTTTTGATGGGATCGTATCAAAGTCAGAAAGAAAAGATCATACAGAAAAAGATGTACCTTTGCCTCATTGATGTATCAAACGAAATTACAGAAAAAATGATTCAGTATATGTTATACTTATTGATAGGCACCTATACGATGGGTGCGAGTGAAGGTCTGTATGTGTATCAATTGAATACAATGACTGGGGAAGCCGCCTATGTCTCTATGGCAAAAGTGGACAATCCGTCTTATCTTGTTTCCACACCAGATAACCGATTCATTTATGCCGTCACAGAGAACAACGGGAATCCGTCGTATGCAAATGCTTTTTCATTTGATCCGGAAAGTGGACAACTAACCTTTATAAACCGATCGGAGACAGCTGGTGCTTCCCCATGTAATATGACTGTCGATACCGCAGGAAATCATGTCGTCACAGCAAATTATGGAGGAGGTTCGATCAGTGTATTCGACACCAATACGGAGGGAGCTTTATCGCCTGTCAAACAAGTGATCACATTCTCCGGACAAGGCACTGAAAAAGGTCGTCAGAACGCTCCGCACCTTCACTGTGTTAAATTCTCTCCGGATGGGAAATACTTATTTGCAACAGATTTGGGGACAGACCATATTTATCGCTTTGAAACAACGCATTCAGAAAAAGAACCTTTTATAAAAGAAGACTCTCGAACCTCTTTTAAAGTGACGGACGGTTCCGGTCCGCGTCATATCGAATTTCATCCGTCAGGCAAATATCTCTATCTGATTAATGAACTGGCAGGAACAGTGACCGGTTTCTTGTATAACAATGGTAACCTGAAAGAGATTCAGACCATCGTAGCTGATACATTAAACGCCAAAGGAAGTGGGGATATTGCAATCACTCCGGATGGACAGTTTGTCTATGCTTCTAATCGTTTGAAAGGAGATGGAGTCGCTATCTTTGCCCTGAATCAAAAAGATGGCAAATTGGCAAAGACAGGCTATCAACCGACAGGAGTACATCCCCGTAATATGGTCATTACGCCCAATGGCAAGTTCCTATTGGTTGCCAATAAAGACAGCCATAACATACAATTATTTGCCATCAATCCTGAAAACGGTGCTTTGACAGACATACAGAAGGACATTTTATTGGATAGTCCGGTTTGCCTGAAATTCCTCTCCATTCAGGAATAATGAATGAGTTTAAAACATCAATCGACCAAGACAAAAGTACGAAACTGTGTTTCTCTATTCACGGGACATAAGGAGAGATAACCTTGTCTGATCCGATTGTTTTCAATCACTAAGGGATATTTTTCTTTCAGAAGCACATCTTCTTCATAGGCATTGACTGAGTAGGTCATACTAAAATGTCCGGAAGCAGAAGGTGCAATATGCTTTCTGACAAGTTGTATGGCGACCATCCCCATAGTATACCGCATATTGATTTCTACAAAAGGGTGGATAAGATTCCCTTTTTCTGTTTTGTAGACAAGCATATCTACGCCGATATAACCGGAATAGATTCCTCCGAATATGTTTTCTATAATCGACTGAACCGCATGACGTATCCGGTTGAAATAAGTTCCACCGGTCAATTGAAAGATGCTTTGATGCAAGTTCTCCTGACTGTCTAAACGATTTCCGGTATATGCCCCTTTGCCAACCGTGTTAAAAACAGAAATACCTTCATAGCTGACTTTTCCCTCATCATCAAGATAAAACTCCAACGCAAAATCCTGTACTTTGTCCAACCCCAACTCTATACTGATCAATCGTTGTCGTTTAAGCGCTCCATTGATCCATTGGATATCATTTGTATTCAGCCGGTTTTCGTACAACCACCATAAACCTCTTCCGGAAGAGGAGAATGGGGTTTTTAAAACAAAGGGTGGTTGTTTTTCCCTGATAAAAGCGTCGATTTCTCCTGTTTCTTGACAGAAGACAGGGGCAGAGGGGAAATAATCCTCTGGTAAATAATTGCGGATAAGATCAAGGCACTCGGCAGCAGTCTGTCGCCCCGATAACTGATGATATTCTTTCTTCCAGACAGGGACTATTAATGATGGATGATCGGCTTTCAACCGGTTCAAACAGGCTATGGTATCCGGAGACAACCCCCAGGGAGAACACTCCATGGCTGGTGAGATCTTTATTTGAGTATATATACTCCGGAGAGTAACAGGAGTCGGATAGTTTATACGATCAATAATTCCAAAGTCAAACGAAGGAGTTTCATCTGCCATCAGTACATAATCCTCCTTCTCTCCGTACCACATAGGTAATAAAGCCAACTCTCTACGCATTTTTTGTACGTTTAGAGGCGGTGTATACTGAACGGTCTCATTAGCAACAGCCATTTCATATCCGGGATTGAATAGATGCAGTCGTGACATATACAGAACGGATTATAACAAAACAGTTGGCAGCGCAATTATTTTATGCATCTGCCAACTGTCGGCTATTTTCATTTATCAGTGATTATTCCAGATTTTCATCAATGGCTTCGATCTTTTTGATCGTCAGTCCCATCTCTTCTTTTAACTTGTCGATCTTGCGTTCCATCTCTTTCACTAAACCGCCCCCGCCTTTTGAGGAGATACTAAGGAAACCGATGTTGTTCTCATACGTCTGCAATTCGGCTTTCATCCGTTCGTATATACGCATCAACTTTTCACGCTCGCTATACAACTTACCTTTTCCGTGTTCACTGCTGGTGATATCACTGAGGTTATCACGGAATGATTGCATCTTACGGTCGTTTTTATCGACTTTCAGACGGTCGAATTGTTTATCGACAGCTTCATGATATTCTTTGTAGATTTTATCTTTTTCTCTGAACGGTACAAAACCGATTGTATTCCATTCGGCCATATGTCCTTTCAGTGCAGCAAGCGCCTCATCGGAATTCATGGTTTCACCGATCGCATTAATCTTTTCGATTAACGCCTTTTTGGCTGCCAGATTATCTTGTTCAACGCTCTTTTGAGAAACAACATTTTTATTTTTTTCTTCAAAGAAAGCATCGCATGCTGTTATGAACCGTTTCCAGATTGCATCAGAGTTTTTACGAGCTACCGGCCCGATCTTTTTCCATTCTTTCTGAAGGGCGATCATTTTATCGGTAGTCGTTTTCCAATCGGTACTCGCTTTCAACTCTTCCGCTTGTTCACAGAGCGCTTTTTTCAGTTCGTAGTTCTTTTCCATGTCCTCTTTGACAGACTTATAGAAAACACTCTTTTTATTGAAATAAACGTCGCAAGCTGTGCGGAAACGTTCGAATATTTTGACATTATACTTTTTAGGAGCAAATCCGATTGTTCTCCATTTCTCCTGTAAAGCGATCACTTCTTTGTTCTTAGCCTCCCAGTCTTTAAATGTTTTCAAAGCCTCATAATCGATCGCTTCGATCTCTTCGCATATCGCTGTTTTAGCCTCCAGATTTTCCTGTTCTTTGGCTTTCAGTCCTTCAAAATGCTCCTGGTGGCGTTTGTTGATGATGGTAGAAGCCTCTTTGAAACGCGTCCAGATCTCTTCCCGTAAATCTTTAGCCACCGGTCCGATCTCCCGCCATTGCTGGTGCAATTTCTGCAGTTGGTGAAACGCCGAAATGACATCTTGTTCATTTTCCAGTTTCTCTACAGCTTCGCAAAGAGCGCTCTTCAACTCCAGATTCTTTTTAAAGTCGTAATCACGGAATTGGTTATTGATCTTGATCAGGTCGTAAAACTTTTCACTATAGATCTGGTAGTTTTTCCACAATTCGTTGGCATGTTCCTGTGGAATTGCTTTAGCTTCTTTCCAACGTTGTTGGATCTCCTTAAATTCGTTGTATAATTTATTGAAATCGTCCTGACTTTCCGTCAACTCTTTCAATCGTTCTATCAGTTGTAGTTTGAGTGCGTAGTTGGCCGCTTTCAGTTGTTCTGCTTCTGCATGAATAGCTGCACGCTTCTCTTTGTATGTTGCCAATAATTCTTTTAATTTATTTTCGGCTTCATCTTCAGGAACAACAAAATCCTTTTCTTCACCTTCACCTTCAAGGAACGTTTTTTTCAACTCTTCTATCTCGGAACGGCGGATCTTATAAAATGCTTGTTTCAAAGATTCCATTTCATTTCGACCACGATCTGCAGCCGATTCGACCAATTCACTGATTTTAACAATGATCTCTTCTTTGGTTAATTTGCCTGTTGCATCCGGTTCTTTCGACTCTTCCTCAGCCGGAGATTTTTCCGTTTCTGTTTCAGGAACAGACTCAACCGCCTCTGTCCCGCTTACAGGAGGTTCTTCCGTCATTTTTTCTGTTTCAACTGCAGCAGGCTGCTCACCATTAACCGATGTCTCAACCGTACTTTTTTCCACTTCCTCGAGTGGGGCTTTAGCTTCATCTAATTGACCGCTTTCTTCGGGCAGATTAGCTTCAATGGAGTCCTTCATATACAATCACATTTAAGAAAAGGATATAATTTCCTAGATTATCAATTCACAAATTAAGCTAATTATTTTTGGATTACAGCATCTGTAGGCAATTATTCCTGAAAAAAAATGCGTTGAAAATGAATTTTTGACCTTTAAATGACCTCTTTTTTATGCTTTTTCCGAAAGAGATAAGAACTCTTTCTAAAAACATAAGTCTATCTTTGCACACATTATGCAAATGAAAAAAATACATATCATCACTCCGGTTAAAGACTCTATCGAATTAACACTAAAAACAATAGAGGCGATTACGCATTCGCAATTCCGGATTCCTTATACCTACACCGTATACAATGATTTCAGTACTCCTGAAAACTCGGCTATACTTGATAAGGCAGCCCAACAATATGGGTTTAATCTGGTGCATTTATCTGACCTGACTCAAAACCCATCGCCCAACTACCTGTTTGTTCTTCAGTTAAGCCAGGAAAAGGCTTTAAAAGAAGACGCCGGATTATGTATTGTAGAATCTGATGTGGTGGTTCATCCGGATACACTGCAACGACTTTTCGATGAGGCGCAACAACGGCCAGACTGCGGAATCGCTGCAGCTGTAACGGTCGATGATAAAGGGCTCATCAATTATCCTTACTTATACGCAAAAGGAGAAGAGAACAAGGTCTTTACCACCCGTAAACATTTGAGTTTCTGCTGCTCATTGCTCACGACCGCCTTTATGCAAAAGTTTAATTTTCAACGGTTGGATCCTTCCAAATCCTGGCATGATGTCACGATTTCACACGAGTCACTGAAACAAGGTTTCAATAATTATTTGTGTACTACATTGCCGGTTTTTCATCAGCCACATGGCAGTCGTCCATGGAAACAGTTAAAATACAGCAATCCACTCAAATATTACTGGTTGAAGCTGATCCACCGGAGAGATAAAATCTAAATCTAAACAAATCCTGTTGAAATGCATCATACCAAATGGACTGTTCATCCCACATTCTACAAACTGGAGTCGTTTATCCTTCAGTTACCCGACATTTTTGATCATGAAGGGGAAGTGATCTATCAGGGGCGGAATGAACTTCGCCTCTTTCATATAGAAGGGTATCCTTTGATTGTTAAATCATACCAGAGACCTCATTTGTTTAATCGGATAGCTTATACATGCCTACGCGCCTCCAAAGCCGAGCGGGCATATCTGTATGCCTTGAAGTTAATCGAATTGGGAATAGGTACTCCTGCTCCGGTCGGTTATATTGTTTGTCGCGACGGATTATTAATGGAAAAAAGCTACTCTGTCTCCTTACAATCCGACTGTCCACACCTATACAAAGATTTTTACACAAAGGTTTTCTCCCGAGAGAAAGAGATCCTGACTGCTATCGCTCGAACGACAGCACATCTTCATATGCATGGGATATTACATAAAGATTATTCGGAAGGCAATATTCTGTTTGATGATTCTCTGAAAGAGATTCCTGTTGAACTGATTGATCTGAACCGGATGGTGTTCGGCAAAGTCTCTTTGGAAAAAGGGTGTAAAAACTTCGAACGTTTACTAGGTAGTGATGAGATGCTTGAAACAATGGGAGAGGTATATGCCAAAGAACGACATTTAGACCCCGTAGCTTGTGTAGAAAGGATCAAGTATCACGTTCATCAACGCTTAAAAATGTTGAACAGTTACCCTTTTCCACAAAAAAAATAAAGAGATACAAAAAGAGGACGTATCAACAGAAAAAACCTTGTTCGTTGATGCGTCCTCTTTTTATTGAATATTCAAGAAATTACTTCACCTTTATTTTTCGAATATCATTGCCTATTTTTAATAGATAGATCCCCGGTCGTAAATTGACCGAAGTTGTACCTTCCGGTAAAGTCAATGCGGTATGGGTATTTCCTGTTATCGTATAAACAGTCATCGGCATACGTTGTGAAACAGTGATATACAATGTTTGCCCCTCCATATGGATTGCAAACTGTTCCGATGGATTTTGCATACCGTCTGTTTGATTCTTCTTCACCCCTTCAACTGTAAGTTTCATATCACCCTCTACAGCAGGTAACAGATAATAAAGGATACTGGAGCGTAATGCCATCGGTTTTACTTCTTCTCCGTCAGCCAATAAGGTGATCTCCGACTGATCATAATCATCTTCGAGTGTGATTCCTATCAGAGGAGTATCAAAGCGACCCACTTTCAATAGATCATTCGTCGGGTAACAATATGTTGTATCTGTGAATTGCAACACACGGAAACCGGCACCCTGAGGAACAGAGATCGCAAATCTCGGAGCTTTTCCAATAAAAATCTCAGTATCTTCAATTACCTCACGAATTGTAGTGCGATATGTTCTGCCGGTCACTAAGCTAAATTCATTTTTCACCCCATTGACAGTCACTAAAATATCTTCTGCCTCATAACCCTGCGGCAACTCAAACCTTACAGCAAAAGACTCTTTTTTCTTTCTTTGATGATGTCCCATACCTGGAATAGCCGTTAAACGATCAAACCCGCTAATCGTAACGGTACAATATTCCTCGGAGGTATCCCAGAAAGGATATGAAATTTTAGGATGAATGAGCGCTGTTCCTTCTACAGATTTCAACTGAGGCAGGAAGCTTGAAGCGTAGATATTCCAATGATTGACAGTCCAACCGAATAGATCTTTCAACCGAGTCAGATCGCTCTCCCACTCTGCTCCATCCGCTCCTTTTAAATCATCAGTCCAATTTCCACCCGCTTGAATAAAGGCATAATTCCCTGTTCCCATATATTTTACAATCTCTTCTTCATTCGTAATATCGATATAGATATCCAGCCCTTCTTCACTCCGGGCTATTCGTCCGACAACACGATGAATATGATCTCCTTTGATCTCTTTCAGAACAGCCAGACTATTCTCTATAACCGGTATATGTATCGCATTATTTCTACGCGACAACATACCCGCAAGTCCACCTGTATACTCGCCTCCCGAGATCGTTCCTGCAGCATACACATTTTGAATAAAAACCGAACCTTCTCTGATCGTTTCGATTCTCCCGCCTAATCCGCCAACATATCCTCCCGCTGCTGTGATCGTGGCATAACTATAACAATCTTTGATTGTCAGTATACCGACACCCGTATCGTAGCTTGTTCCATATCCACAACCTAAAAGACCTCCGGTATATGCGATATACTTTCCACCCGTGATATTTCCGTTATTCGAACATTTCAGCATGGTCAATTGGCTATATCCCGAACAATTTCCCATGATACCTCCGGTATACGTATAATTCCCTTCACCGATCACCGAACCGCTATTGGTCACGTTTTTGATCTCTATCGTTCCCAAACCATAGCCATATCCTAAAATACCTCCGGTATAAGCAGCAGCGATTTCTCCCCGACGGACAGTCGCTTCATTCGCACAGTTCTCGATAATAAGTTCGCCCATACCAGATCCTTTGCTGTCTGAACGTCCTGCTCCTAAGATACCTCCGGTATAGGAAATTTCAATGCCTTGTCCTCCTCCCTGAACGGAGACACTCTCATTCCGGCAGTTATCAATGCGTATTTTAGCTTTTCCTGTTTCCGAATAGACTCTTATATGACCGGCAAATGCGCCCGAATGGAAAGAGTCTGCCCATCCTTGTATATTCCCATTTTTTAATGTCAGATTTTTTATGCCACCCATTGTATTGCCATCGGTGGCATACAGGTAACCGAAAAGTCCGATGGTGTTATTTGTTTTGGGCAAACAGGCAACTCCGATATTCAATCCACTGATTATCGCATTATTCCCATCAAAATTTCCTTGAAAGGTTTTATTCAGATCATTCTCTTCAAAAGTACCGATAGGTACCCAGAAATGAGCCGACAAATTCAACTCTTTTACGCCCGCTTTGATTTGAACATATTGTTTTGTAAAAGGCTTGCCGCTGTTCACCTCCTGTGCCAGATAGGCTAATTGCTCTGCACTTTCTATTAAGAAAGGAGTCTCAACAGATCCGTCTCCTCCGGCAAAACTTGTAGCAACATACTGATCCCAATACCCGTTGGGCATGGATTGTGCCATTGTTTTACCAGCAATAAAGCTCATAAAAAGCATAAAAACCAGTAGACTTTTTTTCATATTTCAGTATTATTTATTGTTTATACAAAGTTCGTATTTCTCTCAACAATAGTTAGGTATTTACTTTCGCTTGCTGTAAAAGTATAAATTATTTTTATTTTCTGCCAAAATCAGCGGGAATCTCTCCCCATTCTGCTGTATGCCATTTTAATATCGGAGTCGTGTACGTGTTTTCGTTCAGCCACTTTTCGGCTCGTGTTATCAGATCAAAAATCGGTTCGTTTTCAGCCGTCCGCTCCAACAATGTTTTAGCTTTCTTTTTCTGAACCCACTTGATCGCGTTCACACTATCTGAATAAACAGGAAGTTTACTCTCCTTTTTTTTGAGTAAAGCCAATCCGTGTACAAGAGCCAGAAATTCTCCGACATTGTTTGTCCCCTGTGTCATCGGTCCGATATGGAAAATTTCCTGACCGGTCGCCGTATAAACACCCCGGTACTCCATCAATCCCGGATTGCCGCTACATGCAGCATCTACTGCCAGGCTCTCCATGATCGGTTTCCCGATCCCGGAAGGGGATCTCATCAGTTTTGAAACAGCTTTCGACGAAGAACTGTTCTTCAGATAATGTGCATACCCTTTCTCAAAAGCCTCGGTGGCTTCTTCTTTTGTCTCAAAAGACTTATATTTAGCCCCTTCTTCACCTTCTACCTGCGTTTTTGCATCTTCCCAGTTCTCGTAAATTCCCGGTTGAAGACCTTTCCAGACGACATAGAATTTTCTTTTTGCCATAATTTGTTCCGTATGAAGAAACAAATATACTGTTTCTTTTCAGGAAAAACTTAGTCCGATCACGAATAAGCCGAAACAGATGCTTCTAAATATGCCCGGTTACACTATGTCAATTTGAGCAATTTGTCATTTGAACCCCTTCGAGATTCGTCTATTCGAAGCCATCCGCAGGTTTGTTTGAAAAAATCGCACGGATATGAGGTTTGTTTTTGTAAGAGATAATGATTTTCATACTATATCATCTATTTTTTCGATCTAAACAAAATGTCATTCTAGAGAAAAAACAGCCGATTTTGACACTGTTTTTTCGCTTTTTGAAAAATCATCTGCATGATTAGGTAAAAGCATTTGGATGTATTTTCAAAATCATAAGCATCATTAAAAAAAATCATACGGATAAAATCTACGGATTTTCTGGAAAAACCGGTAAAAACCACCTGTTTTTTGCCGGAAATGCAGAAAAAGGCCATCTATTTGAGTAAAAACAACCAAAGCGAGCGTTAGCCGAAAACGAATTTTTATTAATTTATGTCGCATATTTAACGGTTTCTATAGCAAAACAATACATTCAATATACAGAAACTATACCTACGCCAACAGACAAACTTGATCAATCTAAGTTACAATCGGCTGAAAAAAGTTTAACCGATTTGCAAAAATTCAAAATAATGTCTACATTTGCCCTTATAACCAAGACTTTAAAACGATATTCACAATGAAAACCAAACAATTTCTTATCGGATTATTCATTTTCTTCTCTCTTCCGGTATTTGCCGAACATGTATCTGTCGAAAAGGCACAAACAATTGCGAATAATCTCTTTCAACAATTGAGTTCAACAACCCTAAAGACACAGACCTCCCTGACTTTGTTACACGCCGAACAGAATGCATTGCGCGCTTCCGGTCCCGAAACATTCTACTACATTTTCAGTGGAGGAGAAGATGGCGGGTTTGTAATTGTGGCCGGAGATGATCGGATCAAGCCGGTATTGGCCTACGCTATCGAAGGAACATTCGACTTCTCCCACCTCCCTCCTGCCCTTAGCTGGTGGTTGCAGAAATACCGCGAAGAGATCACTCGTTATACCGCTAAAAAAGCAATCGCCGACGATAAGACAAAAGCCAAATGGATGCAGATAGAAAATAATACATCCCCGGATAATCGGTTATATAACTCCAAAAGACTCCTTACCGCCAACTGGGATCAAGATGCACCCTACAATCTATTCTGTCCGGTCATTGGGAACGGCCAGGCATTGACAGGCTGTTTGCCTACCGCTATGGCCATCATTATGCACTACCACCGGTGGCCCGAGAAAGGCAAAGGAGCACACACATACAACACGAAAACAACCGGATTAAAGCTGTCTGCCACTTTTGAAGATGTTGCATATAACTGGAATCTGATGCGACACAGCTATAAACATAACGACAGGGATGCAAGTGCACAAGCTGTAGCCCACCTGATCTTCCATTGCGGAGTAAGTATGGAAGCCGATTATGGGGTGAGTATAACGACCGGATCAAACTACCAGTTTCTTTCCGCTCTGGTCGATCATTTTAATTATGACCCTGAGATTAAACTGATATCCAAAAACGGAGGAGGCTACTCCTATGAAGAGTGGTATCATTTCATTCAAGACGAGATTGATCATAACCGCCCGGTGTACTACACCGGACGAAGTATGGATCCCGTTGGCAGTCATGGCTTTGTCTGTGACGGTTACAACAATGGGGATGTACATATCAATTGGGGATGGGGCGGCTACTGTAATGGCTACTACGCGTTAGAGGCATTAACTGCGACAGCAGATAACTATATCGACAAATACAACTATTCGCATCTGGAATATATGATTACCAACATAAAGAAAGCAGTAGAAATAAATGATTCTTCCAAGGAGTTCAACCTACCACCCGATTTTGCGCTTCAGATAAAGGGGTCAACACTCTGGATCAATACCCCTTCTGCCGAGACAATTACCATCTACTCGCTCACCGGCATCCCGCTATTGAAAGTTGAAAAGCCGGCCGGAGAAAGTATTCATTCCATTCAAACATGCACACCAGCAAACTATATCATCACCGGAAGTTCGGGTTGGACCACCAAATACCGCATCATCCCATAACAGGCTGATCGCTTTCATCCGAAAGAAAAAGAACAGAGTTTTGTGAATCTGAAATATAAATCCTACCTTTGTCCAAATTTTGAAAACGCTTCTCAGAATGAATACAACCTATATCATAAATCATGTATTCACGTCCGGTTACCTATCGGATTACGAAGCTCATTTCTTTAGTGTTGATGAATTTTTATCTGACAATAGATGATGCGTTAGTTCTATTTCTAACGCATTTTTTTTGTCCGGACGCAACGATATGCATTTTATAAACACAAACAATAAATAAAAACAATCTCTGAAAAACTATGTCGAGAAATGGAATCAAAAAGGTGATCGTACTGGGCTCAGGCGCCCTTAAGATCGGACAGGCCGGAGAGTTCGACTACTCCGGGTCACAGGCGTTAAAAGCATTGCGGGAAGAAGGGATTTATACCGTCTTGTTGAATCCCAACATTGCCACTATACAAACATCCGAAGGGATAGCCGACCAGGTTTATTTTTTGCCCATCACCCCTTATTTTGTAGAGGAGGTAATCAAAAAAGAACACCCTGACGGTATCCTACTGGCTTTTGGGGGACAGACAGCGCTGAATTGCGGAACACAACTATACAATGAGGGCACTTTAGCCAAATACAATGTACAGGTATTAGGAACCTCGGTTGAAGCCATCATGTATACGGAAGACCGCGACCTTTTTGTGAAAAAACTCGATGAAATTGATGTAAAGACACCTGTCAGCGAAGCGGTCGAAACAATGGATGACGCCATTGCTGCTGCCGAGAAAATCGGCTATCCGGTGATGATCCGTTCGGCGTATGCCTTGGGAGGTATGGGTAGTGGTATCTGTCAGGATGAAAAAGAATTACGCACTCTGGCTGAAAGCGCTTTCGCCTATGCTTCGCAAATCCTGGTGGAAGAGTCGCTGAAAGGGTGGAAAGAGATCGAATTTGAAGTTATCCGTGACAAAAACGACCACTGTTTTACTGTGGTTAGCATGGAGAATGTCGATCCGCTCGGTGTACACACCGGCGAAAGTATCGTTGTTGCTCCGACCTGTTCACTGACCGATAAAGAATTAAAAGATCTACAGGCATTGTCGATCCGAACCATTCGCCATTTAGGTATTGTGGGAGAGTGTAACATTCAATATGCATACAGTTCAGAAACAAACGATTACCGGGTGATTGAAGTCAATGCCCGTCTCAGCCGTTCATCTGCACTGGCCTCCAAAGCGAGCGGATATCCGTTGGCCTTTGTCGCTGCTAAGTTAGCATTGGGCTACGGATTGGATGAAATTGGCGAGATGGGAACACCCTACTCCGCCTATAAAGCGCCGGAAGTCGATTATATGATTGTGAAAATTCCGCGTTGGGACCTGACGAAGTTTGAAGGAGTCAGCCGCCTGATCGGCTCAAGTATGAAGTCGGTCGGTGAAATTATGTCGATCGGTAAAAGCTTTGAAGAGATCATACAGAAAGGACTCCGCATGATCGGACAAGGGATGCATGGTTTTGTCGGCAACAACGACCTGACTTTCGACAACCTCGACGAAGAATTAGCCAACCCCACCGATCTGCGTATTTTTGCCATTGCTCAGGCTTTAGAAGCCGGTTATACCATCGACCGTATCTACGAACTGACAAAGATCAATCACTGGTTCCTCAAAAAATTAAAGAACATTGTCGATTATACCGCTGTGCTTTCCGGTTATACCCAGATTGAGGATTTACCGGAAGAGATTCTCCGCGAAGCAAAGAGACTGGGATTTTCCGACTTCCAGATTGCCCGTTATGTAGAAAGTCCGGCCGGCAATATGGAAAAAGAGAATATGCGGGTTCGCCACTTGCGTAAGAAACTGGGCGTATTACCTACCGTCAAAAGAATCAACACGATCGCGTCCGATCATCCGGAACTGACCAACTACCTCTATATGACGTATGACGGAACGGAACACGATCTCCCCTATTATAAAAATGATAAGAGTGTCATTATCCTGGGGTCGGGCGCCTATCGCATCGGCTCATCCGTTGAATTCGACTGGTGTTCGGTCAATGCCGCTTTAACTGCACGTAAACTGGGGTATAAGTCGATCATGATCAACTACAACCCTGAAACGGTCTCTACCGATTACGATATGTGCGACAGGCTTTATTTCGATGAATTATCATTGGAACGTGTACTGGATGTCATCGATCTGGAAACACCCAAAGGAGTCATTGTCTCGATGGGTGGACAAATCCCGAACAACCTGGCGATGAAACTGAACCGCCAACAAGTTCCTATCCTGGGAACTTCTCCCGTTTCCATCGACCGTGCAGAGAACAGGCATAAATTCTCAGGTATGCTCGATATATTGAACATCGATCAGCCTCGTTGGGCAGAAGTGACCAGTATGGATGAAATCGATGCGTTTATTGAAAAGGTGGGATTCCCGATCCTGATCAGACCCTCTTATGTGCTCTCCGGTGCTGCGATGAATGTCTGCTACACCAAAGAACAAATGATAGAGTTCCTGGATCTGGCAGCTAAAGTATCCAAAGAATATCCGGTAGTAGTTTCCGAATTCCTACAGGGAGCCAAAGAAGTGGAGTTTGATGCGGTGGCCATGAACGGGGAAGTGGTTGAGTATGCCATTTCCGAGCATATTGAATTTGCAGGGGTACACTCGGGTGACGCCACATTGGTCTTCCCGGCACAGAAGATTTACTTCGAAACGGCTCGCCGTATTAAGAAAATCAGTAAAATGATCGCAAAAGAACTAAATATAAGCGGTCCTTTCAATATCCAGTTCCTGGCAAAAAACAACGATGTCAAAGTGATCGAATGTAACCTGCGTGCATCACGTAGTTTCCCCTTTGTCTCTAAAGTGCTTAAACGCAACTTTATCGAAACGGCTACGCGTATCATGCTTGACGCCCCTTATACACAACCCGATAAGAGTGCATTTGACATCGACTGGATAGGGGTCAAAGCATCTCAGTTCTCTTTTGCCCGCTTGCATAAAGCCGATCCGGTCTTGGGTGTGGATATGAGTTCTACCGGAGAGGTCGGATGTATCGGCGATGATTTCAATGAAGCGTTATTGTCGGCGATGATCGCTGTCGGCAACACCATACCTAAAAAGAATATCCTGGTCTCCTCGGGAGCAGCAAAAAGTAAAGTCGATCTGTTGGAACCTTGCCGCTTATTGCATGAAAAGGGGTATACCATCTACGGAACGGCTGGAACGGCTCAATTCCTGAACGATAACGGCATCAAAACAACTGCCGTCAACTGGCCTGATGAAGAGGGAGGCATGAATGTGATGGATATGTTCAGCAACCATGTATTCGAATTAGTTGTCAATATTCCGAAAGACCATAGCAAACGGGAATTAACCAACGGATATAAAATCCGCCGTGCAGCTATCGATCACAACATTCCTTTGATCACCAATGCGCGCTTGGCCAGTGCCTTTATCGACGCATTCTGCAATATGCCGATCGAAGAGATTCAAATCAAAAGCTGGCAGGAATATAAATAAGAGAAGATAGTCTGAGTAGTTTATACTCGACATTTATTAGAAGTTAAGTAGTAAGAACAATTTGTTTTTCTACTTAACTACTTTGTTTTTTTGAGATACTGTATTATTTCTCCAACTCATACACCGCACTCTTCAATTTACCTGAAAAAGCACCGAAGAACCCGACTATCGGTATCTTGTTGGTATTACGCACGCTACGGATATTCGATTCCACATTAGCCGGAGGTCCGCTGAAAATCGGATTCGATCCGTAGACTTGCATTTGCGCTCTATTTAGAAAATCGGCATACGCTTTGGTCAGTATATCTACACGTAATGTGATATAATCGCCCGGATTGAGTTTACTCACATCATCGTCCTGATCCAGATAGAAGCAGGGAAGCCCGAAAAATTCCGTTTTCACCAGGTGTTCATCATCCATGATAAAAAAGCCGGTTAACGAATCGTTGACCAACGCCCCATTGCGATACGCATGAAAACTAAAATAGCTGTTTTTATTCTCTTTGGGTACTCTTCCGTAAAGCTGAACCTCCAGGTGATCGTCAATGGCCACCGACTCACGCAACTTGATCGAATCGATCTCCGCCGGATAAGGCATACAGTCTGTCGCCTCAAACTCTTCCTTCACCCCGTCTCCATCAACATCGACAGAAACAGATAATACATATTCTTTTCCGGCGACTCCAGTCACATCCGGTTTAGTCTCATACAAACCCGGATCTTTTTTATTTTCAGTCAGCTTAAAAACCTCTTTACCTGTCGTGATCTGCACTACCGCACCGCTCACCCCTGCCGGAGTATTCGGCGAGAAATAACCGGTCGAACGGGTGATCCGAACGGAATGAGCCATCGTTTCATTGGTGATATACCCATAAATCACCAGATGTTCAGGAGCATCTTCCGTGGTGATCTGAATACGTTCGGTACACGAGAAAAGTACGATAAACAGACAAACGAACAGTACGACCAGACTATTTTTCCAATAGGTTTGTTTCAATTTCATGGCGCTTCGGTTTAAAAATTAAAATTCCAGGTGATCGACGGTATAAAAGAAAAGAGATAGACCATTTCACCATACATCACCCCCGGTTGATCTTCATCCTCCATAAAAGAAATTGTCCAGGGATTCTTTCGACCGTAGGCATTATACAATGAAAAGTTCAACTCATTCCTGAAACGTTTCCCCGGTTTCGACAGTTGTAAGGTGGCCGATAGATCCAACCGATGATAGTCCGGATAACGGTATTCATTCCTGCCGGAGTAGATCGGTACATAATTATCCTCTATCTGGTAACGACCCGTCGGGTAAGTCACCGGCATTCCTGTCGAATAGACCCAGTTGGCAGAGACCGACCATTTGCGCGAAAGTTCATATGTCGCTACAACAGAGATGTTATGCGGTTTATCATAAGGCGAACGGTACCACGCACCTTCATTGATATCATCCGCTTTTCGCCGGCTTTTCGATAAGGTATAACTCACCCATCCGGTCAACGGTCCGCTGTTTTTCCGTAACATCAATTCCAATCCATACGCATACCCTTTCCCGAAACGTACCTCATGCTCCAGATCCTCATTACCCATCAACTCCGCATGATCTTTAAAATCGATCACGTTCTGCATATCTTTATAATAGACCTCTGCAGAGGCTTCATACCCATTATCCGCGAAATTACGGAAATATCCGAAAGCAAACTGGTCGCATAACTGCGGTTTTACATTCTGAGAAGCCTGAAACCAGATATCCAAAGGAGAACCTGATGCCGAATTGGAAGCCAGCTGGATATATTGTGCCGTCCGCGAATAACTCGCTTTAACGGAGTTTTCGTCATTAAACATAAAAACCGCACCCAAACGAGGTTCAAACTGCGACTGATGATGATAGATTTTCCCTTTGTCATAGTTTTTGGTATAAGCGACCTCATAATCCTCCAGAAAATCAAGTTCCTCCCCATTCGTTATATTCTGAAAAAGCGAAAAACGGAGGCCGTATTTTAGTTTCAGTTTATCACCGATTGAAGATTCGTTCGAAAGATAGACTGCACTTTCCAACGCATATTGTCGCGGCATACTGAAACGTTCTACTACGGCTTCTTCACCCAATCCTCCCCCTTTTCCCGGAATAAAATTATGATACATGCTATTAATACCAAACTTCAACGTATGTGCCGGATGCGGATGATAAGAGAAATCCATTTTAAAACCGTAATCCTGCATCTGAGATTTCCAGTCCTGCCGGATCTGAGAATTCAGATCAAGCTTTAGGTAGTAGTCATAGATACTGGAAACCAGGGAGAAATTGGAAAATAATTTTGGCGAAAAAATATGATTCCATCGGAGCGTTAATGCTTTATTTCCAAAATTCATTCCGGCAAAACGGGTCGAGAAACGGTCTTCCCCTAAATAACCCGCCAGGTAAATGCGGTTATTGTCATTGATCCGAAAATTCAACTTGGCATTCATATCATAGAAATACAATCCCGAATCACGGATGTCTTTATCAGAGGCTAATTTCAAGAAAAGATCGGCATAAGTACGCCGGCCGGAAATCAGAAAAGAAGCTTTGTCACTGCCGATAGGACCTTCCAATGTCAACCGGCTGGAGATTAACCCAATCCCTCCTGCGCCCGAGAACTGTTGATTATTCCCGTCTTTCGAGCGGATATCCAGTAACGACGACAAACGTCCGCCAAAAGTTGCCGGGATATCCCCTTTATATAAAGTCACTTCTTTGATCGCATCGTTATTAAACACCGAAAAGAACCCCATCAGGTGAGAGGCGTTATATACCGTCGCTTCATCCAACAGAATCAAGTTCTGATCGTGTCCCCCTCCCCGGACGCTGAAACCCGATGAGCCTTCCGAGGTAGACTGTACACCCGGCAACAACTGAATCGCCTTGATCACATCGACCTCACCCATCAAAGCAGGGATTGCCTTGATGGTTTTCACAGACAACTTCTCCGTGCTCATCTCTATTTTGGAAACATTCGCATTTCGCCCTTCCGCCGACACAACCACCTCCGACAACGCCTTGCTGGCAAGTGCCAACTGCACATGCTGACGCGTATCTGCATACAGGTCTACTGCCACCTCTTTCGAGCCATAACCGATATACGAATAGATCAGGGTATATCTTCCGGAAGGAAGATTCAGGGAGTACAGTCCATACGCATTGGTCACCACACCGGTACGGCTACCTTTCACAAGGATACTTGCGCCGATCAGGTCTTCGCCGTTACTTTGATCTTTGATACTTCCACTGATAGTAAATCGTTTTTCCTGGGCAAGAAGGTGAATAGTGACGAATAATAAGCCGAACATTAAGAGTAATAATCGGTTCGAAATCATGGAGCTTGTATTTGATAATAAATGTTTTTGTCGCCGCAAAGATGGGAATATATTTTGTATCTTTGCGCCCACTTGTGAATAAATTTTAAAAGAAAGATGGAAACAGTATTAAGCGGTATACGCCCAACCGGCAATCTGCACCTGGGTAATTATTTCGGTGCGGTAAAAAGTTTTGTACAAATGCAATACGAATACAATTGTTATTTTTTCATTGCCGACTGGCACTCGCTGACGACCCATCCCCATCCCGAAAATATCCGTAACAGTGTCAAGACTATTCTGGCCGAATATCTGGCCTGCGGCATCGATCCCGAGAAGGCAACGATCTATGTACAAAGCGATGTGCGCGAAGTAGCAGAACTTTACCTCTACCTCAATATGAATGCTTATCTGGGTGAACTGGAACGGGTCACCTCATTTAAGGATAAAGTGCGCTCACAACCCGACAATGTCAATGCCGGACTACTGACCTATCCCTGTCTGATGGCAGCAGATATCATCATTCACCGAGCCGCCAAAGTGCCGGTAGGAAAAGACCAAGAACAGAATATGGAGATGGCACGTAAATTCGCACGCCGTTTCAACCAGATCTATGGGGTCGACTATTTCCCGGAACCCGCCTCCTATTCCTTCTCCGATAAAGCGGTAAAAATCCCCGGCTTGGACGGTTCAGGCAAAATGGGGAAAAGCGAAGGAAACGCCATTTACCTCATTGACGACGAGAAGACGATCAAAAAGAAAGTGATGCGTGCAGTCACCGATTCAGGACCTACCGAGCCCAATGCCGAAAAGCCCGAACCGATCGCCAATCTGTTTACCATGATGGAGATTGTCTCCGACAAATCGACTTACGACCATTTCAATGAGTTGTATAATACCTGTCAGATCCGGTATGGAGATATGAAGAAACAACTGGCGGAAGATATCAACCTTTTCTGTGCACCTATCCGCGAACGTATCCTCGAACTCCTAAAAGACGAAGAGCACCTGCAGAAAGTCTCTCTATTGGGTGCCGAAAAAGCCCGTGAAAACGCCTCCAAAACACTGAGAGACGTGCGGGAAATCATCGGATTTAAATCCGATTATTAAAGGTGAATGGTGAAGATTAATTGGGACTTCTAATTCCTTTAGCCATTAATCATTCACCATTAATCATTAATTATATTTACATTCTTTCCGGTACTTCTATCCCCAATAGCGCCATGCCCGAGCGGATAATCTTCGCCACATTTGCCGATAAGACAAGACGGAAATCGCGCAATTCGGTATCTGTTTCGCGCAGAATGGAGTAATCGTGATAAAACTGATTGTATTCTTTCACCAGTTCATAGATGTAATTGGCTATATACGCCGGACTATACTCCGTTCCGGCTTCTTTGACGGTCACCGCATATGCGGCAATCAGCTGAATCAGGTGTTCTTCTTTTTCCGACAGTAGCAAGGAGGTCGGCAAACGCTCCGGCAAAACAATCCCCTGACTGGCTGCTCTACGCAATACCGAACAGATACGTGCGTAGGCATACTGGATAAAAGGTCCCGTATTCCCGTTAAAATCGATCGATTCTTTCGGGTTAAAAGTCATATTCTTACGAGGGTCGACCTTCAGGATAAAATATTTCAGTGAACCAAGCCCTACCATACGGACAATCTGTTCAGCCTCTTCCGGGGTCAGTTCATCCAGCTTGCCCAGCTCCTGCGAGATCTCACGGGCAGTACCGATCATTTCGACCATCAGGTCATCGGCATCCACCACAGTCCCTTCACGGCTTTTCATCTTTCCTTCAGGCAGTTCCACCATACCATAAGAGAAATGCACCAATCCTTTTCCGAAAGCAAAGCCCAATTTATCCAGTAGAATAGACAATACCTGAAAATGGTAATTCTGTTCATTCCCCACGACATAGACCATTTTATCGATCGGATAATCGTCAAAGCGCAATTTGGCCGTTCCGATGTCCTGTGTCATATAGACCGACGTACCATCAGCCCGTAACAACAGCTTCTCATCCAAGCCGTCTCCGGTCAGGTCGGCCCAGACCGAACCATCATCGCGCCGATAAAAAACACCCTTTTCCAATCCTTCCAAGACTGTCTCTTTCCCTTCCAGATAGGTTTGTGATTCATAATAAATCTTATCAAAATCGACACCCATCTGTTTGTAAGTCTCGTCAAATCCACCATACACCCAGCCGTTCATCATCTCCCACAACGCATAAATCGCCGTATCTCCCGCTTCCCATTGGCGGAGCATCTCCCGCGCTTCAGCCATCAAGACAGACTGTTTTTCCGCCTCTTCTTTGGTTAACCCTGTCGCTTCAAGTGTTTTCAACTCCTCTTTATACTGCTTGTCGAACAACACATAAAAATCCCCGACCAGATGATCACCTTTCTTTCCGGTCGATTCGGGCGTCGCTCCGTTGCCCCATTTCTGCCAGGCAAGCATCGATTTACAGATATGGATACCACGATCATTCACGATATTGGTTTTCACCACCTTATTACCGTTCGCTTTCAGGATCTCAGCCAGGCTATAGCCCAACAGGTTATTACGGATATGCCCCAGGTGAAGCGGTTTATTCGTATTCGGCGAGGAGTATTCGACCATCACCAACGGCGATTCGTCTGTCGTTGCAGTTATACCATACTGTTCCTGCAGATGGATCTCATTCAACAGTGCGACCCATTCAGAGCATGCCACCGTCAGGTTCAGAAAACCCTTTATGACATTAAATCCCGCAACGGCCGGTGCCTGAGTCTGCAGATACTCTCCAATCTCCTGAGCCGTCTGCTCCGGCGACTTTTTCGAGATCCGCAAAAACGGAAAGACCACCAATGTCAGGTGCCCCTTAAACTCTTTTTTTGTCGTTTGCAACTGTATCTGATCGGCCTCGACCGCTGCTCCATAAAGCGTCTGCAGTCCGGCTTGTATCGCTGCGATAAGCTGTTGTTCTATCCCCATCATAACGTATAGCTGTTTTGTCCGCAAAAATACGTAAAATAATGGTGAATGGTGAATGATTACTCCAAATTCTCCTCGATCGGTTCACCCCACGCACCGTTGTCGGCTATGGTAATTTCGAAGGTCTCTTCCGAATCGGAGGCGGTATACAAGCGGCCGGTATATCGGCGGATGCGGTTGGCAACAGGCAGGACATCGGTTACCGTCCGTTCATTCATAACAACATCTCCGGCTTTCTGCGTGCGCAATACGAGTCCCATCCCCGCTCCCTCTTCAGGAACAAAGGCATAAAAACCGTGTGTATGCCCCGATTGTCCGATATCCTCCGGATCGAAGAGAAATGTTTTACGCACCACCTCTTCCGAAGGGATACCATATCCGGTCAACAGATCCAGCCCACAGGGATAATCGGTGATATCGATCACCAACTGTTCCGCCCCGACCGGCACCTGATCCGTCGACACAAACTCGATCATCCCGACAATGCGCGACAAGACTTTCTCCACAATCACCTCCTCACCCACGCTGATCTCCTCAGTAAAAGTATGATAGAAGGTATCCGACAACTGTCCGAAAGTCATCACCTGCCCGATAACTTCCGACGCTTCCGCTTTGTGAGCCATCAGTACAAACTGATAATTCCCAGCCGGCAGAGAGTCGTAGACAATCCCAAAATCTTCATCTTCCGGTTCATATACCTTATGTTTCACTTTCCGGTAGGCATCATCCAGATCAAACACCAGGTATTCGATCGTCTGACAGAGGTCGGTCAACTCCAACTCCTCCCCTCCACCACCCTTCACCTGCGGCTCATTGATCAAACAGGGTGGCATCACCCGCGTATCCCCAAAAGGGAGTAATGTCTCATCCAACAACAGACGCCATTGCAACGTGCTGGATTTATCCGGAATAACGACACGATCCGGCTCGGAATACATACAAGAAGAAAAACAGACAACAGCGATTAAAACGCCTAAAAACAATCTTTTCATAGTCTATATTTATTGGTTAGTAATTATTTTAAAGAAGATGGAAGTTCTATCTTCTATAAAAAAAGCAATTCTTTCCCTAATTAAAAAATATTAAGTCCGCAAAACAGGAGGAAGAAGTTGAATTTTAGTAGATTTGGAGAAAGAATTCCGAAGAAGAAAGATAGAAATAAGAAAAAAAGGAATGAAGAAAGATCGAAAAAGCAGAAAAAGAGGAATAATCCCCTATTTATTCACATTAATACCTTGAAAAAATGGCACGTCCCGTTACTTTGTATTCCCTCCAGTGGGGAGATTTATCACTGGAAACAGTTTGTCAGAAAGCGAAAGCATTTGGTTACGACGGCATTGAGATCGGTCTACCCGATCACCTCGACGTTCGTCAGACCGATCCCACCTATTACCAAGGGATCAAAACATTGTTAGCGAACCACGGTATGCAATTACACACCATCTCGAGCCACCTGGTAGGCCAGGCCGTTTGCGACACGATCGATGGGCGCCACAAAAGTATCCTGCCCGAACACGTCTGGGGAGACGGTGATCCCGAAGGTGTCCACCGCCGAGCCACCGAAGAGATGATCCGTACCGGCCATGCCGCCAAGGCATTGGGTGTCGATACCGTTGTGGGCTTCACCGGAAGTGCGATCTGGCCGTTATTATACTCCTTTCCACCGGTAACCGAACGTATGATTGAAGACGGCTTCCGCGATTTCGCCCGACGCTTTACCCCTATCCTCGACGAATACCAGAAACTGGGTGTCCGCTTTGCACTCGAAGTACACCCTACCGAGATCGCTTTCGATACCGTCACAGCCCGGCGAGCGCTCGAAGCGGTCGGCAACCACCCCGCTTTCGGATTCAACTACGACCCCAGCCATATGGGGTACCAGGGTGTCGATTACGTCGATTTCATCTATCAGTTCCCCGACCGTATCTTCCATGTACATATGAAAGATGTTTACTGGAGCGACACCCCCCGGCAGGTAGGTGTATTCGGCGGACACGTCCCCTTCGGCGATCCACGCCGTTACTGGAACTTCCGGAGCGTCGGACGAGGAAAAATCAATTTCGAAGAGATTATCCGCGCACTGAACAGCATCGGCTACCAGGGACCGCTCTCAATCGAGTGGGAAGACAGTGCGATGGACCGTGAACACGGTGCGCGTGAGTCGTGTGCGTTTACCAAACAGATCGATTTCCAGCCATCTGCGCATGCGTTTGATGCGTTTTTTGGGAAGGATTAATCGAAGCGACAAGCCGTATAAGCAAAAGAAGGGCCTCTTTTCATTCTGAAGAGAGGTCTTTTTTCATTTAACATGAACTCAATCTAAAAATGGACTTCGAAAGAAATAAAAGGTGAAGATTCTTAGAGGTTAGTGCTCTTTTATCTCTTGCAGGATGCTTTCAGCCCTCTTTTATCCATTGGCTAAAGCCGATCTTTGATTGCTGGTGCTTCAGCCAATAGATATAAAGACAGACTGAAAGAATTAGCGGAGATTTAGAGGAAGGGGGAGGATTGGAGAAGAATAAAGAATAAACAAAAAACAAAAGCAAAACACAAAACACAAAAAAAAGAGCGAGGTTTTCACCCCGCTCTTTAAATTTATTTAGAATAAGTGATTACTTATCTAACTACTGCTTTAACAGCTGCCTGTCCGTCAACAGCTACTACTACGATACCAGCAGGTACTGCGATAGTTGCGTTGTCAGAAGAGATAGTCTGTGTAGCGATAGCTTTACCTAAGATGTTAGAGATAACAACTTTGCTACCTGCAGCATTCTTAATAGTCACTTCACCGTTACCAGCTACTACTGCGAAATCAGATGCAGCAGGACCTTCGTTAGAAGTCGGAGCAAGTTCAGATACTTCGATATTGAAACGTTCAGCATCGATAATCGCGTCATTGTATGTTGCATAAGCAGCTACTACAGGAACACCATTCTTGATAGCTACCCAACGACCTGTGTTGTTAGTAGGCAATTTCTGGTTACCAGTAGACTCGATTAAGAAGTCAGCTTGAGGTTCATCGTTGATCAAACGCAATGCAAATACTGCATTCTTGATACCATACTTATGAGATTCGTGAATACGTTTGATAGTTTCATTACCTTTTTCATTCAGATAATCAGCAGGTAATTTAGCAAATGTATTCTTTCCGTTTTCAGTATTGATATTATGCAAGTTGTCACCTAAGAAGATAGAGTCTCTTGTTTCGATTACATCTTTGTCATAACCACCATTACGTTCGATAATCAATGTATCGTTGATATGTTTTGCAGGAACAAATGCCAAACGAGTGTATTTAGACTGCCATACATAATCCGTATTGTTCTTGTTGATCGCCCATTTCACTGAGTCTTCAGCATTGATCAAATAACGACCAGTTTTGTAACCAGCAGTTGGAACTGCGTGAGGACATGGTCCGCCATTCTTATCACGCCATTCAGTTGTGTTGTGTTCTGGGTCGTAAGGACACCATTTACCTTCAGCTTGAACATCTACACCAACAGCAAACATATACTGAGGCATATTTGTTTCGAAACGTACATACGCTGTATCTACATAAAGTGTTGACAACATATCGTCACCTTTACCTTCATAACCTAAGTAGTTGATCTGGTCTTTAATGCTTCCTCTATCGTCAGAAGGAATATTTCCTCCGTCAGGTTTCAATGCATATTTAGAGTTTGCATCTTCATACAGATACTGTCTTTCGCTACTCATAATGGTATAGATCTTAGCACCTTCTGCAGGTTGCATATCTTTAAATCCATCTTCCGGATCTGTAACACCTAAACGACGATACAATGGAACTGGGTTATCACGTAATGTGAATGTAGCAATACGTTTTTCACCACCTGTACCAGCGTTCTGAATTGGCTCCTGAGTGAGCAGCAATGAAGCGTCACGTACACCAACACGTTTGTTACGACCCCATACATTTTCATTAATGATAGCTGGAGATGTCGGATTATACTGTGTATATACAATAGAATCCAAATGAGCAGTAGTTCCAGGTTTCCAAGACCAAAGTGGTTCAGCTTCTTGTAAAGCAAAGTAACAAGTTGTATCTTTTACTGACTCAGTTGCTCCTGGGAACAATTGATTTTCTTCTTTCAGGAAGAATACAGGTAACTTTCTAGATGTAATCCATTTAGCAATACTGTCGTTAGCAAATCTTGATTCTAAGTTAGAAACAGTATAAGAGTTGCTACCTTCATCGTAAACTAAATATTTACCATCGTTAGACAGTTTATTAGAGTCGTGGATTCTGAAGACATAAGCTGTTCTGTACAATTGGATTGCACCATTTACTGTTGAATCAGCATAACCATATTTGTTATCCGCGCCGAAATAAGATCCACCTGGAGCTTCAAGCACCTGGAAGAATGCTGAGTTACCTTTCACATCAACATATACAGTTGTATCGTTGTTGCTTGAACTAACATTTACATAGTGACCTAAACCAATACCATGCAGATATTCAAGGGCATAATATTTTTCGAACAAGTCTTTTTCAGAAATTTTCTTGTATCCTAAGTACTTGTTCACATTTGCACCTGAATTCGGTTTCTGAGTCATTACCAATGTGGCTGAATAAACATCATCGGCGTTGAATGCAGAAGCATAGATGTTTCCATCTTTATCTTTCAGAAGCTGTACGTTCTTGTACTGGAAGTGTGGGAATTCACGGTTGGTGATCGTCACAGTCTGTTGACCGGCAACACCAGGATTTTGTTTAACAACCCACTGTGTACGTGGCATATGACCGAAGTCCTGAGCCTTGTTGTACAACTGCATACTTTCTTCAGTTTCATAAACTCTCTTATCACCAGCATAGTTAGCTACCCAGTAGTAACCGTTCTGTACATCGTCTTTTTTCACTAAGTTGAAGAAATACAATCCTGAAGGCAATGTAGTTCTGTTAGAGTCATAGCTATAACCGATAAAGATACGGGTATTCATAGTCCAGTCTACAACTACACCAGCATCACCATACACTTCTTCGTAACGACCAAGAGTCACCTCTTTATGATCTTTACCTAAGTGAGCCAACTTAACCAAGTTTGCAGCACGAGTTTTAGTAGCGTCACCATAATACCAAGATTCTTGAACTTCAGCATCTGTCATATCTACCCATTTCTTAGTAGCACCTGTTTGTGGGATCATAGAGAAACCACCGGCAGTGATAATCACTGAGTCCTGACTTGGGAAATAGTAGAATGTAAAGTTATAACGACCTTCGAAATCAGCAGCCATATCAGCACCGATAGCACCACCTGTTGAATTCAACGTAGGAACGTCAAATTTCTTCACACCGAAAGCCAAGTTTCTTGCTCCAATACCATTGGTTAACAACGTAGTATCCACCATTAAATATTTGTCATCACCAGCAGATAAAGACAACCAGTCTAAATCATCAGGAGTTGGTAACTTTTTATTTACACCAATACCATCTACATACGCATGTGTATAGTCTGGAGTAATGACTGTACTTGTAGGAGTATAAGCTGTAGCCCATGCATCTACTGCAGAGTAATCAGCAGTATAGTCTGTACCACCTAAAACAGCATTAGTAGTATAATCTGCAACAGCAGGTTCAGTGCTAGCACCGATAGCAGTAGTAGCTGCAGTAGCTGCGTCTGCAGCAACAGTAGCTAATAAGGCTGTTTGAGCAGCCATTAATTCTGTTTCAATAGTTGTAAGATCTGCAGTTGATGGATTTGGTGCTTGAGCAGCAACTAAAACATTATAATAAGTAGCAGCAGCAGCATCATCTGCTAACAGAGTTGTTCCAGGCGCTGTGATTGCAAGAGCAGCTTGGATAGCATCGATTTCTGCAGATGTTAAAATTGCATACGTCCCAGTTGGAACAATATTAGCTAATTCAGCATTCCAGCCATCTACATCCTCAATATCAGGTGATGGTCCATAAGTAAATCCAACAAAGGCAGTTGTAAATTCTAGGAGAAGAGCATCTATCTCTGTAGCTTTATCTTTAGCATCTGTAGCATCTGTAATCGCAGTCGCTAAATCAGCAAACCCAGCAGCAGGATTAGTTGCAGCAGTAGCCGCATTATCAAGAGCAGTTACTGTAGCAGCATCCAAACCAGGATTTGTAGTTTTATAATCGTCAACAGCATCCGTAAACAATGCAGGATCTTCCCAAGCTCCTACGATAGCATCTACAACAGCCTGATCAGCAGCAGTACTTGCGCCAGCAGCAAAGAATGCAGCGTTTGTTCCGATAGCCTGCATTGCCTCATATTTCTTTGTCCAAAGGTTAGGCAAACCATTTTCCTGATCTTTAGTAAACCCAAGGCTCATTTTTTCTTTAGCCTCTTGTGTACCTAACATGGTATTCAACGCGTCAGCAGTCAGATAAAGCGGAGCAGCTTGACGAGGTTCCAGTTTCAATACAGAAATAGCACCGTTCAAAGCTTCGTTTACATTATATTTTACAGTGTAAACTTGACTTAAACCATTAACAGCCACAACAACTCTGTCTTTTGCTGAAACGCTATGTTCCAATGTTTTTTGATTCTCTACCCCTCCAGGAGTAAGTCCTACACCATACGTTCCATTAAACCATTTCCAAGGACTAACGTCACCACCAACAGCTTGAGGAACATTAGGTATTGAAACAGTCGTACCGTTAACAAGAGCATCTTCCGAGTTAAATGTCAACTCCATGCCGAAAGCTTTGTTAACAAATGTCCAAGAAATAACTGACTCATCATTCGGTTGTGTTTTCACAGTCCATAATGTTTGCATCAAGTCAATTCTGTTACCAATAGGGTCTACAGGAGTAGCCCAAGAACCAACAGCTAAATAATACAAACCATTTGCACCTTCATACATATAAAGGTACTCAGTACCTCCAGCCGTAGTCAACTGATAAGAGTAGTCTTCATAAACAGAAGTTACCCTTTCGTCGAAATTAGTAATGTCCAATCCACTATTATATAGCGTTTGAGCATTAACCGTTCCTACGACCATGGCCATAAATAGCGCCACAAGTGTAAAAAACTTTTTGTTCATAATTTAATAATTTAAATGAATAAAAAAATAAAGTGTTAATTAAAATAAGTTCTTTGTTTTCATCAATCCCTGTTATCAGGGGTTAGCGAATACACCCGGAGGGAATACCCCCAAGTAGAATCCGTCAGCAAAAATACGGATACTTTTCATACAAGCAATTGATTTCCCGTTTTTTTTTCCCCTTTTTACCCCTTTCTTATCCTTTTGGGTCGTTTTGAGGTACCAAACCCACGGTTTAGACAACGAAGCATTTTTACAAGATGTTAAACCATTTATTCAACAAACGTAAGATTTTGGGCTCATTTTCAAAGGAATACACCTCGCCCCGGCCCCTCTCCACAAGAGAGGGGGAAGGAGATACCATTAGAGATTTATAGAAGAATACTTATAGAGGGAATAAGTTTATCGCTTTTAGGTGGAAATCCTGCCAGGGATTTTCCTGCAAAAAGACAAAGAGTATACCCGTTCATGTGAGTTGCGAATGGAAGAAAATGTGAAGATACAAATATAGCGACCAGTACTATCTTGGCTCCTCTCCTGGCCAGGAGAGGGGGACCGCCGCTTGCGGGGGGGGGTGGAGAGGTTGTTTTTGGGGTTAAATAGCTATGGCCAACACACTAACAATATTATCAGCCACTCAATCACCATACAACCACTCCACCGCTGCGGGGCAGCGGTCCCCCTCGCCTGTCCAGGCAAGGAGCAGAGAATGTCCACTTACTAATTTTGAAATCTTCCAATCTTACACAATCCAAAGAGAACTCTTTATACCGAACTCACGTTAATAGAGGGATAAGGGATCTCTTTCCCCCTCTCTTGTGGAGAGGGGCTAGGGGAGAGGTGATCAAATTTTCATTCGACAATCGTCAAACGATCATTACACAATTGTCGAATGATCATTTAACAATTGTAGACCATTCATTCGACAGTTGTCAAACGAATTTCCCTTGCCGATCGAATCGGATCGCCACAGTGAAGAATCTCGAAAGTGCCAACAAATAGAACCAACCGTTTATATAGAAACCGATTTTATTCGTTATTTTTGTGAACAGAGAAAAGAGTAATGCAATGAAGAATGATGAAGTATGAATTATGAATGATGAATAACGCTTATTCTTCAACTCATAACTCATACTTCATCATTCATAATTCTTTTGCGCCTATATAATATAATGTATAGTAAAAACAGAAACCTATGGCAAAAAACGACTGGAAAGAGCGATTAGGGGTTATGTACTCCACCAATCCCGATTTTCAATACGATACCGGCGACACTGCCGAAGAGGAGACCTTACCGAAAGAGAAACAACGCTTGCGTATCTCGCTCGACAAACGTAACCGAGGTGGTAAGATGGTGACACTGATCACCGGGTTCCGTGGCCGTGCTGCCGATCTGGAGGTTTTGGGTAAACTATTGAAAGTCAAATGCGGAGTCGGCGGATCGGCCAAGGATGGGGAGATTATCATCCAGGGCGATTTCCGGCAAAAAGTCGCTGAGATCCTGAAAGGAGAAGGGTATGGCGCGGTAAGAATTGACAGTTGAGAATGGAGAAAAAAACGTCCATTGCGTGCGGTAATGGACAATTTGAGAGGTATTATTTTTGCGAAGGCTTGCCTGAGCCTTCCCCTCTCGAGAGGGGGCAGGGGGTGTGTTATGAGCGAAGCGAATCTTCCGAGAGGAGCAGTGAGTATGTAACAACCCGCAGATGGACGTTCTAATAAAGAAAGATGTACCTCAAAAAAGAAAACGTTCTTTGAAGCAGTTATTATTATAAGCAGTTACCCCGCAGGGGGTAATATATGCATAACCCCGGGGTAGATAGCTACCCCACTCACAACAACCGCGAAGCAGGTTCAACCTGCGCTGCTTAGGAGAGGGCTTCGCTCGCGAAGAGAAGGCTCGCCTGCGGCTCGCAACACGCCCCTTTCCCCTCTTGGAAGATTCGCTTCGCTCATAACACACCCCCTACCCCCTCTCTAGAGGGGAAAGGCTCAGGTATACCTTCGCCAGAAGAGAAGAGAAAACAAATAAAAGAATAATTAAAAACAACGATGAATACGCAAAAAATGCATAATACTAATTTATCTATGATCAATCGAAGATCGGCCTTAGCCAATTATCAAACGGAGGTTGCCAATTATCAAACGGAGGTTGCCAATTATCAACTTTCAATTGTAGATTGTTAATGGCATTAACAATCTACAGAGCTTCCGCCGGAGCAGGTAAGACCCACAAACTAACGGGTGAATACCTGACATTGCTGTTTGCCCACCCGCAAGCATACCGTAAGATATTGGCGGTTACCTTTACCAATAAGGCGACCGACGAGATGAAACGCCGCATCATCGAAGAACTTTATCAGCTGTCATCGGGCGAACGGTCGGCCTACCTCTCCGCACTGGCGGAGACCTACACCCTTTCGGAAACCGATGTACGCCGACAGGCACAGGAGATCCTGATCCGGATCCTGCACGACTATTCATCATTCAATATCAGTACGATAGACCGTTTTTTCCAGCAGACGATGCGGGCCTTTACACGGGAGATTGGTCTGCAGGGTGGTTATGGGATCGAGATGGATCAGGAACTGGTACTGACCGAGGTGATCGACAGTCTATTGGCAGGACTGGAACGCCCGGAACAGAAACCACTATTGGGTTGGCTACTCCGTTTTGCCGAGGAGAAGATCGAAAGTGGCGGACAATGGAACCTGCGCAAGGACATCACAGAACTTAGCCGCGAACTGTTCAAGGAGAGCTACAAGGCTTTCAGCGAGGAGGTTATCCGGGATATTAAAGATAAAGAATCGCTCGACGACTACCTGAAAACATTATACACGATGATCCGGTCGGTCGAACAGGAGATGCGCACACTCGGCGAAGAGGGGTTGGTACTGCTCCGGAGGTTCGGACTGGAACCGACAGATTTCAAGGGAGGTAGCCGGTCGCCCCTCCTATTTTTCGAGCGGCTGGCGAAAGGGGAGACAAAACCACCGTCGGCCACCTTTATCGCTCTGGCCGATCACGTCGAGGGGTGTTACACGAAAACCACCGATCCCGAGATCCGGGAAGCGATCATCCGAACATTCGAGGGAGGGCTGAACAAACATATCCAGGCAATTATTCACCGTTTTAGCGATTTGACCGCGTATTTTACCGCTAAAGAGATCACCCGCTACTCGTATACACTCGGCATTCTGTCTGATATCTCCCGGCAGCTGGCCGTCTATCGCGAAGAGAAAAATATCCTGTTGATCGCCGATACGACCGAACTGCTCAACAAAGTGATCGACGGCAGCGACGCCCCTTTTATCTACGAAAAGACAGGCACAATGGTCGACCATTATATGATCGACGAATTTCAAGATACCAGTGGTATGCAATGGGCCAATTTCCGCCCTTTGATCGAGGAAAGTCTGGCTCACGAACGAACGAATCTGATCGTAGGCGACGTTAAACAGAGCATCTACCGCTTCCGGAATTCCGACTGGAAACTGCTTGATGAACAGTTATACAACGACTTCCCTTCGCGCCTGTTGCGCAAAGAGACCTTACGCGACAACTGGCGAAGTGGCCAACAGATCGTAGCGTTCAACAACGCACTCTTCCATATCGCCCCCCTGTTGTTGCAACAGACGTACAACGAACAACTGGAGTCCTCCCCACTTTTTAATGGTCAATCATCAATAAGCAATCACCAATTATCCTCCCGTATCCTCTCAGCCTACAGCGACAGTCAACAGCAGTCGCCATCCGCGTTCCGGACAAAAGGGGGACATGTCAGGATCGAATTCCTGCCGCAGACAGACGAAACATCCGACTGGAAAACACAGGCACTGGAACGGCTGCCCGAGATCCTCGGCCAATTGCAAACCAACGGGTATCAACTGAAAGATATCGCTATATTGACACGCACCAACCAGGAAGGGGCGTTGGTGGCCGATAAACTACTGACCTACAGCGAAAACCATCCCGACGATCCCTGGGCCTACGACATTATCTCCGACGAGGCGTTACTGGTCGGCAGTTCACCCGCCGTGCGCCTGATGGTCGCCCTGTTGCGCCACCTGAAAAACCCGGAAGATCAGACCGCTCGCCAGTTAGCCGAATTGGCCTATCGCGCCACCAACGAAAACCTCTCTTCCTCTCCCCACAAGAAGGGTAACCTCTCTTCCTCCCCTCTTGAGAGGGGGCAGGGGGTGTGTCACGAGCCGCAGGCCTCTCCCCTCTTGAGAGGGGTCGGGAGTGTGTCACGAGCCACAGGCGAGCCTTCCCTCTTTGAAGGCTTGACCTCCCACTCCCTCTACGAAACCACCGAAACCATCTACCGCCTGTTAAGCGACCAACTCCCTGAGAACGAACAGGTATTTATACAGGCCTTCTTCGACCAGGTCGCCGATTTCTCCCGGAAAGAGCAGAGTGATATCGACCGCTTCCTAACCTGGTGGGACGAGACAGGTTATAAAAAAGCAATCGCCACCCCCGATGGGCAGAATGCGATCCGTATCCTGACGATACACAAATCGAAAGGACTGGGATTCAAAGTGGTAATCCTCCCTTTCGGAGAGTGGGAGATCGACCACAAAGCCGGGAAACCGGTGATTCTCTGGTGTCATCCCAAGGAAGCACCGTTCGACCGCTTGCAACTGGTACCTGTCCGCTACGGACAAACCTTGAGCCAGACGATTTTTGCCGGGGATTATTTCAATGAGAAACTCCATGCATCGATCGACAACCTCAACACCTTATACGTCGCATTGACCCGTGCCAAGGAGGAGTTGATCCTCCTGAGCCCACGCCCGAAGAAAATAGACGAAAAAACCGGTGAAATCGAAAAAACAGACTCTATATCCACACTGCTTTGGAACAGCCTGGTCACCACAGTCGATCCACCGGAACAGAAAGACGATTTTACCGATTTAACCGCACATTTTGATGCTGAATCGGGACTTTTTGAATCGGGTACCTGGCAGCTGCCACCCCAGACGGAATCGTCGCATAGCGACAACGAAGAACTGACGACAGGACGATTGTCGTCGGCCACACCCAACGACCGGTTAAGCCTCCGCTTGCATGGCAAAGGTTTTTTCTTCGATCAGCCACAACGCAAACACGGCGCTTTGATGCACGACGTACTGAGCCGGATCCACACCCGCCAGGATATTCCCCGGGCGGTAGAGGGTTTCCGGCAGATGGGTATGATCGACCAGGAAGAGGCGATGATGATCACCGAACAACTGCAGCAGCTACTCGACCGTCCGGTGATCAGCAAATGGTTCGACGGCTCGGCTACGGTATTGAACGAGGTAGATATCCTTTTCGACAAGACAGCATCACGACGCCCCGACCGGGTGGTCATCAAAGAGGGACGCGCCACCGTGATCGATTATAAGTTCGGCGAACACAAAGAACAACGCCACCGCCGACAAGTTGCCCATTATATGAAACTGATCGGTGAAATGGGGTATAAAGAGGTGGAAGGCTATCTATGGTACGTTGAACTGAATCAGATTGATCCGGTTTGAAAAAGAGAGGGAATGGAGAAGGAATAATTAACCATTGAACATTAAACTTTTGAACACCGCCCATTCCTCAACGAAGGCCTTGCCTGAGCCTTCCCCTCTTGAGAGGGGGCAGGGGGTGTGTTATGAGCGAAGCGAATCTCTCAGGAGGGGGGGGCACAAGCGAAGGCTGCAGCAAATCACCAGTCAAAGACAAGCCTATTAATTTTTGCATTTTATCAAAAACAACTATCTTTATCTTCTAATAACCAAAATTTTATGCATATGATCATCCGATACAACAAAAAACTTAAAGCCTTAGCATCCAACCTCCGCAATGAAAGTACCCGTTCTGAAATTTATTTATGGAAATATCTAAAAGGGAAACAATTAGGATACCGTTTTATCCGTCAGAAACCGATTGGAGTCTATATTGTGGATTTCTATTGTAAAGAATTGCATTTAGCCATAGAATTAGATGGGATCTCTCATCATTGGGAAGAAACGGTAGAGAAAGATGAGCGGAAAGAAGCTTATCTTCGCACGCTGGGGATAGAACTGATTCGTTTTCAGGACGCAGAGGTATTGGGGAATATCGATTATGTTATAGGGGTGATTTTGGATTATATCGAAAAAGGAAACGAGGATGGAACAGATTAGTTGATTATTTTTTTCAAATTGGTTCTTCTTCTCGTAGAAAATTCGCTCCGCTCATAACACACCCCCTGCCCCCTCTCAAGAGGGGAAGGTTCAAGCAAAGAAAGCAAGAATCAAAGAAAGAAGAGTATAATCCCCCTGCTCCCTCTCAAGAGGGGAAGGTTCAGGCAAAGCTTTCACTAAACAGATTTCTTTGCACTCACCAAACCGTACAACTTATTAATACCCTGACTATCTGGCATCATGACTCTCAACCCGCACCGCAACAAACAACTTCTTTAACCTCTGATTCGCTTTATTCCATAAATTTAAATACTTTTGCATCTAAAACGCTAATCAAACGAACGCGTATGGGAATAAAAATACGTCGGGTACGCATGAAAATACACCGGGAAGGAACAGGTCTGCTACTTACCCTCTTTACGATACTTTTTATCGTAAACGTGACGTTGTACCACACTTCCGGCCGTAACACGCTGTTTTATTCGGTTGCCACAATTTCTGCTATTCTATTCCTATTGGTACTGAACTTCTTCCGCAGTCCGCATCGCCGGTTTCCTTTCGACTCCGAAGGGTTAGTGATCGCGCCGGCCGACGGAACGATCGTCGCCATCGAAGAGGTCATGGAACATGAGGTACTGCATGAAAAACGGCTGCAGATCTCTATCTTTATGTCGGTGTTTAATGTGCATGCCAACTGGTTTCCTGTCAATGGCACGGTGAAATACACCGCTCATCACAACGGACGGTTTATGGCTGCCTACCTGCCGAAAAGCAGTACGGAGAACGAACGGTCGACCGTCGTAATCACCACCCGTGACGGGGTAGAGATCCTCGCCCGTCAGATCGCCGGAGCGATGGCACGCCGGATTGTGACATATGCCAAAATAGGTGAGCCGTGTCATGTCGACGAACAGATGGGCTTCATTAAATTCGGCTCACGGGTAGATATCTTTTTGCCGTTGGATTCGGAAGTTTTGATCGAAATGGGGGATAAGGTAACGGGGAATCAAACGGTATTGGCACGGATGCAAAAAAAGAGTGATCAATGAATATACGCAAACATATACCGAATACAATCACCTGCCTGAGTCTGGTAGCGGGATCTGTTGCGGTCGTAAATGCCCTGCAAGGGGATCTTTGGGGTGCGGCCTGGTGGATTATCACAGCAGCACTCTTTGATTTTCTGGACGGATTTGCGGCACGTCTGTTGCAGGCCTATTCACCGATGGGGAAAGAGTTGGATTCGCTGGCGGATATGGTGAGTTTCGGAGTGGCTCCGGGCATGATCGTATTTCGCCTACTCAGCGAGGCGGCTCCTATCTTGCCATTGGGAAATATCAATATATATCTGCCTTATCTGGCGTTTGTGATTCCGGTCTTTTCGGCTTTACGACTAGCCAAATTCAATATCGATGAGCGACAGACGACCTCTTTTATCGGCCTTCCCGTGCCGGCGCATGCGCTTTTCTGGGCAGCGATAGGGTGTTCGGTTCGTCCGGTGATTGCAGGGAACGAATGTTTATTTGTCGGTCTCACTGTTTTGACCGCCTTTTTATCTTCCTTATTACTGGTTTCCGAGATTCCGATGTTCTCCTTAAAAATAAAATCGCTCTCCTGGAAAGGGAACGAAATTCGTTATATACTGGTTGTTGGCGCTCTCTTGTTTGTGATCCTCTGGGGATTTCTCGGGATAGCCGGCACCATCCTCCTGTATATCGTCTTGTCTGTTTTTAACAAAAAGGGATAGATACGTTTTTTTTATTTATAGAATACAGAATACGCCTTGACATAATTCAAGCAAACTTGATTTTGTATTCGGCTTTTCATATATTTGCAACCTATTGGATGCGCTAAAAAAGATCAGGTTATGTTTAAATTTATCTTCTTCATATTTTTCTTTTTTGTCTTGTTGGTCTTACTGATGGGTTTTTCGGTCTTGCGGACAGCCCGTGATATTCTGTTCGGCAGCGGAGATAAAAAGAAAAAACAACGCAAGCAGACCCGCGGTAAATCCTCCGGTCAACAAAAAACACCTAACAACCCCACCCCACCCCGCAGAAAAATTATCTCTAAAGAGGAAGGGGAGTATGTGGACTACGAAGAAGTGGAATGAGAATTATGAATGGTTAATTATGAATGATGAATGATTAATTAAAGACAATTAAACTGCATTAATCACACACAACCAACCCTTTAACCTCTTGAATTCATTACCCATAATTCACAATTCATAATTCATAATTAATTCCCTCTCTTTTTGCGGAAAAACGCCTGCATCTCACGGGCACACTCTTCTTCGAGGATCCCATGGCGGACAACAGTTTTCGGATGGAATGCTTGGGGGGCGAAGCGGGTGAAGCCTCTTTTTTCATCGGAAGCGCCGTAAATGACTTCGCTCAGTTGTGACCAACCGATGGCACCTGCACACATCACACAGGGTTCGACAGTCACATACAGCCGACAATGAACCAGGTATTTGGCGCCCAAGACCGATGTAGCAGCAGTGATGGCCAGCATTTCGGCATGGGCGGTGGTATCGTTGAGCAACTCGGTCTGGTTATGTGCACGGGCAATAATCCGGTCGTTACAGACAATGACTGCACCTACCGGCACCTCTCCCTCCTCGGCAGCAGCACACGCTTCGGCCAGCGCCTGACGCATAAAATAGTCGTCGTTGAACGGATTCATCTTCTCATCTCGTTTTCATTAAAGAGCGTCGGATAGTCTTCATCAAGGGTTTTGAGGATATGCGAAAGAATGGTTTCGCGGTACCAACGCGACTTATTCTCAATCTTATACCGCTTCAGATAACGCATGACAAATTTCTGCTCTTCATCGTTGAGCATAAATGTTACCTTGTGCACCCGTGGCTGTTTGGGTCGGGCTGTTGAATATTTCTGTGAGGGTTTCATCGCATGCAAATGTACGCGGGAAAGATTAAATTACAAAGAAAATGAGTTATATTTGTTGTTTTGAAGGAGATAGGAGATAGAAAATTCCAACTTCAACATTCAAAAAAATGGCTGAACGCAACGAAACCGGCAAGAGAGGAGAAGAGGAGGCGCAAACTTACCTGAAACAGGCAGGGTATGAGTTATTGCATACCAACTGGCGGTGGCATCATTTTGAACTGGATATTGTGGCGTCAACGGGTGATGAACTGGTAGTGATAGAGGTAAAAACCCGCTCGGTGGGTTACCTGCTTTCACCCGAGGAGTCGGTCGACATGAAGAAGATCAGACGGATCGTCCGGGCAGCAGATGCTTATGTGCGCCGATTTGGGATTGCCCTGCCTGTCCGTTTCGACATCATCACCCTGATTAAACACAATGAGGGGTATACAATTGAACATCTGGAGGATGCGTTTTATGCACCAGTAAAATAATTATGAATGATGAATGATGAATGATTAATTTTACACACAACAGTTTTGTCGAATCATTAAACTAACTTTTTTCTTTTTTTAATTAATCATTCATCATTAACAATTTATCATTATACAAACATGAATATCGAAGAAATACGCGCATACTGCCTGGCACTAAAGAACACGACGGAGAGTTTTCCATTTGATGATCAGTCACTGGTCTTTAAAGTAGATGAGAAAATGTATTTATTGCTTCCGTTGGAGGCGGTTGATCCGTCTATAACCGTCAAATGCGAACCGGAAAAGGCGGAAGAGTTGAGAGCCCGGTACAATGCGGTGGAACCAGCCTACCATTTCAATAAAAAACATTGGAACTCCATCTTGCTCAACAGCGACATGACAAATCAGGAGATCAAAACATGGATTGATCATTCGTATTGGGAAGTGATCCGGAAGTTACCTAAAAAGAAACAGCAGGAGTATGGACTGTAATCAGACAGAAAAACCACGGATTATCCGGCTGAAAGAGACCGAATCGACTAACCGAAGCCTACGTGAACGGCTCGAACAGGAAAAGTTACCTGAAGGGAGTGTGATACTTGCGGATTTTCAGACAGCCGGACGCGGCCAGACCGGAAACTCATGGGAGTCGGAAGCGGGGAAAAACCTGTTGTTCAGCATAGTGATTTACCCGGACTGCATACCGGCCAACCGGCAATTCCTGATTTCCCAGATCACCGCATTAAGCGTTAAAGAGACCTTAGAGCAGTATACCGATGGGATTACTGTCAAATGGCCCAATGACATTTACCGAAACGATCAAAAAATCTGTGGCATATTGATCGAAAACGACCTCTCCGGTTCGTTTATCTTCCGCTCGGTGATCGGGATCGGCATCAATCTGAACCAGGAACAGTTTATCAGTCCGGCTCCTAATCCGGTATCACTTATTCAGATCACCGGACAGAGAGTCGACCGGGAAGAGGTCTTTCGCCACTTTCTCTCCCTGTTTTATGACCGCTACCTCTCCCTCTTACAGGAAAAAGAGGAGGTGATCAGAACAGCTTACCGCCAAGCGCTATACCGGGGGGAAGGATTTTATTCTTACAGCGACAGTTCGGGTAGGTTTGAAGCAGAGATCTATGCGATCGAAGATACAGGCCATCTGGTATTGAAACTGAAAGATGGCACCTCGCGCCGTTATGCATTTAAAGAGGTCACATACAGCCACTAACAACAATCCCGAAATGAATCGACTGCGACAGTGTTAAAAAAAACTATTTTCTTTCAGAATCATTTTGTTATTTCTTGTTAATAACGCTGTATTCGTTATATTTGCAACATTTGTATATGAATCTGTTCAAAAGAGAAACATTTTAATATTACTAAGTGCTAATCTATTAAAAATTACGACTATGTCTAACATTTCAAGAAGAGCTTTTCTTCAGCGTGGAACCGCTGCGGCAGCTGCTTTAACCATTGTTCCGAGCTCGGTTCTTGGCAAAAGCCACGGATACACAGCGCCAACCGACAAACTGAATATCGCCGGTATAGGTATCGGTGGTATGGGTAATTCTAACCTAAACAACATGAAAACAGAGAACATTGTGGCGCTCTGTGACGTTGACTGGAGATATTCCAAACCGGTCTTTGATGCTTTCCCACAAGCAAAAAAATATTGGGACTATCGCAAAATGTATGATGAAATGGGTAGTTCGATCGATGCGGTAATGGTAGCTACTGCCGACCATACCCATGCGATTATTACGGCTGATGCGATCACAATGGGCAAACATGCCTATACACAGAAACCATTGACACACTCGGTATACGAATCACGCTTGCTGACTAAACTGGCTGAAAAGTATAAAGTAGCGACTCAGATGGGTAACCAAGGATCGTCGGCTGAAGGTGTTGATCAAGTTTGCGAATGGATCTGGAACGGTGAAATCGGTGAAGTGACACGCGTTGAAGCATTCACAGACCGTCCGATCTGGCCACAAGGAATGAACGCTCCTGAAAAAGCAGACAAAATCCCTTCTACCTTGAATTGGGATCTGTTTACAGGCCCAGGCAAAGTAAGACCTTATAACAAACTTTATCATCCATGGAACTGGCGCGGCTGGTGGGAATATGGAACAGGTGCTTTGGGAGACATGGCTTGTCATATCCTTCATCCGGTATTTAAAGGGTTAAATCTGGGTTATCCGACAAAAGTACAAGGTTCTTCAACGTTGTTATTACAGGATTGTGCTCCTCAGGCACAACGCGTCAGACTGGTATTCCCTGCCCGTGACAATATGCCGAAAGTGGCGATGCCGGAAGTGGAAGTATTCTGGTATGACGGCGGTTTGAAACCAGATATGCCGGCAGGATGGCCAGCAGGAAAGAATATGAACGACTCGGGTGGTGGTGTTATTTTCTACGGAACAAAAGACACGTTGATCTGTGGTTGTTATGGTGTTAACCCTTGGCTGTTGTCAGGTCGCAAACCGAACTCACCGAAGGTATGCCGTCGCGTAGACAAAGCGATGCAGGGTGGCCACGAACAAGACTGGATCCGTGCTTGTAAAGAGAGCGCTTCTAACCGCGTAATGACGAAATCGGACTTCTCTGAAGCCGGTCCATTCAACGAAATGGTGGTTATGGGTGTATTGGCTGTTCGTTTGCAAACACTGAACAAAGAGTTGCATTGGGATGGTCCGAACATGAAATTCACGAATATCGGCAACAATGAAGAGATCAAGATCATTATCAAAGACGACTTCAAGATCGTTGACGGTGACCCGAAATTCAATAAGATCTGGACTGATCCGGTAAATGCACAACAATTTGCAGCCGAACTGATCAAACACAACTATCGTGATGGTTGGAAACTGGTTGATATGCCAAGATAAATAGTGATCAATGTATCAGTCGTTAAATCGATCACCCGTTGATTCGCTTAACGACTGATACCTCTAATTTTTAGTTTAATAAAACAATGAAAAAGTCAATCTTATTAGTAAGTGCAGCTGTTATGATGTGTGTTTTCACAGCTTGCGGTGGTGGCAAGAGTTCAGAAAGTACGTCGACAGAAACGACTACAACAAAAGCCGACGAAGGATGGATCAGCATTTTCGACGGTAAAACATTCGAAGGATGGAGAGGCTATAACAAAACATCCGTACCCAGCAAATGGACTATCGAAGATGGTGCGATCAAATTCAACGGATCGGGAGGCGGTGAAGCGCAAGACGGTGACGGTGGTGATTTGATTTACGACCGTAAATTCAAGAACTTCGAGCTGGAGTTGGAATGGAAAGTTTCTAAAGGAGGAAACTCCGGTATCTTCTACCTGGCACAGGAAATTCCAAATGAACCGATCTATATCTCTGCTCCTGAGTTTCAGGTATTGGACAATGAAAACCATCCGGATGCCCGCCTGGGTGTTGATGGCAACCGCATGTCTTCCTCGTTGTATGATATGATCCCAGCGAAACCACAGAACTCCAAACCATTCGGCGAATGGAACAAGGCTAGTATTATGGTTTACAAAGGAACTGTCGTACATTTCCAAAATGACGTAGCAGTGGTTGAATACCACTTATGGACTCCACAATGGAAAGAACTATTGGACAACAGTAAATTCAGCAAGGAGAAATGGCCGGTGGCTTACGACCTATTGTTGAACTGCGGTGGTTCTGAAAGAGAAGGGTTGATCGGATTCCAGGATCATGGAGACGATGTATGGTTCCGGAATATCAAAGTGAAAATATTGGATTAATTCTTTTTCACCGATGTTCGCGTAAACATCATAAATAATCCTAAAAAATACTACCCGGAGTTTAACTTTACGTGCTTCGGGTAGTTTTTTGCCATCAAATTTTATACATTTGCATCATTTAGAATGTGTCTCAGACATCTTTTGTGAGATTCTTTCTATATTTTTGTGCGATTTAAATTCTTTAGACTCAATTTTTAATACCAGGAAATGATTACAGAACAATCTTACTCCAAGTCACAACTCACGTGGTTGATGTTGTTGCGTCTTTTTATCGGTTGGCATTTCATGTACGAAGGTATTGTGAAAGTGATTAACCCTAAATGGACCGCGCTGCCCTATTTGCTCGATTCAAAAGGTTTTGCAGCGCCATTCTTTCTCAAATTGTCACAGAGTGCCGACATGATGGCTCTTGTGAATTTCGCGAATGCGTATGGTTTATTACTTATCGGTCTCGGAATCACATTAGGGTTCCTGTACCGTCTCTCTTCTGTCGGAGGCATAGTCCTTCTGGTGATGTACACCCTGTCTCATCCTTCTTTTATCGGAGCAACGTATATGACCCCCTTTGAAGGGACCTATCTGTTGATCGATAAAAATCTGGTAGAATTGGCGGCCATAGGATTGCTTTGTGTATTCCCTACGTCACGTATCTACGGATTTGACCGGATAGTGGCACGTAAGTTGCCCGCTTTAGTTAAATACAAACTCATCTGATACAGTCATGGCAGAAGAAAAAGACATAAACAAAAACATACCGGCTGAAGATCAACAGCCAGATACAGGCAGACGGGAAGTGTTAAAAACACTGGCAACCGTGCCCATCCTTGGTGCATTGGCTTACGGTGCATACAGAAAAAGAAAAGATGCCGTTGGAAACCGGAATATCTCCGATGTGTTCCCGGTCAGTGGCGAACAGGCCAAATTCCTTGAACCGGTAGCTAACGGACAACAGATCCGCTTAGGAATCATCGGTTTTGGTATCCGTGGTAAACAATTACTTCGTGCAGCCGGTTTTGCCGAACCGACATGGATCGATACGATGATCGAATCGGGAAAGAAAAACAAAAGTGATACACGCTACCAGCAATATCTGGAACAAGACGACCTGAATATTGTCATCAATGGTGTGTGTGACATCTTTGACGTTTATGGCGATGCAGCAATTTTAGCAGGAGCCAACGTCAACAAAGAAGGAACAAACGGCAAATTCGGTAAGATGCCGAAACGTTACCGTCATTATAAAGAGTTACTGGCTGCAGACGATATCGATGCGGTAATCATCGCCTCTCCCGACCACTGGCACGGCACGATGGCGATGGATGCGGCAAGAGCCGGCAAACATGTTTATGTAGAAAAACCGTTGACATGGACCGTACCTGAAACCTATATGGTACGTGAAGTGATCAGAGAGACCGGTGTTGTTTTCCAGTTAGGGCATCAAGGTCGTCAGACCGACTGCTACCAGAAAGCCGAAGAGATTATCGGTAAAAATCTGTTAGGAAAGGTGAATCTGATTGAAGTATGTACCAACCGAAATACTCCAAACGGTGCATGGGTATACGACATTATCGAAGGTTCTAATCCGAACAGCATCGACTGGGCGCAGTTTGAAGGCGATCCTGAACGCATCAAGGAATATACCGATTATATGACCAAATACGGATTGGAACGGTATGTCGGACCCGAAGAGAGAAGCAAATTCAGTCTGGAACGTTTCTTCCGCTGGCGCTGCTGGTGGGACTACAGTACCGGTTTGTCGGGCGACTTGTTGACCCACGAATATGATGCGGTAAATCAGATCATGCATGTAGGAATCCCACACTCTGCCACTTCATCAGGCGGTGTCTATTTCTTCAAAGACGGACGGACAGTTCCTGATGTATTGCAGACCACGTTCGAATTCCCGGAAATCGATATGACGATGTTGTACAGTGCCACACAGGCCAGTTCACGTACACGTGGTAAAGTGTTTATGGGTCATGATGCTTCGATGGAAGTATCCAATATCCTAGAAGTGAAAGTAGACCGTAACTCAACACGTTATGCCGAAAAGATCGCTCAGGGGATTATTCCGACAGATGAAACATTCTACACCTATGTACCCGGACAGGACAGTTCAGACTCGGTCACTTCACCGACAGAATTGTATTTTGCCAAACGCGGGTTGCTTTATACCTATGTAAATGGTAAACGGTATGATACGACTCACCTTCACATCCGTGAATGGTTGGAATGTATCCGTCAGAAGAAAACACCAAGCTGTAATATCGATCAGGCATTTGAAGAAGCGATGACAGCACATATGGGTACACGCGCTTATCTGGAAGGACGTACAATGTACTGGGACAAAGATAAAGAAGAGATCGTCAGAGGAGAAATCAGTTAAATCCTCTTATAGAAATAGAGAAAAAGGCCGGACAGTATGTTCGGTCTTTTTTTGTTTTATGATTCTTCGGATAGCTGATTGACCCTGGTTCGGAGAATCCTGAGAAGAAACATATCCGCTATCTCAAAGAAACTATTAATTTTGTCAAAAAGAGGCGTACAATGAAAAGACTCCTTTACCTGTTATTTATCTATCTACTGACCCAATCTGTTTTTGCGACTGAGCGAAAGAAAGTAGGCCTGGTCCTCGGAGGAGGAGGAGCTAAAGGCGTGGCCCATATCGGCGTCTTAAAGGTTCTGGAAGAGGCCGGTATTCCTATCGATTATATTGCCGGAACAAGCATGGGTGCCATCGTAGGAGGTCTGTATGCCATCGGCTATAACGCCGCAGCGATCGATAGTATGGTCAACACCCAGGATTGGGTGATGCTATTGAGCGACCGGGTGAATCGAAGTAGCCAGTCGTTCCCCGAAAAAGAAAATTCCGAACGTTTTATCGTATCCCTACCTTTCGGAAAAGAGAAAAAAGACCGGGTCATCTCCGGTGTCATCCGGGGGCAAAACCTTCAAAACCTCTTCTCCGATCTGACGATCGGATATCATGACTCTGTCGATTTCAACCGGTTACCTATCCCTTTTGCCGCCGTTGCACAAGATATCGTCAACGGCAACGAATACGTCTTCCACCAGGGAAGCCTTCCGTTGGCCATGCGCGCCAGTATGGCTATCCCGGCCGTGTTCACTCCAGTGCACCTCGACAGTATGGTCTTAATAGACGGAGGGTTGAACAACAACTATCCGGCAGATGTGGTACGAGCCATGGGGGCTGAAATAATTATTGGTGTGGATCTGGGCACAAGTGATCTTAAACTATTGGAAGGAATCAATACCCCGGGTGATGTGATCGGACAAATCATTGCACTCTACGGCCATACGAAGTATGATAGGAATAAAAAACAGACCGACCTGCTCTTTCGCCCGGATATGCACCCCTACAATGCAGCCAGTTTTACCGCTGCAGCTTTAGATACCCTTATCCGCCGGGGTGAACAAAACGCCCGGGAGCATTGGACGGAGATACTGGCGCTTAAGGAGAAAATAGGAGTTACCGAAGAAGATCTCTCAAATAGAAAAAACAATCTGAACCAGTTCGCTCCCGAACCGCATACAAAGACTCTGTTTATCCAAAATATTTACTTTGAAGGGATTGATCCCCGTGATGAACAATGGCTGAAAAAGATCAGCGGATTAAAGGAAAATCAGTCCATCACCCTGAAAAAACTTCAAGAGGTCATGTCCATCATTGTCGGAACAAATGTCTATACCAATGTCAGCTACAAACTCACCGGAGAAAAACAGCAAGACCTGATACTGACCGTACAAGAGAAATCTATCAGTTCATTAAATGGTGGATTACGCTTTGACACGGAAGAGATCGTTGGCGTTTTACTCAACGCCACATTGGATCTTCGCGCCGGATACCGATCGAAATTTGCATTGACAGGAAAGATCGGTAAAAACTCATACGGTCAGCTGGATTATATCATGGGACGCTCGCCCTTACGCCATTTCAACCTCTCCTATAAGTTCGGTTATCACGACCTGGATATCTACCACAAAGGAGAGAAAATCATCAACTCCACCTACCGGAATCATTTTGCCGAATTGGCCTATTCGGATATGAACTGGTTGAATTTCAAATTTAAAATCGGTTTACGTTATGAATATTTCGATTACAATTCGTTCTTGTATACAGACAACAATCACATCTATGACGTCAAACCGGAAGGATTTATCAGCTACTTTGCGTTGGCTCACCTGGAGACGCTCGACAGAAGGTACTTCCCCACCCGGGGTGTCTCGATGCAGGCACACTATTCTTTATATACAGACAATTTTGTGACCTACAACGATCAAACACCATTCTCCGCATTGGGAGCCGACTTTATGGCGGTCGCGCCACTGACCCATCACCTGAGTCTGCTTCCTTCCATATACGGCAGGACATTGATCGGCCGGAACCATGCCTTTCCATACCTGAATACCCTGGGAGGAGAGACATTCGGAAAGTATCTCCCGCAACAACTCCCTTTCGCCGGCATCAATCATATGGAGGTTTTCAATAACTCCATTGTTGTCGTGCGTATGCACCTGCGCCAACAGTTATGGGAACGCCATTACCTATCGCTTATCGGTAATTATGGACTGCATCACCACGATTTCTTTCATCTCCTCGACGGCGAGGACGTATGGGGAGGAAGTATCGGTTATGCTTACAACAGTATAGCCGGACCGATCAGTGCCCACTTCGGAATGTCTAACCGGAACAGCAAAGTACAATTCTATCTGAATATGGGATTCAACTTCTGATAGCAGAAGAAAGAACCAATGTCCTGTTGGGCTTCTCTTTTTTATGAATCATGCAGATTGACTGATTTATGGGATATTTATGTATCTTTGCACCTTCAAATAAAATCATTAATTAAATTCTATCTAAATGGCATTACAATGTGGCATTGTAGGACTCCCGAATGTCGGAAAATCTACTCTCTTCAATAGTTTATCCAATGCAAAGGCGCAATCGGCTAATTTCCCTTTCTGTACAATCGAACCGAATGTCGGAGTGATTACCGTTCCTGATGAGCGACTGAATAAACTGGCTGAACTCATTCACCCGCAACGGATTGTTCCGACCACCGTAGAGATCGTCGACATTGCCGGATTGGTCAAAGGAGCCAGCAAAGGAGAAGGATTAGGCAATAAGTTTCTGGCTAATATCCGTGAGACCGATGCCATACTGCATGTACTGCGTTGTTTTGACGACGAAAATATCGTCCATGTAGACGGTCAGGTCGACCCGGTACACGATAAAGAAATCATTGATGCCGAACTACAGATCAAAGATCTGGAAACAATAGATAGCCGCATTTCAAAAGTGCAGAAACAGGCACAGACCGGAGGGGACAAACAGGCCAAACTGATGTATGATGTATTAATCAAATTCAAAGAGGCACTGGAACAGGGAAAAAGCGGACGTACCGTGACGTTCGACACCAAAGACGAGCAGAAGATGGCTCGTGAACTATTCCTATTGACCAGCAAACCGGTGATGTATATCTGTAATGTCGATGAAGCCAGCGCTGTCGGTGGAAACAAATATGTGGAAGCTGTTCGGGAAGCTGTTAAGGATGAAAATGCGGAAATCTTGATTGTCGCAGCGAAAATTGAAAGCGAGATTGCCGAATTTGAGACCTATGAAGAACGTCAGATGTTCTTACAGGAGATCGGCCTTGAGCAATCCGGAGTTAACCGCCTTATCCAATCGGCCTATCGCCTATTGAATCTGGAAACATACCTTACAGCTGGCGTACAGGAAGTGCGTGCATGGACCTATCTAAAAGGAAGCAAAGCCCCCCAATGTGCCGGCGTGATCCATACCGACTTTGAAAAAGGGTTTATCCGCGCAGAAGTCATTAAATACGCCGATTTTATCGCCTATGGCTCGGAAGCCGCTGTCAAAGAAGCCGGAAAAATGAGTGTGGAAGGAAAAGAGTATATTGTACAGGATGGCGACATTATGCATTTCAGGTTTAATGTCTAATAGGGACGCATAAAATACACATCACATCATTTATACCTCCTTTTTTCCACATCATCCTAAAGAAATAAAAACATCATTCTGTACTTCTTGGGGGAATACCTACCTCTGTTTTTTGTTAGAGGTACGTCTAAAATAATTTAGAGGTACGTCTAAATCCGTTTAGAGGTAGGTGTAAAACAATTTAGAGGTACCTCTAACAAAAAAGCGTTTCTAATGCTTCAAATAAACCGACAGCGACATGACGGGTTTTGTTTGGATCCGTTTACGGTGTAATACATAGTAAAAGGGGAGAAGATTTTGTTATCTTCTCCCCTTTTAACGAATAATATACAGGTCAGATGGTTCTAAAATTCGGACGTAAAATGGAAAGTAATCTCCGGAAAGTCTTGTTGTGCCATTGTCAAGACATAAGCCGAATCTGCCAGATAGACATCCCTGCCCTCTTTATCGACGGCCATATATTGCATCTTTCGTTTCTTAAAGTTCTCCAAGACCGTCGCATTATCACTTTCAATCCAACAGGCTTTATAGAGGCTGACCGGTTCCCATTTACACTGTGCGCCATATTCGTGGAGCAACCGGTATTGAATGACCTCAAACTGTAGTTGGCCGACCGTTCCAATGATTTTACGCCCGTTGAATTGGTTGACGAATAGCTGTGCTACCCCTTCATCCATCAACTGCTCAACTCCTTTGGCCAGCTGTTTGGCTTTCATCGGATCAGCATTTTCAATGTATTTGAACATCTCGGGAGAGAAGCTGGGTAATCCTTTGAAATGTAGTTCTTCTCCGGCTGTCAGTGTATCCCCGATCTTAAAATTCCCGGTATCCGGCAGACCGATAATATCACCGGCAAACGCCTCATCGACCGTCTCCTTTTTCTGCGCCATAAAAGCTGTAGGGCTACTGAACCGCATCCCTTTATTGAAACGGACATGTTTGTAGTTGGCATTTCGTTCGAAACGTCCCGAGCAGATCTTGACAAAAGCGATACAACTGCGATGATTGGGATCCATATTGGCGTGGATCTTAAAAATAAAACCGGTAAAGGCCTCTTCTTCCGGATCCACCACACGCTCTATCGCCTGCACCGGACGCGGTGAAGGAGCGATCTGTATGAAACAGTCCAGGAGTTCCTTTACACCGAAGTTATTCAATGCTGAGCCGAAAAAGACCGGAGCAATATCTCCTTTCAGGTAATCGGCAACTTCAAACTCGGGATAGACTCCTTCTATCAGTTCAATATCTTCACGAAGTTTGGCTGCTAAAGGAGCACCGATATGATCCTCCAGTTCCGGGTTATTGATATCCTTGAACGCAATACTTTCGGTCACCAACTGTTTACTGGGGGTATAAAGATCCAGCTTTTCTTCAAAGATATTGTATACGCCCCTAAAACGTTGCCCCATATCGATCGGCCAGCTTAAAGGACGTACTTTTATTTTCAGTTCTTCTTCGACCTCATCCAACAGGTCAAACGGATCTTTCCCGTCGCGGTCTAGTTTATTAACAAAGACAATCACAGGTGTTTTACGCATCCGGCAAACTTCCATCAATTTCCGGGTCTGTGCTTCTACCCCTTTAGCGATATCGATGACAATAATCACACTATCGACAGCCGTTAATGTCCGGAAAGTATCCTCCGCAAAGTCCTGGTGCCCCGGTGTATCCAGGATATTGATTTTATGCTCTTCATAGTCAAAAGCCATCACTGAGGTAGCCACCGATATACCACGCTGCTTTTCGATCTCCATCCAGTCGGATGTGGCTGTCTTTTTTATCTTATTGGACTTAACTGCTCCGGCCACATGAATGGCGCCTCCAAAGAGCAGTAATTTCTCTGTCAGTGTCGTTTTACCCGCATCCGGGTGACTGACAATCGCAAATGTTCTTCGCTTTTTTATTTCGCTTGAATATTGTCCCATTTTTAATGAATCAGATAAGAGCCTTTACACGGAAAGGTTATTAATTACTTTCTCCAAACTTTCCTCCCAATGGGGGATAGAGAGTGTATATGTTTCTTTTATTTTTGATTTATTCAATACGCTATAGGCCGGACGAACAGTTGCTGTGGGATAATCTTTTGTCTCAATCGGCCGTATTTCGCAATGCAAGTGAGCGAATTGCATAATCTTACGCGCAAAATCATACCAGCTGCAGACTCCTTCATTGGAAAAATGATAGATACCCGGAACAATACCACGGTTACAAACAGCTAAAATAGCCGCCGCCAAATCTCCGGCATACGTCGGTGTTCCTATTTGATCGAATACTACCGGCAAAAAGTCACGTTCACCGCCTAACCGAAGCATGGTCTTGACAAAATTATTCCCTGTCTCGCTGTATAACCAGGAGGTACGGATAATTACTGTTTGTGGATTAGCTGCCATAAGAGCCATTTCACCGGCTAATTTCGTACAGCCATAGACCGACAACGGGTGGGTTTCGTCTGTCTCGATATAGGGACGATACCCTTTACCATCAAACACGTAATCGGTGGAAATATGAATCATGGAAATCTTCAATGCAGAAGTTGTTTTTCCTAAAATCGCAACAGCCTGATGGTTGAGTTTATCGGCCTGTTCCTTTTCACTTTCGGCTTTGTCGACAGCGGTATAAGCGGCACAATTGATCAACAACTCAATACGGTTTGTCTCTAAATAGCTTACAACAGCCTTTTCATCTATAATATCCAAGGTATCCACATCTGTGAAAAAGAAGTGGTCGGAGGGGTATTTATCTGTACATCGGCGAATCGCATCGCCTAATTGCCCGTTGGCGCCGGTAACTAATATATTCATGACTATTCGTCTAAATTTAATTCTCCTTTTTGCTCCTCCCGGTATTTTTCGGAAAGTACTCCCAGGAAAGTACTGATCTGCTGAACACCTGTTAATGTTTCGGGAGTGATCGTTTTGCCTTGCATACGCAACATCAAATATCCGTAGATCGCTGTCAGACAAGTCTCCAATTCCGGGATTTCAACTCCCCCCGACTTGGCACGCAACTGAACGATATAAGGTAATGTCTTATAATAGGCGGCCTGATAAACCGTTTCTTTAGATGATCGCATCAGACGAAGATGCAGATCGGTCAATGCGAGAATGACATTGGTATGAATCTGAAGATGTCCTTTTTCTTTTACACCTTCGCTTCGCATCATGGCTATCAGTTCTTCATACCATTGAATAATCTGCTTTTTCACATCCTCCGGCTGATCATATTGGGAAATGACTGTTTGACTGATCTGTTCGATATCAAACTGATTGGCACGGATTAAATCCTCTATCTGCCACATATACAGCAGATATTCGACAATATGCTCTCTTCTTTTTTGTTGGGCAACAATCATGCCTGCAAAGATAAGCTATATTCGGATATAGCTTTATAAAAATCAGCGTCTTTCACCCCTAACTGGCGACAGGCCAGACGCGCCGCGTTTATGTTGACAAGAAAATAGGGATCGGTCACATACACTTCATAGTCGCCATAACGGGTAGATAAATATGTTTTTCCATCCACTACTGCAACCTCATGTTGTTCAAACGGAATAGAAGTAATGTCTTCTCTAACCTCTTGTGCCAGCCGACTGGAAGTTTCATCTCCATTGTAATAGATCAGTTTTCCTTCGCGTTCAATCGAAGCTATAAATGAGCGGTACATCTGGATGTATTCTTCTTCCGAATGATGATCATCTGCTTCCGACCAATTCATACCTGCTATCACCGCTAATTGCGGACGATAGAATTCGAGTTTAAACCGCTTGTCAAGAGCGGAAGTGATATGTTCATCCCCTTCAATCAAGGCTATACGAGGTTCGTAAAGTAATGAAAACCGACTCGGCAACAAGTCATATTCGCTTGTTAACGCATAATCAAAATTCAATTTCTGTTTTTGCAATGCATAGATCATCATGGACAGAATGGATTTTTTACCATGACTTCCGGTGACAACAACACGTGTTTTGGATTTTGTCCGCTGAAAAATAAATTCTGGCGCCGATTGAGTCAGTAAACCCAATTCCTCTGCACGAAGCAATTCCGGGTTCTCTTTTTTAACCGTAGCCCCTAGTACAACTGTAAATATGTCTTTTGATAGTTTTTCAGGAAACCAGCCGTTGCCATAACAGATACATCCTATTTGCTCCAGTTTAGAAATGATCGATTCCGTCAGACCCTCACCGGATGCACTGACTTCAAAACCTTTTTCCCGGATAGCTAAGGCAAGGTCTAATAAAAGTGGTTCTGTGACAGATATAATATGAACTCTTCGCATTATCGATATTTTACACAACAAAATTACGATAAAATAATCTATTTTGCATGTTGTCTATTCTAAAAATACTCGCAAAAACTCACTTTTTATCGAGAGACCCAAACGATCAACTCTTTCTAACTGTCTAATACTCTTCCCTGTCATTCCCTGAAATAAATTCTTTTCACACGAGGAGAAATAGAGGTTAATATTTCATAAGGTATGGTATCTAATTTGGTCGCAAGTTCTTCCACCGGCAGATTATCTCCAAAAAGAATAACTGCATCTCCTTCTTCTGCCTGAACATCCGTCACATCCACCATACAAAGATCCATACAGATATTACCGATAAAAGGACATCGACGTCCATTCACCAATACCTCTCCGCCTCTTCGACTTAAATGGCGATCCAACCCATCAGCATACCCAATAGGAAGAACGGCAATCCGAGAATCTCGCTCCACAAAGGCACTCCGCCCATATCCGACAGAGTCTCCGGCAGGGATCTGTTTTATCTGTAAAATAGTTGTTTTTAAGGTGCTTACATTCCGCAAATCCTTCTGCCCAGACTCACCTACCCCATACATGCCGATCCCCAATCGTACCATATCCATCTGGGCTTCAGGGAAACGTTTGATACCGGCAGTATTAAGAATGTGTCTCAATACTGGATACTCCAGAGCTGCTTCTATTTGCGTGGCGATCTCTTGGAACCGGGAGACCTGATGCAAGGTAAATTCATCCAACTTTTCCGAATCACTACCAGCCAGATGAGAAAAGACTGAACGGACAAAAATGCCATTTTGTGCTTTCAGTTTGTGGATGACTTCTGGAAGTTCTGCTTGCTGAAATCCCAAACGATGCATACCGGTATCGATCTTTAAATGGATCGGATAAGAAGTCAAGCCCCTCCGTTCGGCCTCGCGAATGACAGCGTCCAACAATCGCAAGCTATAGACCTCTGGTTCAAGTTGATTATCAAATAACACATTAAAACTGCTGTACTCCGGATTCATCACGATAATAGGAATTGAAATACCCTCATTCCGTAATTCAGCCCCTTCATCCGTAACAGCTACAGCTAGATAGTCCGTGCGATGTTCCTGTAAGGTTTTTGCCAGTTCATACGAACCTGCACCGTAGCCAAACGCCTTTACCATACAGATAATCTTTGTCTCGGGTTTTATCAGCGACCGATAATAGTTATAGTTGTGGACTAACGCATCCAGATTTACCTCCAAGATGGTTTCATGTACTTTCTTTTCAAGCAATTCAGAGATCCGTTCAAAATGAAAATGTCGCGAACCCTTAATTAGGATTAACTCATTTTGGAATTTCCGGATAGAAAACGAACGGATAAACTCATCAGTGGTTGGATAGAAGTCTGTTTCGCCTTCAAAAAGTGAACTGAAAGCACTCAGATCACGTCCTATTCCAATCAAATGATTGATTTTTTTTCGTGCTACCATATCGGCAACACGCTTATACAACGATTTCGGCAATGTCCCCGACTGTAAAATATCAGATAAAATCAACGTACATTTCTGATGTTTATCTACTCTACGGCTCAGTTGAAAATCCAATGCAATATCCAAAGAATTGATATCTGAATTGTATGTATCATTGATCAACACACATCCATTAATACCCTCTTTGATATCCAATCGCATTTCTACCGGTTCCAATGTGGCAAACTTAGACAGGTCATTCACACTCGTCGGTTTTAAGTAGAGCATAACCGCCAGGCAATGGATCACATTTTCGATAGAGGCATCATCGGTAAAGGGTATTTTAAACTGCTGATCTAAACCAAGCAAAGTACATTTAATAAGTGTATGATCCTGCCTTTTTTCGATGGAATCGATAAAAAGTGGAGCGTCTGAATCGACTTTGCTCCATCCAATCGCTTTATGAGACAGACAAGCGGCATCCAAACAATTGTTCAGAAAAAGATTATCTCCATCATAAATGATTGCGTCGCAGTCGTTGAATAGCGTTAATTTCTCCAGACATTTTTGAGTCATCGAAAGAAAATTTTCCTGATGGGTTTCACCGATATTTGTGAGAATACCTATAGTTGGAGCAATAATTGGTTCTAATTTATCCATCTCATCAGGTTGGGAAATGCCTGCTTCAAAAATACCCAAAGTATGCTTTTCATTCATCTGCCAAACCGACAAAGGGACTCCCAGTTGTGAGTTATAACTGCGCGGAGAACGGACGATGTTAAATTCGTTACGAAGTAACTGATAAAGGAACTCTTTGACCACAGTCTTCCCATTACTGCCGGTAATACCTATAATAGGGATATCAAAACGTTTGCGGTGATAGATCGCCAGCTTCTGTAAGGCTTTTAAAGGATCTTTCACCAACAAAAAATTGGCCTCACCCATCTCATGGTGATTCTCGGGAATTTCACTGACGACAAAATGACGTACACGTAATTTATAGAGTTCTTCAATATAGCGATGTCCGTCATTCCCTTTGGTTTTAAGAGCAAAAAAAAGGCTTTGGCCTGGAGAAGATAACCGTCTGCTATCGGTCAAAAGAACATGTATTGCTGCGTCATGAATACCCGTACTTCTTGCTCCGATAATACGAGTTATTTCCTTTATTGAATAATCCATTTTCGTTCAACTCAGTTTTGATTCAAGTATCTCTTTTTCTTTTATAAGATCAAAGAAAGGGAATTTCTCCTTAAGTCGTTCTATCTTTAACAAAGTTTGCATTATAAACTGCTTATAGGCCGCTGATCCCGGCTGAAACGGTTTATGATCGATCGCTTTTCGGATACTTCCCCACTCTTTCTGTATATCTAAAGTTTCTTGGGTAAAATGGGTTGCAGCAAAACGCTCCCAGATATAATCGATCGTCTGAGACGAAGGATGAAGCATATCTTCGGCATAAAAACGGTAATCGCGCAATTCGTCCATGACAAGTTCATAGGCCGGAAAATAACTTGTTTGATCCGGGAATTCGGCCAGCAAACGATCTATGGCCAATAAAAGGGTCGCTTTACTTAATTGGTTGGCATGTGCACCATCTCCCCAATGACGAATCGGACTGACCGTAAACAGAATCTTCAGCTGCGGATTATAGGTATATAAGGTTTGTAAGACTGATTGCCACTCTACGACGATCTCATCCGGAGTCAATCTTTCGCGAAGAAACAGGTTTTCGGGTAGTTTATGGCAGTTCGCTACGACTCGTCCGGTTTTCTTAAATTTATACACATAAGCTGTTCCAAATGTGATGATCAACCGATTTGCCTGAAGAATATAATCGGATGAATGGCGTAATTGTTCATTCATAACAGCCACCCCCTCCTCTGCCGAACAGGAAGAAAACCGGCTATGATGTTCAAAACTATGGAAAACGCCTTCATAGGAGAATAGATCATCCGGTTGATAGAAAACCGGATGTAATAATCGTTGAAGAGACAAAGCAATCGATGCCGGGTTATATAAAATCCCAAACGGATTGATATCGATCGTAAACTTATTCGAGATCATACTTTTTCCGATATTTTCGGCAAAACAGGAGCCTAACAGCAACGTTTGATCGGTATAAGAAAAAGTAAAATCAGCCGGTTTTAAAACAACGGGGGTACAAAATTCCATGAATCGAACTTTTAAAGTAACAATATTAGTTCTTTTTATCGGAAGTAACAAGAGAAAAAAATAAAGGGGAACCGACATCACGTCGCCACCCCTCCCTTAACTTAAACGCCAAAACTAAATCTAAACAAAAAACACAAATAATAATATTTTTATTCTTTACTACTCCCTTTTCCCGGAATTACCTTCTCGTTTTTCCCGTTCCCCAAAACTCATAAAATGTCTGGCAAATTTCATTTCTGCATCCCGATATTTATAAAGTTTTGCTGGTGGAAGTATGTTTTTAAACTGTCTGTAATACTCCTCTTCTAACTGAGCCTCCCGAATACCTACCTGCAAACATTCATCTATTGTCTTTAGATATTCCGCATCAGTAATACTTTTTTTTCGTGACATTTCTCTGGAGAGTTGACGGCAATCATTCCCAATCTCAAACTTTTTTTGTCGTAGTTCGTTACACAGTGGAATAAACACCGCTGCTTCATCAGGCGTAAGATTCATTTCTGCTGTAATAAAAGCATTCCGTCTTGCCTCAAAAGCTTCTCTGTCAAAATGCGGCCTTTCTCTTCTGTTTCCTGACCTGTCATCTTGTGCCAAAGCACTCAAAGAGACAAGCATTGAAACCGAGACAAATGTAATAAAAAATATTTTATTCATACAAAAATTATTACAAAAATATTTATTCTGGTTCAATCTCTTTTCATTTTATTCAGAAAAAGCCAATTCTTCTGCTAAAAGATAGTTTGCGTATTGCGCCTCTATATATTCGAGATATTCCTCATCTTCATCATAATATTCCACCCCTTGTTGAAGCGCATTCAATGTATTGGAAGGGATTTCCGTGCGTACCAATAACGAATCTCCTTTAAGTGCATCTTCTTCTGAACCTGGCAGTCCGATTATCGCACGGAAAAAGAGCACTAAGCCGGCAAAAACAGCTGCCATATACAACCAGGGACGAACACGGTCGATCATCGTAATACGCTTTTCTTTGACGACAGGCCTCTCCGGAAGCTGACTCATAATTTGAGATGTCAGCCCTTCCATATACCCCTCAGGCACTTTATATGGATTTTTCCCTTTTAACTGATCCAGGACGTTTTTCTCTTTTTTCATATCCTTCAATACTTTAACACTGGTTTGACAATCATAATAGTAAAAGGTTTAAACATCTTTTGTTAAAAACTCCTCGATTTTTTTTACCGCATGATGGTAAGAGGCTTTTAATGCGCCTACCGAGGTGCCCAGAATTTCCGACATATCGTCGTATTTCATCTCTTCAAAGTATTTCATATTAAATACCAGTCGTTGTTTTTCAGGCAAACGAAGAATTGCTTCCTGTAGCTTTTTCTGTATAACATCCCCATCAAAAAAGTCATCGCCCTTCAATCGTTCCAGAAGAAACACATCCGTATCATCCATAGAGACGTTATTCTGCGTCCGTTGCCGATTCAGAAAAGTGATCGATTCGTTAATCGCAATCTTATACAACCAGGTAGACAGTTTGGCGTCGCCCCTGAAATAATCAATATTTGTCCACGCTTTCAAAAAGGTGTTTTGTAATAAATCGTTTGCATCCTCGTGGTTCAAGACCAGCTTTCGTATCTGCCAATACAATTTCTCCCCATACATATCCACAATCAAAGCAAATGCATCTCTCTGCCGCACAGGATCACGCAATTGCTCTACAATCTCGCTTTCGGTATATTGTTGCATGCTTCTTCTTTAGGGGTAAAAACAATATTCATGAATAAAAATCAAACTGTTATATAGAATCTCCTATTAGACAAGAAACAACCCATTAGGTTTAATCACAAAAATCATCCAAGGGTATTTTCACGGTCTTTCGCTTCATTCCATTTATCATCCATCTCTTTCAGATCCATCTCTTTTAAAGAGCGACCGGTTCGTACAGCATAGGCTTCCAGATAATTAAACCGGCGTATAAATTTTTGATTGGTTCGTTCCAACGCATTATCCGGATTAATTTTATATAAACGGGCGGCATTAATCAAACTGAAAAACAGGTCGCCAAACTCCGCTTCCATCTGGTCGGTATCCATCCGGTTGATTTCCGATTCTAACTCCTGAAACTCTTCCCGAACCTTCTCCCAGACCTGTTCACGTTCTTCCCAGTCAAAACCGACGTTCCTGGCTTTGTCCTGAATACGATGCGCCTTTACAATAGAAGGAAGTGAAACCGGAACACCTTCAAGCACTGTCTTATTTCCACCTTTCTCTTTCAGTTTTAATTGCTCCCAGCTTTGCTCGACTTTCGATGCCGTATCCGCATGATCATCGCCAAAAACATGTGGATGGCGGTAGATCAATTTATCGCATAACGTATCACAGACCGCTTTTATGTCGAAAGTTCCTTTCTCCTCTCCTATTTTAGCATAAAAGACAATGTGAAGCAACAGATCACCCAACTCTTTTTTTATCTCCTCGTTATCATCCCGAATCAGTGCCTCACACAACTCATAGGTCTCCTCTATCGTATTCGAACGCAGACTCTCATTGGTCTGCTTTCGATCCCATGGACATTTTTCCCGCAGTTCATCCATCACATCCAACAAACGCCCAAAAGCCTGCATCTTCTCTTCCCGTACCCGATCTTCCATCATCAATAATTAAACATTAATCATTCACCTTTATATCGTTTCAATCCGCCTTGCAAGAACTGAACATATTTGTCCACATTTTCATCATAGGCATACGATGGAGCCAACGGCTTCCCTTCATTATCCAATAAGACATAGAACGGCTGAGCATTTGCTCCAAATTTACTGCGTTGAAGGTAACTCCATTTATCTCCGACAGTTTTCAGTTTACGTTTTCTTCCATGTTCTTCAATTTCGATGGTCTCCGGCAGTCTGGTTTTATCATCGACAAACAAGGTGATCAACACATAATCATTTTCTATCAACTGTTTCACCTTTGGATCAGTCCATACCGAAGCTTCCATCTTCCGGCAGTTCACACATCCATATCCGGAGAAGTCTATCATGACCGGTTTATTCATCCGCTTGGCATAAGCCATACCCGATTCATAATCATCGAAAGGCGCATGCACTTCGTCTTCATACAAACTAAAATCCTGTGTATACAACGGCGGAGCAAAAGCGCTGATCGCTTTGAGCGGAGCACCCCATAATCCGGGTACCATATAAACGGCAAAAGCAAACGAGACAATCGCCATGAATAGTCGTGGCACAGAGACGTAGGCCAAATCACTATCATGACTGAATTTAATCTTTCCGATCAGGTAGAATCCTAATAAGACGAAGATAACAATCCACAACACTAAGAACACCTCCCGGTCAAGGATCCGCCATCCATAGGCCAGGTCGGCAACAGATAAAAATTTCAAGGCCAAAGCCAGTTCCAGAAATCCGAGTACCACCTTCACAGAATTCAACCATCCACCCGATTTCGGCATACTCTGAAGCAGATTAGGGAATATGGCAAACAAGCTGAAAGGTATGGCCAATGCTAAAGCAAACCCAAACATACCGATCGCCGGACCAAACAACGAACCCATCGATGCCGCCTGTACCAGTAAAGTGCCGATAATAGGCCCCGTACAGGAGAAAGAGACCAACACAAGCGTAAACGCCATGAAAAAGATACTCAACAATCCGGTTGTTGAATCGGCTTTGCTGTCCAGTTTATTGGTCCACGATGCTGGCAAAACAATCTCAAATGCACCAAAGAAAGAGACTGCAAAAACCACCAGTAATGCAAAGAAGAGTAAATTAAATATCGCATTTGTCGACAAGTCATTCAAGGCACTTGCACCAAACAGACCTGTGATCAGCAATCCCAATAATAAATAGATTACAACGATAGAGAAACCATACAATACCGCATCCTTAATCGCCTTTTTACGATCTTTGGTTCTTTTTAGGAAGAAACTCACAGTCATGGGGATCATCGGCCAGACACAAGGCGTTAATAGGGCTATCAATCCACCGATAAAACCGGAAATAAAGATAATGATCCAGGAAGTATCCGCGGCCGAAACGATCGAATCACCGTAATCTTTCAACTCCTCGATGACTGGATGCCAAAGAGAGGCATTATCCGTAAGTTCATCCACCCGTCCTGTTGAAACAGATATATTCCCAGAGGGCTTGTTTACCGGAGCTAGCGTCGCCATGTTAACCTCCGAAGACCCTTCAGAAGTCTCTTCAGCGACCGAATCTGTTGCCGGCTCTCCGTTTGTTGATGTCGTAACGACATCCATCCGTATATTTTTTTTATCAAAAGTAAAATCAATCCGTTCGGGAGGCAAGCAGGTCTCATCGTTGCATGCCATAAATTCCACCTCACCGACGAGTTTAAATTTCGCTGCATCCGTAACCTTTATCTGTTGCGTAAACGAAACTTCACCGCCATACCAACGCAACTCCATCGAAAATAATTCATCATAGACCGATGTCGGTTCCTTGGAAGACTCCGGAGCACCTATAAGTTCTACTCCATTCAACGTTTCAAAGGTAAACGAAGTAGATATTGGGCCACCCGAAGGCAAATTCATATCATACAAATGCCATCCAGCATCTGCAGTCGCTGTAAACACGATCGTTTTTTCCGGAGTCCCCGGATCATCCAACCGAATGTTCCACTTGATCGGATCAAAAATCTGCGCTTGCACAAGAAGTGAAAAAAACAGACTTATGAGTATTCCTGTCAGCTTCTTCATTTTATATTTAGTTTGGTTTAAATTTATTTCGTTAATGACACAAAATTCGATGGAATCGCTGTTTTAAAACTCATCTCTTGCCCCGTTTCAGGATGAATAAAGGTCAATACCCTGGAATGAAGCAATAACCTTCCTTCCGGATCTGTTTCGGCATGATGCCGGCTATCTCCGGCTACCGGGTGACCGAGTTGCCCCAACTGTTCACGGATCTGCTCACGTCTTCCGGTTTCCAGATTTAACTCCAACAGCGAGTAATGTGCATTCCCTTTGACCCATTTGTAACGGACAATGGCTTCTCCGGCATTTTCAGCAACGATAAAATGGCGCTCTTCTTTGTTCTCCGACTGAAGAAAGGTCAATAGACCGACCTCTTTCTCAGGCCGTCCCTCAACGACAGCCACATAGGTCTGTTGCGTCACCATTTTCCGCCAAGAAGCATAAAATTTCTCCTGTACCCCCCGATTGCGGGCAAACATCATCAAGCCGGAAACGCCTCTGTCAAGTTTATTTAACAGAAATATCTTGTTTCGCTGATCTGTTTTCTTGACATAATCACTCAACAACTGATAGGCAGTACGCTCTTTGGCCTTTGCGTTGGAGACAGAAAGTAAACCCTCCTTTTTATTGACAACAATCAAATCATCATCTTCCCAGACTATTTTCAATAGAGGATGACTAAACGGAACCTTCCCGCGTTCATAGCTGATTCCGACAACATCATTCGGAGATAATGGCGTATCAAACTGACTGCAAACCTGTCCATTGACCGATACCTGGCCGTGCCCCAACAAGGCCTTTACAGAACTTCGGCTCTGTTCTTTCAACTGTTCCAGCAAAAAAGGTAAAAGCGTCGTACCTGCTTTGACCATGAGTTTTCTTTCCCGGGGAGCTTTACGATTAGTTGTGTTTTTGTTTTTTAAACGTCTGTTCATCTTGTTTAGATATAGCATACAAAGATACAGGCAATTGAGGAATGCTGCAAATCAGGAGAACTAAAAAAATAAATACCTTTCAGATACACTTAGCCTTCGCTGGAGTAGTGCAAAATCGCTTTTTGTATGGATGCCAATCCAAAAGCTTTGGGTTGCATCTCTTCCTTTGATGTACAGATCACAATTTCCGCCGCATCATCTTTAGCTTTGGCACCGGAAAAATCGTCAACCAAACATTCAAAAAAAAGATCTAACGTATGCACCTCAAAACCCGCATACAGATAAATATTAGGTATGGAGAAAAGATATCGGCAACTCATGACATCCAAATCGGTCTCTTCCCTGACTTCACGCCTGAGAGCCTCTTCCGCATTCTCATACAAATCGACAAAACCTCCCGGCAAGTCCAAGGTTCCTTTCGCCGGCTCCTGACCTCTGCGAACCAATAAATAGCAACCTTCACTGTCTTTGAGAAAACAGGCAACAGCCGCTGAAGGATTAAAATAGTACACAAAACCACACGAAGCACATTGCTTCGCCTTTTCATTCTGTGAACGAAAACCTTTCATCCCGCATTTCGGGCAAAATTGAAACTGATGTAGAGGATGAATCATAATTAGAATCAAAAGTAGTCAACCAATCCACATTTCTCGCTTGTGCCTGGTTACGTAAAACGATTATTCGTTTTAACATCTAAGAAACACAAGCAATTGAGGATTACTTGACTACTTTAATTATTGAATTATTCCCGAGTATATTCAGGAATAATTACATTTATACTGTCGGTTCTTTTGCTTCCCAACCTAATGCACTGGCACCTAAAACAGCAGCATCACTCTCTTTCAATTGTGAGAAAAGCAGTTTAGTCTTTCCGGCAAAAGCATTCAATATATTCTTCTCCAAAGATGCTTTTATCGGGTTCATAATCAAATCGCCCGCCTTTGTCAAACCACCGAAAAGAATAATCGCTTCCGGACTGGAAAATGCGATGAAATCGGCAAAAGCTTCACCCAACATCGCACCGGTAGATTCAAAGATCTCCAACGCAATTTTATCCCCTTTCATCGCAGCATCATACACATCCTTAGAGGTAATCGCATCCGGATCGATCTCACGCAAGACACTCTCATCCTTACGGATTTCCAGATATTCACGTGCTGTACGAGCCACACCATTGGCTGAAGTATACGCTTCCAGACAACCATGACGACCGCAGCCGCAAACACGTCCGTTATGACGACGCATAATCACATGACCCAATTCTCCGGCAAATCCATCATGTCCGTAAACCAGATTACCACCAATAACAATACCACTACCAACGCCTGTACCAAGTGTAATCATGATAAAATCTTTCATTCCACGGGCAGCACCATAGGTCATCTCGCCAATTGCCGCTGCATTCGCATCGTTTGTCAACGAAACAGGGATTCCTCCCACCTGCTCACTGATCAACTGCGCCAACGGAATTTTACCCTTCCAAGGCAGATTGGCAGCAAACTCAATACAACCGTTAAAATAGTTCCCATTCGGAGCGCCAACACCGATCCCTTTGATTTTATCATGTCCGCCAGCCTGCTCTATCACTGCATTCAGTCCTTTTGCCAACTCAGCAACATAATCATTCACATCGGCATGTTTACCCGTCTTGATCGATCCGCTATACAAGATTGTACCTCTTGCATCCACTACTCCAAATACTGTATTGGTTCCACCAATATCTATCCCTACTACATAAGGCTTGTTGTTATCCATGATATTCTATTTAAGTTTAATACTAAAATTCTACAAACGGATAGCAAATATAAGAGGATTGTTAGAAGTAGCAATACGTTGAAGCGCATTTATCCGGTTTTTAATAAAAATTTAAGAGAGGCTATATATGTTCGCTGTACCTCTATAAGACAAAAGAAAAGGATCCCCTACCCCTTTTTTCTAATTCCCCTACCTGTTTTTTCTCATACAATTAATCGTCTACCAACTGTTAGACGATCGGGCACCAGTTGGTAGACGAAAGTGACACAGATGGTAGACGGAAGTGCACCAGTTGGTAGACGATTAAATGAAGTGGATAAAAACAGGAGCTGGTCGAGGTTATTTGTGGAAGGGATCCGGAAGATTTGTATAAGGGGGTAGTGAATAATCTTGATTCTTCCTTTAGATTGATTGTCAGTTGTTAATTGTTTCGTATTTTTGCGTTTCAAAAAAACGAAACAGAGAGTATGGAGAAGCAATTTAAAAGAACACTTATCACTACTGCATTACCGTATGCAAATGGTCCGGTACATATCGGACATCTGGCCGGCGTATATGTTCCGGCGGATATTTATGCACGTTATTTACGCTTGAAAGGTGAGGATGTACTGATGATCGGAGGGTCTGACGAACATGGTGTTCCTATTACATTGCGTGCCAAAAAGGAAGGGGTGACGCCGCAGGATATTGTTGATCGCTACCATGCGATTATCAAAAAATCGTTCAGTGATTTTGGGATCACGTTTGATATCTATTCGCGCACCACGTCGAAAACGCATTTTCAGGTCGCTTCCGACTTTTTCCGTACCTTATATGATAAAGGGGAATTTATTGAGCGTACCTCCGAACAATACTATGACGAGGAAGCCAAACAGTTCCTGGCCGACCGGTATATTACCGGCACTTGTCCGCATTGCCACAACGAGAATGCCTATGGCGATCAGTGTGAGGCGTGTGGCACATCACTAAGTCCGACCGATCTGATCAATCCCAAATCGGCCATTAGCGGGAGTGTTCCGGTTATGAAAGAGACCAAACACTGGTATCTGCCATTGGACAAATGGGAGCCTTTCCTGCGCCAATGGATACTGGAAGAGCATAAAGAGTGGAAATCGAATGTATACGGGCAGTGTAAAAGCTGGCTGGATATGGGATTACAACCGCGTGCGGTCAGCCGTGACCTGGATTGGGGGATACCTGTTCCGGTGGAGGGCGCCGAAGGGAAAGTGTTGTATGTCTGGTTTGATGCTCCGATCGGATACATCTCCAACACCAAGGAGTTGTTGCCCGACAGCTGGGAGACCTGGTGGAAAGATCCGGAGACTAAAATGCTCCATTTCATCGGAAAAGATAATATCGTATTCCATTGCATCGTCTTCCCGACGATGTTAAAAGCCGAAGGTTCATTTAACCTGCCGGAGAACGTGCCGGCCAATGAATTTCTGAATCTGGAAGGAGACAAAATCTCCACCTCACGCAACTGGGCCGTATGGTTACACGAATACCTGGAGGATATGCCTGGTAAACAGGATGTCTTACGGTATGTATTGACCGCCAACGCGCCGGAGACGAAAGACAACGACTTTACCTGGCGTGATTTTCAAGCACGCAACAACAATGAACTGGTTGCTATCCTGGGTAATTTTGTCAACCGGGCATTGGTATTGACCGGAAAATATTTCGACAATAAAGTGCCTGTTGCCGGTGCATTGACCGACTATGACCAACAGACTATTGAAGAGTTCAAAGATGTCAAAGCCCATGTCGAACGGTTGTTGGATACCTATCATTTCCGGGATGCATTGAAAGAGGCGATGAATCTGGCGCGTATCGGCAATAAATACCTGGCAGACACCGAGCCTTGGAAACTGGCGAAAACAGATATGGATCGGGTAGCTACCATTATGAACATCTCGCTTCAGATCACTGCTAATCTGGCTATTGCGTTTGAACCGTTCTTGCCGTTCAGCATGGAGAAACTGAACAGGATGCTAAATGTCGAACCGTTGGGATGGAGCCGGTTGGGTGCGACCGATCTACTGCCTGCCGGACATCAGTTGGGTAAAGCCGAATTGCTTTTCGAGAAGATCGAAGACGAGGTGATCGATGCACAGGTACAGAAACTCCTGGACACGAAAAAGGCCAACGAGGAAGCCGAATATAAAGCGAAACCAATCGGTGAAACCATAGATTTTGAAGATTTTCAGAAGCTGGATATCCGTGTCGGCACGGTATTGGAATGTACCAAAGTGCCGAAAGCGGATAAATTATTGCAATTCCGGATCGACGACGGATTAGAGCAACGAACCATTGTCTCCGGCATTGCCCAACATTATCAGCCGGAAGAACTGATCGGCAAACAGATCTGTTTTATTGCTAACCTGGCACCTCGTAAACTGAAAGGAATCGTTTCGGAAGGGATGATCCTCTCGGCAGAGAATAACGACGGATCATTGGCCGTGGTGATGCCTCAGAAAACAGTCAAACCGGGAAGTGAAGTGAAGTAGTTCCTACCCACATAATATCTTTGTATTGCCCCCGTTTATGATATAATGAGTTTCTCCAAAAAGATACAGATGGTCGATCTTCATGGCCAATATCTTCGTTTACAAACGGAGATAGATGCTGCCATACAGGAGGTCATCACGAATAGTGCCTATATCAACGGGCCACAGGTGAAGCAATTCGCCACGGAACTGGCCGATTATCTCCATGTGCCTTACCTCATTCCCTGCGGGAACGGTACGGATGCACTGCAAATCGCACTGATGGCTTTGGATCTGGAACCGGGCGACGAGGTGATTGTTCCTGCTTTTACATATATTGCGGCCGTTGAAGCGGTGGCTCTACTGGGTCTTACACCCGTAGCGGTGGATGTCGATCCGGAAACATTCAATATCGATGTTCAAAAAGCGGCAGAAGCCATTACTCCACGCACACGGGCGATCGTTCCCGTACATCTTTTCGGACAATGCTGTGATATGGAACCGTTGTTGGCGCTTGCAGCCAAACATACATTGTATGTGATTGAAGACGATGCGCAATCGATCGGCAGTCGATATTCCTTCTCTGACGGGCGAGTGCAAATGAGTGGAACGATGGGGCATATCGCCATCACCTCCTTTTTCCCATCTAAGCCATTGGCCTGTTATGGCGACGGGGGTGCGATGATCACCTCTGATGAAAAGCTAGCCGAACGGATGCGGATGATTGCTAATCATGGCCAACAACAGAAATATCATCACCGAATGATTGGCTGTAATTCGCGGCTCGACACGCTTCAGGCGGCTATTCTATCAGTCAAATTAAAACACCTGAATGCGTTTCATGCTGCCCGGCAACAGGTTGCCCGGAGATATACGGAGGCATTCCATGCGATCGAAGGATTTATTTCCCCGACAGAAGCGGATTACTCCACCCATATCTATCATCAATATACGATCCGGGTCAAAGAAGGTAAACGGGATGCATTACAGGCCTATTTAAAAGAGAAAGGGATTCCTTCTATGATCTACTACCCCCTGCCGGTTCATCAGCAGGAGGCTTACAGTAGAATCATCAAATGGGCGGAACAACCGAGAAAGGCAGAACAGCTGTGTGATTCGGTACTCTCCCTCCCTATCCATACGGAAATGACCACCGATGAGCAGGATTACATTATAGAAACTATACATCGTTATGCATTCAACTAATATTCGTTTTGCAGTTGTCGGTTGCGGACATATCGGGAAACGGCATGCCGAAATGATTTCCCGTGATCCAAACGGCGAACTAGTGGCATTATGTGATATTCTTCCACGGGAAACATTGGGTATCGACGCCTATCCCGTTGCGTTTTATGCGGATATCGAAGCGTTATTGAAGCAAGACGGAATAGATGTGGTCAATATCTGTACACCCAACGGATTACATGCTGCGATGGCTATTCGTGCCATAGAAACAGGACATCATGTGGTGATCGAAAAACCGTTGGCGCTGAACACCTCCGATGCAAAAAGGATTGCTTCGTGTGCACTCCAGCATAACAGACAGGTGTTCTGTGTGATGCAAAACCGCTACTCCCCACCTTCCGTATGGATCAAGGAGTTGGTGAGTTCAGGGAAACTGGGAGAGATCTATCAGGTGCAATTCAACTGTTACTGGAACCGGGACAAGCGGTATTACAAACCAGGTAGCTGGCATGGGGATGCCGAACTCGACGGAGGCACTTTGTTTACACAATTTTCCCATTTCATCGACATTATGTATTGGCTGTTCGGGGATATCTGTGACATTCAGGCACGGTTTGCCGACTTCAATCATAACGAACTGACCGACTTTGAAGATTCGGGATTTGTCCATTTCAATTTTGTCCATGGCGGTATGGGCTCCTTTAACTACTCGACAGCCGTATGGGACAAGAATATGGAAAGTAGCCTGTTGATTGTTGCCGAAAACGGCAGCGTAAAAATCGGCGGACAATATATGAACGAGATCGACTATTGCCACATCAACGATTATCAGATGCCCGACCTTCCGCCAACCAACCCCGGGAACGACTACGGCGCCTATAAAGGGTCGGCACAAAACCACAACTATGTGATCCGCAATGTGGTGAACGTGTTATCTTCCGGGAGCGAAACAATCACCACCAATGTACACGAAGGCCTGAAGGTGGTCGATATCATCGAACGCATCTACGCACTGAAGAAATAAGACCTACAGCTTCACCTATTTGATCGTTTTGTGAAGATTATGTATCTTTACCACATTCTAACATGAAAAACGAAATAGTATATGTCTGTCTTTAGTAAATTTCCACGCACTTTCTGGGTAGCGAATCTGATTGAATTGTTCGAACGTTGGGCCTGGTACGGCTTCTTTATGTTATTCGCTAACTATCTGACAGGATCATCCGATCTGGGTGGCCTGGAGTTTTCACAGAGTCAGAAAGGGATCCTGATGGGGGTCGGGACGGGAATTCTCTACTTCCTGCCGGTATTGACCGGAGCGATTGCAGACAGATACGGATATAAGCGAGTTTTATTCCTGGCATTTATTATTTATACCTCAGCCTTTCTGTTATTACCGATGTTCTCCACCTTTACAGGGGTTTTTCTAATGTATCTCTACCTGGCACTCGGCGCGGCACTGTTCAAACCGGTGATCTCCGCCACCATTGCTAAAACGACTACCGATGAGACTTCCTCTATCGGCTTCGGTATCTTTTATATGATGGTGAATATCGGTGCCTTTTTCGGTCCGATGGTGACCTTATTGTTTAAAGGCACATCGCATCTGATCTTTTATGTTTCGGCCGGTATCATCGCGTTAAACTTTATCCTATTATTCTTTTACAATGAACCGCCAAGGGGCGAGGTAAAGAGAGAGGAGAGCATCTGGCAAACATTCGGTGGTATTTTCCGCAATATGGCCAGTATTGTTAAGGATGTTAAGTTTGTGGTATTCCTGTTGATTGTTGCCGGTTTCTGGACGATGTACAATCAGTTGTTCTTTACCCTTCCGGTATTTATTTCTCAATGGGTGGATACCGGGGTGCTTTATCGCTTTTTTGATACTTATATTCCTTTTATCAGTGCCAATTACAGTCCGGCACCGGGTGTATTGGATGCCGAGTTCATCACCAATATGGATGCGCTTTATATCATTCTGTTTCAGATTATCGTTTCCAGTATTGTGATGAAGATGAAACCGCTAAAATCGATGATGTCGGGCTTTCTGGTCTGTGCCATCGGGATGGCGCTGACATTGGTTTCGCAAAATGTGTTGTTCACCTTGGTCGCTATTCTGATTTTCGCTCTTGGCGAGATGGCGGGATCACCAAAGATCACCGAATACATCGGGAGAATTGCTCCTCCGGATAAAAAGGCGCTTTATATGGGTTACTCGTTTATTCCTGTCTTCTTAGGGAATGTTTTTGCCGGATTTATCTCAGGGATTGTCTATCAGAATATGTCGGATAAGGTGATGTTGACAGAGCGTTTTGCCGCTGAGAAAGGATTACAGATTATAGACGGATTATCTACCAACGCTTACTTTGAAGAGGTGGCCAAACAGGTTAGCCTTACGCCACAGGAATTAACCAATCTCTTGTGGGATACGTATGAACCGTCCAAGTTATGGATGGTCATTCTGGCGATCGGAGTAGGTGCCGCATTGTTGCTCTTCCTGTACGACCGGATAACATCAAAAATGGAGACAAAAGCCTGATTATTCGTTCAACCAGGCATTCAGCTGATCGATTACTTTCGAGGCCATATCTTCCGGCATGTTACTGATCCGGGCGCTATGGCTGGCTTGAGGTAAAATATACTTCTGCTGGTTTTTCTTTCCGGCGAATTGCGGTGCACCACTGGCAGACCATGGATCGTATTCGCCATAGATAAAAATCATTTTCGGATCGTTCGCGCTCAGGTAATTGTAGACTTTCTCGTATAAAGCCGGATTAAAAGTGATCTCTCCGGCACTCGCTGGTACCATGATCTTATTCAGATAGCCTTTACTGGTCGAGATCGACAGATATTCCTTAAACGGCTCGGTGTCATATCCATAATACCCCAAATCGCGAGCGGCCTGAACAAAAAAAGAAGAGATCGATTGGTTTTCTGAAAAATATGCAGGCCCACCGATCTTGATAAAATGGTCAAAAACGGTTTGATCATCAGCTGTCAGCGACGGGATCTCATTCGCACTGACTCCCCATTGCCAGAAAGCAAAAGGATATTCCAGTACGGCATAATCATAAATCTCATGGATAGGCAAACGGAAAGAGAGTTCTTTCTCTTTACAATAGGCCTCAAAGATCGGTTGTAAAGAAGTACGGCGTTTCAACACCTCAATCTGGAACTTCTCCACCTGCTCTCTGACGGCAGAAGTACCAACCTGACGAAGAAATTCTTCATGACGTCCATCTTCCACATCTCTGTTCAGTGGACCTACATAAGGCACTGATATATCTACATCGTCGGGGAAATAGGCCCGGTAAAGCATCGTTGTCTGTCCGCCTTTACTGATCCCGGTACTGATCCATTTGCCGGGATAAAGCGTTTTAAATGTCGTAGTGACCCGGTGCAGATCATATGCTGAATTTTCAGCCGTCAGATAATCCCAGTTCAACGGTTCGGGCGTAGATTCCAGAAAGTAGCGGTGTTCAACGACAATGACATTGGCATTAAGTAGGCCGGAAATCTCATCCTGATAACGCTCCCGCAAGGCGTATGCGGCTCCATATCCTTCAGTAACAATCACTGTCGGACGATCAAAACCGTGGTGTCCGATAATGACACGTTGCGAAAAAGTACCTGCAGCCGGATTATGAGGATCCAGCAGCTGTGTGATTCGCACGACATATTTTTCCGTATATCGATTGGATTCCAACAGTTCTATTTGTGTAACTCCATCTAATCCGGCCAGTTTTTCTTTCAGTTCCGGAGTTGATGCAAATAATGTGAGAACAAAGAGAAAAGAGAATAACAGTGCATAAGAGATCTTTCCCATAACAGTAGTCGATTTATCGTTTAGCAGAACAAATATATCAATTATTTAAACACCTCAAACCGATACCCTTCCTTTAAAAGCCATTCGATGGATAGCGGCAATGCTTCGCGCATATTTTTCTCCGCTTTTAAGGAGTCGTGAAAGACCAGGATCGAACCGTTCCGGGTATACCGTTTAACAACGTTGAATACGCCATTAGGGGTCATATGCGGACTGTAGTCGCGCGTCACGACATCCCACATGATGATCTTGTATCGATGGCGAAGCCGTAAAATCTGAGGACGTCGCATATGACCATGAGGCGGTCTGAAAAGATCTGTTTGAATAAGCTCTGCCGCTTTCTCTATATTAGCGAGATAATTTTTGGTCCAGAACTTAATCCCTTGTATATGATTAAAGGTGTGATTGCCGACCCGATGCCCGCGATCCAATACCTCTTGGTAGGTTTCAGGATATTTACGCACATTATCCCCCACACAGAAAAAGGTTGCTTTAATGTTGTATCGATCCAACAGATCCAATACCCAAGGGGTTACTTCAGGTATCGGACCATCATCAAATGTCAGATAGACACATTTCTCTTTCGACGGTAAACGCCAGATCGTACCGGGGAACAGTACCCTGTAAATCCAGGGTGGTTGTTCTATAAACATCTTTCGTTTTTAATCTCTCGCACCCGAACGTCCATAAGCCATCCGGTAATTATCGAATTCTTCCTGATACTTTTTAGCAAACTCAGGATTATACTCTTTACTCACTCGAAGAACCTCTTGGATCACAGCCAGATTCTGTTCCAAATCAGCACGAACGGAAGCCAACTGACTCGGTTTAAGACGGAAGAACCAATTGACATTACGGAATGAATACTCCATAATTCCGGTAAAAATCGATTCCGCTTTTTCTGGATGTCCGAGTTCATAATAAAGTTCACCAAACTGTAATGCCGTATAATCCAACGGAACATTTTCAGGAGGCAATACTTCCATCGCTTTATCCAGTACATTCAGTGCTTTATCGTACTTTTCTTCATACACCAGCGTTCCTGCCAGTCGGTTAAACAATGCCAGACGCATACTTCTTGCCTGACGCATAATCGTTTCGTCCAGATAAATACCCGGTTTATCCAAACCTCCCCATTTATACTTATTCATGATATTGTCGTACATCTTATCCGCATCTACAGACAATACATTATTTTTCGTATGCATCGGAACGATCTGGTAAGCCATACCGACCTGACGGAAATACCCATCTAAATTCACGAACTGATCCGGGCTAACCGTAATGGCATAATACATCGGACGCTCCCAGTTATTGTTCTGAAGCATATCGAGAATGATCAGTTCCTGTTTGCCCAGGATATCCTTATCGCTCAGATCGATGGTCATCGGGTTCACGATATACCCGGCCTCTTCCGGTTTCACAATTCCTTTAGCAATCACCTGAGCCGAATCAAACCGGTAATTCAGTTTATGAGAAGGCATATAATGCAGATCCTGATTGATCCCGGCAATACGCTTATAACGCGGATCATTGCTTTGTACAAAATTAAGTCCCGTCTGCAAGTCTATCGGCTCTCCCTTAGTCATATCAAACAGATAAGCCACATCACGCGTACCTTGCACATAGTCAGCACGCGTCCAGGAGATCGGCAGCGGTGCCGATTCGTAAGCCTCTTTTTTCATCTGGTCGATATACCAGTCGGTCTGCAAATAACTGGTATTACACACACGGATATCCGTCCGGATACCTTCTACTTCCTGTGCATACCAAAGCGGGAATGTATCGTTGTCTCCATTAGTAAAGATGATCGCATTCGGTTCACACGATTCCAGGTAGTTATGACCGAAGTCACGAGCCACATACCGTCCCGAACGATCATGATCGTCCCAGTTTTGTCCGGCCATCTGTATCGGCACAAACAGTCCGAGAACCGTTGCAGCAGCAGCAGCGATCACTTCCGGCAATTTGCCATATTCTTTTAATATTTTGGCCAACGCAGCGACCCCAAAACCGATCCAGATACAGAACGCATAGAATGATCCGGCATAGGCATAATCGCGCTCACGCGGCTGGTAGGGTGTTTGATTCAGATACAACACAATTGCAATACCGGTCATAAAGAACAAAAAGAAAGTAACCCAGCATCCTTGTATCCCTTTCTTGCCGGCATACCCCTGGAAGAGTAAACCCAATATACCCAACAACAAAGGCAGCATATAATACACGTTATGTCCTTTATTATTCGCTATATCAAAAGGCATATCATCCTGTGGTCCGACCAGTGCCTGATCTATAAATCTAATACCTGTAATCCAGTTACCGTTCATAATCTCTCCATGTCCCTGGATATCATTCTGCCGTCCGGAGAAGTTCCACATGAAGTAACGCCAGTACATAAAGTTAAGCTGATACTGGAAGAAAAAACGCAGGTTTTCCGCAAAGGTCGGTTTCATTACCGACACGGTTTCACCACAACGATTAAATTTCACCGGTGTCCCTTTAATCTGCGCCCACTCCTTATACGCACTGACATGACGAGGATCCGAACTATGCATACGCGGGAATAACATATCCAATTCGCCTATATTTTCATATTCGGTCTCATAGCGTGAAATATAATAATGGTCTTTTTCGTTTCCGTTTTCTTTAATTACCCGTGTATAGGTCGGCTGTCCCTGAGTAGTCACCGGCACACACTGATCGCCCTGACGTTCACGTTTTATCTCCGACACATAGGTTTGTCCATAAAACAACGGCACTTTTCCATATTGTTCACGAGCCAGATAGGTACGTAAGGTAAAAATATCGCTCGGATCGTTCTGATTCATGGGAGTATCAGCCGTAGCACGCACCATAATCAATGCATACGATGAATACCCGACCACAATCACCATCAGACAGACCAGGATCGTATTCAATGCTTTTACAGCGACTCTCTTGCTCTTAAACAGATATGCCCCTAATGCAAGGATCAATGCAATACCCAAAATATAGCCATCACCTATAAACGGAATACCCAATAAGGTGACCGCCAATATAAATGCAATTTTAACACGCAACGGATGAACCTCTTCACGCATAGTCTCCCAAATCGACCAGCCCAATACGCCGCCCACAATGATCAGGTAGGCATATACACCCGAATTATAAGGCATACCCAATATATTCACAAAGAGAAGTTCAAACCAACCACACACTTCGACCAATCCCTGTACGACTCCATACATCATCAGTCCTACGATAGCAAACGATATCAATAAAGCGATTATCATCCCTTTCATCGATGGATTCGGATATTTTCGATAATAATAGACCAATACGATTGCCGGAATACAAAGCAGGTTCAACAAGTGGACACCAATACTCAACCCCATCAGGTAAGCGATCAATACAATCCAACGATCGGCATGCGGACGGTCTGCCACAGCATCCCATTTCAAGATCAACCAGAATACAACAGCCGTAAACAGGGATGAATAGGCATACACCTCCCCTTCCACAGCACTAAACCAGAATGTATCACTAAAGGTATATACCAATGCACCTACCAATCCACACCCCAGTATGGTAATCATCTGACCTGTGGTCATCTCTTCCCCTTCCGTTCCGATAATTTTCCGGGCCATATGGGTAATACTCCAGAAAAGGAACATGATGGTGAGCCCACTGAACAAGGCCGACATGGTATTGACCATCAGAGGTACTTGTGATACATCCGAAGCCAGTTGTGTAAAGATATTGGCTGTCAACATAAAAAATGGAGCACCCGGGGGATGTCCCACTTCCAATTTATACGCCGAAGAGATAAATTCACCACAATCCCAGAAACTGGCTGTCGGCTCCATTGTCATCATATAAACAGAGGAAGCCAGCAAAAAGCTAAGCCATCCCAGCACGTTGTTGATCAGTTTATAGTTTCCCATACTTTTCTTATAGTGTGATTGTTAATTGCATGATTCTGTTCGCCCAAAAACGAAAGATTGGCCGCAAAGGTAAACATTTACCTTTAATACTCAACGGTACAATTCATTATAAATTGTATGATCGGATGAAATCATCCCTTCATTTTAATTTCTCTTTCAGGTAATGTCCGGTATACGACTCCATACACGCAGCCACATCTTCGGGAGTTCCGGCACACACAAGCGTCCCCCCTCCTTTACCGCCTTCCGGACCCAGATCGATCAGATGATCGGCACATTTGATCACGTCTATATTATGTTCGACGATCACCACCGTATGCCCTTTATCGATCAGGGCATTGAAGGCCTTTAGTAATGTTTTTATATCATGGAAATGCAAACCGGTAGTCGGTTCGTCAAAAACAAACAGGGTCGGTTGTTGTTTCTCCTGTCCCAGGTAGTAAGCCAATTTGACCCGCTGATTTTCTCCTCCTGACAGCGTCGAGGAGGTTTGTCCCAGTTTAATATAACCTAAGCCGACCTCCTGTAGAGGGGTTAACCGTTTGACAATCTTTTTTTCCTGGCTGCCATTTGATTGACTGAAAAACTCGATGGCCTGGTTGACAGTCATTTCGAGAACATCAAAAATCGTCGCCCCTTTATATTCTACCTCCAATAACTCCGATTTAAAACGTTTCCCATGGCAGACATCACATTCGAGCGTGATATCGGCCATAAACTGCATCTCTACCGTAATTACCCCTTCACCTTTACACTCTTCACAGCGTCCTCCTTCTTTGTTAAAGGAGAAATGAGCGGCGCTATACCCCATCTGTTTGGATAAGGCCTGTTCGGCAAAGAATTTACGGATCTCATCATACGCTCCGATATAGGTGACCGGATTAGAACGTGAACTTTTTCCTATTGAATTTTGATCCACAAACTCAATCCCATGGATCATCTGCAAATCGCCCGACAAACCGGCACAATCCACCGACAGACGTGTGGCATTATCCAGATAATGCTTGACCCCTTCATAGAAGATATCCCGCACTAAAGAACTCTTTCCCGAACCGCTGACTCCGGTAACTACCGTCATCACATTCAACGGAAAACGCACATCAAACCCTTTCAGGTTATTCTTCCTCGCTCCGGTGACCTCGATATAATTGTTCCATGGACGACGGAAAGGAGGTTGTTCAATCTGATCCTCTCCCGTCAGATAGCGGACAGTATAACTCTCACTCTTCGCCGGCAAGCGGGAGACATTTCCCTGATAGACAATCTCACCACCCAAACGTCCCGCTTTCGGACCGATATCGATGATATAATCTGCCGCACGAATAATCTCTTCGTCATGCTCCACGACGATAACCGTATTTCCCAGCCCTTGCAGTTGACGCAATACTTTAATCAACAGATCGGTATCCCGGGAGTGCAGTCCGATACTCGGTTCATCCAAAATATAGAGTGAACCGACCAGGCTACTCCCTAAAGAAGTGGCCAGATTGATCCGCTGGCTTTCGCCGCCTGATAATGTCGAAGAGAGACGGTCTAACGAGAGATAACCCAATCCCACATCCAACAAAAACTGTAAACGGCTGTTTATCTCTGTCAACAAACGCTTGGCGATTGCTGTATCTGTTTCATCCAATTGCAACTGATCAAAGAACGTTTTGATTTCCGTTATCGGCAAAACAACCAGTTGCGCAATATTTTTACCACCTACCTGCACATATAATGCTTCGGGTCGCAAACGGCTTCCCTTGCAAGTCGTACAAGTCGTCTTTCCCCGATAGCGAGCCAACATGACCCGGTACTGGATTTTATAGACGTTTTCTTCAACAAATTTGAAAAAATCATTGATCCCGTGTAGTCCGCGTCTACCGTGCCACAAGAGTTCTTTCTCCTCCTCCGTCAGTTCAAAATAAGGTCTATGGATCGGAAATTTATATTTACTGCTATTCGTGATAAAATCTTTCAGCCATTCGCCCATTACATCACCTTTCCAGCAAACAACCGCTCCTTCATAGACCGACAGGCTTTTATCCGGGATCACCAGATTTTCGTCAATCCCCAGCATCTTACCGAAACCTTCACATACCGGACAGGCGCCTACCGGATTGTTGAAACTGAACATCATCTCCGTCGGTTCCTGAAAAGTAATCCCGTCGGCCTCAAATTTTTTGGAGTATTCTTTCAGGATGACCGCTCCATCATCGGTGTACACCCGTATATAACACACCCCATGTCCCTCAAAAAAAGCGGTTTCAACCGAATCTGCCAAACGGCTTTTCAAGGTCTTATCTGCCGAAACAGTCAACCGGTCGATCAGTAATTCAATGGAAGACGATGCCATCAGTTTTTTATCGTCCAACACCTCCTGCAACCGATACGTCGTATCAGCGATAGACAACCGGGTATATCCTTCTTTCTGCAGAATTTCCAACTGTTTCTGCATCGTCCTCCCTTCCGACAAAACGATGGGGGTAAATACGGCAAAACGGGTTCCTTCCGGATAAGAGAGAATCTCCCGTTGAATATCCATTGCCTGATGTTTTTTTACTTCCGCCCCTGAGACCGGAGAAATGGTTTTCCCGATCCGAGCAAACAGTAAACGCAGGTATTCATAAATCTCAGTCGAAGTCCCAACCGTAGAACGGGGATTACGGGTATTTACCCGCTGTTCGATGGCAATGGCCGGAGGTATTCCTTTGATGTAATCCGCTTCCGGTTTACTCATACGCCCCAGAAACTGACGGGCATACGACGACAAACTTTCCACATACCGACGCTGACCCTCGGCATACAACGTATCAAAGGCCAATGAAGATTTTCCACTGCCCGACAAACCGGTAATCACCACCAGTTTATCGCGTGGGATCTCCACGTCTATATTTTTCAGATTATTGACTCGCGCACCTTTAATGAAGATCGAATTATTCTCTGCCATATACCCCTTTAAAATTTTGAACCTGCAAAGGTACGAAAGTAATATATCCCTCACAAGCGACCGATTCCTAAATAATGTGAGTTCGATATAAAGATTTATCTTCAGATTGTGTCATTTTTGAAGATTTCAAAATTAGTAAGTGGACATTCTAATATTAGTAAGTGGACATTCTCAGCTCCTTGCCTGGTCAGGCGAGGGGGACCGCTGTCCCGCAGCGGTGGAGTGGTTGTTTTGTATAGACAAAGCTGAATATTAGATAGATATATTGTTTTGTGATAGATGTTAGTTAGTATATTTTTTATTATCTACCGCTATACAACCACTCCACCACCGCAAGCGGCGGTTCCCCTCGCCTGACCAGGCAAGGAGCTGAGAATGTCTACTTGACATGATCAAAGATGTGTATAAAGAGTAGGGCCAGGAGAGGTGCCCAGATAGTACTGGTCGCTACGTTTACATCTTCAAATTTCTTTCAATTTGAAATTTATATCGAACTCACGTTAAATAATGTTTCACCTCGCGAGGTCGTCAGCGGTTCATTCATGGTGAAAAACCTTCGCATACGTTATGCGAATCCTTTCCATACGTCTGTTCTACGCTCTAAAAAGATATATTCATTCGACATTTATGGAATAATCGTTTGACAATTGTGAAATGATCGTTTCATAATTATGGAATGATCATTCGACAATTGTCAAACGATTTTTTTATCGTACCAATATCTTTTTTGTATAATGACCAGATTTAGTTTGCAGCCGGACAATGAGAACTTCGCCTTTTACGGTATTTAAAGGGATAGTTGTTGTTTGTTGATTCAAGCGATATTGACCTACCAACCGTCCTGTCGGACGCATAATCAATAAGTGGCCACTCTGTTCCTGCATAAGGTCTACATAAAGGGATCCAGAGCCTTGGGTGTAATGAATGGTTGCGGTAGTCGCTGCAGTTACAGGAGGTTCGTTATGCGTAGTCAGTCCGTCGGAATAAAAATTCCGGGTACTGATAAAAGAGTAAAACATTCCTGGCCCCATAGCCTCATTTTCATGGATCATCCGTCCACGCTCATCATATTCATAAGCAATGAGATAAGAGAAATCCCAATCCTCATCACCTTCATAATCGTAATGTTCCTCCTTCAGGCGAAGCAAGCCCTCTTCATCCAGATGATAGATCATTTTTTCGAAAGGAATCCACTCTTCGCGATTAATCTCATTGGGTGAAAAAGTCGTCACCGCTGTCGGTTGCGCCTTTTCATTAAACGTTATGTTGAATTTCATCACATAGACCTCTTCATAAAAAGTGCTGTCAATAAATTCAGTCGGAATCCCCTTTTCATCGAATGATATTGCTTTCCACACATTTTCCAGTTTTAACCCTTCTCCGTCAAATACAAATGATCGAGCCTCCAACGGAATACCTTCTTCGGTATAGTTTTGCTGGTCTTCACTGATTTTCATCCAATTTCCATTCTTCAAGTAGTATGTCTCTATCCGGGAAGGATAACGACTACTGTTTTTGTACGTGTAGATCGACTTATATTGTCTGAACTGCTCCAACCCTGAATAGTCCACGAATAACAACTCTTCGGTGATTCGTTGGAACTCATCATATTTATAATAGGTTTTTTGTTCTAAGATCTCAGGGTTCTCCTCATCTGTTTTCGTAAAGGTATAAACAGAGTCCAACAAGATACTCTCCTGAGCCCTCAATAGAGGAGTAGCGCTTGTTCCGGATTGAAACCATTTTAAGGTTTTCGGTTTTTGTTTTTTTTCAGTTTGTGCAAAAGAGAGACAAGGAAGTAAGCAGAGTAATAATAAAAATCTTTTCATACGTTTGTTGTTTTCTGATTGATATGATCGAAAAAAATTCAACCATAGGACGAGAAAAGAATAAAAAACCCCTATCCGATACAGGTGTTTATTGAAAACGACCACTCTTCTCTATCAAGACAAACGTATAAAAAGATTCTTCTGTTTTATTTAAAATTGGATAAGAAAGAGATCCCAAAATCGGAATTATCTGATTTCAAACGGGTAGGCTGCTCCAGCGTTTCGAATTGTTTTTTGGTAATCACTTGCGCAAGATCATTCCCTACGATACGCCCTTGCCCTACTTGAATAAGGCTCGTATCTCCTCCTCTATCTTTCATAATGAAAGCATATTTTAGATTTTTTATCCCTGTAATGCTTCCTCCGTTTCTAACCACTTCTCCCGATAGAATAGTCAATGATATCGCGGTGTAACCATCTGAGAAGTGTCGCTCTTCCATGAAGATCGAGAACTTATCCCCTTCTCCGCAAATGAATGTGCCTTGCCCTCTGTGCTCTGAGTCAAGTTCATCCGTATCCCGTATCACTTCATATCCCAACAGATCGACGGATAACTCTGACTGATTGTAGAAGTTGAACTTATAATCCGTATTAAAACGTGAACCCAGATATTTCTTTTCAGCACTATTTGTTGTGGCCAAAAAGATCCCTTCCATTCTGTAATATCCTTCTATTTTGGGAGGGTTGATCCCACGATTTACAGTCATATCCAATTTGGCGATTGCTGATTCCATTTCAGCCGTTACATACGTATCGTACAAGGTCTGCTCTTGTTCTTCAAGTGATGGTGTATCATTATCACTACCACATGCTGTAATAAACAACACACTACACAACATCACAAATACTTTTTTCATATTCATAATTTACTGATTTAATTGTTTTTAATTATTGACTATGTGAGAAGAAGCGTAATTTCCCCAAACGACCATTCTTCTGTGGGCAATTATATACCGTTTCTAACAAGGTGCAAATATAGATCTATTGATGTATGTTTTATGTCATTCAGATGACATATTTATCTATTAATATCGTAAAAAAAGAGAGGATCATATCTTTGATCTCATCGCAATCACCCTCCACATATTTTCTCATTTTATCTATCTTTACGAGATTCTATCTATCTTTGCCCCCATGGGAAAGAACAAATTGGCAAAGTTCGATGATATGGCGGGTTACCCCCATGTATTCCAATTTCCTTTTGCCGTATTGAAAGAGAAGGGGTTTGATTTGAAAGGGAAATGGAATACACACTTTTTCAAAAATGAGAATCCGATCGTATTGGAACTGGGTTGCGGCAAAGGGGAATATACCGTTGGCTTAGGGCGGCTGTTTCCTGAAAAGAATTTTATTGGGGTTGATATTAAAGGCGCGCGGATGTGGAGTGGCGCAAAAGATTCGTTGGAGTCTGGGATGTGTAATGTCGCTTTTCTACGCACCTCTATTGAACTGATCGATCATTTTTTTGCATCGGGTGAAGTGGCTGAAATATGGTTGACGTTTCCGGATCCGCAAATGAAAAAAGTAAGTAAACGACTGACATCGACTTCGTTTATGAGACTTTATCGAAAAATATTGGCACCCAACGGATTGATCCATCTGAAAACCGATAGCGGGTTTATGTATACCTATACCTGCGAGATGATTCAAGCGAATCGTTATCCGGTATTATTCAGTACGGATGATCTGTATCACTCGGGGTCGACAGATGAGATTCTCGCTATTAAAACCTATTATGAGCAACAATGGCTCGACAGAGGACTAACGATCAAATATATCCGCTTCATTTGTGAAGAGAGGGATGAACTCATCGAACCTGATGTGGAGATTGAGTTCGATGTTTATCGGAGTTTTAATCGAAGTAAACGGAGCGCACTCGCTTCCGGAAAATAAATGATCAATTAATCGTATATGTTATGGCACTTTATCCTCAATTAATTATAGATGCACTGTCGAAAGTCCGGTATCCCGGAACAGGTAAAGACCTTGTTTCTGCGGGAATGGTAGAAGATGATATCCGGATTGATGGAAACAAAGTCAGTTTTTCGCTATTTTTTGACAAACCGAACGATCCGTTCATCAAATCTGTGGTGAAAGCGGCAGAAACGGCTATTTTAACATACGCCAGTCCGGATGCGGAGATCAAAGGAAATATACGGATAGTCACCCCACAGGCCTTGCCGGCGGAACCGGATAAATTACTTCCGGAGGTTAAGAATATCATTGCCGTTTCCTCCGGGAAAGGCGGAGTAGGAAAAAGTACGGTTGCGGCGAATCTGGCTGTTGCATTGGCACAATTGGGTTATAAAGTCGGACTGTTAGATGCGGATATTTTTGGCCCTTCGCAACCGAAAATGTTTCAGGTCGAAGATGCCCGTCCTTTTGTGCAGGAGGTCAATGGACGAGAACTGATTCAACCGGCTGAGAATTACGGTGTCAAACTATTGTCGATCGGTTTTTTTGTCAATAAAGAGGATGCTGTTTTGTGGCGGGGCGCCATGGCAAGCAATGCCTTGAAACAATTAATCAGTGACGGGAACTGGGGAGAATTGGATTATTTTCTGATCGACTTACCACCCGGTACAAGTGATATTCACCTGACCATGGTGCAGACATTGGCCATTACCGGAGCGATCGTAGTCACCACCCCTCAGGATGTAGCCTTGGCGGATGCCCGTAAAGGTATCAGTATGTTCCAAAGCGAAAAGATCAATGTACCGGTTCTCGGACTGGTAGAAAACATGGCTTGGTTTACCCCGGCAGAACTCCCGGAAAATAGATATTATCTCTTTGGAAAAGAGGGAGGTAAACAGTTGGCCGAAGAACTGAAGATTCCATTACTTGGACAAATTCCGATCGTACAAAGTATACGTGAAGGAGGAGACAACGGAGAACCGGTTGCATTGCATTCGGGAACAATGACTGGAGAGGCTTTCCGTCTATTGGCCGAACATATGGTCGCACAGTCGGAAGAGCGGAATAAACAGATGGCTCCGACTCAACGCGTAGAGGTGAAGAAATAATACAAACGATCAACGATAACCTGTGAAAAAAAGTATTGAAAAAATCATCAAATGGCTTTATTTTCCTCCGTTCAACAAGCTTTTTTCCTATAAAGTCTTTCAGTATCTGGTATGTGGAGGGGGCAATATGGTCTTCGACCTTGCGCTCTTTGCATTCTTGTATAATTTTGTGTTCGGCAAAGAAGATCTCGACCTCGGCTTTATTGTGGTATCGCCCTATATCGCTGCGTTTTTAATTGTTTTCCCGATTACCCTGTTAACTGGTTTCTGGCTGATGAATAATGTGGTCTTCCAGGGATCACCCATGACCAATAGGACTAAACTGTCACGTTATATGCTTGTTGTCGGCATGAATCTTTTGATCAATTATATCGGATTGAAAGTCTGTGTCGAATATCTCCATTTTTATCCGACCATTTCTAAATTTGTCATTACAGTATTCTGTACCTTAGTCAGTTATATCTCTCAAAGGCATTTTACTTTCAGGCATTATACGCGGTAAGAAAAAAAATGGGGCGTCCAAAAGTACGGCTTATCTTTGAATAGATTACATGTTATAAATAGTTACCCCGCAAGGGATAAGATATGCATAACCCCGGGTGAAACCCGGGGCAGATAATCACAACTATATTCAGTCCCCAAAGTGGGTTCAACCCTTGTCAGGATTGATGTGAGTGAATTAAAATACCTTCTGGACTTATCGCTTTCAATAGTCAAAATCTTTCCTTCGGATAAATGCGACCGTCCGGTGAATTTCCGTATACATCACTATATCGTCTTCGATAAACGAAACCTCTTTCCGGTACTCCTTAAGGAATTTTTCCAAGAATGGAGAGGTCTTAGCGGGGCGACGGAAATCTATACCCTGAGCAGCATTCATCAACTCAATAGCCAGGATATGATCCAGGTTATCCATAATCTTGAATAACTTGGTAGCCGCATTAGCCCCCATGCTCACATGATCTTCCTGACCGTTACTGGAGACGATCGAATCACTACTGGCCGGATAACAGTACATCTTATTCTGGCTCACCATACTGGCGGCTGTATACTGTGGTATCATAAATCCGGAATTTAATCCCGGATTAGCAACAAGAAATTCGGGTAAATCGCGTAATCCCATAATCAGTTGGGCTACTCGCCGCTCGGAGATATTTCCCAGCTCAGCTAAAGCAACAGCCAAAAAATCATAGGATATAGCTAATGGTTGTCCATGAAAATTGCCTCCTGAGATGATTTTATCTTCATCAGGGAAAATGGTCGGATTATCGGTTACAGAGTTGATCTCTGTCAACAACACACTGGAAACATAGCGAATCGCATCTTTTGTCGCACCATGTACCTGAGGAATGCAGCGAAACGAATAAGGATCCTGCACATGCGCCTTTTTGCGGTTAATCAGTTCACTGCCTTCTAACAGACGACGAAAAGCATCACCCGTCTCTATCTGCCCCTGATGTGGACGCATTTGCTGGATACAATCCATAAAAGGATCCATCAATCCGTCAAAGGCTTCAAGTGACAAAGCGGCGATTAAATCGGCTTTTTTGGAGATCTTAAACGCACGCATAAGGGCAAAGACTCCGTTGGCACTCATAAACTGCGTACCATTGAGAAGCGCTAATCCTTCTTTGCTTTTGAGTTTAACTGGCTTCCATGCAAATTCGTCTAAAACACCGATTGCATCGCGTTTTTTACCTTTGTAATACACATCACCCACCCCTATAAGCGGTAAAAAGAGATTGGCTAAAGGAGCCAGATCACCGGATGCACCCAACGAACCACGATCATAAACAATAGGGAGTATATCATTATTGAAAAAATCCAGAATACGCTGCACGGTAATGACCTGCACCCCACTATGCCCTAATGATAACGCTTGGGCTTTTAACAACATCATCAGACGGACAATCACCGGACTGACTTCATCTCCCACACTGCAGGCATGACTTTTAACCAGGTTTTCCTGGAGCGTACTTAATTCATCCGGAGATATATTTTTATTACATAGCGAACCAAATCCGGTCGTTATCCCATACAAAGGACCGTCTTGTTGTTCGATTTTATGATCCAGATAATCCCTGCATCGTTGAATGCGCTCCTTTACCTCCGCATTCAACTCTAATTTCATATTCCCGCTGAGAATACGTTCGATACCCTCGAAGGTAAGTGGGGCGGCTCCCACATAATATACGTTTTGTCCCATATTCTTTAAATCTGTCGATCTGAATTATTCAGAACTTATTTTATCATTGACTTGCCTGTGTTTACTTAAAGCATTAAAGGATTGTCTTTACCCATATTAATAATTTTGTTTCAATACGTATGGCCTCTGCTTCAAGATGATCGGATTTCTCTTTCATTCGGCTGACAAAGGTCTCATCTTTGATCGAAGAGAGATTGATTCGGACATTCAGTAACGCTCCAAGCACACATGTTCTGGCTGTCATCATAGCAACACAGGCATCTGTTACAGCATTCTGATTTCCCTTTTTAGCCACATAGATAATTGTTTCCATCACAGATCCGATCTCTTCGGCTACCCTCATAGGAACGTTGGCTGCTTCTTTGGTGGCCTCTTGTATTGCGTGATTACGTATTGCGATTTGCTCTTCTGTCTCTTTAGGTAGCTTATATGCGTCCATCACCAGAGCATAGGCCTTACTGTCTGTATCGATATACTCGATCAGACGCTCACGGATCGTTGCGGCTTCGACGGCAATCGTGCGCATCTGCCCGTCATAATCTGCATACTTTTTCTTCCCGATCGTCAGATGAGCGACCATTTCCGTTAATGCTGTGGCTATGGCTCCACATAACGCGGCAGTACTCCCCCCTCCCGGTACAGGCGTATTTGCAGCTGTTTCGGCCAGAAATTGTTTAATTGATAAGTCTGCTAACATAATTGTTCATATTTAGTTTATACTTTCTGTCTGTATATCATTTAAAATACGGTCTGTCCGACAAGCGGGGCACCTGAAATGGTTTGCCACTCTTTATCACTGTTTCTACGATATTCATCCCAATATGATAGGGAAGAAACTTATAGGAAGGATAGTGTAATAGAATCATATCTGCTTGTTTGCCGACGTCAATACTTCCGATTCTATCCGCCTGTCCGACGGCAGCTGCACCATTTATCGTCAGAGCTGTAATGGCCTCTTCGGGCGTCAACCGCATCTGGATACAAGCTAATGCGATCAACATAGGGATCGAAGCAGAGAAACAGCTACCCGGATTCAGATCAGAGGCCAAAGCAACAGCGCAACCTCCATCAATCATTTCACGTCCGCGGGCATAAGGTTCATTTAAAGAAAAAGCCGTCAACGGCAAAAGTGTGGCGACAACCTGTTGTTCTGCCAATTGGCGGATCCCTTCATCCGAGATATGCAACAGATGATCAGCACTCATGGCATGCATACGGGCAGCCAACTCGGCTCCTCCTAAAGGGACGATTTCATCGGCATGCAGTTTTAAATCAAACCCCTGTTTTCTGGCTGCCAATAACAACCGTTCACTCTGTTCGATGGAAAAAACACCCTTTTCACAAAACACATCACAAAAACGAACATTATAATCCGGATGGATAGCAGGTAATCCCTCGTCAATCAAAAAATCGATATATGCGTCGGTTTGGCCGGAATACTCAGGAGGTACTGCATGAGCTCCCAGATAAGTCGAAACAATATCTATAGGATGCTCTTTATTTAATTCGTTCATGACTTGCAGTTGCCGGATTTCCGTCTCCAGATCAAGTCCATATCCGCTTTTCCCTTCCACTGTAGTGACTCCCATTGCCAGCAACTCGTCCAACCGTTCCTTTGCCCGCTCTTTCAACTCGCCAAAACTGCTTTCACGAGTCGCTTTCATCGTATTGACGATGCCGCCACCACGTTCCATGATTGACATGTAACTATCTCCCCGTAAGCGCCAGGAGAATTCATCTTCACGGTAACCTCCAAACACAAAATGCGTATGGCTGTCCACAAATCCCGGTAAAACGGCTTTCCCCTGCGCATTAATCTCCGGATAATATCCATCCAAACAAGCCAATACATCCGGTGTTGTTCCGACATGGGTGATTACGCCGTTCTCAACAGCAACGGCACCGTCTTCAAGAATACACAACTCGTTCATGTCCCGGCCTTGTTTTGCTTTAAAACCGGAGCAGGTAACCAGTTGGGAGATGTTGCGTATCAATAAGCGGTTCGACATATTTATTCCATTATACGTGATTCGAGGACCTGATTCATACTGAAATTTTCCAACCCCAGATAATAAGAAGCCGTATCCACAAGTGCCTCCATCGGTACAAGTCCGATCACTTCGCTGCCGACCACCGGCACTCCATAACGTTGCGCTTCTATGCGTACCAATTCGAACGCTCTATAAATGGCTGTTCGTGTATAATCAGTCAGGTTCATAGAGACCTGTACAATTCCTCTTTCCTTCAAATCGACTCCCATAGCTTTACAGAAACGAAGGCCTCCGCCAATGAAACGAACCTTTTTAGCAATCTCGTTGGCAATCTCTAAATTAGCTGTTCCCAGATTAACATTATAGGCCACCAAAGGCATACGGGCACCGATTGCAACACCTCCGGCTGTACTGTGTCGTTCGGCCGGGCCAAAATCAGGCTGCCATTCCGGCTGTTTAATCTTTGTCGCCAATCCTTCAAACTCCCCTTTACGGACAGTCGCCAGATTCTCCCTGTGAGGGGCTGAAGCCGACTTTTCATAGAGGAATACCGGCAGATTATACCGTGAAGCGACTTCTTCTCCCACTTCTCTTGAAAGCGTAATGGCTTCTTCCATGGTACATCCACGAATAGGGATAAACGGAATGACATCGGCAGCACCCAAACGCGGATGTTGCCCGGAGTGTTTGGTCAGATCGATTAATTTCACTGCGATTCCAATTGCTTCGACAACCGCTTTTTTTAACGCTTCCGGTTCACCAACAACGGTCGCAACCATCCGATTGTGGTCGATATCGTTACTATAGTCAAGTAGTTTTACTCCCACTTTGCCCCGAAACGGACTAATAATCTGATCGATCTTATCGAGATCGCGTCCTTCACTGAAGTTAGGAACGCATTCCATGATTTTATTCCAATTGCTCATATCTGTTTTTTTAATGATTGTGTGACTATTTTCCGGATCAGTGTTTCATCAGCGACATGAGGTAAGGTAATGTGATAACCGGAGGCCTGTTTTTCATTGAATAGCGCAGTAGTCGACATCGCATTCGGATTGCGTGCCCATGAACGACGCGCAACGCCTCCCATCACATCCCACAACATCGCCGAACGAAGTATCTCATCCACACGTTTGCTGCCGTCGAGCACCATGCCAAAACCTCCGTTGACAGATTTCCCAATTCCAACCCCTCCCCCATTATGTAGGGCGACAAGGCTCATCCCTCGTGCCGCATTTCCGGCAAAACATTGCACGGCCATATCGGCCATCACATTACTACCGTCGTAAATATTTGCCGTCTCCCTGAATGGAGAATCCGTTCCGCTCACATCATGATGATCACGTCCCAGCATAATCGGACCTACTTCGCCTTCACGCACCATTTGATTGAAGCGTAAAGCGATCTTCAGGCGACCTTCCGCATCCTGATAAAGGATACGTGCCTGTGTGCCGACCACCAGTTGATTTTTCTCCGCATCACGGATCCAGTTATAATTATCTCTATCCTGACCACGTCTGTTCGGATCAATACATTCCATTGCCGCACGGTCTGTCCGGATCAAGTCTTCATGTTTACCGCTCAGACAAACCCAACGGAAGGGACCATACCCATAGTCGAAAAGTTCAGGACCCATGATATCCTCCACATAAGAAGGCCAGATGAAACCGTCTTTTTCATCGATTCCATTTCGAGAGATTTCCTGTACGCCGGCATCAAATATCGCTTTCATAAACGAATTACCGTAATCAAAGAAATAACTACCTGCCGCAACCAATCTTTTGATGACTTCGAAGTGACGAACGAGTGATCGATTGACCAACGATTCAAAAACACTCCGATCATGAGTCAACAGATCGGTTCGCTCCTCAAAAGAGAGACCTGCCGGGCAATAGCCACCCTCATATACGGCGTGACAGGAGGTCTGATCACTTAATAAATCAATATGTACATGTGTATTTGCGGCATACTCCAACAAATCGACCACATTCCCATGATAAGCAATAGAGATCGGCTTTTTCGCTTTAACCGCAGCAGCCGCCAGACTGAATGCTTCTTCCATATGATCCGTTACGTATTCTACCCAGCCCTGTTTCTGACGGGTCTGGATACGAGACGCATCCACTTCGGCAATAATACAAGCTGCTCCTGCTATTACTGCAGCTTTGGGTTGCGCTCCACTCATTCCTCCCAGACCGGAAGAGACAAACAGAAAACCGTGCAGATCCTGATCCGGAGCAATATGTAATTTTTTCCGTCCACCATTTAATAAGGTATTGAAAGTGCCATGTACAATCCCTTGCGGACCGATATACATCCATCCTCCGGCAGTCATTTGTCCGTAATTGGCCACGCCCATCTGTGCTGCGATTTCCCAATCTTTCTGGTTGTCGAACATACCAATCATCATTGAATTGGTAATAATGACGCGTGGCGCATCCGGTTTCGATTCAAAAAGACCCAACGGATGTCCCGACTCGACAACAAGCGTCTGATGATCGGTCATCTCTTCCAGATAGTATTTAATCAACCGGTATTGCATCCAATTCTGGCAAACCTGTCCGGTTTCTCCATAGGTGACCAGTTCATAAGGATATAAAGCGACATCGAAACTCAAATTATTATCGATCATGACCTGAAAGGCTTTCCCTTCTATACAATTCCCTTTATACTGATCGATCGGTTTCGCTTTCAAATCACCCGCCGGACGAAAACGATACCCGTAAATCCGGCCATAAGTCAACAACTCCTCCATAAATTCAGGAGCCAGTATTGCGTGATAACGATTGGGAATATAACGTAATGCGTTTTTTAAAGCAGTTTCAGTCTGAGCCGGAGTAAGGGTATATCCCCGGTCAGGAGCACGGCGAATTCCTTGTTCAAAAACAGGATATTCGGGTATATGATCGATCATCTCTTCCATGATACTGTAATTTTATGGCGTTTACATTCTGTTATCTTTATTTCTTGTAATGGCGACGAAAGATAGGTTTTTTCTTTATTCAAACAAAGAAATGAGGTATGTTTATCGACAGAATGACAGACAAGTGAAGGTCTTGGAAATGAAAAAGCCGGAAATCAAATTCCCGGCTTTTCTATAATAAGGCTTTAATAATTATGCTTTTCCTTTTTCCGCATTCTTATTGATTTTCTTTTTCTGAAGCTCATAAGCAATCGGAGTAGCAACGAACAATGTACTGTACGTTCCGATCAGAATACCAAGCAGAATAGCAAAGGTGAAACTACGGATGGTACTACCGCCCAGAATAAAGATACATAACACCACCAACATCGTTGTCAATGTGGTATTAAATGTACGCGCTAACGTGGAGTTCAACGCATCATTGATCACCTGATAACGGTCACGTTTCGGATACAATCCGATTGTTTCACGGATACGGTCGAATACAACCACCGTGTCATTGATCGAGTACCCGATTACCGTCAGGATCGCTGCAATAAATGTCTGGTCGATCTCCATAGAGAATGGAAGTATTTTCCATAACATACTGTAGAATCCGATAATACAAAGTGTCGTTACCAATACAGAAACAAAAGTACCGACCGAGAATGAGATATCCCGGAATCGGAGTAAGATATAGGCAGCCATACAGAACATGGCAAAAATAACGGCCAATATAGCGCTATTCTTAATGTCATCCGCCATACTCGGCCCTACCTTCTGTGAACTTTGAATATAGTCGGATACAAACTGATCTTGAGTGACTCCCTGAGACAGTAAAGACTGTACTCCGGTATATAATTTGGATTCAATTTCCCGGTCAACAGACGGATCGTTATCAGCAATACGATAGTTGGTTGAAACGCGCACCTGATTCGGCGAACCGATCGTGATTACACTTACAGCACCATCCAGTTGCTCATCCAACAGATTACGCACATCTTCCGTATTTACATCCTGATCGAAACGAATAATATAGTTACGTCCCCCTGTGAAGTCGATACCATTATTCAATCCAATTGTCACCATGGAGAGTCCTCCTAAGACAATCAAGGCAACAGGAATAAGGTATCCCACCTTACGCATACCCAAGAAATTAATTTTTGGATTGGTCAGGAAGTCTTTAGATATAGAAGTAACAAATGTGACATTTTTCAATTTATCTTTAGCCAAAAAAGCTTCATAGACAATACGGGTTAAGAATACCGCAGTAAGGAATGAAGCAATCAAACCGATAATCATCGTCGTAGCAAAACCACGGATAGGTCCTGTTCCGAAGTAGAACAATACGACACCTGTAATAATCGAAGTTAAGTTGGCATCGAAAATCGCAGAGAATGCATTTCCGTAACCATCGGCAATCGCTTTGCCCAATCCTTTTCCGGCACGCAACTCTTCTTTGATACGTTCATAGACCAATACGTTCGCATCCACAGCCATACCGAGAGTCAAGACCATCCCGGCAATACCCGGCAAAGTCAGAACAGCCTGGAAAGAGGCCAGAATACCCATCGTAAAGAAGATATTCAACACAAGCGCTCCGTCGGCAATCAGACCCGGTACTAGCCCGTAGAAGACACACATATAAACCATTAATATGACTAATGCAATCGCAAATGAAATCACACCGGCATTAATCGCTTCCTGTCCCAATGAAGGACCAACCACATCTTCCTGAACGATATTGATCGATGCCGCCATTTTACCCGATTTCAATACGTTGGCTAAGTCCTTCGCCTCTTCGGGAGTGAAATGACCGGTAATCTGCGAACGACCACCTGTAATTTCATCATTAACATTCGGTGCAGAATATACCATTTCATCGAGAACAATCGCAATTTGCTTACCGATATTCTCTTTCGTCAAACGCGCCCATGATTTTGCACCTTCGGCATTCATCGTCATACTTACAATCTGTTCTGTACGACCACCTTGTTGCATAAAGTCGGCTACCGCATCAGTAACTACATCACCGCCAAGAGCAGGAGTACCGTCGCGATTCGTCACTTTAAGTGCATATAATTCATAATATTGTTCACGTTCGTCAATCGCCTTAACACCCCAACGAAGTAATAGGTTACGAGGCAGAATATCTTTGACCTGTTTCATTTCAAAGATCTCATTGATCTTATCCATATCACGGGAGTTAGCCACACCGATTGCCGAACTGTTCGATAACTGTCCGTTGTACGAATTTATCTGTAAACGAGCCGTTAGAGGATATTGACGCAACATCTCTTCAAGACTCATATTGGTTTGATCAAGTGCATCAGCACCCTCTTCGCCACCTTCAATTTGCGCCAACAAAGAATCAGCTTCATTTCCTTCTGCAGCCGGCGCTTGATCAGCGTTCTGATCTGCAGGAGCAGTGGTTTGAGTTTGCGTTTCCGACTGGTTGTTATTCGTGCTTTCCATTGAAGCCAATAACTTATCGATCTCTATCAGGTATTGGTAAATTTCCGGTAAACGGTATGTTTCCCAGAATTCCAGATTGGCACTACCCTGAAGAAGGCGACGTACACGTTCCGGTTCTTTCACACCCGGTAATTCAACCAAGATACGACCAGCCGTTTCCAAACGTTGGATATTCGGAGAAACGACCCCAAAACGGTCGATACGCGTGCGTAATACATTAAATGAGTTATCGATCGCACTGGTTAATTCGCTCTTAAGGATAGCGATCACTTGTGCATCACTGCTTTGTGGAGTGATTTTATCTTTTAGTTCGAAGGTACTGAAAATAGCAGACAAACGTGCTCCAGCATCCAGTTTTTTATACTCTTCAGCGAACAAGTCGATGAAGTCTCTGTTACTGCTAGCCTGACGTTCATAAGCTAATTCTAACGCCTTATTGAAATTCGGATCCTGGTTGTTATTAGAAAGTGAACGAACCACATCCGGCACATTCAATTCCAATACGACATTCATCCCACCTTTTAGGTCAAGCCCTAAACTGATCTCCATTTCCTGACATTGTTTCAGGGTATACCCCAGCCATACCTTCTGAGTAGATAGTGAGTCAAGGAAATAACTCGCTTTCTCAGTATCTCCACCTGCATACTCAGCGGCTTTATTGCTGTAGTGTCTGGTTACAAAAGAGAACGACAGATAAAACAAACAAACAAGCGTAAGCAACACCGCGAAGACCTTTACAAATCCTTTGTTTTGCATTTGAATCTTAGGTTTTATATTACATTATTATATATTCCTTATTTTTCACAGGGTGCAAATATAGACTTTTTTTCTTTGATAAAGAGTAATTAATATAATAATTTGTGAGAGACTCGCTTTATTTCAGGTACAATACATATCTTTGTTTCTTATCAGCATCCAATCAAAAAAGAGAAAAAACGATGAAAAAACTAATTTTACTACTCCTTTTGGCTCCCATCTCCCTGTTTGCACAAAATAACGAGCGTTATCTGGCTGGCGCAGTACCTCTTGAAAACGGGAAAGTGGTTTTTTCAAAAAAGATAACGACCGCTCATCTGAGCAAAGAAGAAATTTTTGATCGGATGCTGGCTTGGGCGCAGGAACAGTTCAACGAAGAGCCCAAACGGGTCGTATATACCGATCGCTCGCAGGGAAACATCGCTGCGGTGGGAGAAGATTACCTCGTTTTTTCCAAAACAGCATTGTCCGTAGACCAAACGTCCATGTCGTATCGCCTGACCATTGAGTGTGATGCAAACAGCAGTCTGATTAAAATAGCAGGTATCCGTTATGAATACAAGGTCTCTTATCAACGGGATCCCGAAAAATATCTGGCGGAAGAATGGATCGTAGACAAAGCGGCTCTCAATAAGAACAAGCTCACTCGGATAAGCGGTAAATTCAGAAAAACGACCATTGATTTTGTCGATGAGTTATTTAAAAGTGCGGAACTGGCTTTAGCCGTAATGCCGACCTCTTCTCCTGTATTAACGGCTACTCCTGTACCGGAAAATGCAACTCCTTCGCCAACGGTATCAGAAACGCCGGTTCAGCCGAAACCGGTCATCGCCCAACAGCCTTCGTCGCGAGAGGGATACATGGCTATGGCTATTGACAAAATACCTCAGACATTGATACAACTACTACCTTCGAGCCGGTTGGAAGTGAGTGATCAGGCCAACCAGCTATTGAAATCGAATGCTTTATGGAAAGGATTCGGTCTTTTATACGGAACAGAGATCGCCGCTTTTCAGGTCGGAGAGACAAGCAATGTGTATCAATCTGCCGACAATTCGGCATACACCCTCTCCTTTTTCAACCCAGCAAACGCTTCGTCGCCATGGATGATCATTGAATGCAAAAAACAAGGTGAAATCAATGAAAAACAACAAAAAATAATCCTTGGAGAAGTGACCGGAGTCTGGATTCAATAAAAGAAGATATGTGCTGTAGGTTCATCAATTGCTTTTTGAATGTATTGTGATCATAAACAGCCATTGTGCAAAAGGTCGATTCATTCGACAATTGTCAAACGATCATTACACAATTGTCGAACGATCGTTTGATAATTATAGAACAATCGTTTGATAACTATCAAACGATTTTATCTGGGTGAAAAATGACTTATCCTAAAATTGGTTGTCACATTTCGTCACTGTTTACTATAAAAGTTGACACAACCAAAACTCATCCCTAACAAGGTTGTCATTTTGAGAATTGACAAACTAAAAAGGTTTACATCCTCGCTCAACAATGGACAATCCGAAGCCGCCTTTGTTTTTGGGTAAACACTGGTAGGGCTCGATGCCCTTCCAGTGTTTTGGCAACAATGGCATAAACCTTTGCCACCTTGTTTTTGGGTTTCACAAATATAGTTCATTTTCCTTTCTTTGTTTCTCTTTCTTCCAGAGGTTTTTACCAGGTC
>NZ_JARXWG010000002.1 GCF_029893105.1 Parabacteroides sp. PF5-9 | reverse complement strand
CCGCCCCCCCCGGGTCGATCCGCTACGCTCCTCACCCGGGGTTATGCACATTGAACGCCTGTGGCGTTTGCCTTCACTATCTTCACATTTTCTTCAATTTGAAGATGCTTTTTTGATTGACTCATATGATAAAAATAAACTCCCGGCCATCATCTCTGATAACCGGGAGTTTATCTTTTTTATGAAGTAATTCTTTATTTGAAAAAGAATCTTACAATATCATTCCCATTGGCGTAAATCAACAAACCGAATAGAAGTAACATCCCGGTTATTTGTGCATATTCCATGAACTTATCACTTGGCTTACGACGAGCAATCACTTCATACAACAGGAACATCACATGACCTCCGTCTAAAGCCGGTATCGGAAGGATGTTCATAAAGGCCAGAATAATGGATAGAAAAGCTGTACGTTCCCAGAACATTCGCCAGTTCCATTGTGCCGGGAATAATCCGCCGATGGTACCAAATCCACCCAGACTGGATGCTCCTTCTTTGGTGAAGACGTATTTCATGTCGTTGACATACCCTTTTAACGTATTGACTCCTAACTTTATTCCTGCCGGAAAAGATCCCAAAAAGCCATAGCTGTTTGTTACTGTTTGGTAAAGGTCTGTCGGCAACATAACAGAAACACCGATTTTACCGGCTGTGTCCGTATGCAATACGGTCGATTGTAGCTGTCCGTTTCGGTAATATTCGAGAGTGATATCCTTGTCTTTATTCTCTGCAAGCAGTGCTGATACCTGATCAAACAAGGGAGTCATTTCTCCGTTAACAGATACAATACTATCTCCGGCCTGTAGTCCGGCTAAGGCAGCCGGAGCATTTGCATCAACCAGTTCACGTACAACCATCGGTATACGGAATGGATCGGCAAACCCTTTTTTATCGCGCAATACCCGTTGCATGATATCTTCAGGAATGGGGATTACGGTCTCCATACCATTGCGTAAGACCGTTACATTCCGGGCATTAATAACCTGTCTGAAACTTGTTTCACCAAAACGCTCCAACTCTTCACCATCGGCACTTAATAGAATATCCCCATCTTGGAAACCTATATTATGGAATGTCTCACTGTAATTCATTCCCATTTTCATGTTTTTCAACGGTAGATAAGTATCTCCCCAATGGAATAGAATCATAGAGTAAATAAATAGTGCCAATAGGAAGTTAAACACCACCCCGGCAATCATAATCATAAGCCGTTGTCCGGCAGGTTTTGAACGAAATTCATATTCTTTCGCAGGTTCGGCCATCTGCTCTTTATCCATGCTTTCATCAATCATACCGGATATTTTACAATATCCACCCAAAGGCAACCAGCCGACACCATATTCGGTATCACTGTTTTTCGGTTTAAACTTGAATAGTGAAAACCAGGGATCGAAAAACAGATAAAATTTTTCAACACGCACTTTGAAAATCCGGGCAAAAATGAAATGTCCGAATTCATGCACCAGCACTAATATCGATAAACTCAATATGAGTTGTAACGCCTTAATTAAAAATGTCTCCATCTACAATAATATGTGTTTATACTTGTTTCAAAATAAATCGGCAGCTATTCGCCGAGCTTCAGCATCCGTCGCTACATAATCTTCATAAGAAGGCGAGTTGACGAAAGATACTTTTTGCATTGTTTGTTCAATGACTTCACTCATCTGTAAAAATCCAATCTCATCCTGTAAGAATGCGGCAACAACCACTTCGTTGGCGGCATTCAGTATACAAGGCATATTTCCCCCTTTACGAACCGCATCAAAAGCAAAAGCCAGATTGTGGAAACGTTTCAAGTCGGGTTGTTCGAATGTCAATGTTGCATATTTCATAAAGTCCAGACGAGGTGCTTTGCTGCTTAACCGTTTAGGATAAGAAAGGGCATAGGCAATCGGTAGTTTCATATCCGGAATACCTAATTGTGCCATTACCGCACCATCTTCAAACTGTACCATCGAATGTATGATCGATTGCGGATGGACTACGACTTCTATCTGATCCGGAGTCAATCCGAATAACCATTTTGCTTCGATCATTTCGAATCCCTTATTCATCATGGATGCTGAGTCAATGGTTACTTTGGCTCCCATATTCCAGTTCGGATGTTTGAGCGCCTCATTTTTGGTTACCCGACCCAACTCTTCGAGTGTTTTTGTACGGAATGGACCTCCTGAAGCTGTTAGTAAGACCTTTTCCACACTATTTTCCCATTCTCCGGCCAGACATTGAAAGATGGCTGAATGTTCGGAGTCGACAGGTAATACAGCGACTTTGTATTCGGTAGCCAGTGCAGTAATTAGTTCTCCTGCAACGACTAATGTTTCTTTATTGGCTAAGGCAATTGATTTACCTGCTTTTATAGCGGCAATGGTCGGTTTTAATCCGGCATAACCAACCATAGCGGTTAATACCATATCGATCGGTTCCAATTGTACCACTTGCGCAATCGCTTCGGCGCCGGCCCAAACCTTGATCGGCAAATCTTCCAAAGCCTCTTTTAATTCGGGATATTTCTGTTCGTTGGCAATCACTACCACTTCCGGCATAAAAGTACGTGCCTGATTGATTAGTAAGTCGACTTGATTGTTGGCTGTCAGTGCATAGATCTCAAAAAGATCGGAATGTTCTTGTACCACCTCAAGCGCTTGCGTTCCTATCGAACCTGTCGAACCTAATATTGCCAGTTGCCTTTTCATCATCTCATTAAAAAGCGATATATTCCGCCGGATTTATTGGAGTCCCTCTATACCATAACTCAAAATGAAGGTGTGGCCCGGTTGAAAGTTCCCCCGTATTGCCGAGTAGAGCAATGGCATCACCTGCATCTACATGGTCTCCTATTTTTTTTAACAAAAGGTCATTGTGTTTATAGATAGAAACAAATCCGTTTTTATGTTGTATGTGCAAAACATTACCGAATTGCGGATCGAAACCGGTATAGACCACCGTGCCGTCTAGTGTAGCCAAAACACTTTCGCTGGGAGCAGCAACCAGATCGATTCCAAAATGACCAATATCCGAATTAAATGCTGCCGAAACAACCCCGTTAACCGGCTTATAAAAGAATATAGCATCCGCCGGAATCGGGTTTGGATTTAATACTGTCAGGTTATATCTTTCTTCTTCTTCAAAAGCTGTAATGTATGCCTCTTCCCGTGATCCCCGGGGAATTTCATAATTGGCGTCTGTCTGAGCAAGCGAGTCTATTCGTTGAATCGAATCGATTTCAATGGTACCGGCAAGGATTCCTGACATATTTTCCATATAAAGAGATTGTATGGCTATCATTCGCTCGAGTGAATCTGCCCGTAAAGCATTTTGAACGATTTCTTTGCGCACCTCTACATCCAGATAACCGGGAAGATAATTACGTATCGGAGTGGTAATAATAAGAATGGAGGTAATGGTGATTAAGATGAATGCAAATACCGCCAGGGTGGTAATTACCGAAAGCTGTGACAGTCGGAAAGACCATACTTCTTCCAGTGTCCCTTCATTGAAAAATGAGAGTTTATACTTAAACTTCAGCTGATGCCAGAATGATTTTGTTCCTTTTTTATTATCTGCTCGTTTCTTTGCCATTTATAATTCCATTCTATAAATCCAATAAACCTTCCGGTAAAAAAACGGTCATTTGTTTGTTGGGATGATCTATTTCCGTAATCAACTCTTCGGCTGCAGGAAATAAAAGTTCTTCTCCTTTGTAATCGATATGCAACAGTACGTTGATCGTGCTTTCATCCACATGGATCACCTTTCCCAATAGACCATGTTTTTTATCACTTACCGTATATCCGATAAAATTATCCCATGTGATCCCTTCAGACAGATTATCAGCTGCCATAGCTGCTATCGGGTAATATACATCCCGATTGATAAATTCACGTGCCGAATCCTCGTTGTCGACATATTCCAGCTTCACCAGAATGATAGACTCCCCTTTATAGCGGTACTCTTCGATATAAAAGGGAACAAGTATACCGTCTATATCACAAATGAGATAGGGGTCATCACTCTCTTCAAAAAGATCATAATTTGTGACCAGTGCCAATTCACCTTTTACCCCGTGAGGTTTGGCAAATCGTCCGATTTTTAATGTGTCTTCCTGGTTAATCATGATCTGTTAAGATGAATTTATTTTCTTTTTATGTTTGCACCGAGTTTATTCAGACGCCCATCAATGTCCTGATATCCGCGATCGATCTGGTCGATATTATTGATGCAACTGGTTCCTTCAGCACTTAATGCGGCAATCAATAAGGCAATACCTGCACGTATATCGGGAGAGACCATGGTGGTGCCTCTCAGACGAAAACGTTGTCCTAATCCGATAACAGTTGCCCGGTGCGGATCACATAATATGATTTGTGCCCCCATGTCGATCAGTTTATCCACAAAGAACAACCGACTTTCAAACATTTTCTGGTGAATCAATACACTACCGATAGCCTGTGTGGCAACCACAAGGAATACGCTCAATAAGTCGGGCGTCAATCCCGGCCAGGGAGCATCGGCTATCGTCATAATCGATCCGTCGATAAACGTATCTATCTCATAAGATTCATGTGTCGGAATATGTATATCATCACCTCTTTGTTCAACCGTGATACCCAGTCTGCGAAAAGAATCGGGTATAATACCTAATTGCTCAAATCCGGTGTTTTTAATCGTTATATCCGAACCGGTCATGGCGGCCATACCGATAAAACTGCCTACTTCGATCATGTCGGGTAAGATCGTATGCTCGGTTCCTCCAAGCGATGTAACGCCTTCAATGACCAATAGGTTAGAACCAACCCCAGAGATGCGTGCTCCCATACGGTTTAACATAGCTGAAAGTTGCTGCAGATAAGGTTCACATGCCGCATTGTAAATGGTTGTCGTCCCTTCAGCAAGAGTGGCTGCCATCAATAGATTAGCCGTTCCTGTGACAGAGGCTTCATCAAGCAGCATATAGGTTCCTTTCAGTTTTTTGGCTTCGATTTCATACAATTGCTGGTCAGCCTTGTAATTAAAAGAGGCTCCTAACTTCTGAATACCGACGAAATGTGTATCCAAGCGGCGGCGTCCGATTTTGTCTCCTCCCGGTTTAGGGAGAATCGCTTTACCGAAGCGGGCAACCAACGGACCGACAATCATCACAGAACCTCTGAGAGAGGCACTTCTTCGTAAGAAATCATCGGTGTTCAGATAATCCAGATCTATCGCATCGGCTTGAAAGGTATATGTGCCGGAAGAGGGATGTTCTACTTTGACCTGCATATCCCGTAGAAGCTGGATCAGATTATTTACATCCAGGATATCGGGTATATTGTTGATCATTACTTTTTCAGCAGTAAGCAATACTGCACAAATAACTTCCAGAGCCTCGTTTTTTGCACCTTGGGGAGTGATTTCTCCGGATAACTTATGTCCCCCCTCTATAATAAATGAACTCATCGGCCTTTGCGGGTATGATTTTTCTTATTAGGAGTATTGTTACGCGCTAAAATATCGCGACTTTCAGTCAGTTTATGCACCTCTTCGTCCAAGACGATATGACCGTCTGATAATTCATCCAGATCTTTAAATATCTTCCGGTCATCGACCGACTCTTTATTCCAGGTCAGGAACGATTTTTTCATGTGGTTGGCCAACAAACTAATCAACTGTTCTTTTTCTTCTCCACTTTCTAAATCATTCGCTTTACGGATCATTAACTCCAAGGTCTTTCCGTAATGACGGTACCGGATGCGGGAGTTGTTATAGGGAATACGAGGTGGTTTTTTATAGAGGTTTTCTTTTTTGACAATTTCATACGGATAATCGATATCCAGTTTAAAGTCTGCCATAATAGCCAGGTGATCCCATAAGATATGCTTGAAATCATTCACATCCCGTAAGTGAGGAAACATGTTTCCCATGATGTTAATAATCGTATTGGCACAACGGGAGCGCTCCTCGCGATCCTGAATAGTTATGCAATAATCAACCATATTCTGAATGTTACGACCGTATTCAGGCATAACCAATCGTTTCACTTCCGTATTGTATTTCATCTTTTATTTTTATTTAGTCGGCAAATTTACAGATTATAATCGATTTATCCGAAAGCGGGGTTTATAAAAAACAATAACAGTGCGATTCAGGTGAGGCTTATGACTACCGGAGAGATAAAAAAAACTTCCGGAAGAGTCGTTCGCTCTCCCGGAAGTAATATAATAAATCAAGTTAGTGTGTATAAAACTTATTCAGATAATTGACGAATCACCTCCTGATTGATTTTTTTAACGGCTGATTCATTGATCTTTATAACTTTACGATCGTAAGTCATTAATCCGTTTACTTCAATTTCTACATCAGTTGTCTGGGTATATACTGCAGCGGAGAATCCTCTGTCGACCATACTTTTCAGTTCCTGTGCATATTTGACATATTCGGCGGTCACTTCATCGCTGTTTTTGAACTGGATATATCCCCAGTTGCGGTCGGGTTGCCACAGATGATTTTCAAGTGGGAGTCCGATCCCTCCATATTCGCCCAAAACGTTTACGCGTTGCGGGTCAAATAAAAACATACGGGGTCCCGGATAATTATGTAAATCCAGAATATCTCCGCAAGCCCGGTGATTACCACCACTTGCCGGATTGACAAGTCGTGAAGGATCGTATTGGGCTGTCCATTCGGCCACTTTTTCCGTATCAAATTGTCCCCAGGCTTCGTTGAACGGTACCCAGATGACAACAGAGGGGTTGGAAATACACAAGTCCATAATCTCTTTCCATTCCTGATAGAAGTTCGCAATGGAAGCTGCCGATCTGTTTTTGTCTGTTCCGCTGTTATATTCATGAGCGACCCACTGATTACCCATATCACCACTCGGCATATCCTGCCAGACCAGCATACCTTCTTTATCACAATGGTAGTACCATCGTGCAGGTTCAACTTTAACATGTTTGCGGATCATATTGAATCCCCATTCTTTTGTCTTGACAATGTCATACAACAACGCTTCATCGGTAGGAGCTGTGTAAAGTCCGTCGGGCCACCATCCTTGATCCAACGGACCATAGTGGAACAGATTTTTATTGTTCAGCTGCATACGCATAATGCCATTGGCATCTTTTTTGACGGATATTTTGCGAAATGCAGTATACGATTTGACTTCATCAACAACTTTTCCGTTTTTTGATAGCGTGATGACCATATCATACAAATAAGGGTTTGAGGTATCCCATAATGTCGGGTTCTGTACGCCCAGTCGTAACTCTTTACCTTGAATGCCTTTGGCGCTACTTATAACACGTCCTTTATCCAATAATTTGACTTCGACAATATTGCTGACATTACAATTAGCCCCGCTTACCGTGACAGATAGTGTGTTATTATCAATGTTTGGAATTGATTTTACAGCAGTGATGTGATCATTGGATACCGGTTCCAACCATACGGTTTGCCAGATCCCTGTTACCGGAGTATACCATATACCTTCCGGTTTAGAGGTCTGTTTTCCTCTTGGCTGATACCCTTTCTCGCTGGGATCCCATACACGAACCACTAATTTGTGCGTATTTTTTCCACTGAGATAAGGGGTGATGTTGAAAGAAAACGGCGTATACCCCCCTTGGTGTGAACCGATCAGAATATCATTGATAAAAACATCTGCAATCCAGTCTACTGCACCAAAATTGAGCATGATGTCTTTGTTTCTCCAACCGGAAGGAACGGTGAATTCACGTTTGTACCAAAGTTCATTGTTTTCACCAACAGTCTTTTGAACCCCCGATAATGATGATTCGACAGCGAATGGAACGAGAATTCTTCCATCAAACGTAGCCGGTTCGGCTTCTCCTTTTGGTTTAATGGCATAATCCCATTCTCCGTTCAGATTGATCCATTCCGTGCGTTCCAACAGGGGACGGGGATATTCGGGAAGTACGTTCTGGGGATTCATTTTTTCGGCCCAGTTTGTTTTGATTTTATCGCCTGCCGGTTTCCATTGGGCATAGGCACACGTAATAACAAAGAGACTACAGATTAAAAAAATGTTTTTTCTCATTACAGTTTTATGTTTAAATAGTTTCATGGTAGATCAAAAAAAGTGTGTGGGGAGAGGAGTAATTGCTTACTCCTCTCCGTTTTTTCAAAATAGATATCGCCTTAGTTTTCTCTTAGAATATAGATTAAACTGTTAATTTCAGTACAAAGGAATCTGCTTCTCGCCGAATTTTCTTTCAATAATCCGTCTAAAAAGTATAAGAATCGGTCAAAGATGTAAATTATGACCTGTTTTTGCGTTTTCATCAATAAAATGCGTATTATTTTGATCGTTTTTTAGTTGCTTTGCAGGATATTTTAGTTTTCCTCTGAAGACTTTTTTGTTAGAGGTACGTCTAAAATATTTTAGAGGTACGTCTAAATTCATTTAGAGGTAGGTGTAAATCAATTTAGAGGTACCTCTAACAGAAAAACGTTCTACCTCGTACAAAAAAAGGAACGTTGTGTTCTGTTTTTTTGTTTGGAACAAGCTATTATGATCCGTATGATAGAGAGAGAAATAGTGGATAGATGGAACTTAGGTGCAGTATGGATATGTTTTCTACTGTATTTATTAGGGGGTTGTCGGCCTGAAATGCCTGTGACTTCATCTATTACTGTTGAAACAGAAGGGGTGGGTGTCCCTGTGAATCAATCGTTGTATGGGTTGAATATTGAAGAAATCAATCATGCGATTGAAGGAGGGTTGTATGGTGAACTGATTCAAAACCGGAGTTTTGAAGATGGGGTACCTCCTTTGAATACCCGGTATGATGGTGTCCGGAATCTATTAGTGACCCCGAATAAATGGAGTATCCCGTTTGTGTCACCCTATGCGGTTCCCGGATGGCGACGTTTAGCGGTCAATACCATTATGGCTCCCGACCCACAGGAATTATTGAACGTTACAAACAAACGTTCTTTGTATGTAGCGGCTAACGCTTCGGTAGAAACGGGGCGGGGAGGAGTGGTTGCCGAAGGTTATGATGGTATTCTCTTGGAAAAAGGTGAACGGTATCACCTCTCTTTTTATGCGAAAAGCAACTATTTAGTTCCACGTACTATCGATGTTGCCTTGGAGGATTCGTCTCTTACTCATACAATCAGTGATGTATTCAGTATACGTCCTTCCCGTGAATGGAAAAAATATCAGTACACTTTTACAGCCCATACGGATGCAACGTATGGGGCTTTGACTTTTTCTACAGATACGGCTTTTGTCTTTTGGTTGGATGTCGTCTCTCTTTTTCCTGAAAAAACGTGGAATAACCGGTCGAATGGTTTGCGTATCGATCTGATGGAAAAAATAGTCGCTCTGAATCCGCAATTTATCCGTTTTCCGGGAGGGCCTTTTGTCGAGGGGTATACAGCCGGTACTTTCCCACTATGGAAGGAGTCGGTCGGTGATATTTCTCAACGAAAACATTTCTGGAACATATGGGGCTACGGAAGTTCTAACGGTATGGGGTACCATGAGTATCTACAACTGTGTGAAGACTTGAAAGCCGAACCTGTATATGTGGTGAATAGCGGGGTGACCAGCCAGAGTCGGCGACCCCGTTATGAGGCTATCGGTGAAATGGACAAACTGGTACAGGATGCATTGGATGCGATTGCTTATGCCAATGAACCGGCCGATTCGCTGTGGGGTTCTCTACGGGCAGAGAATGGTCATCCGACGCCTTTTCATCTAAAGTATATAGAGATTGGTAGTGAAAATAATGGGTATGAATATAATCGGCGGTTTGAATTTTTCCGTCAGGCGATTCAAGAAGTTTATCCGGAGGTCATGGTCATAAGTAGTGCTGCAACAGGCGGGAGAAATAGAAGTCATTGGGTTGATCACCATTTCCATTCGGGTGAAGATTATTTGATTTCGAATTATAATCTTTTTGAATCAATATACTCCTCTCGCCGTAATCCTTTATTTATAGGAGAATTTGGTGTTGTTGATAACAAAAACCAAGGCACAATGCGTGCGGCAATAGCTGAGGCTTGTTTTCTGATCGGAGCGGAAAATAATCAGCAGGTTGTAAAACGACTGGCATATAGTCCTGTATTGGGCAATGCCAAATATGCTTATCAACGTCCTCCTATGATCGCTTTTAAAAACAAGCAGATCCTTCTTTCTCCTTCCTATTATTTATGGGAGTTGTTGGCTAATCATAGAGGGGATGAATTACTAAAAACATCCGTTGAAACCTATGCTAAACCACAAGTGAGAGGAGGATATGCTTCCATTGAACTGTTTGATAACTGCTATGATATTACAGATGTATGTATCGATCAAAAAAAAGTAACAGCGATCAATACGATTACCGGGGGGTGGAAAATAGAGGATGATTATTTGATTCCGGAAGCAAATAGTTGGAATTATGCTATTATGGGTGATTCTTCCCAGCATAATTATGAGTTGACCGCAACCATTCAACGAACGAAAGGGAGTGGCACGATTCAGTTCCGGATCAGAGATAATGGAGAGTTAGGGGATCAAAGTCAATATTTGTCTCTGACAATAGGAGGGGAGCGTATCGAACTGCATCAGCAATCGTTGGCTGTTAGTCATTTATTAACTGATTCGGTGGATTTCCCTTTTGAGAGCCATCGGTGGTATAAGTTGAAGCTGACAGCCCATGATGACCGGATCACCTGTTCTGTGAATGATACCTTGATTTTTGATGGCATGCTTAAACCACTTCCGTCGCTTGTGGCAACTACAGCGTTAGATAATGAGACCGGTACGGTTTTCTTAAAGGTGGTGAATACGACACAACATGAAGAGATCACCCGTTTACAACTGAATGGGATCCATTTGCAAAATGAAGCGACTGTGATTCAGCTAAAAGGGTTGCCGGAGGATAAAAATACATTTGAAGATCCTGATCGGGTTATTCGGGAAGAGTTTTCCGTATCGTTTCCTCTCGGACGTCCGATGAATTATACTTTTCCTCCGAATTCGATTACCCTATTGAAACTCATAAAGGAATAATCCAAACAATCAAAAACGACTGATCGATCCGCCACCTCCGGAACGTCCCCCTCCCCAGGAACCTCCGGAGCGTCCTCCTCGACTACCTGATCCTCTGCCCAGACTACCTGCTCCTCCGGAATAATAGGGTGTTGAACTGCGACGGAGACGATCCAGTTGACGACGCTTTGTTTCTGTATATCCGCAATTTTTACAGCGATATGTATCGACAGCCACTCCTTCTGTCTTGAAGGTTGGTTGTAGTAAGGTTTGCCGTCCGACATATATAAATGTCTTTTCCCCGCATTGCGGACATCGCTTTGGGCGGTTTCTGAGTATAGAGATTAGAAAAATAGCAATGAGAAGGAATATACCGAAAAAGAAAAATATCCAGGCCAATGAGTCGTCGATATTCTTTTTACTCTCTGTTTCGACTAAAGATGCTCTAGCATAATCGCTGGCCAGCAGATATTCTTTGACTACTCTGACTCCTTTCAATATACCAGAGCTGTAATCTCCCGCTTTCATATCGGGAATCATATATTGTTGCTGTATACGATAAGTGATTATATCCGGTAATACATCCTCAATACCATAACCTGTCTCAAAAACGACAGAGCGTTGCGAGGGTTCGGTTACCAGCTGGATAAGGAGTCCGTTGTCTTTATTTTTCTTTCCGATACCCCAATGTTTGAAAAGGTCGGTGGCAAACATACGTGCATCATTATCGCCAATACTGTTGATGGCTACAACAGCCACTTCAATACCCAGGCTGTCTTCGACTATTTGAAGAAGTGCGTTGATTTGAGCCACATCTGCTGTTTGTATAATCCCATCCGGGTTACTGACATGATTCAACCGGTCTGTTAATCGGACGTTGGGTATTGTTCCGACGGTATAATCCTGATTGGCATATATACAGTATGTACTTACAAGAAACAGGAAGAATATGCAAGTAGATATTCTGCTCCTGTATCGCGGAGTTGCATTCACCAACCTTTTCATTGGTGTTGTCAGAATGTGACTACCGGTGCTTTTTCTGCTCCGGGATTAGCTGAGAAATATGCTTTGGGGTGGAATCCGAACATGCCGGCAAAGATGGTATTCGGGAATTGTCTGATATAGGTATTATAGGCCTGAGCGACTTCGTTGAAACGCATTCGTTCTACAGAAATCCGGTTTTCGGTACCTTCCAGTTGTGCCTGTAATTCCAGAAAATTTTGATTGGCTTTCAGATCGGGATAACGTTCTACAACAACCATCAGTCGAGACAATGCACTGCTCAACTCTCCTTGTGCAGCTTGGAATTGTTGCATAGACTCTTCGGTCAGATTATCGGCGTTGATGTTTGTCTGGCTGGCTTTTGCCCGTGCATTTACAACTCCTTCCAATGTCTCGCTTTCGTGCGTGGCATATCCTTTTACTGTATTTACCAGGTTAGGGATCAGATCCTGTCGGCGTTGGTATTGATTTTCAACCTGGCTCCAGGCTGTTTTTACATTTTCATCTTGAATAACCATGTTGTTGTAAACTCCTTTTACCCAAACGAATAAAATAACAATTAAGACAATGGGAATCAATATCCCTAATAATTTACTTTTGCCCATATGTGCGCTGTTTAATGTGTATAGTTTTTGCAAATATAAAACAAACAAATCAATGAATGGGTATGTTTAAAAGAGTTGTCGGACAGACTCAATTAATTGTTTTATATTTGTCGTCAGACTGATTATTCCTAATATGGCAAAAATACTATTGGTTGAAGACGAAAAAAATATCGCTTCTTTCATCGAAAGAGGATTAAGCGAATTTGCCCATGAGGTCGTAGTGGCTTATGATGGTGAAGAAGGTTGGGAGAGACTTCAGAAAGAATCGTTCCAATTGTTGATACTGGATGTTATTATGCCTAAGATGGATGGTCTGCAACTCTGTCGGTCTTACCGTGAACGGTTTGGTTTTCAATCTCCTGTGCTTATGCTGACTGCCTTGGGTACAACGGATGATATTGTGAAAGGACTAGATGCTGGAGCAGATGATTATCTGGTAAAACCGTTCTCTTTTAGTGAATTGCAGGCGAGAATTAATGCACTGCTTCGACGACGGGGAGTGGATCCGCAGCCGCAGCCGGTATTATTGACCTGTGGCAATTTATCGCTTGACCCGGATACTCGCCGTGCGATGCGTAACGGAAAGGCGATTCATCTGACAATCCGTGAATATCGACTATTGGAATATCTGGTTAAAAATCAGGGAACAGCACTTAGCCGTGAAGATATTATCGCTCATGTATGGGATAAAGAACCCGACAGGAATATGAATGTGGTGGATGTGTATGTGAACTATCTGCGCGGTAAGATAGATAAAGGTTTTAAACCTAAACTGATCTGTACGGTAACAGGAGTCGGATATATGATTGAAGCATGAAACCTGTTCATAAAATAACACTGATATATACGGCTATAACAGCAGGAATAGGATTCTTTGTTGCCTTACTGCTCTATTTGATACTCCTTGTGTGGATGAACCGTTCTGTCGGAGAGTTAGGGGAGGGTACCGAGTTATTCACTATTTGTCATCAGTTACGACTGTTTTTTGCCTTTTCTTTGTTGGCGATGGTCGTTACTTTTACCGTTATTGCTTTTTTTACGGGTAAAGGATATGCCCAACGGATGATCGACCGTATTGATACGGCGTATCATAGTGAGAAGACGTTTATCAGTAGTGCTTCACATGAACTGAATAATCCTTTGACGGCTATCCAGGGTGAATGTGAGATTACCTTGTTGAAAGAACGTTCTCCTTCTGAGTATCAGGCGGCACTTCACCGGATTGCTTCGGAGACAAAGCGTATTATTCAACTTATGAAACATTTATTGTTTTTGTCGCAGGATGATAAGGAGATACTGAGTAATACGATAGAACCGATCTTCTTGGCTGAATTTTTAATGCAATTTCTGGATCGAAGGGTTACTTTTGCCCCGGATACCTTCTCTTTGGTGATCAGTGCAAATCCGCAATTACTGAAAATAGCTATTCAAAACATATTGAGTAATGCTGTTAAATATTCGGGGGATAAACAGGTCGAAATGCGTTTGCGAGGGGGGATATTGGAGATCAAAGATCAGGGTATAGGTATTCCTCCGGAAGAGTTGGAACATATTTATCAACCTTTTTTCAGGGCAAGCAATACCCGTGAATATGTTGGTCACGGAGTCGGGTTAAGTCTGGCTATACGTATTCTGAATACCTATGGTGCAAAAGTCACGATTGCTTCCGAAAAAGATAAAGGAACAGTCGTCTCTATCGATTTTTTGTATAACCGATAGAGACGACAGTCTTTTCTTATTTCAGACTATCCACTAATTTGTTAATCGCTACCTCTGGTGAAGTTTCGCTTTTTAATAGTTGAATGAATTTACTACCGATAATGGCACCGGAGGAGTTGGACTGAGCAACATCGAATGTCGCTTTGTTGCTGATGCCGAAACCTACCAGCCGTGGGTTTTTAAGGTTCATCTGATTGATTCTGCGGAAGTACTCCTGTTTTTGTTCATCGAAGCTTTTTTGTGTGCCTGTTGTTGCGGCACTCGAGACCATGTATATGAAACCGTTTGTATTTTCATCGATCAGGCGGATACGTTCTTCGGATGTTTCGGGAGTAATCAGCATGATCATTTTCAGCTTATAACGATCGGCTGTTTCTTTATAATCAATAATGTAATCACCATAGGGGAGATCGGGAATAATGACTCCGTCTATACCGCAACTGACACAATCCCGACAAAACGACTCAAATCCATATTGCATGATTGGATTTAAGTAACCCATTAAAACAACCGGGATCGTTATTTCAGGCCGTATATTTTTAAGTTGTTCGAAGAGGCGTTTTAATGACATTCCATTTCGGAGAGCCTGTGTGGCAGCTTCCTGAATCACAGGTCCGTCGGCCATCGGGTCGGAAAAAGGAATACCGACTTCCACTATATCGATTCCTTTATCCTGCAATCCTTTAAGGATAGGCATAGTATCATTCAGTTGAGGATAACCGGCCGTGAAATAGACGGAGAAAATACCGTTCTTTTTCGTCTGGAATAAATGTGTAATGCGATTCATAACTATTTGACTTTTATTTTTTTCAGAAATGTATGTAATAGCGAACTGTTTTTTAATCCGGGTTCGATCTCGAAACCACTGTTTAAATCTATTCCGGCAAATTGAGGGTGATGGAACTGACGGATAGCTTCAGCACTATCCGGAGTTATTCCTCCGCTCAGGATAAAGGGTGTTTTTCCTGTATAGGCGGATAAGACCGACCAGTCGAATTGTTTTCCTGATCCACCGTATTGTTCACATTGGGTGTCGAAAAGGAAATAATCGACGTATCCTTCGTATGGAAGTGTCGCTTGCATATCATTGATGGAAGCGATTGGAGATGTTTTGATCAGCGAAATGCCTCTGTTGTAGAGCGTTTGGCAGATCTCCGGTGATTCATTTCCATGCAATTGCAGATAATCCAGTTTATACTTATCGGCCATCTCTATCATTTGCTCAACTGTCGCATCGACAAATACACCTACTTTCCTGAAATTACTCTTTTCCTGTGTCAGTTGAAAGAATGATTGACCATCCTCTTTACTGAGTGCATAACGTGGTGATTGGGGATAGAAAATAAACCCCATCCAGTTAATCCCTAATTGCGCAACCTGTAATATGTTTTCAGGATCACGCATACCGCAAACTTTAATAATCATATGAGTTCTTTTATAAATTTGTTTAATGTACGACCGGGATTTTCGGTCTTCATAAAGGTCTCTCCAATCAGAAATCCGCGAAATCCAATATCTCTTAACTGAAGTACGCTTTCGGTCTTTGATATGCCGCTTTCGGCCACCAATAAAGGAGAGTGATCGTTTTTGCCGACTTCGTATTTTATTTTTTCAACAAGCCGGAAAGCGTTTTGAATATCAGTATGGAAAGTTCCTAAATGGCGGTTGTTGACACCCAACATATCAATATGCGGATTGAGATAGGCCAACTCTTTCTCGTGATGGATCTCCAAAAGCACTTCGAGTTGTAGGCTATGTGCCGTTTCGGCCAATATACGACATTCCTCCTTTGTAAGACAGGCCGCGATCAATAAAATAGCATCTGCTCCCATCACACGCGCCTGAAAAAGTTGATAGGTGTCGATAATGAAGTCTTTCCGCAATAGTGGGATATCAACCAAACGACGTGCTTTTTGCAGGTCGCTCAACGAACCGCCGAAAAAATCGGCATCAGTCAGTATCGAACAGGCCGAAGCCCCTTTTTTTTCATAAGCCGGTAAAATGGTCGTGACATCCGCATCGGGATATAACCATCCTTTTGAAGGACTTTTTCGTTTGAATTCGGCAATGATGCCTGAAGGAGATGTAGCCAAAGCGGTCTTCATCGAAAACGTATTTCTCTCCAACCGGTCACTACCTAATGCCAGAAGGGTTTGAAGATTGACGGCTTGCTTTTGCCGTTCTACCTCTTTCCGTTTATGAATAATGATGTCTTGTAATATATCTTTCATACCAATAATGACTTATGCATTTAACGCCAGAAATCGATTGAATATTGTAAGTGTTCTTCCGCTTTCCAGAGAGATGCGTGCCTCATCAATACATTCATCGATCTGTTTGTCGGGACAGATGACCTGAATGGCGAATGCCGCATTGACAATTACACAATCTTTTTGTGCTTTGGTCGCTGTATTGTGAAGCACTTTATCGAATATCTGTGCTGCTTTTTTCGGAGTAGATCCGCCATCCAGATCAGCCTCTGTACACCTGTCGAATCCCAGCATTTCAGGGGTGTATAGTTTCTCTTTTTCCGGCATCGCAACTTTAAAATCTGCCGTCAGTGATATCTCATCGAAACCGTCCAGGCTATGTACGACCGCGAATCGTGTACCACTTTCCTGATACGTATAATTATACAGGCGTAATAACGGTAGGTTATAGACACCTAGCAGTTGATAAGCCGGTATAACCGGATTAACCAATGGCCCCAGCATATTGAAAAAACTACGTACCCCGAGGTTTTTACGTACAGAGGCAACAGCCTTTAAAGCCGGATTAAACAGAGGAGCATGTAGGTAAGCGATATGACATTCGTCCATCGATTGTTGAAGTTGCCCGATGTTGTCGGTGAACTTAACACCATGTTGTTCCATCACATTGCTGGCTCCGCTGACGGAGGTGGCTCCGTAATTACCGTGCTTGACTACGTTATACCCTGCACCTGCGACAGTAAAACAAGCAGCAGTGCTGATATTGAATGTATTTTTCCCATCTCCCCCTGTTCCGACAATGTCGATCGGGTGATAACCGGAGAGGTCTACCGGAATACGCATTTCGAGCAGAGCGTCGCGAAAACCCGCCAGTTCTTCGACAGAAATACTTCGCATCAGAAAGACAGTAATAAGACTGGCTATTTGTGATTCATTATATTGACCGGAGGCGATGTTTTGGAGAATACGTCTTGCCTCTTCACGCCCAAGGTACTGATGTTCGAATAATCGATATAAAATCTGTTTCATTTTTTGAATATTCTATTTTCTATTTAACGACTAAGTATAATAGTGGTGTAACTGATCACTGTTCTGATTATTAGTTTTTGATCCAGTTCTCAATCATTTTTTTGCCGTTAGGGGTAAGGATGGATTCGGGGTGAAACTGGATACCACGCACGTCATAATTGCGGTGTCGTAATGCCATAATCTGCTTGTCTTGCATATCTTCGGCAATGATTTCCAATTCATCCGGAAAATGATCTTTTGAAACCACCCATGAGTGGTAACGGCCGGCGCGGAAAATAGGCTGCATCTCCTCAAACAACGGATCTTTTACAACGACACGGATATCCGAACATTCGCCATGGTGAACCTCCTTCAGATTGATAAGTGTGGCTCCAAAAGCTTCTCCGATAGCTTGTTCGCCAAGGCATACGCCCAGTATACTTTTTGTCGGTGCATATTCTTTAATAAGCGGAAGAAGCATACCAGCTTCCTGAGGAATACCCGGACCGGGTGAGAGGAGGATTTTATCAAAGCGAACAACATCCTCCAATCGGATTTTGTCGTTGCGATGAACTTCGACGTCAGCTTTCATCTCTTTTAATATATGCAGTAAATTGTAGGTAAAAGAGTCGTAATTATCCAGTAGTAATATGTTCATCGGATTAATTTTTTAATGTTGCTGCCAGATTAATGGCTTTTTTTAATGCACCAAGTTTACTGTTGACTTCCTGTAGTTCACGTTCATCATTGCTTTTGGCAACAATGCCTGCCCCCGCCTGATAATAGAGTACATTTCCCCGGCTGACAAAACTGCGTATGGTGATCGCTTGGTTCAGGTCTCCGTTTAATCCGATAAACCCGATACATCCCCCGTATGCACCCCGGTTCTGTTTCTCGATTTCTGTGATTAACTGCATCGCTTTTACTTTCGGCGCACCGCTTAATGTACCGGCAGGAAAAGTATCGATATAGGTCTTTATCGGATTACTCTCGGTATTAATCTCACCACTGACACGTGAGACAAGGTGAATGACATGGCTATAGTATTGTACTTCTTTATAGAAGTCTACATGTACATCATGTGTATTCCGACTCAGATCATTACGTGCCAGATCGACCAGCATAACGTGCTCCGCATTTTCTTTCGGGTCATTTAATAAAGCTTCAGTACGTTGTTTGTCCAATATGGTATTGCCTGTTCGGAATGCTGTTCCGGCAATCGGATCGATACTGGCATGGCCGTTAACTACTTTACAGTGTGTTTCGGGCGATGATCCGAATATCCTAAAACCGCCGAAATCAAAATAAAAGAGGTAAGGAGAAGGATTGATACTTCGTAATGCCCGGTATACTTTAAAGTCATCCCCTTTAAACGTTTGTTCGAACCGACGGCTCAGAACGATCTGAAAAACGTCTCCACGCAGACAGTGTTGAACCCCTTTACGTACCATTTCCTTATACGTTTCATCAGTAATTGTGGAAGATTCTTCTCCCAACGGTTCAAAATTGTAAGACGCATAATTCCGGTTTTCAATCAATGTTTCTATTTCGTGTAATCGGCTTTCTTCTCCCTCTTGCAAGAGTTCGACTAATACAAGTTCGTTTTTGAAATGATTGAATACAAGGATATATTTATAAAAGATATAACATATATCCGGTGCATCATTCTCTTTTTGGTGGATTTCCATGACCGGAATCTGTTCAAAATAGCGTACAGCGTCGAATGCAGTATATCCGAATAAACCGCACACCTCTTTATGTTCTCCTTCTACATAGAAACTCTCAAGAAAATCATTCATGCTATCCGCAACCCCATATGTTTCTGTAATAGGTGTAATCTTATGACTTCCATCAGGATAAGTTAATGTCGCTTCACTGTTGTTAATGGCTATACTGGCCAATGGACAAAGCGCAATAAAGGAAAGACTATTCTCATCCCCATGATAGTCGGCACTCTCCAGAAGCGCTGATTCCGGATAAATATCCCGTACTTTAAGATAGATACTGACCGGAGTATGCAAATCGCCCAGAATACATTTACTATGCGTAGTAAACGTAAATTGACAATGCTCTGTGGACTCCAGATACTTATTCCTTGTTAAAAATAAACTCATATATATCTGTTTTTTTTAATTCTCAATTCTCAATTAGATATTGACATTTATATTGTTCAATATAAGTGTCAATATCTTTGTCTCCCCGACCAGAGACCGTTAATACCACAATATCTTCCGGATTGAACCTGAGTTTGGGCAGAGTACCCAAGGCGTGCGCACTCTCAAGTGCCGGTATGATTCCTTCGAGTTGCGTCAGTTCATAAGCCGCTTTTAAAGCTTCGTCATCATCAACAGAAAGTATTTGAGCACGTTGGGTGACATACAAGTTAGCATGTATCGGTCCGATGCCCGGATAATCCAATCCGGCAGAGATGGAGTAGGGTTCTTCGATCTGTCCGTCTTCGTTTTGCATCACCAGTGTCCGTGCTCCGTGAATAATCCCTTCTTTCCCTAGTTGAATAGTGGCGGCGCTCCTTCCCGAATGAATACCTTTCCCTCCGGCTTCACCGAGAATAATTTTAACCCGTTCGTCGTCTACAAAATGATAGATGGTTCCGGCTGCATTACTTCCTCCACCTACACAGGCAATCAAATAGTCGGGATATGCCCTTCCTTCGGTTTCCTGCAGCTGCTTTTTAATCTCTTCACTAATGACCGACTGCAACCGTGCCACCATATCGGGATAGGGATGCGGCCCTACTACCGAGCCGATGATATAAAACGTATCTTGCGGATGACAACACCAGTCGCGTATAGCTTCATTGGTTGCATCTTTCAATGTCATATTGCCGGAGGTGACAGGTCGCACTTCAGCTCCCAGCATTTTCATTTTTTGCACATTGAGGTATTGACGTTCGATATCGGTTTTTCCCATGTAAACGATACATTTCATGTTCATCAATGCACAGACTGTAGCTGTTGCTACGCCATGCTGGCCGGCACCTGTTTCGGCAATGATACGTGTTTTACCCATTTGACGAGCCAGCAGAATCTGACCGATGGTGTTATTGATTTTATGTGCTCCCGTATGATTCAGATCTTCACGTTTCAGATAGATTTTACATCCGTATTTATGACTTAAACGTTTGGCCGGATAAAGCGGAGAGGGACGACCGACATAATCACGCAATAATTGTTCGAACTCTCTCTTAAAATCTTCACTTTCCAACACTTTTAAGTAGGTGTTTTTTAGATTCTCTACACAACGATGCAGTATTTCCGGAACATAGGTTCCGCCAAATTCACCGTAGTAACCGTTTTCGTTGACTTGATACGTTTTCATCTGTTTGATTTTATTTGTTTGTTGTTGAATGATGCCGAAAAAAAAAGAGGCCTGCCGCAAGTGCGACAGACCTCTTTAATATCTTTGTATTTCTATATGATTAGCTTATACACATGAGTCTTCGTTCCTTACGACTTTTGAGTTGTAGGGAGCGCCACCACCAATATGCATTTGCTAAAAATGTTTGCATGACTTTTGTTATTTCGACAGCAAATATAAGGTTAATTTGACAAAATGCAAATATATCTGCGTTTTTTTGTTCTTTATTGAAGATGGATATAAGCCGTTTATTTTTGTGTAGGCCATAAAATTTAAAGGATATATGTGAATATTTTCATTAAATCGTTATATACTTGCAGAAGCTAAAGTACGATGTTCATTAGTATAAACTATAAAAGAAAGACGTATGAAAAAAACACTATTAACTATCCTTGCCGGGTTATTGATGGCTACTACAGCTTTTTCCGGTAATTATAAAAGTTTCAAAGTCTCCGTCTACACCCGTGCTTATGAGGTGGAGAAGATGAAAGATCTTCATTGGCTGGATTCTACGTGGACAATCATTTCAAATCAGTTAAAAGTCGATAAAATCTACCTGGAAACTCATCGTGATCTACTTATAGTTCCCAGTGAGACGCTGGAACAAGCCAAAAAATATTTCCAGGACAAAGGGATCGAAGTTGGAGGGGGTATCACTTATACAATCAATGAATCCAACAGTTTTGAGACTTTCTGCTATTCCGATCCTGAACACCGTAAAATTGTGCAGGAGATTGCCGAACATACCGCAAGGCATTTCGATGACTTCATCCTTGATGATTTCTTTTTCACCAGCTGTAAGTCGGATATTGAAATCAAAGCCAAAGGCAATCAAAGCTGGAGTGATTACCGCATCAAACTGATGACTCAGGCAGGTCAGGATTTGGTGATCAAACCTTCCAAAAAGATCAATCCCAACGTGAAGATCATCATCAAATACCCTAACTGGTACGATCATTTTCAAGGGTTGGGATTTAACCTGGATACAGGCCCGAAAATCTTCGACGGGATATGGAGCGGTACTGAGACACGTGATCCGTCGACAGCCCAACATTTACAAAACTACCTGAGTTATAATATAGTCCGTTACTTTGACAACTTGCGTCCCGGGTTCAACCTTGGAGGGTGGGTCGATTCGGGAGGTTCTAATATGGGGATGGATCGTTATGCGGAACAACTTTGGCTCTCTATGTTTGCCAAGGCTCCCGAGATCGCATTGTTTGCTTATAACCAATTGATAGGTGTCCAGTTACGTCCGGAAGTACATCGAACTCCATGGCAGGGACAAGGCACCAGTTTTGACTATGATGAGATGATGAAACCCATCACACTAAGTCATGGACAGACGGTATTACCCACCACCATGGCTCGTGTTGCCGGTGTTGCGTTGGAATCGGTTGATCAGTTTGTACATAAATTGGGACAGCCGATCGGTATCAAGTCATATAAACCTTACCATTCTTCCGGTGATGATTTTCTACAGAACTATCTGGGAATGATCGGTCTTCCGATGGATATGGTTCCGGAGTTTCCTACGGATCAGCAAGTCGTACTACTGACCGAACAAGCGAAGTTTGATCCCAACATCATGGATAAGATCAAGCAGCAGCTGCAGAAAGGGGGAGATGTCGTTGTGACCAGTAGCCTGGTCAAAGCAATCCCAGAGAAAATAGCTGATATCGCTGAGATACGGGTAACCGATTTGAAGGCGATTGTGAACGATTACGGTCAGGCGGGAACAAGTAAGGATATTTTAATTCCACAGGTTCGTTATTATACCAATGATGCCTGGGAGGTGGTCAGTGCCGGCCGTCCGCTGAGTAAAGGAGTGAGCGGTTTCCCGATGCTTCTCAGAGCCGGCTATTCGAAAGGAAACCTGTATGTGATGACGATTCCGGATGATTTCGGAAATCTGTACGATCTGCCTCAAACAGTGTTGAATAGTTTCCGTCAGACGTTAAGCAAAGATCTGGATGTACGTATTGAAGCACCATCGAAAGTAGGACTCTTCCTGTATGATAATCATACATTTATTGTTGAAAACTTTTTGGATGAAGCTGTGACTATTCAAATCGTGACGCATGAAGATATTACAGTATTGAAAGATATGTTAACCGGAGCCGTGTTGGAAAAACTACCGCAAGTGACTCCGGTGAACCGAAGGAGACAACCGGAGAAAGTAAACAGATTCCGGTTAACCCTTATGCCGCATTCCTATAAGGTGTTTGAAAAGAAGTAAAAAAAACTTTATGATGATTTGTCAGCAAGATTTGCGACATTAATTCATTTGATAACTATAAAACGATCGTTTGACAATTGTCGAACGATCGTTCTACATTTATGGGATGATCATTTGACAATTGTCAAATGAATTTCTGTTTACGGTAAACCACTTTTTTACTCGCTTGTAAGAGCGCAAGAGAAAACGCACATTTTTTCATAAACTACATTGATTTGAACGGTTTATTCAGAATATCTACCAAATTCTGCATTATTTTTGTGGAGTAAATCTTTTGTTGTTATTCGCATTTAAAAGTATTGAGTATTCACAATCAAAGGAATATGATATGAAAATTCTGATCATTGAAGACGAACGGAAATTATCTGAAAATATAAAGAAATATCTTTCGGATGAAAGCTATGTTTGCGAATGCGCTTTTACATACCAAGAAGCGATTGAAAAAATATCTTTCTATGAATATGATTGTATTCTGTTGGATCTGATGTTGGCAGGGGAGGATGGATTAGGAGTTCTGGAAGAGCTGAAAAGGCAAAATAAGCAGGAAAGTGTGATTATCATTTCGGCCAAAGGTTCTCTCGAAGACAAATTGAAAGGATTGCAGATTGGGGCGGATGATTACTTGCCCAAACCATTTCATCTGTCGGAGTTGAGTATGCGTATTTATGCTTTGTTGCGAAGAAGAAAATTTGAGAGTAATAATTTGATTCAGGCTGGAATAATTTCGATTGATCTGTTGTCGAAAACAGTTACAGTTGATGGAAAAGGAATTGTTTTGACGCGCACGGAATACGATCTTTTATTATTCCTGATTGGTAATAAAAACAGGGTGATTTCTAAAGCTGCTTTGGCTGAACACCTAAACGGAGACATGGCAGATATGTTGGATAATCACGATTTTGTATATGCTCATGTCAAGAATTTGAAAAGTAAATTAACAGAGGCCGGATGTCCTAATTACATTAAAAATGTATATGGTGTTGGTTATAAATGGGAAGCCGTATGAAAAAGAAAATGAAAAGTCTTTTACAAAAAATTATGTTGCCGTTTATCGGAGCTACTTTTTTAATTATGCTTATATCTGCCCCGGTCTTTTTTATAGTGGCTGAAGATGCCTATAAAGACAGGTTTACCTATATGGTTAAAAAGTATAATATAGAATTGACGAAAAGAGATCGGTGGTTATTCCAAGGTGATGAAGATATAGCGCAGGGAATGGCTTTGCAATATGGCCTTATCTTATTGATTATGATGATATATATGATTTTTACCTTGCGTTATCTTTCCAAACGTTTGTGGAAGTCCTTTGATGAAACATTAAATCTTGTTGAAGATTTTTCTTTAGAACAAGGTGAATCCCCTCAATTTCCTGAAACAGATACGATTGAATTCGCTCGATTGAATACTGCTGTCCAACGGATGATGAATAATAGCTTGGTTGCTTATAAGACGCAGAAAGAGTTTACAGAGAATGCTTCTCATGAACTTCAGACTCCTTTGGCCATTATCCAGAGTCAATTAGATATGTTGATTCAACATCCGGACTTGACAGAAGAACAATCCGAACTTGTTTCCTCTCTTTATCAGACGGCCAGTCATCTGACCCGGTTGAATAAAAACTTACTTTTGTTAGCTAAAATAGAGAATAGGCAATATGGACAGGATGAAGATATTAATCTGGGCGAACTATTAGAAGAACTGTTGCCGTCGTTTACTAGTCTGATTGATGATGATCAATTCTCTTTTGAAACAGCTATTAATAAAGGAGTAGTCGTAAAAGTCAATCGCATTTTGGTGACCAGTTTATTTCTTAATTTGATTTCGAATGCGGTACACTATAATAAACCAGGTGAAATAATCCGTTTGGAATTAACCGATCATGCGTTTTCAATAACGAATGTGGGTAATAACAGTTCATTAGATAAAAAGGTTATTTTTAATCGTTTTAATAAGCATCCCGGACAATCAAAAGGACATGGTTTAGGCTTGGCAATTGTGTATGAGATTTGTCGTTATCATGGTTGGGGTATCGATTATCAGTACGAAGATGAAAAACATAAATTTATTGTTTCGGGTTTTATAATATCTCAAAAATAATTATCATATAATCGTTTCGTTAACAATAATATTTTATTCTATTATTGTTCCTGTTTCCCTTTTAGACTGTAACTATGTATTTTGCTCATCTCATCTGATTTGAGTCAGTTTCTTATGAACTAAACTGAAAAAAAATAAGAATAAGGCCTAAACTGAATATATTGATAAATTCAAAATCTATTCAAAATTCATTCCAAATTTCTTCAAATTCATCTCATAATTTTGTTTTCATAAAATTGATAAATAAACTAATTGTATAATATCAAAAAAACAGAAAATTATGAGGACATTAATTATGTGTATTTTATTGTTGATTCCAACGCTTATAATGGCTAATATAGGCACATTAAAAGGAAGGATAATAGATGCAAAATCGAAGAAAGGTATGGAATATGTGAATATAGCCATTCAGGATGCGGATACGAAAGAATTTTTGACAGGTGGAGTAACAGACGAAATGGGTGATTTTTATATAGGAAATCTGAAGGAAGGTACTTTTATTGTTAAGATAACGACAATTGGCTATACTCCAATCGAAAAAATATTTTCTTTATCAGCCGGACAAACAACCTTTGATTTGACTTCAATACCTTTATCGGAAGATACTCAATTGCTGGATGAAGTGGAGATTGTCGGACAACGTTCGCAAATGCGATTTGAGATAGATAAGCGAATATTTAATGTGGATCAAAGTATTGCTACGGCAGGAGGTACGGCAAGTGATGTCTTAGGAAATGTTCCATCGGTAGAAGTTGATACGGAAGGTGAAATTTCTTTACGAGGAAATTCGAGTGTTACCGTATGGATAAATGGTCGTGCATCCGGACTGACTGCCGATAACCGTGCACAAATATTGCGTCAGTTGCCCGCCGAATCCATAGAGCAGATCGAAGTTATAACTAATCCTTCTGCAAAATATAATCCTGAAGGTACTGCCGGAATTATTAATATCGTATTGAAACAAAATAAATCAATTGGTTACTATGGAAGTGTTCAAACAGGTGTCGATACTCGTGGAGGCTATCATGTTAGTGGAAATCTCAATTATAGTTCAGGAAATTGGGACACTTATCTGAATTTGAGTTATAGAGAGGAAAGAGATAAAGGTAAAGGTTATACATACAGAGATAACCTTGATGAAAATGGAAACGTGGTCTCTTTTATAAATCAGGATAATGAAGATAAAGACAGGGAATCTTCATATACAGGACGTGCAGGGGTGACATACAATTTTACTCCTCAAAATAGCTTAAGTCTTAATTTTTTCGGAGCAATTGATAAAGAAACAGAGCATACAGAAATGAGATATTTAAGTAACATGCCAAATTCATTTATATCCAGTCTTCGTACTTCCGAAGCAGAAGAGAAGATGAAAATGGGAAATATTGAACTGAATTATCAACATGAATTTAATGAAAACAGTAATCTTGAAGTTGTCATTGCACGTCAGATAGAGAGAGGAACTTTAGATAATAGTTTTAATCAATCTTATATTTTTCTTGAAAACAAGCAAACAGGCTCGTATCAGTTTCAACAAAGTAAAGAACCAGAGAAATCGTGGGAATTACAGGTTGATTATGTCAATAAATTCGGAGATAATAATAAACTGGAAGTTGGATATAAAGGCGATTTAACTTCGGAAAAAAGTTCTGATAAAGCTTTTTCAGGTGCGTCTCAGGAAACATCGATATTTAATGAATTATTATATAACAATTTTCGTTATGATCAGGATGTTCATGCATTTTATACGACATACAGTAAGCGGATTAATAACTTTGGTTTTCAGGTCGGTTTGCGTGGAGAATATACCAATACACGTATAAAAAGTTTAGGGTATAATCAGAATCCGGCAGATGTTCAACCTTTTAAGGATGATTATTTTAGCCTTTATCCAAGTGCTTTTATCTCGTATACATTACCCCAAAATAATGAATTGCAGTTGAATTATACTCGTCGTGTATCACGGCCTCATGGCGGACAGTTGAATCCGTTTATAGATATTACCGATTCGATGAATATTTCGTATGGAAATCCTTATCTGACTCCTCAATATTCAAATGCCGTCGAATTGAATTATATCAAAAATTGGGCAGATCACACATTGTCGGTATCTCTTTATTATCGCAATACAAATGATGTTATCCAACGAATAAATTACCGTGAAGATAATATTATGAAAGGGACATATGAAAATGTGGCTAAAACCGAAGCTACAGGTTTTGAGCTTATAATGAAGAATAATTTATTCCGTATATTGGATTTAACAACGAGTGTCAATCTGTATTATAATAAATTGGGAGGTTTTTCTTATGTGCCTTCGGGTGTGTCGCAACCTGTCTATGGAGAATCTGATAGTGATTTTTCATGGGATGGACGAATTGTAGCTAATGCGATATTACCATATGATATGTCTATACAAGCTACAGGTCGTTATAATTCAGGCCGTATAGTTGCTCAAGGAAAAATGGATGCTATGGGCACACTTGATTTGGGTATCCGCAAGTCGTTTCTGGATAAAAAATTGAGTTTGACTGTCACAGCCCATGATATCTTTAATACGCGGAAATGGGCCGGAGCAACAATAGGGAACGGTTTCCGACAAGCTACAATGCGATCGAAAACCGGTCAGATATTTGGATTTACACTAACTTATTCTTTTGGAAATCTGAACAAAGGAAAGAAAGTATCAAATGGTGGAGATATTATTCAGGAAAGAAGTGGAGTTGAAACTTTCTGATAGATCTTAGAAGCTGTTTTGAATTATCTTACGCCAACTGATGTGATATTTAATCTCAGTCGGCGTAAGATTTTACTAATTAATGTCTATTTCTATAGATTTTGATAATCTATTGCAATCTGAAAGTGATCGGTACCGTATATTTCACCCGTACAGGCTTTCCTCTTTGTTTGCCCGGTTTCCACTTGGGCATCATACTGATCACTCGGAGCGCTTCTTTATCTAAGGCAGGATCTATACTACGTGCGATTTCTGCATCGACAATACTCCCATCGGTATTGACCACAAAGGAGCAGGTGACTCGTCCCTGAATACCGTTTTCCTGTGCAACTACCGGATATTTAATTGATTTGCTGATGAAGCTTAATAGCTGGCCATCCCCTCCGGGAAATTCAGGCATCTCTTCAACCAGTATAAAAACAGTAGATGGATCTTCCACTTCCACATCTGTTGGCACAGAAGGAATATAGGGCTCGACAGGATTATTCGGATAATCTTCTGTCGTTACAATAGGGCCTTCGGGCACTTCGACATCATCTTTTACGACATTAATCACATCCGTCACAACAGCCACTTGCAGTGGAGGAGGGGGTGGTTGAGGTGGTTCGGGCTTGGTGTATGGAATTTCATCAACCCATTCGATTCCTCCGTTACGATCTGTTACAAATGCCTGGACTTCTGGGGTACCCCATTCAAAGCCAACGAACATAAGTGCAACAGCTACGACAACTCCGATTAATAGATTCAACGTTCTGCTTTTTTCTAAATTGGCTTTTGCCGATTTTTTTGCTTCCATAATAATTTCTTTTACTCAGTTTATAAATCAACTTTAAGAAAATTCTCAGCAGTTCGGATATCCTTGCTTTATTAGTATGATGTCGGCAAAAAACGGAATTCCATAAAAAAATAATTATTAAACGTTTTTTTTGTTTTTTTTGTTCATCCAAAATGTATGCAAAGGTGTGTGTCGGTATTTGATTACAATTTGTGAGTTTTAATAACATGTTTCTACTCATGTGTTGTTACGTAATTGAAGCGCATATAGTTAGTGGTCGAATGATATGGTGGATTCTTCTCCTTTATAATGTATTGAGAATCATACGTTGCTCTTCAAAAAACAGAATTCGCTCTTTCTCTCCGGTACCGGAGATCAGCGTAGAATATCTTTTTAGTGATTTGATCCAGTTTTTGATTTTTTCAAGGCTTAATTTGTCTTCGGAAGCAGACATATAAAAAATGAAAGAAGATAACATACTGACCTGTTTGCTTTCCGATAGGATATAGGCATAAGTCACATCAATATGTGCATCTGATATATAGAGTTCAAATTTATGACCTGTATCATCGTAAGTCCCTTTTGCTGCCAGCTGTTCAAGATCGTTCAAAAATTGATAAAGTTCTTTTTTAAGCGAATCAATTTCTTCATCAGCAATTAATCTGATGCTTTTCGCAAATTGAATATCACGAACTAATGTAGTGATTATCTGTCGATCCCAAATATAAAAAGTGCTGGAAATATTATGAAATAAGGTGTTAAAGGAATGGCGAAACTCAACCATTTTTTGTGGTTCTTCGATTTTTTCGAAAGAGGTCGTGGTTGATGCGTTTTCTGCGTGATGAGTATGCTTGAGTAAAAAAAAGCGGGATAAAACTTTATAAGGTAAAAAGAGAGAAAAAGGAATCCCTGATAGAGCGACTCCAAGTTCAGAATGAGGTTGAGCCGTTATATTTTCCAGAAAATGAATCGCTTTTTCTATGTGGTATCCGCTTGCCACTTGAGAAGGCGAGTGTTCAGGTAACAACATGATCATATTTTTCTGTGGCTTGGCATTTGTATTCAGTATAAGATCATCAATGGAAATATTCAGTTTTTCCGCGATGAGAACAGCTTCCCTGAGTGAAAATTGCACATCTCCTCTGATTCTCCTGTATGCGGTTTCCTTTTCGATGCAGAGCGTATCGGCAATGAACTCGGCTAATTTTGATTTTTTGGCTATTTTTTGTTCCAACTCCCGCACAAAGGCATGGTGGATGGTCGTATTATTCATAGTTGTCCTTTTTTATTTATAGTTAAACGCGTTGAATTAAACCTGTTTTTGGTTCTTTTTTATATACCTGGATCTCCTTTTCGGAACAATTTTCCTTTAAATGGAAAAACAGGACGAAAATAGACACAAAAATTGGAAAAAAATAGGAATCGAGTCATATTTATCATGATATATATAAATATATTTGGGCATAGTAAAATCAAAATGAGAAACGATAGAACCCGAAAGTGATCGTTGTGACATTATGTATGCATAACTTATTCGATTTAACACTAAACCAATGGAATGTGATTGTTTAAACTCTATTGTCAGCCTCCTCATTACGATGAAACCAGAATGAGACTGAGGTTTATGGTAATTCATCTGTTAACTAACACTTTTTTTATATGATGATTAAGAACGATATAGGCTTAGATGCTGGCAACGTCTATTTTTTGTTATCTCAGCGTGGACGCTTATCATTAAGAAAGATCGGGGAACTAACTCATAAGAGAGAGTCCCATATTTTTCTCTCTTTAGGATGGTTGTTGAGAGAAAATAAGATTAATGCCATAGAACAGAACGGTGAATGGCTTTTTGAAGTCAAGTCTGTTATGAGTGAAATTTACTATTAATCAGTTCGTTGAAAAACGAATATCATTTTAGTAATACGTTTGTGCCATGAAGAAGAGTGAAAAAAACACTCTTCTTTTTTTTTTCGTACTTGGTCTGATTCACAATTAAAGATATCTTTGTTGAAGAAAATAATGTAAATAAATAAAGGTATGAAGAAGAATCTGTTAGTAATAGTTGCTGGTTTGTTCCTGGTTTCTTGCGGTGGCTCTATACAAAAGTCGGAGAGTATTGAACAGACTATATCTACTCAAGAGACATCCGTTTCAAATAAAGATGTTACGGGTATGGGATTTGATGAGTTATTTAAACAAATTTCAGCGGAGGATCTGACCGATAATGTATTTAAGTTGGTAGGGAAAGATTACACTGTAATAACAGCTGGAAATGCTGAACGGTATAATTCGATGACAGCGAGTTTCGGCGGTTGGGGACAACTGTTTAGTAAACCCACTACATGGTGCTTTTTACGTGCCAATAGATATACATTGGAAGTGATACGGGAAGAAAATAGCTATACCATGTCTTATTTTGCCGATGAGTATAAAGATCAGGTCTTATTCTTTGGTAGTAAAACAGGTAAAGATACGGATAAGATGAAAGAGACTACATTGACTATGGTACAGACTCCGTCAGGAAATATCTCTTATAAACAAGCCCGATTGATCATTGAATGTAAGCTAACGGAATTAACCACCGTTAAACCAGACGACTTCTACACACAGGAGGGAAAAGATTTCGTAACAGAAGCTTATGAAGAAGTCAAAGATTATCATAAACTCGTGTTTGGTGAAATCACAAATGTTTGGGTGAAGAGATAAATGATTTTATATCTCCCTCAAAATGTTGTGGCATACGTAAAAACGTGATCAAAATGGAAGCAATTTATATCTACTCATCATAAATTGTCTACCTTTGCATCGCTAAAAGAATTGCCTATGCCGAAGTCTGAACACATTATTGATGTAGAGCACGTTTTTAAGTATTATGGTGAAAAAGCTGCATTGGATGATGTCACTCTACATGTACGAAAAGGTGAGTTTGTTACTTTACTGGGTCCCTCCGGATGCGGAAAAACCACCTTATTGCGTCTGATCGCCGGATTTCAATCGGCATCCGAAGGGGTTATTAAGATGAATGGTGAAGAGATTACTTCGACTCCTCCGCATAAACGGCCGGTTAATACCGTATTTCAACGGTATGCCTTGTTTCCACATTTAAATGTCTATAATAATATTGCCTTTGGGTTGAAACTCAAAAAACTACCATCCAATGTGATTGCCAAAAAAGTTAAACAGGCATTGAAGATGGTAGGCATGACAGACTATGAATACCGGGATGTCGATTCACTATCCGGCGGACAGCAGCAACGGGTAGCTATAGCACGAGCCATCGTCAATGAACCTGAGGTGTTACTGTTGGATGAACCTTTAGCCGCATTAGACCTGAAGATGCGTAAAGATATGCAGATCGAACTCAAGGAGATGCACAAATCTTTAGGTATCACCTTTGTCTATGTGACGCATGATCAAGAGGAAGCCTTGACTTTGAGTGATACGATCGCAGTTATGAGTGAAGGGCGTATTCAACAAATCGGTACTCCAATAGATATTTATAATGAACCGGCCAATGCCTTTGTCGCTGATTTTATCGGTGAGAGTAATATTCTCAATGGGGTGATGATCAAGGATCGATTGGTTCATTTTGCCGGCTATGCATTCGAATGTGTAGACGAAGGTTTTGGAGAGCAGACACCGGTAGATGTGGTTGTTCGGCCGGAGGATATTTCTATTTTTGAACAATCCGAAAAGGGGATGTTGACAGCAACGGTTACTTCCTCCGTTTTTAAAGGAGTGCATTATGAAATGATGGTACTAACCCCTGAGGGATATGAATTTATAGTACAAGATTATCATACGTTTGATGTCGGACAACAGGTGGGTTTAATTATTAAACCTGCCGATATTCATGTTATGCAAAAAGAGCGGATCACCAATACCTTTGATGGAAAACTGGTTGATTCCACACATGTCGAGTTTTTAGGAACGACCTTTGAATGTAAAGAGGTTGCCGGTATTGAACCGGGGGCATCGGTTAAGGTTAAAGTTGATTTTAAAAATGTTGTTCTGGAGGATAATGAAGAAGACGGATTACTGACTGGAGATGTCAAATTTATACTATATAAAGGAAATCATTATCACCTGACTGTCTCGAGTGATTGGGATGAAGATATTTTTGTGGATACAAATGATGTTTGGGATGATGGAGATCGTGTCGGTATAGTGATTGCACCGGAACATATCCGGATTATTTAATCATAAAAGGGAAGGAAGTGTTTAAAAGTTTTCAGGCAATTTGGGGTAGGCGTAGGAATTGGACCATTCCGTATGTCGTATTTATGGCAGTTTTTGTTGTCACCCCTTTGTTACTTATTGTCTTATATGCTTTTACTGATGCCGATGGAGCCATATCATTGGCTAATTTCCGGAAATTTATGGTTCATCCGGAAGCGATTAATACCTTTATTTATTCTGTTGGCATTGCGATAATAACCACTTTGGTTTGTATCTTATTGGGATACCCGGCTGCCTGGATTTTAAGTCAGGCTCGTTTCAATACGTCACGGACGATGGTGGTTCTATTTATTCTGCCGATGTGGGTCAATATTCTGATCCGCACGTTGGCAACAGTCGCTTTGTTTGATTTTCTGAATTTCCCATTGGGAGAAGGTGCCTTGATTTTTGGGATGATCTATAATTTTTTGCCCTTTATGATCTATCCGATATATAATACTTTACAGAAGATGGATCATAACCTGATTGAGGCCGCACAAGACTTAGGAGCAAATCCTTTTGAGGTGTTTATTCGCACGGTTTTTCCTTTATCGATGCCAGGCGTGATCAGTGGAGTCATGATGGTCTTTATGCCGACAATTTCAACCTTTGCCATAGCCGAACTGCTGACCATGAATAACATCAAGTTGTTTGGTACCACCATTCAGGAAAATATCAATAACGGCATGTGGAATTACGGAGCGGCTCTTTCTCTGATTATGTTGATTCTTATCGGTATTACCGGTTTGTTTAATACTGATGAAAATGATTCATCCAATGAGGGAGGGTTAATCTGATGATATCAAAATATCTGGCTAAAGGTTATTTGTGGTTACTACTTCTGTTATTGTACTCACCCATATTGATTATCATGATCTTCTCATTTACCGAAGCAAAGGTATTGGGGAATTGGACCGGCTTCTCAACGAAACTGTATACTTCGCTGTTTTCGGGGGGTGTCAGACATTCGTTGATCAGTGCTTTATGGAATACATTCACGATTGCTATTATTGCTGCGACCGTATCGACGTTATTAGGGAGCATGGCTGCCATAGGTATCAATAACTTGCGTTTGCGTTCCCGGCAAGCGGTGAGTTTTGTCAACAGTATTCCGATGCTGAATCCGGATATTATTACGGGTGTTTCACTTTTTCTTTTATTTGTCAGTTTAGGAGTTTCACAGGGGTATACAACGGTCGTGTTGGCTCATATTACATTCTGTACGCCCTATGTGGTGTTAAGTGTTATGCCTCGGTTGAAGCAGATGAATCAAAATCTCTATGAAGCGGCTCTAGACCTGGGTGCAACCCCTTTTCAGGCGTTACGGAAAGTGATTATGCCTGAGATAAGACCGGGAATGATCAGTGGTTTTATTCTGGCTTTTACACTTTCGATCGATGATTTTGCTGTGACGATATTTACCATTGGTAATGAAGGGTTGGAAACCCTCTCTACCTATATCTATGCCGATGCCCGTAAAGGTGGCCTTACTCCGGAACTGCGTCCTTTATCGACCATTATTTTTGTTACCGTGTTGGTGTTGTTGATTATTATCAATATACGGGCAGAAAAAGCAAAAATAAAAAACAAATAGCGATGAATCGATTCATACCAATAGTCATTGTTTTTGTGTTGTTTGTAGGCTTGTTGACATCCTGCGGCCGTTCAGACGAACAACGCATGAAAATCCTCAAAGTCTATAACTGGGGCGACTATATTGATGAAGATGTACTGGCTGAATTTCCGGAATGGTATAAGGAACAGACAGGGGAAGAGATCCGGATTATTTATCAGATATTTGATATCAATGAAATCATGCTCACAAAAATAGAACGTGGGCATGAGGACTTTGACCTGGTCTGCCCCTCTGAATACATCATTGAACGGATGTTAAAAAAAGATCTGCTTTTGCCGATTAATCGTGATTTCGGTCATACCCCTGATTATATCAATAACCTTTCTCCATACATTCATGAACAATTGAATAAAGTGAGTCAACCCGGTCGTAAAGCAACAGATTATGCCGTTGCGTATATGTGGGGGACTGCCGGTATACTTTACAACAAAAAATATGTCACCAAGGAGGAGGCTTTAACATGGGACTGCCTGTGGAACCCTAAGTATAAAGGCAAAATCCTGATGAAAGACAGCTATCGCGATGCTTATGGGACAGCCATTATCTATGCCCATACCCAAGAACTGGAAGTTGGAACGGTTACGGTTGAGCAACTCATGAATGACAACTCTCCGGAGACCATCACTTTGGCAGAAGATTATCTGAAACGTATGAAGCCCAATATTGCAGGGTGGGAGGCTGATTTCGGGAAGGAGATGATGACAAAAAATAAAGCGTGGCTGAATCTCACCTGGAGCGGAGATGCCGTTTGGGCTATCGAAGAAGCTGAAGCGGTAGGAGTAGCGTTGGATTATGAGGTGCCGATCGAAGGGAGTAACATTTGGTACGACGGGTGGGTCATACCCAAATATGCCCGTAATCTAAAAGCTGCCAGTTACTTTATAAATTACCTTTGCCGTTCTGATATCGCACTACGTAATATGGATGCGATCGGTTATGTGAGCGCTGTGGCAACACCGGAAATATTAGCCGAAAAGATTGATCCTGAAATAGAAGAACTCTCTGATTTAAGCTATTTTTTCGGACCGGAGGCCGAACAGATACCGATTGATCCGGTTCAGTATCCCGATCGTCAGGTGGTAACGCGTTGTGCGATGATCCGTGATTTTGGTGATGAAACGGAGCAAGTGTTGGAGATGTGGAGTCGGGTGAAAGGAGATAATCTGAATACCGGTATTTTGATTTTAATATTCACGGTGTTCGGTTTGCTTTTGGTATGGGTCGTTTTTCGCAGGATAAATAAGTATAAACAACAACAGCGATATCGTCGCCGACGTCGGAAAGCGCTGAAAAAAAGGAGATAAAATGGAGGGGATAAAAAACCTGATTATTGATTTTGGTGGCGTTATTGTTAATCTGACACGGAATAGATGTATTGAGGCGTTTGAAGCACTGGGGGTCGATGTCCGGGATAAATTGACCAACAACTATCAACATAAAGACCTGTTCAGGCAGTTGGAATTAGGCCATCTTTCTGCGGAAAGCTTTCGGGATGGTATTCGCCAATTCACGGATCAATCAATAACGGATGAAGCGATTGACGGTGCCTGGATTGCGATGCTGGATGATGTAGCCGGTTGGAAACTTGATTTGCTGTTACATATACGTAGTCATTACCAAACAGTGCTTTTAAGTAATACCAATGTGATTCATTGGGACTGGGCGCGACAACATATCTTTTCGTATAAAAACCATACCCTAGAAGACTTTTTTGTTAAAACCTACCTCTCTTATGAACTTCACATGGAAAAACCCCATATCGAGATTTTTGAATATGTCTTAAAAGATTCCGCTCTAAATCCGCAAGAGACACTTTTTATCGACGATGCACTTGTGAACTGTAATGCCGCAGAATCATTAGGTATACGGAGTTATATGCCGTCTCCGCGTGAAGACTGGTCTTTTCTGTTTTTATAAATTTTCTTATTCCAAACAAAAAAACGGAGATATCCTGTCGGTTTATTTGAAACATTATATACACTTTTCTGTTAGAGGTACGTCTAAAATATTTTACACCTACCTCTAAACAGATTTAGAGGTACCTCTAAATTCATTTAGACGTACCTCTAACAAAAAACAGACTTACGTATTACAGAAAAACAGTCTGAATCATGTTTTTATTTCCATAGGATGATATAGAAAAAGCATACAAACTAAAACGTCGGTTTTACATCAATAAGCAATTTGCTTTAGAGAACGCGAAGAAAGAACTAAAAAGATCCTAAAAACAGGTTGAAAAGAATACAAGTATCTGTTTTTTCATTTGTTGTCTATCAAAAACATTTTTTAGAGATTGTGTGTTTGGTGTAATGTGTTGATAATAAGTGTTTTCTTAAAATGCAGATACTGCTGATGTATCAAAAAATCCCCCTCAATCTCTAAAAAAGGTTGATTTTAACACTCCTGAAAACAAATGAACCCCTTTTGCTTAACAAAACTTATCCTACTTCTTTTTGGTTAACTAATACATTTGTTGCAGTTATTAGTCTTTACCGGTATGTTAACCATTTCGTAAAAAACCGTTGACCAGTCTGTAGGTCTAATAATTAATTGTGGAAAAAGAAATTTTTATCAACTTAAATCAATTCTTTTTATGAGAGAAAAATGCAAAACATTTTCTTTGTGCAAACCGATAAGGCTTGCGCAAATGATGCTTGTTGCAACCTTCTTGCTCATAAACTGTCTGCCGGTAATGGCGCAGTCAAGTGTGAAGGTGAGTGGTGTGGTTTCGTCTGAAACCGACGGATATCCGTTAATCGGGGTAAACGTGGTTCAGAAAGGAACGACCAATGGTTCGATTACCGATATTGACGGTAAGTATGAGATAACCGTACCGGTAGGTGCGCAGTTAGAATTTTCGTACATCGGTTTCTTATCGCAAGCCGTGAATGTTGTAAGTGGGAATACCATTTATAGCGTGATGTTACGGGAAGATTCTCAATCATTGGACGAAGTAGTAGTTGTCGGTTATGGTGTTCAGAAGAAGAAACTGATTACCGGTGCTACTGTTCAGGTGAGTGGTGATAATATTCAGAAGATGAGTACAACAAGTGCCTTTACAGCTTTACAAGGCCAAACTCCGGGGGTAAACATTATGCAATCATCCGGACAGCCGGGTGAAGGCTTTAAAGTGACGATCCGTGGTCTGGGTACTGCCGGTAATTCAAGTCCTCTTTATGTTATCGACGGTGTGTCGGGGGGTGATATCAACCATTTGAACCCTTCTGATATCGAGTCGATCGACGTGTTGAAGGATGCTGCTTCGGCGGCGATTTACGGTGCGCGTGCCGCCAATGGTGTAATCCTTGTGACGACCAAACAGGGTAAAGCGGGTAAAATGACACTTTCTTATGATGGTTATGTAGGAGTACAAAATGTTTACAAAATGCCTTCCTTACTTAACGCAAAAGAGTATATGACCATCATGGACGAGAGACGTTTCAATGAAGGAAATGCCGGTTACGATTGGGCTAATTTGTTACCTGCTTCTATTTATGAAGGTATTCAGAACGGCACATGGAACGGTACCAATTGGATGGAAGAGATTCGTAATGAGAACGCCATGACACAAAACCATGCGATCAACCTTATCGGAGGTAGCGAAACATCTAAGTTCTCTATGGGATTTTCGTATACCGGACAAGAAGGTATCTTGGGAGGACCGGCTCAGTCGCAATGGGATCGTTATACCGCTCGTGTAAACTCGGAGCATATATTACATAAAGCGAACGGCTTTAACGTGGTGACTATCGGACAAAACCTGCTTTATAACTACCGGGAAAAAGAAGGTATCGCTGTAGGTAATATTTACTGGAACGACGTACATAATATGATTGTGGCCAATCCGTTGTTGCCGGTATACGATTCTGATGGTAACTATTACGACCAGAACGACAAGGAAAGAGAAGGATGGCTTTATGATGGAGGTACGGCAAACCCGATAGGGGATATGATGTATTCTTCACGCGGCCAGAACCTCTCTAAAAGCTATAGCTTAAGAGCAAATGCTTATATTGAAATCCAACCGATCCTTAATTTGAAGTTCAAATCGGTATTTGGTTACAATATGAGTTCTTCTTCATACAGATCGTATGCACAGGCTCACAAATTGTCGACCACCGTTCAGCGGACGGAAGACGAAGTGACTCAGAATGCCGGTTCAGGTTATGATATCTCTTGGGAAAATACCCTGGCTTATTCTTTTAAACTCAATAACGATCATGCGTTTGACGTGATGATCGGACAGTCTATCCTGAAATGGGGGATGGGTGAAGAACTGGAAGGGTATGCTAAAAAACCGATCTTTACAGGCAATTTCGACTATGCATGGTTGAGCAACACCAAACCGACGGAAATGACCGATTTTAATATTAATTACGGTCGTCCATGGGGTGAAGGCGCTTTGGCTTCTTTCTTCGGTCGTGCCAACTACAACTACAAAGAGACCTATATGGCTTCTTTCTCACTACGTTCCGACGGTTCATCTAACTTTGCACGTGGTAACCGTTGGGGATATTTCCCTGCAGTATCTGCCGGTTGGGTGATGACGAACGAACCTTTTATGGAATCGGTTCATAACTGGATGGACTTCTTTAAACTGCGTGGTAGCTGGGGACAGAACGGTAACTCGAATATCGACAATTTCCAATATTTAGCGACAGTGGCATTTGACGAATCTAATGCGTATTATTTCGGTGAGAACAAAACATCTCAGACAACGGGTGGATATGCCGATATCCTGCCGAATAAGGATGTGACTTGGGAAACTTCCGAGCAGTTGAACATCGGTTTCGATGCACGCTTCTTGGACTCTCGCTTAGGTGTTGCTTTCGACTGGTATAAGAAAACGACAAAAGACTGGTTGGTAAAAGCTCCTACTCTGGCTTCTTACGGAACAGGCGCTCCTTATATTAATGGTGGTGATATCGAAAATAAAGGGGTCGAACTTGGTTTGAACTGGAATGATTATATTGGCGAATTTACTTATGGGGTGAACCTGAACTTTGATTATACAAAGAATGAAGTGACCCGTATTGCCAATTCGGAAAAAATTATCCAAGGTGAACCTAATGTGTTGAGCCAGGGTACTTCGGAGATGTATCGTGCTCAGGTAGGTTATCCGATCGGTTATTTCTACGGATATAAAACGGAAGGTGTATACCAAAACCAGGCGCAGATCGACGAACGTCGTGCCGCAGGTAATAAAGGGACTTTAGCCAATGCGCAACCGGGTGACTTGATCTTTGCAGACATCAACGGAGATAACGTGATTGATGAAGATGATAAGACCATGATTGGTAACCCCAACCCAGATCTTACAGTCGGTTTAAGCCTGAACTTCGGTTATAAAGGATTTGATTTGTCTGTGACAGGCCGTGGCGTATTCGGACATCAGATTGCGAAATCATATCGTTCGTTTGCCGATAGTCCGCTTCAAAACTATACTACAGACGTGTTCGACCGTTGGCATGGTGAAGGTACTTCCAACAAGATGCCGCGTCTGACCAGTGGTAGCCATTCCAACTATCAGAATGTTTCGGATATATGGATTGAAGATGCAGACTTCTTCAGACTTCAGAATATCACATTGGGCTACGACTTCAAGAAGTTATTCCCCAAAATGGTATTAGGACAAGCTCGTTTATACGTCTCTGCACAGAACTTGTTTACAATTACCGGTTATAGCGGTATGGATCCTGAAGTGGGTTATGGTGGTGATACCGATAGTGCGACAAGTGCTAATCATGGCCGTTGGGCAAGAGGTATCGACCTTGGATTCTATCCAAGCGCAAGAACTTATTTGGTTGGTGTAAATCTTAAATTTTAATTAGATACAAATATGAAGAAGTTATTATTATATGCTGTATCGGGTCTTCTTGTCTTTACAAGTTGTGAAGACTTTTTGGATACGGAGAATTATACTAAAAAGAATACCAGCAATTTTCCTGAGACATTAGAAGATGCTCAACAAATGATTGCAGGTATTTACGTGACACAGATCTCGGCAAGTGCGAGTGCTGACCAGACAAGCTATGTCGTTGGCGAATTGGCTTCCGACGATCGTTTCGGTGGCGGTGGAGAAAATGATAAAAAGATGCAAGCTGCCGATAAATTGATGACGAATGAAGTCAATATGCTTACCTCTTTCTGGACAGAACGCTATAAAGGGATCTTCCGTGCCAATATGGCTGTTGAAACTATCGATAACTGTGTCGGCTTTACATCGGAAGAACAAAAGAACCAGATGAAAGGTGAAGTCTATTTCCTGCGTGCTCTTTTCTATAACGACATGGCTGAGTTGTTCGGTAACGTGCCTTTGGTATTGACTACCGAAACGCAGAACCTGCCTAAAGCGGAAGCGGATGAGATCTATGGACAGATCGCTTACGATTTGAAGACGGCTATCGAATTGATGCCTTCAAAATCCTATACTTCTGTGGAGTCGGGTCATGCCACTAAATGGGATGCTCAGGCAATGATGGCGCGTGCATTCTTGTTCTATACCGGCTTTTATGGTAAAGAATCTATGCCTATTCGTGATACAGAGGGTAATTTGAGCGGAAGCATCACTAAAGATCAGGTAATCGCCTGGTTGGAAGATTGTATCAATAACAGTGGACATGATCTGTTGTCTGACTTTCGTGCTTTATGGTCTTATTCGAATAACTGGACTGCTCCTGATTATCCTTACGTAGAAAACGTTCGTTGGGCTGGAGATGGACAAGCGAACAAAGAAAAAATGTTTTCTATCAAGCATTCTTCCATGGCTAAATGGGCGACTCAGCATGCTTATTCCAACAAATACTCGTTGTTTTTCAGCTTACGTGCGAATAACGGTGCGGAAGGAACATTCCCGTTCGGACGTGGTTGGGGTGCAGGTCCTGTAAACACCACTATCTGGAACGAGTGGAAAACAGCCGAACCGACAGATATGCGTCGTGAAGCTTCTATCGCCGATATGGAAAATGAAGTGACCGGTTATCAATGGGGCCAAGATGCACAGGTGGAAGAAACCGGTTTCTGGGCTAAAAAATACATGAACTACCAGGCATATGACGAAGAGGGTACACGTTATGATACATTTGGTCATCTGGAATGGAATGCGGATAATGATATCGCTTTGGGGAATCCGACCGACCTGGCGCTGATTCGTTTCGCCGATGTATTGTTGATGCACTCGGAGTTGAAACAGGATGTGATGGGTATTAACCGTGTACGTCAGCGTGCCGGTCTGGATCCGATCACAGGTTATACCTTAGATGTGTTGAAGAAAGAACGTCGTTTCGAATTGGCTTTCGAAGGTCGTCGTTGGGCGGATATCCGTCGTTGGGGAGATGCTCCGGCTTTGTTGGATAAACAGCTGAATGTAAGTATCAAGAATCTGGGAGCGGATACGCAGATGAAATCGTTTGGCAACGGTTATAGCGCGCGTTATGAAGAAACAAAAGGCTTCTTCCCGATACCTGAATCGCAGATCACTTTGTCGGGTGGTGTATTGACACAGAATCCGGGTTGGGGATCGTCAGCTCCTAATGCCCTTTTCTCCGGATGGTAATAAAGATCGTATTGTATAATAGATAAACGAAAAATGTATGAATAAATCAATTATATGTTCGTTGTTGTTTGTTGCAGCATTAGTAGCTTGTGACCCGATTGAAGATCGTCAGTCGATGGGCGGTGCAATAACAGCAGATCAACTCAATATTTCGGCTACTCCGGTAGTTGTGGATGGTAAGAATTCCAACAAGATCATATTGGAAAACAACAGTCCTGTACTTTCTTTATGGGATTATGGATTGGGTACAACCAATAAAGCGTATGACGAAGTTCTTTTAGTGTTGACAGGTGAAAATAAAATTTCCTTTACCGGTTTGAATGCTGATGGTTCTAAAATCACTAAAGAATTAACAGTGAATGTGGATGAACTCTCTTTTGAGGTTCCTAAAGAATGGGGATTGTTCTGTGGTGACGGTTCTAAAACTTGGACTTGGGACGCTGATGAGGAGAAGATCTGGGGGAATGGTTCTTATTTGAATAATACCTCTGCCGGTTGGTGGGGAAGATCGATCAATGACATCAGTGAAGAGACGGCAACAGAAGGAGCTGGTGCGAAAATGATCTTCTCGACAGCAGGTTCAACATTAACAAAAGTATTGTCGAATGGAACGACTATTCCGGGTACATTCTCTTTTGATATGAGCAAGAAAACGAAAGGAGATAGTGGAGATGTCTGGGCTGAAGGTAAATTGTATACTAAGAATGTTACAGTTTTACATGGTATATCGACCAATGAAGGCAAGATTCCGGTTTATGAGTATGATATTCTGAAGCTGACAGATACGCATATGGTCGTATCTTATGCCGCAGCAGGTGCAGGTTCGGGAAGTGAAGCTTGGTTCTGGATGTTTAAAGTTGAATAAAAGTTAATTATAATTCTGTAAGTAGAAAGCGGAGCACCTTTTGTTCCGCTTTCTTTTTCATATCTTTGTAGTTACAAGAAACAAACCGACTGATGTATAAATATCTGTATTCACTTATTGTTGTTTTTGTTTTAATTTCCTGTAAAGAAGAACAGAAACTGTTGATAAATGGCTATGTTCCAGGGAATGAGTATGACGGAGAATGGATTTATCTGGTTCCATTCAGTGGAGCGACCAATGAAACAATAGATTCAGTGCGTATAACAGATGGGCAATTTCATTTTGAGAAGAGTATTGTCAAAGAAGAGATCGCTATTTTACGGACACGTCCTGTTCTGCGTTTAAGACTTCAGGAGTTATTGGTGGTCATAGAACCCGGGAAATTAAATGTTGTCTTGAATGAGGAGAGTTTTGCTTCCGGCACACCGCTAAACGGTCGGCTTCAACAATGGAAAGAACGAAAAGAACAGATGGATGATACAGAGAATTTATTAAGGAAGATGTTGAAAACAGCCGACGACTCCTCTCAAGTAGAACTCCAGAGGCGGATGGAGAAATTAGCTGAAGAATACATCACTTATAATTATGAGTTTGTCAAGGATAACCGGAATAACGAACTGGGTTCATTTATCTATGGGATGATAGAAGGGAGTTTGACAGACCAACAAAAGGAAGCCTTGGATATTCGTCGATGAAAAGAGAGCAGCCAGATAGATATAATCAAGATCTTTTTATTGCTATAATATTGGCAGTAAGCTGTTTTTCGTTCTTTCAGTTCTTTTTTAAATACCATTTATTCTTTAAGGAAGAGATACAATTATTTCTGTTTACGACCGACTATTTTCTTTCTTATTTGAAAAAACCAGGCTGGTTGGCCGCTTATCTTGGTGATTTTCTGACACAGTTCTTTTATCTGCGTGGAGGTGGTGCAGTACTTATTTCATTGATTTTGTTACTTGAATGGCGACTGATTGTTCGCTGGTTGAGATCGTTAGGTCTCTATTCGCACACCTCTTTATTTGCGCTTTTCCCGATAGTCATAGAGTGGGTATTGCATACGACACTCGGATATTCTTTGACATCGAGTGTTGGATTTATATTTGTTTTAGCCACCTGTTTGTTGTTGGGAAATGTTGTGGGCAAATGGTGGAGTTATGTTTTAATCGTATGTACCATTCCATTATTTTATGCACTGATCGGTGGATATATGCTCTTTCTGCCTGTCTACCTGTTATTAAATGATCTTAGCAAACAAAAGGGAATTGTTTTTGCCGATATACTACTGATTGTATTGTTTGCAGTTTATCCCTATATCGTTCGTTCGTATTACGTGATAACGGTTCGACAGGCTTATCTCTTGCCGGGGATGTCCCGGACTGTTTATTATAGCGGACTTGCTCTTCTGTTCATCAGTTGGACTGTGTTTTTTAAATTTACGCATACACATACCTTTCGCAGAAAAGCGTTATGGCCGCTGATAATAGGTCTGTTTCTTTTATTAGGAGCCGGATTATGGCAGAAGGCTGATTTCAGACAGGAAAAGATACTCTCTTTGTCTGTCGAAGGCTATTTTAATCGTTGGGATAAAGTCTATCAGCTGGCCACCGAAAATGAACTTTCCAATACCTTGGCATCTTATTATACCAATATCGCCTTATCGAAATCCGGCAGACTTCCGGATGAATTATTGAATTTTTACCAACCGGCTTCCCAGGCACTGTTTTTGCCACTTCATACTGCGACTCCCTGGATATGGATTTTTTCGGGAAGTGATGTGTTTTTTCATATTGGGGATATGAATATGGCGCAACATGCTGCCATGTTGGGACAAATATTTTCACCAAACCACAGGAGTTCGAGAATGGTCAAACGTCTGGCTGAGGTTAATCTGGTGAATGGCGACAGCACTGCTACTTTGAAATATTTGCGTATGTTGGATCAGACACTCTTTCATCGTGACTGGGCAATACGACGTAAGGAGATGTTGACCGATTCGACAAATACCTGGTTGCAAGATAAACGTAAACAGATCGCTGTGCATGATACGTTAAGATTGGCAGGAGATGACATGACTTCTCTTAAGTTGTTGATAGAGAGTAATTCGGAAAATAAAGAGGCTTTAGATTATCTGTTGTGTTATTGTTTGGTAAATAAGGATATCCGTTCGTTTGTCGATATTTTTGATCAGTATTGTAAGGGGCAACAATTGCGGATGCCGGCTTTATATGGCGAAGCGTTATTGATCCATCTGGCTGTATCAAAAGCCTCTCAGGAAGAGCTGGAATCGTATAAAATTCCGGCTAACTTTGTCACTGATTTTATGGCATACACGCGAGCATACGAACAATACGGCGCACAAATGGAACCTTTACGGGAAAAGTATGGAAAGACGTATTGTTTTTATTATCATTTTGCACAGATGAAAAATGAATAGTAGAGTAAGATATATAAATATTGTGTTGATATACTGTCTGTTATTTATCGGATGTAATCGGCCTGAAAATGTGACGTACATCGATGAGTATCCTCCGGTTTATCCGGATTATACAGACATAACGATCCCTTACAATATCGCTCCGCTTAATTTTCTGATGCGCAATAATCCGGAAGCAACAGAGGTTGTTCTTAAAGGTGAACATTCAAATATACTGATCCGTACCGGTGAGAAGGTCAGTTTTGCTGAGAGAAAATGGCGGAACTTCTTGCAAGCGGAAAAAGGGAAAACCATATCCGTAGAAGTCAAGGCTAAGATAAAAGGTAAATGGCTGGCTTATAAAACATTTCGATGGTTTGTCGTTGCAGATAAAATCGATCCGTACCTGAGTTATCGCTTAATCGAACCCGGCTATGAAGTCTGGAATGGTATACAATTGAGAGAGCGACATATAGAAAGTTTTAAAGAACGGGTGATTGCCGACAATGCGCTTACAGAAGGATCTTGTATGAATTGTCATACCTACGGAAACCAGGATCCGAATTTATCCTTTTTTCATTTAAGAGGGGAAAAAGGTGGAACGATATTGAACAGGAACGGCGAACTACGTAAATTGAATACAAAAGATGGAGATATGGTTTCTTCTGTGGTATATGGTAGTTTTCATCCGACAGGCAGATGGGGCATATTCTCTACCAATATTATCATTCCGGCATTTCATATTTATCGAAGTGAACGGCTTGAGGTGTATGACACCGAATCGGAACTTTATCTATTAGACTTTGATCATAATAAAATAATCAAAGTGCCAGAGATAAAGCAATTGTCCATTCGAAAATACCGGACTTTTCCGGTATTTTCGGCCGATGGTCGTTCGATTTATTATTGTGAAGCGCCCTCTGTTGAACTACCTGATAGTATACGGCAGTTGAAGTATAGTTTACTTCGGATAGATTTCAATCCGGATACTCAGACATTCGGTAATCGGGTAGATACGCTTTTTTCGGCTGATGAGACAGGACAGTCGGTTTGTCATCCTAAAGTGTCTCCGGATGGGAAATATCTATTGTATACGGTTGCTGATTACGGAACGTTTCCAATCTGGCATCGTGAGACCGATCTGCAACTACTGGATTTGAGAACGGGAGAAGTCGATCTGTTGGAGGAAGTCAATGCCGAATGTTCGGATACTTATCACAGCTGGTCGTCGAACAGTCGTTGGTTTGTTTTTGCCAGCAAACGCGATGACGGTTTGTATGGAAAACCCTATTTCAGCTATATGGATAGTAATGGGAAAGCGCATAAACCGTTTTTATTGCCTCAAAAAGATCCGGCCTGGTATGATTATACCTTAAAGTCGTTCAATATCCCGGAATTATCTTCCGGCAAATTACCCTTTGATGCGATGGCTATTGAAAAGATTTATCATACCATCGAAGCTGAAACATTGACACTTATTTCCGAATAATTTATTCAGGTACACATATGAGCAAACATACAACATGGCGTTTAATTGACTGGGGCATCTCTCTAATATTGGGGCTGGCGACCTGGTTTTTTTTCGGGATATGTTATCGCCACCATTTACATTATCAGGAGCAGATGCAATTATTTCTTACGACGCCCGACTATTTTGAAACGTTAATCGTTCGACCCGGTGGGCTGGCCATCTATATCGGACGTTTTGTGACTCAATTCTTTTATGATTCTATTCTGGGAGGAGCATTAATAGCCGGTTTATTGGTCTTATTGCAGAGAATCATTTTAGCTATTTCTTATTTTATAGCCCGGAAGCCTATATATGCGCTTTTAAGTTGTCTGCCATCATTGGGTTATATTATTTTGTTATTGGATGAGAACTATTTATTTTCAGGACTGGTCGCCTTGATCTTATCGATGGCAGTTCTTGTAGGCTATATACGTCTGAAGAGCGATAGTGTTCGGATGGTTTCTCTTTTGATCATGATTCCGCTACTTTATTGGTTCGTTGGCTGGGCGGTTATTACCGTCGTGTTGTTCTGTTTGTGGTATGAATGGGTTGGCAAAAAACAGATGAAACGTTCGCGTTTGTGGGCAACAACACTGGTCGCTTTATTTATATATCTGGTATCTCCTTTTATCGCCAAGATGATTGTACCTCAATATCCCTTGATCCGTTTTTGGCTGGCAGGTGATTATTACCGGTATGTGATGCAATATCCGTTATTACCACTATCTGTTTTTCTTCTTGCTGTGATTATACCGCTCTTATACCGTTGGTTACCGGATAAAAACTCCGGGAAAGTTGGTTTTGTACACCTTGGCGGACAGTCTCTTTTATGCATTCTCCTGGGGGGGTATGGTTTAACCCAAGTCGCCGATTGGAATAAAGAAGAAATAATGGCCTATGATTTCTATTCGCGTACACAAAAATGGGATCAGATTATTCGTCTGGCGGATAAAAAATCTCCTGATGGTCCGTTAACAGTAGCTACCCTTAATCTGGCATTAAGTAAAAAAGGATATTTGCCGGAATATATGTTCACCTATTATCAGAATGGTATAGAAGGTCTTTTACCATCTTTCAACAAAGAATATATAGCCGATATGATGACCGGAGAGATCTATTATCACCTTGGATTGATTAATACGGCACAACGATTTGCTTTTGAAGCGATGGAGGCTATTCCGGATTACCAGAAGAGTGTCAGGGTGATCAAGCGACTGGCCGAAACCAACCTGATAAATGGAGCGTATGAGGTGGCAGCAAAATACCTGCACACCCTGCAACATACGATCATTTATCGTACTTGGGCTGATGAAACATTGCGTCTGTTAACGGATGAACGTATCATCGATACGCATCCGGAATATGGCAGACTCAGGCGTATTCGTCCACAGGAGGATTTTTTCTTCAGCGAAGGAGAGAAGGATATGATATTAGGTATGTTATATGAACACAACCACGAAAATCGTATGGCTTATGAGTATCTATTAGCCTACACCTTGTTGGTAAAAGACTTACAACGTTTTATGGATTATTATTGGATGGGAGAGCAAGTGATGGCCTATCCTGTCACCCCGAGAGGTTATCAGGAAGCTATGACCTGTGTCTGGCAAGCTTCCGGTCAGCAGACGCAAGCAACACTTCCTCCACAGATTGATCGGACAATGATGCAACGCTTCGAATCTTTTCGGAATATGCAGCGAAGTGTGCAATATGCAGAACCATTGATAAACAGTCAGTTTGGGGATACATACTGGTATTATCTTTATTACAGAAAATAACACGATGAAAAGGATAAATAGGAATCAACTTATTTTGGGAATGGTTAGTTGGGCGGTACTCTTTCTTTTATTCTCTTGCCAGGAGAATATGCGTATAAATCAAACGGTTGATGCATATCCTCCGATTGTCCCGGATTATACAGGTGTTACTGTGCCGGTCGAAATCGCACCACTTCATTTCACCATGGATCAACCGGTAGAAAAGATACATGTGGTCATTACCGGTCGTCAGGGTAATCCGATCGAAGTCCAAAGTAAAGGATCCATTACGCTCCCGATAAAAAAATGGCGACAATTGCTGGAGCAACATAAAGGGGAAGAGATTCATGTGACTGTAACGGTCAAACAGCAAGGCCAATGGATTGCCTATAAATCTTTTCCGATCTATATCAGCGAATATCCGATCGATTATGGCCTGGTTTATCGTTTAGTGGCTCCAGGTTATGAACTGTATAGTCATATGGGAATTTATCAACGAACATTGAACGATTTTACCCAAACAACGTTGATCGAAAACACGCTTGTGCCGGGTAGTTGTGTGAATTGCCACTCGTTCAGACAAACAGATTCCGGAGATATGAGTCTGCATATGCGTGGAGAACAAGGAGGGACGATTTTACAGACACAAGGAGAAACAACAATCATCGACTTGAAAACGACCGAATCCGAGGGTAGGGGTGTTTATCCTTACTGGCATCTGTCGGGAAACTATATCGCTTATTCGGTAAACGATACCCGCCAGGTTTTTCATGCTGTTGCAGATGAACGGATCGAAGTTTTTGATCATTCGTCCGATTTGACAGTGTATGATATCGTAAATAACCGGGTGTTGACTACACCACTATTAAAGACAAATGATTTTGAAACTTTCCCCGCTTTCTCTCCTGATGGCAACTGGCTCTATTTTTGTGTAGCCGATCAGCGACCAATGCCGCAAGATTATAAAATGAACCGTTATAATCTTTGCCGTATCGGTTTTGATCCGGAGAACGGGCGTTTCGGGAATAAGATAGACACTTTAGTCTATGCTGCGGCGATGCAAAAAAGCGTCTCTTTCCCTCGTCCTTCCTATGATGGAAAATACCTGATGTATACGTTGTCGGATTATGGTACTTTTTCAATCTGGCATAAAGAAGCTGATTTATGGTTACTTGATCTGAATACGGGTGAAACACGTCCGTTAACCGAAGTTAATAGTGATCATACGGAAAGCTACCATAGCTGGAGCAGTAACAGCCGTTGGTTTGTTTTCAGCAGTCGACGTGGTGACGGATTATATACAAGGCTTTATCTGGCCTCATTGGGCGAAGACGGTGTTGCGACTAAACCGTTTCTATTGCCACAAGCCTCTGTCGAAAATTATGATCCTTTATTCTATTCATACAATATCCCTGAATTTATCACTGCTCCGGTAAAACTGAATGTTCGGGATATTGAGCAGAAGATTTTATCCGGCGAGCGGAAACAGGCGCAATAAGTTATGCCTATTTTACCCCTCGCGAGGTAACTGTTTGTAATTTGCAAGCCAGATTATATGTGTTCCGATTACTATTATTTTGTTATTAAGAACCGATTATTTACGACATAAGTTAATAATAATACATTTTTGGCTAACACCTACTATCCCTGTTTTTAGTCAAATAGAAGGTCGATTTAACAGTTTTAGACAAAAAACGGACTATTTTTACTTATTTGTTCTGCATCTTTCGTCAGATTTATGCAAGAGATTTTTAAAAGGATGCAGAAGACTTTGGGGAAGCATCTAAATACCTTTGAAGAATCATGCAGATCATTTTTTTAGAGGGTTGAAAACAGTCGAAAAAACGGTCGAAAAAACATGTTTTTTCTCTAAAACAACGATTTTTTATGATCAGTAAAATAGGCATTATAGGATGATTTTCAACTTCTCACGCGAAAATAAACTCCAAATCCAGGCGTTATTTCCACACAAACCTGTAACAACCTCCATACAGACCAATCTCAAAGGGGATAAATTGACAAAATGCTCAAATTGACAAAATGAAAGTCAGACGTGTTTCAACTTTAAACAAAACACCTCTTTTTATAGTTATAAATAAAAAAGGCTATGGATTATAAAATTGCTTTTTTTGGGGCTAAACCTTACGATATAGCCTCATTTGACCAGGTAAACGAGGCTTTTGAATTTGACATCCGTTATTTTAAGGGTCATTTGAATATTCATAATGTGGTACTGACGCACGGTATGGATGGCGTCTGTATCTTTGTGAATGATACGGCCAATGCATCGGTTATCGATGCATTGATCGGTAATGATGTGAAGATACTGGCGCTTCGTTGTGCCGGTTACAACAATGTCGATTTACAGGCTGCCAAGAATCGTTTACCGGTCGTTCGGGTTCCGGCCTATTCGCCGTATGCGGTGGCGGAATATACCCTTTCTTTAATGTTGTCGTTAAACCGTAAGATTCATCGGGCTTACTGGCGTACACGTGATGGCAATTTTTCATTAAACGGTTTAATGGGATTTGATATGTCAGGCAAAACAGTAGGTATCATTGGTACCGGAAAGATTGCGAAGATATTGATTCATATACTACGGGGATTAGGAATGACTATTTTAGCATATGATCTCTTTCCCGATGAACAATTTGCAAAGGAGGAAGGTTATACATATACTTCATTGGAAGAACTGTATCGGAAGTCTGATATCATATCACTTCATTGTCCGTTGACGGATGAAACACGTTATATGATTAATGAAGATTCTATATCGAAGATGAAGGATGGAGTAATGATTATCAATACCGGGCGCGGTCAGTTGATACAGACGAATGCATTGATTGAAGGATTAAAGGTCAAAAAAATATCGGCCGCCGGTCTGGATGTGTATGAAGAAGAAGGAGACTATTTTTATGAAGATATATCCGACCATTTTATAGATGATGATGTCTTGGCCAGGTTGCTTTCTTTCAACAATGTCATTGTCACATCCCATCAGGCTTTTTTTACGAAAGAAGCGATGCATAACATCGCTCAGACGACATTACAAAATCTGAAAGATTTTTTTGAAGGACGTCCGTTAGTGAATGAAATAACGATGTAATTCGATAAAGAGACCATTATATATCGCTGATTTATTATATTTTTGTGGCCATTGTCCGGTGTGAATCGGGCAATGGCTTTCTTCTTTTTTAATGCGTATGAAAATAGATAATCAAACAGGATTGGTATTAGAAGGTGGTGGGATGCGTGCCATTTTTACGGTGGGCGTACTCGACTACTTTATGGATCATAACATCTGGTTCCCTTATGTTATAGGCGTTTCTGCCGGAGTGAGTAATGGCATTTCGTATGCTTCGCGTCAGCGTGGACGATCAAAATACAGCAATATCGATTTATTGGAAAAACGCAATTATATCGGTCTCAAACATTTTCTGCGGGGAAAAGGGTATATTGATATGGATTTTCTGTTTTATGAGTATCCCGATAAACATTATCCGCTTGATTATGAGACTTATTTCAACTCAGCGGATCGTTTTGTGATGGTCACCAGTAACTGTCTGACCGGCGAGGCGGAGTATTTCGAAGAGAAAAAAGATCCGAAACGATTAGTTGATATTTGCAAAGCATCATGCTCTTTGCCTGTTATGTGTCCCGTTACGTATGTCGACGGAATCCCAATGGTTGATGGAGGCGTATGTGATGCGATACCGATCCAACGATCTATTGATGACGGCTATACGAAAAATGTTGTTATTCTTACCCGTAATAAAGGCTATAGAAAGCCGGAAAAAGATTTTTATCTGCCAGGTTTTATTTACCGTAAATATCCTGCATTGAGAGACAAACTGCGGTTGCGTTACCGTAATTATAATCGAGTACTCGATTATATAGAGCAGTTAGAGGCTGATGGACATATTATTGTGATCAGGCCTGAGAGCCCCATTGAAGTAGGACGTACCGAAAAAGATACTCAGAAACTGAGTACTTTATATGATGAAGGATATGAATGTGGTAAAATAATTAAAAATTATTTTTTAGAATCAGTTTAATTTTCCACAAAAAATTAAACCGACTCTAAGCAGTTAAGCGTAAATCCTGATTTATCTTAGTTCCTTTGTTTGTTTTCTATAGGTTATTGAAAGATCCTTAAAGACTTTAAAAAACCTTAAAGTCTTTAAGGGAATGATCTACTTATTTATTTTCCCTGCATTTGTCCTGAGCCTCTTTACTTAGGCGCATGGCACAGAAATTAGGACCGCACATCGTACAATACTCGCCATCCGTGACGGCACTTTCTTTGTAATATTGTAATGCCCTTTCCGGATCTAAAGAGAGATTAAACTGATCTTTCCAGCGGAAGTCGGCACGGGCTTTGCTTAATGCATTGTCGCGCACCTGTGCTCCGGGGTGTCCTTTAGCCAGATCGGCAGCATGTGCTGCAATCTTATAGGCTATAACTCCATTGCGCACATCTTCTTTATCCGGTAATCCCAAATGCTCTTTGGGAGTCACATAACAGATCATCGCTGTACCTTGCCAAGCAATCTGAGCCGCACCGATGGCCGAGGTGATATGATCATATCCAGGAGCAATATCGGTAGTTAATGGTCCTAAGGTATAGAAAGGAGCGCCATGACAGGCATATTGTTGCTCTTTCATATTCTCATGGATTTTGTTGAGCGGCACATGTCCCGGTCCTTCGATAATCACCTGTACAAAATGTTCCCAGGCTACTTTTGTCAGCTGCCCCATGGTATATAGTTCGGCAAATTGGGCCCTGTCGTTTGCGTCGTAGATAGACCCCGGTCGGAGTCCGTCACCGATTGATACAGCAATATCATATGTTTTCAGAATTTCGCAGATTTCTTCAAAATGGGTATAAAGGAAATTCTCTTTGTTATGAATCTGCATCCAGGTTGCCATGATCGAACCTCCACGTGAGACGATACCGGTCAGGCGTGTTAAGGTCATTTCGATATAACTTCTTAATAGACCGGCATGGATGGTGAAATAATCAACCCCCTGTTCGGCTTGTTCAATCAGTGTGTCCCGGTAGATCTCCCAGCTTAACTCAGCGATATTGCCATCTACTTTTTCCAACGCCTGATAGATAGGAACAGTTCCCATAGGAACGGGACAATTACGAATGATCCATTCACGGGTTTCATGGATATTCGGCCCTGTCGACAGATCCATTAAGGTATCGCCTCCCCACTTACAACTCCAGATTGCTTTTTCGACTTCTTCATCAATACTGGAGGAGAGTGCCGAATTTCCGATATTGGTATTGATTTTAACCAGGAATTTCCGGCCGATGATCATCGGTTCTGCTTCCGGGTGATTGATATTGGCCGGAATAATTGCTCTACCGGCTGCAATTTCTTTCCGTACAAATTCGGGGGTGATGTAGGATTTTAATCCTAAGGCTTCGATCTGTTGATTTTCACGGATCGCTACATACTCCATTTCGGGCGTGATGATTCGCTTTTTGGCGTAATACATCTGGGTAATGTGTTTACCTTCTTTGGCCTTATAAGGCAGATGTTGTTTGGGAAATCGTATATTATCCAACGATTTGTCGGCTGCTCTTTTACGACCGTATGCTGAACTTAATTCGTCCAGCCGGATCAAATCTTTCCGTTTTCCATACCACTCTTCACGAATCCGTGGAATACCGGCAGTAATATCAATCGGTGTTTTCGGATCGGAATAGGGGCCGCTGGTATCATAAACGATCACCGGATTGTTTTTCCGGACATTTTTTTCCCCGTTTGGGTCTACGACTACCGTATCAGTCAATTTAATCTTTCGCATTCCTACACGGACTTTGTTTATATCTCCCGAGATGTAAATCTTTTCTGAAGAAGGGTAGGAGATGCGCATATTTTTTTTATTTGCCATATCAATTAATTTATCATTATTTCATTTAAGAACCGTTGGGTCTCTATTATCGGATCAGTTGATCGAAGAATAGCACCGGAGACGGCTATGCCGGTAATACCGGTGTTCATTAATAACTTTACATCAGGTAGTTCGATTCCACCGATTGCAAAGATAGGTATTTCGATACCTTCGTCTCTGCATTGGTTGATTATTTTGCGATACCCATTTAGTCCCAATACCGGGCTGAGTTGTTTTTTGGTCTCGGTGAAACGATAAGGTCCCAGTCCGATGTAGGATGCCCCTTTTCGGACTGCCAGCTGTATATCTTCAAAGGTATTGGCTGTTGCCCCGATCCAGAAAGGAACCGGTCTCTTTGCTTTTTGAATATGCATCCTGATCTCATCCGGTGACAGATCCTTTTTCCCAACATGCACTGCCGATGCACCACAGGCCAATGCGATATCTACATGATCATTGATGCAAAGAATGGCTTTCGGAGCGTGTGTCTGACAACGTAGTGAAACGGCTGTTGCGGTTTGCAGACTTATCGCTTCTTTCATGCGTAACTGAATCCATGAACAACCACCTTCCAAAACCATATCAACTTCTTCTGTTTCGGTATATCTCGGAGTCGGATGTGTGATAAACATCAGTCGATGGCTGGATATCGGATCTGGATTTATAGACATATTTGTAATCGATGGAATTGTTGAATAATAGTATCTGTTTCTAACACAGTCGGTTTATTCCCCCATAAACTGCCTAATACCCCATATCCGCCAAACGGAAGATCATGGATGAAAGGAATAGTAGAAACTGTTATTCCTCCCAGTGCAACTACTTTTTCATGGAGTATCCCTTTTTCAAATGCTTCTTTTAGTTCGGATATGGAAAATTTACTTTCATATCCCTTTTTTGAAATACTGGAGAATATCGGACTGAGAAAGACATATTGGTATGGGGCGTAATCGGTTATCTCATTAAAACTATGAATAGAACGAGATGTCGAACCGTTATAATCATCTGGTACTGTTGGATATCTACGGTTTAAATGGATCCCTTTTAGGGAATATTCAGTTGTCAGATCAAAATGTTCATGAAGGACAATACGGGAATGATAATCCGCAGGAATTCGATCCAGCCATTTGATCAATTCGTTTTTGCCTGCTTCGGGTTTACGAAGGTGAAGTATCTCTAATCCTTCATCGAAAAGGTGTCGGACGATTTCCTCTTCTCCCGCAAACAGATCGGGTGTTGTAATAACAATTAATTGCTTCATGTGTCTTTAACTGTTCACTGAAGTCTAATGGTAATACATAAATAGGAGGGAAGCTATTACTTATTTCCTACGTCGGCATTACCCGCATCAGGTTCATAGGGTATAATCTCAGCCTTACAGTACGGCACCCCTTTTCGGGATCAAAGATAAACAGAAAGATTCGGATACCAATAATCGGACGATGCAATTAAATGAAATTATTGGTTATATTTGTCGAACATAGGATGCGTTTCGGGCATTCCGTGAGTAATTAATCATCAGGGAAATGATTGAAGAGTTGAAACAAATTTTAGAGAGCACGCAAGTCGATGTGTATACTGCATCTGTCAGGTTGGCCATAAGTTTCATATTGGGTGCTATCATTGGTGTGGAGCGGCAGATACGTCGACGTGACGCCGGTATGCGAACTTTTACACTGATCTGTATGGGGTCGGCAGCAGCGATGTTGATCTCTATCTGGATTCCGCAGACCTATCCCGATTTTCTGAATGGTGATCCGGGACGAATTGCAGCGCAAGTACTGACCGGGATCGGTTTTTTGGGTGCAGGAGCGATTATTCAGAGTCACGGAAGTGTGCATGGATTAACTACGGCAGCTTGTATATGGGTAATCGCTGTAATAGGATTGGCTGCCGGTGCCGGTATGTTTATGGCGGCCATTATTACCACTTTTGCGGCTCTTTTTGTCTTGATCTCTTTGGAAAAACTGGAGAAGCGGATGTATCTGGATGGTGTAAATAAAATACTGACGATCGGTTTTTCGACATCGACTCCGGATTTAAAAGGTATCCGGAAGATATTGGAAGAAAAGAATGTCTTTATTGTCAGCTTTTCGTATGAACATAACTATGAGAATAATACATCGATAGCTACTTATAAGGTGAATGTCAATTCGCTTTCGTCTTATACGGCATTATTTACGGAAATTCGGCAATTGGGTTATATTGCGAATATTAAATTGCTTGCCTGATCTCCGCTTCGAATTCTCCTTTCAACATACGACCGGCGATCTCTGTTGCATCGACTATAAATTTGCCACAAGGACGGCGGGTGTAATATTCGGGCGTGCGGGGAGAAGGCTCAGGGTTCGTATCGGTTTTCAATGATTGAAGCAAACTCTTGCAGTTGATCGTTCCATATTTTTCTTTGAAAAGTCCGACCATTTTTTGAACAATGGCGTAATTAAGCGTTCGGGCATTTTTATCTGTTGTGTCAATAACCGGATATCTGAACCCTGCCAACATCGCCATACCACTGGTCGTTCCACATGTTTCACGTAAACGGCCTATCCCTCCACCAAAAGAGACGGTCATCTTTTTAGCAGTCTCCATATCGAGGTCAAACAGGTCGTGATAAGCCAGAAAAACCGATTGTGCACAGTTATATCCGGATTCAAAATAATCGATAGCTTTTTGAACCCGGTCTTCAATGACGAAATCTTTCATACCCGTATGTTCTATAATTTAAAACTCATAATCCACACATGCTCTGTCGGCTTTTACCGGAGCGATAACCTCCTTGGATATCGCTGCATGTTCAGGATGTATGGCATAGGTTTTAACGTCGGCCAGTGTCGGCAGTTCTGTTGTCAGGATAAGATCCCATGTCTCTTCGGGATTGATGTTGAAGTCTACCCGGATCGCCTTTAAAACCTCTATTCTGCCCATTAAACCTTCAAGTTTGACTTTTATCTCTTCCATTTTAGCCAATTTTTCTTCTGCCCGCTCAAATGGAATCAATTTAAACATGACTACGTGTTTTACCATCTCTTTTATTATTAGTTTGTTTATACGAATTTATAGTTCAAGTCGTGTGAGTTCACTCTGTTCACGCTTAAATCTTATAATTAATCATTTATATATTGAACTCTTTCTCCAAAAACGAATCCTTATAACCCAGAAAATAGAGTATCCCGTCCAGCCCTATGGTCGAGATTGACTGTTTGGCATTTTCTTTTACTTTGGGTTTGGCGTGAAATGCGATGCCTAAGCCAGCGATACTGATCATAGGTAGGTCGTTTGCTCCATCGCCGACAGCAATCGTTTGACGGATATCGACATTCTCAACTTGTGCGATTAATCGGAGTAACTCTGCTTTACGTTTGCCGTCGACAATATCTCCGACATAGTTTCCTGTCAATTTGCCATCTACAATTTCGAGTTCATTGGCATAAACATAATCGATATTGTATTTTTGTTTGAGGAAGTGTCCGAAATAGGTAAAGCCACCCGATAATATTGCTATTTTAAAACCAACCTTTTTCAATACTTTCATCAGTCGGTCGACCCCTTCGGTGATAGGCAGGTTTTCCGCAACTTCCTGCAATACTGATTCATCCAGCCCTTTTAATAACGCACAACGTTTACGGAAACTTTCGGAAAAATCAATCTCCCCGCGCATGGCCGCTTCGGTGATTGCTTTGACCTCCTCTCCAACACCATTTCGCATGGCCAGTTCATCGATGACTTCTGTTTTAATCAGTGTAGAGTCCATATCAAAACAGATCAGTCGGCGTGCCCGGCGGAACATACTTTCTTCCTGGAAAGAGATATCCATCTCCTGTTCGGACGACAAACGCATGAAATCAGCTTGCATCTGCTCCTTATTTTTAGGTGTACCCCGAACGGAGAATTCAACACTTGCTTTGGGAGTACGTTCACTCTCATCCAGGGGAATACGACCAGTCAGTCGTTTGATATCATCAATATTCATCCCTTGTTCGGCTACAATTCCGGAAACTCCTGCAATTTGTTTAGCCGTCAGCTTACGTCCGAGAATGGTGATGATATACCGGTTTTTACCTTGCATTCCGACCCATTCATTGTATTCTTTTTCTGAAATAGGGTTAAAACGGATATTGACATCCAATTCATAACTCTTAAAAAGTAATTCTTTCAGAATATCTCCCGAATTACCTTCTGTACTTTGGAACATGATCCCCAATGAGAGGTGATTATGGATATCAGCTTGACCGATATCGAGGATAACCGCATTTTTCTTTGCTAAGATCTCGGTTAAAGCAGCCGTCACACCAGGACGGTCTATTCCGTTAATGTTTATCAGAATAATTTCATCTTTTTGCTTCATAAAACTAAAATTATCCGGCAAAGGTATATAAAATGCAAAATTTTAATCCACAATTTTATTGTATTCTTTCTGCTATGCCTGTGTACTTGCCTACTTTACTCCTCTATGTACTTGATTATTTGGCTACGATTTGTATTTTACTTTGTCCATACCCGCCCCAAATGCCTATCCCATCACCTTTAATATTACTCTTTAAGTTGCTGTTGGCCGGAAATATAGGGTTTTGTGCGTTTACAATTTCGTTTTGCCACAAATTCCAAAAATCGAAACTTTCTTTTGTCATTGTTCGTAATTTGACCCAAATATGGTCACCATCGGTAAAATGCGATTCAAAGTTGGTATGCGGGAATATCGTAATACCTCGGGTGATCTGGAAATTTATATGAGGTGATGTGAAATTCCTGTCACTGATGTTTCCGTACAATGCAGGAATAAAAATCTCATCATAACCGATCAATAAAGTTGCCAGTTGATAATAATTCTGTTGATCAACAGGGTCGGTGAATTCTACCGATAAATTTCCGATTGTATCCGAAGGATTTTTATGTGTATAATTCACTTTATCAATAGGAACAGAAGCCGGAATTTTTGTTTCGGCAGTGAGTTCCTTTCCTGAGTATTTTATTGTAAGCGTATATGTTCCGTCTTGTTTCCCTATTATTTTCTCACCTACATATACAAACGGCGGTAAATAGTGCGAATCCGTTTTTAGTCGCAGTGTATCATTTCTCTCTCCATCGGATACAATCACCATTGCCGAACGTATTACATAATTAAAAAAGTTGGTAGAATCAACCGTTTCTTTTATAGGGATACTTTGTGTTAATATAACCCGTGCAACATCCCCATCTTCAATCCACCCCTCTACGACCAATTTACTTTCAAAAGGGATATCATCATATGCTTTACGATGCTGGCACGACAGTATAAAAACCGATATGATAATTATAAATAAAACATTGCATGTCTTCATATCATTCAAAATTTAAATCGCCACCCGACAGATGGTAGTATCGAATATAGACTTTTATATCGCGAGTACACAACGACTTCTGTTTCGTTGTTGTTTGGCGTAATATCCAAAATGACATAAATCGGATTGTTTACTGCAAACATATTATATATGGACAGGTTCAAGGCACTTTCTTGCTTATCCGTTTTTTTAAGAAAAAAATCGACGGATAAATCGGTACGGATATAATCGGGCATTTTGGCATTATTAAGTTTGTCGTACTCCTTTATAGGGTTATTATTTATAAAATACCACGAAGTAGGCACAGTAAACCTACTACCAGATGCATATACTTGAGTCAAACCGATGCTCCATTTTTTTGACAACTGGTAATTGGCTACAACAGAAAGGTTATGTCTGCGGTCGAATTTTGCAGGGAAAGTTTCATCTGGGTAAATATCATCAAACTGCCTGTCCGATTTACTCAAGGTATAACTGATCCAACCGGATAAACGTCCTGTTTTACGAAGCATCAATTCAACGCCATACGCTTTACCCTTTCCTACATATATATCATCACCGAAATTCGTTATCTCATTAAATTGTAAGATACTGAACGGATACTCAATTAACTTGTTCAGTTTATTATAAAATAACCCCAGGCTAAACTCAACATTCAAAACAGGTTTATAAATAGAACCAACCGAAAAATTATCAGCCGATTGAGACGGAACATCAACATTCGATATAAGCCAGAAATCGGTAGGAAAGCCAACGCTCGATGTCGTTATAAGGTTTAGATACTGATTTTTACGCGAGTAAGCAATATATCCGTTGAATATAGCATTTGGTGAATATTGTAAACTTATTCTTGGCTCAACATTTAAAAAAGTTTTTTTATTACTGCCCATACTCGCATACCTGTTCATTCGTAAGCCTAAATCGAGATATAACGAATGGTTTATTTTCGGCTTAGCCTGTAAATAAACAGCTGTTTGCCATGCCTCTGTTTTATTGTTTGTGTTTTTTATATTATCAATTTCCAACTGGCTATTTACTATTTCCTGAGGGCGTACATGATAGGCCGACAACTGCAAACCTGCTTCAAAAGCGGTTTTAAACAGCTTAAACTGCAATGTGCTATTTGCTCCCCAATCAATGACTTTTGATTGTACATCAAGGTCTATTGATGCCTGGCGAACACCAAGCTTATTATTATACTGCGAATAATAAACCGATTGTTTGAAAGATATATCATCCTTAATACTCCATAGCCAATTTATTGATGCGGTATTATTACTCCACTTCAATTTCCCGTCAAGCATCATTTTACGTTCTTTGATACCGAATTTATCTCCGCTGATAAAAACGTTTGTACTTAACTGATGATTCACTGAAGGCTTGGCAAGGAACGTAAAATTAATATCGCCAAAAGTATAACTGAGGTCATCTATTGCATTTTCCTCATTTTCAGCAGCCGAATTAATGAGTGGGGTTATTATTTCATCGATATAAGTTTTACGCCCTGAGATATAAAATCCTAATTTGTCGTTTATAGGAGCCTGAAGTGTTAATTGCGAAGCCACCAACCCGAGATTCCCTTTCACCGAAAAACGCTCAGGTATTAAATTAGGAGAATGAGATTGTAAAGCAGCACCCAAGCGGTTGCCGTATTTAATATCGGTGCCTGTTTTATCAAAATGAATATTATTGATATGGTCGGTGTTATAAAACGGGAATATACCCAATAGGTGTGACATGCCATAAACCGGAGCATCATCATACATCATTAAATTATGGCCTGGATCAGCTCCGCGCACATATAGATACCCGTTTGCTTCGCCTGAATTTTGAACTCCCGGCGTTAATTGCAACACTCTTATAACATCGGGTACGCCCAATACCGATGGCACCTGAGTTAATTTTTCGGTATTTATATGTATTTGACCCATTGCCGATGTACTCACAATAGCCCTTGTTTTACCTGTTACGACTATTTCACCCAACATTTCGCTATCGGTAAGCAAAATGATCTCCAAGTCGACGTTGGCATCTGCATCAATAGTGGTGTAATACGTTTTATATCCTACATGGCTAGCTGCAATTTTTACATTTTTAGTAGGAGGGAGGCTAAATTTAAAAATACCTTCATTGTTGGTATAACTCAATAAAGTATCGTTGTCTACAACTAACTGTATAGTCACCTGAGGTAAAGTAAAAGAGTCGTTATCATCAATTACTTTACCTATAATGTCAACTTTGTTTTGCCCAAAGGAAGCTAAAGCAAAAAAGATAGGAAAAACAGCCAGTAAAACTTTTCTAAGCATTTTCTTGTTTGTGTTCATTGACAAAAAATGCTTAGAAAAATTTACAGTAATAATTATTCATTAAAAGCAGCGACAAAATCTTCCCATTTTTTGATAAAAACATTAAATCCTGTAGAGAAATAATTATCTGCTGATACCAAAGTGTTATCATTAAATCTCAAATATGGTATTGCTTCATAATAGTCATATTTTGCATTTGGGTCTGCTTCATGCATTTTTTCATAATCGGATGTTTCTGGATTGTATTCGTAAATATCTTTCCATTCTTGTTCATTCTCATCCCAATATACCTCAGCACTCCATGAATAATCAGCCTCTGCTTTTTCCTCAAGAGTAGCTATTTTAGTCGCATCATCAGTGGAAGCCAAAGTAACTGTCATATATTTTTTTCTGATAGCGATACTTTTTTCACAATATTCTTTGTCATATTGATTGCGTATAGTATAATAATCCTTCATTTTCCAATGCTCGTATTCATAAAGTGCATCCCATTTAGCATCGAACTCATCATCCAAAGCATTTAATTCTTTTATCATGTTGGCAGCATCACCGGTTGCAACAATGATAAGGTCGTCTAATATTTTTATGTATGATTTTACTTTTCCGAAAAGGTGGTCAGGTACTTTAACGACATCTATGACCTTATCAAAAACTTCGTCTATTTTGATCGTTGCAGCAGCATAAGCATAGAACATCGTATCATTTCCTTTCTTTAAAACTGATGCTACTTCATTTTCTGCTGCTTTGTTGAAAATGGTTTCGAATGTATATTTTTCTAGATTAGCAACAACCTCCATTTTTTCAGGAACTTCTTTTTCGTTTTTGTAGTCGGCTTTTAAAGCGACTGTCCCAATTTCGCTGCCGTTAATTTTTATGAAACCTTCAGCTGATTTTGGTAAATAATATCTGGTTTCTGTTACTTCTTCAATCCAAGTGTTTTTCTCAGAATCCCAATATTCGTCTGTGTTTCTTATATCAACGGGAATACCTGAGCTTTCAGCTTTGATTACTAATTCGGCATCATTCGAACTACTGCCTTTTTTTGAAGGGAAAACAAATTTCAATTCAGATTGAGAGTTGGTTTTAACCCACTTCCCATTATTCCAAGTGTGAATGCCATAAACATCGGCATATTCGAAAGCATCTTCTATTGTTTTCGTTTTTTCACCCTTTACTAATTCCGGGTTTGAAATATCTATTAAATGGGTTAGATTTTGAAAAGTTTTAATCGCTGCTGAATTTTTTGTATCATTAGCCATGTCAAGCAAAGCGATTGACTGGTTTTCTAATTTTATTTTTTGTTGTTCTGGAGTTAGTTCAGAATAAGGAAGTTCCAGAATATCCTCAAGACTTAAGTTTGGCGTTGGATCTGGATCTGGACCCTGTTCCTTTTTATCGTCGTCACTACAAGCCGTAAGAAACATTGCCGCGAATAATGCAATAATTAATAAATAACTGTTTACTTTCATGATAGTCGGGTTTATTAAAAATATTAGTATAAGTAGTCTGTAAGTGACAAAAGTATAAAATAAAAATTTGATAAAATATAAGCGAGAGCCACAAATTGAAAATATGTGGATAAAGTCTTTCTGTTCGACTTGTTTTTTTAGGTTGTTTTTTTCACCCTTTACTGGATTTTCGTTATATTTGTAGAATAGGAGACTTCTCGGCAATTTTTGTGAGCAAGCTTCCACGATTGCCCTCGGTTTTCTATCTGTATTACTTATCATGTCAGAACGTGTTTAATTAGAACCTGGAACCTTAAAAAGTCCTGACCGGCAGGCAATAACAATGCGCATACAATTTGAGATCAAAGAAGAATTGGCTGATATTATTGCAGAAATCTTACATTCTGATAAATGGCTGACGCTTATCAAAGAAGAAACTGCAAATCTGAAACGTGTTGTCATCAGAGATCCTTATTTTAACTCGGAGGCTACTGTCGATATCTGGAATCATGAGGTGCATGTATCGACGGCCTGGTCAAATTATACCTACCGCATCTACAAACAGGGCAAATCTGTTTGGTGTGAGTATATCGGTGCTTATCGTGGTTTATTGGAGCAGAATCTGCTTCCCACAATCACTCCGAAAGAGAATATCTTAAATTCGGAGGTTTCTCAAAGTTCTTTATTAGGCGACAGGACAGAGACTTTACGTGTGTATAGTGATGAAAATTTAAAATCCAGAAACCAACGAAAAACAGAAAATAAAGCCCATTCATCAGCTGATCATCCGAAGGTCGTCTATGATGAATTTATAAAAATTGGCGTTCCGTTGCCTCCACCGAAAAAATGAAGAGGGTAGGAGTTGGAAGTAAGAAGATAGAAGTAAGAAAATGCTGGTATGGGGCGATAAATAAAAAATAAGACTGTCTCCCGGAATAGGGGACAGTCTTACTCGATTTAATAAATCATAATTGATTAATTTGCATTCAATACTTCTGTCAGTTTATCCGGAGTGACATTTACTGCTACAATCATTCCTTCGTTGTTAATCAAAAAATTGCGAAACCCTTTTTCAAGGTCGAATTTTTTATACACTACTGACATTTTACCCAACCCTTCGTGTAGTTGTTTTGCTCCATTCAGTCTGTCGATTTTGACTGTTTCGTGAAAAACCGATTCGTTTTCATCCAAAGAAATGGAGTACATCGCAATTTGTTCGGGGTTGAATTTGTTGACCTCATTCGCTAGTCGAACGTTACAGGCTCTCGATTCGGCATCGTAAGCCGCCCAGAAATTCAATAGGGTGTAACGGGACGAATGATTTTGAAAATCCAGATTAATCTGGTTTTCTAAAGACTCTATTCTCGGAGCAATATCTCCAGGGTTTAAACCTTCTGTCGGATTTGCATCTTTTGATCCGGAAGCCATTGTAATCAATACAACCATGATCACGAGAACATAAGCTTTTCCTCTCATAAAATCATATTTAAGTTATACTTAATCGGAAAACCACTAAATCATATAAATTGTTTACGTTGTACGTAAACGGTTTTGATTATTGCCTTATTGTGTTTTCCCGACTCCTGATTTTCAGGACACAAAACATAAAAATACTTTCGCTAAAGCATTCCTTCGATTGTTTTGGAGGGTGCAAATATACATGAAATATAGATCAAAAGTGTTTTTATACATATTTTTTATGATAAAAACAAGTAATTTTATATGTTTTAGCGCACACACCGTAAAAAAACAATCGTTTTAAGAGTTAAGAAAATAGAGTTGCAAAATTTTCTTCCGCGTCTTATCTCTTAATTTCCGGCGAACATTGTGGTGATAACTTCTTTCATGCCTGTTTCAGATATAATATTTATGTATATTTGTGCGCGAACACATAGCGTATATAGTTGAATAATCCATATACATTAAAATAAACATTTTTTATGATCAAGCGTATTTATCTTTATTTTGAAAAAAAATACGAAGAAACGACAGTCAACAAATGGCTCAGACACTTCGTTTTTATTGGTCTCGGACTGTCGGCGACTCTTTGGTTTCTGATTCGTGTCATTCCAAAACCATCCCGTGCGACTTATCCCTGTATGCAGACTGCCGCTCCATTAATGTCGACGTTTGTGATCTACCTGTTGTCGTTAGGAGGTAGTATCGCAGCCTTTAAAGGAACTAAGCGGCTGTTTATACAGCGAAAATTTGGTTGGGTTGCGCTATCTATCATGATAGGTTTGGCTTGTGCGGCTCTATTTACAGTCAACAATGCGAAGGAGGTGTATGCTCGTGCAGCAGATGTTGAATTGAAATTTATGCTTCCGGCCAATACTCCGCAAGGTATGGCACGTGGTATTTTTCCCGGGCGGGTAGCCTGGTCGTATGCGCCGGGAACAGCGACCTGGGACGAACAAACCGGCTACTGGTTTGAAGATCGTTGGAACAATCAGGCAAACAGTGACCTTCTTATGCAACAGTCGATTTTATCTCTAACCGGAAAAAACAGTGAAAAAGAGGCCTGGAATGCACTTTTCTCTTATTTCAATCAAACGAAGAAGAGAGGCAATTCCGGTTATAAAACAGGGGAGAAGATTGCTATCAAGATCAATCAGAACAACACTTATTCGCATGACGACTCAGAGGAGTTGAATGCATCACCCCACCTGACCCTTTCACTGCTTCGAAGCTTGGTGAACGAGGGCGGTATACCTCAGGATGCGATAACGGTATTAGATCCCAGTCGGTACATGACACACACGATCTATACCAAATGTGCTGCCGAATTCCCGAACGTCCGTTATGTAGATAACAGTGGAGAAGAAGGACGTATCAAGTCGATCTATGTTGCGGATGCAATTCCTTATACCGTTGATAACGGCCAACTGGCTACCGGACTGGAAACCTCCTTCCGGGATGCCGATTATGTGATCAATTTCGCTATTCTCAAGGGGCATGGTGGACAGGGAGTCACGCTTTGTGGGAAAAACTGGTATGGCGCCACCAGTATCCATTCCAATTGGCGGAAAAATGCACATAACAATTTCAATCAGAACCGCGAAGGCAAAGCACAATATATGACCTTTGTCGATTTTATGGGTCACGAATACCTGGGTGACAAAACAATGCTTTATCTGATAGACGGCTTGTATGGCTCAGAGAAAGTCGACGGCAAACCTTCCGGGAAATGGAAATTAGCCCCATTCAACGGCAACTGGCCGAACTCACTCTTCGCATCACAAGATCCGGTGGCGATCGATGCTGTAGGTCTCGATTTTCTTTCTTCCGAATGGCCGGGTATGGTGGATATCAATTACGCCGATATGTATATGGTGGAAGCTGCATTAGCCTCCAATCCTCCTTCCGGAACCAGTTATGATCCCGAAAGAAACGGAAATCCGTTGAAAAGTCTCGGTGTGGTCGAACACTGGAATAATGCGACCGATAAACAGTATAATCGGAATCTTGGAAAAAAAGACGGAATAGAATTGGTTTATAAAAAAGTGAATTGAACTCGGATCAACTCTTATTCGAGTAGGAGTATACTTTTTTAGCCACTGATTCACATTGATTATAAAACATCAGGTTGTCTCTGGAAGGAGATCGCCTGATGTTTTTTTGTTGCATACAATAGATATTGAAATATCATATGGACTGCTTTTTTATAGCAATTGCAACACTTTTTTGTTACACCTACCTCTATTTTCTGTTAGAGGTACCTCTAAATGATTTTACACGTACCTCTAAACTGATTTAGACGTACCTCTAACAAAAAAGTGTTATAAGAGTTGCAAATAAATCGATTGGATGTTTTGGTTTTTTGTTTTGGTTTCTACAGAAAGTGTTCAGTATTCTTGTATTTGGAGATACAATTTTATATAAGTTATTCCTTATGGATTTTCACTATATTTGCAGACCTAAATTTCGGCTTGTATTACTTCTAACTAAAAACATATTTTTATGAAAAACAACACATTTCTGATTCTTCTTTTTGCCTTATGGTGTTCGGTGGTAACGTCTTATGCTCAGGATGAAGTGAAGCCATTTAAACATATGTCTGTCTCTGTAAATGCCGGAACTTTAGGTGTAGGTATACAGTTAGCCTCCCCTGTAACTTCTTGGCTTTCGCTTCGAACCGGTGTAATGATGTTTCAATATACGTATGACTACGATTACAAAGATGTGATCTATTATGAGGTGGAGGAAGGAGTGAGTCTTGATTATGAAGCGGTCATTCCTATGAAGGCAAAAGCCAATATGGTGAACGGACTTTTATTGGCCGATTTCTTTCCTTTACGTAATAAACGGTTCCATGTTACGGGGGGTATGTATATAGGTACATCGGATATCATTAAAGTACGAGCAGACTATGCTGTCCGTCCGGTTGAGATCGGGGATGTGATTATTGCTCCGAGTATAAATGGTCGTGTGGCGGCTCACCTTAAAACCAATGGGTTTAAACCGTATGTGGGATTCGGTTATGGCCGTTCGGTCACTCAAACAAAACGGTTTGGGTTCAAAGTCGAACTGGGTGCTATGTTTCATGGAAGTCCTAAGGTTAGAGTTGTTGAAGGGCAGGATATTACATCTATCAAAGAGTTGGAAATCAATGAAAAAATTAGTGATTTCAATAAGTTCCTGAAGGATTTCAATATTTATCCGGTCTTGAATTTGCAATTGAACTTCCGTGCTTTCTGATTCATAAGAAGTTATTTATAAAGAAGCGCTGAAAGAACAGGTTGCAAAAGTTCCTGGTTTCAGCGCTTTTTTATGAGGATGAAAAGTTATATTCCTTTTATATTATCGTAATATCTGGATTCAAATACTACATTGTGATGATCAAATAAAGTATGTATCAAAGCTGATTTTGATAAATAGTATGTGTATTTTTGTTAATTTGTGTCACGGAAATGACAAAAAATAGAACTAATCTATTTTTTTTTGAAGGAATAATAACGATTTCATCGTGGAATCGTGAGTGTTTGTAACTTGTGACCAAATTGTGACCAAAAAAATTTGGTTGTTACTTTTATTTTTTATAACATTATCCTAGAAAATAAATTATTGACATTTTAGATATAAAAGAACAGAATGTCTTTAGAATTGGTCATATTATTATTCTTCACAAGATTGTGCAAATAATTGCTATGATGGGAGTTGTGACTATGATCTAGTTTGATAGTTGGATAAATATAGGACTGGCTGAAAAGTCAGTCCTACAAATAAGTAACATGAAAAAGTAATATGAAAAAATAATATGAAAAAATGTATTTTTTTTATTCTCTTTTTTTTCTTTTGTAATACATTATTAAAAGCGCAGACTCTAACGGGCTATGTCTTTGATAAAGTATTGAAAGAACCAGTATGGAATGCTACAGTTTATTTGAATGGGACTTCCTACAATACCATTACTGATATAGATGGTCGATTTGAATTACATATTGGACAAGAGATCAATACATCTTTAGTCGTTAGCTACCTCAAGTATGAAAAAATAGTGATTGAGTCGCCTTTTCAACAATTACCTGATACTATTTATTTGCAAGAACGGATAGAGAGAATAGATGAAATAGTAATAAGAGGAAAAGCAGAAAAATATAGTAGAGAGAAAAAGCTTAAAGCCTTCCGTAATCAGTTTTTAGGAACTAATGTGAGTGGCAAAAATTGCCAGATCCTCAATGAGGATGATATCCGTATTATTTATGACTCAGAATCAAGACAATTGACAGCAACATCTAATGTGCCTATTGTGATAAAAAACAATTATTTAGGATATGAACTGACTTATGACCTAAAAGAGTTTTCAGTTTGGTATTCTGATAATAGCTTGGGAAATTCCAAAATGAGACGTTCCTATTATTTAGGTACTTCTTTTTTTAAAGACACGGGAGAGAATACCCCCCGAATAATTCAAAATCGGATAAAAACATACGAATCATCTGTTAATAATTTTATCAGACATCTTTATGAGGGTACATTGGATGAATCTGGTTTTACAGTGGAAATGAATGGACAACGGTTGCTTTTGAATGACTGTTTTATGATTGATCACAATACAGATACTGCTTTAATACATTTAAACCAAAAACTTTATCCGAAAGAATATAACACTACACTTAATTTTAAAAGTGTGAAGGAGATGTTAACTGTTAGACAAAACAATGAGGATAATCCGATGGTTCCTTTTCTAGATATTACTTATGGTAATGATTATTCGCAAGTCTTTTTTTATACGGACTCTTTTTTTGTTGATCATTATCATATTATTAGTCCGATAGATAAGGTCGCTTTTGCAGGAAGCATGGGAGGACAACGGGTCGGGAATATGTTACCGGTTGACTATCTATTACCGATAGACTATAATTCCAACCACACAGCAGAGTTTACACAGATTAATTCACGACTCGAAAAGAAAGTGCTCACCCATTTTAGCGATCAATTACAAGCATATCCGCAGGAAAAAATACATTTACATACAGATCGAGACTATTATGTATCAGGCGAACGTATTTGGTTTAAAGCATACCTAACAGATGCTACCACTCACCAGCCTTCATCTCTTAGCAGATATGTATATGTTGAATTAATCAACTCATCAGGAACGTTAGTAAATCGCTCTTTGATACGTCCGGAAAACGGGTTATATCAAGGCTCTATATTTCTTTCAGAAATGATGTCTGAAGGTTATTATACTTTACGTGCCTATACACGTTATATGGATAATCCTGATGCTGATTATTTTTTTAAAAAGCATATCCGCATTGGAGATATCTCCATAAAACAACAGCAAACAGCTAATGAAAATGAGTTGTCAGAAAAGGTGGATTACGATGTCTCTTTTTTCCCCGAGGGTGGACATTTACTTTGTGGTGTGTCTTGTAAAATAGCATTTAAAGCACTAAATGAAACGGGAATATCTACGGCTATTTCCGGAGTGATTGTTGATACTGATGGAAATATACAGGCATCACTGAAAACACATCATGCTGGTATGGGAGTTTTTGATTTTATACCGGAAAAAGGAAAGATTTATTATGCCGACTGTATAGATGCAAACGGGAATAAAAAACGGTTTGCCCTTCCTTTGGCAGTGGGAGGAACTTATTCTATTGCGGTAACTTATGATAAGGATGATCAATTGGTCATAGAACGTTTAAAATCTGCAGATATTTCTGTTTATTCTCCGGCCTATATTCTGCTCCAATGTCGCGGACAAGTTCTTTATTTTAATCAATGGGATAATTCGAGTACTTTTATGACATTCCCAAAAGAAGAATTTCCTTCCGGTATTGTACAAATAGTCTTGTTTGATAGGCAAATGAATCCGCTGAGTGAACGGTTAGTCTTTTGCCGTAATGAAAAAAAGACCGAATTGGAATTTACGACAGATAAAAAACATTATGAGATTAGAGATCGTGTCATAGCTGATATGGAACTTACAGACCTTGACGGATTGCCTTTAGTCGGAGATTTTTCTGTATCTGTGACAGATGATAAAGATCAAGCGGTTGATCATACGGTATCTATACTTTCTACATTATTGTTGACATCAGAGTTGAAAGGATATATTGAATCTCCGGCCTATTATCTGATGAATCAGTCGGAAGAATCACAACAGGCTTTAGATTGTCTGATGCTGACACATGGTTGGAGACGCTATCATATACCAGAGGTTATAAAAGGAAAGATTGAACAACCCCAAAAACAAGTTGAAAGAAGTCTGGCTGTTACAGGAAAAGTTGTCAATCAATTAACAGGCAGGCCTCTAAAAAACAGACCAGTTAATATGATGGTAATGAGTACAGGAGAGGCCTTTAGTACAGAGACGGCCAAAGATGGGCGTTTTATATTTACGGAGTTTGAATTCCCAAATGATACCAAATTTTTTCTTCAGTCTAAAAAAGAAAAAGATCATTCTTTGGTTGAACTACATGTTGATGAGGTCTATTTTCCGACACCGAAATTTTTAGCAGACAAACAGCCAATAAGGATTATTCAACAAGCGACTGATACATCAGGTATAACCAATGGCACTTTTATAGAAAAAGCATCTGAACGTTCTAAATTTGATGATGAGATGCGCATTGTGCATTTACAGGATGTAGAAATTATCGCTCGTAAACAGAATAAGGATCCAGAACCGTTTTCTGTATATTCGAAAATAGCTAATTTTTCAATAGGACAAACTGAATTAGAAGAGAAAAAACCAGCAACATTGCTGGATGTGTTCAATTCTATTCCGGGTCTTACGGTTATTGCAAGGGAAGGCCCTAATGATATATCCTTGCAATTTAGTGGAATCAATAATATGTATATGAGTGAAAATAGTCAGCAAAATACGCAACCAGCGATTTTCATTAACGACGTTTTTATGGATCCGGATATGGGATCTCCTTTGGAGATGATTAGTAGTCAGGATATTGAACGTGTAGATGTATTCAGACCTGGCTCAGAAAGTGGTGTGTATGGTTTGTTGGGAGTCTATGGAGTAGTGAATATCACAACAAAAACAGGAACTGGTATACCCCAAAATAAGAAGAATGCTTTTAATCAAAAAACAATAACTCCTTTAGGATATCAACAACCTGTAGAGTTCTATTCGCCTCGTTATGAAACACAGGAACAGAAGTTTAATATTAAACCGGATTTACGAACGACTATTTTCTGGAAACCAGATATTGTGACAGACGTAAATGGTAAAACTTCATTTGATTTTTATACTTCTGATTTTAGTACGCATTATTCGGTTGTTATTGAAGGAATTACTGCTAATGGGCAAATCGTGCATGAAGTAAAACAGATCGTTGTAAAATAACTTAAAGGTATGTATATTATGCTATAGTAACCTCCTGATTCAGATATACCTCCTGAATCGTGTGCAATAATTCGACTCCGTCTTTCATCGGTTTTTGGAAAGCTTTACGACCGCTGATCAGTCCCATTCCTCCGGCACGTTTGTTGACAACTGCTGTAATAACAGCTTCCTGTAAATCGGATGCACCATGAGATTCACCCCCTGAGTTAATCAGGCCGATACGGCCCATATAGCTGTTGGCTACCTGATAGCGACAGAGGTCGATCGGGTGTTCGGTTGTTAATTCGGTATACATCTTTTTATCTATTTTTCCGAAATTGATAGCCGGAAAGCCACCGTTATTGGTTGGCAGTTTTTGCTTGACAATATCTGCCTGAATGGTTGCCCCCAAATGATTCGCCTGACCTGTCAGGTCGGCGGCAGCATGATAATCGACTCCGTCTTTTTTGAAATCGTTGTTTCTGAGGTAACACCATAAAACAGTAGCCATTCCCAATTCGTGCGCATATTCGAATGCTTCAGCGATCTCTACAAGCTGGCGACGGCTTTCGGCAGAACCGAAATAGATCGTTGCGCCCACAGCTACAGCACCCATATTCCAGGCTTCTTTGATCGTTCCGAAAAGAATCTGATCATAAGAATTGGGGTAACTTAATAATTCATTGTGATTGATCTTTACCAGGAATGGTATTTTGTGCGCATATTTACGGGCAACGGTTCCTAATACACCAAAGGTTGACGCAACGGCATTACAACCTCCTTCGATAGCCAATTTGACAATGTTTTCCGGATCAAAATAGAGTGGATTCGGAGCAAAAGAGGCTCCTGCCGTATGTTCTATCCCCTGGTCGACAGGAAGAATAGAGACATATCCTGTATTCGCTAATCGTCCGTGTCCCAGAATTCGTTGTAAATTATTTAATGTTTGGATATTCCGGTCGGACTGCATCCATATATCATCCACAAAAGTGGGTGAGGGGAGGTGTATCAGCGATTTGTCGACTGTTTTGCAATGGTGATTCAAATAATAATCACTTTTGTCACCTAATAAATCAATTATTTTATTCGTATCCATAACTGTATATGTTTTTTAATAGAACAAGTTCAGAACTGTTTTGTTTTGATTGGAATAAAGTAGATCAACACTGCTTTGAAATCTGTATATTTGCGACATTATTTTATACTAAATCTTGCTGGCATGGCTATTGATGTGACGACAAAAACAGAGATATTACAGTTAATCCATAAAGAAATTGTACCGGCTATCGGATGCACAGAGCCAATGGCTGTAGCGCTTGCAGCAGCAAAGTCGGCAGAGGTATTGGGTAAACGTCCTGAAAAGATAGAGGTATCTCTCAGCGCCAATGTATTGAAAAATGCGATGGGGGTCGGGATTCCTGGAACAGGGATGGTTGGTTTACCGATTGCAATTGCACTAGGTGTTTTGATTGGTAAATCGGCTTATGGGCTGGAGGTTTTGCGTGATCTGACCCCGGAAGCCTTATCAGAGGGGAAAAAGATGATTGATCTGAAAATGATCAGTATTACGTTAAAAGAAAATGTCGACAAACTTTACGTTGAAGTCTATAGTACGGCGGGTGAAGAATCGGCACGTGTGATAATAGCCTGTTGCCATACCGATATCAGTTATATTGAAAAAAATGGAGTTGTTGTAGAAGATCGTCTATCAATCGGGAAGAATTGTAAAGGGGAAGAGTCTGAAACGGAATGTTGTTTGTCTTTCTCGCTTGTACATGATTTTGCGATGCAGATGGAGGCCGATGAAATCCGTTTTATTTTAGAGACAGCCGAAACCAATGTAAAGGCGGCAGAGGAATCGCTCTGTGGCCATTATGGTCATACGGTAGCCAAAACGGTAGCCGGACCGATCGGGAAAAAATATATGGGTGAATCACCCTATACGCATATGTTGGCCATGACGGCAGCAGCGTGTGATGCCCGTATGGACGGGGCGATGATTCCTGTATTCAGTAATTCGGGCAGTGGAAATCAGGGGATAGCAGCTACATTACCAGTTGTCTCTTTTGCCAGGGATCAGCAGAGTTCGGAAGAGGAGTTGATTCGTGCCCTGATGTTAAGTCATTTGATGGTGATTTATATCAAACAAAGTCTTGGGCGATTATCGGCCTTATGCGGTTGTGTAGTCGCAGCAACCGGAGCCAGTTGTGGAATTACTTATCTGATGGGGGGAGATAAGAAACAGGTCTCTTATGCCGTAAAAAATATGATTGGCAATCTGACCGGTATGATTTGTGACGGAGCAAAACCAAGTTGTGCGATGAAAGTTTCCAGTGGTGTTTCGACAGCCATGCTTTCAGCATTAATGGCCATGGAAGATAAAGTGGTAACAGGGGTTGAAGGAATTATAGACGAAGATGTTGATAAAACCATTACCAACCTGACGACGATCGGTTCCAAAGGGATGGAAGCTACCGACAGGCTGGTATTGGATATAATGACGGGTAAAACGTGTTAATCATTTACATTCGGACACACATACACTAATACATTATCTGCTTTAAATGAAGGATCTGACATACCCTTGATCTCTTCAATATGTTGTTTGAGATGCGCTGTTTGTCCATGTTCGTTATGCGCTCCTTTGTTAACCCATACTTCAAAAATGAAGAATTCGGTATTATCCGTATAGGATTGATACATGGCATACGATATACAACCCGGTTCTTTGAGCGTTTCCACTCTACATTTTTCAAATGATGCTTTGTATGCCTCTATATGTTCAGGCAATATTTTGCGGTGCATATTCATCACATATTTCATGGATGCCTTGTCGGCTTCACAAGTTTGCGATGTTGTTTGGTTGGACGATGAGTTACAACCGGATAAAAGCATCAGACAGCATGCTGCAGAAAAGAATAGATGTTTCATAATAGTTTGGATATATTGTTAGAATGTTCGTTTGCAAATATAGAAACTAATCCGATATGTTTTCTTTTTCAAAGAGAATCTTTACCTTAGCTATTTGTATGTGAATGGAGATTGTGATTCATAATAAAAATAAATGATGAAAAGAACAGGTATATCTCTCTTATGGGGAATAGTTTTTACTTTAAATATATTCCTCTTTGTGGCTTGTAGCGACGACGATAAAGATCCGACGAATAGTTGGAATGAATTATCCGGAACTTATCAGGAGAAGATGCTTAATCCCAAGTTGAATAACCGGATACTGATTGTTGAAGGAAAATCGGTTGATGTTCAGGTTACTTCTGCGGATAAAGCAACATTGACGTTGTTTCATTTTATTCCAGATTTTACGACTGTCGCTTTTGATGTTGATTTGAAATTAACAGATGGACAATATACCATTTCAGGAGAGTTTATTGAAAATGGTGTCACACTTATTGTGAATGGTTTTTTTGATAAATATGGTATACTGAATATCGATTTAACCCGTAAGATGAACTTACCTGTCACGGGCAACTGGCGTTTAAATTTTCATACAGGGGACAGTGGGTCTTCTGCGGATGTCTATGTTGCAGTTCAAACCGCCAATCCGGCTCTTGATGATGTGATAAACATGGTCGCGGGTCCTGCTGTAGGACAACTTATAGCCGGTAAGGTTTCGATGGTCAATATCTCGCTGGGTGAAGATGGTTTTTTCAATGTTTCTTGGCGAAAACAGGGTGAAAATGAGGATACCTATCTGCCTGAATATATAATGCAGATGCTTAATATTCAATATACAATGGTTGATGATCAGTTGATGTTGGCTGTCGATCGGAATCTGATCACATTGGCTGAGTTTGTTGTTCCGCTGTTGGATTTGGGTATTCGTGTCGAGGATGTTATAACCTCCTTAAGTTACCTGGGAGGTTATTATGCAATTCCTTTCAATCTCAAAGAAGACGGGGGACATATGACCTTTTATCTTTCAAAAGAGGTGGTGATTCCTGTGATTGATTTACTCATTCCGTTTCTTGTTTCTTCTTTACCGGAAAATTTGACTCCGCTTGTAGAGTCGTTATTGGGTTTACTGCCAACCGCGGAAAAACTCGATGTCGGGTTGGTTTTTCAAAAAAATTAATAGACCCACGATTCAAAATGCCAGCTAAGAGGTGTCTTTTCGGTAATGGTAGTCGTACAAAAAACACCTCCGGGTCCATGCGATTCTGCCGGGTTAATATTGGCATAGGCATTCCATCCTTCCTTGAACGAAGCAGAATAGTTGTAAGTCGCATTTTTACCGGATAATGTAAAAGGACGGTCGGCATAATGGTAATAAACAAATGATTTGTGTGCAGCCGATCCTTCTCCGGACCAGTCGGAAAGGTATATTCTGCCTACCTGTTCATTGTTATTGTATGCAATAATGTCTCCAAGTGCGGCTACACGTGCATCTGTATTATCAGATGTAGCATCCCAAAAACCGCACATGTTGTTATTGAGGCGAACGACCAGTTGAAGTTTTTCCTCCGGAAGGTGAGCCGGAAGCGAGACGATCGCTACTCCTTCGCTGTAGTTTGCTTCGATAAGGTCTATAACCTCCCAACAAGATCCCGTTATTTCTATTTTGACTTTGTTAAAGCTTACATTTTCGGGTATACCTGCAATTTCTGAAATTATAATTTCATTCTCTATAAGACACGTATTGGGGATGCTTATAACTGTTTCTGGATCCTCATCGTTTTTGCAACCATACATTAACCATAGGAAAGTGAATAATGGTATGAAATATAAAAAAGAATGAATATTAAATCTACGGGGAAGTGCATTATACATCTTTACTATCAGGGCTTTATGGTGGATTATAGAACGTATATGATCTCTAATTTTGGTGCAAGTTACATAATGCTTTTGAAAATAGTGCCAAGATAGAACTTAAAAAATAAAATTTCCGGATCAATACTTTATCTAAAAATACGATCTGTCATTCGAAAAAACTAAGCTTGTCTGATCTTATTGAAGAATTGTTTTGTTTTCTTTGCAGACGGAAAACAAATAATTAAAACGAACTCTTTTATGAAAACGAACCTATTTAAGCAGACTGGCTTCTTTATTCTTTTCACAATACTCAGCCTTTTCTCTGCTACAGCTGCTACCGAATCTTTTGATCCAGTAGAATATGTAAACCCTTTGATGGGCACGCAGTCGACCTTTGAACTTTCAACCGGGAATACCTATCCGGCTATTGCCCGCCCATGGGGTATGAATTTCTGGACTCCTCAGACCGGAGTCATGGGGAATGGCTGGCAGTATGTATATACAGCCAATAAAATCAGAGGATTTAAACAGACACACCAACCCAGTCCATGGATTAATGATTACGGACAATTTGCTATCATGCCGGTAACAGGTAAACCGCTGGTTGATGAGGAAGAACGAGCCAGCTGGTTTTCTCATAAATCGGAAGTGGCCAAACCTTATTATTATAGTGTATATCTGGCAGAACATGATGTTGTTACTGAGTTTACTCCAACAGATCGGGCTGTGGCTTTTCGTTTTACATTTCCTGAAAATGACAGTTCTTTTGTGGTGGTGGATGCATTTGATAAAGGATCCTATATCCGGATTATTCCGGAAGAGCGTAAGATTATAGGGTATACCACTAAAAATAGTGGAGGAGTTCCGGATAATTTCAAAAATTATTTTGTGGTCGTTTTTGATAAACCGTTTACTTATAATGCCATATTCAATCGAGTGGGGACTTTGCCCGATTCAAAGCCTGATACGAAAAAAGTCTATCACACAAATTTGATGGAAGACGAACTGACCCGGACTGATGAACACGTTGGAGCAGTTATCGGATTCAGTACACAGAAAGGGGAAGTCGTTCATGCAAAAATCGCTTCTTCTTTTATCAGTTTTGAACAGGCAGAAATTAACATGAAAGAATTAGGGTCAGATAGTTTTGATACGCTTGTGACTAAAGGTAAAGATGTTTGGAATGAGGTGTTAGGGAAGATAGAAGTCGAAGGGGGTGACCTGGATCAATATCGTACATTCTATTCCTGTTTGTACCGCTCTGTCTTATTCCCCCGGAAATTGTATGAAATTGATGCGTTGGGAAAAGTGGTACACTATAGTCCGTATAATGGAGAAATTCTACCGGGTTATATGTATACAGATACTGGTTTTTGGGATACATTTCGTTGCCTTTTTCCATTTCTTAATCTGATGTATCCTTCCATGAATAAAGAGATGCAGGAGGGGTTGATCAATACCTATAAAGAAAGTGGCTTTTTCCCTGAATGGGCGAGTCCGGGACATCGTAACTGTATGGTTGGCAACAATTCCGCGTCGGTATTGGTGGATGCCTATTTGAAAGGAGTACGTGTGGAAGATGCAGAGGTGTTATATAAAGGATTAATTCATGGAACCGAAAATGTTCATCCCAAAGTAAGATCTACAGGACGTTTAGGACATGAATATTATAACAAACTGGGATATGTGCCTTATGATGTAAAGATCAAAGAGAATGCAGCACGCACACTGGAATATGCCTATAACGACTGGTGTATTTATCAGTTAGCAAAAGAGTTAAAACGTCCAAAAAAGGAACTGGATTTGTATGCTCAACGAGCCATGAATTATAAAAACCTATATGATAAAGAAAGTAGTTTGATGCGTGGGAAAAATGAAGATGGCACATTTCAGTCTCCTTTTTCTCCGTTGAAGTGGGGTGATGCATTTACTGAAGGAAATAGCTGGCATTATTCATGGTCTGTATTCCATGATCCGCAAGGACTGATTGATTTGATGGGTGGAAAAAATAATTTTGTGACTATGTTGGATTCGGTATTTGCTGTACCGCCACTGTTTGATGACAGTTACTATGGTTTTCCGATTCATGAGATCCGGGAAATGACAGTGATGAATATGGGGAATTATGCACATGGAAATCAACCGATACAACATATGATCTATATGTATAATTATGCCGGAGCACCTTGGAAAGCACAGTATTGGCTAAGAGAAGTCATGAATCGGATGTATACATCGGGACCGGATGGCTATTGTGGAGATGAGGATAATGGACAAACATCAGCATGGTATGTCTTTTCTGCATTGGGTTTTTACCCTGTTTGTCCCGGAACGGATGAATATATTATGGGCGCTCCACTCTTTAAGAAAGCGACACTTCATCTTGAAAATGGCAATAAGCTGGAAATCGATGCGCCGGAAAATGATAGTAGGAATAAATATATCGAAGCAATGACTTTAAATGGTCAGAACTGGACGAGAAACTATCTGAAACATGGCGATCTGATGAAAGGAGCAACTATTCAGTTAAAAATGAGTGATCGTCCGAATACAAGCCGTGGTATTCAAGCTGCCGATCTCCCTTATTCGTTTTCTGTCAATGAAAAAAGAAAATAAAGATGAAAGTATCTGGTAAAATTTCAACCTTGTTTTTGGGAATATTGTGGGGGATATTGACCGCATGTACCTCCACGAGTAGTCATGAGACTTTAGATCCTGTCGACTATGTGAATCCTTATATGGGAAATATCAGTCATTTATTGGTACCCACCTATCCGACTGTTCATCTGCCCAATAGTATGCTTCGGGTATATCCCGAACGTGGAGATTATACCGGTGACCGGTTGAATGGATTACCATTGGTCGTTACCAGTCATCGGGGAAATTCAGCATTCAGCCTTAGTCCCTATCAAGGGGATGAAAGTGCAGTGAAGCCGGTACTTCTATACAGCTATGATCAGGAAAAGATTAAACCTTATCGGTATCAGGTCTATTTGGATGAAGCCAATATACAAGTTGATTTTGCACCTTCTCATCAGAGTGCAATATATAATCTGACCTTTGAAAAAAAGACTCCTCCTTATCTGATATTTCGCAGTCGGCGGGGCGCATTGAGAAGCGAGGGTCATACGATCTGCGGTTCGCAATATATCGATCAGCAAACCCGGGTATTTTTTTATGCAGAAACCGATGTGAAACCTGAAAAAGCAGGACTGGTCAGTGATTCTACGATTGATTATTTCACTACTTCTGTTGATCGGAACAATGCCGCATTGGTACTGGCTTATCCGGAAGGGACACAAACAATTAACATCCGTTATGGGATATCTTTCATTGATATAGAACAAGCAAAAAAGAATCTGCAACGGGAGATTTCCGGTTATGAGGTTGATGTTGTAGCCAAAGCCGGACGTTCTGAATGGAATAATGTGTTAAATAAAATTCGTGTGATAGGGGGAAGTGAAGAGGATCGAACAGTTTTTTACACTTCGCTTTATCGTTGTTATGAACGTCCTGTCAATATGAGTGAAGATGGACGTTATTACAGCGGTTTTGATGGGAAAGTACATTCGGATGAAGGCCGTTCTTTTTATACAGATGACTGGCTTTGGGATACTTATCGTGCCACTCATCCGCTACGCGCCATGATCGACAAGGAGGTTGAAGGCGATATTATCCATTCGTTTTTGTTGTCGGCAGAGCAAATGGGTACGAATTGGATGCCTACATTTCCTGGAGTAACAGGAGATTCTAGAGGAATGAATTCGAATCATGGAGTTGCCGCCGTGATCGACTCCTATCGAAAAGGGGTGACGACCTTTGATCTGGCGAAAGCGTATCAGGCTTGTAAACAGGGTATTGAAGAGAAGACATTGATACCTTGGACTGGAACTGCTGCTGGAGAATTAGATGATTTCTATAAGAAATATGGTTATTTTCCGGCATTAAAACCTGGGGAGAAAGAGACTGTTCAGGATGTCTCGAGCTGGGAAAAACGACAACCCATTGCTGTTACTTTAGGCACAGCCTATGATCAATGGTGTCTTTCTGAAATAGCGAAAGAGTTAGGAAAAAAAGAAGAGGCAGATTTCTATTTGAAATGCGCTTATAACTATCGAAATGTATTTAATCCGGAAACCGGATTCTTTCATCCCAAAGATCGTGATGGGAAATTTATAGAAGGGGTTGATTATCGTTATTCCGGAGGTTTAGGTGCCCGTGATTATTATGATGAAAATAATGGCTATGTCTACCGGTGGGATGTACAACATAATATAGGCGATCTGGTAGCACTGATCGGAGGGAATGACGCTTTTGTCAAGGCCTTGGATGATATGTTTAATACGCCACTGGGCAAATCCAAATGGGAATTTTATGCCCAGCTACCCGATCATACTGGAAATGTCGGACAGTTTTCCATGGCCAACGAACCGAGTTTGCATATCCCGTATCTATATAATTATGCGGGTGCTCCATGGAAAACACAGAAACGGATTCGTACACTTCTGGATCAATGGTTTCGTGATGACTTAATGGGAGTACCCGGAGATGAAGACGGTGGAGGCATGTCAGCTTTTGTGGTGTTTAGTCAAATGGGTTTCTATCCGGTGACGCCCGGATCTCCTTCCTATAACATAGGTAGTCCGGTTTTCGATTCGGTTAAAATGGATTTAGGCAATGGTCACACGTTAGAGATAAAAGCCCGGAATGTCTCACCGGAGAATAAATATATCCAGTCGGCCCAATTAAACGGAGAAATATTAGATCAAGCCTGGTTTAATCATCACGATATTGCAGCCGGTGGTTTATTGGAATTTGAAATGGGTCCGAAAGCAAATAAAATTTGGGGTATTTCTACTCCTCCGCCATCCGCAGATCCGATGGTGTATTGAGAATAGAGTTTTTAATTAAAATATAGAAAAGTATGAAACGACTATTTTTTTCAGTGATTATGTTATTGATGACAGTGGCGATATATGCCCAAGAGGATGATAAAGGTTATGTAGATGGTGCTTGGGTAGTCAAAGGAGTTACCGGTATAAATCTTTCACAGACAGCATTGAGCAACTGGTCGGCCGGGGGCGAAAATTCATTTGCTGGGAATGCCTATTTAAATGGATCTCTTACACGCAAAAGTGGAAATTGGTTATGGCAAAACACGCTTGTTTTAGATTATGGTTTGTCTAAAACCAAAACGAATGGTGTTCAGAAAACCAATGATAATATCAATTTTGCGACTCAATTAGGGTATACCGTCAACAACAGTTGGTTTTATACGGCGATGGCCGATTTTAAGACACAATTTTATAAAGGGTATAAATATCCGGATAAGACAAACTATATCTCTAACCTTCTCGCTCCGGCTTATTCGAATATCTCTTTAGGGATGGAGTATCGGCCGAATGCCCGTTATTCATTTTATCTCTCTCCGGTTTCGGCTAAGCTGACAATTGTTGCCGATGATTATTTGTCAGAGTTAGGTGCGTTTGGTGTTGATCCCGGAGATCGCATTAAAGCGGAAGTCGGAGCATTTCTAAAAGCACGTGCCGAACAGGATCTTATGGAGAATGTACATCTGGTATCAACAGTCGATTTCTTTACCCCTTATGATAAATCGTTTGGTAATATCGATGTCAATTGGGATGTATTGATCAGTATGAAGATTAATAAGTATCTCTCGGCTACGCTGAATACGACACTCAAATATGACAATGATATCAAAACAGCTGATGCTGACGGTACCATAAGAGGAGCCAAGGTACAGTTCAAAGAAGTATTAGGAGTCGGATTGGCATATAATTTCTGATTCAAGTCATAACTGATTACCCCTATTACGGGGTAATCGGTTGATCGGTGAATCGAATCGTGCTATTACAAAGGCTGATTTGTATAGTTACATATAAAGTTGTACTTTCGCGAAATTGTTAACAAGCTCTTATATCTAATAGTAATGAAAAAGTGTTTTATTCTCGCGCTGACCGTATTGTGTTTTGTTCTGACTGCCAATGCAGCATCTTCTACTCGTATAAAAGGTAAAATTGTAGATGCCAATAGTAATGCACCCATTGATTTTGCAGATGTACTTCTGTTTCAACAAGGCAAAGACCAGCCGGTTATGCAGACGCTACCGGGAGTAGACGGTTCTTTTTCCTTTGCTGATCTCAAAGATGGCGAATATAATCTGTTGGTTAAGTTGGTCGGTTACGATGTCTTTAATCGGGCAAATATTGTTTTATCAACGTCCAATACCAGTATAGACTTGGGTACGATTCGCATGATGCCACTGGAAATTGGTTTGGCCGAGGTCGAAGTTCTTGCACAAAAAAGACAGATTATCTATAAACTGGATAAAAAAGTGATCGAAGCTTCCACAAATATGTTAGCGAGCGGAGGTTCGGCGATCGATATATTAGAAAATACACCTTCCATACGAGTGGATGCTGAAGGAAATGTTTCTTTTCGGGGAAGTAGCGGGTTTACGGTATACGTAGACGGTAAACCAAGTGTTTTCTCAGGAACGCAAGCTTTAGAACAGATTCCGTCCGGGCATATCGATAATATAGAAATCATAACTACCCCTTCTGCGCGACATGATGCGGAAGGTGATGTGGGTATTATTAATATTATCACGAAAAAAGATGCTCAACATGGATTGAGTGGTATGGTTAATCTGACAGGAAGTACGGTTTTATCCCGTGGGGTCGATTTTTTATTGACTCAGCAACAAAAGAAATCACGTTGGTATTTCGGTGGAGCATGGAATGATCGTTTGCGAAAGAGCGATTTTAATCAGGAAAAAACAACGATTGTCGGTGATACGGCAACCACCTCACATTCGGATGGTCCACGTGAAAGTAAAGGATTTAATTACTCTCTGAAAGCCGGTTGGTTGTATACCTTACCCAATACGACCTTCAACGTTGATATTGAAGGAGGTTATGGGGGAACAGAACGTGAGGGCGATCTGGATTATTCGGAAAAACGACTTGTAGCAGGGAATATCGTCGAAGGGAATGAGTTTTACAGCCGTGACTATTATGATTTACATGAAACCTATTATCAAGGAACAGTAGGGGTTGATCACAAATTCAATGATAAGGGACATAAAATATCTGCCAGTTTTTACGTGAAATATGGTGGAGATGCCATGGAATATTTCCAAAGTGATTTATTCGATAAAAACAATGTACGTCAACAAGGACACAGAGCCTATGAAGATGAACACCGGTGGACAACCCGTGGCAATCTGGATTATGTTTTTCCTTACCGTGAGACAGGACGTATAGAAGCCGGTTATCAATATTTCTCCTATCTGGAAGATGGTGATTACAATATGGAATTCTGGAACCCGGCGAAGCATGAATTCTATTGGCGTGATGATATCTATAATACGTTTTATTTTATGCATGGTATTAATTCGGTATATGCTATTCTGGCTGATACGTACAAATCTTTTGATTTTCAGGTAGGATTACGCGGAGAACATACACATCGTGTTTTACGTAGTTCGGTGCCCGGGGCAGATCGCGAATACAATAAGTTTGAATTTTTCCCTTCAGCCCATCTGGGTTATACCTTTCCGAACGACCACCATCTGTTAGCGTCGTATTCGCGTCGTATCACAAGGCCGCAACTGTTTTATATGGAACCATACATTACGTATCGCGACTATTATACGGCAGAGATCGGGAATCCGGATATCCGTGCCGAATACATCAATTCGTATGAAGTCAATTATAAGAAAAATATAGGCGAACATTCGGTTTCCGCTTCTGTTTTTCACCGGTATCGCCGGGATAAGATCGAACGGCTTCGTGTACCTTATGAAGCGGGAGTCACGCTCGACTCTATGGCCAATGTGGGGAATGATTATTCCACAGGATTGGAACTGAATGCACAAATACAGGCCACCCGTTGGTGGAATATAAACCTGAACGGTAGTCTTTACCATTATAAGGTAAAAAACAAATTGCAGGAGTTAGGATCGAATCAGAGCAGTACGAATTATGAAATCACATTGAACAATGGATTTGATCTCGGTAAATATAGCCGTATTCAGTTCGACGGTAACTTCATTGGTCCATCTGTCATGACGCAGGGACGCACGGATGCTTTCTGGTATGTCAATCTGGCTGTTCGCCAGCAAATGTTCAACCGTAAACTCTCGGCAACACTGGCGTTCAGAGATGTGTTCAATTCGGCCAGATATGTCAGTACACTGTCGACTTCTAACCTTCAATCGGTGACGAAGATCAAACCCAAGTATCCATTAATCACATTAACACTGAGTTATACATTCAATAATTACAGAGTTCGCAGTACACAAAGTAAAACGACTCACGATCTGTTCGAAGGAACAAATCATTAAATATCAGACATTTTTATTTATTTCTCATAAAGGATCGTTATAATTTCTATTTTTGTGGAATGAAGCATTCACGCAGAAATAAGATTGTAACGATCCTTTTGCATTTTTCTATCTGGTTAATGGTCTTTTCCATGCCGTTTATTGTTGTATTCCTAAACGATAGTCCATTAGAGGAAGCGCTGGAGTTGTTTAAGTATATATGGCTTCTGCCTTCTGTTTTGGTGATTGTCTACTATGTGAACTATTTTATTTTTATCGATCGTATGTTGTTCCGCAAACAACATATCTTTTTTCTATTGGCCAATCTGCTCTTGCTTACCGGTGTACAGATGCTCGTTGGATTGTACTATAGAAGTTTAGGAGTTTCTTCATTAGTATTAGAACGAGGCACACGTTTCTCGGCATTTTTGGGCTTTTATTTTGTGGTTTTTCTGGTGATTGGCATAGCTGTAGCATTGAAGATGACTGCTCGTTGGTATCGGGCTGATGCCGAACGGTTAGAACTGGTGCAACAAAACACCGAGTCGGAGTTGAAATGGTTGAAGAGCCAGCTTAATCCCCACTTTTTGTTTAATACCTTGAATAATATATACAGCCAGGTTTCTATTGATGCCGAACAGGCGAAAGAGTCTATTCAACAACTGAGTGAAATGCTTCGTTATATGCTTTACGAAAGCAGTGAAAAATTTGTCCCCCTGGAAAATGAGTTGGAGTTTATACGCAACTATATCGAACTGATGCGTATTCGTGTATCAAAACGAACAACATTGGAGATCGATTTGCCTGAAGCCGCTCCAAATACGACGATAATCCCCCTGCTTTTTATCTCATTGGTAGAAAATGCATTTAAACATGGAATAAGTGCAAGTAAACCCTCTTATATTCAGATCGCTTTTCGACAAACTCCGGATGAAATCTCTTTTTGTACGGTAAATAGTTATTTTCCTAAAAATGAAATGGATAAAGGAGGTTCCGGGATTGGACTGGTGAATGTCAGAAAGCGTTTGGAGTTAAGCTATCCCGGAATGTATTCGTTTGAATCGGGTTTAATCGATGAACAATATCGGAGTCTGTTAACCATTAAAACATCATGACATGGAAATAACTTGTATGATTATAGACGATGAACCATTAGCGATAGCCTTATTAGAAGGGTATGTGGCAAAAATTCCATTCTTGCGACTTGTCGGTTCGTATGATAATCCTTTGGAAGCCTTAGAAGCCTATACGGCCATGCCTGTGAATCTGATATTTCTTGATATTCAAATGCCTGAATTAAACGGTCTCGAACTATCGAAAATCATAACACCGGCTACGCGTATCGTATTTACTACGGCATTCAAACAATATGCTTTTGAAAGCTATGCGATTAATGCGATTGATTATTTATTGAAACCAATTGGATTTCAAGTTTTTTTACGAGCGTCCAACAAAGCCCTTCAATGGTTTGAATTGAACCGAAAGCAAACATCCTCTTTAACGACAGCAGAGGTTACAAATAAAGAAAATGGAACTATTTTTGTTCGCTCTGACCATCGATTGATCCAGATCGATCTAAAAAATATACTTTATATCAGTGGGTTAAGAGACTATGTAAAAATATATACAGTGGGTTCAACGCGTTCGATCATATCACTTATGACGCTGAAATCGGCAGAAGAATTACTCCCAACCGATCGTTTTGTGCGTGTACACCGCTCGTATATTGTAGCCATAGATAAGATCAACTCCATAGAAAACAACCGTGTTATTATCGGAAAAGAGTATATTCCTGTGTCGGATGCTTATCGTGAGAAGTTTAATCTTATGCTTTCATCCCGACTTTTGGGGAAGAAATAAACAGTTTTGTCGAAAAAAGCCAGTAAGTGGTCGAAGTATTTGAACTATTTGTCTAAAATATGCCTATATTAGATTTATAAGATTTAGTTTTGTCACATTAATTTAATTCGTAATCGTATGAAAATAAAAGAACGGGTTTTAAGTATTTTGGTGTGTGTGTTTATGAGTGTTAATCTGTTTGCACAACAAAAAGAAATTGTAGTCACTGATTTATTGGGAAATTGGGAGTATGTTATGGCTGATCCTGTGTCAATGGCAGAGGTCAAAGGTCTTTGTGAAATAAGCCAACAAGGTGATGGAGCAGTTGCTTCTTTTAAGATGGGCGACGGGAGAGAAATGAAAACATCCGAATTGTCTAAAAATAGTCAAGGGCTATTTTATGCATCAATGGAAGCGGAAGGTTTTGAACTTTATGTCTATTTTGAACTGGAAGGGGATGTGATTCATTGCGCCATAGATGCCGGAGTCATGGAGATACCGCTTGAAATGAAAAAGGTCAAGTAAAAAAATAACAAACAAAGTGTGTAGAGAAACGCGGACGGTATAAGAAACTGTTCCGCGTTTTTTTGCGAAATGATCGAAAAGAAGAATTCGTTTGACAACTGTCGAATGATCGTTTCACAATTGTGGAATGATCGTTTGATAATTATAGAACGATCGTTCTATAATTATCAAACGAATTTATATTAGCCATGAAGTGACAACCTTGGTGCAATGCTTTGGGTAAAAGATGCTTTTGTGTTGGTTATAGTCGGAGATTAACAGTATATTTGCTTGTCACAAGTAAAATAAAGTAGCCTTATGAATCGTTCTAATTACCTCTATATTGCCATTCGTGCTGCTGTAGATGCAGGGAAATCGATTATGACCATCTACAATGATCCGGCTGCCGATTTTGGCATTGAACAGAAAACAGATCAATCTCCATTGACACAGGCAGATAAAGATGCGCATCAATTAATCACCACTATTTTGTCTACGACTCCTTTTCCGATATTAAGCGAGGAGGGGAGAGAGATCCCGTATAAAGAGCGTGCGAAATGGCACACTTTTTGGCTGGTGGATCCTTTGGACGGGACGAAAGAGTTTATCAAAAGAAACGGTGAGTTTACGGTAAACATAGCGTTGATCGAACAGGGTGTGCCGGTATTGGGCGTGATATACATTCCGGCACGTAAAGAGTTGTATTTTGCATCGGAGGCGACAGGTGCGTTTAAAGTAGTCAAAGTAGATTATAATCATCAACCATCTATCGAGGAGATAAAAGCGAGTGCTATCAGGCTACCTATGAAAATCGGTCATCAGGGCATTGTGGTGGTGGCTTCCCGTTCGCATCAGTCGGAAGAGACTCTCCGGTTTATTGAGAGTCTGAAGAAACAAGGAAAGCCATTGACTTTGATCAATAGCGGGAGTAGTTTGAAGATCTGTCTTGTTGCAGAAGGTTCTGCCGATATTTATCCGCGTTTTGCTCCGACGATGGAGTGGGATACGGCCGCAGGACATGCGATAGCACGGGCGGCCGGATGCAATATGTATCATCTGGATGAAAAGACTCCGTTGAGTTATAATAAAGAAGATTTACATAATCCTTGGTTCATTGTCAAATAAGAATTGGGCTATTTTCTGTTTTTTTTGGTTCGTATGCTTCCTAATGTGCAAAATACCGAATCGGGGGTTCACAAGTCATGAGAATCTTATTACTTTTGCGTTTCATTCGAATTTCATAAGGATAGGTATACATGAATTTTGAGGTATTTTTTGTGTTACTGGCTCTGGCTGGTATGGTCATCGCTTTGATTAAAGATTTGATGCGTCCGGGCATGATTCTTTTCTCTGTTGTGGTTTTGTTTCTTTGTGTAGGGATACTTACGCCCAGGGAGATGCTGGAAGGTTTCAGTAATAAAGGGATGATCACTGTGGCTATGCTTTTTCTGGTGAGTGAAGGGATTCGTCAGAGTGGCACGCTTAGTCAGATTTTTACGAAATTCTTACCGAAAGGAGAGACGACGGTTAGACGTTCGCAAGCCCGTTTACTTCCTATTCTGACAGGGATGTCGGCCTTTTTGAATAATACGCCTATGGTGGTTATTTTTGCGCCTATCATCAAACGATGGGCTGAAGGTGTCAAATTACCTCCGACAAAATTTCTGATTCCTTTAACGTATGCGGTTAGTTTAGGAGGGATTTGTACCTTGATCGGTACATCGACCAATCTTGTGGTGAATGGTATGATCATGGAGGCTGGTTATAAGGGGTTGTCGATGTTTGAAATTGGTAAAATAGGTGTTCCTATTGCGATAGTCGGTATTCTTTTTCTGATACTGTTTTCGAATAAATTATTGCCTGAATCGTCTGCTAATCATTCTGAAGAGATGTCGGAAGCGGAAGAAAAAGAGGGATGGCATAAGATTGAGGCGGTACTGGGTCCTCGTTTCCCGGGTATTAATAAGACTTTGGGCGAATTTAATTTTACCCGCCATTACGGTGCGATTGTCAAGGAGGTGAAAAGAGGAGGACAACGTTTGACTGGGAATCTGGATGATATACGGTTGCATGAAAAGGATACACTGATTCTTTGGGGCGATGATTCGTTTATTCCCACTTGGGGAGAGTCGAGTGTATTCCTTATTTTGGCCAATGGCAAGGAAGAGACAAAGCCTATTTCGACTAAAAAGAGATGGTTTGCTTTGGGGTTGTTTCTTTTTATGATTGCAGGGGCGACTATTGGTGAATTGCCGGCAACGAAAGAAGCTTTTCCGGATATTCAGTTGGATATGTTTTTCTTTGTGTGTATTACGACGATTATCATGGCTTGGGCAAGGATTTTTCCGGCCAGAAAATATACGAAATATATCTCCTGGGATATATTGATTACGATTGCTTGTGCCTTTGCTATCAGTAAGGCCATTGAGAATTCGGGTGTAGCAGCTATGGCTGCACGTTATATTATTAGTTTATCCGAGACGTTCGGGCCATATATTCTTTTGGCAATGACATTTCTTATTACGGCCTTTTTCTCACAACTCATTACCAATAATGCGGCGGCGGCATTAGGTTTTCCTGTGGCTCTTTCTGTGGCGACTCAATTGGGGGTCAATCCGATGCCGTTTTTTATGGTTATTTGTGTGGCTGCTTCGACAAGCTTTTGTACGCCGATATGTTATCAGACCAATATGATCGTTCAGGGAATAGGAGGGTATTCCTTTATGGATTTTGTAAAGATAGGAACACCACTTACCATCATTGTTTTTCTGATGGCGATCTTTTTGGCGCCGATCATCTGGCCTTTTTAATGCATTGACACTATAAGTATGGATAAAGAACAATTAAATATCACTCCGATTTTTGATCAAATGCTCCAGCGAGAAGATAAGGAGCGGCTGTTGAAGCAACGAAGTGTCATGGTCTGGTTTACTGGGTTGAGTGGCTCGGGTAAAAGCACAATTGCTGTCGCTTTGGAGCGTGAATTGCATCGACGCGGATTGTTATGCCGGATACTGGATGGGGATAATATCCGGACCGGAATTAATAATAACCTGGGATTTTCGGAGGAAGACCGGATTGAGAATATTCGTCGGATAGCGGAGGTCGGCAGGTTGTTTATCGACAGTGGTATTATCACTATAGCCGCCTTTATCAGTCCCAATAATGAATTGCGGAAAATGGCGGCTTCAATCATCGGTAAAGCTGATTTTCTGGAAGTGTATGTGAATACGCCGATAATGGAGTGTGAGCGACGAGATGTGAAAGGGTTGTATGCCAAAGCAAGAAAAGGGGAAATTAAAAATTTTACAGGTGTTTCCGCCCCATTTGAAGCACCTGCCAAGCCGGATCTATCACTGGATACTTCGGTTTTAAGTGTGGAGGAATCGGTACAACGCTTATTAGAAATCATACTGCCGAAAATATTGTGGGAATAAAATAAACAAGCAATAAATATATGTCTGAGTATAAATTAAGCCATTTGCAGGAACTGGAGGCCGAAGCGATTCATATTATTCGTGAAGTAGCTGCAGAATTTGAAAATCCGGTGATGCTTTATTCCATTGGGAAAGATTCGTCTGTTATGGTGCGTCTGGCTGAAAAAGCTTTTGCTCCCGGGAAAGTGCCTTTTCCTTTGATGCATATTGATTCGAAATGGAAATTCAAGGAAATGGTAGAATTCAGGGATACCTATACGAAGCAATTCGGCTGGAACCTGATTGTTGAATCTAATATGGATGCCTATCATGCAGGTGTAGGGCCTTTTACGCATGGGAGTAAGGTGCATACGGATTTGATGAAGACGCAGGCTTTATTGCAAGCGTTGGATAAACATCGATTTGATGCAGCGTTTGGTGGTGCCCGACGGGATGAAGAGAAAAGCCGGGCCAAGGAACGTATTTTTTCTTTCAGGGATAAGTTTCATCAATGGGATCCTAAAAACCAACGTCCGGAGTTATGGGATATTTATAATGCCCGTATTCATAAAGGAGAAAGTATTCGTGTTTTTCCATTGTCTAACTGGACAGAGTTGGATGTGTGGCAATATATCCGACTGGAGAATATACCTATTGTACCGCTTTATTTTGCGAAAGAACGTCCGATAGTCAACCTCGATGGCAATCTGATTATGGTGGATGATGAACGTATGCCAAAGGAGTTGGCCGAAAAAGCGACGATGATGAAGGTGCGTTTCCGGACATTGGGATGTTATCCTTTAACGGGTGCTGTACAGAGTGAGGCTGAAACGATCGAAGAGATTGTTGAAGAGATGATGACGACAACGAAAAGTGAGCGTACAACCCGGGTGATCGACTTTGATCAGGAAGGGAGTATGGAGCAGAAAAAACGGGAAGGGTATTTTTAATTAAGAATTAAAGTAGTAGGATATGGGAGCGTTGAATATAAAAGAATACCTGGATAAGGATGAGCAGAAAGACCTGTTGCGTTTTTTAACGGCAGGTTCTGTGGATGATGGTAAATCGACATTGATTGGTCGTCTACTGTTTGATAGTAAAAAGATCTATGAAGATCAACTGGAGGCTTTGGAACGCGACAGTAAGCGGATGGGAAATGCGGGTGAGCATATCGATTATGCGTTGTTATTGGACGGTTTAAAGGCGGAACGGGAGCAGGGAATTACAATTGACGTGGCTTATCGTTATTTCAGTACCAACAAACGAAAATTTATTATAGCCGATACTCCCGGGCATGAGCAGTATACGCGCAATATGATTACCGGTGGATCTACGGCTAATCTGGCAATTATTTTGGTGGATGCCCGTACTGGAGTGATTACCCAGACGCGTCGACATACTTATCTGGTTACCTTATTGGGTATAAAACATGTTGTTCTGGCGGTAAACAAAATGGATCTGGTCGACTTTGACCAAGCTGTATTTGACCGTATAACAGCCGATTATCATAGTTTTGTTGAATCATTGGCTATACCGGATATTACTTGTATTCCGTTATCGGCATTGGATGGAGATAATGTGGTTGAAAAAAGTGACCGGACTCCTTGGTATGATGGGCCGTGTTTGCTTGATTTACTGGAGTCGGTGCCGATAGATAAAGACCGCAATTTTGAAGATTTTCGTTTCCCTGTGCAATATGTGTTAAGACCCAATCAGGATTTTCGGGGTTTTAGTGGTAAAGTGGCTAGTGGAATTATACGTAAAGGAGATATCGTTCAGGCGCTTCCTTCCGGAAAAACATCGAAGGTTCAGCGGATTGTGACCTATGATGGCGATTTGGAGTTGGCTTATCCTCCTCAGTGTATCACAATTACATTGGAAGATGAGATTGATATCTCACGGGGTGAAATGCTTGTTCATCCCGGTCATTTGCCGATCGCAGAACGAAATTTTGAGGCGATGTTGGTCTGGATGGATGAAGAACCAATGGATAAAACGAAACAATTCTATATTAAACATACCACAAATACCACACGTGCACGTATCGATCATATCCGGTATAAAGTGAACGTAAATACGATGGAACGTTCCTTTTTGAGTGAAGATCAAAAGGCAAATGAGGGTGTTGTTTTGCAATTGAATGAGATTGCAAGTGTTGTATTTACAACCGGTAAAGAATTGTTTTTTGACCCTTATATAAAAAATAAACAGACCGGCGCTTTTATTCTGATTGATCCGATTACCAATAATACTTCTGCAGTAGGGATGATTGTTGATCGTGTAGATGTAAAAGATATGCAGAGTGATCATTTTGATGCGATATTGAATTTGCCTTCATTAGGTATTGAAAAAATATATTATGGGGCAATAGAAAAAGCGTGTGAGGAACTGAAACGTCAAGGTGTTTCGATTCATTTGATTAAATAAACGAAGAGAAAGGTTTCTTCTTGTTTTAAGTATTAAATATCAGAAAATGGATTTTCAAAAATTGCCGGTCAATACTTTTTGTGGAGCAGACTGGAACACATTTAAGGCCATAACAGCGGGTAGAAGAGTGGATGCCGCTTTCCGGAATAAGTTTAACCTGACCAAGTTTGTCAGTTGGCTGCTTCAGATCTCCAAGCCGATAGAAGACCGCAGATACCGTAAACTGGAGAATAAACCATTGGAAATGGATCCGGTATTTATTATAGGACATTGGCGAAGCGGAACAACCTTTGTGCATAATGTCTTTGCCTGTGATAAGCATTTTGGATATAATACGACTTATCAGACTGTCTTCCCCAATATAATGCTTTTCGCCCAACCTTTTTTTAAGCAATGTATACATCTTTGTATGCCGCATAAACGTCCGACAGACAATCTGGAACTGGATGTCGATCTGCCGCAAGAGGAAGAATTTGCATTAGCCAATATGATGCCTTACAGCTATTATAATTTTTGGTTTTTCCCGGCATATACGATGGAATATTGTGATCGTTTCCTTACATTTGAGAAAGCGACAGAAGAGGAATATCGGATATTTAAGGAAACGTTTTTGAAATTGATCAAGATTTCACTCTGGAATACAAAAGGACAACAATTTTTAAGTAAAAATCCGCCTCATACTGCGCGTATTAAGATGTTGTTGGAGATGTTCCCCAATGCCAAGTTTATTTATTTGATGCGTAATCCCTATACGGTTTTTGAAAGCACCTATAGTTTTTATACCAATACGATCCAGCCGCTTCGTGTGCAGGATATTACAAATGAACAAATCGAAGCAAATTTTGTAGCGGTTTATCGTAAAATGTATGATGCGTATGAGGGACAAAAGCATCTGATACCTGAAGGAAATCTGTTTGAACTAAAGTTTGAAGATTTTGAGGCAGATTCATTTGGTATTACCCGGGATATTTATCAGCAATTAGATATACCTGGTTTCACTGAATCACAGGATCATATCCAAAAATACCTGAGTAAGAAAAAAGGGTATAAAAAGAATGCCTATAAATATGATGCTCATACCATTCAGGTGGTAGAAGATCAATGGGCTATGGCCTTGGAAAAATGGGGATATAGTATTTAACTGACAATTAATTTGTCTGATCAATCAATGGTGTGAAGATGAATCGAAAAGATATTATCCGGCTGTTTTTGTGTATATTTCTTTTAATTGTCAATTGTCAATTGTCAATAGTCAATTGCCAGGAGGCAAAGCTTTTGCCCTATGGCGACATGGATCAGTGGATTGTTCGTGAAATAAAAGAGTCTGGAATTATTGGTGGCAATACCAAATATGTGTATGCCATTGGCCCAACAGATACGATCGTTGGTCATATAGAATATCGAAATCAGGGTGGGTCACCATGGGCTACTTCCAATGTGATGGCTAAAGTATCTGGTGTTGTCAAAACAAATAACTCTGTATTTCCGGAGAAAAGAGGAGAGGGATGGTGTGCCCGTTTAGAGACACGTTATGAGAGTGTAAAAGTGTTGGGATTAGTCAATATTGAAGTTATTGCGGCCGGTTCGACTTTCTTAGGCGCTATGCATGAACCGATCAGAGGGACAAAAAATGCACAGCGTATGTTGCAAAGCGGTATTCCGTTTACACAAAAGCCTAAAGCTATATGTTTTGATTATAAAATAAAGGCTGCACCGGAAAAAGATCGGGTTCGCAGTACCGGTTTTAGCCGGGAAACAACTGTGGAAGGTAAAGACTCACTCTCGGTGATGCTTCTTCTGCAAAAACGGTGGGAAGATAAAGACGGCAATGTGTATGCCAAACGAATCGGAACGGTTTTTCAGCGTTATGCGGAGTCTACTGCCGATTGGATCAATGAGGCTACATACCCCATTCTGTACGGTGATATCACCTCATTACCGGAATATAAATCCTATATGCGTATTCAGGAAGAAGACCGTTATACCCTGAATAGTAAGGGAGAAAGTGTATTGATTCAGGAAATAGGATGGGGCTCACCTGATGAAACGCCTACCCATCTATTTATTCAATTTGCCTCAAGCCATGGTGGGGCATATATCGGATCCCCTGGAAATACTCTTTGGATTGATAATGTCAAACTTATATATTAATTTTTCAAAGTGATGTTTTTTATGTAGATTTGCTATCTGAAATAGTCGTAGTGTGCATAAAAGATCATGGGTGAAATAAAAGTTCGGATTAAAAAATTGCGGGATGAGTTGGAATTACATAATTATAACTATTATGTGCTTTCGGCTCCTGTTATATCTGATCGTGAGTTTGACGAAAAGATGAAAGCACTGCAAATACTTGAAGAACAATATCCTGAATACGCTGATCCTCATTCACCCACCCAACGGGTAGGTAGCGACTTGTCGAAAGAATTTGTTCAGGTAGCTCATCGCTATCCGATGTTATCATTAAGTAATACGTATTCGGAAGGAGAGATTCGGGATTTTTATGAACGGACAGTTCGTTTATTGAACGAACCGTTTGAGATTGTGGCGGAGTTAAAATACGACGGTACTTCCATCTCTTTGATTTATGAGGATGGAAAATTACAACGTGCAATTACCCGTGGAGATGGAACCCGTGGAGATGATGTGACAGCTAATATCCGGACAATCCATTCGATACCTTTGAAATTGAGAGGTAACGGTTATCCCCAATTGTTTGAAATACGTGGTGAAGTACTGCTTCCCTGGGCAGAGTTTGATCGTATAAATAAAGAACGTGAGGAGCAAGAAGAACCGCTTTTTGCAAACCCTCGAAATGCTGCTTCCGGAACATTGAAACAGCAGAATCCGGCTATCGTTGCTTCCCGTAAATTGGATGCTTATTTTTATTATTTGCTGGGTGAGGAATTACCGGAAGAGACGCATTATGGAAATTTATCCTTAGCGCGTGACTGGGGATTTAAGGTGCCTGATGTGGTACAGAAGTTTGATACACTTGAGGGTGTTTTTAATTATATCGATTACTGGAATGTTGAACGTAAGAATTTACCGGTAGCAACAGATGGTATCGTTTTAAAAGTAAATGATTTACGCCAACAGCGGAATTTAGGCTTTACAGCAAAGAGTCCACGATGGGCTATAGCCTATAAATTTCAGGCAGAACAAGCAGTTACACGGTTGAATACCGTCTCTTTTCAGGTTGGAAGGACAGGAACTGTAACTCCGGTGGCCAATCTCGAACCTGTTTTATTAGCCGGAACGGTTGTTAAACGAGCCTCATTACATAATGCGGATATTATAGCAGGATTGGATCTGCATTATGGCGATATGGTCTATGTGGAGAAAGGAGGGGAAATTATCCCTAAAATTGTGGGGGTAGAGGTTGAATCACGTCCTGCGGCAGCTAATGAGAAAGTCTGCTTCATACAGAATTGTCCGGAATGTGAGACACCACTTGTTCGTCTCGAAGGAGAAGCCGCTTATTATTGTCCGAATGAATCGGGATGTCCTCCGCAGATTAAAGGACGTATAGAGCATTTTGTTACACGCCGTGCGATGAATATCAATATAGGACCTGAAACTGTAGAGGATTTGTATGAAGCAGGATTTGTAAAAAATGTCGCCGATCTCTATACGTTGAAGGTACAGGATTTATTAACCATGGAACGTTGGGCAGAGAAGAGTGCTCAGAATTTAATGGATAGTTTACGTGAATCACTAACTGTTCCTTATGAACGGGTATTATATGCATTGGGTATCCGGTATGTTGGTGAAACGATCGCTAAACGTCTTGCTTCGGCTTTTCATTCGATTGATCTGCTGGCCGAAGCTTCTTTTGAGGCATTGACAGAAGTGGACGAAATAGGTGATCGTATCGCAGAGAGTGTGATTAACTATTTTTCGAATGACCTGAATCGTGAAATGGTTAGCCGTTTGAAAGAATATGGTTTACAAATGGCTGTTTCAGAAGAATTGCTGGCGAATCGTTCGGAAAAGCTAAAAGGAGTGACGATTGTGATTAGTGGTACTTTTTCTAAATACTCACGGGATGAGTATAAAAACATGATCGAACAACACGGTGGTAAAAATAGTGGTTCGGTATCTGGCAAGACTGATTATATTCTTGCCGGTGATAATATGGGACCAGCCAAATTAGAAAAGGCGGCCAAATTGGGAGTGAAGATTATCGGTGAGGAGGAGTTTTTAAATATGCTTAGCGAATGAAAGTTTCGGATTTCTTTTTAAAACGTAGTATACATCAACAAAAGAAGAAGCTTGTTGAACGTAAACCTCTTTTTGTACCTCTTAAAGAGGCACGTCACATATTGGTGTTTTATAATATAAAAGATCAGAAGATGGTAGAGGCTTTTCTGGAATCGTTTCGTATGATGCATAAGCATGTTACAGCTTGTGTCTATATTCCCGATACGACATCTTCTGTTTTTTATGAGGGATATATCCCTGTTTTTGCAAAAACAGATTTGAATCGATGGGGATTACCGAAAGATGAAATTGCAAAAAAGATAAATAAAGCCAGAGCAGATATTCTGATCGATTTAACCAGTCAGAATAACTTTATTATACAATATCTCATGTTGCAGCATCCAAGTAAGTTTAAAGTAGGACTTAAATGGGATGATCAAAATTTGCATGATTTCTCAATTACAGTGACAGACCGAACGGATGTCAAGTATTTGTTTGGACAAATACTATTTTATTTACAGTCTTTCCATTCTAAATGATATTATTTGTTTATTTTTGCGAAGCGAAAAAACAACAAGGACTTATTTCCCCATGGCAGATATTAATTTAAAGGGAATGGGGGTTGCGTTGATAACCCCTTTTAAAGAAGATGATAGTGTTGACTATGATGCATTAGGAAAATTGGTGGATTACCAGGTGCAGAATGGAACTGATTATTTGGTGGTATTAGGTACTACAGCCGAGACACCGACCTTAACAGAGGACGAGAAGAAAAAAATCATCGACTTGGTTGTTACTCGTGTACGTGGACAAATACCTATTGTCCTGGGAGTAGGAGGGAATTGTACGCAAGCGTTGGTAGAAAAACTGAAACAGGATAATTTTGATGGTATCGATGCCATCTTATCTGTTGTTCCTTATTATAATAAACCGTCTCAAGAGGGGATCTATCAACATTATAAAGCAGTCGCCAAAGCGACCAAACTACCTATTGTTTTATATAATGTTCCAGGACGTACCGGAGTCAATATGTCTGCTGAAACGACTTTACGTATTGCTAGCGAATGCGATAATGTGGTCGCAATAAAAGAAGCATCAGGCAATATGACCCAGATGGATGATATTATTAAAAATAAACCGGCCAATTTTGATGTTATTTCAGGGGATGATGGATTTACTTTTCCTTTGATGACATTGGGAGCTGTTGGCGTTATTTCTGTTATAGGAAATGCTTTCCCCCGCGAATTCAGCCGTATGGTGCGTTTGGCCTTAGCCGGTGACTACACGAATGCACGAACAATTCATCACAGCTTTACGGAGTTGTTTAATCTTTTGTTTGTTGATGGTAATCCGGCCGGAGTGAAATGTATGCTGCACATGATGGGATTCATTGAGAATAAACTACGTTTACCTTTAGTTCCTACGCGGATCGGTACATTTGAAAAGATTCGCGAAGTGTTGCGCCAACTAAACATTAAATGTTGACCTGCTATTTTACGATCAGTATAATATAACTGTTCCTTACGAAATATTTTTATCAACGATAACGGCGACCGTTGCATCTCCGGTTACATTCACGGCTGTTCGAAGCATATCCAAAGGTCGGTCGATACCCAGAATTAAAGCCAGACCTTCAGCGGGGATTCCAACCGAAGTCAATACCATGGTGAGTATCACATAACTTCCTCCCGGTATAGCCGGTGTCCCGATAGAGGAAAGGATAGTCATCAATAACACGGTAAGTAGTTGTTGTAATCCGAGATCGATCCCTAAAACCTGCGCAATAAATAAGATGGAAATAGCCTGATAACAACTGGTTCCATCCATATTAATGGTAGTACCTACCGGAAGAACAAAAGAACTGGTTTCCTGCGATACATGTAGTTTCTTTTCAACAGTTTCCATATTCAATGGTAGCGTAACTGCACTACTACTGGTAGAGAAAGCAAAAAGCTGAACAGGGTACATGGATCGTATAAACCTTTTAGCAGGAAGTTTACTGAAGAAGTGTATGATTGAAGGATAGAAGATCAACATAAGGAAAAACAGTCCTCCGGCAACCGTAATGGCGTATACGGCAAGTGCACCGAATATGCTGAGATCGCCTCCGAAATCTGCGATAAGTCCGGCCATTAAAGCAGCTACTCCCAATGGTGCCAGGCGTATAATGTAGTCAACCATCCGCAGAATGATATCATTTAACCCATCAAACAACTTGTAAACCGGTTTTACTTTTTCCTGATCAATTGTTAAGGCAGCAATTCCGAAGAAAATAGCAAAGAAGATAATTTGTAGCATATTGGAATTATTGGCCATGGCACTGGTGATATTGTTTGGAACAATATCATTCAAAAAATTTAAAGGCCCTTGATTATGTGTCTGTTCTGCTTCTAATTTCTTTTCAGCAGCAATCATTTCATAACTTTCCTGGATATGGACAATCTGTGATTTGTCGACCAGATTTCCTGGTTTGACAATCAGTCCTAAAGAGAGTCCAAGAACGACGGCAAAAATAGTAGTAGCGATATAAATTAAAATCGTTTGGCCGCCTAACCGTGAAAATCGACTGATATCTTTCAGTCCAGTTACCCCCTTTACTAATGAGATAAAGACTAGGGGAATGGCTATCAGTTGCAATAACCGTATAAACAACTGCCCCCAGGGGCGAACCCAATCTTGGATAAACTGTACTCCGTTTAATTGTAATGCGATGATACCTATAAAGATACCCAAAATCATCCCCAATAATATTTGCAAATAGAGTGGTAGGGCAAATCGTTTTTTTATAATACGCATAGATTTTTACTTTATGCAAATATACATTTTTAGTTTTTCTAATGAAGAGAAATAGCTTGTAATAACGTCTCTTCTTAGACGTGCTGAGATAAAAAAAACACCGGTCAAAAGAGTTCAACCGGTGTTTTATAAATGAAAAAGTAGCGTTTGTTATTTCCACTCAGTGACTGTTACATTACGGAACTGAATATCTTTCCCTTCGCTTTGAAGACCGATATAGCCACTTTTAACTTTATTTGTTCCGGTGTTTTGATAGATACCATTGACATATACGGAAATAGTACCGTCTTTGACCCAGATGTTGGCTTCATTCCATTCGCCTACCGGTTTTTCGACCGAGCCGTTAGCTCTTTCGACAACGGGGAAAGCTGGACGTGCAGTTCCCGGACGTTGGTGGAACTCAAAAAGGTCTGATCCGCCTAGGCAAACGAAGTCACCGGCCTTTCCTGCTGCCAACTGTACTTCTATACCATTCGGGAATGGATTTCCATCATGCGCTTCAGCTATCAGAACGAATATTCCACTGTTAGTCGCTTCCGTCGGATAGCGCCATTCGACATGGAGTTTATAGTCACCGTATTTTTCTTTCGTGTACATATAACCGAAAGGATTTCCGGCAATATGGATCACTCCATCTTTTATTGAAAACACCTGATCGGCTGGTTTGGAGTTTTTGTCAACAATAAAATTCCAGTTCGACAGATCTTTTCCATTGAAAAGTTTGACAGTTTTTTGTGCTTGTGTTTCGCTGTTGAAACTGCATAATGCAGTGATAACTGCCACAAATAATAACATTCTTCGTTTCATGATTGAATTTTATGAGGTTAATCAACTATTAATTTACGATAACGAACCCGTTTGGGCGCTACATCTCCCAGTTGTTTGCGTTTATACTCTTCATATTCCGAGTAGGTTCCTTCGTAATAGACCACATTCGAATCACCTTCAAAGGAGAGGATATGTGTACAGATACGGTCTAGGAACCAGCGGTCGTGGGAAATAACCACGGCACAACCGGCAAAACTTTCCAAACCTTCTTCCAATGCGCGTAACGTGTTCACATCGATATCGTTGGTCGGCTCATCTAATAAGAGCACATTTCCTCCGGCTTTCAATGTGAGCGCCAAATGTAATCTATTTTTTTCTCCTCCGGAAAGAACACTACAAAGTTTTTCCTGATCAGCACCGTTAAAATTGAATTTAGAGAGGTAAGCACGTGCATTTACTTCTTTGTTACCCACTTTGATGAGTTCCTGACCGCCGGAGATGACTTGATAAACCGTTTTGTTCGGGTCGATATCTTTATGGGTCTGATCAGCATAACCGATCACTGCTGTTTCACCAACTTCAAAGTTCCCTTTATCGATACTTTCCATGCCCATGATCATTTTAAACAAGGTCGTTTTACCGGCACCGTTTGGTCCGATCACCCCGACAATACCATTGGGCGGCAACATAAAACTCAGGTCGTCAAACAATAATTTGTCTCCGAATGCTTTTGCCACTTGTTGCGCTTCGATTACTTTGTTGCCCAAACGCGGTCCATTCGGAATGAATATTTCCAGTTTTTCTTCCCGTTCTTTCTGATCTTCATTTAACAGTTTCTCGTATGAATTCAGACGAGCTTTCCCTTTGGCATGACGTGCTTTGGGAGCCATACTGATCCATTCCAACTCACGTTCGAGAGTTTTCCGGCGTTTGCTGGCTTGTTTCTCTTCCTGCGCCATACGTTTGGTTTTCTGATCTAACCAGGAAGTATAGTTCCCTTTCCAGGGGATACCTTCTCCACGATCGAGTTCCAAAATCCAACCGGCAACATGATCGAGGAAGTAGCGGTCGTGGGTGATACAGATCACTGTACCGGCGTATTGTTGTAGATGTTGTTCCAACCAATCGATCGATTCGGCATCCAGGTGGTTGGTCGGCTCATCGAGTAGTAATACATCCGGTTGTTGTAACAACAAACGGCAGAGTGCTACACGGCGACGTTCTCCTCCTGATAATGTTTCAACAAGCTGTTCTTCAGGTGGGCAACGCAATGCGTCCATCGCCCGTTCCAAGCGGCTGTCCAGGTTCCAGGCATCCGTTGCGTCTATCTTATCCTGCAACTCCGCTTGACGATTGATTAATGCATCCATTTTATCCGGATCATCCAGTACTTCCGGGTCACCAAACTTTTCATTGACCTCTTCGTACTCTTTTAGGGTGTCAACGATATCCTGAACACCTTCTTGTACAATCTCTTTAACTGTCTTTCCGGATTCCAACTGCGGATCCTGTTCGAGATAGCCTACGGAATAACCGGGAGAGAAGACCACTTCGCCTTGATATTCTTTTTCAATTCCTGCAATGATCTTGAGCAGCGTCGATTTTCCGGAACCATTTAAACCGATAATACCGATTTTAGCACCGTAAAAAAATGAGAGATATATATTTTTTAAAACTTGTTTCTGGGGCGGATAGATTTTACTTACGCCTACCATCGAGAAAATAACTTTTTTATCGTCAGCCATAATATTTTAATAGTAGTTGGTAGTTTGTCGTTTTGTAGTGAGTACGAATAAATTGATCGTGATTGATTAGATGTTTGCGTACAAAGATACGAAAATAAAAAAGAGACCAATACTTGCATGGTAAAAATATAACGTCTATCTTTGCACCCGTATTTAAAAATACACCGGCAGATTTGCTAGCTCAGCAGGTAGAGCACATCCCTTTTAAGGATGGGGTCCTGGGTTCGAACCCCAGGCAAATCACCGAGGTGGATCACAAGAAACACCAAGAAAAAAAGAAATTCAACGTAAATCCCTGATTTCCATGCGAAGTCAGGGATTTTCTTTTTGTGCCAACTGGCAGAAAAATGCAGAAAAAAGCAAGTCTTTCATGTCCAAATCGTGGGACTTTTGAGATTTGCAAAAAGTCCCACGATTTAGTATCTATTTCGCTGAATTACAGATTTTTGCACAGCGTATTTTTGGAGGATATAAAATAACTTTGTATCACTAAAAACGATGTAAAAATGAAAAGAAAAACATTCAATGTGTTGTTTTTTATCAGAAAGAACAAACTAATGAAGAACGGAGAAGCCCCTATCTGCCTACGTATTACGGTAGAAGGTAGAATGTCTGACATCCAAATCAAACGAAGTGTGCCTATTGAACTATGGAATCAAGCCAAAGAGCATGTCATTGGCAAAGGAAAGATGGCAGATGAATTGAATAACTACATTACGTCCATTCGGATAAGGCTATTCCAGATACACCGTGAACTGGAAGAGAACGGAAAGGCAATCACTGCTGACAGAATAAAGAATATCTACATGGGGAATGACGATACCAAGAAGACCCTATTACAGATTTTCTCGGAACACAATGCTCAATGCCGCCAGTTGATAGGTAAAGACTTTGTCGCTAAAACTGTCCAGCGATACGAAACGACAGCCAAGTATCTGGGCGAGTTTATGCAAAAACGGTATAATATAGCAGATATTTACCTTAGCGAAGTTACCCCTTCTTTTATTCAGGATTTTGAAGTGTTCCTGAAAGTCGAAAAAGGATGCGCACAGAATGCAGCTACTACCCGGTTGAAAAACATAAAGAAAATGTTCCGCATTGCAATGGAGAATGATTGGGTAAAGAAGAACCCTTTTGTTTCAGTTAAGTTCAAACGGGAAGCAACTCACCCAGAGTTCCTAACTATGGATGAAATACAAACAATTGCCGCAAAAGAAATCACAATCAAAAGGGTTGAACAGGTGCGAGATGTCTTTCTTTTTTGTTGTTTCAGCGGGTTATCGTTCAGCGATGTACAGCAACTATCCAAAGAGCATTTAGTCAAAGATCGTGAGGGAAAGACTTGGATACGGAAAACACGGCAAAAGACTAATAATATGTGTAACATTCCATTGCTCCCGATAGCATTGCAGCTAATAGAGAAATACAGCACTTATTCTGAATGTGTTGAAAGCGGGTTATTATTCCCTGTACCGAGCAATCAGAAGTATAATTCATACTTAAAGGAAGTGGCTGATATATGTGGAATTACGAAGCACGTCTCGTCGCATGTAGCGAGACATTCCTATGCTACTTCGGTGTGCTTGGCTAATGGTGTGAGCATGGAAAATGTGGCTAAAATGCTTGGACATTCTGATACTAAAATGACAATGCATTATGCGCGGGTATTGGATAGTTCCATTATGAAAGATATGGAGGGAGTGGAGAAACTATTATCTGCCCACAGCGCATTAACATTCAAAACTACAGGGTAATGGAAATGGGAAGTATAAAAATAGATTCCACAGGGGTAGAGATTACTCCTGTGGATGGTGCAGTATGGCTAACCCAACATCAAATAGCTGATCTCTTCGGATGTTTTGTATCCAAAGTAAATAGTAATATCCGTTCAATACTCAAAAGCGGAGTACTACGGGAATCGGACGTTTGCCGAACCTACCATTATAAGAATAGTAATTTCGTGGAGCAGTACAATCTGGAAATGATTATTGCTCTTTCGTTCCAGATTAAGTCAAGGAATGCGGAAGTGTTTAGGAAGTATTTGGTTCAAAAATCTCTAGGAAATGAGGATACAATAAGCCTTATACTTCCACTTCATATAAAGGATATCAATAAATTAAACTAAATTTGTAGAACTAAGTTGTGGAGATTTTGGCACAACAAAAAACAGAAATAAAAATGGCTAAAAATAATTTAGATGTGCAAGGTAATCAGGTTAAGATGCTGCATATCAATAATGCAGATTACATATCAATTACCGACATTGCAAAAATACGCAATCCAATAGAGCCAAAAGATGTAGTAAAGAACTGGATGCGAAGTAAAAATACGCTGATGTTCTTGGGCTTATGGGAAAAATTAAACAATCCAAGCTTTAAGGGGGTCGAATTCGACCCCCTTATGTACGAAGCCGGTACAAACGCTTTTACAATGAGTCCAACACGTTGGGTCGAGTTGACGAATGCAGTTGGAATTATCACCAAAAATGGTGCGAACGGTGGAACTTATGCACATAGAGACATAGCTTTCGAGTTTGCTTCATGGGTTAATACTGAATTTAAGTTATATCTGATTACCGAGTTTCAACGCCTCAAAGAGCATGAGCAGCAGCAACTTGGCTGGTCAGCCAAAAGAGAGTTGTCGAAAATCAACTACCATATCCATACTGATGCGGTAAAGCGCAATCTTATACCAGAGGAACTCACTGCTCAACAAATATCCATTGTGTATGCCAGTGAAGCGGATGTGCTTAATATGGCTCTTTTCGGTGTTACAGCCAAGCAGTGGCGTGACGCAAATCCGGATAAAAAAGGTAATATCCGTGACTATACTACCATAAATGAACTTATTTGCTTATCAAACATGGAGAACATAAATGCCGTTTTGATAAACGAGCAAGTCCCGCAATCCGACCGCTTACTAAAACTCAATCAGATAGCCATCCAACAGATGCGAGTATTGCATGAAGTGGATAGTCGTAAGTTCTTAAAATGACACAGTACTATATGCGAGTATAGGATAGCTCTATAATGAAGGATATGGAAGAGGTTGAAAAATTGCAATCTCTAAAGATTACAGGGTAATAGCTTTCATTTACAAAAGAATGTGGCTGTCCCAAAAAAATACCGATTTAGTAAAATAAAAAAACACCCGGTACAGTATGCTGTGAGGGTGTTTTTTTATTTTCGACTTTTGGGACAACCCTGTTATCTTACGTCATTTTGATCATTTTTTTCTGGTTATTTGCCCATTGAATGGCTTCTGCCATATTCTTTACTCCAATTCGATAAAAAATTTGTTTCTTATGATATTTGACTGTATTAACGGAAATTCTAAGCTTATCTGCAATCTCCGCTTCTGTTTTCCCATTACTTGCTAATTTTATAATCATGTTTGCCTTTGATGTTAGTTTTTGAGTTTTCACTTCAACAAATTTCAATGATGAAGGAATTAACTCATAAACAGTTCCAGTATCAAGCATCTTTATATAAGTATTGCACGGTTTATTCTGAATTGAGTAGTGGTTTAAAACACATAACGACAAACGTAAATTTCCGCATTCAGTCATATCCAGAACGCTTAATTTGAGATTCATTACGGTAGTATAATTTTCTTTTTTTAATTTGAAATCATGAGTACTATAGCAGTGTTTCCGCCTCTCTTCAGGGAGAGAATAAAAAAAGTCTAGTATCATGAAATTTACTTTTGCAACCCTATGAAACTCTTTGGGACATATATAATTATCCAAGAAGTCGAACTTCAAGTGATTGTTTTTCGCTGCTTTTAGACCAAAGAAGGTAAAACATTCCTGAGTTGCATATAGTATCTGTTTGTTTTGACAGTCGATGATAAATGCATTAATATCCATCAAATTCTCCATTGTTTTCAAGCTTTGGATAAAGCATTGATTTCTAATGAAATAATCCCCTTTGTCATCGTTTGTGAAAATTGCGCAGGGATGCTCCTGCATAAAATGAAGTCCCTCCATAGTTCTGCTTATCATATTGTTAAAGCCACAAAGATACAAAAAGCCTACACATAAGTGTAGTTTTCCTTGTTAAGATTTTAATTCTCCGTAGTTTTGCACAAAATAGGGGAGTGTTAAGTTTATATTGGTTAAACATTAATTTATTCATTAAATCAAGTGTATTAAAATGAGAGTCTTGTTAATTATAATATCGTTTGCCATTTTTATGAGCTGCGACGATAAAAATGAAGAAGCAAATGAATATGTATTAACAATATTCGGTAATACCAGAGATAACTTTTCAAAACTAGGTGAAGAGAAAGAATATTTTGTCCTATTTGCAGCTAAACCTGCTCTGAGTGAAAAGGATGCGGAGGTACTTTTGAAATCTTCCCGTATAGATTTCAGGGCCGACAATGGAATTTTTAAGTTTTCAGATTATACTGTGATTGGAAATAGCATAAATTTCAAAGTTTTGTGTACGGAGAACCTGACGGAAAACATTATTAATGACAAACTCCGTATTACAATTTCAAACAGTTATTTCTCTCTTGAAGTAAGTGACGACCTTAAACAAGCGGGTTCAGACATACGCTATGAGTATAAAATAGAATCAGAAGTAACAGATTCATACACAATACCAGCCGAAGGAGGATTATACAATATCCCAATAAGAAGCAAACGACTAACTTATCTTAATAGTAATCTGGCATTTGAAGAACCTTATAGTCTGAAAGGTATCCGCTATGTAAGTAGCTGTGTAAATATTGGGTGGGGGCATTTTGACCGTATTTATAAACAAGAAACCACAGGTGATTATATTATTGAATTGATTGCTGAAACCCCATACAATATAGAAGGTGACTATCTTTGGAAAGTGATATTGCAAGATGAAGAAGTACCTATTTACACATTAAACTTATTACATACACAAACACCTGGTGAAGAGTATTATATAGGTGGAATAACAAATTACGAAACTTATATAATTGAAGAATAACTCATGAGAAATTTATGCTGAGAATCAGCACTTTTGACTGAACTTCAGTCAATTAGCAGTAATTCAGAATGTTAAAAACGACCTGTGTCCAAATATTTAATACATAGCATTGCGATGTATTGATAATTTTATTATATTTGCCGCATGGATAAGGAATTTATAGAAAAATGGAAGTCACAAGTGAAGAAAGGTACACTATCTTTCATCGTTCTTAACTTGCTTAAACACAAAGAAATGTATGGGTATGAAATCATCGAACATATTTCAAAGACTATCTCGATAGACATTGCTGAAGGGACTCTTTACCCATTGTTAAATAAGTTGAAAGCTGAAGAACTTGTTTCCTCTAAATGGGTAGAACAATCTTCTGGAATCCCCCGTAAATACTACACACTAACTAGTATAGGCATATCAACCTTGTCAGAAATGGCAGATTCTTGGAATCAATTGGAAGAATCAATAAAAAGCATATCAAAATGAAAAATATAGAATTGTCAGATAAAAATGCAGCTCTATTATATGATAAATATATAGAAGATGTTAAGCGAATAATTAATATACTCTCGAAAAAAGATCAAGACGATATACTTATGGAGATTAATAGCCATATATATGAGTCCATGCAACGGAAAACTTCTGATTCTGAAATAGATAAAATAAGAGAAACGTTAGATAAACTGGGTGACCCTTATAAATCTTTTGCTACATTAGTAGCTGATCGCAAACTGTTACAAGCAACAAGGACTTTTAATCCATTACATGTAATAAAAGGCTTATCGTTAAATTTGTCTAATGGATTTATATATATATTATTCAGTATTTTATACTTATTCCTATTTTGTTTTATTTTTTTGATTTTCGCAGAGATAGTATATCCACATAATACAGGGTTGTTTATTGGAGAAAATGAAACGCATTTTGGTTTCATTGCTAATATAACAGACTCCTCTTTAACTGAAGTATTAGGTAATTGGTTTATTCCAATAGTATTTTTTGCAATGGTATCTATCTACCTGATTGTAACGCTTTTATTGAAATTGAAATATAAATTTAGTCATAAAAAATAAAAAATTTATTCGTATACATAGGTTTGCTATGTATTTTGAGTTAAGGTAATTAATAATAAATTAACACAAAGGAATCATGAAAAGACTGTTTTTTTTAGTATTTGTACTATTGCTTTGGACATCTTGTTTGAAAGCCCAAAATTCAAACATACTTAAATTAGATAGCTTATTTACTGCTATCGAAAATTACAACAAAGGGATGGGAAGTATATCAATTTTTCATAATGGCGAAGAAATATATCAAAGGAGTTATGGATACGCCAATGTTGATAATCAAATAAAAAATAATGCTAACACAAAATTTCGTATTGGTTCGATAAGTAAAGCTTTCACGGCTACTATTATCATGAAACTGATAGAAGAAGGTAAACTTACATTAGCTTCTAAGCTATCTGACTATTACCCACAGGTGAACAATTCGAATAAAATAACTATAGAACACTTATTGCAACATAGAAGTGGTATCCCAAACTTCATTGATATGGAGGATTATATGGTATGGAGTTTAGAAACGCAAACAAAAGAAGAATTACTGAATCGTATTACATCTGGCAAAGCATCCTTTGAACCAAATGATAAGTTTGAGTATTCAAACTCAAACTATGTATTACTAACACATATTGCAGAGGATGTTTCTTCTAAAAACTTTTCTGATTTACTTAATGAAATCATTATTATCCCATGCAATTTAAATAATACTTATGTAGGTGGAAAAATCAATTCAAATAAAGAAGAAGCTTATTCATACATGAAGTTATCTGCCAATTGGGTAATGGCAAAGGAAACGGATATGAGTGTTCCTTTGGGTTCTGGTTTTATAGTATCAAACGCTTATGATTTAAACAAATTTCTATATTGTCTGTTTTTGAAAAAAATAGTAAACCAAGAAAGTCTTAATCGTATGATTTCATTGAAAGATAATTTTGGTTTAGGTTTATTTCAAGTTCCTTTTCATAATAATATTGGCTATGGACATACGGGTGGGATTGACGGATTTCAGGCAAATGCTTTTTATTTTCCACAAGAAAATATGTCTATTTCTTTAGTTGAGAATGGTGTTGTTTATATGCTTAATAATATTGTTATAGGTTGTTTGAACATCTATTTTGGAAGAGATTACAGTCTTCCACAATTCTCTAATCCTATAGAGATAAATACGGAAGAACTAGATAAATACCTTGGTGTTTATTCATCTCCAGCGTTACCTATTAAATTTGCAATAACAAAGAAGGAGAATACTCTTATTGTCCAAGGAACTGGGCAGCAGGAATTACCCTTGGAATGCATTAGTAATAATGTATTTCAATGTGAGGGAGTTGATTTAGTTTTGAAATTTGTCCCTGAAGACAACAAAGTGGTTTTGGAACAGCTAGGAATGACTTTTGAAATGTCAAAAGAGCTACAATAAAATAATAAATAATTTATTCCAATTAACGTAAATCATTCTGTATAAAACAGGGCTTCGGTCTGATTCTTAATATCACATTAAATTATATGTCTATGAATGAGTTATTTAAAACGAGGCTGATCAGTTTGTTGTTTGAACCTTCATTGCGAGTAATAAACAAAGAAATGCGAAGTGCCTATGGAAACTTTATCGAACAGATTTTCTGTTAAATCATATATCAAAAAGTAATCATTGTCAATTGAATTCAATTTTGGAACTAACAGACAAACGAATATACCAACTTCTAAAACATCCTTATCAGATTGATAAATCGATAGTTGAAGAGATGACTTCTGCATATTTGGATTTTGTAGAAGAATTATTTGTTTATCTGAATGAAGGAAAAGATAATAAGATAATCATCCGTAAACTAAATACGGCTCAAATAGAGTTTGCGACAATGAAAGCATTTGAGCAATCTATTCCTACTGAAAACAACAAATTAAAAATTGTCTTCTTAGACAAGCTGACAACTCTAATAGACAAGGAACTTGAACTGCTTTACCGGCAGATGGAATATCCAAAGTTCTTTATTAATATTGAGTCAGAATGGAAATCTCCAATCTGTGTGAACCCCGAAGAGATTAAACTAATTGATATAATGGAATTGGCTTGTGGCTTTTTCTATCTCATAGATGGATTTCAACGCATTGACAACAAAGAATTACACTTAATCGATGTTACACGCCTATTCGAAAAAATGTTGAATACCAATCTGGGCGACATATACAAGAAAGAAGAAGCCGTTATTAAGCGCAAACCAACTAAAATTACGGAATTTTTGGACAGGTTGAAAGCTGCCATTATCCAGAAAAGTAAGGATGAGGGTTATTGGCAAGCCTGAAAAATAGAAAAATTTCATACTGAATATCAGTGAGATGTAAATTATTTATAGGGGAGTAGGTGTACTACTACCCCTATTTTTTTGCTTCGTTCTTCCGTTCTTTGCTTCGTCAATGCATTGGACATAAGTAGTATTAATTTGAAAAACGAAGCAAATCATGTATATAAACAACGAAGATTTTGAAAAATGGATGGATAAGCTATCCAAGAAATTGAATGATATAGGTCAAGATCTGAAATCGCTCATTAACACTAAGGAAGTATTTGAGCCAGACGAGAAACTGCTCGACAATCAGGATTTAGCTTTTCTCTTGAAAGTATCATACCGGACTTTACAGCGATACCGAAGCAGTAAGAAATTACCTTTCTTTATGATAGCTCATAAGACATATTACCGAGTGAAAGATGTCCGGGCTTTCGTTCGTGAGCATATGGATTTTCAGACCTATCGCAATTTTGAAAAGAACCACCCGGAGGAGGAAAAGGACAAAGACTTTGAATGATTCTGCTTTTTTACGCTTTAAGCAGAATAGAGCAAATGAGTGAAGGCTTGTTTTGTTTAACGCCTTCAAGTAATGGCTCCGCATTTAGCAGAAATAACCTCGCCTCCCGGCTCTGTTCGTTTCGCTAAATTAAGCAAGAGGGAACTGGACTTCGTCCTGTTCTTCCTCTTGCCCTGCGGGGCAAAGCCTTCGGCTTTAGTGCTTTAGCATAAAGCACAGTTATAACACTTGCTATAACTCGAATTGATATACAATTCTATCAGAGCAAGTTAGATATATGAATAGCTATAAAATAGTTATAACTATGACCAAACAGAATAGAAATATCATATTTACTACAATAGGCATAGAGCAGGAAACAGATAAGCTAATAAAAAAGCTCTGTAAACGCTATTCGCTGAAAAAGGGAGAAATAGTAAAACTGGCTTTTCTGTATCTAGAGAAAGCCCATATCAATCCTGCCGATGCTCCCGAGTCTGTTAAATCGGAACTATCCAAGATAAATAAACGACAGGATGATATTATACGCTTCATTCGCCACTACGAAGAAGAACAACTCAATCCGATGATCCGGGCAAGCCATTCTATAACTACCCGGTTTGAAAAGGTGGTAACAGAACTATGCGAATTGATATCTTCGGAGATTAGTAGTTCACGGGAATTACAGGATAATGTTCTGAAAAAAGTAAACGAAGTATTTGGGCAACACGCCGGAGTGATTAACAACCAAGCCAAGCAAATAAATAATCTTTCTCAAACGCAACAAAAAGAGAATAAGAAATTTTTGCAACTGATTTCCCTTTATTCGGAACTGGCCACTTGCGGAGTAATGGACGGCAAACGGAAAGAAAACCTAAAGGCTGAAATAATTAACCTAATAGATGAGAAGTAGATGAATATAGATTTCCCACCACCATCCAAAGGAACGTATAACAATGCAGGTAGTAGTCGGAGACTATGTCGTTATCTGGAACATGAGGATATGGAACGCATGGAGCAGGTAATCTATACCGAAGGCTTTTTCAATCTGACAGACGATAATATCTACAAATCACAGGTTATAAAAGATATAGACAGCAATATCGGTCAACTCCTGAAAACGGATGCCAAATTTTACGCTATCCACGTCAGCCCATCAGAAAAGGAACTCCGGTCAATGGGCAATACCGAACAGGAGCAAGCCGAAGCCATGAAACAGTATATCCGGGAAGTGGTTATTCCTGAATATGCCAAAAACTTTAACAAAGGATTATCAGCAGAAGATATAAAATTCTACGGTAAGATACATTTCAGCCGGGACAGGTCTAACAACGAACTGAATATGCACTGTCATTTGATTGTTAGCCGGAAAGACCAATCCAACAAAAAGAAACTATCTCCGCTTACTAACCACAAGAATACCCAAAAAGGGACAGTCAAGGGCGGTTTTGACAGGAAGAACCTGTTCCAACAGGCAGAACAAGGATTTGACAGGTTATTCGGCTATCAACGGCAACTAACCGAATCTTTTGAATACTATAACACGATGAAGAACGGCAGTATTTCCAAACAACTCGATATGCAGGAACGGCAAATTTCCGATGAAAGAAAAGATACAGATATGCAAACAGGCTTGTATGCGGATAAGCAGGCGGAAGTGACTGAAAACAAGGTTGCATATAAACAAAACAATAGTATTTCAGATAATACTGAAAATAAGCAAAGTTTTAATCTCCCCGATTTTGCTCTATCCTCTGTATTAGGCTTGCTTACTCCTGATGTGAACAATAAAGAGGAAGAACAAATTCCGATGAAAAGAGAAAAGAAGAAGCCCAAACGAGGCTTTAGAAAGTAGCATAATTGTTGCTCTTTTTTTCTTTCTTTTATGTTATTTTTATACTTTTGCAAATAGTATCATCACAAAATCAATGTTTTATGGCGGATTTAGAGAAGAAAGTTAAGATTGTAAATCTGGTAGGCAAAGTGAAAAATGGAAGAAAAACAGAACCAATCAATATAACAAGAGATTTATATAATCATTTTTTAACGAATTTACCTCAATATTTATTGGATGTACACAAATATACAAACGCCGATAAAGAAGAGAAAGTTCAACTTAGGATTAAAACAAAAGAAGATACAGGTGAAATAGAGTCACTATATAAAGGTTCAGAAGTAAATCAATGTATATGTGGAGTAGTAGAAAAAGGGATAACAGGAAAACGTAAATTCATATTAGATAGCAATGAGAACAAGCTAGTAGGAGAAGTTAAACCTTCTGAAGCCGTATTGTCTCCAGTCTTTTTTATACTATTTTTTTCATCGAAATTGAATTCTTTATTCATGATTACAGAAAATGATGCATCAGAGAATATCTTTTCTGATATAACATCTGCAATTAGATCATGTCTCATTGCTCACTTGGGAACTGATAAAATCACGATGAAGAGTGAAATAGTTTTGGGGCATGAAAAATTAGTTGATTATATCAAAGAAGGGGAATATTCTCAAATTAAAATTAAGAGAAAAAATGTTCCTGCAGATATTGCAGATCGGATATATAATATAAAAATTGAAGAGGACGAAGAATGCACAATTGAAGTTAAAATAAGCACAAAAAAGAAAAAAATAGCAGGGTTATTGGTTGAGAAAATAAAAGCAATTGGAACTGATGGATATTCTTCTTTTAAAACAATGGAAGAATTAGAACCATTGGGCTTAAGTGAAGACTCAGAAATTGTTATTGATTCGACTTTAAATGGAAATAAAAGACCTATTTCAATTTCAAAGTTAAAAACACCAAATATATCTCAAATAATAACAGTTTTAAAAACAGATGAAGGATATGCGGATTTTATATCTATGGAGAATGAATGCGTTAGTTTATTTAAGGATATTGTAGATTATGTGTAAATGAAATTTATATCAAGCAAAATAAATATAGCAAGAATTATAAAAAGCCATATTTCAACTTTAAAAAGCATTAATAAGTTGAACAAGGCGGATGCTTGGACATTTTATATTATTCCTTGCATTATTTCGATATTTTTAGGTTTAAAGATAGAAATAACTAATAGCTTAGAAAGTTTGCTTGGAGTCATTTTATCTATATTTATTGGCTTGTTTTTAAACTTGTTAATGTTGCTTATTTCGTACTCTCCGCCAGATGGCATAGATGAAGAAAAGAAAAAAATACTTGTCGCAACAAAGAAAGAGAGCTTTTATAATGTTTCATATATTATACTCGTTTGTATAGCAGAATTATTTTTATTACTAATATTTACCTACGTGAAAGAAGTAGAGTATATATCAAACATTTTATCTTTTTTCATATTTTTTCTTTCAATCCATACTTTTCTTTCATTACTAATGATATTAAAGAGAATATTTGCTCTTTACGACAACACAATATAAGGCTTAGAATTAAACTTTTGATAAGCTGTGATAAATAGGGCTATAATGTTTATTATTTATTTGATTTACAAAGATACACTCCGGCAATAGAACACCAATACCAAGCCGCAAGCGGTTTTTATAAATTTCTTCCTTTTCGCTTGCGAAAAGAGTAAATTTATAAAAAGTATTGTCTTATCTATTCCCTTCATGAATAGAATGTATATCAATTAAAAAAGAAAAAATATGTGTGGAGAGTTGCTTGATTATGCCAACCGCTTCCACTTTCTGCCACTTCATCAAACTTCTGTAAATCAGTCCATATTTCACTTTTCTTTGTCGGTAAATCATTGCAATGAGACCGATTTAAGTAATAACATTAAAAAGTATTAATATGGAAGTAATAGCGATAGAAGGCAAGGCCTTCGAGCATATAAAGGAACGGTTCGAAGTATTTGCCAAACAGATTAAACAATGGTGTGAGGTTGACCAAGCCAGCGACAGTAAGTGGCTCGACAATCAGGATGTTTGTACTCTCTTGAACATTTCCAAGCGTACATTACAGTATTACCGGAATAGCGGTAAGATTTCCTTCTCACAGGTCAACAACAAATGCTACTATAAGGCATCCGATGTGGAAGCGTTACTCAAGGATTCCCTAATCTCTAAACAGAATGGAAAATGAAAGAGAAGGTCTTTGACTTAAAGACTCTGACAGGAAATTGGGAAAGTGTAAATCTGAATCCGACAATTATTGTCTATCGGGACAGAAGGCTTTATATGTTAAGCATAATCCACATAAACGAGACTACCCATCAGGCAAGCCCGGCGACCTATGAAATTATGGAAGATGAAGACGGTTTCTTTATCAACTACAACCTGAAAAGAGCATCTATCAGTTATGATAGCAAACAGGATGTATTAACCTTACTCCGTTAGGAGATTATTTGCGAAACTAAAAATAACTTGATATGGATATGTTAGATAAGAGATCGGAAGCAATAGTATCTTTATTCCAAACGTTGGATGAAGTGCAGGAAGCAATTAGGGAAGCTCTGAAAAGAAGAACACCCCACCTAAACGGAGAGAAGTATTTGACAAACAATGATGTAAGTAAGTTGCTGAATCTAAGTACACGCACTTTGCAGGATTGGCGGGATAACGGAGTAATCAGTTATATACAAATATCGGGTAAAGTTCTTTATCGACAGTCGGATGTACTGAAACTGTTAGAGAGCCATTATCAAGAATCATGGCAGGAAAAATAATCTAAAGACGATAAAAGCGAGTTTTCAAGGCTCGCTTTTATTGTTAGAGAAAATATTTATTATAGGAAAAGCCCCTGAATTCCAAATAATCACTACCTTTGTATTACATCCTTCAAACATGTGCGCATGTCGATGTAAAACAGCGAAGGTTGCTCATGGGTAAATCATGGGACTTACAAAAAGTTGAATTTATAACTTATTGATATACTGGTCGGTTTTGACAGGTTCAGAACCCCAGGCAAATCACCAAAATAAAAGACCATTCAATGTAAGATCCCTGATTCCCATACGGAATTAGGGATCTTATTTTTGTGCCAACCGGCAGGAAAATACAGAAAAAGTAAATCTTTCATGTTCAAATTGTGGGACTTTTTAGTTTTTCAAAAAGTCCCACGATTTAGACATTATTTCGCTGTATATCAATTCGGCTATCTTAACACAATAGTGACCTCTTTGGCACCATGGGCACCGATGACGAGGGCTTGCTCGATATCGGCTGTTTTAGATGGGCCGGAGATGAATACACCAAACTCATATTCCAGGTCGCTGATCTCGTCGTATGCATCGTGCATATTCGATACCAGTTTGTTTCTATCCAATAGGATGATGAGATTCTCCGCTATGAAGTAGAGGGCACGGTGTTTAGTGTTCTTGGGGATCCAGACTGCACCGTTCTCGGCAACTCCAAATGTTCCTTCTATGATGGCTACGTCGGTATTTGCCAGTTGATGTGGAGTGTCGAATTCGTCAGGATGGATGGTATTCATACCTTCGATAGATAAGTTGGTCACAATGCTCTTGGCTTCCGGATATAATTTCTTGATGATAGAGTCTAATGATTGCTCGTTCAATGAAACAACTTTGCCACCCACGAATTCACAAGAGGAGATAAATGTCGTTTCTTTGTCTTCGATAGGAAAGTGAAGACTACTCAAATCAGGCATATCAATTTTCTCAATAGGTTGTTTGCGAATAGAGTCTATTATTTCTTGTTTCGTGTTCATACTTGTTTGCTTTGTTGTACTTTACCCTTTTTCCACATACTAACGAACGATTCTTTCGCAAACTTAGGCAGTTCTCTGCCTTTTCCCCAATTGTTCAATCCGTTGTAGAGTATGAAGCGTGGCATTACATTTACGACAGGTGCCAGTTTGAGTGCCGTGCGGAATAGGGGAGGACTGCCGAACATATACTTCATACCATACGATGCTGTTTTTTTCAGTCGGTCTGCCTTGCCGTAACTATCCAGATTCTGTCTCCAACGATAGATTTGATCCGCCAGATCGATCTTTGCCGGACAGACATTATTGCACGAATAGCAAAGCGAACAAGCAGACACATTATCGTGATACTTCACCGGATCCTTAGCCATTCCCAGATTGATACCGATAGGTCCCGGTATGAAATAGGTGTATGCGTATCCGCCACTACGGCGATAAACCGGACAAGTATTCATACAAGCCCCACAACGAATACATTTCAGTGATTGATAATGTTCTGCATTTCCTGATAGTTTACTTCTACCATTGTCTACAATAATAAGATGAATTTCTTTTCCTTCGCTCGGTTTACGGTAATGCGAGGTGTAGGTTGTGATAGGCTGACCGGTAGCCGAACGAGCCAGCAATCGGGTGAATACGCTCAATGCTTTCTTGTCGGGAACCAGTTTTTCTATACCCATCGAAATAATCTGAACAGGAGCCAGAGCTGTTCCCATATCGGCATTTCCTTCGTTGGTACAAACGACTATCTCACCCGTATTGGCTACTCCGAAGTTTGCTCCGGTCATGGATGCATCGGCTGTCAGGAATTCATTTCGAAGAAATCTTCTTGCCGTATGTGTCAGGTAGGTAGGATCGCTGTTGTCCTTCTCGGTTTGCATCTCTTTTTCGAATAGTTTTCCTACTTCCTGACGTTTCAGATGGATAGCAGGCATTACAATATGACTGGGCTTCTCATCCATCAGCTGAAGGATGCGTTCACCCAAATCACTCTCCACCACATCGATGTCCTTGCTCTCTAAAAATGGGTTTAACTCGCATTCTTCGGTTAGCATCGACTTACTCTTCACCAACTTCTTGACATTCCTTTTCCGAAGAATGTCATACACAATTTGGTTATGTGCTTCGCCGTTGTTTGCCCAATGTACAATAATCCCGTTTGCTTCTGCTTTCTCTGCGAACTGAAGGAGATACGTATCCAGATGACTGACAACATGCCGTTTGATCTGGTCGGATAGATCACGTAGTTGTTCCCATTCGGGTATTTGCATCGCCAGCCGGTCGCGTTTGCTTCGCACCATCCACAGTGTCTCATTATGCCATTGTTCCTGTGGACGGTTAGCTATAAAGGTTGCGGCCTTTTTACCATGAATAGTGCTCATAAGCCAGTAGATAGAATTTGAACAATGTGAATAAACTCAATAGGAAGTTTCTGCCTTTCCACGACACCTTGCATATGCATCAGGCAGGAACTGTCTGCTCCGGTAATATACCGTGCTCCGGTTGCTATGTGTGCCTTGACTTTATCTTCGCCCATGCAAGTAGAAACTTCAGGTTCTTCAATGGCGAACATACCACCAAAGCCGCAACATTCGTCTGGTTTCTCAGGTTCAACCACCTCTATGCCGTCAACCAATCGCAATAGATTGATCAGCTTATTGTAACGAGGAATATTCAGTTCGCTTGCCGATGATAACTTCAACTCACGTACACCATGACAACTATTATGAACGCTTACTTTATGCGGGAAGTATCCCGGTAGCGCATCTGGCTTTAGTATATCGTGGATAAATTCGCAGATATCGTATATCTTGGTGTTGGTTTGATACAGATGCCCTTCGTCTTTCAACAATCGCGGATAGTTGAACTTAACGAACGACGCACAGCTTGCCGAGGGAGCCACTACATAGTCATACTTTTCGAACTGCTGTTCGAAAGCTTTCGCCAGCGGTATGGCTTCTTTTTCAAAACCTGCGTTGGCCATTGGCTGGCCACAGCAGGTCTGATCCATTGGAAAATCCACATCCTGTTGCAAATACGTCAACAGTTTGTAGGCGGCGACACCCACATCGGGATAGATCGCGTTTACGTAACAAGGTATGAATAATCCGATTTTCATAAAGATAATCTAATGTTCGGTTGTTAAATCTGAGTTTCTAAATAAACCACGTGTGTTTGCAGATATTCTTCCAAACCATGTTTGCCATCTGCACCACCGATACCCGACTTACGCCAGCCCGCGTGGAATCCCTGCATTGCTTCGAAGTTCTCGCGGTTGATGTATGTTTCACCAAACTTCAGTGAACGCATGAGTTTAAAAGCATTGTCAAGGTTCTGAGTATATACGGATGATGTTAAGCCGTATTCGCAATCATTAGCCCATGCAATAGCATCATTCATATCGGTATACTCAACGACCGGTAATACTGGTCCGAAGGTTTCTTCCTGAATAATGTCCATTTTCTGTGTAACATTGTCAAGGACGGTAGCTTCAAAGAAGTATCCTTTGTTGCCGATGCGTTTACCTCCGCATAACAGTTTTGCTCCTTGTTTGATTGCATTCTCAACTTTATCTTCAATTGATTTCAGCGATGCCGCATCAATAAGGGGACCCATATCCAGATCGGCTGTTTCGCTCGGATTACCGACTTTGACAGCTTTCATGCCGGCTATCAGTTTCTCCATGAATACATCTTTTATCTTTTTATCAACATAGACACGCTCAGCACAGTTACAAACCTGACCGGTATTGATCACGCGTGATGCAATGATTGATTTTACGGCTAAGTCGATATCTGCGTCTGCCATAACAATAGCGGGAGCCTTTCCGCCTAACTCCAGTGACACTTTGGTCACGTTTGCTGCTGCTGCAGCCATTGTCTGAACGCCGGCAGCAACACTACCTGTCAGACTCACCATACCAACTTTCGGATTCGCTGCCAACTCGTTGCCGATGACCGATCCACGCCCGTTTACCAGGTTGAATACGCCTGCCGGAAGACCTGTCTCTTCTACAATCTGTGCAAACACATACGCATTTTCGGGGGTTTGCTGACTTGGTTTTACGACTATTGTATTACCAGTAATCAAAGCAGGTGCTGCTTTACGTGCTATCAGGAAGAACGGAAAGTTCCATGGAAGTATACCGGTAGTTACACCGATCGCTTTTTTGAAAAGCATAATCGTTTCTTTCGGACGATCGCTTGGGATGATCTCACCTTCGTAACGACGTGCCCATCCTGCCATGTATTCCAGATAATCAGCCGTAAACAATACCTCTACATTTGCCAACCCTTGTGTTTTACCGCCTTCGCGTACAATAATATCAGTAAGTTCTTTTTCACGCTTACGAATACCTGCTGCCATTTTAATAAGATATGAAGCCCTTACTGATGATGGGGTACTTTCCCATTTCTCCTGCGCTTTTTCAGCAGCTTCGATGGCTGCGATAGCTTCTTCTCTGGTGCCGTCAGGCATTAAGGAGATCACCTCTTCTGTTGAAGGATTCAGTACATGAATCCATTTTCCACTGGTATTTTCGACAAACTTACCGTTAATAAAGCTTTTTAATTCTTTCATGGTATATTATATTAAGTATGAATAGCAGCTTTTGCGTTGCTAAAGTATTTATTCTGTTATACAACGGGTTTCTAATTCTGATTTTACTTCTGTCAAAAATGATACATTAACGTTTTGCCAGAATGGATTTTAGATAGGAAAATTGTCATTTTATGCTGAACACAGATTCGTTTGACAATTGTCAAACGATCATTCTATAATTATCAAACGATTATTACACAATTGTGAAACGATCATTTGACAGTTGTCAAACGATTTTTTCTTTATAATCTTTCCACATTTATATTCAGAAGAAACAATCGACCAATCGTATGAAATACATTTAGATTAATTCTTTACCTTTGTCCGCTTAATTATAGAAAAGACGATGTCATCTGATCAGAATAAATTGACTTATAATCAAGGGATTATTTATGCTGTGGTCTGTTATATTGCCTGGGGGCTTTTTCCTATTTTCTGGAAAGCAATTACAGGAATACCGGCCGCTAATGTGTTGGCTCATCGGATTGTATGGTCGTTTGTTTTGCTCTTGGTCTGGGTATTTTTGACTAACCGGCAAACATTTATCAGCTATGTCAAACAGCCTCGTATTTTGTTCCGGCTCGGCTTAGCCGGATTGGTTATTACGGCAAATTGGGGCATGTATATCTATGCCGTAGCAAGTAATCATATTGTAGAGGCGGGGTTAGGTTACTATATTAATCCTTTGGTGAATGTATTTTTGGGTTATGTTTTTCTAAAGGAGCGTTTGGCAACCATGCAAAAGATAGCTGTTGTACTGGCGCTTGTCGGTGTTACCTATTTTACAATCAGTTATGGTCAGTTTCCCTGGATATCACTTGTTTTGGCGGTCACTTTTGGCTTATATGGGTTGTTGAAAAAGAAAGCTCAACTGGAGTCTATGCCTGCGCTTACGGTAGAAACAATGGTTGTTTTTCCGTTTGCTCTGGCGTTTTTATTGTATACAGGGAGAAGTGGTGGAGAGGTCTCTTTTTTCCCTGCGTCGACCCTAACGAGTTTGCTGTTGGTGGCAAGTGGCCTTGTGACAGCCCTTCCGCTTTTTTGGTTCGGCAAGTCGGCACAGGTCATACCACTCTCCACGATGGGGTTTATTCAGTATCTAAGTCCGACTCTTCAGCTACTTCTTGGCGTATTTGTTTATAATGAGACTTTCGGGATAGAGTATCTGATCTGTTTTGCTTTTGTTTGGGCAGGGTTGGCGTGTTATACGATCAGTATTCTGAAAGGGAAAAAGGTGACAATTGCGACATCGTAAAACAACATAGAGGCTTTTGATAACCTCTTTTTAATAATTTCTTAATTTAATAATATCATTAAAAAATGAAGAAAAAACGATTTTATGGAAAAGATGTTTTCCGGTTTAAACGATTTGCCCGGAAAGCATACAGTGCATTTAACAGTATGCACAAGGTGGTGAATATCGGGGTGATCACAGGATGTGTGCTTACCATCGTTCCAACAATGGGTGTTTGGGCACAAACCTCAGAAGAGCAACAGAAAACACCGGAGATGGTGGAGCAGGAGATTGAAGAAGTTATGGTTACAGCCTCACGGGTGGCCATGCCGATCAATCAAACGGCAAAATTGGTCACAGTAGTCACCCAAGAACAAATTGAGCAGGCGCCCGTCCAAAGCCTTCAAGACCTATTAATCTATACCGCCAATATAGATGTTGTCCAACGAGCAGGACACGGCGTACAATCAGACATTTCTATCCGAGGAGGATCAAAAGACCAAACCGCCATACTACTTAATGGAGTCAACCTCTCCAACTCACACACCGGAGTTTATAGTTTAGACATTCCTTTCAACCTTTCCGACATCGAACGTATCGAAATTATTCATGGCCCATCCGCTTTGATTTATGGGGCAAGTGCATTTGCCGGAGGAATCAATATCATCACCAAAAAGAACGTCAATTCAAAAGGATATGCCCGTGTTGAAGGCGGTATGCATAATCTTCGGGCACTGGAAGTACGTGGAGCGGCTAAATGGGGGATAGCCACGACCTCTCTCTCGGCAGGACATAACTCCTCCGACGGATATACGGATAATACCGATTATAACCTGTATAACCTTCTTGGACAAACCCGTCTTCAGTTTAAAGAGAATTCGAAAGTAGATATTAATCTTGGTTATAATGACAAGAAATATGGAGCCAATAGTTTTTATACCGCAAAGTTTCCCCATCAATACGATCATACCAGCCGGTATTTGGGTACATTGAAAGGAGAGTTTGGTTCCAAGCTGAAATTTATACCGATCATTTACTGGTTCAGACATTATGATACCTTTGAACTCAATAGGGGGACTGAAAATGGAAAAAATTACCACCGGGGTGATACTTACGGTACCAATCTAATCATGCAGTATGAATCGAAACTTGGTCATACCAGTATAGGAACTGAAATACGACGGGAAGATATTATAAGTAATGTTTTAGGAAAACCAATGGCTGAACCACACGGTCATTTTAAGAATTACGATGATCGCCTGAATACCAGCGTCACTTTAGAACATACGGCCAAACTCGAACACTTTGTTTTATCCCTAGGCGCATTGATGAATCATAATACACTGGAAAAAGGGAAATATAAATTTTACCCTTCTGCCAGTGTGGCTTACCGGCCCAATTACAAGATAAATATCTACACCACCTGGGGGAATTCTACCCGAATGCCGTCGTTTACGGAATTGTATTATACAACAGAGACACACGACAGTAACGATAATCTCCTACCGGAACGTTCACAATCTGTTGATCTGGGGTTTAAATACAAAGATGCATTTGTAAGCGCTTACCTGACAGGCTTTTTGATGTGGGGGCGCAATATTATCGACTGGGTCAGGGTGGAGAAAGAAGATGGACGAACCGTGAGTGCTTCATGGAACCATACCAAATTGAACACACAAGGTGTTGAACTGGGTCTACGTTTCAGGTTGGCGGAAATATGGCCTGTTTTAGGAGAACAGACAGCTCTCTCTCTTGATTATGCGCGTATGAATCAAGATTGTGATACCAACGGACAAAACTCCTTGTACAAACTGAATTATCTTCGTGATAAATTTACTGCGACATTCAATCACCGGATCTATAAGGCGTTTTCTGCAGGGTGGTACTTCAGGTATCAAAAACGAATGGGAATGTATGATGCCTATGAGGATGGGTTGGATATCGGTCGAACTCCTTACCGAGCCTTCTCCACATTAGATTTAAGACTGAACTACCATTATCAGGATATCGCATTACATCTCAATTTAAACAACCTGTATGATACTCGGCATAATGATATGGGGAATATTCCGCAACCGGGTTTCTGGTTGACAGGGGGAGTCAGTTATACCTTTAAATAATCACCGGTATGAAATATTATATGGCAATAATTCTATTATCTCTTTTTGTGGATAGTCGGGCAGAGGTGTTTCAATTAAAGAATGGTGATCTTATCTTTCAGGAAGCTTGTACGGGAGATACGGAAAATACCATTAAACAGGTCACAAGCAGTATCGGAACGTATCAGTTTACGCATGTCGGGATTGTATATATAGATAGCGCGGGGGCTGTTTTTGTGCTCGAAGCAACTACTCCCAAAGTTACTCTGACTCCAATTTCCGAATACCTCTATCCTGACGACGAAGGATGTTTCCCTAAGTCGGTGGTAGGCCGGTTGAAGGAGGAGTATCAGCCGCTTATACCACACGCATTAGCAATTGGACTCTCTTTCATTGGAAAGGAGTATGATTATGGTTTTATTTTGAATAATGATGCATTTTATTGTTCAGAGTTGGTCTATGAGATACTCAAACAAGCCAATAAGGGGAAAGAGGTTTTTCGCCTAAACGAAATGACTTTTAAATCTCCAGACACAGAAGAAACGACTGTAGGTTGGATCGACTATTTTCATAAACATAATCTCCCTATTCCGGAAGGTGAAGCCGGAATCAATCCGGGTGCAATGTCACGGGCGGATGTAATAGAGGGGGTATATGAATTATGAGTTATGAATTGTGAATTGAAAAATAGAAAGAGAATGTGCTTTCATAGGATGTAAATGTAAAAACAACAGGGTTCAGGTGGTATACTTGAACTCTGTTGTTCTTTTCTGACAATTCAGTCCTAATTTTGAATCCTTAAATTCTTCGGTTTCTGAAAACAACTGGTCATATCAATCATTCTGTTCTCTTCGATACGATAGAAACGTTGATTGGTATGGGGTGAATCCAAACCTCCGAGACGTTCGATATAAGGCCCTAGTTTGATGTAGTTGAAGTTGTTAAGCGAACAACCTTCGGGTAACTCTTTTTTTCCGGAATACCAACCGGTTTTTATTTTTCCTTCACTCTGTTTCCGTAAATAAACGGAGAGGGATTCAACTTCATGAGGAGCGGCATCGCCCCCCATGAAACAGATACAGGTAATTGCATTTTTATATTTCCCAAACAACTCATCAAGCGAATCTCTATTGAGAATTTCACCGGTATCTCTCATCAGATGGGCGCTATGACATCCTTTACAACGGTTCGGGCAGTTGGAAAGGTTGATCGCCAATGTTACCTCGTTCGGGATTTCCTGAAAAACGATATCATAGCTGGTGAACCGTAGCATAATGGCGCTGAGCGGCCTCCTTTTGCCGCGGTTGAGAGAAGTTGCTGATACGTTTCATATAACCGATAATGCGGGTCAGATAGTCGATATTCTTGCTTTGACAGGAAGGACATTCGTGTAAATGACGTTTGTCGATATGTCCGCAATCGTTGCATACGGTATTGGGTATGTTGAATGTAAAGTAGTTGCACCCTTCCTGAGTCGCTACCCGCAGCAGTTGACGGTATTGTTCCTTACTCAAATGTTCGTCGAGATTGAGGTGAAGCGCTGATCCTCCGGTCAGGTGTTCGATATATTTCCGGCCATGGATGCGGAATTTATCAATGATATTCAACGACTCATCTTCTACGATATAGAAATAACTGTTGTAACAGTCTCGGTTGACTTTGTATCCGTCCCGTTTATCCCATTTGGCATGTTTCACTCCGACATTCTCGGCCGGGATCATTTCGCAGTTGAACATGATCTCTTTTGTCCGGTATTTTTTGTTGTAATCTTCAATCAGCCCCAGTATCTCTTGAACGAAGCTTAGATAACGCGGATTATCACTGATCTCTATTCCAAGAAATTCTGCGGCTTCAACCAAACCATTCACGCCGATTGTCAGGTATTGACGTCCCATATTGATATATCCGGCATCAAACAAGGGGAGCATTCCTTTTTCATGCATATACTTCAGATTGTCGTTGTAGGCCAGTTGAACCTTATGAACGAGTTCGACAATCTCTTCGAGGAAAAACTGATAAGGGTATCCTTTCCGTACTGCACTTTGAATACAGCGATTCAGGTTGATCGTAAGTACACTTTTTGATCCGGTAGAGACTCCGCCGGCTCCCAGCGTATAGCTAAACCCATTATCTTGGATCTCATTACGAAGACGACAACAACTACTCAACGAATCGGCGTTGTCGCTCATATAAGTAAAAAAAGAGTGTCCTTCGGCATACATCTCTGCGGTGAAATCTCCATACTCTTTGTCTTTAGGCTCCCCGTTTTCAGTCAATAGCGCCATTGTCTCAACCGGAAAAGTCAGAATAGAACGGGTTCGTTCTTTATTGAACCATTTCATAAAACGTTTTTGCAGCCAACTGAGTGACTCCCAATGAGGTGCTTCGCCGTTAGGAAAACGAAATTCGTTGAACAAGCTTTCGAAATAATACCGGTCGTAATACGATATATTCCAGAAAACAGCCTGAAAATTACGAGCTCCGGTAGGTTGGTTGATCGAATAGACGATCTGTTCAAAATAGTCGGTAATTACCTTATCAATGGTTCGTTGTTTTTTCGACAGGTCAACCACCTTATCTGCTTCTAAATAATAATCCGAACCATATTCCAGTCCGATGAAATAGTTCATATACATCAGAAACTCAGGAGTTGCACAGGCACCACTCAACATACTCGATACCATAAAAACCATATTGATAAAACCACCGGAGAACGATTTCAGGTTGGTTGGCGCTTTCGAATTGCCTCCGATGGCAGCCGTTCCACTAATCAGCCAGGGATACATGGTAATACTGGCACAATAGTTCGCCAGGCTGGTCTCGTCGTTTTTATAAATATAGTGACCATTAAGCATTTCGATATATTTATCGGCAACCTCTTTTCCATATTTTTCTTTCAGGCGATCGGTCAGCATACGCCGATTCAGGCGTATAAAATTCGATTTGGGTAGTTCGCCGATCAGTGTGGCCATATTCTTATTCTCCACATTCGCATTGGAGTCGTACTTGCTTCCTGTCGCAGCATTTTTTGCATCGCAGTATTCCATCAAGAAGTTTAATTTATCGCGTACCTCCCTGTCTTCGGTATGTTTCTGACGGTAAATCATGTACGCTTTGGCAACTGCATAATACCGTTCGGCCATCAGGGCGATTTCTACCTGATTTTGAATCTCTTCCACTGTGGTTTCGTTCTTTATACTTACCCGGCTCAGGATGTTCGTAATCACATCCTGCGTGGCAAAACTTCCCACCGATAAAAATGCTTTGGCTATGGCATTCTGAATTTTCTCAAGAGAAAACGGTTCTCTTTTTCCATCCCTTTTAACGATAACTAAGTCCATCATTTTATTAATCTGTTTAGCTGATAATATGCTTAAATGGTCGGAAACTAAACGGGGGATAGTTGATAGTCGGAGAGGAGTACCTGTTTGCAAATACTCATCCTGTCGCTTTTCGCCCGAAAGCCCGGATTTTGTTTGCATAAGGCAGGTCTTCTGACTTGTTTCGGGTAGAACGCCTTCCCGGCTTATGAATAACGATTCTTTTATTGTCGCCTCATACTGACCAGTGGCAATCTGTTCTCCCTTTTTTAGAAACTTACAGCTACGGGGATAGTCCGGGATTCTCACCCGGTTCCCTTTTATCCAAAAATAGGAACCTTATACGCCAGCAAAAGTATAAAAAAGAAAATCGATGTGGATGATAAGTTTTCCTTTTTAACAATATAAAGTTATCAACATGAGAATTAGTATATTGATATTCAGATTATTGTATTTATTGTTTGGTTTTTTGTTGTAAAAATGTTTGAGAGAAAGTTTTTCAAATAAGTAAAAATTGTCATGCTTTTGTGTAATACAGTGTAGAGTTTGAGTAACTATATGTAAAATGATCGATTACTTACAGTAGTCAATAATGTGTAAGCTCTGCATGTTTTTTATAGATGATCCATTCCTTTTTATGAGCGGTTATAAACACTTTTCTGTTAGAGGTACGTCTAAAATCATTTAGAGGTACCTCTAAACTAATTTACACCTACCTCTAAATCGATTTAGAGGTACCTCTAACAGAAAACAGAGGTAGGTGTAACAGAAATTTCTTCCCGTTGTAACAGAAATTTCTTCCCGTCATTCTGATTTAACAAGGCGTACAACCGCTCCTCCGTCTATAGCTAATGGGATTTCAATCAGATCTCCTTTCCTGAATGTTCGGAATTGTTTATTCAAGTGATTCGGATTCACATGGGCGTCGCTTGCATCTGTATAGATCTCCGCATGGTATTCTCCCTTTCCAAGGAAGTTTAATGGAATAGATAAATCTCTGGCCTTGCTGTTATTCAGTGCACCAACAAACCATTCATCGCCTTTTCGCCGTGCAACTACAACAAATTCATTCACGGATGCATCCGGAACTACTGTTTCATCCCACACAGTCGGCAGTTGTTTGATAAATTCAAATCCGGGCTGTCCTTCATAGGCTTGTGGCGTATCGCATACCATTCCTAAATAACTTTCCAGAACCACATACATCGCTAACATATGACACCGGGTACTGGTCACTAAAGGGTTTGAAAACCGGGGTTTGTATTGCGAACGCGTAACCGCTCTGAATCCTCCCAGATGATAATCTGCCGGACCGGCAAGTAAACGGGTGAAAGGCATAGAGATATCATGATCGGCATTAATTCTGTCGTCCCACTTATAGACCTCATAATTCAATGTCCCCTCACGGGTGAACTCATTCGGATAGGTTCGGTGTAATCCGGAGGGTTTACTGGAGCCGTGAAACTGAATAAATAGATGATGTTTGGCTGCTTTAGCAACAATCTCTTCCTGTATACGGATCATTTGCTGATCGTCGCGATCCATAAAATCGACCATCATACCAGAGATGCCCCATTCTTCGAATAAAATAAATGCTTCATCTATCTTGGGGTACAGTGCCTTCCAGTTCAGCCAGACGTGTATGCCTACTCCTTTATTTTTTGCATAGTCACAGATGTATTTCATATCAAGCGGAGCTATTGGCTGAGTGATATCAACATGTTGGCCTGGAGATCCAAAATCGAAACCATCGTCTGTATACCAGGGTTGTTCGGCATATCCGTAAATCGAATGATACTCCAATCCGTTCCGGGCTGCAAAATCAATATAATATTTATTGGTTTCGAAATTATTGCCTGCCATAAATGTCGTATCCGGCACGACATTCCCGTTCCACCATGTAAAGGTGGTTTTTCCAGGTTTTATCCAGGAGGTATCTTCTATCTGACACGGTTCATTCAGGTTGGTCAGGATATTGGATTCGATCAATGCGCCGATCCTGTCGCTGATCATAAAGACTCTCCATGGGGTCTGATGGGGTAAATCGGCGACGACTTTTACCTTTTCATCGGTAAGCGAAGGGGATAATTTCCCTTTAAGACTATTTCCTTCTTTCATTAAATACATGCCGGCATAGTCGCGGAGAGCCGCTTCGGTGATCGCCATATAGATATTATTCGGAAACTGAAAAAGGGCGGGCATATCCATCAACTCTTTCTCTTTCAGTTTTTGATAAGTTGTTTGGGTATACAAACCTTCATGGGATGTCAGGTAGGAGGGGAGGTGTAAGACTGTCATCTCCGGATTACCGGATGGATTGAACTGGGTGTTTTCATGATACATGATGTAAGAAGACCAACCGGCTTGTTGGGGGAATTCGTATCTGAATGCAAGGCCATCATCAAATGCTCTTACCACCAGATTGATCTTCCGCTTTTTTTCAACGCTTTCCTCCAGAGGGATAGTGACTTCTTTATAATGACTCCGAACCGTTTTCGTTTTTCCGACAATCAATTCATACGTTTCATCCCCGGTTGTATACACCGGCTTATGCATGATCAGATCAGTACTCCATATCCCATCTTCAAATTCAAACCCCAGAGGAGATTGATCGATCAATGGTGTCTTTTTGAAACTGACCGTATATGTCGGTGCTTTTTTATCCAGAGTAAGACTGAATTGTACCTTTTTGTCCGGAGATTGAAGATCGACTCTCTTTTGTGCTGTCAAAGAGAGACTGCATAGGGTTAATGCAATACAATAGAAGAATTGTTTCATGTTTAAAGCGTGTTTATAGATCACATTCATAGAAAGTGCAAAGTTAGGAAAAGATGTGATTACTACGTTTGTGCAATAACTTGAATTTCTTCGGATAGACACGATTCGCTTTAAGTCAATTGAGGGCTCAGTAAAGGATAGCTATTATTCTGAGATTAGTTTATTTTCAGAGAAAGAGAGAATGATAAAACCCGGGGTTACGCATCTTTCGGTATCCCCGGGTAGATTCAACGATTTAATCCAGACACTCTTTTTTCAGTTGTTCGATCCAACGGTCGATACGTCCGTCGGTTTCTCTCTCTTCGTTGACCTCGTCGAGTGGCAGACCGACAAATGTTCCGTTTACCAAAGCTGTTGAGTCGTCGAAAGAGTACCCATCCTTTGAAACCGCTCCGCAAAAACGGCCACCGCTTCCTTGTAATTCTTTATAGATTGTACCTATGGCATCACAAAAGGAGTCACCGAATGAGGATCCGTCTCCTGTTCCAAAAATAGCCACGGCTTTACCTGAAAGATCCGCTTTTCTCAGTTTAGGCAAGAAGCCCTCCCAGTCATCTTGTAAATCACCAACACCCCAGGTCGATGATCCGAGGATCAAAACATCGTAAGACGCCACATCATCTACACTTGCTTCACCGACATTATATACATTGGACGAATCTACACCTAATTTACCGGCAATACGGCCGGCAATCTCTTCTGTTGTCCCTGAAGAAGAACCATAAAAAATAGCTGTTTTTCTCATAATGATCTGTTTATTTAATTACAAGAGCAAAGTTCCATGAAATAGACTTTTGATGCAATACCTAATTTTAAGTAAAAAACAGCTTGAAAAACAATAAGTAGGTATGCTCGGTTATCGCTTACGATCAATTTATAGGCTGTAAGAAAGGATGAGATATAAACATCTTTAACGACAGGCTTTGTTCAGGGTCTCTTTATCAATACCGAATTTTTCTTCAGCGTGACATTTCCCTTCCGGCTCGACGTGCACGACAATATCATACACATTTTCAATAGACCTTTTGATACTGTTTTCTACTTCATCGGCAATGGCGTGGGCTTCATGGAGTGAGATCTCTCCGTTAGCTTCAATGTCGAGGTCGATCATATACATATTCCCAATCTGACGTGAACGGACACGATGCGGATTATGTGCTCCGGGAACACGATCGACTGCTTCGAATATTTTATTATAGACTGTTTCATCTTTTACTCCATCCATTAATTCTACATTGGAATCCATGAAGATTCCAATAGATGTTTTCAGGATGAAAAAGCTGATAATTAATCCTGTAATTGTATCCAGTATAGGCATGTGTAGAATAAAGGTAAAGAACAACCCTGCCAATACGCCGATCGATATAATCACATCGTTTTGCATATTTTTGGCATTGGCTACCAGCATCGAACTGTTGATCTTTTTCCCTTGTCGCATTTGGTAATAGGCTAATCCCCATTTGCCAACGATGGAGAACAAGGTGACATATATTGCCAGTTTGCCGGGTAATTCTCTGGCTTCCGAAGAGAATATACGTTGAACGGAAGAGATTAACATCTGAATCCCGGCATAAAAGATAACAAGCGAAAGCACTTTTGTGGCGATACTTTCTGCCTTTTCATAGCCGAAAACATACTTTTGACTTGGAGGGCGGTTCATGATACGGGCAGTAAAGATCATGACGATTGAGATAATGACATCTGTGGCCGAATCAATCCCGTCACCTAAAACAGCCATACTGCCGGAGATCACTCCAATAACGATCTTAGCGACCGACAATACAGCGTTACCGATGGTGCTGATCCAGGAAGTTTTGATTAATATCTGCTCTTTAGGAAGCGTTTTTTTATTCATATCTGTCCCGTTTAAAGGAACAAAGATAATACTATTCAAAATATTCTATTCTTTTTCCGACATAGACTCATCTATCTTAGAAATACCCAAACCAGCGAACCAGTTCATTACTGATTAATGCGCAAAACAAGATATATCCGATCAGGGAGAGGGAAAAAACAGTGATTATCTTCGTCGAATATTCCGCTTTCACTTCCCGCTTATTCGCAAAAGAAAGATATAATCGGTAACCGATAAAACCGATAAGGAGTCCGGCGAATGCTCCCGCAACAATATCTGATATAAAATGCACCCCCAGATAAATCCGTGAATAGGCCATCATAAATGCCCAGATAAAAATAGTCCAGGTATAAAAGCGCTTACCGAACAGGCAAGCAGTAAAGGTCGCTATCCCAAACGCTGTCGTGGAATGTCCCGAAATAAATCCGTAAAGATCCGGCATACTTTCATACAAACTTCTGACCTGATCCATCACCGAAGGGTGGTAGATCGGACGGAACCGGGCAAAATACGGTTTGGTGATAAGGGACGAGAGGATTAATCCTGCAACAACGACTCCTGTAAACGCTATAAAAACGGGTATCCATTCGTATCGTTTTTTTTGATAGGTCAAAACAAAAAGAAAACCGATCATGACCGGAAACCAGATATATATCCCCGAATAAACCCGCATAATCTGATCCATAAGGGGAGTATGTGAACTGTTGATAAGATAGAAAAGGTCAAGTTCGTAAGGTAGTAATTTTTCGAGCATGTTGTTTTATATATTCTTTGTTAAAAGTTCAAAGCTAAAAAAATAGGTCTATCAACAGTGTTATTATAGGGAGAAAAATCAGTATTTTTCTATTTTTGTACCCAAAAAACAACTTATGCAGAAAATAATATCGATCCCTTTATCCCTGGTTTTTTATTTGTTATTCTTCCTGACTCTGCTTATTTTTCATCCGATTCAATGGGTTTGCCTGAACCTGTTCGGGTATCATGCCCATAAGAGAAGTGTGGATATACTGAATTTTTTCCTGGTGGCTAATACCTATCTGTTAGGGACAACTTATCGGATCGAACATCTCGATCGTTTGCCCGAAGGGGTTCCATTAATTATCGCTTCCAACCATCAGAGCATGTTTGATATAACGACCATGATCTGGTTTATGCGCAAGATACATCCCAAGTTTATCAGTAAGATTGAACTGGCCAAAGGTATCCCGAGTATTTCGTACAATCTGAATCATGGTGGATCGGCGGTTATCGACCGGAAAGATTCGAAACAAGCCCTTTCTGCCATCAGAAACCTGGCGGAATATATCGAGGTGAATAAACGTTCAGCGGTGATATTTCCGGAAGGCACAAGGAGCCGAACCGGTAAACCCAAACGGTTTGCCGAAAACGGCTTGAAAGTGTTGTGTAAATACGCCCCATCCGCTTATATGGTGCCCGTAACAATCAATAACTCCTGGAAAATAACCCGCTGGGGATCATTTCCGCTGGGGTTAGGAAATAAAGTGATTCTGACCATTCATGAACCTTTCCCGGTAAAAGGAGTCTCTTTCCCTGATATTTACGAACGGACAGAAAAGAGCGTTGTGGAAGGCATCCTGTAATCTGCCTGATCCGATCGATTACGCATCTCTCTGCTTGATTTTAGAAGCGGTCAATTGAAAGACCGAACAAATAGAAGAGGCTTCTCTCTTTTATTGGGATAGCTTATACCTTTTATCTGGGTATTCTAAGGTTTTTTATGGGGGAATTAATCGTCTACCAATTGGTAGACGATAGTGACACAGTTGGTAGACGGAAGTGATCCAATTGGTGGACGATAGTGCTCCAACTGGTAGACGATTAAAGTATGAGGATAAAAATGATTGTAGATTGAGAGGAATGGGATAGAGGATCTGAAGAATTCTTTTAATAGAGGGGCAGTGCTTATTTCAAATAGTGTAATGTTTGAAGATTTTCCGAAGGCCAAATCCCGCAGGGATTTAATGTGCATAACCCCGGGTGAAGAGGAGCGTAGCGGATCGACCCGGGGTATATAATGAGTGTAACAAACGAACGCCGAAGGTGTTCAATCATCTGCGGTTCAACACCTATCGGCGTTGATTGGAGAGTAGTATCTATTCACCGCCCCCCCCGAGTCGATCCGCTACGCTCCTCTTCACCCGGGGTTATGCACATTTAACGCCTGTGGCGTTCGCCTTCACTATCTTCACATATTCTTCATTTTTCCCCTTCGTCTTATACCGCCAATTCAAATGGATAAAAAATTTAGTATTCCTTTATATTCAATGCATCTTAAAAAATCACAAAGAAAAGTCTGTTTATCGGGGGCTTCAGAATAAATATAATATCTTGCGGCATTGAAAAAAACTCATTATTCATTAACCTTATGTGTAAGTATTATTATTCCATCGTGTGTTTGCTATTTTCTATAGCAATGGTCGGACAGAATGTGTATACATCCGACACCAAACTTCTTAAACAGTTAGAAGAGAGTCGTTATCTCAAAGTCACCATGAAGCCGGATCTGGAGGATGCCGGTCTTACCCGGTGGTACCAGAAAGAGGTATTAAAAACCCGTTCATTGCCGTTGGCTTCGGATTTTGAATCGTTAAGAATCAGTGGCCCCGGAACATTACATGTCGATCGGGAGGTCACTGTTTCCGGTGAAGGGAGCGTCCGCTTGGATACCCCGATATCCCTTGGCGTAAAGAATCCGACAAACCGCAATTATGCGTTGGCCGAAGTGATCCGCCCGTTAAACCGGGAAGATCTTCGTGAATACAACCGTTTTTCGGTATGGGTCTATGTCGATGCTCCGGGATTGTATACCGTATTTGCCGGTTTTACCCTTTATAATGAAGGCGAGCAGATCATGCCTACTCCCGGCCGTTTTGAAGGACAACATTTTGAAACGGTTTATCCGGGCAAATGGCAGAGGATTGTCTGGGAGATCCCCGATTTGTATCGGGATTGCGTGACCGGTTTCTCGGTAAATATCATGCTGTCGGGTGCTCCGGCAGGAGCCAGCGAGCGTATGAGTATGTATGTCGACGATATGCGTATAGAGAAAGTGGAAGCAGAAAACAGTCGTGGTTTCGACCTACGGAAGAATGCGATAGCATACAGTCATAGCGGATATAAATCGGGTGCCCGTAAACAGGCGTTGGTGCAACATGTAAAAAATACATCCTTTAAAATATATGATGAAAAAAGCGGCAATGTCGCTTATGAAGGACAAGGGAAATCCATGAAAGATGGGTTTGTTTTATTGGATTTTAGTGATTTGAATAAGGCCGGACGATATACGATCGCTGTAGATGATATCGTCTCCAAACCTTTTGCCATAGGCGATGAAGCTTATCTGGCAACAGCCTGGCGCACGTTGAATTTCTTTTATGCCGAACGTTGCGGATACGATCAGCCGGGTATCCATCAGGAATGTCACCAAGATGTTTGGTGTATTCATCCCGACGGGCGAAGCCTGAGTGTGGCCGGCGGTTGGCATGATGCGGCAGACTTAACGCAAGGGGTCGGTAATACGGCAGAAGCAGGTATCGCCATGCTGGAACTGGCGAATGCTGTTAAAGGGAAAGACCAGGTATTGTACGAACGGCTATTGGAAGAAGCCCGCTGGGGGTTGAACTGGGTGTTGCGTACCCGTTTTGGAGATGGCTATCGTCACGGAGGATTGATTGTCAGTATCTGGACCAAGAATATTCGCGGAGATAAAGATGATATGCAAGCCACAGCCAGCAATTCGCCTTCGGGGAATTTGGTGGCTGCTTCGTATTGTGCAATGGCGGTTCCTCATTTTGAGGAGTTCGACCCGGTGTTTGCCCGTTGGTGCCGGAATAGTGCGATAGAGGATTTTCAGTTTGCCATGGAGCTGATGGGCATGAATAAGAATAAAAATAATGAAGCGGAAACAGCGGCTCGTGCCATGGTGACGGCGATGGATATGTATCAGTTGACAAAGAATCAGGAGTATCTGGACTGGGGCGCTCATTATGCCCGGATCGTTATGAATTGTCAACAATTGGAAAGACGCAAGGATTGGTCGACTCCATTACGTGGCTTTTTCTATGAATCACAGGAAAAGAAACGTATCCTGGCGTATTCGCACCGTTGCATGGAACATCTGATGATACAAGGTTTGGTGATGCTGGTGACGGAAGCGCCCAACCACCGGGAGGCTTCGTTGTGGAAAGAATCATTACAAGCTTATTCCGATTACCTGTATGACCTGTCGAAGCATGCTGGGACGTATGATCTGTTGCCCAGCTATGTCTATGAAGTGAACAACACCGATTATTCCAGTCTTTATCATGAAGGGGAGCGGGTCGGACTACCTTCGTTGGAAGAGTATAACGCTCAGGTGAAGAATGGTATCGCTTTATCGAAAACGCATTACCTGCGTCGTTTCCCGGTAGCTTATCAGTTCCGGGGATTTCATGCCATCCATATGGGAAAAGCAAAAATAGCTTTTATCCTTGCACGGTACTTTAACGACGAAAACCTGAAACATATAGCGACCCGCCAACTGGAATACCTGATTGGCTATAATCCTTTTGCGATCAGTACGGTTTATGGTGACGGGTACGACTATCATCCGTTGTACGGTGCGTATGCCGGCGATGTAGTAGGGGCGGTACCTGTTGGTGTCGAGACGTTCGAGAATGATGATAAGCCTTATTTCCCCATGCAGAACAACTGTACCTATAAGGAGATCTGGACGCATACGACTGCGCGAATGATCTGGACTGTGGCTGAATTGTTTAAAGATTAAAGATATTATTCAGTTTGTTGCACCGCTTTATGGTTGTGCAACAAACTGGATTTATACATATCCTTTGAGTTTATCCATATATGCCTTTACGTTTTCTATCTCTTCAGCCGGCGGACTCCATGGAGCCATATCGTCGGGAGACAGCGGAACGAAAGGACCATGTTTGATTTCATAAATAACCGAACCTGTTTCCAATACAACTATCGAGTGCCATGTACCGGCGGGTAACTCTGCCCCGTATATCCCTTCTTCCGGATTCAACACCAACAGATCAGTCACCTCTCCTTTATCATCAAAAATGAAAAGGGCGATCTTTCCACGCAACAGAAGGAGGATTTCCTGTTTGGCCGGGTTTGAATGGCGATGCGGACGAACGTATGTTTCCGGTTCCATCGCATTCAGGAAACGGTTCACCGGATCATTCAAATCGCCATGAAAGTTGTGGTTTATACGGTGACGTGGGGATGATTTTGCCTTTAGGGTCGTATCATCCAGAAGCTGTGTATCGATGATTTTCATATTGATTCTATTTGGTATGCGATTGCGAAAATACAAAAGAAGTGCGGAAAAACATTTTATGGGGAGAGTTTGTTTTTGTTTAAATCCATACGTTTTGAAAATATGTCAAAATGACACGATTCTTATCTGGCACTCCTTTTGCACTATTATAGGTGTATAAGGTAACATAAGTATAAACGATTAGAAAGATATATAACAATGAATTTTAATAACTTTACAATTAAATCTCAAGAAGCTGTTCAACAATCCGTTCAGTTGGTTTCGACAAATAACCAACAACTTATCGAACCGGTTCATTTGTTGAAAGCTGTCATTATGACTGGTGAGAGCGTAGTCAATTTTCTGTTTCAGAAGCTGGGGGTAAATATCCAGAATCTGAATATGGTGTTGGATCGTCAGATCGAATCCTACCCGAAAGTGTCGGGTGGTGAACCTTACCTTTCGGGTGAAACAAATGCGGTTTTACAAAAAGCGATTGATTATTCTTCGAAGATGGGTGATCAGTATGTTTCGTTGGAACCGATCATCTTGGCATTATTGACGGAGAAAAGTACTGCTTCGCAGATATTAAAAGACGCTGGAGTTACTGAAAAAGAGTTGCGGCAGGCCATAGAGGAGTTGCGCAAAGGGAATAAAGTGACCAGCCAGTCGGCAGAAGAGACCTATGATGCCTTAGGGAAATATGCGATTAATCTGAATGAACGGGCACGCAGTGGCAAGCTGGATCCGGTCATCGGACGTGATGATGAAATTCGCCGGGTATTGCAGATCCTGAGCCGTCGCACGAAGAATAATCCGATCTTAATCGGCGAACCCGGAGTGGGTAAAACGGCGATAGCAGAAGGATTAGCACATCGGATTATCCGTGGAGATGTTCCGGAGAATCTGAAATCTAAGCAAATATTCTCCTTGGATATGGGTGCGTTAATAGCCGGTGCAAAATATAAAGGGGAGTTTGAAGAACGGTTGAAATCGGTCGTCAATGAGGTGGTTAAATCTGATGGAGAGATTATTCTGTTTATTGATGAGATCCATACCTTGGTAGGAGCAGGTAAAAGCGAGGGGGCAATGGATGCCGCCAATATACTGAAACCGGCTTTGGCACGTGGTGAATTGCGTTCTATCGGTGCGACGACATTGGATGAGTATCAGAAATATTTTGAAAAGGATAAAGCGTTGGAACGCCGTTTCCAGACGGTATTGGTAGAAGAACCGGACGAAGTGGATACCGTATCTATTTTGCGGGGCTTGAAAGAAAAATATGAAAATCATCATAAGGTACGCATCAAAGATGATGCGATCATAGCGGCTGTTCAATTATCGTCGCGCTATATCACCGATCGTTTTTTGCCGGATAAAGCCATCGACCTGATGGATGAAGCAGCAGCACGCTTGCGTATCCAGGTAGATTCCGTACCGGAGTCGTTGGATGAAGTCTCCCGCCGTATCAAACAATTGGAGATCGAGCGGGAAGCGATCAGACGGGAAAATGATACACCGAAGCTGGAATCGTTGAATAAAGAGATCGCCAATCTGAAAGAAGAGGAGAAGAAGCAGAAAGCACAATGGCAGAATGAGAAAGACCAGATCAATAAGATCCAGCAAAACAAGATCGATATTGAACATATGAAGTTTGAAGCCGACAAAGCTGAACGGGAAGGGGACTACGGAAAGGTGGCCGAACTTCGTTATGGTAAAATCAAGGCAAAAGAAGAAGAGATAGAGGAGATACAGTCGAAATTGCATGAAATGCAAGGATCTTCTGCTATGATAAAGGAGGAGGTCGATAGTGAAGATATTGCCGATGTGGTGTCTCGTTGGACCGGTATACCTGTGAATAAAATGATGCAAAGTGAAAAAGATAAACTCTTAAGTTTAGAGGCTGAACTGCACACACGTGTCATTGGGCAGGAGGATGCGATTCGTGCAATATCCGACGCAGTACGTCGTAGTCGTGCGGGACTCCAGGATCCGAAACGTCCGATCGGTTCTTTTATCTTTTTGGGTACAACAGGTGTGGGTAAGACCGAATTGGCCAAAGCGCTGGCGGAATATCTGTTTGACGATGAAAATATGATGACGCGTATCGATATGAGTGAGTATCAGGAAAAGTTCAGTGCGACTCGTCTGATCGGAGCGCCTCCGGGATATGTGGGTTATGATGAAGGGGGACAACTGACGGAAGCGATTCGTCGTAAACCCTACTCGGTCGTACTTTTTGATGAGATCGAAAAGGCGCATCCGGATGTCTTTAATATCCTGTTACAGATCCTGGATGATGGCCGTCTGACGGATAATAAAGGGCGTGTTGTGAATTTCAAGAATACGATTATCATTATGACCAGTAACATGGGATCAATACTTATCCGTGAGAACTTTGAAAAGATGACTCCGGAAAATCATGAACAGGTCGTAGATGAAACGAAACTTCAGGTACTGGAGCTGCTTAAAAAGAATATTCGTCCTGAATTCCTGAATCGTATTGACGAGATCATCATGTTTACCCCGCTCAATGAAGAGGAGATACGGCAGATTGTCACACTTCAGTTAGACGGTGTAAAAAAGATGCTGGCTCAAAATGGTATCGCATTAGAGTTTACGGATACAGCAATCCGCTTCATTTCTGATGAAGGATTTGATCCGCAATTTGGCGCACGGCCGGTCAAACGTGTGATCCAGAAATATGTGTTGAACGAACTCTCCAAAGAGATCCTGGGGATGAAGATCGACCGCAGTAGACCGATCACGATCGATCGGGAAGGAGAGGGGTTGGTTTTTAAGAACTGATAAAGAAGTTTATTTGCATATTAGAGAAACTGTCTGAAGAGTGTATAAGACGTGTATGTCTTTACTTTTTGGACAGTTTCATTTTATGGGTAGAAGTTGCTACAATTTAATCTTATAAGCGACTCCTAACAGAAGAACACCTGTTTCTTTAATCGACAGGTAGTGGTCGTAACGAAGGAAGAAATCGATATAGTCTGTTCTGTTCAAACGCCAATTTGTTCCGATCTGCGAGCGGATACGGGTCAGTTCATTACCGGACGGATTATTCAGATCGGAGGATAGATCGCAGGAAATAAAAGGTTTCCATGGTTTTCCCCATACCGAATATTCTATTTCGAATTTATTTTTCATGACATACTTTGGATTGGTTTTATATTCACCGCGGTTTTCGTTCCGGTGAGTTCCTTGTATTCTGCCACGCCATGATAAAGTAAACCGGTTGATCGATTCTTTCACGATCAGATTGAGGTAATAACGATGTCTGGCTTCAAACAGACGATCCTCATTATAGAGATAGAGAAACGCATAATATCCTCCTATTTTAATCCGTTTATCCCAAAATGAATAATCCATACCCAATGAGGAGACACTTCGGTCGAACCCTTTCTCATTGTTTTGTAAACGCACTTCTTCTTCCAGCGACCAGCTTAAATTTTTAATAAACTCTTTTTGAACTTCCATCGTGAATGAGAGGCCGACGTCGGTATCTCTTTCCACCTGTGAAAAAGCAAAAAAAGCAATGAACAGAAAATATATCGTCAATACATATTTCATCATCATTAAGGGAATCGGGTGATGTTATCTATGGTGTTGATTTCGTCGGATTTTGCTTTATAATAGACTTTCAGATAAGCTGTGTCTCGTAGAAAATCGATATGCCCGATCTCCACTTTCAGTATATCTAATCCGGTTCTTTCTTTCAGATCGGCTAATAGTTCCTGGTGTTTTTCCGGTTTAATCAACTCTATTTTTTCATATAAAATGATCTTATTTGAAGTGTGTTTGAGGAATTTATTGCTTTCGAGCACCCAGGTGACCAGGATAAAGAGCAGATTGGCCACAATTACCGACGCATAAGGTACGGCTGTCGACAAACCGTTGACAACAGAAATACCAATAATCACAAACAGATAGGTCATTTCCCGGATCTGTACCGTTTCCGTCCGATACCGGATCATGCCAAAAATAGCAAACAGTCCCAATGCAAACCCAATTTGCATAGGAATACTTTCTAACAGGAATAACAATAGAAAAATCGTTACACTGAAGAGCATAAATGTAAAATAATAATCTTTTCGTCTACTTTTCCGATAGTAAAAGAATTGGATGATTATCCAGCAGACCAATAAGTTGAACGCAAACCGGAGCAGAAGCATCCAAAAACTGGTCGGATCGAATACCTCTACGCCCATAAAGGTGAGACCTTTTTCGGCTAATTCCTGTGCATATTCGGCGGCAATTTGAGGGTCGTAATCTGATTGGATCATATCAATTTATTTAAAGAATTTATACGTTGTTTGAAACGATTCCGTTTGACATCGTTGTTTGTCAATACAATACCTGTACAATATTTACTGAATGCACATTGTTTGATGCGAAAACGCGAGAGTATCTGTTTAAAGTCGGAGTGTTTACTCCGGTCTTGTTTCAGTTCGAGAATGGCTACATGATTCATCATCTCTTTTTGCATACTGTCGAAACCCGAAAAAGAGAGGTACGAATCGATGGTGACCCGTTCTGTCAGTTGTTTGTTGATTAGCGTAATCCGTTCGAACTCATTGGACAATACCGGCTTTAACGTCTGACAATCGAATAGAGTATGTTGTTTTAAAAACGTCTCATACTCTTTTAGCTCTTCCTGACAGCTGATAGATGACTGATCGACCGGTATTCGGATTTTTTTCGTTCTTCCTTTATTGTTTTTGTTTTTGACTTCCAAAAAGGAGAGTTGTGAGTCTTTATAGGTTCGGATACGTATTTTTTGTCTGTTCAGTTTGCCGTTGTGATGCATGAGAAACATATTCAGATCGGGGGTATCCAGATATTGGGTGGTATATGCAGCTATCCGTCTATTATTATGAAACTGCACCTTATAACAAGATTGAAGGGCTTCAAGCAGCAAAGGAAGCGTAGTGATTGGAATGACAAATTTTGAATCGATACGATCCATCAAGTGGATTGTACGCATCTCTTCCAGCGTAATAGGAGTCATACGTTCCAAAATATGATCGTAGTTATTCCGCATCCTTATACGAGTATTCGAAAATCTTTGTTGAATAGAGTTTACCGTCCGGATTGTAGTTGTACTGAATCTTTTTTCTGCCGTCTTCGAAATACTCAAATTTTCTGATTCGGTACAGTTTGTTTTTATCGTTATAGACATTTTCACGAATACATTTTCCGTATTCATCATATTCGAAAGTCACCCGTTCTCTTTGGCCGTAAACGGCATATTCGATCTCTTCAAGCTTAAGGCCGTCTTCATCCCATACGGTTAGATGATCCATCCATTGTCTTTTGCCTTTGGCATCGGTATTCATCTCTTTGACAACCTGATTCTTTCTGCGTTCTCTTTTTTCCAGAGTCGCTTGGGGAATTTCTTTTTTGACAGGCTCCTGAACTTGGGCTACTAAGGTCGTCAGAAAGCTACTGCCCATAAACAGAATGAATAGGATAGCGATACATTTAATTCTCTTTTTCATAGACATATCAGACTGTTATAATTACCGTAAATATTTTCGGCAGTTCGTATATTTTACCCCATTCATCGATTTCTATGAGCTGTTTGACGGAGGTTAGTTTTTCTGTCTCCGGATCTTCTGTAGTCACCCATATCTCATATTTCCCAGGTAATAGTTTCTGAAAAATAAAAACACCTTGATCACCAACGCGCACATCATCAAAATGGGTTTCTTCGCCATAATGATTAATAAAAACACGTTTTTCGATCGCCGGACCTTCATCCACTTTCCGACCTTTATCATAATAGAGCGCTTTGACCGAACCTTTAACCATCGCTGTGCCATAGGCCTTTCCGGTATGTATATAGATGTCTTCGACTTTATTTACCCCAGATCCCACATGAACCTCTTTGATAACAGCCTCTTGTCGGTCGTCCGCATATTGGGATAAGGCATACACCGAATAATTCCCTTTCCGCAGATAATTGAAACGATACATACCTGTATGATCTGTTTCAACATCATCACCGAAATAACCCTCATGACCAAAACGAAGAAATACATCTTCTTTTACTGCGGGAATCGTATCTATCGAGAACGAGAAATTATCATCTTTATGTATGACATTATAGACATACCCTTCTAATGTAGAAGAACCTCCCAGACCTTCGTCTTTGTTACATGAAGCTGTGATAACTGAAATTGCAAGTAGTAATATGAAATAAGAATACTTCTTCATTGTTGTGTCTTATAAAATGGTGACAAATATATGCTTTTTTTACCTCTTTTGGAGCATAAAAGAATTTGAACCTGCTTTATCCATGAAAAAATGAAGTAGACAACAGAGTTTCCCTCTCTTGGGTAGTCTGTTGTGTGAAGCAAGCCAAACAAAAACCGGGATGTTGCTCTCGGTTTATTGGAAGCATTACACATACTTTTTTGTTAGAGGTACCTCTAAATTGTTTTAGACGTACCTCTAAACGGATTTACACCTACCTCTAAATTCATTTAGACGTACCTCTAACAGAAAACAGAAGTAGGTGTAACAAAAAAACAGACCGTATGCTGCCGAAAAACAGTCGGAATAATGTTTTTATTTCCACAGGATGGTGTAAAAAAAGAGTATGTAGACTTTTTGAGAATAAAACGATTTTAATCGTATCTTTGTCGATACCTAACAATTTAAATGTAAATGTAATGAGTGATAAAGACGACTTTAGGTATGACGAGGATGATTCGGTGAAATTTATCCAGAATTATCTGCCTCAGGAGATGAAAGGCAAATGCAGTGACGATGATATCAATTACATCGTTGATCTGATCTACGATTTTTATGAAAGCAGAGGGTATTTATCTGATGATGAAGATGACGAAGGAGATATAGAAATCGATGAAGACGAACTGATAGCATATGTGGTAAAAAACGCACAGAAAGACGGCGTTGGTAAGTTTGAACCGGAAGAAGTGACTTTTATTGTACAAGGAGAGTTGGCTTATTGTGATTCGATAAACATGTTCGACTGATAAGTTGTTCTAATTGGACGCAAGTAAAACAGAGTTTATAAACAACTAGAAAAATGAAAAAGATTAAATTATTATCAGTACTGCTGAGTATGGCAGTTGTTTTGACAAGTTGTGGTACATGGAATAATACAGCTAAAGGTACTGCGATAGGTGTTGGTGGTGGAGCTGCAGTAGGTGCAGGTGTTGGTGCTATTGCCGGAAATACGGCATTAGGTGCGGTTATTGGTGCCGCAGTTGGAGGAACAGCCGGCGCATTGATCGGAAAGAAGATGGATAAACAAAAACAACAGATTGAACAAACCGTTCCTGATGCCACAGTAGAGACGGTGAATAATGGTGAAGCTTTAAAAATCACCTTTGATTCGGGTATTTTGTTTGCAACCAATTCTAGTACAGTCAGTGACGCTTCAAAAAGTGCGTTGTATAATTTTTCAAACACGTTGAAAGCCAACCCGGATACCTATATCAAGGTGATAGGACATACAGATAGTACAGGGAATGTGGATTACAATCAGACTTTATCCGAAAAACGGGCAAAAAGTGTGAATGACTATTTATTGTCTCAGGGCGTGCGTCAGGATCGTATGACTTATGAAGGCAAAGGTATTCACGAGCCGGTAGCTGATAATAAAACGGTAGAAGGACGTGCGTTGAATCGTCGGGTAGAAATCTTGATCATGGCCAATGAAAAGATGATTCAGGAGGCACAGGCCGGAACACTTCAGTAAAAAGTGAATGATACAATTAATCTATCTAATGAAGCCATCTTCCCAAAAGAAGATGGCTTTTTCTATAAGATCTGTAATTTAATCCCCAATGATAATCCAAGATAATCACGAGGTTTGAGTTCTTTGTCTTTTACAGCACAAAGGAGGTAAAGATCAGAGGTGCTGAATTCGTAGAACAGGGTGATTGATTTATTCCATCTGTATTTGTGATTGAGTTTAAATGTGATTCGCTCACCGACAAATAGAAGTGTACGTACTTTTGTCGAGAAAAAATAGTATCCTTCAGGGTATTTGGATGGTTGTTTGGTCCAGAAATCACCATTCAACAAGGTATTGAAATAGAGTCCGCAGGATAATGGTTCAAAGATAATATCCTTATGTATCGGGATACGCCAGGGAATATAGTTTTGTTTTAATGTGAAAGTACCCATTGTTTTCAACTCTTTTGCACTATTTGTCTTTAAGTTATGGGTCGATTTGGGCACAAAACCGAACATCATATCTGTTTCCCAACGATCTTTTCCATAATTCCATCCGACACCAAAAGATAACATACCCATAGAACCGGCGAACTGCATTTTGGTATATTTTGGAATTAATGCATTCCAGACCGAGTAATATCGTTCGATGCGTTTACCGTAAAATCGTGCATGTTGGGGAGTTTCTTCTTTTATGAAATGCTCCTGAGCACCCACTTGTAACGATAAAAGCAGGAGAGATAAACAGAGGATTATTTTAAAATTTAACGAGTTCATACGAATAGTTGTCAGGAGTTATTGTAAAAATCAGATAACTACGCTTTCCCATATTATCGCAAGCGTAATAAATAATGCCATCATCAAAAAAATCATTGGTGGCAAAGTTGTGAGTATGTCCATGCAAACAAAAAAGTAAATCCGGATATTCTTTTATTTTCTCCTGGAATATTTCTGCTACATTATTATTGAACTGTTCATTGAAGGGAGGGGCATGCATGGTTACAATCGTTCGTTTAGCCGGTTTTTCCGTTTTTGCATTGTTAAGCCTCACCTGTTTAATGAAGTTGAAATCAGGTACAGCCATGGAATAGTCATATTCAATGGCATTGGTATTCAGGCATAAAAATAACAGGTCGTTTACCTGAAAATAAAAATTCTCATCTCCATACACTTTTTGAAATACTTTATCTCCATTGGCAATAATATCGTGGTTGCCTATTAAAGCGACATAAGGTATTTTGAGTTTCTTTAGAATCTCGTCTGCCCACTCAAACTCTTTTTTCAACCCGAATTCGGTGATATCACCCGAATGTATCGCAAAGTCGATCGAGTCGTTTTGATTGGCATGATTCACAAAAGCCTTTAACTCATCCAGGCTGCGTCCGCTATCGCCAAACCAGATAAAACGGATCGTGTCCTTGTCTGCATTATCCCATGTGATTTTCTGCAGATTCGTTGTGTTTATCCCTTTACTTGTGTCCGAACTCAACCGTCCATCGTAAGGGTGATAATCAAAGATATCACAAGAAATGAGTGAGAGGAGGAAAAGAAATAAAAGTGATTTCTTATACATAAAACTATTTTTTCTGTTTCAGGTTGTAAAGGTAATTGCGTATTGTCCTTCGTGAATGGACATTTTAAGGGAGAATATGGTTCGGATAAAAACAAATGATGATCTATTTAACCGAAAAACAGGTTTTTTAATTCGACAAAGTCAGAAATAACGACATCAGCAGTTTCAGTTCCTTTATAATCTTCCCAGCCTGTATTTTTCAGCCAAATCGTTTGACTTTTGATCTCTTGTGCCGGAATGATATCTTTATCATAGGAGTCGCCTATAACAACACTGTTCTCTGCAGGAACAGCCAGTTGTTCGACGCCTAACCGGAAGATCTCCGGATCAGGTTTGCGGATACCCACTACAGCCGATTCGACAATCGAATTGAAGAGGTGATCCAACTGAAAATCTTTTAATACAGCTTCGATATTACCATAGAAATTGGAGACCAGTACCAAGGGATAACGTATTGCTAATGCCTCCAGTACCGGACGGGCATTATTAATGGCATTTTGTGCATATCGATAACACCACTCCGCAATTTGTCCGGGTTCTTCGGTGGAGGTGGACGGTATGTATTTATGTTCTATCAACCACTCAAACTGAATCTGACTTTTGAGTTTAAGCATATCCCGGAAATTGTGATAGGGCTGAATAATCGGATTACGTCCCAGTGTTCTTTCTCCATGGACATAGGCCTGACGAAAAACGTCTTTGGTTACAGGTATCTGACAGTATTGATAAGCCATCCAGATGACTTCTGCCCAATGCATGCCGTTGCTATCGATAGTACCTCCGTAATCAAAGAGAATCCCTTTTACCTTTTCTAAGCGGAACAGATTTTCAGTCATTTGTTTCAAGTTCTTTACTGAATTCAACACAAAACTTCTCATGTCGTCCTACCATATAGGCCAGCATAATATTCAATACACTCATTTCAAACACAAAATAAAGCCATGGCATGTCAATGAAAAGACTGATAAATAAGGCTATAATACGTGTATTAAAAGAAAGCATGTTTGTATATTTCATCAAAGGCAGACTCTTTGTTCTGAACGCTTTTTGAAACCAATCGGGTGCATTTCCATTATACTTTGTTCGGATGAGATGCATCATCTGTTGAAATTTAGGAGATAATTGTTCCTGACCAATGGTATAGTTCAAATAAAACCAATCAAAAAGCTTATAGATGAAATGACCTTTCCAAGGTGTTTTTTCATATTCTTCTTTAAGTGTAACAGAGTAGGATAGTTCGCTACCCGATTTGCCTTTTAAAAATAAGAGGTGAATATTGCGGTAATAATCAGCCATGGATGCTTGTTTGCTATGGAAAAAACCGGTAATAGCGGCGAATATCCAGATCCAGATGCCCCATTGACCAGTCAGACGCAGACAGATTGCAGCATAAATGGTAATAAACCAAATATCTCCACACGCCCCATCCAATATACGGCCTAATTGGCTTTTTTGTCCGGTCATCCGGGCCAGCTGGCCGTCGGCGCTGTCATACGAGTTGGCCCATATTAAAAAGAACATCCCCAGAATATTTATCGGAAGGCTTTGAAAATAGAAGCAAATACCGGCAGCAATACCAAGTATAATACTGGCCACTGTAATCTGATTGGGTGTAACTCCTAACCGATGAAAAAACAAGGCCCACTTGTAACCGAGAGGGCGATAGAAGTGAATATCAATAAATTCTTCCGTATCCAGAGATTTATAGGTTGATTCCAGAGAGGGTATTTGTTGTTCCTTTTTCATATCCGTTTTTAGTTAATTAAATCCCATATCCGTTGGGCAATAAAAGAAGAAGCCTCTTGCCGACAAGGAGCGAAACTGGGCCAATCATTGAAATCAATCAATCGGATGGATCCGTCTTCAGATACAATACAATCTCCTCCATAAATATGCACGTTTAAAACTGCTGCAGCCTGATTGCATATGTTATGAAGTTCGATTGTCTCAAAAGGTATTCCTTTAGCTGTTCCGTTGATCTGTTCCCATCCGAACTTGCTGTGATGTATGTCAGAGGGATAAAACCAGTAAAAGAAATCGGTACCGGTTACTCCATAGAATTTGATCAAATCACCTGTCAAATGTTCATTGATTACAGCTGAAGAGATGCCGCGAATCGCATATTCTTTTAGGATAGAATAAGCCTCTTCCGGGTTTCTGACATAAGTGACATCCTCACGGTGGATGGCATGAAAATCCCCTCTTTTAATCCAACAATTAAACATTCCAGCCTTTTCAAGTGCTTCAGCCGGATCTTCGTCTGTACGTACAATAAGACTTTCGGGGTGTGCAATATGGTTATCCATCAACAACCGTGTCATCTTTTCACGGGTGCAGTTTTCAATGCCATAAGCCGAATTGATTACTGTAGCGCCTTGATCCTCTAACTGCTGTAACTTACGAATGGAGTTCCAGTCACGGACCATGTTAAAAATAACAGGTTCGTTGATCTCTTTGATCTGAAGATCTGATTCGATATATTCATTGATCGTACAGCCTTTATCACGAAGATGTTTGACTGTTAATGAAAAAATAGCAGCATCATTCCCGATGTGGTTGGGAGAAAATTGATTTCCTCTTCTGATACCTGCTATATTTATTTGACTCATTGTATGACCTAAACGTTAATGTATTTTCAAAAATGCTTCTGCTTTGAGGATATCCTCTGCATGATCTACGTCGATAATTTTACTGAACGGATAAGCTTTCAACTGCAGTCCTTCCGATATCAACATACGTTGGAAATTACGCATCCGCGAAACGCCCTCACTCATCGCTTTTTCTAATACCTTAAAAGCAGACCTTTGAAGACAATAAATACCTCCGGAAATATACATACACGCTTTTTCCGGACTATCAGAAAACTGATGAATGAAAAAATCACGATCTGTCTGAACATAGAGTGGCTTTTCATCATCAATATAATCGGTAACAGCCATTAATCCGTCCAATTCGTTTGTTTTTTCAAAGGTTCGGATGTAATCCTCAAACTCTTTTTCTTTAAAGATGGTGTCAACCGTTGTTAAACAGAACTTGTTACTTTTTATGACTTTACTGAGTTCATAAAAACTATGCATGGAACTGGGGGTGGATTTAACCACCAGATGAAAAGGCACCGGGATATCTGCTTTTTCAAGATGCTCCCGCACTTCTCTCATCTCTTCGTTGATGATAATATTTATAGATGTCGGATTGTGTTGTAAAAACACATGTATTAACCGGTCTATTAATGTGATCCCGTCTAAACGAACAAGCGGTTTTGGCCATTTGACACCTTCCTGTATTAAACGAGAACCCTCTCCAGCTGCAATTATTGCAAAATCCATCTATCGTTATGCGTTGGTAGGATAATTAACAGTTGACAATGCGTACACATTATCAACTGCCAACCATCATTATTCGATCTTTAATCTAAGTAATCAATCGTTTGTTCTCCGATAATTTTGCGGAGTGTATTCTTCAGTTTTGTATGTTGAATGAACAGATCATGCTCGGGAACATGCTGCTCATCATGCATCGGACTCTTGAAATAGAATGACAGCCAAGTTTGTATACCGGAGAAGCCACAACGTTGTGCCAAATCGGCAAACAAGACCAGGTCAAGACAGAGCGGTGCAGCTAAAATGGAATCACGACACAAAAAGTCGACCTTCAACTGCATCGGGTAACCCATCCATCCGATCAAGTCGATATTATCCCAACCTTCTTTGTTGTCTTTGCGGGGAGGATAATAATTGATACGAACCTTATGATAAACATTACCGTATAATTCCGGATAAACATCCGGTTGCAGAATCGTATCAATGACCGATAATTTACTTACCTCTTTTGTTTTGAATGAACCCGGATCGTCTAACACTTCTCCGTCGCGGTTGCCTAATATATTGGTAGAGAACCAACCTTCCAATCCCAACATACGTGTTTTCAACATTGGTGCCAATACTGTTTTGAGCATAGTCTGTCCGGTTTTATAATCTTTACCGCAGATAGCCACTTTCTGTTGTTCGGCAAATTCCCACATCGCCGGCGTATCAATACATAAGTTTGGTGCACCGTTAATATAAGGACAACCTTCAGCTATGGCAGCATATGCATAACACATACTGGGTGAAATAATTTCCGTATTGTTTTCTTTCATTGCCTTCTCGAAAGTAGCAAGGCTTTTGTGTTCTTCGCTTATCGGGATATAGACTTCCGTACTGGCGGCCCACATGATCACAACACGTTCGCAGTTGTTCTCTTTTTTGAAGTTCCGGATATCTTCACGGACTTGTTCCATCAGTTCCCAACGGGTCTTTCCGTTTTTCACATGTGTTCCATGCAGTCTTTTAACGAAATCCTGGTCAAAAACAGCTTTCATCGGCTTAATCGCTTCTAACTCTTCTTTGACACATTCGATATCTTCTTTTTTCAATACTTCGGCATGAAGAGATGCTTCATATATATTTTCCGAAAAGATATCCCATCCGCCGAAAACCAGATCATCTAACTCTGCCAATGGCACAACATCTTTGATTTTGGGGAAGCGATTCTCATTTCGTTTTCCTAAACGGATAGTTGCTAACTGGGTCAGTGAACCGATAGGAGTACCCATACCTTTGCGAACAGCTAACGTACCAGTAATAAATGTAGAGGAAACAGCACCTCCGACTCCTACAACAAGAATACCAAGTTTACCCTTGGCTTCTTTAACTTCGATTTTTTCCATATTTTTAAAGTTCATTCAACAATGGCGCAAAATTATAAGAAATAAGTGATTTCACACGGTTCCATTCTAATTTATATTTGGTCAAAATGCTATTAAATATCTTCTTTTTGACATTTTTTCGCCGAAAAATTATCTTTTGCAGAAAATAAACCGTTTTTTATGATTGCGAAACCGAATTATTTGCTTTCCTTTGCTGCGAAACAACTGATTGTTTTTATGTTCTTTCTCTCCCGGTTTATACTATATCTCACCGATCATATTATACGCTTGTAGAAATAGACTGATTTGAAAACATCCGTGTTTTATTTAATTAATCATTTACTTATTATTTTTTATGAACATTTACATTGGAAACCTGAATTATCGGGTTAGAGAGTCAGACTTACAACAAGTTCTGGAAGAGTATGGAACAATTGAATCAGTGAAGTTGATCATTGATCGTGACACTAACCGCTCAAAAGGGTTTGCTTTTGCAGAAGTACCAGATGATGCAGAAGCCAGAAACATCATTAATGAATTAAATGGCGCAGAATTCGAAGGCCGCCAAATGGTTGTAAAAGAAGCTACGCCGAGACGCTAATCAAGTACGGTAGTTTTTAATAACATAAAAAACGGGGAGCAGAATTCTGCTTTCCGTTTTTTTATTCAATCCTATTTTTCTACGTTTGCAAAAAAAAATGATGATGATGAAAAGGACCTGTTTCGTTCGCTGTTGTCTTATTTTAGGAGTATGGCTCCTATATACACCCTTGTTGGCACAGCTTGAAGAGCGAGTATACCAAACAGCTTACCAGATCGATCCCACAAAAGAGAAGCAGCTTTTTGTCGAATTAGATAATCTCAGCTTTTTCAAAAACAATGAATATGCCGGAACAGTCATGAAAGGCTATTCATTACCGGGGCTTTGGGTACAACCCAAGGCAGTCTATTACCCTTTATCCAACATCAAACTTGAAGCCGGTCTTCATATGTTATTTTATCACGGAGCGCATAAGTACCCAAGTATGGCTTACAAAGATATACCTGTTTGGAAAGGGAATCAGTATCAAAAGGGAGCCCATTTTCTTCCGTTTTTCCGGGTACAGATGCGATTGAGTGATCGTATCGATCTGATCGTTGGAAATATCTATGGTGCATCTAACCACCGTTTGATTGAACCACTCTATAGCCCGGAATTGAATCTGACAGCAGATCCTGAAGCCGGAGTCCAACTCCTGTATCATTCTCAATCCTTTGATTTGGATGCCTGGTTGAATTGGGAAAGTTTTATTTATCGGGAAGATACGCATCAGGAAGCTTTTACAGTAGGGTTATCAAGTCGCCTGAAACTGAATGCACCCACATCTCCATACCATTTTTATATCCCTATACAAGGAGTGGCGCAACATAGAGGTGGGGAGATTGATACACTAACCGTTAGTTCTGTGCAGACATTAATGAATGGAGCATTGGGAGTAGGAGGTGTTTGGAATACCGGACATCGGGTTTTCAAAAAACTGAATGTCGAATTGGATATAGCCGGTTATTATCAGCAAGCCGGTGAGATCTGGCCTTTTGACAGCGGGTATGGCCTGTATGCGAAAGCAATGGCCGATATTTCTGATTTCAGGGTAAAAACAGCTTATTGGCAATGTGATGAATTTATTTCCATGTTTGGTGTGCCTTTTTATGGTGCCGTATCTACCCGTGAAAATGGAGCGACCTATCAGCGCCCTCAGATGGTCTATTTAGGCATGGAATATTCCCGTTCTTTGGGTAAAGGATTCTCACTGGGAGTCGATTTAGATGTGTACCAGACCTTATCAGGGAAAATGCATGAACCTGAAACCGGATGGAAACCGATAAATGGTTCGACCAGCTTCTCTTTTGGGGTCTATGTACGTGTAAACCCCTCTTTTCTGATCAAACAGTTTTAAATATCTGAAACAAGAATTCATTTGACAATTGTCAAATGATCGTTTCACAATTGTCGTTTGATCATTTGATAATTATAGAACGATCGTTCTACAACTGTCAAATGAATTCTTGTTTTACACTTAGACAAAGACTCAACCGTAAGAAAAGGGAAATTAGTGCTGTAGGGTATAAAAAGGCAAACCAACAGTAAAAACAAGCAAAAAGAACATCTGTTATCCGTATTTTTCTTAATTTTGTTTTAATTTTTGACAAAACATTTACCGAATAATCTACAATTTCAGAATTAAAATATGAAACGTACTAAAATTTTACTATTCAGCCTGATGGCTATGACCGTTTTTTATGCGCAAGGACAGAAAGAAGCGAACAACTGGTTTTTTGGAGATAAAGCAGGATTAACTTGGAATACTACCCAGGATCTTACGCTTACCGGTCTATTTGGTACACAAGACGAAGAGTTGAAAGGGCTACCCACCTTTTTATCTGGTTCTCCTATGGTCATTCAGGAAGGATGTTTCACCTTTTCAGATAGTAAAGGACAACTTTTATTCTATTCAAATGGTATAAACATTTGGAATCGTAAGAATGTAATAATGCCGAATGGTGCCGGATTGACAGGACATGATTCGTCTGCTCAGTCAGGAATTATTATGCCCTATCCGGAGACTCAGGATAAATATATCGCTGTGACATTAAACATCAATCAGACTGACCAGTTGGCCTATTCAATAATTGATATGACTTTAGAGGATGGATACGGAGATGTCGTCTCAGGGCAGAAAAATATTTATTTTGTGAATCATAGCGGTAAAACGGGAGAATCGGTCACCTCTATTCGCCATGCCAATGGTAAAGATATTTGGGTAGTCGCTCCGGGTAAAGGAAGTCCTTCTTATCTGAATGCTTGGTTGGTTACGAAATCTGGTGTCTCTACAACTCCTGTTGTTACTCAACTTCCTGTGGATGTAACATGTACTAGTGCAAATGGATATATCAAATTTACACCGGATGGTAAAAAATTTGCCTGGGCCACGCATTGTTCGACGACTATTTTTTTCGGAGAATTTGATGCCCTCACAGGACAATTCTCAAATATAAAAACGAGGACAGGTAACTCAAATTATGGTATAGAGTTCTCACCTTCGGGAAAATATTTATATGTGGGAGGTGCAACTAGTTCTTGCTTATATGCGTTTGATTTTGAAGAATTAATAGGCTCTTCGACTCCGAACAATGTTGCTATGAAAACTTTCGGTTCTTTTCCTACAGCGTTTTATTCTCTTCAATTAGCTCCGGATGGACGTATTTATTCCACCGGATATATGAAGAATTATATGTATGTTTTGGATAATCCGGAAGACTTGGATCATTTAAAGATTTATCAAACTCCAGATGGCTTTTTATCAGGCGTGGGTCGAGTCGGACTTCCTTCTTTTGCAGCCAACTGGTTTGCGGTATCTATCGAGGCTGATCAAATATTCTGTGTGAATACGCAGCAAGATTTCACGGTGGTATTGAGTCAGTCCGGTCAGGATGAGATCGCCTATACCGAATGGGATTTTGGGGATGGAAGTGCATTTGTGAAAGATACGAATGTCGGTTCAGGTAGCCAGACGCATAGTTATACCTATACTAAACCGGGCATGTACACGATCACCGTTTGTTCTTATTTAGCAAATGGTAAAGAAGCTGCATCAAATAGTCTTGTCGTGAAGGTCAATCCTTGTGTGATACCGGTGAATCCGAATGTGCATTTGTTTGATTAACAGTTCTCAATGCAGATATCCATACTGTTTTAGAAAAATATCTGTCAGATTTCTGACCTTATAAAAGTTCGCGTCCGGATCTTTCCGGTATAAGAAGATGGGATGTTGGGCTCCTTCAAATAGATGGAGTTCAAACAGACCGTTTTGTTGTTGTACTTTTTGCTGGAAATTAGATACCGCATCAAGCGGAACTAAATGATCTGCCGAACCGACCAGAAAAAGGATAGGAGGGGGGTGATTTTTTAATGTTTTGATTCGTTCCAGAACCGCGTAGTTTAAGACAAGCAGATTAGGACTGCTGCAAGCCTTATCGTTGCATTCTTCTAAACCTGCAGCTGCGGCCAGATAACCTCCGGCAGAAGCACCACTGGCAGCGATTCGGTCAGGGTCGATATGCCACGCATCAGCTTGTTCGCGTAGAAAACAGATGGCATCTCTGGCATCATCCAGCGATTCGTCGGGTGTGGTATGATGTAGGAATTCGATCCGATAGTCTACAGTTACAGCCGTCATGCCTAATGAGGCATAATAAGCACATTCGCGGTAAAACTGCAATGGTGTACCCAGCTTCCAGCCTCCTCCGAAAAAATAAACAATAACCGGACTGAGGGAGTTGTTTCTTGAAGGCTGCGGCTTGAAGATGTGCATGGACAACGTATCTCCGTCCACAATTTTATAGGGGACTATTTCGGGATAGAATTTTTGTGATGGAACAGGCAATATCTTTTCAAGCGCATGATACCAACTTTGAGCCATTTTTGATGCACCTTGTGTATTCGGATGTACTTTGTCTGCAACTGTATCTTCTTTCCAGTCGAAACCTGCGGCCTGATTGACGAGTTTGATCTGAGGATTATCATAGGATGCAACCAGTTTGGCTATCTCTTTATTCAAGTCGGGAATGTAACTGTATTTGGGTAATTTCCCGCTTTCGATGACTTGTGCCAACAGAATAATCGCATCGGGACGTATCGTTTTTATCTTTCCGATAATAGAACGGTACGCTTTTATCATTTCCGGAATAGGGTTTTCTTCTACAAAGTGATTGTGTCCGGCATGAAGCAATACGATATCCGCCGGATATTCCCGGTAGAGACTGTCGATGACTGATTCGAGATATTCAACTGTTTTTCCGCTATATCCGGCATGATGCAGTTCACCTATCCGGCAAGCCTGTTTTTGTGGGCCGATAAAATCAACCAGATAACCACCTGTAAACAGTTTTTCCCATAACGGAAAAAGATAGGAGGAAAAAGTATCTCCACCCTCCGTAATGGAATCACCTAATCCCATCAGCGTGAAACGCTGATGGGTATCTTCCTGAGCATGTATGAACGAGAATACATTCAATAGAAAAATAAGAGAGAGAAGTTTGCACCTGTTTTTGTGAAAAATCATTTCTGTTGTACTTCTCCTTTTTCTATCTGTTCCTGAACGATCGCATCGACCACAGCCACGGTGGTTAGATTCAGGATATCTCGCGTGGTACTTTCTACATCGGTGAAGTGAATCGGTTTGTTTAATCCCATTTGGATCGGGCCGATTGTTTCTCCTACACCCATTTCAAGCAATAATTTATAGGCACTGTTTGCCGAACTCAGGTTAGGGAAAATGAGTGTATTTACATCTTTTCCTTTGAGTTTATTGAATGGGTAAGTTTCATCTCTCAGTTTTTTATCCAATGCAAAATTGACCTGCATTTCACCGTCGACCATAATCTCCGGATAATTTGTATGCAGATAATCAATAGCCTCGTGCACTTTTTTGGGACTACCCTGTTTATCTGATCCGAAGTTGGAGTAGGAGAGCATCGCCATAACCGGATCATGGGCAAAGAATTTGACCGAATCATGTGTCAAACGAGCCATATCAATTAACACTTCAGCTGAAGGATGACGGTTGATCAATGTATCGGCCACAAAGAATGTTCCACGTTTGCTGGTTATGATGTTCATGGCTCCAAAATGCTTGTAGGATGGACGGATACCAATGATTTGCTCGGCCAGTTTGGTGATTGCCGAATAACGGCTGTATACTCCGGTAATGAATGCGTCGGCTTCACCCGTAGCAACCATCATCATACCAAAAGCATTCCGGTCGACCATCAATTCGCAGGCTTCAGCATAGGTGACCCCTTCGCGTGCTTTCTTTTCAGAAAAAATACGTGCATAACGGTAACGCCGTTCATTTTCGCGATCGTGACGCAAATTGACGATTTCAATCCCTTCCAGATTAATGTTTTCTTCTTTGGCGATCTTTCCGAGCCGTTCTTCGTTTCCTAAAAGGATCGGATAACAGATCCCTTCTGATTTTGCTTCTACGGCAGCTTTCAGCATATTGACGTGATTGGCTTCGGCAAAAACAACACGTTTCGGATGGGCTTTGGCCATCTCTGTAAATGAACGAAGCATTTTGTTATCATACCCCATCATCTCTCTTAACCGGTTGGCATAGGCCTCCCAATCGGTAATTGTTTTGCGTGATACGCCCGATGCAATAGCTGCTTTTGCTACAGCGACAGAAACGCGGGTGAGTAACCGGGGATCGAGCGGTTTAGGTAGAATATAATCGCGACCAAAAGTCGTGCGTTTTAATTTATAGGCCGCATTGACTACGTCGGGAACCGGTTCTTTTGCCAGTTCGGCAATCGCATAGACCGCAGCTACTTTCATCTCTTCATTGATCGCTGTGGCATGTGTGTCTAATGCTCCTCTGAAAATATAAGGAAATCCCAATACATTATTGACCTGATTCGGATAGTCGGAACGTCCGGTAGCAAAAATAAGGTCTTTCCTGCTACTTGTAGCTTCTTTATAGGATATTTCGGGATTGGGGTTGGCCAATGCGAAAACAATCGGATTCTGATTCATACTTTGAACCATTTCTCCAGTGACGACATCGGCAACAGATAATCCAAGAAAAACATCCGCTCCCACAAGTGCTTCCTCGAGTGTTTTGATCGCTTGTGTGGTGGCAAATTCTTTTTTCGAAACATTCAGATCTGTCCGATAGGTGGAGATAACCCCTTTACTATCACACATAATGATATTTTCTTTACGGGCACCGAGTAGAACGTACAATTTAGTACAGGATATAGAAGCGGCACCGGCACCGTTGACGACAATTTTTACCTCTTCTATCTTTTTTTCGGCCAGTTCGAGCGCATTCAGTAAAGCAGCAGCCGATATGATCGCCGTACCGTGCTGGTCGTCATGCATGACGGGAATATCCAATTCCTTTTTTAACCGTGTTTCAATTTCGAAACATTCGGGCGCTTTTATATCTTCCAGATTAATACCGCCGAAAGTGGGGGAGATCGCTTTAACTGTTTGTATAAATTTTTCCGGATCTTTTTCATCGACCTCAATATCAAAAACGTCGATGCCGGCAAATATTTTAAATAATAATCCTTTCCCTTCCATCACTGGTTTTCCGGCCATTGCACCAATATCGCCTAATCCTAAAACGGCCGTTCCATTTGAAATGACAGCTACCAGATTTCCTTTAGCCGTATATGTATAAGCATCCAACGGATTCTTCTCGATTTCAAGGCAAGGTTCTGCTACTCCGGGCGAATAAGCCAATGATAGATCACTTTGGGTACTGTATGGTTTGGTGGGGATAACCTCAATTTTTCCTGGCTTTCCTTCAGCATGATACCGAAGAGCCTCTTCTCTTATTGTTTTTGCCATAAATTGTTATTTAAAGTTTTATTTATTAACCTAATCGGCGACAAAAGTAACAATTCTTATTGACAGGAGGTGCCTTTGGTGTGAATTTTCTTTTCCAAGACTGATATTCTCAAAAAAAGAGAGGGTTGTCCCGAATACTCGAAACAACCCTTTTTTATTAGATGATCAGTAAAAGGGATTACAACCCTTGTCCGTGACAACTTTTATACTTTTTACCGCTACCACAAGGGCAAGGATCGTTCCGTCCAACTTTCTTTTCTGTACGGATAGGTTCCAGTTTTTGCTGGGGTTGATCTTGTGGCCCATTTGGATTGACCTGACGTCCGCCTGTACTTCCTCCGATTTCAGAGCGTTCGGTACGGTATTTACTCATATCCTGTCTTTTTTCAGGGGCAGCTTGCTGTACGGCAATACGGCGACCGGCCGCTGCGGCAGCCTGTTGATCGGCAGAAGGTTGTTCTTCTCGTACCGGTATCTGTCCACGCATCAATACGGCAGCAGTCTTACGATTCATGACATCCACCATATTTTTGAATAAAGTATATGATTCCAGCTTATAGATCAACAATGGATCTTTGTTTTCATAACTGGCATTCTGAACAGACTGTCGAAGTTCATCCATTTCACGAAGATGTTCTTTCCATGATTCATCAATCGTATGAAGAACGATGGATTTCTGGAATGCCTTTGATATCGCTTTACTTTCAGAATCATACGCTTCTTTCAGATTACAGGCGACATTGTACATCCGTTTCCCGTCGGTGATCGGAATAAGAATGTTTTCATACATTGCTCCCTGATTCTCATAAACTTGTTTGATTACTGGGTTGGCAATCTGCGTCATTCGCTCCATCCGACGTTTGAAGGTTTTCAGTATTTCTTCAAACAATTTAGAGATCAGCTGATCCGATTTTGTTGATTTGAACTCTTCTTCTGTAAATGGTGATTCAACGGCGAATGTGCGGAATAATTCAATCTTGAATCCTTCATAGTCCATCACGTCTGCATGTTGTTCTACAATAGCGGTAGCCGTATCATAAATCGTATTCAACACATCCAATCCGATACGCTCACCCATCAAGGCATGACGACGACGTGTGTAGATGACATTACGTTGGGAGTTCATTACATCATCATATTCCAGCAAACGTTTACGGACACCAAAGTGATTTTCTTCTACTTTCTTTTGGGCGCGTTCAACAGATTTACTCAACATACTATGCTCAAGCACTTCACCCTCTTTGAATCCCATTCTATCCATCAACCCTGCAATCTTTTCAGACGCAAACAGACGCATCAGATCATCTTCCAGTGAAACGAAGAAAACGGAAGAACCGGGGTCTCCCTGACGACCGGCACGACCACGTAACTGGCGGTCGACACGACGGCTTTCATGACGTTCGGTACCAATAATCGCTAACCCACCTGCTGCTTTTACTTCCGGGGATAGTTTGATGTCGGTACCACGACCGGCCATATTGGTTGCGATTGTTACCGTACCTTGTTGTCCGGCTTGGGCAACAATATCCGCCTCACGTTGATGTAATTTAGCATTCAATACATTGTGCTGAATTTTCCGAAGTGTCAACATACGGCTCAATAATTCGGATATTTCAACAGAAGTTGTACCAACCAATACAGGACGACCGGCTTCAATCAGTTGACTGATCTCTTCAATTACCGCATTATATTTTTCACGTTTTGTTTTGTAAATACGGTCGTTCATATCATTACGTGCAATCGGACGATTGGTCGGGATAACCACCACGTCCAATTTATAGATATCCCAAAGTTCACCAGCTTCTGTTTCTGCCGTACCGGTCATACCTGCCAGTTTATGGTACATACGGAAGTAGTTCTGCAAGGTAATTGTAGCGAAAGTTTGTGTGGCAGCTTCAACCTTTACTCCTTCTTTGGCTTCAATCGCCTGGTGTAAACCGTCTGAATAGCGACGACCGTCCATGATACGTCCGGTTTGTTCGTCTACAATCATCACTTTATTGTCGATGACCACATACTCATCATCTTTTTCAAATAAAGTATATGCTTTTAATAACTGATTGATTGTATGAACGCGTTCGCTTTTAACGGAGTAATTGGCTAATATTTCATCTTTCTTGGCTTGTTTTTCTTCCTCGTTCGCTTGCATATTATCCAATTGAGAAAGTTCTGACGCAATATCAGGAAGCACAAAGAAATGAGGATCATCAGTTTTACCTGTGAGCAAATCAATCCCTTTATCTGTTAATTCGATACTGTTATTTTTTTCATCAATAACGAAATATAATTCATCGGTTACAAGATGCATATTACGCATATTCTCTGCCATATATAAGGCTTCGGTTTTCAGCATCTGCGTTTTTACGCCCGGCTCACTCAGGTATTTAATCAACGCTTTATTTCTGGGATAACCTTTGAATGAACGATAGAGTAGGAGTGAACCTTCTTCCTGAACCTTTTGGTCATCGCTGCCCATTTTCTGTTTGGCTTCGAGCAGTAATTTAGAGGTTAAGTTCTTTTGGGCATTAACAACAACTTCTACGTTTGGACGGAATTGTTCGAATAACTGCTCTTCTCCACGTGGAATCGGACCGGAAATGATCAAAGGTGTACGAGCATCATCAATCAATACGGAGTCGACCTCGTCGACAATAGAGTAATTGTGCTTACGTTGTACCAGGTCATTGGGACTAACTGCCATATTATCACGCAGGTAGTCAAAACCAAATTCATTGTTTGTTCCAAATGTAATATCGGCATTATATGCTGCACGACGGGCATCCGAGTTGGGCTGGTGCTTGTCGATACAATCCACCGAAAGACCATGGAACATATACAATGGACCCATCCATTCCGAGTCACGTTTAGAGAGGTAGTCATTGACTGTGACTACATGTACTCCATTTCGTGTTAATGCATTCAGAAAGACCGGTAATGTGGCCACCAATGTTTTTCCTTCACCGGTTGCCATCTCCGCAATTTTTCCTTTATGTAATACAACACCACCGAACAGCTGTACATCATAATGCACCATGTTCCAGATGATTTCGCTACCTCCGGCTACCCAATGGTTTTGATAGATCGCTTTATCCTCTTCAATACGCACAAAATCATGTTTAGCAGCTAGATCCCTATCAAATTGATTGGCCGTAACAACTGTTTCTTCATTTTCAGTAAAACGACGTGCAGTATCTTTGACGATAGCAAAGACTTCCGGAAGCACTTCCTCCAGAATAACCTCTAATTTTTCGGTGATTGCTTTTTCTATCTTATCGACTTCAGCCCATACAGCTTCACGCTCTTCCAACTCTTTGTCATCGATCCCTTCACGAAGTTGTGTAACCTGTGCCCGTTCATCGGCGACATAATCTTGAATACGTTGTTTGATTTCATCTGTTTTAGCACGTAGTTCGTCGTTACTAAGTACCTGTATCGACGGATAAACAGCTTGAATCTTTTTGACATAAGGTGTGATTTCTTTCAAGTCGCGCTGTGACTTATTGCCAAACAGCTTTGTCATAAACTCATTAAATCCCATGACTTCTATTTTAATTGACAATGGACAATTGAAAATTGACAATTAAATTGTCAGATATCAAACTGCTCATTTGCCGGTAATTTATATTCTTTATTTTTAATGTGAACAAAAACTATGCCGTAGGTAAGTGATTCCCTTTTTTTGTCTTAAATTGTCAATTTTCAATTGTCCATTGTCAATTCAAACAGCGGCAAGCTGTTTGCTGCGTTCGGTGGTCTAATCCTTAATATATGAGTGACGGTAGGAGCAATTTCTGTTGCTTTTACTTCGCGGTAAATATGTTTGGGATTTAAACCATTCCCCATGAATATCAGAGGAGTAAGTACTGCATTATTGCGAACAACTTTTGTTTTTCCCTTTGAATTTTCAAAATTTACTTTCCATCCCGGCTGCAATTCAATGATCAGATCTCCACGTCCTATATGGTGTGTTCCGTGTCGGAATTTGGCGGTGCCTTCGTTCCATTCACCAGCCAGAAGTGCACGATCAGTAGTAACATGTTGTACTCCACTGAACTCTTGTACAAATTCTGCTGATTTTTTTTGAATTTCTGCCAGATCCAAGTTGGCGTTCTCTATCGCTTTACGATTTAAAAAAATCTGATTATTATAATAACCCTCTACCCAATTGTTCTGTTGACCATAGATATTCATCAGATACATATTGAGTAAAGCGATGCATCTTTTAGGGAAGAATTCTCCTCCTCCCAACAATAATCCTTCGGAATATTCTTCTTCACTACGGTAATATCCCGAACCGGTAAAAACAATTAAGGTGTTGTTTAATCCAACTTTTCGATCGATGACATTTAATAACTCTTCAATATCCTGATCCAGTTGATAATAAGTGTCTTGTATCTCACGGGTATACTCTTTATGCATGAGATGACGATAATTACCGGCATAATAAGTAATGGCTAACATATCCGGACAACTCCTTGAGCCAAAAGCAGCATATTCAAAAAACTGTTTGGCCAACCGGTTAACCTCTTTGTTTATTAATGGAGAAGTTTTCAGATTAAGATATACATTGGCTGTTTTTTCGCTATAGGTATAACGAAAAGGGATTTCATCCAATACATAAGGAAATGCATTATACCGACTGATAGGCAAAGAAGGTATCCATACCATTTTATCAAGCCGGGAAGCTAATGATTCTGCACCATTATTATAGCGGTCAACATACCAGGGTATCCCTTTGTAATATGTTGTTGTTGCCCATTTTCCGTTATAGTCATCCATCCAAAAAGCGCCATTTGCTGCGTGTCCTGCCGATAATATGGCATTTTCAGCATTCGGAGCAATCGAATAGACATCACTTCTTCCTTGAGAGGCTATTTTTAGTTCATCTCCAATGGTCGAACTGATCAGACGCTTAGGTGAGTAATTTTCCCGAGTATAGTTCCCCAGATACTCCGGGTCATTTAATATGGATATTTCACGTTCACGATCAAAGTCGTACTGTTTATCTCCACTGATACCATGAAAATTCGGATTTGTTCCCGTAAACAGAGTGGCAAATGTATTGGACTGATCCAGGTCCGGGAAATCATAACGGATATTCTGATAAACAACCCCATTGTTTATCAATCTTTTAAATCCTCTTTCACCGAATGTATGGTAGAAATATTCAATATAATCCCCTCTCAGTTGATCGACAGTGATATATACAACCACTTTTGGAACCTGCTGTTGAGCTTCCAGATTGGTTACAGCCAAAAGGACTATAAGCGAAGATAAAATTTTTCTCATCCTACTTTCCATAAACCTTTGAATACACTACTATAACCGGAACGTAGCCACAATGAGGCAATCAACGGAATAAATGCCACATTCAGGTGTTGGGGGATCATTGTCCAACAAACGAGCATTAGTGTAAGCGCCGCAAAGTTAATAAAATGATAGTAATATGCTGCCTTCTTGAATTTTTTTACACAAAACAATGCAACACCGATTAAATGGAAGGGGTGAAGCCATAGTATATTCCAGTTTGGCCACATACAGGGATGCTCAGAAATAAAACTCAAGAAAAAAATGATCATACCGGCTATTCCGGCAATAAAGAATAAAACCCCATCCAATATATGGTAATATTTTCCTGAACGCCATTCGAACAAAGTGATTAAAGCAATTAAACTAAATAGTATCCATCCACAGATTAAAGGAGTCAATGTATCCCATATACTTTTCTCCGGATCCATCGCTTTTGAACGATGAAGCTGTATCTTGGACACCAGTGTACGTCTGCGACCATCTGCTGCTACGATAACTGCTTTGTCCATTTCATCCCTTAAATAATCGGGTAAAAACATCATTTCATGCGTTGTTGCAGTACGGTCTGCCGGGTTTCCGACAACGATATCACATCCGAAAGTCAACCAAGGATGATTCCTTGTACAATCGTTGATCATCTCTCGAAACGTTTTAGGCGGGGGCGGAGCGAAGTATGCGACCTCTCCCGAAACACCCTTTTCAATGAGTAAAGGTAAACGAGTTGCACAATTATCGAAGAAGAAATTATATCGATATACCCTGTTTTCGGGCTGGGCATTGATCAGCAAGGCTGTCCATATCCGTTCTTTCTCTTCTTGCGTCAGGTTTAAAACCTGTTCGGTTACATTACTGCCGCGCATCTGATATTCCAACAGATAATCCTGAAAACTGTTGATTCCCAGCATATAATCAGTTTCCCCTTTTACAAAGCGATAGATAAAATTGGGCTTTGAAAAATCAAATATGCCATAATTAAACACGCCATCAAAATCTTGTTGCGGATCGTATACCCTCAATGCGGCATGTCCGTAGAGGGTAAATACTTCTTCATCATGAGGAGCACTGGTTAGTATACTGATTTGAGCCTCTTCACTCAGTGGCTTCTGCGCATAAAAAGGGTAAACAAATAAGGATAATATAAACAGAATAAAACCTTTTCTCATCACTATCTTTTTCTTGTAATCAACAAAAGTAACGTCTTTTATTCAACCTGTAAAATGAATAAAGCAATCGACTTCTTAAATAAATACAAAAAGCGCCGAAAAAACTTCCGACGCTTTAGTGACCGCGACAGGATTCAAACCTGTAACCGGCTGATCCGTAGTCAGCTACTCTATTCAGTTGAGCTACGCGGCCATTGTCAAATAAATGTTTATGCTTTCCGAGAAGTGTGACCGCGACAGGATTCAAACCTGTAACCGGCTGATCCGTAGTCAGCTACTCTATTCAGTTGAGCTACGCGGCCATTCTTTTCGTTTGCGAGTGCAAAGGTAAATTTTTCTTTTAAAAGAACAAATAAAATAGATTGCTTTTTCTTTCAATCAAGCATTTTAGGGTTGAATATCAGATAACCGATGTTTAAACCAATATTAAAATTCTTTCTGGGATAGCTGTATCCGTTGGCATATACACTGATTGAAGCAAAAGGCAATTGCAAGACCAAAGCTGTTTCACCCATATATTCGAATGATCGGATAAATTTCCCATAATAGGGTACAAAATGTTCATCTTTTCGGATTTCATAGAGTGGAACAAAAGCGTATGCATCCATGCGAAGATGAAGCAAACGGCTAAGTTTTAGTATAGGAGAGATACCTCCGGCTACATATTGATTGGCTCGAAAAGCTTCATTAAATATAATCTGACTATGTGGAGTAGGGGTGAAAGCCGGGGCTTGTATGACAGATGCCGTATAATTGTTCATTAAATTTTTACTGGAAATCACTACTTCAGTCAGATAACCCATATTGAACCGATTATTGAACGTATGGTATTTATGCCATCTCCCTTTCATCTGTAACCAACTGTGTGTATTTCCTTTAAAAGCTTCCAGCTGAGAAGTTGCACCAGGTTTGTAGTTTTCCGTACCTGTGACATATTGAGCGATTAAAAAATATTGACTACCGGCAATCGGATATTGTTTGGCGTCGAGTGTATTCCGGTCAAGACTTAGAGAACCACTGAACAATTTATACCAGCTTTCATCAAACCGGGCATTGGGGAAAAGAATATTATTCGTTTGTAGATAGGAATCTTTTAATCGTCCATACCCCAGTGCGATCTCTGATTTGGCCTGATAAAGAAAAGGAAAACCAAATTTCAGTTTTAAGAATAATTCTTTTTGGCGTATCATGGCCGGAACAACATCTTCGTAAAAGAGCGATTGGCTTTCCGAGTAACGTTTATTCGAATAAACACCTTGTACATTCACGTACATGGGTACCCTTGTTTGCAGATAGATACGGCTATTTAACATTATGCCGCTGAAAGAGTTCCCGACCTGAAAATTCGTGTTATATTCGGAAGCCAGTCGGCCGAGATGTTGATAACCCAATCCTAAGAACAGTTGATTGGCCTGATGCGAGGAGATATTTCCACCAAATGAGATGGTCAATTCATCTTTCATTTTCACATCCAGGTAAAGGTCGAATTTACCCTCTCTGCGATTGTACAAAGCGTGTGGTATAATTTCTTTAATCTTCGAAAAGGTCAACATTTTAAAATAGGCACGTTTGAAATCGTATATCGTAAATTCCTGATTGATATCTCGGTGCAATTGTGTCTCGATATATTTTCGCTGTCCTTCTGAGACTCCTGTGACATAGATATTTTTAAAGATAAGCGGAGGTAAGCCCTCTTTGTATGTTTTACGGCGTTGGTTGACCTCTTCTAAAGAGACTCTCCGGGTAACACGTCCTTTGATCGAGTCCATCATAGCCATTGTCCGGTTGTAACCGATTTCCATAAGTTCTTCTGCTTTTTGAAAATCGAGTAACGATACTGTCGGAAACCGAAACTGAATCATCATACCATCTTCCTCTGCCACTTCGTATTCAGTTTTCTGCATAATCATTGTTTCTAACTGACTATACAGATTTTCCGAAGGTTTGGCCGCATTTCCTCCCGACACTGATGAACCGAAAATAAAATCGGGACTAAAAGCATCTTTCATCGGGCCGACCGGAAAATTATCGTATATCCCTCCATCAAATAAAGGGACGCTATCTTTCCATATCGGTTGAAAGACAAAAGGGAAACTCATTGAAGCACGAACAGCATCTCCCAAATCTCCGTTTTTGGCAATAATCGCTTTTTTAGAATAGATATCGGAAGAAACACTTCTGAACGGTACAAAAAGGTTATCAAAATTCCATCCGGCTTTCGCTGTAGCCTGAGCATACAGTCCCATAAAGGCCTGGTTCATCTGAATCGGGTTGACCAGACTTTGCGGAAGAAAACTGGCTCTTAATTGCATCGAGTCAGTCATGTCTATCGAAAAACGTGCAAACTCGGGCGTGGGATTGGATTCACTGAAGTAGTAACTATACTCTTCTTCAACTGTACCTGTTTGCCAATAGCCGAACTCTTCGGATAAGATCAGGGTTAGCATTTCATCTGGTGTGTAACCTGTTGCGTATAGGCTACCGATGATCGCTCCCATGGAGGTACCCGTGACATAATCTATCGGTATACCATTCTCTTCCAGAGCCTTGATGACACCGATATGCGCAGCGCCTTTGGCTCCGCCACCACTCATAACCAAACCGACTTTTTGAGCAGATAACCCGTGGACAGAAGTTATAAATAGAAGAATGTAACTAATTAATCTCTTCATACAAATGAATCCAGTTGCCTTAACCACAAATGTAGTATATTTCTTAATACCCTAAGAATTAAACAACGCAAAAGAGAAAATGTTGACAATTAATTCGGTGCCTTGGTGTATAGAAATATAGCGATAAATGTATAAATGATATTCGGAATCCATGCGGCAACCATAGGCGAAACGTATCCGCTGATAGCAAAAGTAGAGGTCACCGTCAAGAAAAGAATGTAAGAGAAACTCAATCCTAAACCAATACCGATATTCAATCCCATTCCTCCCTTAATTTTTCGCGAAGAGAGTGCTGCTCCTATGGTAGTAAGGATAAAAGCAGCCATGATGGATGCGTATCGTTTATGGTATTCAATTTCAAAATTTTGAATATTACCGATTCCGCGTTGTTTTTGCCGGCTAATATAGGTTGAGAGTTCAGGAGTTGTCATTGTCTCTGCATCAGTAGGGGAGATCAGGAAGTCTGAAGGGACAATGGTCAGTGTCGTATCTTTCCGTGAACCTTGTGAGATATGTTCGTGCATCCCATCAAAGTCACGAATCAAATAATCGATCACAGTCCACTGGTATAATGAATCATATTTGATTGAATTGGCTGTTAAACGGGAAACCAGTTTTTTACCCTCAAATTTTTCCAGCGAAAAACGATATCCCATATTCGGTCGAGCATCATAACGGTCGAAATAAGCAATCACACCAGGCTCTACTTCCAATTGAATATTCCGGGCATAGTCTACCTTTTTGTTTCTGATGTATTGATTCTGAAATTCAATACGTGTTGTATTGGCCGGAGGTATAATGTATGCATTCAGGACAAAAGTCGCCAAAGCGATAATGGTAGCAGAAATAAAATAAGGAACCATTAATCGTTTAAAACTCATGCCGCTGGCCAGCATCGCAATAATTTCCGAATTATCAGCCAGTTTGGATGTAAAGAAGATCACGGCTATAAACGTAAACAGCGGACTGAACAGATTGGCAAAATAGGGGATGAAATTCAAATAGTAATCAAAAATGATCGCTTTTAAAGGCACATCCGGACTAAGGAATTTATCTATTTTCTCATTGATGTCGAAGACTACCGAGATGGAAATAATCAACGCAATGGCGAAAATATAAGTTCCCAGGAACTGTTTGATAATATAGGTATCTATTCGTCGCAGTTTAAACTTCATACTTATAAACGGTTTGACAGTTGATCTACCATACTCTTTTTCCAGGAGGTAAAGTTACTACCAATAATTTGCCGACGTGCTTCTTTTACCAGCCATAAATAAAAGGCCAGATTATGAATAGATGCAATCTGAAGTCCCAGTATCTCTTCCACTTTGATCAGATGATGCAAATATGCTTTACTATATAATGTATCTACAAATGAATGAGCATCCGAGTCGATGGGCGAAAAATCATTTTCCCATTTCTTATTTCTGATATTGATTGTTCCGAAACGTGTAAACAGTTGACCGTTTCTCCCGTTGCGTGTAGGCATGATACAGTCGAACATATCCACACCCCTTTCTATCGCTTCCAATAGATTGATTGGAGTACCGACTCCCATCAGGTAACGAGGTTTGTCTTTAGGGAGAATAGCATTGACGACCTCGATCATTTCATACATTTTCTCTGTCGGTTCACCAACGGCCAGTCCACCAATGGCATTGCCATCTGCATTTTTTTCGGCAACAAACTCAGCTGCTTTTTTCCGTAGATCGGGATAAACACAACCTTGTACGATAGGGAAAAGGCTTTGTTTATAGCCATATTTGGGTTCCGTACTGTTAAACTGTTTAAAACATCTGTCCAACCATCTTTCTGTTAGCCCCAATGATTTTTTGGCATAATCATAATCGGCGTCTCCCGGGCAACACTCATCAAAAGCCATGACAATATCAGCACCGATAGAGCGTTGGATATCCATCACATTTTCTGGAGTAAACAGATGTTTGGAACCGTCAATATGTGAACGGAACTCAGCTCCCTCTTCCCGTAATTTTCTGTTCTCGGAAAGCGAAAAGACCTGAAAACCACCACTGTCAGTCAGGATCGGTTTATTCCAACTGTTGAATTTATGTAATCCCCCGACTTGTTCCAATATCTGAATGCCGGGACGTAGATATAGATGGTAGGTATTTCCCAGGATAATTTCAGCATGGATATCTTCCTGCAATTCAGTCATATGAACAGCTTTCACAGACCCTTGTGTACCCACAGGCATAAAAATGGGCGTCTCAATAACTCCGTGTTCGGTAGTAATTAAGCCCGCCCTTGCATTTGATTGTATGTCGTTATATTGTAATTCGAACGTCATGCCGCAAAATTTGCCACAAAGGTAGTTTATTCAATTGACAATTGATAATTGACAATTGATAATAAATCTTAGAAGCCAAAACCATCGATTTCGATTTCCAACACTTCCTCTTCAGCCGGCTTCTCTACCGTTTGATGTATCTCGTTGGCTTTTATAATGATAGCACGATTCGGACGTACCGGACAGATCGATTCGCATCCGCCGCACCCGATACATAACTCCGGTTCGACAACAGGGACAGTCAGTGTAGAACCCTCTTTGTAAAGTTCCATATGTACGGCTTGTGTCGGACAATGTTCCGAGCAGGCGCCGCAATCGGTGTTTTCAGTCTCTACAATACAGCGGTCAAGGAAAAATTCGGCAATACCGACCTGTGTCGTGACTTTTTGATCAACCGTCAATGGACGCAATGCATGATTTGGACAGACATCCATACATACCGTACATTCATAATTACAATAACTGTCGATATAAGCCATATGCGGTTTCAACATATAACCGAATCCATATTCCAATCCGGCAGGATATAATACCTGGCTGGGACATTGGACAACACAGATATGACAACCTGTACATTTGTCTTTGAACTGCTCCAGACTGATTGATCCCGGAGGAGTTACCGGCTGAACCTTTTCCTTCTGTCCATTGGCCACTTGCGCAACAGCAGAAACGACGGGTAACGAAGCGACAACTGTTGCTCCTGTAGACAGAAAAGAGCGGCGTCCGGCGGAAGGAGTTACCTCCATAGAAGCTGTAGCCTCAGGAACGATTACAGATTCTTCTTTTTTGAAAAAAGGTTGAAAACGATAGTGGATACTCTCTTTCTTACAGGATGAAACGCAATTAAAGCAATCGACACAGCGAGAGTTATCCACTTTCATATTTTTAACGTCAATAGCTTCTGCTTTGCACGCCTGTTCACAGATGCCGCAACTGATGCATCTCTTTTTGTCGATGGTGATTTTGAAGAATGAATATCGGGAAACAAGACTAAGTAAAGCGCCTACCGGACACAATGTATTACAGAACAAACGTCCCCGGAGCACAACCATTCCGATAAAAACAGCTAAAGCTACGAATCCGGCGATCAATCCGGCTGTAGTGACCGTTCCGATAGTGACATGATATAAGGTATAATTATCAAAACGAGCTAATACGTCGGCAAAAATGTTATTGATCCAGATTGCTGCCGGCCGGAAAAGATTGGCGGCTATTCGCCCGAAGTTGCTATAGGGATCAAGTAAAAGTCCCAGTTCAAGAAAGCCCAATAAAGCCAACCCCAAAGTCAGTCCCATCAGAACATACCGCAGTATATTCATCGGACGACGGTAAGTAAAACGGCGTGAACCCTTCTTTTTCTTCTTTCCAATGCAAAAAACACGATTAATTATATCCTGCAAAACACCGGCCGGACAGATGACAGAACAATAAATTCGACCAAAGCATAAAGCCAATACAAATTGAACGATTAATACGCTTATAAAACCTGCCAGTATTGCCGGGAATAGCTGTGTATGCAGTAGTTTGGAGACTGCTTCCGGCAGCTGATTTCTGAAATCGAGGAAAAAGAGCAATATAGGGGTAAAAAACAGGATTGCGAGAATAACCCGCAATCCTTTTAAATAGGTTGATTTCATATTGATTATATCCTAACCCGTTTGATATTAAGTTTGCTTAAGTCGGTGGTACCCAAATTGAGCGATTGCCCTTTTCCGATATGACCAACAGCATCCATATCCAGCTTTTTCACCTGATTGAACATACCCAAAGCAGCAGTATCGATTGCCACAATATCAGTAGAAGCAATTAATGATTTAATCGTGGCAACATCCGCTGCACTTTTGCCCTGAGGCCCATTTTGGTGCATCATCCGATAAGCATCCACAATATTTAATACCGGCTTTTTATTCCATGTATTGATATCGGCAATACACTGCTGTAGGTCGTTGGAGTGGAAATAACGGCGATCCCATACAATACCCATCAGATTCTTCATGGCGCAACTCAGTTTTGCTCCACCGTGATTTTTTAAAATCGGTACATTGATCCAGGCATCCGCTTCAATCAATGATTCATGAATTTTCGCACTCTTCAGATTAACTCCTTTAGGAAGAGAAACTTCTTTAAAGTATTTCTCTTCGTGAGCCGGCATGATGATACCTCCAGCTTTACGTACCGCTTCGGCAATACCACTGTTGTCATAACATTTTTGCCAGTTGTCACAGGTGTTGTCAAAGACCGTGACTTTAGAAGCGCCTGCTTCCAGACATTTTTTGACTAACGCACCCACTAACTCCGGATTGGTATTTCCTGCCAGTTCAGGAGTACGGTCCCATCCGATATTTGGCTTAATTACGATCTTCTGCCCTTTTTGGACAAAACGGCTAATACCGCCCAGTTCAGCTAACGCTTTTTCAAGCATCGTCACAGGTTCGCCACCCATAACCGCTACCATATCAGGAGCAGATTCGACCACCATTTTATTGGAGGTCAAAGCGGCTTCCAAACCTTCAAAACTTAATGATATCGCAGCACCTGCTGCCACACTTGTTCTTAAAAAATCACGACGTTTCATGTTGTTTTTATTTACTTAACTTACTTCTATTTTATTGGATTATACGGCTATTGCAAAACAAAGATAAAACATTTAGCCGAATATATTTAAAGCATATAGCCTATTCCATAAGTTTTGGATAGCCATAATCCGAAAAAACGGTCGTATACCTGGTAGTCCGTTCCCTCTTTGGTGACGAATTCTTTGTCGAGCAGTTGCTTTACGGCTGATTGCACGGAACTGGCCGAGTTTAATCCATGTCTCTTAATGAATTCCGTAGAGGTGATTTCTGTCGCCTTTCCTTCTTTGGCTATGGCAAAAAGAACCTCTTTCTGGCGCTCGGGCAACATGGCTACCATACTTTGGTAGATTGTTCGGTATGATTCTACGGTTGCTTGCAGGACCGTGTTTGCTTCGGCTACTGTGATCTCTTTACTCTTATCGGCCTGTTCATAGAGGTGGTTTAATAGAACTTGCATATACCATGTATGTCCTTCCAACAGAGTATATATACGCGTGATACATTCATCGGATATTTTTTTGTCTGCTTTATTGAACTGTTTATGTATGAACTTACGATAGGGTTCGATCGCGATCGGTTCGAGGTTCATAAAAGAGGCACTTTGATAAAACGGTCTTGATGCAGAGAAAAATATATTTTGCATCATGTGTCGCTGACTACCGGAAAAGACAAATGAGGTGTTCCGGCACTTTTGAATGTGGGTGCGTAGAATCGCCTCTATATTCTTCTCCGGATATCTGGTGATTTGTTGAAACTCGTTTATCGCTACGATACATGGTTTGTCTGCCGATTCAAGATAGGTGAAAATCTCTTCAATAGAGAGTAACGGTTGACGAATATCACCGATACCGATATCGAAAACCGGTTGCCCGTTTACCGGATCAAGTTTGAACGCGGGACGTAATGAACTTATTGTGGCAAAAAACTGCTCCACAAATTTTATCCCTTTGGGTTTTAGTTTGTTAAAAATATGTTTGCCCAAGATAAAAACAAACTCTTTCAAACTGCCGGTTGCATAGATGTCGATGAAGAACGTATGATACGCTTTAGTAATCTCTTTTTGATGAAAACAATGTTCGATCAATCCGGTTTTTCCCATACGGCGTGGCGACACAAGCACGGTGTTTCGCCTATTCTGTAATGCCCCCGTCAGTTCTATGCTTTCGGTTTTCCGATCGCAGAAATATTCAGCAGAGAGATATCCACTTATTATAAAAGGATTTCTAACCTTGTTTGTCATAATGTGATTATTGCTTTTTAAATTATTGCAAATATAATAATTGCAAATGTAATAATTGCCGATTGGGTCATTGAATGGGGTTATTTTTATTTATTTCACACAACAAATAGTTGCCATATTAGCCATTTTCGAATGATTTTGACCGGATATACGGCTATTTACTAACACGTAAAACAAAAAAAGAGACCGATATAGAGCGATTTTTGACGTTTTTTCGGTTGTTGTTAAGAACGAAAACAAGGCTTGTAAAAAATCATGCAGAACACATGGTGGATTTTCCCTGAAGATTTTAAAAATGTTCTAAATACTTTCCTACAACGTTCCAAATGATTTTCAGGAATGAACGTGTTGATTTTTTTTTTCAAGCATTGGAAACCGACAAAAGAAGGTGTTGGAATCATTTTTTTACGCTAAAACGTGCGGAAAACAGTCCTGAAATCCATTGACTATCGGCTACAGAAAAGGCGAATTCTGTACCATGCATTAAAAATGCTTCTCAATGAGTTTCAAATCGTCATACAGTATATTCAAATTCCACGGACACAGCTTTCGTTTTGTCATCCGTTAAGTCCGGGAGATTGCCATAGAAGGATTCCACCCTATTACCAACAGCAAAAAAAGGATCTATTTCAATCTTCATTTGACATTTTGACATTTTGACAAAACCTCTCTTTGAAACGTTTTTTTTCGATTTTATCCGGTTTCTATTCATCCGATAAAAACAAATGTTTCTCCAGTGTGTTTATTTAGAAAGCGAACGATATATTATAAACCATTAAATAAATAGAATATGAAATTTCTTACATCGGAAAAATTGACGATTATCGGAGCTGCTGGAATGATTGGATCGAATATGGCACAATCGGCTATCTTGATGGGATTATCTTCCAATATTTGTTTGTATGATCCGTATACGAAAGGGTTGGAAGGTGTTGCAGAAGAGTTGTTGCAGTGTGGATTCAAAGGCGTTCGTATCACCTATACCGACCGTATAGAAGAGGCGCTTAAAGCGAGTAAGTACATCGTGACTTCGGGAGGAGCCGCACGCAAAGAGGGGATGACACGGGAAGATTTGTTGAAAGGGAATGCAGAAATTGCCATTCAATGTGGGAAGGATATTAAACAGTATTGTCCGGACGTCAAACATGTTGTTGTCATCTTCAATCCGGCAGATATCACAGGCTTGCTTGTGTTACTCTATTCGGGATTAAAACCGACACAAGTTTCAACACTTGCCGCTTTAGACAGTACACGCTTGAGAAATGAACTGGCCAAACATTTGAATATACCGCCCGATCAGATCGCTCATTGCAGAACCTATGGAGGACATGGCGAACAAATGGCTGTATTCTCGTCTACGGCAAGTGTCGATGGGAAACCGTTGAATAGCTTGATCGGTTCTTCTATGCTTACCGATACAGCTTGGAAAGCGCTCAAAGAACGAGTTGTGCAGGGTGGAAAACAGATCCTCACATTAAGGGGACGCTCTTCGTTTCAGAGTCCGGCCTTTTTGTCGTTAGAGATGATACAGGCAGTGATGGGTGGTTCGCAATTTGACTGGCCGGTAGGTGTATATGTGTCAGATAACCAGTTCTCAAACATTATGATGGCGATGGAAACGAAACTGGATAAAGACGGAGTACATTATCAAGAGGTAAAAGGTACGCCAGAGGAACATAACGCTTTAATGCAAAGTTATGAACATCTCTGTCAGTTGAGAGACGAACTTATCCGGTCCGGGGTTATGCCGCCGATTAAGGAGTGGAATCGCCTCAATCCGAATTTATAAGTAACGATAGATCCGTTTTTTCATTTTCCGAACTGTTTGGCGGAAAAACGAATTGTCAACTTTCTATTGTCAATAGTCAATGAATATATCGTATCTTTGTTGTTTCGAAACAAATGTGCGTGGAAAACTATCTTGACCAATTAAATGACAGCCAGAAAGATGCGGTGGTATATACTGATGGACCCTCATTGGTTATTGCCGGGGCCGGATCGGGGAAAACCCGTGTATTGACCTATAAAATAGCCTATCTGTTACAGCAGGGAATACCTCCTTATACGATTCTGGCATTGACATTCACCAATAAAGCGGCACGGGAAATGAAAGAACGTATTGCTGCTATAACGGATCAGCAGACTGCTCGCCGTCTATGGATGGGTACTTTCCACTCGATTTTCTCACGTATTCTTCGAAAAGAGGCCGAATATATTGGCTATCCGCCAACTTTTACAATCTATGATTCGGCCGATTCCAAGAGTCTATTGAAAGCGATTATCAAAGAGATGCAACTGGATGACAAGGTGTATCGGGTGGGGATGATTCAGAACCGGATATCCAATGCCAAAAATTCGCTGGTGACCTGGAAGGCGTATGAACAAAACAAGGAGTTGGTGGAATATGATGTGAAATCAAAAGTTCCTTTATTACGGGAAATCTATAAACGGTATCAGTTACGAAGTCAACAAGCCGGAGCAATGGATTTTGATGATCTGTTGTTGCAGACAAATATTTTGTTCCGCGACCATCCTGCCGTGTTGGAGAAGTACCGCGAATTCTTCCAGTATATACTGGTCGACGAGTATCAGGATACCAATTTTGCTCAACATCTTATCGTACAACGTTTGTCGGAGAAACATAACCGGATCTGTGTGGTCGGTGACGATGCACAAAGTATCTATTCTTTTCGTGGTGCCAATATTGATAATATCTTGCAATTTAAAGGGAAATATCCGAATTGCCGGGTCTTTAAATTGGAACGCAATTATCGTTCGACACAGAATATTGTGAATGCAGCAAACAGTCTGATTCATAAGAATAAAGAGCAGATCAAAAAAACGGTTTATTCGGAAGAAGAGGAAGGGGAGAAGATTTTGGTTCTCGCTTCTTATTCCGATTATGAAGAGGCGTATGCGGTGACTTCAAAAATAGGAGAGATGCGACGTGCTGCCGATTTCGACTATAGTGATTTTGCTATTTTATACCGAACGAATGCGCAGTCGCGTATTCTGGAAGAAGCGTTACGCAAATCGGGTGTTCCTTATAAAATTTATGGGGGTTTATCTTTTTATCAACGCAAAGAGATTAAGGATGTAATCGCTTATTTCAGATTGATCGTGAATCCGCATGATGAAGAGGCTTTGAAACGGGTCATTAATTATCCGGCACGTGGGATTGGTGATACGACTGTAGGTAAAGTGATCGCTGCTGCTTCTGCCAATGGTATCAGCTTGTGGAATGTACTGAATGATCCGCTTTCGTATGCGTTGCCGATCAATAGTGGTACGGCCAAAAAACTGAGTCAATTCAGGGAGTTGATCGACTCGTTTATTCAACAGGAGAAAACGTGTTCGGCAGATGAAATGGCGACAAGTGTAATAAAACAGTCTGGTATTCTTGCCGCTTTATTCCAGGATAACTCTGTCGAAGGGATGAGCAAACAGGAAAATGTGCAAGAGTTGCTTAAAGGAATAGCCGAATATTGTGATATTCGTATGGAAGAGGGGGAAGAACAGGTGACATTAGCTGATTTCCTTTCCGAAGTCGCTCTTCTGACTGATCAGGATAACGATAAGGATGAACAGGCGAATAAGGTGACGCTTATGACTGTTCATGCGGCAAAAGGATTGGAATTCAAAAATGTGTTTGTCGTCGGACTGGAGGAAGATTTGTTCCCCTCGCTCATGTCGAAGGATAGCGAACGAGCAATAGAAGAGGAGAGACGTCTCTTTTATGTCGCGATTACACGGGCTGAACAAAATTGTATACTCAGTTATGCCAAAAGTCGTTTTCGAAACGGACAAAGTAATGTGTGCAGTCCCAGTCGTTTTCTACGAGATATTGATACACGATTTTTAAATATGCCGGCTGATCTGTCGGTTGCAGATCCGTTTGCATCGGCTCGAAAAGAGTATTCAAATTCACCATTTAACTCTCCCTTTCAACAACCTCGTATGGCTACGACTGAAACCTATCCAACCTCCTCTTCTGGGCAGAAATCACGGTTGAAACGGTTGGAACCGGAAGTTTCCGGAGAATCAGTTGTTTCCAAATCTTCAATAGGAGATATGCCGGATTTACAGGTTGGTTCCAAAGTGCACCATGATCGTTTTGGTGACGGTGAAGTCGTTGCTATCGACGGTGAAGGAAGTAATAAGAAAGCGACTGTTGAGTTCACTCATTTAGGTCGGAAACAGTTATTATTGAAATATGCCAAACTAACGGTGTTGTCTTAAAAAAAAGAGGATAATTCGATTGATTACCCTCTTTTCTACAGAAGAACTTATTGCAACCTGAACATGATCGGTACCGTATATTTTACACGGACAATATTTCCGCGCTGTGTTCCCGGTGTCCATTTGGGCATGATTTCGATAACTCGCTTCGCTTCCTGATCCAATGAAGCCTCGACGCCACGAACGATTTCGATATTGCTTACTGTCCCGTCCTTTTCGATAATCATGGAGGCAACCACACGTCCCTGAATGCCATTCTCCTGAGCACTTTTCGGATATTTGATGTTTCGGGAAATAAATTTCAGCAATTCTTGATCCCCTCCGGGAAATTGAGGCATCACTTCGCAAACAGTGAACACGGTATCGTCTTTTGCTGCAGTGACAATAAGGGTTTTATCCTCTGCGGGAGGAAGAGAGCTCTCGGATGTTGCAGCCGAATTTTCTTTATTCGAGCAAGCAGAGAATACGAACAGACTGACAAAACAGATGCATGCGACAGATTTTAAACCTATGAATAGGTTTTTGGGAGTTTCTTTTGACATGTTTTTTTGCTTTAGATGGTACATATTGTGTATTTAAAATAGTATGCAATAACTACTGTGCAATCGTAATAATTTGCATAATAAATTACTAACACGACGTAAAACTACTAAATAATCGTAATTGTAAAATAAAAAAGCCATTAAATATTGTTAATGGCAAAATTGTCAGAGGGAAGAAAAAATAAAACAGCTTCTAAATATCTTTTACTTTAAGGATGTTATAAGAAGTATTTACGTCGTAAACATCGTTTCCGTCTACTTTTTTGATATACTTCACGACCTGAATTGTTATAGGTAGAATTATAATTTCATACAGTGATTTAAGAATGGCCTGAGTAATGATCAGTGCAAAGAGTGCTTCTATCGGCAATAACCCCAGAAAAGCGATAGGGAAGAAGATCAACGAATCGGCCGTTTCTCCAATTAAGGTAGAGACAATGGCTCGGAGAGAGAAATGTTTTCCTTTGGAGGCTATTTTCATTTTACTCATAATGTAGGCATTCAGAAACGATCCAACCAAAAAAGCAATCAGGCTGGCAACTGCAATTCGTGGAGCCATCCCGAATACAAAATTAAATCCTTCTTCTCCTTCCCAATAAGGGGCAGCAGGTAATAATACGGCTATCTGTGCCAATCCGATCACCAGAAAATTGGAAATAAATCCACTCCAGATAATCAGACGGGCTTTTTTGAATCCCCATACTTCAGCGATACAATCGTTGATGATATAGGAAATAGGGAACACAATTAATCCGGCGGTCACTGTGATACCACAAATTTCAACAACTTTACTTTCTAAAAGATTGGCAGCTACCAGGCAGATGTTAAATAGAATACCCAGCAGCATGAAAGGTACTGTAACTGTTTTTTGCATGTTTTCTTGTTTTTAACGAGGTTAATCAAGCACTCGGACTGCAAAGATACTGCATTAATAATACATACGGATATCTAACCTAAAAAAAAGTATATAACAATTAATAATGAATACATTTATAGGGTAAAATAGAATTACTTAAGCCGCATACTATACAGGGATGTTATTGCTGTGATATATAATATATCATCTGATATCATTATAGAGGCCGCCCGTTCCGGAACTTCAATCGTTTTGATTCGTTTTCCCTCCGGATCATAAACATAGATATCACCATTGGAGACATAGATATTACCTGCAGCATCGGTAGTTATTCCACGATCACCACGTTCAATCAGGACTGTATTGTTTTGCAGATATCCTTTATCATCTATTTCGGAACGAACAACACGTTGATGATATTCATCCAATGTATAAATCGATTCTCCTTTTCCGGCTGCAACCAATGATGAGCAACGGAATAAATCTTCATAATAGGGGATAATAGTAACGCCATCGGGGGCAATAAAACAGTTTTGCGGTTTAGTTCCTCCATAATATTCATTATAGGATATACTCCGATTTCCCAGATAATAGACTTTCTGAGGATCTTTTACCTCTGTCATAGGTATTACATCTAAAACCTTAAAGGATGCATCGGCATTGTCCGGATTTATGGAATACAATTTGGGAACATAGGTAAATCCCCATAATCCGCCGGATCCTTTCCAGCCGAAGAGAGGTTTGTTGCCGTCACGGGTATCATCATTTCTATAACCGGGTTGAGCGATATATTTTGTAACAACAATCAGATTATCATCTGTATCACAGGCCAAAGCAACAGCATCCCAAGGAAAATCAGCAATAGAGGTAATCTGTTTAGTTTTAGCATCCATCTTATATATCCTGCGCATCCGGTGCTCACAAAAATAGATATTCCCTTGACTGTCGTGGGTCAAGCCATCGATAAACTCAAAACCGGTGACGACCTGTTCCAATTTGTTTGCCTCTCCGGTTAACAGGTATTTGCGGCTTTCATTGCCTGAGATGAATAGACGGGCTAGTTCCCATTGACGCGCTTCACGACGGGTATTCACATCATACAACGTGGCATTGGAGGTAAATTTAACACGCGCATGTGCAAAATTATGTACGTTTAGCAACTCGATATTACGACAATCCCATGTCCGGATAGCGGAGGGATATGATTTCAACATACGGGAAACCCGATAGGAATAGAAGTTGGCGAACATCAGATTCTCGCAATTGATCAGATCCAACGGTTGGGAATCAATCCCTTCAGCTTCAACCTCAAACTGGAAGTCATATATTTTCCAGTTGGAAACATTCCGGAATGTCGCTTCATTTCGCAAATGATGTTCTAAAGACATCCCGTAAATACGTCCCGGTGTAGATGTATTACTGATGTATAATCCGGTAGAACTGTATTCATTGGCAGTCCAGAGATCCCGAAATGTCCCTCCACCACCTGCTGTAATCCAAAGGCTCCAATGTTGATTATCCCATGCTCTTACCGTTAGGTTATGCATATCCCGGATATTCTCAAGCGGTTTCTCCAACGGATTGGCGGCACTTTGACCGTTATAATGGAAGCGGTCTTTATCGTGCCCGCTGAACTTCACATCATACATATAAGAACCTTCTCCTGCCATCCATTTACAGTTGACAGCCCGGTAGTTATAAGCATCCGCATTCAGGTAAATCCCTGTCACAATATTCTGCCCTCCCTGGGGAGTAGTTAACTGTGCCTGAGGAGGCCCAAAACCGCTGAATGTCGGATTACCTCCTAATGTCAGGATAACAGTAGTAGCCGGATGTAAACCGATGATATTGGTCATGGGTTTTAATATCATCGGCTCTTTTACAACATACCATCCTTGAGGAATATAGATATTGGTATATTGTTCGATCGCATTCATGAAGATCTGAGTATCATCGGTAAAACCGTCTCCTTTCGCTCCCAACTCTCGGATATTTATCCAGGAATCCACCGGAGGCAGGGCAGGAGTATCACTTGCGTCTAATGCCTGGATTGTTTTTTGCGGTTCAATTTCTGCCAAACGAATAACCTCAGGTTCCTTGGATAGATCGTCCATATTAAAACCATAACAAAAACGGTTAACCTTATATCCTTTACTATTTCCTGTCACCTCTTTGTTGGTCACACGCTCTAAGGAGAAATGAGGAATATTATGACATTGGATATTCATCAAGTTGATTTGAGTTGCCGAATTCCCGGCATTGGTCAGGATTAATCCATAGTTCTTGATATTCTCAAAAATACAATCCTCCATAAACAACCTGTCCGGAGCCCCATCTTTAATTTCAACAGCGACAGGGGTATTCTTCGCATGCATCCGCACAATGGTCAATCCTCCTTCATTTGTTTGTATCGCCGCTTTGCGTTGTCCTTCAAAGTAAGAATTGAGCAACATAATCGGCCATCCCGGAGAAGATTTGACGGTATTAATGCCATAATCACCTCCAAAAAGAGCTATATTTTCCATGTGGTTCCCAGGATCGACAATACCGGAACGCCCTTTACCTATGTAAATATTTACGTTTGAAATAGAACAATGCTGGGCAAAATGTGCACGTATGGCAGACGCATTGGGATTACCATCCTCTATTTTCAGGTTGATATTCAGGATCGAACTATAAAATGTTCCGGCATTAGCATCTCCGACCGGACGTCCGGCTGTAGGAGTGCCACCAATAAACCAGAACATATATTTTCCTTTTTCCGTTTCCGGAGTAACTTCCTGGAACCCCGGAGCATTTTTTGTCAGTACAATTTGCGGACGTTTAGTCCCATATCCGATCAATCGCACTCCTGCTGGGATATAGATCGTTTGACTAATGCGATAGGTTCCCTCCGGAAGAAAAAGTATCCCATAACCCATTTCGGTTTTTTTGACATCCACTAAAGCTTGTTGCAGTGCCTCCGAAACATCGACAGAACCATCGGCTTTAATAGCATAGTGCTCCGGTGTAAAATAAAGCGCTTTCGGATCATTGGGTTTGTGTGTATACACTGAATTGTGATTTATCCCTTGCAGGATAGACAAAGGGATAAAGAAAAAAATAACAACGATTAAAAGTCGAGTTCTCATAGTATTACAAATAAGGATTATAAAATGCAAAAAAAATAAGAACTGTTATCTTATTTCTTTGCTGAGAGTTTTTCTAAGAAATAAACCAGTAAAAAGCCAATAAACATGAGTCCGAAAGCTTGCCAGATCAGTTCATTTGGCAGGATATTCGTGTCTTCCAATTTCCAAGGCCATACTTTGTTGAGCGAGCCCAGCATAAATCCGGCTAATACGGCATAAGTCATGTTTCGAAATTTACGCAACGTATAGGATAATATCCTGGAAAAACTGGTAATACCGATGGCCGCACCGCAGATAAATACGATTATTACAGGGATATTGAGCGTTTTAACAGCTTCCATAACATAATAATATTTCCCTAACAGTACTAAAATAAAACTACCGGATATGCCTGGAAGAATCATCGCACAGATTGCAATCGCACCGCTAATAAAAATAAACCAAAGCCCGTCGGGTGTCTCTGCCGGAGTAGCAACCGTTACAAAATAAGCCACTACAACACCGATGATAAAACCCAGTACGGTTTTCCAACTCCATTGCGTGATATCTTTAGAAACAATCCAGGTAGAAGCTAATACCAATCCGAAAAAGAACGACCAGACCAAAATCGGATGAGTATCTAATAAATAGGTAATCAGTTTGGCCAGTGAAAAGATGCTGATCGCAATGCCACAAACCAATGCTAGCAAAAAATTACCGTTAATCGCTTTCCAGAAAGAACCGATTTTACCGGTAAAAAGCATTTTTAGGCTTGAACCATTAATACTTTTTATAGCATCTAACAATTCCTGATATATACCGACTATAAAAGCGATTGTTCCGCCTGAGACTCCGGGTACAACATCTGCCGCACCCATGGCAATACCTTTTACAGCTAAAAGCGCATACGCTTTGAGGGATCTGTTCATGATTTTAATTACTATTGTCTTTATTATTCAGATATTCCTTTATTAATTCATCCAAAGGCATCGGTTTGGCTAATATTGGGGTCTTCAAATCAATTTTATTCAGATCAACACCCGATTTCTTCAAATATTCGATCATCTCTTTGGGAGAAGCCTGGCGATAATGGTTACTGAAATTTTTAATATCTCCCTTCGACAAATAAGCCATAGCCATATGGATATGCATAAACGGACGTGTAGGATCAAGTTCAAAAACCTTCTGGTAATATTTCAAGGCCTTATCCACTTCACCCTTTAAATAAAGATATTGCGCGGCACGAAAAAGACTTTCACTATCCTCTTCATTCTCATCCATATTTTCAAGAATATGAAACAATTGATTCGTCGTATTCATCGCCAAATCTTCTTTGCCGCTTTCCAAGTAAGTGAGTGCCAGTAAGGATAAAATACGCACATTATCGGGAAATAATCCTGCAGCATGTTGCAAAATTTCAGAAGCTTCTTGTTCCCGGTCGGTCTCTACACAACAATGGATAAAGTTGATATAGATCGTAGGATCATCAATCACCTCTTTGCCACTGACCAGCTCTTTAAGCAGCTGATAAGCCTGTTCAAAATCGTCCAGTTTGATATAACATTCGGCGATTAACGGCTGAATACGGTTATTATCTTTTTCATCCGAACTAATTTCATTGTAGATCTCAATTGCTCTTTGGTAACTCTCATTCATGTAGAGACAATATGCTTTCAGAATTTTCAGTTCTGAATCCGAATCATCACAGGTAAGCGCAAAATCGAATGCTTCGATCGCTTTGTCGAAATCGCCTTCCATGGAGTAGAGACGACCTAATGTAAACCAGTATTCATAGGAGTAAGGGTTCTTGTCAATCAATTGATTACACAACTCTATCGCATTCGACAGGTCGCCTTCCGACTCCATGATATAACAAAGTTCATCTTTGAGTATCAGATTATCCGGGAATAACAATAACCCTCTGTCGATATAATCGCGGGCATCTTTATACATCTCAAGATCATTCAGAATAGGAGCGATGTATTCGAATACAGTTTCCAGATACTCACATTGATTGGAGATTAACCATTCGGTGTATTCAACGACTTTACCATATTCTTTGGCCATACAATAACATTCCAACCGGATCAAATCAAGATCTTCATTCTTATTTTCGGCAATAAATTCAAGAGATTCCAATGCTTTTTCGATCTCATCATGATACATATATTGCCTGCATTTTTTAATTTGCAGATCAATATTTCCCGGATGAAGTCGTAAACCTAATGCCAGAACATCCTCATAATAAACATATTCATCTTCGTCTTCAAAACGATTCAACAACTCCACACATTCATCCGCATCAAAATAAGGCTCCTTATTCTCTTCACGAGCCGACAAGAAACGTTGTAATAGTTTATTAACGTCCTCTTTTTTCATATTTAAGTGTTCTTACAGTATATATCACTTATCTTTTACTTTATTCCAAGTGTCTTTTAACGGTACGGTACGATTAAAGATTAGTTTTCCGTTCTGACTATCCGGATCCAGATTAAAGTAACCGATACGCTGGAATTGAAAATGATCATACGGTTTTGCTTTGGCCAATTCTTTTTCAACCCTGCAGTTGGTTAAAACGGTCAGTGAGTCCGGGTTCAACAATTCCAGAAAATCTTTCTCCTTCTCTTCCGAGGGGTTTTCAACGCCAAACAGTCGGTCGTACAAACGTACCTCTGCCGGAAGACTATGTTCTACCGACACCCAATGCAGTGTGCCTTTCACTTTACGATCGCTATTTGACATACCGCTCTTCGTATTCGGGTCATATTCGGCATAAATTTCTTCTATTTCACCTGCGGCATTCTTTTTAACCCCCGTACACATCACAATATATGCACTTTTCAATCTGACCTCCTTGCCGGGTGTCATGCGGAAGAATTTCTTCGGTGCATCTTCCATAAAGTCGTCACGCTCAATATAGAGTTCTCTTGTAAAAGCTATCTCATGGCTGCCGGCCGACGGATCTTCGGGATTATTGACAGCTTCCATCATTTCGACCTCTCCTTCCGGGTAGTTGGTGATAATCAGTTTGACCGGATCGATAACTGCCGAAACACGCGGAGCAGTCGCATTCAGATCTTCACGTACAGCATATTCCAATAAAGCCACGTCGATAATACCATCATATTTTGTATATCCGATTTTATCGATGAAATTGCGGATAGCTTGTGGCGTAAAACCTCTGCGGCGATAACCACAAAGTGTCGGCATACGCGGATCATCCCATCCCTTGACACGTCCCTCTTTGACTAACTGAAGCAATTTTCGTTTACTCATCACCGTATAGGTCAGATTCAGGCGATTGAACTCAATCTGTCGGGGGCGGTAATTATCTTTTGTTTGTAAAAGATCTATAAAATAATCATACAATGGACGGTGTACTTCAAATTCCAATGTACACAACGAATGAGTAACTCCTTCGAAATAATCGCTTTGCCCGTGGGCAAAATCATACATCGGATAGACTTTCCATGTCGTACCAGTACGGTGGTGCGGATGTTGTGTGATAATACGATACATGATCGGATCTCTGAAATGCATATTCGAAGAGACCATATCGATCTTTGCACGTAAAATCATGCTTCCTTCGGGAAATTCGCCTTTGTTCATCCGTTCAAACAGATCCAGGCTCTCTTCTACCGGGCGATTCCGAAAAGGACTTTCTGTTCCGGGCTGAGTAGGGGTTCCTTTTTGCTGAGCAATCACCTCTGCACTTTGCTCATCGACATACGCTTTTCCCTGTTTGATCAACGTTACGGCAAAATCATACAACTGTTGGAAATAATCAGAAGCATACACCACTTCGTCCCATTGAAATCCGAGCCATTGAATATCTTCCATGATCGAATCGACATATTCCACATCTTCTTTTACCGGATTGGTATCATCAAAACGAAGTTTACAGATTCCGCCATATTTCTGAGCAATACCAAAATCCAGGCAAATCGCTTTTGCGTGCCCAATATGCAGATAACCGTTTGGTTCGGGCGGGAAACGGGTTTGTATTCTTCCACTGTTTTTCCCTTCTGCAAGATCTTTTTCTACAATTGTTTCAATGAAGTTCAGACTTTTCTTGTTCTCTTCTTCGTTCACTTTGATATCGCTCATAATATTATAATATTGTCTTTTTAAAGAGTACAAAGGTAGTTTATTTCTTGCAGATTAAAACAACATACACCCATATACATACAAAGATACATTCAATTCATTTCTTAGGGAAACATCAAGATAAAAGTCGTTTGTCCGTTTTCCGGGCGACTTTTTAATGAAAGGCTACCCCCCGAAAGCCGCATAATCTGACGGGAAACAGACAAACCAATGCCACTGCCACTCTCTTTTGTAGTAAAAAAAGGAACAAATATGTGTTCGATTTCTTCCGGTGGAATCGTGGGTCCGTTATTCGTCACTTCAATAAATACTGCCTCTTCATCATTGCAAAACGCATGGATGGAGATTAACCCGTCTGTCGATTCATTCCCAATCGCCTGCATCGCATTCTTCAAAAGATTAAGCATCACCTGAGTGATCAGATTTTCGTCGGCATATACAATCAGATCACTTGGCTCGATGTCGGTTTTTATATGGATATGGGGGAATTTATTGTGGTGTTGTGTTAATTGTACCATCCGATCGATAAATTGACCGACATAAAATAGTGAAGGATTGGGCGTCGGAATATGGGTGAAACGCCGGTAAGATTCCACAAATGAAATCAGGCTTTTCCCCGTTGTACTAATCACCTCAAGTCCGTTTTTTATTTCTTTGTTAACATCCTTATGCATAGACAATAAAGTATCACTTAATGAAGTGATAGGTGTAATCGAATTCATCATCTCATGGGTTAAAACACGGGTGAGACGTATCCATGAATCTATTTCTTTATCATCTAATTCACTGTTAATATCGTTGATGGCTATAATCCGTACATGTTTATCCTGCAGGGTCATTTCTGAGACACGAATGGATAGATGAACAGTGCCCCGTTCATTGACAAACGATACCTGATGTTTATCTCCGGGACGGATAGTCGAAATAACCTGTTCCAATTCCGGGTCGATTCGCCCCAACTGTTTGGCATGGGTAAATACGGTCATTCCAAGCAGACGCAATGCCTCATTATTTGTTTGATAAATTGTCCCTTTATCATCGATCACAATAATCCCGGTATTGACCGAATTCATGATTAATTCATAATATTTCTCCTGTTGGATGGTGTCGGCTTTGGCCTGAAACAAGATTTGAGTCACGCGGTTCAGTGACTCACTGACCAGTTTATCATTCGACGAACGTCCACTGGTGGCATACTGGAAAGCGTAATCACTATTATCGATCGCATCAAACATAAAAGCAACCTTTTGGGCATTCCGTTTGTAGAATCTTCGCATCATCCATATTGAAATCAACCATATAACCGTCAGAAAAATAAACCAGCCCCACATTTTCATAAGGGCGCAACAGGTCATTCCTGCCGTACAAACCACCAGCAGTATTATGCGAAGTGTCAGACTGTTGCTAAATCGATTGAACATATCCGGTTACAGTTCGTAACGTTTGATTTTGTTGTAAAGGGTTTGCCTGGAGATACCCAACTGACTGGCTACCTGAGACAGATTACCACCATATTTCTCCATCGCACTTTTAATCATTTGGTATTCCATTTCCTCCAAAGTAGTCGCTTCTTTTTGATGAACAGTATGATGTTTGGAGGAGAAATCGAAATCGTTAACATCCAACACCGAAGAATCACTGATTATCACCGCTTTTTCTACCGTATGTTCCAGTTCGCGTATATTGCCGTACCAAGGTTGATCTTTCAGTTTTTCTTGAACTTCCGGCGTTAATTTCACCGGCGCTTTTCCATATATATTCACATATTTTTTCAGGAAAATTTCTGTAAGTGGAAGAATATCTTCCGGCCTTTCGCGAAGAGGAGGTATTTTGACATGAATGGTATTTATCCGGTACAACAGGTCTTCACGGAATAATTCTTTATGTACCATCTCCTGCAGATCACGATTAGTCGCACTTATTAAGCGGATATTTACCGGAACCGGTGTGTTACTTCCCACACGAACGATACTCCGGTTTTGAAGTGCTGTTAACAGTTTTGCCTGTAGATGATAAGGTAAATTCCCGATTTCATCCAAAAAAAGTGTCCCATTATCCGCTGCTTCAAATTTCCCGGCCCGATCGGCTCTGGCATCGGTAAAAGCACCTTTTATATGGCCGAATAATTCACTCTCAAACAAGGTTTCGGTGATTGCGCCCATATCAACGGTGATAAGCGCTTCCTTCTTGCGGGTAGATTGTAGATGTATTTCACGGGCTAACATCTCTTTCCCGGTACCATTCTCTCCGGTGATAAGTATATTCGCATCAGTCCGAGCCACTTTATCGACAAGCATACGTAGATTTTGCATCACGTTGCTTTTTCCCCAGAACATACCGCTCTCTTTTGATATCACTTGTTTTTCATCTTTCCCGCCGCTTTTCCCCGAACGTAAAGTATATGCCAATTGTATGGTCTCGATCAATTTGGCATTATTCCAGGGTTTTACAACAAAATCGGCAGCACCTTCCTTGATACCGCGTACAGCCAGGTCGATATCTGCATAGGCCGTAAATAAAACCACCGGAAGAGTAGGGTACTCTTTTTTGATTTCATTCAACCAGAATAACCCTTCATTTCCGTTATTGATTCCGGCACTGAAATTCATATCCAATAATACAACATCTACCTGCTCGTTATGTAAAATCGTTTTTATCCGGTTAGGAGTAGACAGGGTAATGACCTTTTCAAAAGAAGTCGTCAACAACATCTGTACTGCAGTCAGAATGCCTTTATTATCATCAACAACGAGAATTGTACCTTGTTTAGCCATCTGTTTTTCAAATCAATTAAATCATCGTACAAATATAATCGGTCTGATTTACACATCCTATGGATTGTCAAATTATTGGACATCAATAACTGCATTAATTTTCGAAGAAGAACTCCTGTCCAATTTTTTGACACATAAATCTCATTCAGGGCATTTTGTACGCTTTAATATTTGTACAGTTACAATCTATTTTCTATACCATCCTATGGATATAATAGAAGCATACTGTTCACTTTTTTGTTAGACCTACCTCCGTTTTCTGTTAGAGGTACGTCTAAATGAATTTAGAGGTAGGTGTAAATCCGTTTAGAGGTACGTCTAAAATAATTTAGAGGTACCTCTAACAAAAAAGTGTTATAAGAGTTGTAAATAAATCGATGAGATCGTACAATAAATCGATCGAAAAGCTGTCAAAATCTTTTACATACCTGTCCATTTTTTTGACACTCTTTTATGTGGCTATTTAGCGTAATTGACTGAATCACATACAAATATGTTTTTGGCATATGGTTTGCACCTTACTATACATATAAAATAAAAATGCAATGAAGAAAATAACTTACATCACCTGTATGGTCTTTGGACTAATGTTGAAAGGACAGGCACAAGAGAAAGTCTGGACATTGGAGGAGTGTATGCAATATGCTGTTGATCATAGTCCGAAAGTACATATAGAAGAACATACACATAATACCTATAAGGCTGAACATGCCCAATCCATCGCCTCTTTTTTACCCGCTATCTCAACACAGGTCAGTGCTGGTTATGGGTTTGGACGAAGTGTCGACGACAACTATAACTACACCAATACAACGAACTTTTCGAACGGTTACGAAGCCTATACCAATCTGACGCTTTTCAGCGGTGGTCAATTGATCAACGGATGGCGCTTGGCACGGGTGAATGAGAAGTTAGGAAAAAATGATATTCAAAAAGCCAAAGATGATCTGGCGATAAAAGTGATGGCTGCTTATGTTGATGTTTTGTATTACGAGGGAACCTCACGGTATGCTGCGGAAAAACTGGAAGAGAGCACCCGCAATTTTTATAAAGTCACCCGTGAACAGGAGTTAGGCTTGAAAGGAAAAGCGGATGTTGTTCAATTGGAAGCCCAGGTCGCGGAAGATGATTATTTTCTGACCAATCAACAGAACCTCTATAATACCTCCCTTTTAACGTTGAAGGATTATATGAATTTCCCGTTTGATGAAAAATTTCAGGTGGATACCACTTTAATAAATGATGTCTCTCTTCCGGCAAATGATCAAATCGATGATATCCTTGATTTTGCATTGGAAAATAACCCCACCGCCCTACAACTAAAACATAAACTGAAAGCATCTCAAATGCAACATTTAATCGAAAAGGGTAAATTATTACCGACAATCTCTGTGAGTGCGGGTATATACACCGATTATTATAAAGACTTGAAATCAAAGGATACACAAGTCCCTTTTTCCGATCAGCTGTCGAATAAACGCAGGGAATACATTACTTTTCGTTTGAGTTTCCCGCTGTTTGACGGATTAAGAAAAATTACGTCTGTCAAACGCGCCCGAAATAATGTCAGAATAGTACGTGAACAACAGACAGAGACGATCCGGCAACTGCAAACAGCTATTGAGAAAGCAGTACTCGACCGCGAAGGGTATGCCAAAGAGATGATACAAATGGAGAAAAAAACAACTTCTGATCAGTATTCTTATCATGTGACATTACGGAAATTTGAAGAAGGACTGATGAGTCCGCTCGATCTGCAGAACAGTTCGAATATTCTGCTTCAATCTCGTGCGAATCTGCTTCAGCGGAAATTGATGTTCCTGATTAAGTGCAAAGAAGTGGATTATTACAAAGGCGAACCTCTTGTTAAATAGATCAACATACAACATAGAATACTTACAACTAAAAAACAAATAAAAAAATAGAGTCATGGATATTAAATTAGAAAAAAAGAAAGGAATTCGGAAAAAACATATACCCTATATAATAGGTGGTGTATTATTTCTTTTTTTATTGGGATGGATCATTTTCGGTGATCATTCATCAACCTTACGGGTGGATGCAAGAGGGATTAGTATCGGAGAAGTGAGTCGATCGCAATTTAATGATTTTGTCCGCGTAGATGGACAGGTTCAACCGATTACGGTTGTACAACTCAGTCCTGAAGAAGGAGGTATTGTGCAGGAAAAAGTAGTAGAAGAAGGTAGTCAGGTCAGAAAAGGGGAGGTGATTGTGCGTCTGTCCAATTCACAATTAGATCTTTCTATACTCGGATCAGAAGCCAGTTTAACGGAACAGATGAGTATCTTCCGCAATACACAGATTCAGATGCAACAAGCCAAACTGGATAATGAGAAGATGAAATTACAATTGGATCTTGAAGTCAACCGCAAACGCCGTACAGCTGATCAGAACAAGAAACTGTATGGAGAAGAGTTAATCTCCCGCGAAAATTATCTTCAGGCTCAGGAAGATTATGACCTGGCCGTTAAACAATATGGATTAGTGATAGAGCGTATTTACCAGGATTCGATCTCCCGGGCATTACAACTGGGACAGATGGAAGAACAGCTGGAGAGTATGCAAACAAACCTTCGGTTGGTACGTCAGCGTAGGGAAAACCTCAATATCCGCTCCCAGATCGATGGTGAATTAGGTCTTTTGGATGTGGTGTTAGGACAGAATATCTCTTCCGGACAGAAAATCGGTCAGGTCAACGACCTTTCTGATTATAAAGTGGAAGCGATGATTGATGAGCATTATATCGACCGGGTAAGAGCTGGATTGAATGCGACATTCGAACGACAAAGTGCCAGTTTTGCCCTGACTATCCGCCGGGTATTCCCCGAAGTGCGTGAAGGGAAGTTTCGCACCGAGTTTATTTTTACCGGCGAACGTCCGGATAATATCCGTTCGGGACAAACCTATTATATCAATCTGGAATTAGGGCAACCGACCGAGAGTATCATCATACCCAAAGGCACATTCTTCCAAAGTACGGGAGGAAGCTGGATTTTCGTACTGGATAAAGACGGTAAAAAAGCGCATCGTCGTCAGATCCGTATCGGTCGCCAGAATCCGCAATACTACGAAGTATTGGAAGGCTTGGAGGCAGGCGAACAGGTCATTGTGTCCAGTTATGAAAGCTACAAAAACAACGAAGTCTTAGTTTTGGAATAAAAGAAAAAACACTCATGATAAATGCAGTATTAATACGGTCGTTATTCAAAAAAGGCAAGAGTAATTTGATGAAAATATTCACTCTGGGAATAGGCTTGTCCATGGGATTAGTTTTGATTGCCAAAGTATATTTCGAACAATCATATGACGATTTTTATCCGGAGAAAGAGTCTATCTATCAAATACAAGTGAATTATGTGACATTGGAAGGCGAAAAAGATCCATTAAAACGTATCAGCGGTGGTGTTGCTGTTGGCATGAAGGAGATGATTCCTGAAGTAGAAGCTGCCACTCGTTTTACTGCATTAAACGGTGATGGAGTCTTCTTTACAAAAGACCGGAAAAAGATAAAAAGCCAACCTATATTAGCAGATACTTGTTTGTTTGATCTCTTTCCCCGTCCGGTATTGGCCGGAGAGGTGAAAGAAACCTTAAGACGCCCTTTATATGCCTTGGTATCCCGTAAGATCGCGGAACATATGGGGGGAGTCAGCCAAGCGGTGGGGCAAACATTTCAATTTGATAATTTCCCGGGCAAGGTTCTGACTGTCGGTGGTGTCTTTGAGGATCTTCCGGAAAATACACACATGGCATACGATCTGATTATTTCGATGAATTCGATCTCCAACTTCATGTGGGACGGATCATTGGGCTGGACTGGGAACGAACGTTATTCGGCGTATATAAAAGTGGTACCGGGAGTTGATCCTGTATCATTTACGGATCGGATACAGGTTATGAAAGAAAAATATTTGCCGTTGGAACGCTTGAAAGAAGTTGGAGTTTCCATTGATTATAGTTTTCTTTCTTTATCGGAAGTACATAGCGGCGATCCGGAAGTGAAACGCATAATGCTGCTTCTCTCTTTACTGGCTTTTGCTTTGTTGTTTACTGCAATTATGAATTATGTCATGATTGTAATTTCCTCATTAGTGAACCGCTCGAAAGAGATGGCTGTCTATAAGTGTTACGGAGCGTCGGAGAATAATATCCGAAATCGAATGTTGATGGAAACATTTGTTGATCTGGTCGTTTCTCTATTCTTGGCCTTTCTCTTGATTTTTGCTTTCAGGGGGGTGATTCAAGATTTGATAGATACGTCGATCACGGCCTTATTTACCTGGCAAAGTAGCATGTTATTACTGGGGGTCTGTCTACTTGTTTTTTTAGTATCCGGATTAATTCCGGCGTATCTGTTTGCACGTATACCGGTAGCGGTGGCATTTCGTCATTTTACCGAGAGCAAACGCTTATGGAAACTGGGACTTCTTTTTTTACAGTTTATCGCTGCCGGATTTTTCGTTACATTATTATTATTTATCGGACGGCAATATAATTATATGATTAACAATAATCCGGGTTATACCTATGAAAATCTGGCTTATTGTGATCTGTCTGGTGTTGATCCGGCTCTTCGGCAGAAGGCTGTTGATGAAGTGGGGCGTTTGGCCGAGGTAGAAGCTGTAACGACTTTTAGCCATTTACCCTTTTATTGGGGCAGTGGGAATAACATCGGACTGCCGGATGATGATCGTGATTTGTTTAATATCTCCGATCAGTATTGGGTAGGTAATGGTTATTTGAATATGCTGGAGATCCCCATCATAGAGGGGCAATATTTCCGTGAAAATGTGACTGTATCAGATGAAGTCATGGTGAGCCGGAGTTTTGTCGATAAAATACTGTCGTATACCGGTTGGCAGGATGGAGTAATAGGCAAGAGTATTTATGTGAGTGAGCATAGCAATGGTAAAGAATATTTATTTACCATTTGTGGGGTGTATGAAGAGTTTATGGTGGGAACAATCGGTTCTCATGATACTCGTCCGACCGTTCTTTTCTATGATACAAAATGGCCTCCTATGCTTTTAATTAAATTCTATAACCTGACTCCCGAAGGGATCCAAAATATCAATGATCTGTTAAATGGTTTAATGCCGACGAAAAATATAGAGACCTATTCTTTTGCTGGTGAAATGTTAGGCCGTTATCATGATTCGGAGTTATTCCGTAATCAGGTATTATTGGGTGGACTGATCACTCTATTGATCTGTCTGATTGGATTGATCGGGTATACCAATGATGAGATGAGCCGTCGGAAAAAAGAAACAGCTATCCGTAAAGTGAACGGGGCAACAATTCTGAATATCCAGACCTTATTCCTGAGCGATATTTCCCGTATGGCTATACCTGCTCTATTATTCGGTGGGGGCATTGGCTATTTTGTGCTGACAAAGTGGTTAGAACAATTTGCAGATAAAGTATCTCTTTCTGTCATATACTTCTTGTTATGTGGACTGTTTGTATGGGCTATTATCCTTGTTGTGTCCGGTGTAAATTGTTACCGGGCGGCAACAGCCAATCCGGCAGATAGTGTGAAGAGTGAATAAAAAGCTGTTTTTTGAACAATTTAAAAAATCAAATATGTACAATCTACTAAACATCAAATCTTTTCTCAAGTTCCTGAGTAAAAGTAAGGTTTTTACTGCGATCAATGTTTTTGGGTTATCCGTTTCGTTGATGTTTGTCATCTTGATCGCAGTGTATGTGATACAGGGACTTTCGACGGACAAGTTTCAGGAAAAAGGCGATCGCATCTATGCGCTGGGAAATGAAAATAATATCGGATCTGCCTGGCGAATAGGGGAACGTATGGCTGAACACTATCCGGAGATTGAAAAGATGTGTCCGATGGTTAACCGGTCGGATGCTCCTGTTTTTGTGGGCGAAGAGAAGTTTAAAGCCGATTTGCTCTATACAGATACGACTTTCTTTGATATGTTTACTTTTCCGTTGCTTCAGGGGGATTATCGCACGGTATTGGAAGTCAAAGAGTATGCGGTTATCTCCGAAACGTTTGCCCAAAAAGCCTTCAGCGATCGTGATCCGCTTGGCCAATATATCAAGATCAACGATTCGGTGACCGTAAAAGTGAATGGGATTATGAAGGATATTAAGAACTCCACCATCCCGTATAGCGATATCGTCGTTAAAATAAATAATATCCGTTTTACGAACCCTGCGCTTGATTCCGAATTTGGAAATAATGCCGCAGGCTGTCAGGTCTTTTTTCAAGTCATAGAGGGGACTGATATCCAATCCAGAACGGAAGATATGGCTCAGTTTTTGAAAGAGATCTTTTGGATTTATAAACGGGAACTTATACAGAAGGTCGTATTAATACCTTTAAAAGAGACCTATTTTTCGGACATAAGATATACCATCGGATTCGAACAGGGCGATTGGACATTCGTACTGGTCTTTATGTTGGTCGGCATTCTGATTCTGATCTTTGCTGTAATCAATTATATTAACCTGACCGTGGCGCAAACCGGTTCGCGGGCCAAAGAGATGGCAACTCGCCGGCTGTTAGGGTCTTCTCGCGGAGAGTTGTTTATGCGTTTGATTTTGGAATCTACGCTTTTGTGTCTGATTTCATTTGTATTGGGTGTTTTGTTGGCTTTTGCCGTATTGCCTTATGCCAACGATCTATTACAAGTGACAATCGACCTTAAAGGTAGTTTTACTTTTACAAATTCTCTTTTCGCAGTGCTTTTGATCGTGGGTATAGGGTTTGTTTCCGGACTTCTTCCCGCGACGATTATATCCAATTCAAAACCGATTGATATTGTAAAGGGTGGATTCCGGACAAAGACTAAAATGGTGTTCAGCAAGGTGTTTATTACCTTCCAGAATATCATTACCATCATGCTGCTGGCAGCATCGTTGACCATGATCTTGCAAATCAATCACATGATCAATGCGCCACTGGGATATAATAAAACCAATATTATGTATGTCCCTACTTATCAGTTTGAAAGCCGGGAGAAAATAAATACGTTTACAAATGAGTTACGACAATTGGCATCAATAAAAAGAGTGGCCTTGGCACAAGGTAGTCCGTTCGACAGAGGGAACAACTCGACCGTTGTTTATGAAGATAAAAATATCTCCTTTCAATTCTTAATAGGGGATAGTACGTATTTCAATATGCTGGGCTTTGAGATCATTCATCAAAACAGTGCGACATCAGGATCTCAATTTTACCTGAATGAACAGACACTTGTCGAAACCGGTTTACCGATGGATGTGACGGAACTTAAATTGTGGGAAGAGGGTGATCCGTACATCATAGCCGGTATAGTCCGTGATTTTCAGTTAAGTAATATTTTACACCGGAAACAACCGGTGATAGTCGAAGTGCGTAAATCCGAAGATATATATCCCTGGAACGCGATGGTTGAAGTGCAGGGGGATCCTTTTGTGGCTCGCGATCAGATCAAAGAAGTGTATGAGCGGATTTCTCAATTGGAGTTTACCGGGAAATATGTGGATCAACAGATCGAAGATTCCTACGAAGAACAGACGCGTATGGCTAAATTAGTCGTTGTTTTTACGATTATAGCTATTCTTATTTCATTGTTGGGACTATTGGCTATGTCGACCTATTTCATTCAGCAACGCTCGCGTGAAGTCGCTGTACGTAAGGTATTCGGATCAACCAATGCACAGGTGCTTAACCGGCTGATTTGGCGATTCCTGAGTTTTGTGTTAATCGCTTTTGTCGTTGCGACTCCGATTATATGGTATATTATGAAAAAGTGGTGGTTATCCGATTATTCTTATCATATATCACTAAGTCCCTGGATTTTTATTGCAGCAGGTGTTTTCTGTTTGTTGGTCTCATTCGTTTCGGTATTCTGGCAGAGCCAAAGAGCAGCAAATACGAATCCTGTGAATAGTATTAAAAGGGAATAAAGCGTGTTTGTAAGAACGCTTTACAAGATATTTTTGTCTAAATTTTATACATACTTGTCAAAAAATTGGACAATAAGAAATGAGACGAGAATATTATTAGACTGATAAACAATGATATATTATATTTGGCACACTCTTTGGTTTATCAGAATAAAAGATTATAATTATTAAAACATACAACCATGATTAAAATTGAAGGTTTAAGTAAGTTTTTCCGGACGGAAGAAGTGGAAACAATTGCTTTGAATAAAGTATCATTAGAAGTAAAAGACGGTGAATTTGTGGCTATTATGGGCCCATCTGGTTGTGGGAAATCAACCTTGCTGAATATATTGGGATTATTAGACAATCCATCCGAAGGGGATTACTACCTGGGAGAACTGGAAGTCGGGCATTTAAAAGAACGGGAACGGACACAGGTGCGTAAAGGTAATATCGGTTTTGTATTCCAGAGTTTTAACCTGATCGACGAATTGAATGTGTTCGAAAACGTGGAACTTCCGTTAACTTACCTGAAGATTAAAGCTGCGGAACGGAAACAAATGGTCACTGAAATATTAAAACGAATGAATATTAGTCATCGTGCTGCCCATTTCCCACAACAGCTTTCAGGAGGTCAACAACAACGTGTTGCCATAGCCCGTGCGGTTGTTTCCAACCCGAAGATGATCCTTGCTGATGAGCCGACCGGTAATCTGGATTCTAAAAACGGGGCAGAGGTGATGCAATTACTAACTGAACTGAATAAGGAAGGAACGACCATTATTATGGTAACCCACTCCAAACATGATGCAAGTTTTGCTCACCGTGTCATCAACTTGTTTGATGGTAGCATTGTCTCTTCGGTAAGCGAATTTATTTGATTTGTTGGTTTTAGTTTAATTGAGAATTTAAGATTAGTTTAATTGGGTACATCTTACCTGTGAAGATAAGATGTACTTACAACCTTTATATCCTAAAAAGATGAAAACAATCCTACGAAACTTCCAGAATATATTAAGACGGTTTAAAACAGCAACATTTTTAAATATCGCCGGATTATCAGTTGCCTTTAGTGTCTTTATCATTATAATGATGCAGATTGCTTATGATCTGGGATTTAATAAATCCGTAAAAAACGCAGATCGTATTTTTCGGATTGAGACTGTGATTGATGGGGAGCATTATGCGATTACATCCCGGCCATTATTGGAAAACCTGTTAAAGGATTCTCCACATATAGAAGCAGGCGCTATCGTTTCGGCTATGCAGGCATCTGTCAATAATAGCTTTTTCTATGTCGAACAAAATAGGAGTAAAGATTGGTACTCGGAGAAAGTGATAGATGTGTCTAAAGGGTTTCCGGATGTTTTTCAGTTTGAGATGACAGAAGGACTGTCCAATGCTATAGAACAACCGAATACGGTGTTGATTCCTGAGAGTATGGCCCGGAAAATGTTTGGTAATAATATGGCCTTGAATAAGCTATTGATCGGAGAAACATTTCGTTGGACAATCGGCGGGGTATACCGTGATTTTCCGTCAAACACCTCCGTGGCCAACGTCATCTATAAAGAGATTAACCCGGAAAAAGACATTACCGAATGGAATAATTTAAATTATGAATCGTATCTACGTTTAGATCATCCTTCTTCTGCAGAAATACTTGAACTTCACATTGCTGAGCAGTATAAAGGCCAATGGGAAGAATCCGGAATGAATATAGAATGTCATTTCACTCCATTTACGCAGATCCATTTTAATACAAATATGCAATTTGACACAGTCAATAAAACCAGTAAATCGACATTACTTGTATTAGTGGGTATTGCTTTTGTCATTTTGCTGATTGCAACGATTAATTTCACGAATTATAGTGTTGCACTAACACCTCTACGTATTAAAAGTATCAATACGCAAAAAGTGTTGGGGGCATCAGAAAAAGGACTCAGAGGCTCATTAGTAACAGAAGCTGTCGGAATATGTTTTATATCCTGGCTGATTGCCATTGGTTTAGTTCATTTATTATCCCTTTCTTCTTTGAATACATTACTGGATATTAATATTGCGTTGTTCGACCATATTCAACTGGTGGTGATTGCCGGAATAATGGCATTGGTTGTTGGACTTTTTGCCGGAATTTATCCTGCCTACTATATGACCTCTTTTACTCCTGCTCTGGTATTAAAAGGTAGTTTTGGTTTATCCCCTAAAGGTCGCAAATTACGTAATTCATTGATGGGAATACAGTTTGTTACCTCATTTGTTTTAATTGTTGTCGCCATGTTTATGTATCTGCAAACAAGATATGTACATACAACATCTTTAGGATACAATAAAGATCAGATCATCATTACAGATCTGAATAATGATATCCGAAAATCCCAGGAAGCTTTCGAAAACGGACTTTTGGCATTTTCTAATATCGAGAGTGTTGCTTTGGCTGGTGATCTGTTATCAAGTTCCGATTATTATTCTAAATGGTCGCGAGAAGTGAAAGGAGAGAATTATATGTTTCAGGTATTAGCGGTTGATCTGAACTTTCTTAAAACAATGGATATTCAATTAACAGCCGGAAGAGATTTTGTTAAAAGCGATCGGAATGAAGGGGAAAAATCATACTATATTTTTAATGAATCGGCCCGGCGCGAATTTGGTTTTTCTGTAGGGGATAAATTGTCTAATGGTGAAGTAATTGGTTTTATACCGGATATTAATGTCACTTCCTTACGACATAAAATAGAACCTATGGCTTTTATCCTTATCAACGACTATTATTTTTCCGGGAATAAATGGGCGTATATACGCGTAAAAGCGAATACGGATATGTCGGCAGCCATTGCTCATGTCAAAAGTACATTAAATAGTCTTTCTCCGGAATATGCTTTTAATGTAAGATTATATGACGATATACTTCATCGTTTATATGAAAAAGAACAAAACATGACCTCATTGATCACTTGGTTCAGTCTGATAGCCGTATTAATTTCTATCGTAGGTGTTTTCGGACTGGTGGTGTTTGAGAGTGAGTATAAACGAAAAGAAATCGGTATCCGAAAGGTATTAGGTTCCACTACCGGAGAAATTTTATCGATGTTTAACTCCCGTTACGTACAAATATTAACGATCTGTTTTGTGATTGCAATACCGATTGCAGTGTATGTCATCCGTATTTGGCTGGAGAACTTTGCATATAAAACACCGGTGTATTGGTGGGTGTTCGCACTTTCGTTTCTGTTAGTGACTATGATAACAACAGCAACGGTTACTTTCCAAAGTTGGCAGGTTGCCAATGCCAATCCGGTAGATAGTATTAAAACCGAATAATAATCCGTAGAGATGAAGACTATTATACGCAATTTTCTGAGCATCTTAAGGCGTTTTAAAACAGCCACAGTTCTAAATATTTTAGGTTTATCCGTTGCATTTATGGCTTTTATGGTCATTTTTATGCAACTGGATTATGATTACAATTTTGATAAAATGCATCACAATTGGGATCGTATTTATCGGGTAGAATTGACATGGGACAGTCAGGCGCAAGCAATTATATCTCGTCCTTTGGCAGATGTCATTATCCAATCTTCTCCACATATTGTAGCTGGGGCTATTTCAAGTTCTTTTGGAGGTGAGATGTTTTTTTCCGTTGAAAACAACGGTAACCGACATACTTTTGAAGAAAGTATAATCAGAGTCTATCCGTCTTATATGGATGTTTTCGAATTTGATCTATTGGAAGGCTCAGGAAAAGCGTTGGAAGATCCGGAAAAAATATTGATCCCGTTCAGTCTGTCTCAGAAAATGTTTGGTCAGGTCTCTGCTGTCAATAAAGTGATTCATACAGAATTTCAGAATTATACAATAGGAGGGGTGTATAAAGATTTTCCTAAAAATTCAATCGTGAAAAACGGGATTTATCTCTCTATACCGGCAAATGAAAATATTAATAGTTGGGGAAACAGTAATTATGAACTTTATATACGGGTTGACCAACCGGAAAACAGCATTCATTTAATCGACAATTTCAGAAGAAATTTTGACTGGAACACTTTAAATGAGAATTATAAGTGGGTAGGAGATGCTGGTCAGCGATTAACCAATATCAATGATATTCATTTCATAAATGATGCTACATACGATTTTGCCCCCAAAACAAGTAAACAGACGCTTTTAGTCTTATTGGGGATTGCATTTGTGATTATCTTGATTGGTGGAATTAATTTTACCAATTTCAGTACGGCATTAACTCCCATGCGCATAAAAAGCATAAATACGCAAAAGGTGTTGGGTGAGAACGAACATAGAATTCGACTTTCTTTAGTGATTGAAGCAATGATAATCTGTTTTATCTCATTTTTAATCGCCTTGGGGTTTGTGCATTTGCTTCAATTTACTCCGGCCGTTCACTTAATTGATGCCGATATTTCTATCCTTATTCACCCGTATATCGTTATTAGTACATTGGTGATTGCCCTAGTTACAGGTCTGTTGGCAGGTCTTTATCCCTCTTATTATATGACTTCATTTCCTCCAGCATTGGTTTTAAAAGGAGGTTTTGGTTTATCTCCCAAAGGCAAGCAATTAAGAAGTATCTTGATCGGTATCCAGTTTATGGCCTCTTTTGCATTAATTATAGGAGCTTCATTTATGTATTTGCAAAATTATTACATGCAAAATTCGTCTCTGGGTTATGACAAAGACGAACTGATTGTAACGAATATCAATCGCACAATAAATAAAAACAGGGATGCTTTTTCCAATCAAATCCAGTCGTTTGCTGGTATTGATGGAGTGACCTATTCGGAGAATCTGTTATCCAGTCAGGATCAATATATGGGGTGGGGAAGAAAATTCCGGGACAAAGATATCGTTTTTCAATGTTTACCTGTTAATGCCTCTTTTCTGGAAGTGATAGGAATAGACGTTTTAGAGGGGCGTAATTTTCGCGAAGAGGATCAATTGACAAAAAATGGCGTATTTATCTTTAACCAGCGAGCGCGTCATGATTTTGCATTAGAGTTAGATGAAGAGATCGAAGGGATAAAAATTATAGGGTTCATGCCAGATGTTAAGTTCTCTTCTTTCCGGACAGAGACGACTCCGATGGCCTTTTATGTGTGGGGAACCGAAAACTGGGGTAATCAACCCCAATATGCCTATGTAAAAGTAAAAGCAGGTTCTGATCTACGAACAGCGATGAAACATGTACAGGAAACCTTAATAAGCTTTGATTCCGAATATCCTTTTGACATCCGTTTTTATAATTCGGTTTTAAATAGTACGTATGAAAAGGAAAGACGTTTAAGTGCACAGATTACATTATTCAGTTTGATCGCTATTTTTATTTCTATTGTAGGAGTTTTCGGATTAGTAGTTTTTGAAAGTGAGTACCGAAAAAAAGAGATTGGTGTCCGAAAAGTATTAGGTTCAACAACACAAGAGATACTGATTCTATTCAATACCAGCTACTTTCGGATCGTGTTCTTCTGTTTTGTTTTTGCTGCTCCAGTGGCCTATTATTCCATTTCACGTTGGCTGGAAAATTTTGCTTATAAAACACCGATATACTGGTGGGTTTTTATACTAGCTTTTCTGATTGTTTTAGTAATCACCTCAATAACCGTCACATTTCAAAGTTGGAGAGTTGCCAATGCTAATCCGGTAGATAGTATTAAAACCGAATAATGAAATAGATACATTTTGTGGTTTAACAAAAAAAATACATCCGACCTGTGAAGGCCGGATGTATACTTTACCCTTCCGGCGTTGTCTCCGGATTCGTTTCTTCGATCGGATCTCTTTTCACCACTTCTGTGACGATTTGTTGTTCCTCTTTATTAAATCCGACAACAATTTGGTCGCCTTCACCCACAGAAGCACGAATGATCATTTCCGCCATTTCATCTTCCAGGTATTTCTGAATGGCTCGTTTCAATGGACGAGCTCCAAACTGAACATCATATCCTTTTGAGGCGATGAAATCTTTTGCTTCTCCTGTGATCACCAATTCATAACCTAATGCGCAAACGCGTTTATACAGTCCTTCCAGTTCGATATCTATAATCTTATGGATCGCTTCTTTATCCAACTGGTCAAACATGATAATATCATCTACACGATTCAGGAACTCAGGGGCAAACGCTTTATTCAACGCTTTTTGTATCACTCCACGAGAGAAATCCTTATCCGAATCACCTCCCTGGGTATTGAAACCTACACCGCGACCAAAATCTTTCAGTTGGCGGGTTCCAATATTGGATGTCATGATCAATATCGTATTTTTAAAATCAATCCGACGTCCCAGACTATCTGTCAGACGCCCTTCATCTAAAACCTGTAGGAGTAGGTTGAATACATCCGGATGTGCTTTTTCTATTTCGTCCAATAAAACGACAGAATAGGGTTTGCGACGTACTTTTTCGGTCAATTGTCCACCTTCTTCATATCCGACATATCCCGGAGGAGCTCCGATTAATCTGGACACAGCAAATTTTTCCAGATACTCACTCATATCAATACGCACCAATGAGTCGGAGGAGTCGAACAGATACTCTGCCAATTTCTTTGCCAGGTGTGTTTTCCCTACACCAGTAGGACCAAGGAACATGAATGTACCGATCGGTTTGTTGGGATCCTTTAAACCGACCCGATTACGCTGTATCGCTTTCACGATTTTCTGAACAGCTTCATCTTGTCCAATCACCTGCTTTTTGAGTATTTCACCCATTTCCAATAGCTTGATATTTTCAGCCGTAGCAATACGCTGAACAGGTACACCCGACATCATGGCGACCACTTCTGCCACTTTATCTTCATCCACCGTTTCACGATGTTCCTGCATCTCCTGTTCCCATTTCGATTTGGCTGCTTCAAGCTGTAAGAGGAATTGGCGTTCCTTATCCCGGAAACTGGCTGCCAATTCAAAGTTTTGCGACTTAACAGCAGCTAATTTTTCGACTTTAGTATCTTCAATTTTTGCTTCTAATTCTTCTATGCTTTTGGGTACGATAATATTGGAAATATGAACCCGGGAGCCGGCTTCGTCCAACGCATCGATCGCTTTATCCGGGAAATTACGATCACTGATATAACGTTCTGTCAATTTGACACACGCCTCCAGTGCCGCATCCGTATAAATGACATTATGATGCTCTTCATACCTTGGTTTGATATTTCTCAGGATTTGCAAGGTCTCTTCCGCTGTGGTCGGATCTACAATAACCTTTTGAAAACGACGTTCCAAAGCACCGTCTTTTTCAATGTTTTTCCGGTATTCATCCAATGTTGTTGCACCGATACATTGTATCTCTCCACGTGCCAGAGCCGGTTTTAACATATTGGCCGCATCCATGGATCCGGAGGCCGAACCGGCACCGACAATCGTATGGATCTCGTCGATGAATAAGATGATATTCGGATTTTTAGACAACTCATTCAGAATCGCTTTAATACGTTCTTCAAACTGTCCGCGATATTTCGTTCCTGCCACAATAGAGGCCATATCAAGGCTTATTACCCGTTTGTCGAACAGAATGCGTGATACTTTCCGTTGAACAATACGTAAAGCCAACCCTTCAACAATGGCCGATTTACCCACGCCGGGTTCTCCGATTAATACCGGATTGTTTTTCTTACGTCGACTCAGGATTTGTGCCAGCCGTTCAATCTCTTTCTCACGTCCAACAATCGGATCCAATCTGTTTTCAGCAGCGGCTCGAGTCATATCGGTACCGAAGTTATCCAATACGGGCGTATCGTTAGGCGATTTACCTTGTGCCGCTCCTGAGCCCGGTCGATTTTCACGACGTCCGGAGAAACTGTCATCCTCTTCTTCATCGTCATCATCGTCAGTATATCCGTCACTGATTTCATCGACCTCTTCATAGTGAGTCAATCCTTCACTACTGATCAGGCAATTGTGTACGGCACGATAACTCACACCGGCATCATTCAATATTTTAGCTGCCAGATTTTTCTCTTCTTTTAATATCGCCAAAAGCAAATGTTCTGTTCCGGTTTCTTCGTGTTTAAAGATTCGTGATTCCAGCATACTCATACGCAGTATACGTTCGGTTATTTTGCTGATTGAGATTTCCTGTTGGATAGGTTCTTCAGAATCAAATGTATTTCTGATTTCGTTTTCTATCTCTCTTTTTATATCTAATACATCTGTATTCAAATCATGCAATAGCTGCAAGGCTTTTCCCTCACCATCCCGAATGATCCCAAGCATTAAGTGCTCTGGCCCGATGTAACTGTTTTGTAATCTGACAGCCTCTTCGCGGCCGTATTCAATGACATCGATCAATCTTTGTGAATAGTTATTTTTCATCTTTTATATATAAATGTAGACTATGCAAATTTAATAAACTCTTTGTATCTAAACAGCAAAATCCGTGCCATTGTTCAGGAAATATGTTTAGGAAAACTGTTTTTACTATTTTTGTCGCTTCTCTCTTCCCCAAAGGGCAATATTAGGATACTTTCCTGATCGTATAGAAAAATGATCCTTTACATATAAAATTCATTTTGAAGAGAAAAATTCATTTGACATCTGTCAAACGATCATTTCACAATTGTCGAATGATCGTTTGATAATTATAGAACGATCGTTCGACAGTTATCAAACGAATTACTGTTTGAAGTTTTTTTGAATAAAGGTTTGCATCTTGCCGAAGAAAGACCATGAGAAAACGATTGTGATAACCATCACCTATCCGGTCAATTTGTAAAAATTAGGCTTATTTGTTTTCGTAATCACCGGAAAACCCTTACCTTAGTGCGATTTTTTCAGAGATGGGAAATGGTATTTAACAAATTTAAATCTAAATGGTTGATCAAGACAGAATTATAAAGATTAACATCGAGGAAGAGATGAAATCGGCCTACATTGATTACTCAATGTCTGTGATCGTTTCGCGTGCGCTTCCTGATGTGAGGGATGGTTTCAAACCGGTTCATCGGCGTGTATTATTTGGTATGAATGAATTGGGGAACACATCCGATAAACCTTATAAAAAATCTGCCAGAATAGTTGGAGAAGTTTTAGGTAAATATCATCCACACGGAGATTCATCCGTCTACTATGCGATGGTTAGAATGGCTCAGCGGTGGTCCTTGCGCTACCCTTTAGTCGATGGTCAGGGTAACTTCGGATCAGTCGATGGCGACAGCCCTGCTGCTATGCGTTATACGGAAGCTCGGTTGAGTAAGATGGCGGAAGAGATGCTTCGGGATATTGATAAAGACACGGTTGATTTTCAGCTGAACTTTGACGATACCCTGAAAGAACCGACTGTATTACCCACACGTATACCCAACCTTTTAGTCAACGGTGCCTCCGGTATTGCTGTCGGTATGGCAACCAATATGGCTCCTCACAATATGAGCGAGGTATTGGACGGATGTATCGCATATATCGATTCGCGTGGAGAAATCGACGTAGAAGGATTAATGGAATATGTTAAAGCACCGGATTTCCCGACAGGTGCAACCATTTATGGTTATGCCGGAGTAAAAGATGCCTTTGAAACGGGTAGGGGACGCGTTATTCTTCGCGGGAAAGCAGAGATCGAGTTTGAAAACAATCATGAAAAAATTGTTATTACCGAAATACCTTATTTGGTGAATAAAGCGGAGTTGATCAAACACATTGCTGATCTGGTCAACGAAAAGCGATTGGATGGTATTTCGAATGTCAACGACGAGTCCGACCGTACAGGAATGCGCATCGTTGTTGATATCAAACGTGATGCCAATTCCAGCGTCGTATTAAATAAATTGTACAAACTGACGGCTTTACAATCGTCGTTCAGTGTGAATAATATTGCACTTGTCAACGGACGTCCGCGCCAGTTGAACCTGAAAGACCAGATTAAAGCATTTGTTGATCATCGCCAAGAGGTGGTGATGCGTCGTACACGTTTCGAACTCAAGAAAGCAGAAGAGCGAGCGCATATTCTGGAAGGATTGATTATTGCTTCGGATAATATTGATGAAGTCATTGCGATTATTCGTGCTTCTACAAATCCACAAGAAGCGATCGACAATTTGATGAATCGTTTTTCGCTTTCAGAAATACAGGCTCGTGCGATTGTCGAAATGAGACTTCGTCAGCTGACCGGTCTGGAACAGAGCAAATTGCGTGCAGAATATGAAGAGGTTGAAAAACTGATAGCCTATTTAAAAGAGATCCTGGAGAACGAAGATTTGTGTATGCAAGTCGTTAAAGATGAACTACAGGAAGTCAAAGATAAATATGGCGATGAACGCAGAACTGAAATCATATACGCTTCGGAAGAATTGAATCCGGAGGATTTCTATGCCGATGATGAGATGATTATCACTATTTCGCATATGGGGTATATCAAACGTACACCGTTGAGCGAATTCCGTGCACAAGGACGTGGCGGAGTCGGTGCTAAGGGATCGGAAACGCGTGATGAAGATTTTGTGGAATATATTTATCCGGCATCCATGCATGCTACATTACTTATATTCACAGCACGTGGTAAATGTTACTGGCTGAAAGTATACGAAATACCCGAAGGCACGAAGAATGCAAAAGGACGTGCGATCCAGAACCTGTTAAATATTGAAGCAGGAGACCGGATTCAGGCGTTTATTCGCGTGAAGAAATTGACAACAGATATCGACTTTATCAATTCACACTACCTGCTCTTCTGTACAAAGAAAGGGGTGATCAAGAAAACATTGTTGGAAGCTTATTCCCGCCCACGTCAAAATGGAGTGAATGCAATTACACTGCGTGAAGACGACGGCCTGATCCAGGTTAAAATGACGAATGGTGACAATGAAGTGATCATTGCCAACCGAAATGGCCGTGCCATCCGTTTCCATGAAAGTAAAGTACGTACAATGGGACGTACAGCCTCCGGGGTTAGGGGGATGACTTTAGACGATGATAAAACGGATGAAGCAGTAGGAATGATTACGATTAAAGACAAGGAAGCCGAAACAATTCTTGTCGTATCGGAACAAGGATACGGAAAACGTTCGCATATTGAAGATTACCGTATAACCAACAGAGGAGGTAAAGGTGTTAAAACCATTCAAATTACGGATAAAACAGGAAAACTTGTTACGATCAAAAATGTTACGGATGAGAATGACCTGATGATTATCAACAAATCAGGTATAACAATCCGCATGAAGGTTGCAGATATTAACGTGATTGGCCGAGCCACTCAAGGAGTGCGTTTGATCAATCTGGGCAAACGTCATGATGAGATTGCTTCGGTCTGTAAAGTGCTGACTGAAAATGACGAGAAAATAGCTGAAGAAAAAGCGGAACGTGATGCGCTTCAGGAGATGGCGATACATGAAAGCGGTCTACCTACAGATGTTGATCCAACCGATCCAACATCCGCAAACACGGACAGCCAGGAAGAAAATGAAGATTTAAATCAAGAGTAATCAAATAGTAGAATATTAATTTCAAATTAGAATCGCAAAATGAAACGAGTATTATTAACAGTTGCACTATGTGTAATAGCTACAGCATCTTTTGCTCAGAAAAAAGCCGTTAATCAGGCGCAAAGTGCTGCGAAAGGAGCCAAGGGTAATTTTGAAGAGGCTCGCACGCTCATAAAAGGAGCGTTAGAAAATCCGGAAAGTAAAAACGATCCGAAAACATGGTATGTCGCAGGATTTATTGAAGATCAACAGTTCAGTGCTGAAAGAACCAAACAAATCCTGGGTCAGCAACCCAATGAACCGGTGATGTATCAGGCTTTGATGGGCGTTTTACCTTATTTTGAAAAAGCCTATGAATTAGATCAGTTGCCTGATGCAAAAGGAAAAGTAAACCCTAAGCATACAAAAGATATCAAAGGTATTTTAAGTGCGAATCACATCTATTATATCAACGCTGGGGCTTTTTATTTTGATACGAAAGATTACCAGAAAGCGTATGATGCATTTGAACAATATCTGCAGATTTCAGATCTACCGTTCTTTAAAGGCGAACCTGTTGCTGCCAGAGATTCTAACTATATGACTGTTCAGTTCTATGCAGCTGTTGCAGCCACTCAGTTGAATAATCCTTCATTGGCTATTGCTACTTTGGAAAAAGCAAAACAATTTAATTACAGAGGTAGCGACGTTTATCAATACCTGGCTTATGAATACGAACAACAAAACGATTCGATCAATCAGGAAAGAACTTTAGAAGAAGGTTTTAGCAAATATCCGGAAGAGAAATATTTCTTGTTGAGTTTGATTAACAATTACATCTATTCAAACAGAAATGAAAAGGCGATCGAATATTTGAATGCAGCTATCGCTCAGGATTCGTCAAATCCACAGCTTTATGATGTTATGGGACGTGTTTACGAATCAGGTATGAACGATTCGGAAAATGCTGAAAAATATTTTGTAAAAGCATTGGAGATCGATCCTAATTATGCAGATGCATTATCTAACCTGGGACGTATTTATTACAACCAAGGGGTAAACAAACAAGGGGATGCCAATCAGATCACAGATAACAAACTTTATCAGGAAGAGTTGGCAAAAGCTAAAGCATATTTCGAAAAGGCACTTCCTTATTTCGAAAAAGCTCGTCAATTAAAACCTGAAGAGAGAGACGTTTTAGTCGCTTTGAGAGGTATTTATTACAACCTGAATATGGGTGATAAATTTGAAGAAATCGAAGCTGCTATGAACAAATAATAGCTTCCTTAATAATATTTAGAAATGGCTGTTCCTTGTGGGATAGCCATTTTTTTTATCCTAAAAAATCGAATTGTTGGTTAACAATTGAATATAAAGTGTCCAAAGCGGATGAGTAATACAGAAAAATGATGTATTTTTGCTGTTTGAATGAAAGACAAAATAATATTCCCTTCTATATGGAACGCTATTTGATCATTAAGACGAGAGACGAATTACTACGAATAAAAATAGGACAAATATTGTATTTTGAAGCAGATAGAAATTACACGAAGTTGTTGCTGTCAAGCGGAATACAATTTACATTCGCTATAAACATTGGAAAAATAGAAGAGTTGTTAGAACGACAAGTTGCCGGCTCCAATAAAATATTGATGCGTGTTGGGAAAAGCCATATCATCAATAAAAACCATATCTTACAGATAAATTTACCTAAACAGCGATTACTGCTTTTAAGTAGTGAGAATAAACCGAAGGAACTGGTCATTTCAAAAGATCCGTTAAAAGTGTTAAAAGAGTCGCTTGAAAAGGAAATGGGAAAGCCTGTTGAAAAAGAAGGGTGAAAATGATTATCACAATAGGAAAAGCGAAAGAGAATGATTTTGTTGTAAATGATCCGCATGTCAGCCGCCATCATGCCAGCCTGATACGCGATGAACATGGTGTATGGTTTATAGAAGACAAAGGATCAACAAACGGAACGTTTGTCAATGAGTCGCAAGTTGTGAAAAAACGGATTACTCCAAACGACAAGATTCGGCTTGGTGATAAATATCTTTTAGATTTTCAGGAAGTTATAAAAAGCAATAACGATTATAGCGAAGAGTTTGCACGATTAAAAACTGTTTATGATAATTATATTCAATCCAAAATTAAAATACAGTCATCTAACCAGTTTAAGATCCGATTATTTCAATCGCTTCCATTTGCTATACCGGGAATCATTGGAGTAATCATCGGCTTTTTAGGAAAAGGGAGTTCAAACTTATTTCTATTGAGTCTGCTTATTGTCGTATGCGCCCCGACAATCGGGATCTATTTGGGAGCAAAACAATCAGCTAAAATACCCCAACTACTACAGGATATTACCAACCAATTTAAAATAGACTATGTCTGCCCCAAATGTGGAACCTTTTTAGGAGAGATACCCTGGGAGTCTCTGAAAAACAGAAAACACTGTCCGGTTTCATCCTGTCAGGCAAAGTGGATAAGAGAATAACTGTTTTGTAATCTAAAGTAAGCCTTTCGTACAATAATCCCAACCCTTTGATTATAAGATAAAATTATGTGATTGTTTTTCCATTCCTTTTTCTACTTTTGCTTTGATAAATTTTAGATTGAATACAACTATGCAAAAGGAAGATTATACGTTTGTTACGATAGACAGTGATGATGTACTGTGGGATGATGCTGTTGTAATTGATGTAGATGGAGAAGACGGACTATTGGATGCTGTTATGATTGATGAAATACCGGATAGTTCTGATTTTATCATGCTTTCAGATGATACCGTTATGTTATCAGATGCTGATATGCTTGATATCTCTTCTGTCGATATGGATATAGATAGCGCAGACTTTTCTATTATTCTATGATTTCAATTAAATGTCCACATTGTCATGTCGGATTAAAGGTTGATGAGAGGAAACTTCCTCCCAACATATCGTCATTCAAATGTCCGAAATGCAAAGAAGCAATACCTATTTCTTTGTTATATAACCAAACCGAGGACGATAACGATACGATTGTTATCACTTCCCGGAAACTATTTACAGCTGGTAAAATAACGGTTTCATCGGACGAAAATACGCCTGAACAGACGTTTAAACTTTTCGAAGGCATTAATATAATCGGTCGTAAATCACAAGCGTCAAAAGCGACGATAGGAGTTATTACTACCGACAAATCGATGAGCAGGGAGCATATCATCATCGAAGTAAAAAAAGAGACAAAAGAAAACTATAAACATTATCTCTCCGACAATAATAGCAAGAACCATACGTTATATAATGGGAACTATCTGGAAAACGGAGAAGTAGTTGTATTGAATGATAATGACGAAATAATTATCGGACGTACAATACTTCGTTTTAATGAATAAAACGACTCTTGTTATATGAACATCTCTATTGGTAAACCTAATGCTATCTGTGAGAAAGGGGGAAGGTTGAATAATGAAGATTCTATTTATCCGCAACCCGAAGCCATTCAGGTTGATCAACGCTTGTTTTTAGTGTGTGATGGCGTTGGAGGTGCCGAAAAAGGGGAAATAGCCAGTTCATTAGCTTGTGAATCAATTGCGACTTACTTCTCGACCTATCTGGAAAGAGACAAAGACCCTTCTCCTGATTTTATTCAAAAATCTATTCAATATACTGAAACTTGTTTCGATAGTTATATCTCTCAACATCCTGAAGCCAAAGGTATGGCGACCACTATGACCCTTCTTTATACCGGGCATTCGGGCGTTTTACTCGCCCATATCGGGGATAGTCGGATTTATCAATTCAGAAACAATCAGATTCTCTATCAGACGGAAGATCATTCACTGGTAAATTCTTTGGTGAAATTGGGAAAAATAACAAAAGAAGAAGCCTCTTTTCACCCGCAAAAAAATGTCATTTTACGAGCTATACAGGGCGATGATCGTCCCACAGAAGCAGATGTCGTACTTTTAGATGATATACAAGAGAATGACATCTTTTTTATGTGTACGGATGGAGTACTTGAACAAATCAACGATCTTGAATTAAGTCAAATCGTCTCTCAACATAAATCATCAGAAAATATTAAAGATGTTTTATTTGAATCATGTAATGGCCGGACACGTGATAATTTTTCATTTTACATTATTCCGATACAAAATGTTCAGGATAATGGAGGTTTTAAACAAAATATTCTCTCTTTTCTTTATTCTTTTGTATAAAAAACGTATTTTTGGCTAATAAAAGAATTACGTTTGTGTCTATGAACTTGCCTGATGGATATCTTCTGCAAAAAGGAAAATACAAGCTTGCTAATGTAGTTGGTCAAGGCGGCTTCGGCATTACCTACAAAGGCATCTGGTACACAGAAGTAAAAGGCTCATTAGGCACAATACAAACTGACGTCCCTGTCTGCATCAAAGAGTATTTTTTTAAAGATTATTGCTATAGGGATACCTCAAATAAAGTACAGGTTCATTCTGAAACCGGAAGAAATTTATTTCACAAATTTAAGGAAAAGCTACTCAAGGAAGCACGTATATTGTCGGCTGTACATCATCCGTATATTGTGAATGTACTTGAAGTCTTTGAAGAGAATAATACGGCATACATTGCCATGGAATATATTTCAGGTTTGTCTCTTAAACAATTGATGGAGAGAAACGGCTTGATGCCGGAAGCAAAAGTCTTAAGATATGTTCGCCAAATAGGAGAGGCTTTACAGTTTGTGCATGAAAATAATATTGTTCACTTAGATATAAAACCGAGTAATATCATTGTTGATAAACATGATAATGCGCGTCTGATTGATTTTGGTGTAAGCAAACAATATGACGACGATCATCATGAGACCAGTACAACGATGATGACACTGTCGAAAGGGTATGCCTCAATCGAACAATACGATAATAAAGGGACTCAAATTTTTTCACCCCGTCCTGATGTGTATTCACTAGGAGCTACGATGTATAATCTGCTGACAGGCAAAATACCGACTGAGTCCATATTGAGAGCGACACGTCCGTTAATAGAGCCGATAGAACTTAATCCACACATTAGCCCAAAGACGAATGCTGTCATTATTAAGGCGATGCAAGTTGTTCCTACAGATCGTTTTGACAGTATCGGTGAAATGATGGAAGCGTTAGAACTTCCTGCTATTGAAAAAAGTGTTGCTGCGGAAAGAAAAATTTCAGATGAAAACATATCGGAAGAAGGAGATACAACTGTTATATACCCTCAAATAAAAGGGAAAAAAGTATTCAACCTGGAAGATGAACAAACAGAGGTACAAACTCCGCCATTACTTCCTAAAAGGAAAAAAAGAAAAGGCTCTATAATTGCAGCCTTTATTGGTTTTGCTATTGTGGCTTCGGCTGTAACCTTGTTTTGGTATAATCAAAGAACGATTATAGAGACGACTGAATTTGTGAATCCTATTCAGGAGGAAACCAATAACAACGAGGAGCATCCATTAAACGGACAACAGGATATTGAAACGCTCACGACACCGGCAACAAACGCTTCTGATATTCAGCAGAGCACTCTTTCAGAACAAAGCGTAAGTGTTCCCAATAATGCAATAGTCAGTCAAATAGAAGAGAATACGATTCCTACTATTACAGAAGAAGGTCTTCCTCCAATAAATGCCGATACCGAATATGTAGCTTTTCTCGAATCAGGAAAAAAGAAAATGAGTGAGGGTGATTTTATGGGAGCCGAACATGATTTTACGAGCGCTACAGAATTTAAAGCAACAGAAGAGGTGCTTGCTCTGCTCTTTGAAGCAAAAGAAAAAGCAAAAGAAAAAGCGATAAATGAAAAACGATCGTTGTATGAAGAAAAGATGACTTTTGGAGATTTAACGATCGTGCGAAAAATAGTAACACAGAAATATGGAGCGATTGATAAAGAAGCTAATGAACGTATACCTTGTAAATATTTGATGAGCAGAAGATCGGAAAATAACCGGGCTTTTGAGCGTGAAGATAATTTGTTCGACATCTATAATGAAGAAGGAATGTTGATAAGTGGTGGTGTAACGTCTTATTAAAATGCTTTATGAAAAAACTTTTATTGTTATTAATATATACAATGCTACCTCTTTATGTTGTGGCGCAGCAACTACAAGAATATAATAGAAAAGGTGATGAAGCAATGGCTCGTCGCGATTTTTCAGATGCACAGATGTGGTATGAAGAAGGGGTTGTTTATTGTGATCCGTATAGTATTGAAAAGCTGACTACAATATGGCTGGCCAATGAACAAATGCGCCCTTCCATGCGAATATTGATGAGTAAATGCTTTGATTGCCTTGAAGCTAAAGCTGTACAAAATGATACAACAGCAATCTCCCAATTAATCACTTACTATACAGAAGGGATTGGACATTCCCGAAACGAAGAACTGGCTCTTCAATGGGAAAGTCAGTTAAAACAATTACAAAAGCCGGTTACCCCAGTCATAGAAAATGAACAAAGGATTACATCTAAACCTGATATGGTTTTTTTTGTCGGTTATGCTTTTTCCATTCAGGCACCATTCGGATTGACTATAGGTGGTATGTTCGACAAAGTTGGCTGGTATGTACGGGCAAAAACAAATGCCTCCTTTCGTAAAAATAATTATACCTGGGAAAAAGGGAGTATTACGGAAATAGGGAAAGAGGATGAACTGGCCTATACGTTTGATAAAAGCCGGTCAAAAAAGATCAATAGCTATTCTATTACGGCCGGTGGCGTAGTAAGAACTACCCCATGGCTATATACCTCTATCGGTTTGGGATATGGAGAAAGAACGCTGTTATGGCCTGTCAGTATAACAGACTATGATGGAAACACCCAATCGGACAGATGGTGTAAGAATGTGGATACATCGTATAAAGGTATTGCTGCAGAAGTCGATTTTATGATAAGATACAATTCGTTATTTATGAGTATCGGTTGTAGTACGATCAGTTTTGAATATATCGACCTTAATGCTGGAGTAGGAGTATTCTTTTAATTCAGAAAACAATGAATAAACTATATTTATATATCACGTTTTTATTGACTATCCCACTTTTTTTCAGTTGTATAGATGACCCTGATATGCCTGATGGTATACAGAATGCACATGCACCGTCTGTTGAGATAATAGGAATAGACCATATTACTGCATTTTCGTTCAATATAAATGCACAGGTTGTTCGGGAAAATGGAGATAAAGTCGTTGAAAAAGGGTTCTATTGGAGTACGGATTCTGTTGAAGTAAAGAACGGTAAAGCGAAATCAATAGTTATAGATATAGCCTCTGATTTTACAAGTTCGATTGATTATCTGGCTGACTCAACAAGATACTATGTCAGTGCTTATGCAAAAAATTCACTTGGTGAGATTGGACTCAGCAAAATTGATTCGGTAATCACCCGTACCGGTTCAGGAAAAATAACAACAATTGATCCGGAAGAGATATCTGTCACTTCTGCCATATCTGGTGGTATCATTGATCCTACTTTAGAAGGAGAAGTCATACGTTATGGCATTTATTATTCGGTAGAAGATATGTCCACATCTTCTATCAATAAAGATTCAGTTCAGGTCAACAATGCATTAGAACCTGATATTTATACGTTTAAATTAAAATTTGAAGATCTTGAAGAAAACACCAAATACTATATCCGGGCATATATAGAAACCCAATATGGCATCATTATAGGTAATCAAAAAGAATTTACAACAAAAAAAGGGAAACCAACGATTGCCTCATTTGTCGAAGAATCAGTAGGTTACACAGGTGCTCTATTCTCTGCGCTTATAATTGATGAAGGAGCGTCTCCTGTTATAGAAAGAGGATTTTATTATAGTGAATGGGAAGATTTTGCAATAGCAGATACAATCACTGTCGGAGGAGGTATAGGACAATTCCGTGGATTTTTAGAAAATTTATTACCTGAAAAGAGTTATTTTATCAAAGCTTATGCCGAGAATGAGGCTTTTGGCGTAGAAGAAACTGAAGTATTGCAATTTACAACCTTAAAGGCACTACCTACAGTTTCGACACTTTCTATAGCACTAACCACAAGTGAAGATGCTGTCATTGTAAAGGGAGAAATACAAGATGTTGGCATATCGAGAATTTCAGAAGTTGGTATATGTTGGGGGGCATCTGATGTTGCTGAACCAACAATTGAAAAAAATGATACGATTCATGCTGCTTTCAATGGGGTGTCGTTTAGTCATACAATAAAACTTAAAGGAAGTACGACTTATAACATAAGGGTATATGCCAGAAATGATGCCGGTATTAGTTATGGTCAAACAAAAGAATTTACAACTCCTTTGATTTTTACAAATTCTGCTGTTTTTGATGGTGGAACTCGAATGAGAGGAGCTGCTGCATTTTTCGCGATCAAAGGACAAGGATATCTTTTAGGAGGAAACGATTTACATTCAATGATTGATGAATTCTGGACGTTTATTCCAAACAAAGAATCCAGCAATGAAACCTGGATACAAAAATACCCAAGTTATCCGTTGAAACGATCCTGGATGGCTACGGCATGTACAAGTGAATCTGTAATGGTTTTTGGCGGTATTAACGAGAATAATAAACCGACAAACGACTTTTATTATCATAATATATATACTGTCTCCTGGTATAAGATTAATATAAATGGTGATTTGCCGGAAGCACGTTCCAGTAGCGCCGGATGTTATGTGAAAGATAATGCCTTTTTCATTGGGGGGGAAAAGGAAAACCGGGTTAAAACAAATGAAGTATTGAATTATATCGAACCAGAAAGAAGATGGATTCAAAAAACACCTCTTCCTGAAGCACAATTCAACAGTATTGCAGTCGTGATTAATGACGTCATTTATACCGGATTAGGGGAGACTGAGAGAGGAACATCTCCTACTGGCAGTAGAAAGTTATGGTCATCTTCTGATTTAGGAGACACTTGGGTCTCTGAAACAGATCTGCCTTCTACCGGTGGTCTTATTCGCGCCGGAGTAGCTTTGGATCAATCGATCTATGTGATAGATGATAATGGTTATATATGGCAATACAATACGGAAGAAAAAAAATGGACAAAAAAATCGCGACTACAGGAAAACAATCGTGAGATTTTCTGTATGTATGCACTAAACAACCGTATATATATCGGTTTTAGTTCAGGCACCAGACAATTAATTAGCTACGACCCACGCTGGGATAAATAACCCCCTATGGACAGATCAGACATCCTCCATCAAATTCAGAAAAATGCCGAGATTCTTTCTGCGGTAGACAAGGCAGAGTATACCCATATTCCGCTTCATCAGAAGCCTTCTCCTTCTGTTCACTCACTGCAGGAAATCATGCATTTGTTACGTAAGATTATATTTCCCGGGTTTTTCGGAACAGAACAAGAGTCGCAGGTCAGTTCTATTCGTTACTATATGGGGGTTAACCTGGAAAATCTCTATGATCTTCTATACGAGCAGATTTATAACGGGTTATGCTTTGAAAGAGAAATACAATGTCCTGATTCTAAAGGTAAGGCATCGGAGATTGCCCTTACCTTTATCAATGAAATTCCACGGATCAAAGCCTTATTATCTACCGATGTAAAGGCGATACTGGACGGTGATCCTGCGGCAACCAGTCCAAGTGAAGTCATTTTTTCATATCCAGGTCTGTTAGCCATCTTTCATCAACGGGTCGCTCACGAATTACTTTTATTGGATGTACCTATCATTCCTCGTATTATAACAGAAATGGCTCATGCAAATACAGGGATCGACATTCACCCAGGGGCTCAGATCGGTGAATATTTTGCCATAGACCATGGAACAGGCATCGTGATCGGAGAAACGACAATTATTGGAAACCATGTAAAAATTTATCAGGGAGTGACTTTAGGAGCAAAAAGTTTCACCTACGACGACCAGGGATTACCCGTAAATAATTTACGTCATCCAATTATTGAAGATCATGTGATTATTTATTCAAACACATCTATTTTAGGACGTATCACAATAGGAGAAGGATCTGTTATCGGAGGTAATATATGGCTTACACAGAGTGTCGCGCCACACTCGAAAGTCCTTCAATCGCAAGTTCAAAAAGGTAAATAATTTCAGGTATTCTTTTTATAATATGCATAACGTTGAAGTACCTCAAAGACATATTTATAAGTTTCTGATCCCCGCAAATATCCATGTTTGCAAACCGGATCGTTATAATATTCAGGGTCATTCTTTAAACGCACAAATTCGGCGACATTCTCGTCCCATTTTTTAGGATCTTTTCCATACTTTTCAGCCAGACGCTGTGCATCATAAATATGACCGATACCTGCATTGTATGAGGCCAAAGTGAATTTCATTTTCTCCAGCGGATCTTCTATCTCAGAAAAACCGTTTCGAAACCGGCGCAAACAGGCAATACCGGTCAAAATACCTGTTTCAGGATCGTTCAATTGGGACGGATCGACATCGAATGCCCTGGCTGTATTGGGCATAACCCCCATTAACCCTTGTGCGCCAGCCCATGAAACCACTGAGGGATTAAAGTGTGACTCCTGATACGAAATGGAAGCAATCAGTTGCCAATCCCACTCTAATGTCGGTGCATGCGTTTTAAATAAATCATCATAAGGAGAGATTCTCCCGTCTATCACTTCAGGAATGGTCGATTCAAACGGCTGTTTACTCAGTTCAAAGTACCGTTTGGTGATCGCCCTGATACGCTGCTGGCTTGTATTTCCTGACGCCCATTCATCAATCGCTTTTGCCAATTCGGGACTGCTCTTGCGGACGACCCAGGATGAACGTTGCATAAAACTAATCGGCAAATTGACATTTATATTCTGAAAATACGTTTTATTTAACCGGGCTGTTTTATCATCACTCACAGTATAGGCAATTCCACCTCTGGAGACAGATTCGATCAAATCCTCCGAAGTGATCGTATCCTTTTCGACATCCGTAATTTGTATGCCGCCACCCAATTCTTCATTCAGGCTCTTTAAACGTTCTGCATAACGCGTATGGCTCTTTACATGTACTTCTTTGCCAATCAAATCCGTGACATCTTTTAAAATCTTGTCTCCACGATTGGCCCGTTGAATAAGCACCTGGGTTGAATGTGTCTCCTCTCCACAGAATAATACACGTTGTTTTCTCTCATTGGTTATCTGAAGGGGATAGGCCACCACATCCGCTTCACCCGATTCCAGCATTTCAATCAGGCGGCCACTATTTTCCGCCACCTTGATCTCCAGTTTCAATCCCTGAGAACGTGCAAAGTCACTGATCAGATCATATTCATACCCCATCGGCTCCATTCTGTACTGGAAATAAGATGTTGAACTATATAGAGTTACAACCTTTATCCGACCTTCTTCCTTTAACTGAGGAAGATCTTTCGAAGCATTATTTTCATTACTCTTTTTCTTATTGTTATAACATCCTGTGTTAATTACAAATAAGAATATGAAAAGAAAAAATGTCGTTAATCGCAGCTTATATTTTTTCTTCCGAAACATCTAACTGTTTATCGTTTTTCAAGCAACACCACATTTTCTACATGATGCGTATGCGGAAACATATCGACAGGTTGCACTTTGGCTACAACATATTTTGCATCCAATAAGCTCAAATCCCGTGCCTGAGTAGCCGGATTACAACTGACATAGACAATCCGATCCGGTTCGGCAAACAAGATAGTCTGAATCACATCGTCATGCATACCGGCGCGGGGCGGATCTGTTATTATCACATCCGGACGACCATGTTCGTTGATGAACGATTCGGTCAATATATCTTTCATATCGCCGGCATAAAACAGGGCGTTTTCAATCCCATTCAGCGAAGCATTCACCTTGGCATCCGCAATAGCTTCAGGTACGTATTCGATACCGATCACCAGCTTGGCCTGTTTGGAAACAAAATTAGCGATCGTCCCTGTTCCGGTATATAGGTCGTACACGACTTCATTTCCAGTTAATCCCGCAAAATCGCGTGTTATCTTATAGAGGTTATACGCTTGTTCGCTATTTGTCTGATAAAAAGATTTAGGTCCGATTTTAAACGATAAACCCTCCATCTGTTCGAAAATATGATCTTTCCCTTGAAAAACAATCACATCCTGATCGGTAATCGTATCATTTAATTTACGGTTGATCACATATTGCAAAGAAGTGATCTCCGGAAACATAGAGGCGATATGAGACAGAAGTGCTTCCTGCTTTTCTTTCTCTTCATAGGCAAATACCACCACCACCATCAAATCACCCGTAGATGCTGTTCGGATCATTAACGTCCGGACAAATCCTTCATGATTACGCAAATCATAAAAAGGGTATCCTTCATGAGACAAGCAATACGCCTGGATAACCAGTCTGATCCGGTTCGATACATCATCCTGCAACCAGCATTTCCGGATATCCAATACTTTATCAAACATTCCCGGAATATGAAAACCCAATGCATTTTCCCGGTCAAGCGTTTCGCCTGATTTTATCTGCTCTTCGGTGACCCATTTTTTATTTGAGAACGTAAACTCCAGTTTATTACGGTAGAAGGTGGTTCGTTCCGATCCCATAATCGGCAGAATTTCTCCCAGTTCGACCTTTCCGATACGTGTCAGACTATCAATAACTTGTTTATGTTTATATTTGATCTGTTCTTCATAAGGCAGGTGTTGCCATTTGCATCCGCCACAAACACCGAAATGCTCGCAGACTGGCGTTGTCCGTTGAGCCGAATATTCATGGAAATGAATCGCTTTTCCCTCTATATAACTGTTTTTTTTACGGGTCACTTGTATATCCACCACATCGCCTGGAGCAACAAAAGGAACAAAAACAACCTGCTCATTCACTCTTGCTATCGCTTTCCCTTCAGCCGCCACATCAGTTATCGTTACCTTCTCCAACAGCGGTAACACCTTCTTTTTTCTTGCCAATTCAGTAGTCTTTAATTATTTGTGGGGCAAAGGTAGATATTTTAATGCATATATTCAGGTTCAGGAAAAGTAAAAGGAGTAATCACAATACCCGGTTATTTTTTTCACTTTCTCTTATACGCTTTTTTTACTCCATCTGATAGAAAAAGCAACAAGATCGCAGTTCTATTTTTGTTACACCTACATCTGTTTTCTGTTAGAGGTACGTCTAAACAAATTTAGAGGTACCTCTAAATCGATTTAGAGGTAGGTGTAAAACATTTTAGAGGTACCTCTAACAAAAAAGTGTCGCAAAAGGTACAAAAAAACCAATCCGTTGTTTGGGATTTTTGTTTTCGACTACTTAAAAACCGGATAAAAAAGAGGAAAAGAGCGAACCTTATTGTCGATTTCAGGGCAACTAAAAAACAATCGAAATATGGTTCTAAAACACAAAATTTATTACGTCAAGTCTTGAAAATTAGTTATACTTTTACAACCGATTTGTGCATATTTTTTGACACAATAATTATCTAATATCACGAAAATAGTATCATGGAAAAGAAAAGAGTTTACACCTTTGGTAATGGAAAAGCTGAAGGTAAAGCAGAGTTGAAAAACCTGCTGGGAGGTAAAGGTGCAAATCTTGCAGAGATGAATCTGATTGGTGTACCTGTTCCTCCGGGATTTACGATTACAACAGATGTATGTGCCGAATACTATGATCTCGGGAGAGATCAGGTAGTTGAATTATTAAAAGCTGATGTAGAAAAAGCTATTGCCGGTGTAGAAGTATTGATGAACTCGAAATTTGGAGATATTGAAAATCCGTTACTTGTTTCGGTTCGTTCGGGTGCAAGAGCATCTATGCCCGGTATGATGGATACCATTCTTAACCTTGGATTAAATGACGATGTTGTTGAAGGGTTGACCCGTAAAACAGGAAATGCTCGTTTTGCATGGGATTCATACCGCCGTTTCGTTCAGATGTATGGTGATGTCGTATTGGGAATGAAACCAACCAATAAAGAAGATATTGATCCTTTTGAAGAAATTATAGAAGAAGTAAAAGAAGCCAAAGGAGTTAAGCTGGATAACGAATTAAGTGTTGACGACTTAAAATCATTGGTCAGCAAATTTAAAGCTGCTGTAAAAAAGCAGACCGGAAAAGATTTCCCGACAAATGCATATGAACAACTTTGGGGAGCGATCTGTGCCGTATTCGATTCATGGATGAACGACCGTGCCATTCTGTATCGTAAAATGGAAGGAATTCCGGCAGAGTGGGGGACAGCGGTGAATGTTCAGGCCATGGTCTTTGGTAATATGGGAGAAACTTCTGCTACAGGCGTATGTTTTTCTCGCGATGCCGGAAATGGAGATGATATATTCAACGGAGAATATTTGATCAATGCACAAGGTGAAGACGTGGTTGCCGGTATTCGTACCCCACAACAAATCACAAAAGCAGGTTCTCAGTTATGGGCACAAATGGCCAATATCTCTGAAGAGGAAAGAGCCTCTAAATACCCGTCAATGGAAGAGGCAATGCCTGTAATTTATAAAGAGTTGGATGACCTTCAAACCAAACTGGAAAACCATTACCGCGATATGCAGGATATGGAGTTCACCGTTCAGGAAGGTAAATTGTGGTTCTTGCAAACACGTAACGGAAAACGTACCGGTGCGGCGATGGTTAAAATCGCCATGGACTTACTTCGCCAAGGTATGATTGACGAGAAAACAGCTCTTCTGCGGATTGAACCCAATAAGCTGGATGAATTGCTTCACCCCGTATTTGATAAAAATGCGCTGAAAAAGGCTAAAGTCCTTGCTAAAGGATTGCCGGCATCTCCCGGAGCGGCTACAGGACAGATCGTATTCCATGCAGAGGATGCTGCCGAATGGTATAAAGGTGGAAAGAAAATCGTATTGGTACGTATAGAAACCTCTCCGGAAGACCTGGCTGGTATGGCGGTAGCCGAAGGGATTCTTACGGCTCGTGGAGGTATGACTTCACACGCTGCCGTAGTGGCACGCGGTATGGGTAAATGTTGTGTCTCGGGTGCCGGTTCATTGAACATCGACTACAAAAAGAAAACAATGGAAGTCGATGGAAAGGTATTCAAAGAGGGAGATTTTATCTCTATCAATGGTACTACCGGAGAACTCTATGAAGGCAAAATAGATACACAGGAAGCCGAAGTAACAGGCGATTTCAACGCATTGATGGAGTTGGCCGATAAATATAAAAAGATGGATGTTCGCACCAATGCCGATACACCTCATGATGCAAGTGTTGCCCGCAAATTCGGTGCTTGCGGTATCGGACTCTGCCGTACAGAACATATGTTCTTTGAAGGCGAAAAAATTGTAGCTATGCGTGAAATGATCCTGGCTGACTCAACAGAAGATCGCCGCAAAGCATTGGAAAGATTACTTCCGTTCCAACAAGCAGACTTCAAAGGTATATTTAAAGCGATGCACGACTGCCCGGTTACTGTTCGTTTACTGGATCCACCTTTGCATGAGTTTGTTCCCCATGATGAAAAAGGACAAAAAGAGATGGCTGATGCAATGGGATTACCTGTTGAAACGATCCGTCAACGTGTAGAGGCATTATGCGAAGCCAATCCGATGTTGGGACACCGTGGATGTCGTTTGGGCAATACGTATCCGGAAATTACAGAAATGCAAACAAGAGCTATTTTGGGTGCTGCACTGGAACTAAAGAAAGAAGGTATTACGGCTATTCCTGAAATTATGGTACCGTTGACCGGTATTCTTTACGAATTCCTGGAACAGGAAAAGATTATCCGCAACACAGCCAAACAATTGTTTGCCGAAAAGGGTGATGAAATCAACTTTAAAGTAGGCACAATGATCGAAATCCCACGTGCAGCATTAACAGCCGACCGTATCGCTTCTTCTGCCGAATTCTTCTCTTTCGGAACAAATGATTTGACACAGATGACTTTTGGTTATTCACGTGATGATATCGCCTCTTTCCTTCCGATCTACTTAGAGAAGAAAATATTGAAGTTTGACCCATTCCAGGTATTGGATCAGAATGGAGTAGGACAGTTGGTACGTATGGCCACCGAAAAAGGACGTGCGGTACGTCCGGAATTGAAATGTGGTATTTGTGGAGAGCATGGCGGAGAACCGTCTTCGGTGAAGTTCTGCCATAAAGTTGGACTGAATTATGTCTCTTGTTCGCCTTTCCGTGTACCTATTGCACGGGTTGCTGCTGCACAAGCTGTAATCGAAGAACTATAATCACTTGATGATAAAAGAAAAAGAAGGTATCCCAAAAGCGGATACCTTTTTTGTTTTCATAGACTTACCGTAGATTGAACGAAAATAAAAGAATATGTTACTCTTTGATTGGATTAATCCTTAAATTTGCCGCCGTAACAATAAAAAAAACAAGAGTTATGTCAGTTGCAAAAAGGGATTTGGAAAACAGGAAGGTGACTACTCATCGCCTGATCGAAATGAAACGTCGTGGTGAAAAAATATCGATGCTGACGGCCTATGATTACTCCATGGCACGAATTATTGACGAAGCAGGTATGGATGTGATTCTGGTAGGAGACTCCGCCTCTAACGTGATGGCCGGAAATGTAACCACATTACCCATCACTTTGGATCAGATGATTTATCATGGTAAATCTGTGATGAAAGCTGTTAAGCGAGCTTTAGTGGCTGTTGATTTGCCTTTTGGCTCTTATCAGGGAAATTCTAAAGAGGCAGTCGCTTCAGCCATACGGGTCATGAAAGAGACACATGCCGATTGTCTGAAACTTGAAGGAGGAGAGGAGATCAGAGATTCAATTGTGCGTATCCTTTCGGCTGGGATTCCGGTCATGGGACATTTGGGATTGACGCCACAATCCATTAATAAGTTCGGAACATATACTGTCCGAGCCAAAGAAGAAGCTGAAGCTGAAAAACTCTTATCCGATGCGCATATGCTTGAAGAGATCGGTTGTTTTGGAGTGGTCTTGGAAAAGATTCCGGCCGCATTAGCAGCACAGGTTGCATCCGAACTGACTATTCCCGTTATTGGAATAGGAGCAGGGGGCGGTGTTGATGGCCAGGTTTTGGTGATGCATGATATGCTGGGATTGACACAAGGGTTTTCCCCACGGTTCCTTCGCCGTTATGCCGATTTGGAAAACATCATCACAGGAGCTGTTCAAGCCTATATTGAAGATGTGAAAACACTCGATTTCCCCAACGAGAAAGAACAGTATTGATAACCTATAAAAAAGGTGGTCAGAGAGTAATTCCGACCACCTTTTTTCGTTGGGTAAATCCCCTTTATTTATAAACCCCTTCGCGCGACATTAATTTCTTCATATTTGCAATACCCAATGCGACAATTGCCGTGACAGTAGATGTATGCTCCTGGTATTCGGGAATGTTTTTGGTATAAAGGTCACGTTCTGTGTGCCATATTTCTCCGTAGTTGAAATCGTACCCCTTGAAATCTGCCGTTTCAAAATAGATCGTCGGTACTCCTTCCACAGCAAAGACCGTTCCGTCATGACTACCCGGTTGAGCCGGTTTGGTACGCGGTTCCTTTTGTAAGATTACTTCAAACGGATAATCCGGTCTGATCTGTTTGATCGGTTCACAGAACTTTTTGAAATCCTCATATACTGCCGGAGGAACCGTAATACTAACCGGAGGAACCGGTCCGCCATCCCGGTTGAAGACATTCGCTATTTTGGTCAAACGATCCGGATGTCTCTTGACAAAAGCTTTAGCACCAAGCAACCCGAACTCTTCCGCCGCAAAAGCAATGAAAAGGATTGTCCTTTTAGGTTTGGCACCCGATTTTGCAAGTATACGGGCAACTTCCATCATTGGAGCAATACCTGTTCCGCAATCGACACCGCCTGTTGCCACGTCGAAAGCATCCAGGTGACCACTGATTATCACATATTCATCCGGAAATTCAGTTCCTTTTATGGAGGCAATGATATTATGATATTTAACCGGACCTATTTTAAAATGATTTCGTATATCAAACTCTAACTGAAATTCACGGCGTTCTTTCACCATCTGTTCGATGATGGCAAACTGATGCTCATCCAGTTTGATATCCGGAAGTTCAGGCAACTCATCAAAGGTCATCCCTTCATTCAACATCTTCCTGTCGTATAACGCACGAATAGGAACAGTTGACGACTGAATAAAACCTAAAGCGCCGGCTTCGCACATTTCATGATAGAAAAGCGCCGGAAACTCACGATAAGGCTGTAACTCATTATTTTCTCCCTGTTGCATATTGCGGCGGGATAAATCACGATTCTTTAAAGTGATTTCAGCATTTTCCGCTTTAATGACTGCGCGCGTTGAATCACCACTTACCGAACGATCGATCGGCCATCCGGTATTTTTCCCAGAGATCAATACCCACGCCCCATTTAATTTTCCTTTGATGCGGTTAAACTCCTCCTGGGTCCGTGGTTCAATTAATACATGTCCACGTTGTAATCCTTTTGTTCCGGAGGTGTAAGAAGGGGTTGCAAAATGCAGGTTCATGCCGTTGTCGCTCAACATTCGTCCGAACCATGGCCCGCGATTAAAACCTACCGGCACACTACCGGCTTCTTCGATCTCCACATCGAGTCCCCAGCTTTTATACTCCCGAACCATCCATTCCGCTGCATTCTCATAGGCATCCGAACCTACCAGACGACCGCCGAACCGATTCGTTAGGATATCCAGATGACGCATGGTTTGATTATCGGTCTGACCGATTTCAATGATTTTTTTTACAGTGGCATCTTGAGCTAAAAGTGCTGGTATACACATGCAGACTGTTACTGCATAGATAAGTAGTATTCTTTTCATATAAGCATTATTATTAGATACAGATGAACAAAGATATCATTTATATTCGAAATGTATTATTTTTGTGTTTGTAAACAAGTAAACAACAAGATGATCTTTTACTTTACCGGAACAGGTAATTCGTTGTATGTAGCCCAAGCATTAGGTGATGCTTTTAATGAGACTTTATCTTCTATAACCGAAGAACTAAGTAAAAACACTTTTGAATTAAGCTACGTACTGCAAGAGAACGAAAAGGTTTTTTTCGTTTATCCCGTACACTCTTGGGGACCTTCTGTCTTTGTTATGCGGTTTATTTCCAGACTCAGATTCGAAAATTATGATAAACAAGCGGTTTATTCGGTCTGTACCTGTGGCGATGAATGTGGATACACCACAGATATACTTAAAAAAAGCTTGAATCGATCGGGGATATCCCTATCGGGAAGTTATTCGGTAGAAATGCCGAATAATTATGTATTGTTGCCCGGATTTGATGTTGATTCCAAAGAAATAGAAAAACAAAAATTGGAAAAATCAGCTTCCCGTATAAAAGAGATTATCCAAGAGATAACAAACAATTCTTCAGGAAATTTATACCAAACAGGCAGTCTGCCTTTTCTGAAGAGCCGCATTATCTATCCGTTATTCAGTCGTTATGCGATTGGTCGTAACTCATTTTATGCCACAGAAGCGTGTATCGCATGTGGCTTATGCGAACGCGTCTGTCCCACCCAAACAATCACTTTATCAGAAACGGGTAAACCGTTGTGGGGCAATACCTGCGTGCAATGTGTCGCCTGTATTCACCGTTGTCCGGTTCGAGCGATCGAATATGGAAAAGGCACCATAAAAAAAGGACGATATCATCATCCGATATTCAAACATTCAAACAAATAACAGCAGATTATGAAACAGCTATCTTTAATCGTATTGACCATTTTTGCATTTATAAGCTGCCAGCCGTCTCCCAAAGGATATACTATTCATGGAGAAATAGCCGGAGTCAACGAAGGTTTAGTCTATTTAAAAACATTTCGTAACAAGATGTTTTTTAACGTAGACTCAACAGAAATAAAAGAGGGTAAATTTACCTTTTCCGGCGAAGTGGATCAACCGCTTCTGTTTGGTCTGGCCACAGAAACGATGCGTTATCCCAATCAATTCTTTATCGAAAATAGACCGATGCAGATCAAGATGAATGAAGACGGTAGTCAGTTTACCGTATTGAATTCTCCTGCTAATGACATTTTTCTGGGTAATGAAGCCCATATACAAGAAGATGGATTCAATATTGACAGCTTAGTCTCCAAATATCCGGATTCACCGGTAGCCGCCTTCTATTTATACCGTTATTTCACTTACCGGCTGACATTGGATCAATTGAAAGCAACCCGTACTAAACTCGTTCCTGCTCTTGCCAACAGCCCGTATGTTGTAGATCTGGATGGGATTATCAAACAATTGGAAAATGTAGAAATCGGTAAGATCGCACCCGAATTTTCATTACCCGACACAGCCGGAGTAGCTGTATCCTTGTCTGATTTCCGTGGGAAATATGTCTTAATTGACTTCTGGGCAGCTTGGTGTCCTCCTTGCCGCCGGGAAAATCCAAATGTGGTAAACACATTTCAGGCATATAAAGATAAAGGGTTTACTGTACTGGGTATTTCTCTGGATTATAATAAACAGAGTTGGTTGAAAGCAATCAGCGACGATCAACTGACCTGGACACATCTGTCCGACCTGAAATATTGGGATTCCGAAATACCGGCACTTTACGGCGTGCGTGGTATCCCTGCGAATATCTTGATTGATCCCAACGGAGTGATTCAGGCAAAAAACATCACAGGCGAAGAACTGCCCAATACATTAAAAGAATTGATCAAATGAAGGGAGTCGTGAGAATTCTGTTTATTTGTCTAATGATTAACAACTGTATCTCAGTCGTAGCTACTGAAGAAAAAGACTTTGAAACAGCAGTACGTGAGTCTGTCTCGCGGCAACTTCAGCTTTATCCCCAATCTACGTTAAAAGACTTATATAAGAATTTTTTTCAGGATGTATTCGGACCTGGACATATTATCAGTGATACCACTTCTGCCGGAAATTATCTGAGACGTGAGTTAGCGTCCTACAATGAAATATCCGGAGATCTCACTGAACCACTTGGCTGGCAACATCATTTTTTACGGGTAAACCTATCCGTGCTTAAAACCGGACAAATCTCATATCCGGTTTTCTTTGATGCTTTTGTCAGAAGTGTAAATGGCATTCAACCAATCACTGTTCCGGAGTGGGAGAGGCAATGGTATCAGATCGAAGCGATCATACATTCTATGAACCTGTCATTGCCTGATTATGAAAGAGATAAGCAGGAGATTCATGAACGATTAAAGAGAGGTGAATATGTCGGACATCACAGTTTGTTGTTTGAAGAAAACTATTCACCACATTACCGGATTATTAGTCGCGAAATCTTTGAGAAGGAGTTATTGCCACTCTTAAAATAAGGTGAATAATAACGAACAATCTTTAGTTGGGGTAATGTTTGAATATTTCAAAATTAGCAAGTGGACATTCTCAGCTCCTTGCCTGGACAGGCGAGGGGGACCGCTGCCCCGCAGCGGTGGAGTGGTTGAGAGTACTGCAAGTGTTTTAGTAATAAACATTTAACTTTAAAACACAACCTCTCCACCCCCGCAAGCGGCGGTTCCCCTCTCCTGGCCAGGAGAGGAGCCCAGATAGCATTGGTCACTATATTTTACATCTTCACATATCCTTCGATTTGAAGTCTATCATTCTCTTAATGTTAAAACATAAAAAAAAGCAGACTTATGATAAGTCTGCTTTTTCTTTTATCCTATTTAGAGCGATTTATTTCGCTGCATAAAAAGCACTTTGAACAGCCTGACGGAATGCAAGTACACCTGCCTGGCTTAGTTCTACGTTCATTTCACCACCATCAGGTAAATACATAACCACTTTGTCATCATCTTCAAAACGAAGCAATTTACTGCTTTCACCATCAGCTTCTACACTCCAACTTTTGTCGGATTTATCAAAAACAAGGTCGATACTTTTTTCTTCACCATTTTTCTGAATATGATATCCGTCTGTTTTTGTTTCTACAGTATATATACCATTTTCAGTATTAATTGTTTGCGTACTACCAGCATCTGCAACCGGGTTATCACCTGTCCAGAATTCAATTGAGTTCAACACCAAAACATCGGCTAACATGGCAATTTCATAAACCGGAACGATCCAGAAAGCAAGAAAAACCAACTCATTCACAAATTTACCGTCAATGTTTTTGTTCCACGATAAAAGTTTGTTGGATAAGTTAAATGAACCGATACAAGAAGAGAACAGAACACTGCAAGCTACAGTTGCTGATAGTAACAAAGTAAAACTTCTTTTTTTCATGATTTTAATTATTTAGTTACATTAATCGGTACGAAGATAAAAACTTTTATTTAAAATTTAGTGAACGACAGCAATGAGTTCAATTATCCTGAAATTTGTACTTTTGCATGAACAATTATGCCTAAAATAAAACCGACATTCGAAATTAAGAGTTATGGCCTCTATACCCAATGGGATAGAGCCTCAAAGGCTTTGCCTAAAATTATCAGACATACCCTGGATATACCGGCAGAAATAGGGGTAGAGTTTGGTTTTATTCTTTCTGTAAAAGGAGGTAAAGGCGAATCACTCGATTTTCGCATCGATCATCCTCCTTTTCCGGACGAAAAAGGGGAAATCACTCCTCCTTTTGAAGGCGTTTATTTTGTGAACAGCAATGATTTTCTCTTTTTCCTCGGTGACACAGTCTGGGAACCCATTGAAAATAAACGCGGAGAGTGGATACTTTCCGTTTTGTATAAAGGGAAAGAGGTAGCCCGTAAAAGCTTTCACATCTCCTGATCTTTTCTTTTAGAACTCTTCCCCGTTTTTTAATGAACCACTAACTGTTTTTTCCTAAAAAATTAATCGTCTACCAATTGGTAGACGATAGTGACACAGTTGGTAGACGAAAGTGATCCAACTGGTAGACGATCGGGCTCCAATTGGTAGACGATTAACTTACGAAGCCAAAAAGAGAAGGTATAAGCTTCAATAAACGAATGAATTTGAATAAAACAGATAAGAGTCACGGGCAGTAAAAAAACGAATTTTACGAATCCTCCTACATTTCTTATCTTTGTGCCCATAAATAGATAAGAAAATGATTTCGGTTGAAGGATTAACAGTTGAATTTGGAGGTTTTACTCTGTTTGATGATGTCTCATTTGTGTTGAATAAAAAAGACCGGGTGGCTTTAGTGGGTAAAAATGGGGCAGGTAAGTCGACTATGCTTAAAATTTTTGCCGGCTTGCAACTACCTACTTCCGGAAATATCAGTATCCCCAAAGATATTACCATCGGGTATCTTCCCCAGCAAATGAGCCTTGTCAATAGTCGAACGGTCTATGAAGAGGCTGAAATGGCTTTCGAACATATTCATCAGATGGAGAAAGAGATGAATCAGTTGAATGAAGAACTTGCTCAGCGGACAGACTATGAATCGGAAGCTTACCAGAAAATCATCGACCGGGTCACTCATCTGTCTGAGCAGTTTCAGATGATGGGAGGGAATAATTACCAGGCGGAACTGGAACGAACACTGCTTGGACTGGGATTCAAACGGGATGATTTTAGACGTCCTACTTCCGAATTCAGCGGAGGGTGGCGGATGCGTATCGAGTTAGCCAAACTGTTATTACGTCAACCGGATGTTCTTTTACTGGATGAGCCGACCAATCATCTGGATATCGAATCTATTCAGTGGTTGGAGAACTTTATCGCTACCCGGGCAAATGCCGTCATATTGGTTTCACACGACCGGGCATTTATTGATAATACGACTTTCCGGACGATTGAGATCGAACTGGGTAAGATCTATGATTATAAGGTCAAATATTCCGATTATGTGGTTTTACGGCAGGAGCGACGCGAACAACAATTAAGAGCCTATGAAAACCAGCAAAAGAAATTAGCAGATACCGAAGCGTTTATTGAACGTTTCCGGTATAAGGCGACTAAAGCTGTACAGGTGCAATCGCGCATCAAACAGCTGGATAAAGTTGAACGGATTGAAATTGATGATGTCGACAACGCTAAGTTAAGTCTGAAATTCCCGCCGGCCCCGCGATCCGGTTCCTATCCGGTTATTGCCGAAAATGTAGGAAAAAAGTATGATAATCATATCGTATTTGATCAGGTGACCCTCACAATTAACCGGGGAGATAAAGTCGCTTTCGTCGGAAAAAACGGTGAAGGGAAAACCACTTTGGTCAAATGTATTATGGATGAGATTGAATACACCGGGAAACTCCAGTTAGGCCACAACGTGAAAATCGGTTATTTCGCTCAAAACCAGGCGCAGTTGTTGGACGAAAATCTCACGGTATTCGATACCATCGATTATGTGGCTCAGGGAGATATCCGCACAAAGATACGAGACATTCTGGGTGCGTTTATGTTTGGAGGAGAGGCTTCGGATAAGAAAGTGAAAGTACTCTCCGGAGGCGAACGCAGCCGGTTAGCTATGATACGTTTATTATTGGAACCGGTTAATCTGCTTATTCTGGACGAACCGACCAACCATTTGGATATGCGTTCCAAAGATGTATTGAAAAATGCGTTGCGTGAATTTGACGGAACGGTTATCCTGGTATCGCACGACCGTGAATTTCTGGACGGGTTGGTCGATAAAGTCTATGAATTCGGTAATCAACGGGTGATTGAACATCTGGGAGGGATCTATGAGTTTCTGGAACGGAAAAAAATGGATAACCTGCGTGAATTAGAACGTAGTATTCCCAAGAATCCCTCTTTATCGAATGTGATAGAGGAAGAGACATTGGCTCAATCACAAAACAAGTTGTCGTATGAAGCCCGAAAAGAGCAAAACCGGGTCATAAAAAAAATAGAAAAAGCGATCGCCGATGTAGAAGAAAGAATAAATCAACTTGAACTGAATATCGCTTCTGTTGAAGTGCAACTGGCAACCCCCGAAGGGGCGGCCGATCCGTCACTATATGCCCAATATTCCGAATTAAAAGAGAAATTATCCGCCGTGATGGATCAGTGGACTGAACTGACAATGGAGTTGGATTGTTTTGTAAACAAAGAATCATAGATCAACAGAATTATGTATCTTTGCTACACTGATTTGAAATACTATAAAAAACGAAAGAAATGAAAACGAACCTTAGTTCACAAATTACGTTGACACGTATACCTGTGAGGTATTATCGTCCTGAAAATGCATTTGAACATTCTGTTTTAACACGACTTGAAAAAATTCCGACATCTATTTACGAATCGATTCATGAAGGCTCCAATGCGATTGCAGAGGGTATTGCCAAACAGATTCGGAAAAAGCAGGAAGCCGGACAAAAATTTGTGATGGCTCTGCCGGGAGGGCGTTCTCCGCTCGATGTGTATCAGGAACTTATCCGGATGCACAAAGAAGAAGCGCTCAGTTTTAGCAATGTGATTGTGTTTGTTGAGTATGAATTTTACCCACTGACCATCATTTCTTCCGGGAATTTAGCCCAACTGAAAAGTGAATTTTTAGATCATATCGATATCCATCCCGAAAATATATATGCCCCTGACGGATTTATGCCGAAAGATACGATTTTGGATTTCTGTATCCAATACGAAGAGATGATCGACAGAGTAGGAGGGATAGACGTTATGCTGATGGGAGTGGGAGAGACCAGTAATATCATGTTTAATGCGGCAGGGACTACCATTTCATCCCGTACACGTCTGGTTCTGCTGGAAGGTGCTGCACGCAAAGAGGCTTCACGCACTTTCCCTTCTGTCGACAGTGTTCCGGCTGGTGTTATTGCCATGGGTATCTCCACGATGATGAAAGCCCGCCAGGTGATTCTGATGGCTTGGGGGGAAAGTAAAGCGAATATTATTTATAAGACGGTTGAAGATAAAGTATCTGATCAAATCCCTTCCTCCTTCCTGCAGAATCACCCGAATGCCAGCGTCGTTATTGATTTGTCGGCCGGTTATGAACTGACACGTATCAGCCACCCCTGGTTGGTGACCAGTTGCGAATGGGATAATAAACTGATTCGAAGAGCTATCGTGTGGCTTTGTCAACTAACAGGTAAACCGATCTTGAAGTTGACCAACAAAGATTACAGCGAACATGGTCTGGGTGAGTTATTGGCTCTTTATGGCTCTGCTTATAATGTGAATATCAAAATATTCAACGATATACAACATACAATCACCGGATGGCCGGGAGGAAAGCCGAATGCAGACGACTCCAATCGTCCGGAACGTGCAACGCCTTATCCCAAAAAAGTGATTGTCTTCAGTCCGCATCCGGATGATGATGTGATCTCAATGGGAGGAACATTCCGCCGGTTATGCGATCAACATCATGATGTATATGTGGCCTATCAGACATCCGGGAATATTGCGGTAGGAGACGAAGAGGTGGTTCGCTATTGTGAATACCTTCGGGATGTTAGCGATAGATACAGTCCCAACGATAACAGTATAAAAAATAAAGCAGAAGAGATTATTCAATATCTGCGGTTTGATAAAATAGATGACGGTCAGCCCGAGCGTCAGGATGTACTGTTTATGAAAGGTACAATCCGTCGGGAAGAGGCACGGCACGGAGCAAGATATGCCGGTATCACAAAAGAAGATCATATTCGCTTCCTCGATTTGCCGTTTTATGAAACAGGCATGGTGCAAAAAAAGCCTTTGTCCAAAGCGGATATAGCTATTATCCTTGATCTGTTGAATGAAATAAAACCGGATCAGATGTTTGTGGCCGGCGACCTGGCTGACCCTCATGGCACACATAAAGTCTGCCTGGATGCTATCTTGGCTGCTATAGATATGATAAAAGACGAAGCGTGGATGAAAAACTGCCGGGTATGGATGTATCGCGGAGCATGGGCCGAATGGGAAATGGACCATATCGAAATGGCTGTGCCGATCAGTCCGGAAGAATTGCGCCTGAAACGAAATGCCATCCTTAAACATCAATCACAGATGGAAAGTGCTCCTTTCCTTGGTGACGATGAACGTTTATTCTGGCAACGCGCCGAAGACAGAAACAGGGCGACTGCCGAATTGTATAAAGAACTGGGATTAGCCTCTTATGAAGCCATAGAAGCTTTTGTCCAGTATATTCCGATCAGATAAACAGATAAATAACCCCAGGTATAAAAACCTGGGGTACAATCGTTAAACACAATTTCACATGCGAACCACATACATGCGCTCCAATAGGTCAGGTCGGATAGAAGCATTGGATATCTTTCGGGCTCTAACGATGTTCCTGATGCTTTTTGTCAATGATATCCCCGGATTGAAAAATATCCCTCACTGGTTACTGCATGCTACCGCCAATGAAGATATGCTCGGTTTTTCCGATACGATATTTCCCGGTTTTCTATTTGCGATGGGTATGGCTATCCCATTTGCCATTGAAAACAGATTGAAGAAAGGCGATACTTACCCACAGGTCGGAGCACATATACTTGCACGAACAATCGCATTATTGGTGATGGGAGTGTTTACGGTAAACAGGGATACAATCGATCCGTTGGCTACAGGGATGTCTATGCCTTACTTTTCGCTATTGATGGTATTGGGATTTTTTCTTGTCTGGAGTGTATACCCTTCGGTAAAAGGTTGGAAAAAATACTTGATTTTGGTTATGAAAATGATCGGAATAGCGATCCTGGTTTATCTGTTCTATATTTATAAAGGGAGAAACGGTATGTTGTTTTCACCGCAATGGTGGGGGATTTTGGGATTGATTGGTTGGACTTATCTGGTCTGTGCCGTTATTTATTTGTTTACACAGAAAAATCTCTTTTTGAATACACTTATGTTGATCGTTTTGATCGGATGCTCCATTCTCTCCGAAACAGGCACATTTGATCAATGGAAATTTACATCATATATACCCAGCGAAGCTACTCTCCATACCTTTGGTATGGCGGGTATATGGGCATCTTTATTGATGCAGCGATTTGCCGACAGGTATAATCCGAGACGTTTTTATCTGATTATGAGTTGTATCGGTATTGTTATGCTGGCGGCAGCAATCTATGCACATCAGTATTGGATTATATCCAAGATACAGGCAACCCCAACCTGGCTGTTCTATTGTTGTGCCCTGTTTTTTCCGCTTTTTGCATTCGTCTATCACCTGACAGATGTGAAAGGAAGAAGTCACTGGTTTAATCTTATCAAACCGGCGGGAACAGTCACATTAACCTGTTATATTATCCCTTATGCGTGGTATAGTGTTCAGGAATTATTGGATATACAATATCCCGACTGGCTTCAGTCCGGCATACCGGGACTAGCCAAGTCATTCGTTTTCTCATTACTGATCATTGGGATAGCCTGGATATTGATGAAAATGAGGATTCGTCTAAAAATATAATATCAGGCCGGAGGAAATAGACGATCGTCCTGTATCTTTTGCCGGATTAAATGATATCCTTCGATTAAATCCCGCATAATCTCATCAACCGACTCTATTTTGCGGAAAAGAGAGGAAACCTGTCCTATTTCCAGTTCTCCTTCCTCCAGATTTCCTTCAAAAATACCTTTTTTGGCACGACCGCGACCTAATAATTCCCGCAATTCCTCAGTAGAAGCGCCACGAGATTCGGCCTCTTCAATTAAAGTTGAAAACTTGCTATTTATCAATCGGGTAGGAGATAGTTTTTTTAATAATAATTTGGTGTCACCTTCATTCAAATTCAAAGCCAGTTGCTTGAAGTTAAGATGTGCCGAACTCTCTTCGGATAGAGCAAAGCGCGTTCCTATCTGTACACCGTCAGCACCTAACGCCATAGCAGCCATGATCGCTTCACCCGTACCAATACCTCCGGCAGCTAATAAAGGAAGAGTCGTTACACGACGCACTGCAGGAATCAGACACAAAGTTGTTGTTTCTTCTCTACCGTTATGCCCCCCCGCCTCAAAACCTTCAGCTACTATTGCATCGACACCGGCCTCTTCACATTTTGATGCGAATTTGGAACTACTAACTACGTGTGCAACAGATATACCGTTTGATTTTAAATAAGAAGTCCATGTCTTTGGATTTCCTGCTGATGTAAAGATGATCGGTACTTTTTCTTCGACGATAATCTGCATCAATTGATCTATATCCGGATACATTAATGGCACATTTACACCAAAAGGCTTGTTGGTAGCTGATTTACACTTTTGTATATGTTCTCTCAGGGTCTCAGGATGCATCGAACCTGCTCCCAGAAGTCCCAAACCTCCGGCATTACTTACTGCGGATGCCAGTCGCCAACCGCTACACCAAACCATTCCTCCTTGAATAATAGGGTATTTTATCTTGAAAAGAGTGCATATCCTGTTCATCTGTCAAATATTTAAAGTGATTCTACAAACAAATATAGTGAAAGCTGAATACAGAATCAAGCTTGCCCTGGAATTATGTCACGGCGTATTCTCCAAAGTAGATGTAAATAAAAATGTTCAAAGAAGTTATATCATTCCTTATCTGGTTTTCACTATATTTGCAACAAATCTAATTTTAATATTTACACAAGAATGAAACAAATGATTATGGTAGCTGGGCTAACCGTTCTGTTAAACGCCTGTGGTTCCTCGGGAACAAAGACTAATAACGATGATTCAGGAAATCCGTTTATGACGGAATACACGACTCCGTTTGGAGTTCCTCCTTTTGATCAAATCAAACTGGAACATTACAAACCTGCCTTTTTACAGGGGATGGAGGAAGAGAAAAAAGATATTGAAGCGATCTGTAATAATTCAGAAGAACCGACTTTTGAAAATACGATTGTTGCTTTAGATCAAAGTGGGCAATTGTTGACTAAAGCCAGAATCGTTTTCAGTGGGCAAAACAGTGCCGATACCAATAGTGAAATGGAAGCTTTAAGCCGTGAAATGTCACCGCTTTTCTCCAAACATAGTGATGATATTCGCTTGAACCCAGTGTTGTTTACACGGGTCAAAGCCGTCTATGATAAGAAAGAGCAACTTGCATTAGATAAAGAACAGACCAAATTACTGGAAGAAACATATAAAGGGTTTGTGCGTGGCGGAGCGAATTTACCAGCAGATAAGCAAGCTAAATTACGTGAATTGAATAGTGAACTGGCAATGCTTCAACTCACTTTTGGTCAGAATATGCTGAAAGAAACAAATGCTTTTCAACTGATTATTGACAAACAGGAAGATCTTTCCGGATTACCAGAGAACCTTATTGCTACAGCTTCGGAAGCGGCTAAAGCTGCTGGTTTGGAAGGGAAATGGTTGTTTACCTTACACAATCCAAGTGTAATGCCTTTCTTGCAATACTCGGATAAACGTGAGTTACGTGAAAAGATTTTCAATGGGTATATAAACCGGGGAAATAACGGTAATAGTGAAGATAATAAAGAAGTCGTTAAAAAACTGGTAACAAAACGTTTGGAAAAGGCACAGTTAATGGGGTATGACGATTATGCATCTTTTGTTTTAGAGGAACGTATGGCCAAAAATGCAAAGAATGTGTATAATCTCTTGGATGAACTGTGGACTCCGGCATTAGCTAAAGCAAAAGATGAATTAAAAGATATTCAGGCTGAAATTGCAAAAGAAGGTAACAACTTTGAAGCAGCCGGCTGGGATTGGCGTTATTATTTTGAAAAGGCTAAAAAAGCAAAATTTAATCTGGATGAAAATGAAGTCAGACCTTATTTGAAGTTAGACAATGTGCGTGATGGAGCATTCTTACTGGCAAACAAACTTTATGGTATTACATTTACTCCGATAAAGAATATACCATTGCCTCATGCGGATGCTGAAGCTTATGAATGTAAAGATAAAGACGGAACACACTTAGGTGTATTATATATGGACTTCTTCCCGCGTGCAAGTAAAAGAGGCGGTGCATGGTGTGGCGGTTATCGCAGTCAAACGTATGAAAACGGAAAACGTGTAGCACCGGTTGTCACTATCGTATGTAATTTTACCCAACCAGCACCAGGACAACCTGCATTATTAAGTGCGGATGAAGCCTCTACTTTATTCCATGAATTCGGACATGGTCTGCATAGTCTTTTCCGTGATGTACATTATTACGGTATTGGTGGAGTTCCGCGCGACTTCGTTGAATTACCTTCTCAGGTTATGGAGCATTGGGTATTTGAACCGGAATTGCTGAAAGTATATGCCAAACATTACCAAACCGGAGAAATTATTCCAAACGAACTCATCGAAAAATTGGATAAGAGCGGTAAATACGGACAGGGCTTCGCTACAACGGAATATCTGGCAGCTTCTTATCTGGATATGGATTATCATATACTAAAACAAATCCCTGATAATTTTGAGGTAATGACTTTTGAAAATAAAGTGTTGGGAGACCGTGGCCTATTGAAACAGATACCATCCCGCTATCGTACCCCTTATTTCAACCATACAATGGGAGGAGGGTATACAGCCGGATACTATAGTTATATCTGGTCTGAAGTATTAGATTCAGATGCTTATCAGGCCTTTGTTGAAACCGGAGATATTTTCAATCAGGAAGTAGCGGCAAAATTCCGTACTTATGTACTTACTCCTGGAGGTATAGATGATGCGATGATGATGTATGTAAACTTCAGAGGCAAAGAGCCGAATACTGAACCGTTGCTTAAAAACAGAGGTTTAAAATAAGTATTCTATCATATAAAAAATGGCTATCCTTTCCGAGTAGCCATTTTTTATATTTATTAGTCGGAAAAACTGATTCAACAATGTATCGCTTCTACCTCTTCCGTATGAATAGGAATTTTCTTGCCTAACAAACGCGCACCGGTTTCGGTAATCAAATAATCTTCTTCATTACGTATACCACTGAAATCTTTATATGTGGCAACTTTATCATAATTAATGAATTCTTCAAATTTGTGTTGCCCGTGCCATAGATCAATCAATTCCGGAATAAAATAGATACCCGGCTCAATGGTATGTACAAATCCCGGTTCCAATTTACGTCCCAAACGAAGTGATTTACGCCCGAACTGCGTACTCTTGGCACGTCCATCATACCCCACGTATACTTCGCCCAGATTCTCCATATCATGCACATCCAAACCCATCATATGTCCGAGTCCACAAGGATAAAATAAAGCATGGGCACCGGCTTTTACCGCTTCCATTGCATCTCCTTTTACAAAACCAAGATCTTTCAATCCTTCCATAACGACTTTTGCAGACAGGTCATACACATCCTCGAATAATACTCCCGGTTTAAGTGCGGCTACTGCTGCTTCATGCGAAGCAACAGCGATATCATAGATATCCTTCTGGCGGGTCGTGAATTTTGAATCGGCAGGGATTGTAGAGGACATATCACCCGCATAACCCATTTCTGTTTCAGCACCAGCGTCTAACAACAACATATCGCCGCTTTTTATCCTATTGCCATGATAGTGGTTATGCAATGTTTGTCCATTAATTGTTGCGATGATAGGAAATGAAAGTTGATAGTCGTGCGCATAAGCCACCTGAGCAACAGCAGCGGCCACCTCTGATTCACGGATACCCGGACGAACCATACGCATTGCCGTCAGATGCATATCTGCTGTTACCTGACAGGCTTTCTCTATCTCTGCAATTTCTTCATCACTCTTATAATTACGCTGATTTACCACCCCCATAATAAACGGGACGGATGGTTTTTCCGTTCCTGGATATATGCCTAACCAGTTCTGCAATTTGACCTGATGTTCGGCGCGGTATGTCGGCAGATAATGGATCGTTTGCTTTTTAGTTTGGGCAGCCTTCAGGTAATTTTCTATTTCTTTAAAGGGGAGCACCTCGGTAATACCGGCCAATTCACTTTTCTCTTTCAGCGTAGGTTGCGTACCCATCCACACAATCGCATCAATCGTCAACTCATCTCCAAAGATGATCTCCCGATTATTGTCGATATCTATAATAGCTGATAATCCGGCATAAGGAAGGCCGAAGAAATATAAAAAAGTAGAATCCTGACGAAAATGATAGGTATTATCGGCATAATTCATGCCTGATTCGTCATTTCCAAGGAACAATAATAAACCTGATCCCAGCGTTTGTTTAAGTTTCGCTCGTCGAGCGATATAAGTCTCTTTGGCAAACATATTCATTACGTTTTAGTGTTATGCAACCAAAGATAGCAATTAATCAGAAATAGACAATTCGCGCTGTCTACATTACGTTCAAAAAACAACATAATCATTTTTTATATGTATGTTTGTTTTCTAAATCAGATGAATATGAAATATATAGGAGCACATGTCAGTGCATCCGGGGGAGTCGAAAACGCCCCCGTGAATGCGTATGAAATCGGTGCAAAAGCGTTTGCTTTATTCACCAAAAACCAACGGCAATGGGTATCCAGTCCATTAACCGAAAAGAGTATTCAATTATTCAAAGCGCGTTGTGAGGAGTATGGATATACGCCTAAACAGATTCTTCCGCATGATGGATTCTTAATCAATCTGGGTCATCCGGATCAGGAAGGGTTGCAAAAGTCCCGGAATGCGTTTCTGGATGAAATAAGGCGATGCGAACAATTAGGATTAGACCGACTTAACTTTCATCCCGGCAGCCACCTCAATAAAATATCTGAAGAGGCCTGTCTTGACCGGATTGCCGAATCGATAAACTGGGTACTTGATCAGACAAAAGGTGTTTCGGCTGTTATAGAAAATATGGCAGGACAAGGAAGCAATATGGGATACCGGTTTGAACACCTGGCTTATATCATTGATAAAGTAGAAGATAAAAGTAGAGTAGGGGTCTGTCTTGATACAGCCCATACATTGGCGGCCGGTTATGAGATCCGAACAGCAAACGGTTACAAACAAACATTTGACGCGTTCGATAAAATTGTCGGGTTTAAGTATCTGATGGGGATGCATCTGAATGATTCTAAAAAAGAGGTTGCAACGCATGTAGACCGACACGATAGTATTGGCAAAGGAGTTATGGGTAACCTTTTGTTTCAAATGTTGATTGAAGACGACCGTTTCGATGAAATGCCATTAATATTGGAAACCCCGGATGAAGCGTTGTGGAAGCAGGAAATCAGTTATCTCTATAATTTATAAAAAGGAGGGACGGCTTTCACAAGCTGTCCCTCCCACATTTAACCAAAACCTTAACTATGAAGTTACAAAAATAGTTGTTTTGGTTCGTATTTACAATAGTTTGGTCTATTTCTTTTTTATTCATTTAATACAGACTAACCGTTCTAATAATTCATTACTTTTGCATCTGTCAAAACAATGAAAAAGACGATTGTATATGAAAAAGTATGGACTACTATTTGTTGCCTTTGTAACAATGTTTGCCGGAACAAGAGCGATGGCTTGTACTGGTTTATTAGTTGGAAAAAATGCCTCGACAGACGGTTCTGTGATGATCAGTTACTCTGCCGATTCACATTCCTTGTACGGCGAACTTTATCGTTGGCCTGCAGCAACCTGGCCTAAAGGCTCGATGCTTCAGGTTACGGAGTGGGATACCGGAAAACCTCTGGGACAGATTCCACAAGTCGAAAAAACCTATTCCGTCATCGGAAATATGAATGAATATCAGGTGGCGATCACCGAAAGTACCTGGGGCGGACGTGAAGAGTTGGTTGATACAACCGGTATTATTGATTACGGCAGCTTGATTTATATTGCTCTCCAACGTTCTAAATCAGCAAGAGAAGCCATTAAAGTGATGACTGATCTTGTGGCTGAACATGGGTATTGCAGTGGAGGAGAATCGTTCTCTATTGCAGATAAGAATGAAGCGTGGGTGATGGAACTGGTCGGTAAAGGACCTGGTAAAAAAGGAGCCGTATGGGTTGCCATCCGCATCCCTGATGATTGTATCTCGGCGCATGCCAACCAAGCTCGTATTCAGCAGATCCCATTCAATGATAAAGAAAACTGTATCTACTCGCCCGATGTTGTTTCACTGGCTCGTGAGAAAGGTTATTTCAAAGGTAAAGATGAAGAGTTTAGTTTTGCTAAAGCCTATTGTCCATACGATTTCAGTGCATTACGAGCATGTGAAGCCAGAGTATGGTCTTTTTTCCGCAAATATGATCAGTCGATGGAGAAATATGCCGATTTTATCAAAGGAGATGCTTCGAAAGAGCCAATGCCGCTGTATATTAAACCTAATCGTAAACTATCCGTTCAGGATGTTCAAAATTGCATGCGCGATCATTATGAAGGAACAGATCTGGATATGTCAAAAGATGCCGGAGCCGGTCCTTATAAAGTACCCTATCGTTGGCGTCCGATGGAGTTTAAGGTCGATGGAGAAACCTATATCAATGAACGGGCAATCGCTACACAACAAACCGGTTTTGTGATTGTTCCTCAAATGCGTAATTGGCTTCCTGATGCAATCGGCGGAGTACTTTGGTTTGGGGCCGACGATGCCGATATGGCCGTTTTTGCACCACTTTACTGTTCGATCCTGGATTCTCCTGAATGTTTCCGTGTAGGAAATGGCGATATGATGACTTTCTCCTGGACAGCTGCTTTCTGGATTCATAACTGGGTGGCTAATATGGCTTATCATAAATACAGCTTTATGATCGAAGATATCCGTAAGGTACAACAGGAATTGGAAAATGGTTTTCAAGATGTTTTACCGGCAATTGATAAGGCCGCTTTGGAATTATACAGTAAAAACCCGGATGAAGCAAGGAAATTCCTGACCTGGTTCAGTACGACAACCGCCGACGACGCTACTGCTCGTTGGAAGAAATTGGGAGAATACCTGATTGTCAAATACATTGATGGCAATGTCAAGAAAGAAGAAAACGGACAGTTCAAACAAAACGGATATGGCCTTTCCGCTTATCCGAGTTTTCCCGGATATGACGAAGAGTATTACCGGAGTATCGTAAGAAGTGCCGGTGATCGATTGAAGGTTAAATAAGTATTTAATGTTAAACAGTATAACAAATTGAATCATGAAAAAATTAGCACTATTGATGATGATGGCTGTGATCAGCTTGGGAACTATGGCGCAGACAAAAGAAGGTGATTCTTCTTTCGGACTAACGATCGGTGGAGGTTTTGATAGTATCAATCATTTTACCATCGGCATAGATTACCGTTATAATTTCACCGATGAAATTCGTTTCACACCCTCTATTACACATTTTGTAAAAAATGATCATTTAAGTGCTTGGGCGATTGATCTGAATGCCCAATACGTTTTTCCGATAACCGATGAATTTAGTTTTTACCCATTAGCCGGTTTCGACCTGTCGTTCTGGCGTACTTCGGCAGCTGGCTGGAGTAAAACGTTTAACCGTTTCGGAGGAAATATCGGTCTGGGTGGTGAATTCTATGCAACGAAAGAGATCAGCCTGGGATTTGAAGTTAAATATCTTATATTAAAAGACTTTAGCCAACCGATGATCGGCATGCGGGTTGGATATCGCTTCTAACAACGCACTCTACATATCAAAATAAAAGGTTGAAGACTCCCGGATAGCTGTTATCCGGGAGTCTTTTTATTGAGAAAATTACTCTCCGGGCTTCCCCCAGACTCTTTTTTGCATTGCTATGAAGTGTTTTTCGAAGTATCCAAATCTATTTTCTGTCAGACGTACCTCTGTTTTTTGTTAGAGGTACGTCTAAATCCATTTAGAGGTAGGTGTAAATCCATTTAGAGGTAGGTGTAAATCCGTTTAGAGGTACGTCTAAAATATTTTAGACGTACCTCTAACAAAAAAGTATGCGTAATGATACAAATAAATCGATCGATACTGTGAATAAAACGACTCGGTGACTCGCATTTACCATTGAAGGAAATCATCAAAGCTGACTTCCGAAAAGTTGGGAATAACTTTGTATACTTTATCTTTCAACGATTCTGGTGAGTTCGTTGTACTCAAACCAATCACCCGCATCCCTGCGGCTGTTCCGGCCTGTATCCCTGCAAAAGAGTCTTCAAACACCAGACAGTCCGGCGGTGAAACAGCTAAATCAGATGCAGCCAATAAATAACACATCGGGTCTGGTTTTCCTTTAGTGATCCGGTCTGCTGTCACGATTGTGTCAAATAGATCTTCTAACTGATACATCTCTATTGCGCGATTCACTTTCGCCAGATCGGAACTGGTGACTAATCCCATTCTCACTTTTTGATCTTTAAGAAGGCGAAGAAATTCAATAGAACCAGGCATAGGGGGAAGATCCATCTTACTCTCAAATGTTGTAGCTTCGTGACACACTTTTTGTTGAATCTCTTTCGGATATTTCGAAAAATAAGTCTCTAATAAATAGGGCAGGGTAGTCCCTTTGATTAGTTCTGCAAAATTATCGATACCCAGATTGTACCGTTGGGCGGCTTCGTTCCAAAACAGATCATATATAGGTTCTGTATCCACTATAACCCCATCAAAATCAAAAAGAGCTGTTTTCATAAGTGTCATTTATTCCTTGTTTTTTATATGGAGTTGCAAAGATAGAAAGTAAATATTAGAAACAGTCTGACTCTTGTTTATTCTGATTTTTTTCTACCTTTGTGCGCGAACACATCAAATAACAAATATCTAAATTCAAATTATATGAAAGTATTACCAGTATCTCTGGCTATCTCATTAGCCTTGTTTTGTAGTTGTGGTGGTAAAAAAACGTCGCCTTCGGATGAAAAACCTGTTATTCAGGAGTCATCGGCCAATCTGTCTCCAATCATTAATCAACTGACCGAACAAGAAAAAGCGGAAGGTTGGATCCTTCTCTTCGACGGAAAAACAACAACCGGTTGGCGAGGAGCACATTTAGATGCTTTTCCGACACATGGATGGAAAGTGGAAGACGGACAATTGATTGTGTTGAAGTCTGATGGCAGCGAGTCTACAAATGGTGGAGACATCGTCACTGTTGGTGAATATAATGCGTTTGAATTCAGTGTTGATTTTAAAATAACCACTGGGGCGAATAGCGGTATCAAATATTTTGTAACAGAAAAAGAGAAACAAAAAGGGTCTGCTTTCGGTCTGGAATTTCAGATATTGGATGACGCTGTTCATCCGGATGCCAAATTGTATACTACCTTCCCGGGAAGCCGTACACTCGGCAGTTTATACGACCTGAAAGCCAGTGAAAATATCTCTTTCAATGGAATAGGAGCGTGGAACACAGCTGTCGTCAAAGTATTTCCCAACAACCATGTGGAGCATTGGCTGAATGGATTGAAAGTACTTGAATATGAAAGAGGAAGTGATGAATTCCGTGAACTGGTTAAAGGGAGCAAATATGTTGCTGCAGCATACAATGAAGCCGGACTTTTCGGGGAAGCACCCGTGGGTCACTTGTTATTGCAAGATCACGGGGATGAAGTTGCTTTCAGAAATATAAAGATAAAAGAATTGAAATAATTTACTGATTACGAGTAAAACTACTCAATACGATTTTATCGTGAATTTCGTCTATTTTATTTTCAGTGGAGGTCAATATACGGAACGTATATTGGCCTTCATATTTTTTCATCACCTTTCCCATGTCGATCTCAGACGCTAAAAAATAACCTTCCGAAGGTTGCACATCGGCGAAATCATGAAACTTGTTTCCCATATAGAAATTTAGTCCATATAAATTTCGGTATTCTTTCAGGTTATTCATCACAAACATATTTTTGCTATCCAATGGGTATTCTTCCTTGATCCGCTCGGCAAAAGGACGAGAAGATTGGCATTGACGAACACCACGCATCACAATACCGTCGGTAATGAGATTGACACAAAAAGCGAGCGCGATAGTTGCATATAATATTTTGATATTAATCTTCTTAAACATCTGATATAAAACCGTAGCTAAAACCACCAATGTGACCATCAATATGAATATGGTTATAAAATCCGGAGATGTAAACATAGCGGAAACAGCATCGACTGTGGCTATCGTTACCGAATCGTCTGTAAATTGACTGGTCATATTTACCGGATCAATAACTCCTATCATTGTAAGAGATACACTGATCAGTACGATGATGATTAAAGAGGATATAAAACCGGCAAACACACGTGTGACCTTTGTCCGGTATTCGGTGAGATAAAGGGTAAACTGAGCCAGAAATAACGCAATAAACGGATAGGCTGGCATCAGATAAACACTGCGTTTACTGGATGGTATGGAATAGAAAAAGAGGATACAAACCAATGCGACCAGACTAAACAGTTTTACTTTTTCTAATGAGAGTATTCGTTGCCAGCTATTTTTCAGGATTTCTTTGATCGATTTCGTCGGTTTTTTAAATTTCATTCCAAACAGGGAAAAGAAAAACAGAATTGTCCACGGCATAAAACCGGCAATCAATGTCATAATATTGTACCATGCTCCATTTTCATGACCTAAGTTATAGTCAATATCTATAGACTCGATCCGGAAAAAACGACCGAAATTCTCAGCCAGGACAACATTCAGAAAATCTTCTCCTCCTTGTTTATAGGCCGCTATATACCATAATAGCGGCAAAAACAACGATGAAACACCGATATAAAGGATTGCTTTGAAAATAGTCTGTAGACGATATTTCTTTAATAAAAATAGATAAACAGCAAAAATAAACTGCGGAAGAATTATTCCCACAGGGCCTTTGGTTAATATGGCACAACCAAAAAGAAGTGGAATCATGACAGGCAGTCCCTTTAATTCCAACATATTTTCCCATCGATAGAGTTGAAACAGACCTAAAACAATAAAAGTAGTCAACAACATATCAACCCGTGTCGTCATGCCGGCACGATGAATTTCAATACAGGTGACTAATAACAAAGCTGCAATAAACGCTTCCTGAAATTTGGCAGTCCTCCTTCCAATAAAAACCAATGTAAATCCTATCAGAAGAATAATTGCCAAAGCAGAGGGCAGACGTGATGTGAATTCGGAAACATATCCCTGAGGGTAAGAGAAAATGGCCATCAGCCAATGAGCCATTGGAGGTTTATATGCAAACTCATCGGCATAGGTCTGCGGTAAAATCCAGTTTCCACTATCTAACATTGATATGGCAACAGCAGCCTCACGAGGTTCACCCTTAGTTGAAAAATCACCTAAACAGATCCATGGAAGAACGGATATCATACAAATGAGAACCATCATGGTCACAGGTCGCTGTAAATAAAGATCTTGAAGTGCTGAAGTACGCATATTTTAATAAAGCTATATCTCTTAAAACGATTTTGTATACAAAAAAACAATTTTTTAATGACTTTTGCTTCATTTTTACTGACTTTTTGCTGTTTAAACGGTTATTCTGAGCCGATAATTGTTTAAAAATGAAATATTAAAACAATTGCACCTTCAAATAAGGTTGTATTAGGGGGCGGGTTAGGCGATAAATTTATAATTTTGTTCAAAAAAAGAGAGATGAAGAATCCTATTCAGATGATTAAACAGTGCATCGAAAAAGATGAACCGTATTTTGTGCTGCGCGGACAAGACATATGTGCTTTAGCCGCTATTGAGACCTATTACAAAGAGGTCAGACAAAAAGTGAAGAACCCGTATTTTATCGAAGAAATAGAAGAAATAATGAAAGACTTCAAAGCCTACCGGGAAGAGGTGAGTAAAACAAAAATACCAGATTAATGACAGATGATAGTTACAAGACAATCAAAGCTATAGCTGAAGGTTATTATACCGAAAAACGTAGTCGTTTTATTGCCTATGCCATTCCTGTTAAAACAGTTGAAGAGGTTAAAGCAGAACTCGAGAAATACAGAAAACAGTATTACGACGCCCGCCATGTTTGCTGGGCATATATGTTAGGCCCTGAACGTACCACCTTCAGGGCAAACGATGACGGTGAGCCATCATCGACAGCAGGAAAACCGATCCTGGGACAAATTAACTCCAACGAACTGACTGATATATTGATTCTTGTTATCCGCTATTTTGGAGGAATCGAACTGGGAACAAGTGGTTTGATTGTCGCCTATCGTAGTGCTGCTGCAGAAGCTATTGCTGCTGCGGAGATAGAAGAGCTGACTGTTGATGAAGAGATCACAGTCGTGTTCGAATATCCTTATTTAAACGGGATTATGCGTATTGTAAAAGAAGATAATCCGGTTATCGTCTCCCAACAATTTGATATGAATTGCGAAATGATTCTTCGTATTCGTAAAAGCGAAGCCGAACGCTTAAAAAACCGATTGAGTAAAGTCGAAACGGCTTATTTAAAAAACGAAAACCCTCCTGATTAGGGGAGGGTTTCTGGTTTTATATCTGATAGATTTTCTTAATCACCTATTTTTAAAGAGAAATAGAATGTAGATCCTTTTCCTTCTTCCGAATCGAACCAAATTTCACCTTCATGCGATTCGATATAATCCTTACTAAGTAACAGACCTAATCCAGATCCTTTTTCATTATTTGTACCGTAAGTGGTAAAATGGCTATCTGCTTGTAGCAATTTAGACTGATCTTCTGCTTTTATGCCTTTACCGGAGTCTTTAACACTCACTACAATAAAATCACCATCTACTTTTGAACTGACAACGACTTCGCCTCCTTCAAAACTGAATTTCATCGCATTTGAGAGTAGATTCCGAATAATTGTTTTCAGCATCTCAATATCTATTGCACCCACAATTTCCTTATCCAGACCTTCCTGAGTCAGTTTAATGCCTTTTTGTTGCATGATAGGTACATATACGTCGACCGATTTCGATATAATCGTATTAATGTCCGTTTCCTGCTTGTAGACATGTTGTTTTTTTAGTCTGTTTTTAGTCCATTTCAATAGGTTATCCAATAAAAGGAATATTTCTTCAGATGTTTTGTTGATCATCTGGAGCATATCAAAGACATCTCCGCCAACCTTATCTTTATCGACCATCGATAAGATCGCATTATTCATCATCTTTAAAGAACCCAGAGGAGAACGTAAGTCATAAGCGATAACAGAATATAACGTATCCCGTGACTCAATCGTGTTCTCCAGTTCTGCTTTGATACGTTCAATGCTGAATAACTCATAGCGATGCGCTACTCGTTTCAATAACTCTTCGCGTTGGAACGGTTTAGTCACATACTCAATAGCTCCCAATTGATATCCTTTCACAATACTTTGCATATCGCTTAATGCCGACATGATAATGACTGTGATATCATTAGTTTCAGGATTGCTTTTCAGCCGTTGCAACACTTCATAACCATCCATTTCCGGCATCATAATATCCAGCAATATCAAGTGAGGATGCTCATCTTGTGCAATACGCAACGCTTCAGCGCCATTGTCACAGGTTAACAACGTATAACCTTCTTTCTTTAAAATAGCCTGCACCAGGATGACATTCGTAGGAACATCATCAACGATTAATATCTTATAATCAGAAGCCAAATTCTTCATTAAGTCACTTTACTTTTATCAAACCAAACTCTATCAACTCACAAATGTATTAATAAAGTTGTAAACCACACAATTTCCGGCACCATTTTCGTCTATTATTCAGAAAATAGGGTTCTATTTCCATCTCATATACGCTTGTCTTTGCCGCTTTTTGTCATATTTTACGCCTTTATTATATTTGTTTTTAATGATTTATTCGTCAAGTTTATACCGATTAATTTTTGATCTCATGTATCAAATGTGTTTTTAAACTCTTCAAATGTATTTTTCACTAAATGATCATAAACTCTTAACGAGTTTAAAAAGTAAAACAATTGAACTGTTCGTTTTGTTCCGGCTTTTAATATTTTTTATATTTTCGGTAGCAAAAAGAGCATATACGCTCCGCTTTTACTTGAATAAAAAAGAAGAGAGACTGCCTGAAAACCAAACAGTCTCTCTCTTAAAACAGATCATATGCGATCAAATCAATATGATTCACCTTTTACTGCAGCAATACCTGGAAGTGTTTTTCCTTCTATAGCTTCCAACAAAGCACCTCCGCCTGTAGAGACATAAGAAACCTTATCTGCCATATCAAACTTATTGACACAAGCGACCGAGTCGCCACCGCCTACTAATGAAAACGCACCATTCTTAGTTGCTTCTACAATAGCTTCACCAACAGAGCGTGATCCATGAGTAAAGTTTTCAAACTCAAACACCCCTGTAGGACCATTCCAAAGGATAGTCTTTGATTTTTTAATCACATCCGCATAGATTTTTTCGGTTTCCGGACCTATATCCAATCCTTCCCAACCATCAGGAATTTCACTAACCTTACAGAATTTAGTATTTGCCTCATTACTGAATTTATCCGCAATTTTAGCATCCACAGCCAACACTAAATTGACATTGTTTGCTTTTGCCTTTTTTATCAAATCCAAAGCCAGGTCGAGTTTATCATCTTCAACAATCGAATTACCGATTTTTCCTCCCTGTGCTTTTGTAAATGTATAGGTCATACCACCGGTGATAATCAGATTATCTACCTTACTCAACAGGTTTTCAATAATCTCAATTTTAGAAGAGACTTTTGAACCACCCATAATTGCCGTAAAAGGACGATTGATATCTTTCATTACCTTTTCTACAGCAATAACCTCTTTTTCCATCAGGTAACCAAACATCTTATGGTCGGCATCAAAATCATCGGCCATGATCGCCGTTGAAGCATGCGCCCGATGAGCTGTTCCAAATGCATCATTCACATAACAATCAGCATAAGAAGCCAATCTCTTTGCAAATTCTTTCTGTTTTTCTTTTAATGCTTTTTTGGCCGCTTTTTTCTCTTCGTCAGTGGCATCTGCTGCTAATCCGCGCGGTTTGCCCTCTTCTTCAGCATAAAAACGAAGATTTTCAAGTAAAAGCGCTTCGCCCGGCTGTAATGCGGCTGCTTTTGATGCAGCCTCTTCACCGGCGCAATCGTTCGCAAACTGAACATCTACACCTAACAATTTGGAAACATGTCCCAAAATATGTTTTAATGAAAATTTTTCTTCAACACCTTTAGGACGCCCCAGATGAGAACCGATAATTACACTACCTCCATCTCCTATAATTTTTTTCAGGGTAGGCAGAGCAGCACGAATACGCGTATCGTCGGTAATGTTGAAACTTTCATCCAATGGCACATTGAAGTCAACTCTTACAAATGCCTTTTTACCGGCAAAATTGAAATTGTCAATCGTTTGCATAATATTATATTAAATTGATATTAAAATGGCTTTTTTTGCGCGATTGCAAACTTACACAAAAAAATGGTATATCAAGTGGTTCGTTCCTCTAAATTATTCGGTTAGTTTAAAACGCAAACGCAGTCTGCCATCTGTATAGTCATAACTCAGTATTTTGAAATGCCCGATCTCAGAAGTATTCTCCACATGCACACCGATACAAGCACAGACGTCATAATCTCCAACGTGTACGATCCGAAGTGTCTCACTCGCGTCTTCCGGCAGTTTACTCAGATCAACAATTTCCCCGGCTTTTTCTTTCGGCATAAATTCAACCGTTACCGGCAAATGTTGATCTATAATTGCATTCACACGATGCTCGATTTCAGTCATTTGTTCAGGGGTAGGAGAGTCTGTCAACAGATAATCACATTTACTCTTTTTGCGTTCGATATGTGCGTTTTTTGAACGCGGACATCCAAACATTCGAACCATTGTTTGATTTAAAATATGCTCTGCCGTATGCATAGGGGCATAATAATCCTTTTGAGGCAGATTTACTCCTTGTTGTATGCTATCATTCATCTGTTTTTAATATTAATTGAAAACCATATACATCCCTTTATATAAGCGCAAATATAAACAAATTAGACGGTTTTTATTGATTCAAAAAACAGATCGACCAAAACAAAATTAAAGCTACAATTGTTATATTAATAAATAGGAGTTTTCATTTAACTAAATAATATTATGGCAAGAGTAAAAGGTCAGAAAATGACAGAAGAGCAAAAAGCAATAATGCGTGCAAAAAGAGAAGCTAAAAAACAAAGTAAAGATGCATCGTTGAAAACGATGATAAGCAACCTTAATCATCTATCTTTTACCGATTTAGAAGAACTTATTGCCTATGCATTAAGAATGCGTAAAGAAAAAATGGGACAGGAAGAACTCCGACTCATCAAAGAACGGGAAGAAATTGAAATCAAGATCAAGAAGCTAAAGGAGATGGATAAAAAATAAAATGGATCATTCCTTTTTTATAACAAGAAAATAGGCTGGAGTTTTGTATTCCAGCCTATTTTTATGCTCCCTAAATAGAGTAGGGGATATCCCTTTATTTTCCGATCATTTGAACACTTCGTTTAATAAAGCGACTCAACGCTTCTCCTTTCAACATGCCGTTGCCCAACAACGCTAAATCGATTAACTGATTGATCATATTATTTGTACCTGCATACATTGCAAGAATACTTTTTTGTTGATCACGCAATTCGTTTAACTTTTTCTCCGTATCGGATAAATCCTCTTTTTCCTGACTGGAGATTTCCTCCTCCTTCTTTTTACTTTGCGCTTCGCGAAGATCAGCTAGACGCGCTTCCCAACCTTTGATATCGGCCTGTATTGGAGCCAACTTTTCATTGCAGTTTTTCTCCTCTTCGGAAAGCACTTCTTTAATCAATGAATGATCTGTATTCAACACCAGGTTGTAAGTATCCGGAAGCTCACCATAGAATGACATTCCCGGTTGCATCGCCGACATCTCACGCATACGACGCATATATTCACTCTGTGTCAACATAATCGGATTCGCCTTTTCTCCAAGCGCCTCAAATGTGACATAAAAATCAACCTTATCCACTTGCGGCATCTGACTTTTAAACATCTCCTGCAAAGCTGTTTTCTGATCTTCAAGCAGTTCAACCTTTCCTGCATCATCCTTGCGGATCAGATTATCAACCGTATCACTATCGACACGCACAAATTGTGTTTTTTCAAATTTTTGCTCCAATTGACCGATCAGGTGAGTATCCAATTGACCATCCATCATTAAGACACTGTATCCCTTATCTTTGGCTGCATGAATATAGCTGTATTGATCTTCTTTACTGTTTGTATATAAATAGATCAAATGGCCCTCTTTATTGGTTTGATTTTCTTTGACTAATGTGTTATACTCCTCAAAAGTAAAATAGTTGTCATCCACATCTTTTAACAAAGCAAATTTTGCAGCACGATCATAGAATTTCTCATCCGAAAGCATACCATACTGAATGAATAAGCGCAAGCTATCCCATTTCTCCTCAAACTGTTTCCGGTCGTTTTTAAAAATTTCTTCCAAACGATCTGCTACTTTTTTTGTGATATGCGAAGAGATTTTTTTAACATTCTGATCGCTTTGTAAATACGAACGAGATACGTTTAAAGGAATATCCGGTGAATCCAATACACCATGCAAAAGTGTGAGGAATTCGGGCACAATACCTTCAACCGAATCAGTAACAAATACCTGATTACAATACAACTGTATCTTATTTCTATTCAGATCAAGATTACTTTTTATTCGAGGGAAATACAATATACCTGTTAAATTAAACGGATAATCGACATTCAGATGAATCCAGAAAAGCGGCTCTTCACTCATCGGATAAAGATCCTGATAGAATTTTTTATAATCTTCATCCTTCATGTCAGCCGGTTTACGTACCCATGCCGGCGTAGTATCATTGACTATATTATCTTCATCCCTGTCTACATATTTTCCCTCTTTCCATTCCTGTTTTTTTCCAAATGCAATGGGAACAGGCAAGAAACGACAATATTTTGTAAGCAGACCATTCAGTCTTTCTTTATTTAAAAAATCCTTGCTTTCATCGTCAATATGAAGTATAATGTCGGTCCCACGATCTGTTTTTTCCGTCTCTTCAAGGGTATATTCCGGGGAACCTTCGCAACTCCATCTCATCGCTACTGCACCCTCTTTGTGCGACTTGGTCACGATCTCCACCCGCTTGGCTACCATAAACGAAGAATAGAAACCCAATCCGAAATGACCGATAATAGAAGCAGCATCATTTTTATATTTTTCGACAAATTCTTCAGCGCCGGAGAAAGCGATCTGATTAATGTATTTATCGATTTCTTCTGCTGTCATACCAATACCACGATCCGATATGGTAATTGTATGATCATCAAATTTTACATGAACAGTTAAATCACCCAATTCACCTTTGAATTCGCCTACAGAGGAGAGGGTTTTCAACTTCTGAGTAGCATCAACTGCATTCGAAACCAGTTCACGAAGAAAGATCTCCTGATCACTATACAAAAACTTCTTAATGATAGGGAAGATGTTTTCACTTGTTACACCAATGTTTCCTTGTTTGCTCATAATCAATCAATTATTTTTATATTATATATTTATTAACAATTTGCCCGAAATGAATACGATCATTTTTCCAGTTATGATCTAACAAAAGGAGTGCCAAAAGCGGATTCGATCATAAAAAAACTGTCGTATGACAATTTTTCAGGTAAATTAGAACCAGTTTGCCAAATACTTGGCATAAACTGTCTTACACTGAAAAAGGTTGACACTTTTTTGCCACATAAATAACAAATAATTTATGTCAAAAAAGAAACATCGTATGTACAGCGAAACTTTCA
>NZ_JARXWG010000001.1 GCF_029893105.1 Parabacteroides sp. PF5-9 | reverse complement strand
TGAAAGTTTCGCTGTACATACGATGTTTCTTTTTTGACATAAATTATTTGTTATTTATGTGGCAAAAAAGTGTCAACCTTTTTCAGTGTAAGACATCTTATTCAAAAGCTATCCTGAAAATGTTCTCCATTTAAACGGAAGAGTACCTGCGGTTTTCAACGAAAAAAGTATACATTTGCATAAACTAACAGCAAGTGTTATGACGCGCATTTTTCTTGTGGGTTATATGGGAGCCGGAAAAACAACTGTGGGTAAAGATTTAGCCAAACGTATGGGACTCGCTTTTGTTGATCTGGATGCTTATATAGAAAGTCGTTATCATAAAACGGTTTCTCAGATTTTTGAAGAAAAAGGAGAAGGCGGATTCCGGGAGATTGAACAAAAAATGTTACACGAAGTGGCTCTGTTTGAAGATGTGATCATCTCTACAGGTGGAGGCGCCCCCTGTTTTTATGAGAATATGACATTTATGAACGCACAGGGTACAACGATTTATCTGAAAGCCTCGGTGGATGAACTTGCAAAGCGGTTGGCGATCAGTAAACATTCACGCCCTATCCTGAAGAATCTATCCAAAGCGGAACTACATGCATTTATTGCGACCAATCTGGAGAAGAGAGAACCTTTTTATCAGCAGGCTACGATTATCTTTGATGCGGAAGTCATGCTGACCGAAACCGATATACAATCGATCTCAGAACAAATCATACAAATTATCCATACAGATCATCACTGATTATGCGAAAACCGGGCAACAAACAAACACAAGAGGCTTATATTACTCAGGAATTATTACAGGAAATCAGTAAAATAGGGAATCGGCTCGTCATCGGTATACCCTGTGAACAGCATGAATATGAACGGCGCTTGGCATTAACTCCTGAAGCGGTAGATATCCTGACCGAATGTGGCCATCAGGTCATCGTACAAAACAATGCCGGATTAGGAATTAATTACTCCGACAATCATTACGCAGAAGCGGGAGCCGATATTGTCGCTACTGCCGCGGAGGTGTATCAGGCTGATCTCATTCTGAAAATTCTTCCGCCCACCGTCGAAGAGGTCGCTTTAATGAAACCGCGGACTACTTTGTTTTCGCTGATGCAAAAAAGACTCTTCACACAGGATGCTTTCGAACTAATGATGAGTAAACGGATCAATGGGGTAGCTTACGACCTGATTGCCGACGAACAGCAGAAGCGGCCGGTGATGAGTATTATATCCGAAATCGAAGGCATTGCGTCCATCACAATCGCGTCCGAACTATTAAGCAATACACAAGGTGGAAAAGGCATTTTACTGGGAGGTATCCCGGGCGTATCCCCTACGGAGGTAGTCATTATTGGCGCCGGAAGCGCCGGTACGGTGGCCGCTCGTGCCGCTTTGTCATTGGGTGCCTGTGTCAAAGTATTTGATAATGACATCAATCAGCTGCGCAATATCCAGCAGAATTTAGGGGTCGGATTGTTTACTTCGACCTACCATCCGAATGTTTTGCAAAATGCATTCAGAAGCGCTGATGTCGTCATCGGTGCCATGCGCCATGAAGGAGGGCCAAGGCGCTATTTAATCGCCGAAGGTGTTATACAACATATGAAAAAGGGAGCATTGATCATCGACTTATGCATGAGCCAAGGTGGATGTTTTGAAACAACCTGTTGCCTCTCCCCTTCCGATCCGACCATTTTCGAGCAGTATGGGGTATTGCATTACTGTAAACCGTGTATCAGCAACCGCGTTGCACGAACAGCTTCTATGGCATTGAGTAATATCTTCGTCCCGCTGTTTGTCAGGCTCGGCGACATCGGAAGTATCCAGTCCATGATCAAAACCAATCACGGTTTTAAGGCAGGAGTCTATATGTATAGCGGAAAACCGGTGAACGAATTTATCGCTTCACATTTTAACGTTCGATCAAACAATATCGACATTTATCTGGCCGCCTTTTAGTCTTCCAAAATGATGGTTATGTAAGTTTATTCTTTAACTTTGTCGGCAATTCAAATAAATCAGACGAATAGCTAATTAATCATTGTTTATGGCAGAACAGACAAAAGTCACAACCTTAGATCGGGTTGTCATTCGTTTCTCCGGTGATTCAGGAGACGGTATGCAGTTGACCGGGACAATTTTCTCTAATCTGTCGGCTATTTTTGGAAATGAGATTTCTACATTTCCTGATTTTCCGGCAGAAATTCGTGCGCCTCAAGGCTCCTTAAGCGGGGTTTCCGGTTTCCAGGTACATCTGGGTTCGCGCAAAGTATTCACGCCCGGAGACAAAGCCGACGTATTAGTCGCTATGAACCCGGCCGCATTGAAGGTCAACGTGAAATATCTGAAACCGCATACAATTATTCTTATTGATACCGACTCTTTTCAGAAAAGTGATCTGGAAAAAGCATTGTTTACTACGGAAGATCCTTTTGCCGAGTTGGGATTGTCGTCCGTAGAAGTTGTTGCTGCTCCTATCTCTTCGATGGTCAAAGAGAGCCTGGCGGAATTTGGCCTGGACAATAAATCGGCGCTTCGCTGTAAAAATATGTTCGCATTAGGAGTCGTTTGCTGGTTGTTTGAACGGCCACTCGACCAAGCCATGCATATGCTCGAAAATAAATTCGCCAAAAAACCGACAATCGCCAAAGCCAATATCAAAGCATTGACTGATGGCTATAACTACGGCAATAATATTCATGCCCGTGTCTCTACATACCGCATCGAGAGTCGGAAAAATGAGCCGGGTTTCTATACCGATATTAACGGAAATAAAGCGACTTCATACGGTTTAATCGCCGCTGCAGAAAAGAGTGGTTTGAAATTGTTCTTAGGCAGTTACCCGATTACTCCTGCCACAGATATTCTTCAGGAACTCTCTGCCCGGAAAGAGTTGGGAGTTAAAGGGCTTCAATTTGAAGATGAAATTGCAGGTATCTGTACCTCTATCGGAGCAAGTTTTGCCGGGGCACTGGCAGCAACATCTACATCCGGACCGGGATTGGCGCTTAAAAGTGAAGCGATCGGCCTGGCGGTGATTGCAGAGTTGCCGTTGGTGGTGATCGACGTACAACGCGGAGGACCTTCTACCGGTCTGCCGACTAAAAGTGAACAAACCGACCTATTACAAGCCTTATACGGACGAAATGGGGAAAGTCCGGCCGTTGTCATTGCAGCAGCCACGCCAACAGATTGTTTTGACGCTGCCTATTGGGCCGGAAAACTGGCTGTTGAACATATGACTCCGGTGATTTTATTGACAGACTCCTACATTGCCAACGGTTCTTCCGCCTGGAAACTACCTGATCTGAGCCAATATCCGGAGATCAAACCGAAATATGCCACAGCATACAACGACGAAGCGCCTTGGAAACCGTATCGCCGCGATCAGGACTCCTTAGTGCGCCATTGGGCAGTACCCGGAATGAAAGGCTTTGCGCACCGGGTTGGTGGATTGGAAAAAGATTATCACACCAGTGCGATCTCTACCGATCCCGATAATCACCAGAAAATGGTCATGACCCGACAGGCTAAAATCGACAAAATAGCCGATTTCATCCCGGAATTGGAAGTGATCGGTGATAAAGATTCCGACTTGTTGATCGTCGGCTGGGGAGGCACCTACGGCCATCTGTACGAAGCGATGGAAACTATGCAGGAACAAGGTAAAAAAGTGGCTTTTGCTCATTTTAAATTTATCAATCCATTACCCAAAAACACACAAGAAGTGCTCATGCGGTATAAAAAAGTGGTTGTTGCCGAACAAAACAGAGGCCAATTTGCCAATTACCTGCGCAGTGAGATACCCGGATTTAATCCGTATAAATTCAACCGTGTAAAAGGACAACCTTTTGTTGTAGCAAGATTAGTTGAAGAATTCATTAAATTACTGGAGGCTTAAAGATGGAATCCGAAATAAAATATCAGGCTAAAGATTATAAAAGTGATCAATATGTACGCTGGTGCCCGGGATGTGGAGACCATGCCGTATTGAACTGTATGCACAAAGCAATGGGCGAATTGGGTGTTTGCCCGGAAAACATTGCTGTTATCTCCGGCATTGGATGCTCTTCACGCTTACCGTATTACATGAATACCTATGGGTTTCATACCATTCACGGACGTGCTGCTGCCATTGCCACAGGAGTTAAAACGGCACGCCCCGACCTGAGTGTCTGGGTGATCACAGGGGATGGCGACTGTCTGGCGATCGGTGGAAACCATTTTATCCACGCTGTACGTCGTAATGTCGATCTGAACATCATCCTGTTTAATAATAAAATCTACGGATTGACGAAAGGACAATATTCACCGACTTCCGACCGGGGCGTTATCACAAAGAGTTCGCCTTACGGAACGGTAGAAGACCCTTTTATTCCGGCTGAACTCGCATTAGGCGCACGCGGTAATTTCTTTGCCCGCTTAATCGATGTTGATTTGAAAAATACAACGGAAGTACTGGCATCGGCCGCTCGTCATAAAGGAGCCTCAGTGGTGGAAGTACTGGTTAATTGTGTTATTTTCAATGACGGTATCCACAAACAACTTACGGATAAAGAGTATCGTGCCGACCGTACCATCTTCCTTCGCCACGGCGAAAAAATGGTGTTTGGAAAAGAGAATAATAAAGGACTCGTATTGGACGGACTTAAACTGAAAGCAGTAACGATTGGCGAAGATGGTTATACGATAGATGATGTGCTTGTTCATGACGCGTATGAAAAAGAGATCACATTACATATGATGTTGGCCATGATGGGTGGTGATATGCCTGTTGCTTTAGGTATTATCCGGGATGTAGCAGCACCTAGTTATGAGGAAGAAGTTGAAAAACAAATTGCTGAAGTACAGGCCAAAAATCCGGTTCGTAGCTTGAATGAGTTGTTAATGAGCGGCGAAGTCTGGGAAGTGAAATAACCTGACGTATATGAAATAAAGAGAAGAGGCTGCTCACGACGGGACAGTCTCTTCTTTTTTCTATTAATCGTAGTTTAAAGCCCCCACCCTTCCCGATCCAGATTGCGGTAATGAATGGCTTCGGCCAAATGCGACGGTTGTATATGTTCCGAAGTTTCCAGATCGGCAATTGTACGTGACACTTTTAAGATACGATCATACGCACGGGCTGATAAACTCAACCGTTCCATCGCATTTTTCAGTAACTGCAACCCTTCTTCATCAGGCACCGCATAGGTATGAAGCAGTTTGGTCGTCATCTGCGCATTACAATAGATCCCTTTATATTTTTCAAACCGCTTCTCCTGTATTATACGGGCGTTTAATACCCGTTCTCTGACAAGGGCGCTCGGTTCTGACGACCGCTGCTCCGAAATCTTCTCAAAAGGAACAGGAATAATCTCTATCTGGATATCGATCCGATCCAACAAGGGACCGGAAATTCGATTCATATACTTCTGTACTGCCCCGGGAGAACACAAACAGTTGCGTTCCGGATGATTGTAGTAACCACATGGACACGGATTCATCGAAGCAATCAGCATAAAACCGGCCGGATAATCAACCGTAAAACGTGCCCTGGAGATATTGATCATACGATCCTCCAACGGTTGGCGCATCACTTCGAGCACGCTTCGATTAAACTCTGGGAGTTCATCCAAAAAGAGCACTCCGTTATGTGCCAGACTGATCTCACCCGGTTGTGGGAACGCCCCTCCACCGACCATGGCCACATCCGAAATGGTGTGGTGAGGAGAACGAAACGGACGCTGAGCCATCAGCGAAGTATTGTTATTGATCTTACCGGCTACCGAATGGATCTTTGTTGTTTCCAACGATTCCTCTACTGTAAATGGCGGCAAAATGGATGGTAAACGTTTGGCGAGCATAGACTTTCCACTGCCCGGAGGCCCTACCATCAATAGGTTATGCCCTCCCGCCGCTGCCACCTCCAAGGCGCGTTTGACATTCTCCTGCCCCCTTACTTCGGAAAAATCGCAATCAAACAGTTGCTGACGTTCGTAGAATTCTTTCTGTGTATCTATTTCTGTCGGTTGTAACTCACTCTTTCCTTCGAGAAAAGCGATAACTTCTTTTATATGATCAGCACCATAAACATGCAACTCATTGACGACCGCAGCTTCACGTGCATTCTGCCTGGGCACGATAAAACCTTTAAAACCGGCTTCACGCGCCTTTATGGCAATGGGCAATACTCCTTTAACTGGCTGTAGTGTTCCATCCAGCGAGAGTTCACCCATCATCATGTATTGATCCAGTTTGGAGGAGTCTAATTGTTCTGCGGCAGCTAAAACGCCAATAGCCAATGGTAGATCATAAGCTGCCCCTTCTTTTCGGATATCAGCTGGTGCCATATTGATCACTATTCGAAAACGGGGGAATTTATATCCGCTATGTTGAAGGGCGGATATAATCCGTTCATGACTCTCTCTGACGGCCACATCAGGTAACCCTACCAGAAAAAACTGAATCCCTTTTGTGCAATTAACCTCAATGGTAACAAGCGTGGCAGAAATGCCTTGTAACGCTGCGGCATAAACTTTTACAATCATAAGTAAGGTTGGTTTTATTGTTGGTTAAAGCGGTTCATTGACGATCATAAGATCGCTATTCCTCTTCTTCAAAGATTTTATCAAGGCTCTGTTTGATTTCTATTCCATTATCTGTTTTAAGAATAATCTTTCCTTCTTCATCGATCAAGAAACAGCGAGGTAATGCACTGACATTATACAATTCCAACATCATGGTCGCCTGTCCGGCCGAATCGGTCACCAGGTTCCATTGAATACTGTCTTTAGCTAACATGTCGCGGACTTGACGTTGGTTATCATCCAAGCTGATTAATAAGATATCGACTTTATCTTTCGGATACTGCATCGCTACCTTATCCAACAACAGATCTTCCGTCTGACACATGTCACACCAAGGGGCAGTAAAAGCAAGCAATAGATATTTATCCGGGAAAGAACTTAGATTGACTGTATTTCCATACACATTCTTTAACGAAAAGTCCGGAGCTTCGGCTCCCAAAGTGATTCGTTTAGCCCGTATGCTGTATTGCTCAAGTTCATTGACTAAATAAAAATTCTTTAATTCAGGATCAAGCATGGCCAATAATTCATCCATCTTGCGGGTATCATCCGGTTCGGCAAAAAACATTTTGATCAAAACAACCGAAGCTTCCTCATCCGGATTATCCTTAATGTATTTCATGACATCTTCACTCAACTGAAGATTTATGTTGGAGATACGTGAGGCAATTTCGGTCTCCTCGACCGTATTAATCCCTTTTCGATGTAAAAAAGCGGTTTGTTCGGTTAGATCTTTCAGTAATGGGGCAAGTTCTTTTCTTACGGCCGACAGTTTTTCATTAATCTTCCCTCCCTTTACCTGAAAAAGTAAAGGATAATTGGCGTCCCCGGAAATAATGATATTATCACCCGGTTTCAGATAAGCCGTAAACCATTGTGTTTTGTTATCATAAAGGATAGTCACGCTGTTAAACCCTTCTTCCGTTTGTTTGACCACGAATTGACCGGGTTTTTCACAGATTACAGTATCGATCAGGTTGTAATCTTCACGTTCAAAAATGACAAATATAGTTTGATCTTCCAGATTGGAAAGTTTTCCTTCCACCCGGTAAGCGTAGTCCTTGCCGCAACTCAACAAGCACAAAATCAACCCAACAAACCATACAACCTTCTTTATCATTTAGCTTTAAGGAATCCGGTTACACACTGTAATTTGGGTAAAGGTAGCAATATTATTCATATAAACTTAGATAATTATAATAAAATTAACATATATAGAACTAAAAAAAGCACGGAAAATTGTATTCCGTGCTTTTTTATAGTCTATATCAAACCTTTTCTGTCTAGACAGAAGTGGTTTATTCACATATTATAATTTTGGACCAGCTGCAACTAATGCTTTACCGGTTTCAGCACCTGTAAACTTCGCGAAGTTCTTGATGAAACGTCCAGCCAAGTCTTCTGCTTTCGTATTCCATTGAGAAGCATCAGCATAAGTATCACGAGGATCTAAGATAGCCGGATCAACACCTGGAAGAGCAGTAGGCACTTCGAAGCTGAAATAAGGAATTGTTTTTGTTGGAGCCTTATCGATAGAACCGTCCAAGATAGCATCGATGATACCACGAGTATCTTTAATAGAGATACGTTTGCCGGTACCGTTCCAACCTGTATTTACCAAGTAAGCCTTAGCGCCTGATTTCTGCATTTTTTTCACCAATTCTTCACCGTATTTTGTTGGGTGCAATGACAAGAATGCAGCACCGAAACAAGCAGAGAATGTAGGAGTTGGTTCAGTAATACCACGTTCTGTTCCAGCCAATTTAGCGGTGAAACCAGAAAGGAAATAATACTGAGTCTGCTCTGGAGTCAGGATAGAAACCGGAGGCAATACACCGAATGCATCAGCAGATAAGAAAATAACTTTTTCAGCAGGACCTGCTTTAGATACCGGTTTAACGATATTTGTGATGTGATTGATTGGGTAAGAAACACGAGTGTTTTCTGTAGCTGATCCATCAGCGAAGTCGATCTTTCCGTTAGCATCAACGATTACGTTTTCCAACAAAGCATCACGTTTGATTGCGTTGAAGATATCTGGCTCAGCTTCTTTGCTCAGGTTGATAACCTTTGCATAACAACCACCTTCAAAGTTGAATACACCTTCGTCATCCCATCCGTGCTCATCGTCACCGATTAACAAACGTTTCGGGTCAGTTGACAAGGTAGTCTTACCTGTACCTGACAAACCGAAGAAGATCGCTGTATTCTTTCCGTTCATGTCTGTGTTAGCCGAGCAGTGCATAGAAGCCATACCCTGAAGTGGCAACAGATAGTTCATGTACGAGAACATACCTTTTTTCATTTCACCACCGTACCAAGTATTCAGGATCACCTGGATCTTTTCAGTCAGGTTGAATACAACAGCAGTTTCAGAGTTCAATCCCAGTTCCTTATAGTTGTCCACTTTTGCTTTAGAAGCATTCATGATCACGAAATCAGGTTCGCCAAAGTTAGCTAATTCTTCAGCTGAAGGGCGAATGAACATATTTGTTACGAAGTGAGCCTGCCAAGCTACTTCCATGATAAAACGTAATTTCAAACGAGAATTTTCGTTCGCACCGCAGAACGCATCAACCACAAACAGACGTTTGTTAGATAATTGCTCAACTGCAAGGCTTTTCAATGTTTTCCAAGCTTCTACAGTAACCGGTTTGTTATCGTTTTTATATTCTTCAGAAGTCCACCATACAGTATCCTTACTTGTTTCGTCCATTACGAAAAATTTGTCTTTAGGAGAACGGCCTGTGTAAACACCTGTCATTACGTTTACAGCTCCAAGTTCTGTTACCTGACCTTTTTCAAAACCTTGCAAACCTGGTTTTGTCTCTTCTGCGAACAACTGATCAAAAGACGGATTGTGTACAATCTCTGTTGCACCGGTAATTCCGTACTTGCTTAAATCTAAATTAGCCATTTTTTTAATTTTTAATTGCTTGTTTTATATAAACTTTCACTCTATACTTGCGATATAAGGAGACCGGCTGATGCCGGTTAGTGTAGTCGTTTTCACATGGTCCTTGTAAACCGGATACAAAAGTAATATAATTTTTTTCCGAAAAAACTGTAATAAAGAAATTTTTCAGTATTACAGATTCTTTTCAGAGCTATTAACAAATCACCATCAATTTTGACAAGTTGAGTTGACAATTTACGATTGAAAACAGCAGCTATCAGATAAAAAACGGGTCTTCAGGCAGAAAGACCTAAAGACCCGACGCATTCTATGATCGATTATTTTATTCCCCTAAAAGTTCAATTAAAGCAATCGGATTATCGGTTGTAATAAAATCAACTTCTTTTTCGATAAACCATTTCATTTGCTCCGGATCGTTTACCGTCCATACATTGGTCGACAATCCCAGACTTTTTGCCTGTTGAATCCAGTCGGGATGATCCGTCAACACCTTATGGTGGTAATCAAATCCCGAAAGACCGATCTCTTTCAAATCCTGCGGAGAGACATCTCCGTTCAGATAAACGATGGTACCATTCGGAACTCTTTTCTTGAGTTCTTTACAGACATTCATACTAAAAGCGATATAATCGACACGATCTTCCAATTGAAAACGGTTAACCATCTCCACCACTTTCGCCACTACACGATCTTCATTCACCACTCGTTTATGCGATTTGATTTCCAGTACAAGCCGAATATCCTTCAGCTGCTTACCCGCTTCCAGGTATTGTTCCAAAGTCGAGATTTTCTCCCCATTAACCAATGTTGTATCCATGAGTTGTTGATAAGTCACCTCTTCCACCACCAACTCCCTGACTTTAGCATCATGGAACACTACTGGTATACCGTCGGCTGTCAGCCACACATCAAATTCCGAACCGTAGATATTCAGCGCATGTGCTTTCTCAAGCGCTGCCAATGAATTTTGTGCCGAGCCATCGGTTTTCCAATAACCCCGATGAGCAATCGCTTGTGTCTGTGCCCAAACAACACTCCCGCTAAACAATGCAAAAAGCAAAAATATCCACTTTTTCATACGACTTCTATTCTTAATTACAAATTACATTTTTTACTTATTTACTGGCTTCAACCCATTTCCGGGCATTCACAAAAGCTTCCATCCACGGAGTGACTTCGTCGTCTTTCCGGTCGACCGGATAACACCCACACTGCCAAGGGAATATTGCACGTTCAGGATGAGGCATTATCGCCAGATGACGTCCATCGGCCGAGCAAACACCGGCAACAGCCCAAGGTGATCCGTTCGGATTAGCCGGATAACCGTCATAGTTATACCGTGCTACGATATTATATGCTTTTTCTTCGTAAGGGAAAGCAAATTTCCCTTCTCCATGAGCGACCCAGGCGCCCAGTTTGGAACCACTCAACGAACCAAACATAACCGAGTTGTTTTTCGGTATCTCGAGCGTCACAAAATTAGATTCGAATTTATGTGAATCATTATGATGCATCTTATGTTTCTGCTCATGTTCGGGATAAAGCAATTCCAGTTCGGCCATCAATTGGCAACCGTTACAGATACCTAGACTTAACGTATCTTTCCGAGCATAATACTTATCTATCGCTTTTTTAGCTTTCTCATTATATAAGAATCCGCCGGCCCATCCTTTGGCCGAACCTAACACATCGGAATTAGAGAATCCCCCTACAAATACAATGAAATTGACATCTTCCAACGTTTCACGTCCACTCGCCAGGTCGGTCATATGCACATCCTTCACATCAAATCCGGCCAAGTACAAAGCATAGGCTGTTTCACGTTCACATTGTGATCCTTTTTCGCGAATCACAGCGGCTTTGATACCGGTCGATTTCGGGCGATCAGCAGAAAGACCTAACGACGCAAGTTTGCCGTTAAAACTCTTCGGATACTTAAATTCCAAAGGCTGCATTTTATAATTCTCAAAACGGTTACCCGCACAAACGCTTCCGCTCTGTTGAATATCCAATTTATAAGAAGATTGGTACCATACATCCCGCATATAATCAACCCCAAAATGATATTGAACCTCATTTTTGGAAACCAAGATATGTCGTTCTTCGATCGGCTTGGCTACAATCACAAAACCGATACCTGCATCCGTCATTAGTTTTTCGAACGCTTTTTTATCTTTTACCTGTACAAGGATACCCGGATTTTCAGCAAACAAGATTTTAACCAGATCTTCTTCTATTACTTTATCCAGATTCACTTCCAGCCCACCTTCCACATTGGCAAAACACATTTCCAACAATGCCGTGATCAGCCCTCCAGCAGAGATATCATGTCCGGCCAGAATCAATCCGGCTTCAATAGCTTCCTGCACAGCATTAAACGCATTACGGAAATAATCGGTATCTTTTACAGTCGGCACCTCGTTACCCAACCTGTTCAAGGCCTGAGCAAAAGCCGATCCGCCCAATTTCAAATGATCAAATGAAAAGTCGATATGATAGATTGCGGTCTGTTTATCCTGCACGATCACTGGTGATACAATCTTTTTCACATCGCTCACCTCTGCCCCGGCAGAAACAATCACCGTACCCGGCGAAAGTACCTTTTTCTGACCATACTTTTGCGTCATCGATAAAGAATCTTTCCCAGTCGGGATATTGATCCCCAGCGCACAAGCAAATTCAGAAGCAGCAGTAACCGCTTTATACAAACGAGCATCCTCACCTTCATTCCGGCAAGGCCACATCCAGTTGGCACTTAACGAAACACCCGTCAACTGATCTGTTAACGGAGCAAAGACAATATTGGTCAATGCTTCGGCTATAGCAATGACCGAACCGGCTGCCGGATCGATCAAAGCCACCATCGGCGCATGTCCGATAGAGGTAGCAATACCATATTTCCCACGATAATCCAAGGCCACCGCACCCAGGTCGCTTAGAGGTAACTGCAGTTCACCCTGGCATTGCTGACGAGCCACTTTCCCGGTCACCGAACGGTCGACCTTATTCGTCAACCAATCCTTACACGCCACAGCTTCCAGCTGCAACACCAGTTCAAGATAATGATGCAACTCAGACGTTTTATAGACAATCGGTTGATAGGTCTCTTTTATTGTCCGGTCGACCATGACAGTTCGCGGCGGTTTTCCAAACATATATTCCAGTTTCAGATCAATCGGTTTTTTCCCGTCTTTCTGCTCGAATACCAATTTCATATCATTGGTCGTTTCACCAACCACATACATAGGCGCCCGTTCACGTTCGGCGATACGTTTTACCATCGCCACGTCTTTTTCTTTCATCAATAACCCCATACGCTCCTGGCTTTCGTTACCGATAATCTCTTTGGCTGAAAGGGTCGAATCGCCAATAGGTAATTGGTCCATATCGATATGTCCCCCTGTCGCTTCAATCAGTTCGGACAGACAGTTCAAGTGACCACCTGCGCCATGATCATGGATTGAGACCACCGGATTTTCATCCGATTCGGCAATGGTACGGATCACATTAGCCGCACGTTTCTGCATCTCCGGATTGGCACGCTGCACGGCATTCAATTCGATACCGCTGGTATATTGCCCGGTATCAACGGAAGAGACTGCGCCCCCTCCCATACCGATCCGGTAGTTATCACCACCGATGACCACTACTTTTTCACCCGGTTCGGGCGTACCTTTCAACGCATCTCGCTTATTGGCATATCCAACACCTCCGGCAAGCATAATCACCTTATCATATGCATACGCTTTCTCATTCTCTGTATGTTCGAAAGTAAGCAACGAACCACAGATCAACGGTTGACCAAAATGGTTCCCGAATTGAGAGGCTCCATTGGATGCTTTAATCAGAATTTGTTCTGGGGTTTGATACAACCACTGTCGCGGATCAAGGATTTTCTCCCATTCGCGTACACCTTCCGTTCGCGGATAGGCGGTCATATAAACTGCTGTTCCGGCCATCGGCAGAGATGCTTTTCCGCCCGCCAGACGGTCACGGATTTCACCTCCCGAACCGGTTGAGGCACCATTGAAAGGCTCTACGGTAGTCGGGAAATTATGTGTTTCAGCTTTCAAAGAGATCACCGTATCAATCTCCTTGACGGCGTAAAAATCGGGTTTGTCGCCTGATAGCGGAGCAAACTGTTCCACAGTAGGTCCTTCACTAAAAGCCACATTATCTTTATAGGCTGATACTAACTTATTCGGATTGACAGCCGATGTTTTTTTGATCAGGTTAAACAGGCTGCTTTCCATTTCCTGCCCGTCAATAATAAAGGTTCCACCGAATATTTTATGACGACAGTGTTCCGAGTTCACCTGGGCAAAACCATAGACCTCACTATCCGTCAGCTTACGATTCAATTTCAGACTCACCTCATTCAGATAAGCCACTTCCTCTTCGCTCAACGCCAAACCTTCCTGCACATTGTATGTTGCAATATCATCTATCGGAATAATCGGATCAGGCTGTTTACTGATCGTAAAGAGTTCCTGGTTTAATCCGTTATATATCCGTTGCAACATCGGATCATGGCCGGCTTCCCCGGAAGCCACCGGAAAATATTCCTCGATCCGGCTAATGCCTCGAACACCCATATTTTGGGTAATTTCTACAGCGTTCGTACTCCAGGGAGTAATCATTTCCCGTCGCGGACCGATAAACCAACCGTCCAGACTCTCGCCATCAAGGGGTGTTGCTTCACTAAATAACCAAACGAGTTTTTGCGTATCTTCGGGTGAGAACTTCTGTGCCGTTTCGACAGCCAGCACAGTTTTTACAGAAGATTTGAAAAATAAAATCATGTCTTCGATTTGTTAGTATGTTTTGCCATGCGGCATGGTTGCCTTTTCAGAGTGCAAAGATACGATAATTAATAGAATAGCAGGAATTTTAAAAACAGAAATATGACTCTAAAACTCTTATAAAGTTACAATCTGTCAGTTTTAACAATCTGTCAATTTACCCCCTCTGAGAATCGTCTATTTAGAGGACATCATAGGGTTGTGGGAAAAGATCGCTCGTATTTGGGGTTTATTTTTGTATAAATCGTTGATTAGCATATTGTAATATCTAATTTCTACGATCTAAAAAACAGGCATTCTGGAGAAAAATCCGTTGATTTCGAGCCGTTTTTTTGCCTATTTTTAACCCTTCAAAAAATGATGCTGATGGTTTGTCCAAAGTATTTAGATGTTCTTCCGGAGTTATCTGCATGATTTAAAAAATCACCTGCATAAATTGGAAGAAAGAACTGGATAAAAAACTCGAAAACCAGGCAGTTTTTGACTGAAACGTTAAAATAAACCACCTCTTTGCCCCAAAATAACCAAAGAACCTGTTAGCCAAAAATGTATTTTTCGCAATTTTTGACACAAATTAGCCTGTTTAAATTACAAAATAACACATCCGACACCCGGTATGATTTTAATTTTAGCGTAAGTTATAAGAAAAAAGTATTCAATCCGAAGAAAATGTGAAGATAGTGAAGGCGAACGCCACAGGCGTTAAATGTGCATAACCCCGGGTGAAGAGGAGCGTAGCAGATCGACCCGGGGAATAGATACTACTCTCCAATCAACGCTGATAGGTGTTGAACCGCAGATGATTGAACACCTTCGGCGTTCGTTTGTTACACTCATTATATACCCCGGGTCGATCTGCTACGCTCCTCTTCACCCGGGGTTATGCACATTAAATCCCTGTGGGATTTGGCCTTCGGAAAATCTTCAAACATTACACAATCTGAAGATAAATCTTTATACCAAGTTCACATAATTTTATTGCAGGGACTCAAAAAGAGACGCTAGAAAAATGACAATATCATATATATCCCGATTATATGTTTCGCCGTCGAAACACATCTACCGTCTGCAACAATACAGAACAGACAATCAACCCCAATCCGAGATAAAACATGCCGCTTAATTCTTTGGCCTCACCAAAGAAAATCATGGCGAGAAGAATACTGTAAACAGGTTCGAGATTATAACTGAGATTGACGGTAAATGCGGATATCGACTTTAGTGCTTGTATCTGCAACAGATAGAGAAAGACCGTACAAAAGAGGGCTAATGCCAATAAATAAAACAGATCTGTTACGGAAGGAAATATCGATTCCACCGAAAAAAAATAAAAATAAACAGGAAGAAGACATACCAATCCTAAAAATCCTCCACTCATTTCATACAGCAACATCGTGGAAGAGGTGTACTGCTTCCCAACGCGTTTGTTGACTATTGTAAACAGGGCGGCAAGCGCTGTGGAAACCACACCTAATAAGATGCCTGTACGGTAGCGGATATCAAATTGAAAAATAAGGAGAATACCCAATACTGCAAAAAGGCTATAGCCTAATTGGCGCATAGAAATTCGACGCCGATTGATTAACGGCTCAAGAATCGCTGTAAAAAAGCCTACCAACGAAAAACAGACGACACCGACAGAGACATTAGACGCTTTGATACTGCCGTAAAAGAATACCCAGTGTAATCCAAGAAGAAAGCCTGTACCACCAATTTTCAACATTTCCCGAATGGACAATCGCTGCAGTTTCTTGCCCATCCATAATATCAGAAAAAGGATGATCGCAGCAAACAGCATCCGGTAACAGACCAACAAACCTTCGCTTAAGGAGACCCATTTACCAAACAATCCCGTAAATCCTGCTAGCAGGATAGAGAGATGTAATTTGATAAATGTATCTCGCATGAACGTTTAATACTTAAAGCTACCACCTCCCAGGAACTCACGCAACAGGGACGTTCCCGGCAGATCCTCTTCCGGGATATAGTTGAAGTAACGCAGAAAACGTAACAGACGGTGTGCTTCTGCATTTTCACAATCACTCTCGCGCACTTCCAGCAGGATGGGCTCCGCAAATTTGCGCAGAGCACCTAGTTCATAAAGCATGGCGCTGTTAAACATCGCATCGGCATTCTCCTGATAAGGGAAAATCCATTTATCTTCTCCGCGTCGGACACTTGGCCAACGGGAGATGGTATCTTTGGCAGAATACCCTCTGAAACGATAATCTCGGATAATTCGTCTCAACAAACGATTGTCGGTTGTCGGTATCCAGTTATGATTATCCAGAGAGATCGAAGTCAATGCCGAAACATACACACGATATTTATATTTTTCGTCGATGAAAGCGGTTAATTCTGGATTTAACGCATGAATACCCTCAATCGTCAATACAGAGTTTTCACGCAGACGAAGCTTTTGACCTTTATAGATACGGGTTCCTGTTTCAAAATTGAATGTCGGCAGATCAATCTCTTCTCCACGAAGCAGTTTCTGCAAATCACTATTGAAATATGGAAGATCTAATGCATACAGAGATTCAAAATCATATTCGCCATATTCGTCTTTCGGGGTATCGACCCGATTCAGAAAATAGTCGTCCAGCGAAATACTGACCGGATGAATCAAATTGGTAATTAATTGAATACCCAACCGTTTCGTAAACGTCGTCTTTCCTGAAGAAGAGGGACCAGAGATTAACACTATTCGAACCCCTTCCGCATAGCCCTCTGCTATTTCATGCGCTATGCGGGCAATCTGCTTTTCTTGCACAGCCTCGGAAACCATAATCACTTCCCGACTCGCACCTTTGGCTATTGCCAGATTAAGATCCCCGACATTATCCATCTCCACCGTGCGTTGCAAAGTCAGATGCTCTTTGTAGGCGGCAAACATCTTATCTTGCCGGATAACCGGTTCCAGTTCAGTCGGATTTGTCTTTTGGGGAACACGCAACAGTATCCCGTCAAAATAAGGAACCAAGTCAAACAGATGAATGTAACCGGTCGATGGTGTTAAACACCCATAAAAGAAGTTGGCATACCCTTCCAATTCATAATAAGGGGTATAAGGCAAACCTGCCGTCTCTACCAACCGGGCTTTGTCCGGCATTTTCTGCTGACGAAACATCTCTGCAGCATCCGGAGTCCGTATATATCGGTGTTCAAAAGGTAAATCGGCATCAATAATTTCCTGCATGCGCTGCCGGATCTTATCAATCGTTTCTTGCGTCATGCATTTTCCATTGTGGATCACACAATAATACCCTTTAGAGATGGGATGTTCCAGATTAAGCGTAGCCGTGGGCAAGATATCATGTACTGCCTTAGAGAAAATATGACACAGCGAGCGGACATAGGTTCGCAAGCCGGATTGCCTGGTATAGTCGAAGAATTCAACATCTTTAGACATCCAACATCTGTAGGCTAATGCTTCCGTTCTGTTATTGACCTGCGCATTCATCGGCTTGAAGGCTAACGGTGCGCCTACTGCTTCATAAATTTCCAACAAAGAAGATCCGATAGGAACTTCGGTATACGTGTGATTGTTTTTACAGAAAATTGTAATGGATTCAGACATATTATATAAACTTAATTTCGTAATTTCGCTGCCTAAAGTAAAGAATAATAATTGGATATATATCCGTCTATAACTTATTTTAATGGACTACACGTTTTTTGATTTTCTTACCCTTGTCGGCTCACTAGGTCTGTTTCTTTATGGAATGAAAATAATGAGTGAAGGGCTACAGAAAGTGGCCGGAGACAAAATGCGGTCGATCTTGTCTGCGATGACGACCAATCGGTTTACCGGCGTATTAACAGGTATTCTGATTACGGCTCTTATCCAGTCATCCAGTGCAACTACTGTGATGGTCGTTAGTTTCGTCAATGCCGGTTTGCTTACATTAACCCAGTCCATTAGTGTAATTATGGGAGCCAATGTCGGAACGACAGTCACGGCTTGGATTATCTCCCTTTTCGGATTCAAAGTCAACATAAGCGTTTTTGCTTTACCGTTAATCGGGTTATCCATTCCTTTAATCTTCTCAGGGAAAAGTAAGCGAAAGTCATGGGGGGAGTTCCTGATGGGTTTCGCTTTTTTGTTTATGGGCTTAGACTTTTTAAAAGCGTCTGTCCCTGACCTGCAGAGTAATCCGGAAGTATTGGCTTTTTTACAGAACTACACCTCCATGGGGTATGCTTCTATCTTTTTGTTTCTGGGATTAGGAACGGTTCTGACGATTATTGTTCAATCCTCAAGTGCCACGATAGCGATCACTTTGATTATGTGTACCAAAGGGTGGATCCCGTTCGAAATGGCAGCAGCAATGGTGATGGGCGAAAACATTGGAACGACCATTACCGCAAATATTGCTGCTTTATCGGCCAATATTTCGGCCAAACGTGCAGCATTAGCTCATCTGATGTTTAACCTTTTCGGTGTTTGTTGGATACTTGCAACTTTTTATCCGTTTACCCAAATGATCTCCTGGATTGTGACCAACTTCGGGCCGGGTGATCCTCAGGCTATGACTCATTTTCTGAGCGGATTAGATCGGGAAACAATCTCATTGATCACTTCAGGAGCGACAATGACCGATCCACGGTTAATCGAACTGCAAAAGCAGCTGATGTCGTTACAGGTATCGGTCTCTTACGGATTATCTTTATTCCATACCATATTCAATATCGCCAATGTCTGCATCATGATTTGGTTTGTCAAACTCTATGTGTATGTTTGTTCGGCGATCATCAAATCGAAAAACGAAAAAGACGAAGAAGAGTTCCAATTGAGATTTATCACTTCCGGAATGTTATCTACTTCTGAGTTATCTTTAATGCAGGCTAAAAAAGAGATTGCTGTTTATGGCCAACGCTGTTACCGGATGTTAGGTATGGTGAAAGAGTTATTGCATGAAGATGATGATGAGAAATTCCTCACTTTATACGGTAGAATCGAGAAATATGAGAGTATCAGCGACCGGATGGAGGTGGAAATTGCCAATTACCTGACCTATGTCTCCGAAGGGCGGTTAAGTTCGGAAAGTAAAGAAGAGATCCGTATTATGCTCCGTGCCGTCACAGAAATTGAAAGTGTTGCCGACTCCTGTTACAACCTGGCTCGAGGAATCAAACGCCGGAATGACGGCAAATCGAAATTTACAGAAGTACAGGATAAACATATGGATAAACTGATCGACTTAGTCGCTGAGGCATTGGCTCGGATGAATATTATCTTGGAAAAAACAGAAGTTGTCCCTGAAGACATTAATATTTCTTACAACCTGGAAAACGACATAAACAACTACCGAAACCAACTGAAAACGAACAATTTGGAAGATGTAGGCTCTAAAAAATATGAATATCAGACAGGCGTCTATTATATGGATTTAGTGGCCGAATGTGAAAAACTGGGCGATTATATTTTAAATGTCGTACAAGCCGTTATCGAAAAGAAAATTTAATTGACAAACTATGACTTATTTATTCAAAACTCTATTTATTATCACTTCGTTCTTTTTGTTTTTTGCTTCCTGCAGCAAAGACGAAAAACCGATCCCTCCCGGTGGAGAAGAAGATGATGTAAATACTTGGATCCATAAAACAATGGATAAAAATTACCTTTGGAGTATTCCGGATAAATCATCGTTAGACTTCAGCCAAAACCCCGATAAGTTTTTTGCCTCCTTACTGTCACGAAATGATGGTATTGAAATCAATGGAACACATCAATATTTCTCCTATATCGAAGAAAAGGAAACGACAAGAGCAATCGATGAAAATAATCCGACCTATGGCTTCGACTTCGGGGCATACCGGGTGATCAATGATAATCAGGAAACGATTGGCTATTATGCAATCATTCTGTATGTCTTGCCCAACTCGCCGGCAGCAGAGGCTGGTCTGAAGAGAGGCGATTTAATTACTGCGGTAGAGAATAACCCGATTACAAATTTTGATCTATTGCGAACAGGAAGTGCTGCTAAATTCGATTTAATGAAATTCGATTCGGACGTTCACGGGTTTGTCGACAATGGCTCTGTAACAATTTCAGCTGCACGGATCGTTGAAAATAACCCCATATTAAAAGATTCGATCTATTCGATCGGAAAAAGAACGATCGGTTACCTTCATTATACCCGCTTTATGTCCGGACCGGGGGGATATAAAGATGTGACCTACAACAACCAGATGAAGGATATTTTCAAACGATTCAAACAGAAAGGCGTCAATGAATTTGTCCTTGACCTTCGGTATAACGGTGGCGGACTGGTTTCGTGCGCACAACTGTTAAGTTCACTGTTGGCTCCAACAGACGCCTTAGGCAGAACATTCTGCTATATGATCGATAAGAATAAGAGAAAATCTGAATACTTTTTCCTTAAAGAGAAAGAGGTGGCAGATATGAATCTGAATTTAAGTCGATTGTATGTGATTACCGGTGAGTATACGGCATCGGCATCGGAAGCCATTATCAATACGCTTTACCCGTATATGGATGGAGGAAAGAACCCACATAACAGAACAAAGATTAAAGTGATCGGGGAACAAACCATTGGAAAAAATGTAGGCTCCAACACCTATGGGGAGAATGAAAATTATGGATGGCTTATGCATCCGATTACATTCTGGATCACCAACCGGGATAGCTTCTATGATTATGGTGATGGATTCACGCCGGATACACAAATGGATGAGTTGGTGGAAGCAAAATCGAACCCGATGTACGAACTTGGTGATACACGCGAGGCGCTTCTGAATGAAGCGATCCGGCAGATGACCGGCATTTCGATGCGAAGTGAACCGACTGTTTACCCATCGACTACCCAGCACTACGAGGTGGTCTACAAATCCCTTAGCGAAAAACGAAATGGTGAATTGATCAATGATCTTATCGAATAAATCATTTTCCGGATGCAAGCGCCAATACTCAAAATCAGCCATGGAAAAGTAATCACTCCCGGTGGAATTCTTTCCGGGCATGACCTGTTGATACAAAACGGGAAGATACTTGAAATCACCAATAAACAACAGGAAATCCCGGGAGTACAAACCCTGGATGCTCAAGGATGTTATGTTGCTCCGGGCTGTATCGATACGCACCTGCATGGCGGTGGAGGGCATGATTTTATGGAGGCGACCCCCGAAGCTTTTTATGCTATCGCCAAAGCACATGCCCGGTATGGGATGACTGCACTTTATCCGACCATTGCTGCAGCGTCAATGAAGACATTCTATCAGGCGATAGATGCCTGTGAAAAAACAATGAACGATCCGGGAGAAGGCGCACAGATTATGGGATTACACCTGGAGGGCAACTACCTGAACAAACAGATGAAGGGTGGACAAAATCCAGATTATATATATGCTCCTGACCCTAAAGAATACAAAGACTTACTGGAACGAACCGATTGTATCAAACGATGGAGTGCTTCGCCGGAATTAGCAGGGGCGCTGGATTTCGGACGGTATGCAACCCAAAAAGGAGTTTTAGTCTCTTTGGCGCATACCACCGCAAGGTATGAGCTGGTGAAAGAAGCTTTTGATGCCGGTTATACACATGCAACCCACTTTTATAATGCGATGACTTCCGTGCACAAAGCGCGTGAATATAAATATGAAGGAACAATAGAAGCAATCTATTTAATGGATGACATGACGGTTGAACTTGTGACCGACGGCATTCATGTTCCACCGGCGATCCTGAAATTAGCACATAAACTAAAAGGGGTCGAACGCACCTCACTGGTGACCGATGCGATGTCTGCCGCCGCCTGGCCCGATGGGGATATCTCCACGATCGATCCAAGGCTGATTATAGAAGATGGTGTTTCAAAACTGGCCGACCGTTCGGCCTTGGCCAGCAGTATAGCTACAGCCGACCGGATGATCCGGACAATGGTGACACAGGCGGATGTCCCCTTGACAGACGCTGTACGTATGGCTGCAGAAAGTCCTGCTCGGGTGATGGGTATCCTTGACCGTAAAGGGTCTCTGGAAAAAGGGAAAGATGCCGACATCATCCTTTTTGATCCGGAAATAAACATTCGTTACACCCTTGTCGGTGGAAAGATTGTTTTTCAATAATAAAAATCATCCGTAAACCCGCTGTTACCCGCTTTAAATTTAAACATTGCGCATTTAACGATTGTTTTTCAATAAAGAGAATCAGCTTAACTGCAATATATGAGTATCAAAGAACAATATTGGCGATTTTCCCTTATAGCCATCATCATCGGTTTAGGAGTTGTTTTATTTACGCAGATTACCCCCTTTTTAGGTGGTATCCTCGGTGCATTTACGATCTATGTGTTAGTGAGGAAACAAATGATTTTTCTCACCGAAAAGAAAAAGATGCGACCCAGCATGGCTGCTCTTCTATTGCTGGGAGAAACGACACTGTTTGTACTCATCCCACTCTCATTGGCAGCCTGGTTGATTATCTCTAAACTGCAACATTTCAGTTTAGACACTACTATCATTTTAAACACCGCACAACATCTGGCCGATATTATTCAGGAGAAAACGGGGTATAATGTTTTAGACAAAGAGAACCTGTTGAATGCAGTAGCGATCCTTCCCAAAATAGGTCAATCATTAGTCGGAAGTATCAGTGACTTATCGATTAACCTGGTCGCATTGATTTTCGTTCTCTATTTTATGCTTATCAGTTGCCGGCAAATGGAAAGTTGGTTTTATACCATACTCCCATTCAGCCAACGGAACAAAGACCGCGTACTGAAAGAGGTATACCTATTGGTCAAATCAAATGCCATCGGCATCCCCTTATTAGCCGTTATCCAAGGGGTAGTCGCACTGGTTGGTTATTTACTCTTTAGTGTCCCGCAACCTCTTGTTTTCGGACTGCTTACATGCATTGCTACTGTTATCCCGATTGTCGGCACCGCCTTAGTGTGGTTTCCTCTTTGCGTGTATATGACTATCACCGGAGATTGGATCAATGCCATCGGCCTTGGCATTTATGCCCTTTTGGTGATCTCGAATATCGACAACCTGATTCGTTTTATGCTTCAGAAACAAATGGCCGATACACATCCATTGATAACCATCTTCGGAGTAATCATCGGCTTATCTCTCTTCGGATTTATGGGTATCATCTTTGGTCCGATTCTGATCTCCGTCTTTTTGCTTTGTGTCAATATCTTCAAAGAGCAATATCTGGACAAAAAATTACCGTAAAACATGTTTGTCTGTAGAGCGTCTTTCGGTTACCTTTGCCTAAAAATCTCCAAACGATGTTTGTGATTATCGGAATTATGTTTGGCGGTATAGCCATTGGATATTTATTACGGAAAGTCGAACGACTACAACAGACGGGGAAACTGATCTCCTATGCGATTTATCTGCTTCTTTTTCTGTTAGGTTTATCCGTCGGCCAGAACAAAGAGATTGTCGACAACCTCAATACACTCGGACTTCAAGCGCTCCTGATCGCTACGGCAGCAACTACCGGTAGCCTACTGGCTGCTTGGGGCGTGTATCATTTCTTTTTTAAAGAAAGGAGCAAGGAATGAAAGGGAGTCTGATTGTTGTCGGTTTTTTCGTGGTAGGCAGTCTCTTGGGTTGGAGTTTAATGATTCATCAAATCGCAATCGAAACGGATATCACCATGTATGTATTGTATTTATTAATGTTTCTGGTTGGCTTGAGCATTGGAAGTGATAAGAAACTCAAAGATATCCTGCAGAGTCTACGTCCCCGCCTGTTGTTAGTCCCTTTAGCCACAATTGTTGGCACACTCTCTTTCTCTGCATTGATCAGCCTGGTGATCACTCAATGGACGGTATTCGATTGTCTGGCCATCGGGAGCGGATTTGCCTACTACTCCTTATCTTCCATCCTGATTACGCAACTCAAAGAGCCGACTATCGGTATTCAGCTGGCCACCGAATTAGGGACGATCGCTCTTATGGCCAATATTCTTCGTGAAATATTTGCATTGTTAGGCGCACCCTTATTCGTAAAATACTTCGGGCGGCTAGCGCCCATCTGTGCAGGAGGAGCGACCACCATGGACACGACGCTACCTGTCATCACTCGTTATTCTGGAAAAGACCTGGTCTTTATCGCGATCTTTCATGGGATAGTGGTCGATTTAACGGTACCATTCTTTGTGACTTTCTTTTGTTCGTTTTAAAAACGATACGTGTCTGCCTCCTTATTTTAATCGATCACTGTATTTCCAATAATTTATACCGAATACTTTTAGGTCGAAGCCAGCCATACCCACAACGTTGTAACTCTGCAATCAGTTCATTCAATTGTTCTTCCGTATAATCAGGAAATAAAGTCAGGAAATTCTCCAGATACGGAAGTGCACCTTCATCCCAACCAGACCAGCCTGGGAATTCATATTCATAATCAAATTCATATAAAAGAACCTTCTCTTTATTATATGAAACAATATATCTTCCACCAACCACCGATGAATAGTTGAAATCCGACGAAATATATCCATACAAAGAATTTATACAGAGACCGGATTGACAATCCCAAACTCTGACTGTAGCATCTTTACTTCCAGCTATGATACATTTTCCATCGGGACTGAAACACGCAAAGTATAATTCTCCTGTATACCCTTTCATTTGCCGGATGGGAGATTGATTGTCTATATGCCAAAGAGATATCTTATCGTCCTTTTCATTATAGGCGAGAAGATACTGGCCATCGGGGCTAAAACAGGAGTAATGAATCTTTTTATCTGTCGTAAATTCCCTGACTATCTCCCCGGTTGAAACATCTACCAGATATAATGCCGGTTGAAACATATAATTACTGACGAGTATATATTTCCCGTCGGGAGAAAAATGGAGTGAAGAAATTCCGCCTTCTTCCGTTTGTTGTCTGCTTTTCATCCGGTATTTGCCATTCGACGCATCCCACACATTTAAAATAGAATTGTCATCCAGGTTGAATGTATCTGCAGCAATCATTCTATGATCAGGAGAAAAATCGATACACACAGGGTCTAATCCATAATCTTTAATTTCTCCCGTTGTTATATCCATTAATTGTAATAAGCTTCCGGCTAACAGGAGACTATTATTTTTAGTGTTGAATTTCGCTTTATGAAGTGTATAAAACGTTTTAAAAAACTGTACACATTCTCCTGAAAATAAATCAAATACTCCTGCCATAGAAGGGATATCATATTTCAACGGAATCCCATTATTAGAACATCTTGTCATTGTAGCTCCTCTTGATAAAAGGGCAAGATATCTTCCATCCATACTTATAGAAGCAAACGTGACATTACTTATCTGCTGAAATGAGATTTCTTTAACATGGAACCCCCGTAATTTTTTAATTTTACAACGACCTCGGATCTGCTCATGTAAAGCTTCAAATTGAGCGTCATTTTCAAAGCCACTAATCTGTCTTGCCGAATATAACTCGAGAAGAGCCTCGCCTATTTTATTTTGAGTAAGGAGTCTTTCTGCTTCACTTAGTTTAGCTGCATAAAGTCTTTCTTCTTTAATTTTTGAATGAGTCGATTTTATCTTATTTAATGCCCACTCAGCTTTATAATTAATCGCTGGCATTCGCCATCTGGCAGTATATTTCTTATCATACAACAACCAATGTTGAGTCATACCTGTACATAATTTGCTAAGTGCTCCCTTTTCTGCAATACAGGCATACTGCTCAAACGTATCCATATCATGGACATAGATCAAATCATCTTTGTCTCCATAAATGATCAATTTATTTTGCGGAAGTAAAACGATATCTCTAACTCCTTTGCGAGACTTTGCTCTGATTTCAAGAAAAAGTTCGGCCAGATTACAGTTGACTTCTTTTTTATCTCTTCTGCCAACAGAAATTATTGTATTCAATGGTCTATCAAATTCTTCTACAGACACATCTCTATCTTCCAGCGTGTTTTTAAATATAAGATCGTTTTTTCCTGTTTTCATATCCCACACTTGCATAGTGCCACCATCAAGACTATATGTGGAGAAAGTACCCTTGGAAACATCAAGTTCCACTTTTTTGTTCGGGTAATTTCTACTATCCATAATAAACAGACAGTTTCCGGTCTTAATATCCCAAATCCGGATTTCATAGACGTTTCCGGCAAGTAATTTGGTATGGTTGGAGTCAATACAAAAAAACGAAGGACCCATTGCAAGGCCGGTAAACGAACGAATGATCTTGTCCGGAATATCTATATCCCATAAATAGATATCCCCATCATAGTTGGATGATAAAAAATACTTCTTACCAGGGAAAAATGCCGTATTATTCGTTGCAATAGAAGATCTATTTGAGTAATCACGAATGTGTTTCTTTGTTTTTACATCATATAAAGAGATGATCTGATCATGTACAATAAGCATTTTTTCCTCATCTTCACTCAATGAAATAATCGCAATCGGATCGTAATCATCTTCCATATAATTCTGTTCCAAAACACCAATATCAGCCAGCAGAGATTCTATCTCTTCATTCTTTCCATTTACGAGATCCGTTGCCTCATGTAATAGCACTTTCGCTCTCTCTATATGATTTTGCTCGATGTAGAATTGCGCTAATAAATACTTATTGCCCCACTCAGTAGAGGCATTACCTATTTTTTCCACACGATGAATCGCTTCATGTGCATCAATCCGACCCGACCGGCATAAAAAAAGTGTATAATTACATAATGAACTCGGATGTTCGGGATATTCTTCAAGCGCTTTCTGCCAACATACTTCTGCCTCGACAGGATTGCCCATATCCAAAAATGAGAGCGCTTTATTGTTCAGACTATCTGCCGAATCAGAGGCGGCCTGAGACGATTGACGGGGATAAGAATATCCGATTTCATCGTGATATATTTCGAATAGTTGGTTCTCTATCTCTTCAAAATCACGTAAACGATCCGACTCTTTTTCTTTAAAACACGCGCGCAGAAGAGCCCTCATCTGTTCCGGAATAGCGACTTGCGCCTTCTCGAAATAATCTTCACAGGCCAGACCGGCAACCACCCCGCTTTGCCAGTAGCGTTTCCCCAAAAACAGTTCAAGAATAGTAATCCCCCAGCTCCAGACATCCGTTCGACGCGTTAACTCTTCCCCGTTTAGCTGCTCCATAGAACAGTAGGCCGGCGTATAGGCTCCTGATTCCGAGACAACAGTTGATCCTTCCTTATTATCCAGATCTTCAATGGTCAGGAAAGCCCGGGCTTTGGCCAGTCCGAAGTCGGTCACTTTCACCGAACCATCAGCAGAAAGCAACAGATTTTCCGGCTTGACATCCTGATGAATTAACCCCTTCTCATGTGCATAATGCAATCCGCGTGCCGATTGAAGGGCAATGTCAAGTATACGTTCCAATACTTCTTTTTCGGAACCTTCATACATTATGCCATTCGCCATATACTCTGTCAGGTTTCCCTGATCCATCCATTCGGAAAAGATCGAAGGGATTCCATCAATCTCACGAACATAGTAGCAGGAGACAATATGCGGATGTAAACCAAGATTGATCCAATTGCGACATTCGTCGATAAAGTCCTCTTTCTGCTTCTCGGTACGGAACAGTTTCTGCTGAGGCTGCTTCATGGCCAGATCGATATTCCATCCCGTGTGGTGCACACGAACCACCCGTCCCATTCCACCAATGATCGGATCAGAGTCAACACGGTAGAGATCAAGAACCATACTCCCTTTTTGAATCAGACTATCCACTACCGGTTCCATATCCATAGATCCGCCTTCGATCTTGGTTGCCGATCCCGGTTGGGTCAAACCATTCATTTGAGTCAATCCATTATCCATTGTCCAAACAATTATATGATTTTCACGTAAACAACTGCAATATTATCATGTCCCCCACAATGATTGGCCTTATTCACCAGCCGTTGGCAGACTTTCCGAGGTTCTTCGGATGAACGCAGAAGAGCGGGAAGCTGTTCATCATCAACCATCCCATACAATCCATCGCTACATAAAAGAAGACGATCCCCCTGTTCCACTTCCTGAATATAGACCTCGGGTGTAGCCGGTGTGCGCATCCCTGCAAAACGGGTTAATGTCGCACTGGCAGGATGGCCGTTCGCCTGTATTCTCGACAACTCGCCCTGCTCGACTAACATCGTGGCCACATTATGATCCCGCGTTATCTGGCGGATATATTTCTTTTGACGTGATAAAATATATCCCCGGCTATCTCCCAGATTGACAAATACGACTGAAGTACCAACCAGCCACATACCGGTAAAAGTGGCGCCAAACAGTACTCCTCCTTCTCTGTTTCCTGTGTTGTAAATTGAGTCGCTCAATTTCTGAACCTGCTCCTTTAATATTCTGGCGGCTTGTGAAGGTGTTATTTTTTTAGTTAAACCATCTAACGCCTCTTGCAACATGCCCGGAAAGGTCTCTTTGATCATATACGATGTTTTTCCTCCACAGGCCAAACCTCCCATTCCATCCGATACACCATAAAATCCCAGTTCCGGTTCAACAATCACTTCATCCTGATTGGTTCGGCGGCTTAAACCGATATCTACCAAGGCCGTTCCACAAAACGAATACTTAAAAAAAGGCGTCTCTCTCATAACGCAGCTATTATCCTCGTCCGCAACTCTCCGGCCGATTGTATACCAATCTCCGGGAGTTCAATCAACGCCCGATCAATCACTTCGGCCAATGCCTGCGGGATATCTCTGTTCCGCTCCCGGATCGGGATCGGTTTTTCATTCAGTATGACCTTGACCTTATCCTTCTTTTTAAACTCTTTGGGTGTTGTTCCGGTGAGCATAAAATAGTAGGTCGCAGCAGCAGCCCAAACATCCACAGCAGGTTTGGCAGAACGAAAATCAATCACTTGCTGACGAGCCATAAAACCCGGGGTTCCTGCTCGTTGTCCAGCCTGCGTATATCCTGATAATCCGGCGGTTTCAAAGGCTTTTGCCAAACCGAAATCGGATATTTTGACAATCGGATGTGTTGAATAGTCTGATAACAGGATATTAGACGGTTTCAGGTCACGATGCACAATCCCTTTCGCCAACCGCCTTTGTCCATCCGCCAAGTCGACCTCTACGACTTGCGAATGGGCATATTCCAACCCTTCAAGCAGTTGCAACACAATCTCCGAGGCCTGTTCAATAGGGAGTTTCCCTCCTTTACGAATAACCAGAGTCTCCAGATTTTCCCCCCGGCAATATTCCATCAAAATAAAATAGGTATCTCCCGAATGTCCGGAATGATACTGTCTGACAATATGTTTGTGATTTAATTGTCCGGCAATATTTGCTTCCCGTAAAAACAGATTGCGGCTGTTTTCGTTCACTGCTGCTTTGGGGAGCATGATTTTGAGAGCCGCTTCTTCTCCTTCAGAATTCTCTACCAGCCACACCTCACCCATTCCTCCGTGCCCCAGTCGTTTCATTTTACGGTAGTCGACAATCTCGCCGACCCGACTCTCGCCGAGTAACATCTGATCCATCAAAAAATCCATCGCCTTTTCCGGGTTCTTCAGACAGGCTGAACAGATATTCGGTTCATGGATGCCGCCCGACAAAGGTGTACCACAGATCTCACATTTCCGTGAAACAGGCTCTTCGCCCTCCGAAAAAATAATCGTGTCTTTTATCTTTCGTCGCTGTAAATACACCGGAAAGCCTTGCTTTTGCAACTCCCGGGCTTCATTCGTCGCACTTTCTTCTTCTCCTTCCACCAATATATCAACCATTATTTCACACTCCTTCCCCAATCGCAAACAGTCGCCCGCATGCACAAAATACTCATCTTGCTGCAGACCAGCCGCCTCTTCCGAAGAGAGTTGACGGTCTCTTTGCCCGATTTTGTAGCCGTTCAGATAAGTCCCGTTTAAACTCCCCAGATCTTTTATAACAACAACAGGAGGGTTTATCTCTAACAGACAATGATAACGGGAGATGGTCGATTCCGGCAAGACAATCCCACAATCGTCTTGCCGTCCTATAAAAATAGCCTCTTTCCGGTTAAAACGAAACGTTTTTCCGACTACTCCTCCTTTACTTATTTTCAATACAACTTCAGTCACTTCTTTTTTGCTTTTGGTTCAGTTGTTTTCTCCGGAGAGTTAGCGCTTACTTTTATCAGCCCTTTCCGAAGGCCTTCCATCACCATAGTCATCGTGTTTTTCGCTTTGAATTTCTTGATCAGATCCCTGCGATTGGTTTTAACGGTCTCTACGCCAAGAAACATCTTCTCGGCGATCTCCTTGTTGAAATACCCTTCGGCGATATGTGTCAACAACTCCAAGTCACGATTAGTCAGTTCCAACACCTCCTCTTCTCCATCATTCACAATTTTCATCAACATAATGGAATTCTTCTCTCCCAACTTCTGAATCAGATTCATCCGGTAGATCCGGACTGTCTCTAGATCAATATCCAATTTCCGGGTAATCTCCCGGTTGGAGAATCCCTCGACCAACAACTTCATCATTAAGATATTCCGATAGGCTTCTATACTCGCCTCACTGACCTTAAGCCTTTTGGCCATAACTACCTCCGAGCATCCCTCTTCAATACATTTCAACATCTCCTGTTCCAACGGAGTCAGCCACTCTGGTGTTTTTGTTTGTTTTTCCAACATATTCATCTCCTCATATAAAAATGTTTCACCATGCATAACCGCTTCGATTCCTGTCATCAACTCTTCGCCCAAAGCATTTTTCAGGATATACCCCGAAGCGCCTTTCTCCAATAACCGTTTCGCTAATGCTAATTCATAATGCGTAATCAATACCAATACCTTTATATCCGGATATTTTTCCTTTACTTTCGCATAATAATCCATACCAGTTCCATCCGTCAGATTGATACCCATCAACAGGATATCCGGCTGATGTTCTGTCAGCTTTTTCCATGAGCCTTTCATCGAACTGGAACAGCCAATGACTTGTGCGATCTGGGAGTTGTTTATGGTAGACCGGATATCGTTTAATAATACTTTATTGCCGTCGGTAACATAGACTTTTATCATGGTTTTATTATGCTTTATGGTTGATATTTTGTGGATTAACGAAAGTTGAACGACCTAAAGCCGTAAAGATATAATTTATTTCTTTTGACCTTTTACCCCATTTATGGGGGTATCCCGGTTTTTGCCGATGTAATCATTTGTCCCATCATGTCTGTTTTTTTAATTGTTCGTTGAACAGATCGACTTCGAAAGCAAAGATAACAGGAGTGTTGTCCCACCATACCCCCCACAAATAGTCTATTTCTTCCGAAAAGCACTCCGGAATTCTTGTTATCTTTGTCGCTTATCATTAAAAATAAACGTATCAAATGACTGTCCATACGCCGCCTACCTCATTCTCCCAATCCTATAAATATACTGTACTTATCATCATTTGTATAGCGTCAAGTATCGTTCCCTTTTTAGGAACAGCGGTGAATCTGGCTCTTCCGCAGATGGGTCGTGAATTTGAGATGAACAGTATTACGCAAAGTTGGATATTAACAGCGTATCTGATTGCATCCACCATTTTTCAGATTCCCTTTGCACGACTGGCTGACATGGTGGGTCGAAGCCGTATCTTTATTTGTGGACTACTTTTAGTGGCACTCTCCTCCTTGGGTTGTGCCCTTGCCTATAACCCCTCATTATTGATCATCGCCCGTGCCATACAAGGGATAGGGTCGGCTATGGTGTTTGGTACGGCGATTGCAATTCTGACAGCTGTTTTCGACAGCCGTGAACGAGGAAAAGTGATGGGGATAAACGTTGCTGTTGTCTATCTATCAGCCGCATTGGGACCTTCTGTCGGTGGTTTTATTATGGCGTATTGGGGATGGAACAGTATCTTTTTTATCACAGCGGCAACCGCATTGACCGCAGCCCTTGGCGCCTTGTTTTTTATTAAAGAACAATGGAAATCGGCTCAAGGAGAACCGTTCGATCTTCCCGGGTCAATCCTGTATGGACTCTCTTTACTGATGATCATTTACGGTTTTACGATCCTGCCCGAGATGATCGGTTTTGTATTGGTGGGTAGTGGGTTATTCCTTTTCACCTATTTCATTTTTTATGAAAAGAAAAAAACGTATCCTGTATTAAATGTCAACCTATTTTTTACCAACCGCCTCTTTACACTTTCCTCTGTAGCCGCACTGATCAATTATATGTCTACCTTTCCGATCAGCTACTTTTTCAGCCTTTACCTCCAAGAGATCAAAGGGATGGATGTACGTCATGCCGGACTTATTCTCATCATTCAACCGGCCATACAAGCCTTGATCTCTCCTGTTGCCGGACGACTTTCTGATAAAATCCCGTCGCATTACCTCGCATCTGCCGGCATGGCGTTATTGACTGCCGTCCTCTTCTGTATCGGATTATTTATTACTCCGCAGAGTCCGCTTCTGTTTATTATCGCCTTATTTGTCTTATTAGGGATCGGCTTTGCCATCTTTTCATCGCCCAACCAAAACGCCATTATGAGTTCGGTTGAACCGCGCTATTACAGTACCGCCTCTGCCACCACAGGCACCATGCGGCTGACCGGACAAACACTGAGTATGGGGATCAGTACCATGATGCTTTCTCTCTTTTTGGGAAAAGAACAGATCTCTGCCGCTGTGACCTCCGAATTTATGCAGACAATGCATTGGGTGTTCCTCTTTTTTGCCGGTTTATGCGGATTGGGCGTTTATGCCTCTATGGCTCGAAAATCAAAGTAGTGACATTTTCTTCACTTGCTGAGTGAAAGAAAGAAGATCGCCTGATTGTAAAATACTGTAATATAATTGTATACTGAAAGGCGGATTAAATAATTACCGACAATGTCAAACATCTCCAATACAGACTTTTTTAGTATTATTGAGACATTAAATAAAACTGTTAAGGATGAAAACATTGTATAAACTAAAACACTTTTTTGTTAGAGGTACCTCTAAAATGATTTAGACGTACCTCTAAATCGATTTACACCTACCTCTAAATTTGTTTAGACGTACCTCTAACAAAAAACAGAGGTAGGTGTAACAAAAAAACAGGCAGAATGATGTTATAATTTCTATCGGATGGCGTCAAAAAAGTCTGCAGATATTTTGATCGTTTCTCAGATTCAAACACCCCATAAATAGGGTATTCATACAAAAATAATATCCCTATATTTGACCTTTTCCAATCAATTAACCCGAAGAAGCGATTATGGGACTATTCAAACCGGCTTGGCAAAGTAAAAAACCGGAGAAGCGAATGGCTGCCGTTGAAAAGATCGACGACCAACAAAAACTGGAAACGATTGTACTACAGTCTGTTTTTCCAGATACCTGTCTGGCGGCCTTAAAGAAAATCACCGGTCAGGAAGTTTTAGGGAACATCGTTCTTCTATCAACTCTTCCGGAGGTGCGTTCGGCAGCCTTGGAGCGAATCACCGATCAGGAGATTTTGTTCAAAGTGGTCAAAGAACATCGCAGTCCGGGAGTTGCCCGGATGGCGTTAGTTCAAATCACCGATCAGGAGATCCTAAAGACAATCATTTTGTCGGCCGGCATACTTCATCCCCTAAAGATTGAATCATTGGGTCTTATCACTGACAAACAGATACTTCGGGAGATTATTCGCCAGGCGACACATTATGACTTAACCGTAAAAGCACTTCTCGCTTTAGGCGACCAGCTTCTTTTAGCAGAAATAGGTAGGAACTGGTATGCAAACGATCAATATAAGGCGATGAAAAAACTAAGGGAGAATGACGCCATCCTTCACTTCCTGATGAATACCGAATATCGGCTTCCGCACGGCACCCGTAGCGATTTTTTCAAACACAACGAATGGGATCGCAAAATTGGCGGTTTAATCGACAAAATGAAAGGTGTCGACAACAAACAATTTTATACATTAGCCGAAAAAGCGAAAGACCCTACTGTACAAAAAAATGCCATACAGCGGATCGATGATGAACAACTATTAATCCAGATCGCTTTGGAGAGTGCCGAGGAGTGGATCATCAGACTGGCAACCGAAAGAATCACCGATCTGGAGGTATTGATAGGTATTGCCTTGGAATATCCCGGAAGACCTCAGGCGATCGATGCACTGAGAAAAATCGAACAGATGAGACTGGGCAAAACAAAAATGGAGCGATTAATTCCGCTGACAGCAGTCCGTCGATATGTTTGTGACATTCTTTCTCTTATGGAGAGATATTCCAAAGAGTGGGTGGCTTCTCTTTGCACGCCACAAACAGTAGCTGCACTCATTGAGGCGGCATCCGAAAATGAATCTGCCGTAATATGGTTGATCGAGATCTACAAACACAATAAAACACTACGCCCATATATCATACCTTATGATAAAAAGGTCTTTCGAATACATAGCGACTACTGGAAGGAACAATGTGGCGGATATCATGAGGATATTCCGGAAAATGCATTGTCGTTACCTCCTTATCCTTTGAACGACTAAAATAGAAGAGATATGTCATTTAAAGATCTGTTTAAAAAACCGTGGGAACAGAGTAATCCCCAGAAAAGACTCGCCGGTATCGAGAAGTTAAACGATCAGGAGGTTCTCAAAAAGATCGCTTTCACCGACCAATATGTGGATATACGTGTGGCCGCCATCAAAAAAATAAAAGATGAACCATTTCTTATGCAATACGCATTGGCTTTAGATGCAGCCGACTGTCCATCCTTACTTAAGGAGATGATTAGAGATCTCTGCTACATGATTCATTCACCCAACAACCTGGTTGCATTGATACAAGGACTGAAAAGTGAACGGCATATCGATGCGTGTATGCGAACTCTCATCCGCTCGGAATTCAATAACCAGGAACAATTCTTGGCGATTTACAACAATACGTCCAGCCAGTATGCCCGGGAAGAGGCGGCGGTAAGGATTGAAGATCCTGACGTTTTAGCGAAGATTGTGCAAAAGATCAAAGACGAGAACAAACGTTTCCGGATAACCGGCAAACTAACCGATCGGAAAGTGCTCCAGTTATTAGCGCTTAAAGACACCAGTCATCCGGTACGGGAAGAGGCGATTAAACAGTTGGATAAACGCTACCCGACGGAGTCCAAAGAGGTCTTTATCACCGCCTTTTTTGATGAGAAAAACTACAATTCCATCCGGAATATTACGATTAAACACATTTCCGATCAGAAACAGTTGTTAGAGATTGCCACCGGAAAAATGGATTATGCGATACGTCTGGCTGCTTTACAGAAAATAACCGATCAGGCCGTCTTGGAGAAACTGGTTTTCCACAATGATCGTTTCTGGGGTGATGCATTTGCCTTACTCCCCTATAGCGATCAGCGGATATTGGCTGCGGTGGGACAAATCGGGAAGTCGGCTCGGGCAGACAGGATGCAAGGAGCCAAAGAGTTATTATCCTTGTTACAACAGAATCAGCAGGCTGCACATCTGCTTTGGAACTATATGAAAAAGATGGTGGAAGTGCCCCATTCGGATATTTCAAATCATGTGGATGATGGAGTGAAGGGACGTTCTAACGACTGCACACACAGCGATTTCCAAAGGCATACTGATACGGGTACAGGTATTTTATTTCCCCCTTATCCAGTATGAACACGCCCACTTTTATGATCGTCCCCTCTATGGCTTGTCAGGCTTCCTGCAACTATTGTTTTGGTCCGCACAAAGGGGCTGTCATGGATGAAGATACAGTCCGGGAAACCATTCGTTTTATACAAGAGATCGCTGAAGAGACGGCTGCCCGCAACCTCTCTATCATCTTTCATGGAGGAGAACCCTTATTAGCTCCATTGGCTATCTGGGAACTATTTTTCGATGAAATCAAAGAAAATCTTTCGGGATACCGCCTCAAAATGAACATTCAATCCAATCTGTGGAACCTGAACGAGACGCATTTAAAACTATTCCGCGACAATCACGTGACAATCGGCACAAGTCTTGACGGACCGAAAGAATTATGTGATATCAATCGGGGAGAAGGGTATTTCGATAAAACCTCAGCCTCAATCAAAAAGGCAAATACGGCAGGATGTATGGTTAGCGCCATTGCTACAATTACGCGCCAGACCTATCATCGAACGGAAGAGATTGTCAAATTCTTCCGGAACAACGGGATGTCACTGGTCCTGCATGGGGCAGTTGCGGGAATGGACAGACGAGATACGCCGTTTTCGCTCTCATCGGAGGAATATGCCCAAATGATTAAAGATCTTTTCCCCTGGTATGTCAAAAACCGGAAGCATATTCAAATAGAGACACTGGATCATTTTGTGCGGGGAATAGTATGGGGAGAATCGGGCGTATGTACTTTCCGGGATTGCTTTGGTATGTTTTTTTCGATTTCACCGACCGGAGATATTACCTCCTGCCAACGGCTGACCGGGAAAAAAGAGTTTTGCCTGGGGAATATTTTTGATCGACCTTCATTAGCTACGCTTTATGACAGCGATGCTGCCCGGAAACAGAAAGCGCGTGAAAAGCAAACAATAGAAAAATGTGCGGATTGCGAAACCTATTCAATCTGTAAAGGTGGATGTTATTATACGGCATTGGCATCAGGGGATGGCGTTATCGACCCATTATGTGAAGCGTATAAAGCGATTTATGATTACGTGCAGAATCAGATTGTGGAAGAGATGCAAAGTGCGGAAAACAAGGAAGCAATCTCTTCTCGCCAATACGAGGCGGACGAGCACCCTTTGTTGAGAAAAGGCGATTTCATCTCACTTTCTCACAAAACGCATCCGGTACGAGTGGCCGACAATGCACGCCGGGTTCTTGCTTTATATGAGTTGGGAAAAACAAATGATCCTGTTATTGCCGCACAAAAATTGTATGATCAAAAGATATGTGGGGATACATATACCACCTCCAAAATCCTGGCAAACCTATATGACAGTATGTGTCGGAACAGGTATGCCAAAGGTAATTGTTATGTGCATATTACCTTTGATTGTAATCTACGTTGCAGCCACTGTTATGCGGATGCCGGAAATAGCCGGGAGGAGATGCCGCTCGCGCAGTTTGAACAGTTGATCACAGAAGCCATCGAAGCCCGGTTTCATAAGGTCGTGATTACAGGAGGCGAACCGCTTTTATATACACAAAGGGAGATGTTACTAGCCATTTGCAAAAAACATCGGAATAAGGGGGTCAAACTCACGCTGCGTACCAATTTCACCGGGGATTTTTCAGAAGATGATTTCTCTTCTTTTGCACAAGCATTTGACGAAATAGTGGTAAGCATCGATGGGAATGAACAAACGCATGATATACGCCGGGGTAAAGGGAGTTATCAGAACATGAGGCGTCATCTGCAAGAATATATCCGTGTCAGTAAAACGATGCCCAGCTGTGCCGAACTATCTCTTGCCTGTGTAATGAGTGCGGCAGAAATAAACGGTGAACCCGGTGAAAGTGTCTCTGTTCTGGCTCAAAATCTGTCCATAGAAAAGGTACGATTCCGTCCGGTATTGCCGATCGGAAGGGCTTCAAAACTGGAAGAACCGGTGATGTGCGAAGGGTTGATGCAACATCTGTCGCCCGAAGAGATGCTGAAAACTCCTTGCAACGCGCTCCTTTCCTGCGGTATCGGACAAAATATCTTTATCCGTCCTGACGGGCGAAGTTATCCCTGTTATGCCTGGTGTGGCGAACATAGCTATATAGGGAATGTGTTTGAAAAAGGGTTGAACACTGTATTGACCTCCCCGCAATTTACACGATTAACTGCCTGTACGGTGGAAACCATTATCAAATGTAAAGATTGCGACTACCGTTACTTGTGCGGAGGGGCTTGCCGGGCATGGGGCAATCAACAGGAAAATGATCTGAATGCTGCGCCTGTACAGTGTACACATTTACAAGAAAAAGCGGAGAAACTCATTCAGGCTGCTAAAACTTATTTAATACCATAAGACGGTTGTTCATGTATCAAAATCGTATTTTTTGTTAATTTATTCTAATATTAAGTACCTTGTGATGCAAGGTATCATATCATAACATATATTTGTGACGATAAAATATAACCCATACGTGCAACCATTTATTAGTATTAGTCGTCTAATAAATAAAAATTGTAAGCGTTTTATAAAAAAACAATGATATGATCATCCAATTACAAGGGATAAACAAAACGTATTTTAACGGTGCTCCACTCCATGTACTGAAAGGAATTAATCTGGATATAGAAAAAGGTGAAATGGTCTCCATTATGGGCGCTTCCGGCTCCGGAAAATCTACTTTATTAAATATTCTAGGGATTCTGGACACATATGATTCAGGCACATATACCCTCGACGGACATTTAATCCGTGATCTGAGTGAAACCCGGGCGGCCGAATTACGTAATCAGTTGATCGGCTTTGTCTTCCAGTCCTTTAATCTCATTTCATTTAAAAATGCGATGGAGAACGTAGCTCTCCCACTCTACTACCAGGGAGTCAACCGAAAAAAACGCAATAAAATCGCATTGGATTACCTGGATATGGTCGGTCTGAAAGAGTGGGCGGAACATATGCCGAATGAACTTTCCGGAGGACAAAAACAACGCGTAGCTATAGCCCGTGCACTTATTGCCAAACCACAGGTTATCCTTGCCGACGAACCGACCGGAGCACTTGACAGTAGCACTACGGTAGAGGTTATGGAACTGCTTCGCCAGGTAAATAAAGAGGGCATGACAATGATCATTGTCACACACGAGCAATCTGTTGCAGATGCGTGTGACAGGATTATCCGCTTGCGCGATGGTGTTATTGAATCCATAGAAAAAGGAGCCGGTTATGTTCGAGTTTGACAGTCTCCGTGAAATATGGAGTACGATGCAAAAAAATAAACTTCGTACTTTCCTTACCGGTTTCTCGGTCGCATGGGGCATTTTCATGCTCATTGTATTGTTGGCCGCGGGGAACGGACTGGGAAACGGGATTGCCTATAACTTCCGCTATATGGCAGACAATACGGTAACCTGCTGGTCGCGTTATACAACGCTTCCTTATAAAGGCTATCTGCCAAACCGAAGTATTCAGTTTACGGAGGAAGATGTATATGCCATAAAAAATCATTTCCCTGAAGTCAATCTGATCTCCCCAGTAAACTACAGAAGTGACACGATCACTTTCGACAAAGAATATATTACCGGATCCATACAAGCGGTACATCCTGATTTCAATTCGATTATTTACGTGCCGGTTCTTTCCGGAAAAGGACGTTTCCTCAATGAAGTGGATCTGCAACAACGCAGAAAGGTGGTTGTGCTCAGTCCGCGTATGGCAGAGGTTCTTTTCCGCGATTCCATCGAGCCATTGGGGAGCCATGTCAAAATAGGCAACCTGATGTTTCAGGTCATAGGCATCTATGAGGAGGAGAATAATAGCAATGATGCACCGGCGTATATCCCCTTTAGCACCGGACAGATGCTCTATGATAGTGGGTATCGGGTAGGAAATATCCGTTTTACCTTAAAAGGTATCAATACCGAAGAGGCTGAAGAGGCGTTCAACGAACAGTTCCGTCATTTTATGGCGCGTCGCCACCAGTTTGATCCTGAAGATAAAAATGCAATCGGCTCGTGGAGCACCGGTTCCGAGTTCCGGATGTGGCAGGGCATGACCAACGGTATCGCGCTTTTTATATGGATCGTAGGTATCGGAACGTTAATGGCCGGAGTAGTAGGCGTAAGTAATATCATGTTGATTACCGTTAGGGAACGGACAAAGGAATTTGGCATTCGCAAGGCCATAGGAGCCAAGCCGGCTTCTATCCTCGGATTGATTATTGTTGAATCGGTATTGGTCACTGCCGTCTTCGGATATATCGGCATGGTTCTGGGAATCGGTCTGACGGAACTGATCAATTATGGGATGGAAATGGCGGGCGCATCAAGCGGCGGAGGTAATCCCGAAGAAGAAACGACGGTCTTCCGCAATCCGACAGTAGATCTGGGCATAGCAATGGCTGCAACCGGAGTATTGGTTGTTGCAGGGGTACTAGCCGGATATTTCCCGGCACGCAAAGCGACGAAGATCACCGCTATCGAAGCGATGAGAGCAGACTAAATAAGGACTTAAGTAGTTTCAAACTATTAATCATTAATAATTAACAACTGTGTTTGATATAGACAGATGGGTTGAAATATGGGTCACCATCACCCGAAATAAAACACGTAGCTTACTGACCTGTTTTGGGGTCTTCTGGGGAATCTTAATGCTGATAATCCTCTTGGGATCAGGCACCGGAATGAAAAACGGTATCTTGGGTAATTTCAAAGGATTTGCCACCAATTCGCTCTTCTTTTACACCGACCGAACCAGTGAACCCTATAAAGGATTCAATAAAGGACGCATGTGGCAAATGCGCAACCGCGATATAGAAAGTATTACGCAAAATGTAGCCGGTATCGAAGATATCTCCCCCATTATCTGGGGTAACAGCGGAGATAAAAACATTGTATACGGACAACTGACCGGGAGTTATAATGTCAAAGGCGTATTGCCCGACTATTTTAACATCGAATCGCAAGAGTTACACTATGGCAGATTACTGAATGAGATTGACATACAGGAAAAACGGAAAGTCTGCCTTATCGGGACAAAGGTCAATGAGACCTTATTCCGCAATCAAGATCCGACAGGTAAATACATTCGTGTCAACGGACTTTATTATCAGGTGGTAGGCGTCGTAAAAGCCAGATCCTCCAGTATAAATATTGGCGGACGATCCGAGGAGAGCGTATTCCTCCCGTTCAGCACCATGCAGCAGACACTCAATCAAGGAGATATCCTTCATTTTTTATGTGTCAGTGTCAAACTGGATTACCCTGTTCAGGAAGTCATCGATGAGATCTCTGCAGTTTTAAAAACACAAAACGAGATCGCACCGAGTGACCCACAGGCGGTAGGGATCGTTAATTTAGCCGCTCAGTTTTCCACGTTCACCATGCTGTTTGCCGGAATAGATATTCTGGTATGGCTGGTGGGTATGGGCACATTGTTAGCCGGGATCATCGGGGTAAGTAATATCATGATGGTAACGGTCAAGGAACGGACAAAAGAGATCGGTGTACGTCGGGCATTAGGCGCCAAACCATTCAATATCATCTCTCAGGTAATGAGTGAAAGTCTTGTTCTGACTGCCTTGGCAGGTTTGTTAGGACTAAGCCTGGGGGTCTTCCTATTGGATGTGGTCAATAAATTACTCACAACAGCCAACGCATCACAAGAAAGTACTACTTTCTTTGAAAATCCGGAAGTAAACATCCAGACTGCTATCGCCGCAACTGTGGTACTCTTGTTCAGTGGACTGTTAGCCGGACTGATCCCCGCCTGGCGTGCCATGCAGATCAAGGCCATTGATGCAATTCGTGAAGAATAATATAAATAACAAAGATAAAATTATGAAAAATCGTATTTGGAAAAAAATCCTGCGTACTATGTTGTTAGTGTTGGTGGGAGCCGCAGTACTCGGTACGTTCTATTTCTTATGGAAAAAAGCTCAGCCGATTGTCACGGTCTATGAAATAGTCGTGCCGGAAACAGGAGATGTGGAAACAAAAACGGTCGCAACCGGAAATGTCGAACCCCGTTATGAAGTACTGATCAAACCGCAGATATCAGGTATCATCTCCGAACTGCTCAAAGAGGCCGGACAGATGGTGAAAGAGGGCGAGATTATTGCACGTATAAAGGTGATCCCAGAAATGGTTCAACTCAATAGCGCTGAATCGCGGGTAAACGTTGCCGGAATTTCACTTAAACAAGTAGAGGAAACATTCAAACGAGACGAAATGCTCTTTCAGCAAGGGGTAATTGCCAAGGAAGATTTTGATCTCTCACAGGCCAATTATCTCAGAGCCAAGGAAGAACGCGACAATGCCCAAAGCGCGCTGGAGATTATCCGCGACGGGATTGCCCGCAACTCCAAAGTGGCCAGTACGACTCAGATCAGAAGTACAATCACCGGGATGATTTTGGATGTTCCTGTAAAAGTGGGGAATTCCGTGATTCAGTCAAACAACTTCAATGACGGAACCACCATTGCTTCTGTCGCTGATATGAATGATATGATTTTTAAAGGAAACGTTGATGAAACAGAGATCGGACGGATCAACGAAGGAATGCCCCTCAAACTGACGATTGGTGCCATGGAAAGTCGCACTTTCGACGCACAACTGGAATATGTATCGCCTAAAGGTGTTGAAAAAAACGGTTCCATCCAGTTCGAAATTAAAGCGGCCGTCGATATTCCGGAAGATGCCTTTATCCGTGCAGGATACAGTGCAAATGCTGAAATTGTATTGAAACGTGCTGAAAAGGTACTGACCATTCCGGAAAGTACAGTTGAATTCAATGGAGACTCCGCCTTTGTTCAATTAGTCAAACAAGAGAAACCGGAACAGATCTTCGAAAAACATGCGGTGAAAGTCGGTCTGTCCGACGGAATAAAAATCGAGATCATCGAAGGATTAACATCAAACGATAAGATCAGAGGTGCTGCTATTGATCCGAATAAGAAATAATAACTGTTACATCATGATGAAATATATATTATGCTTCTCTATAGTGCTGTTTTTCTCCTGGGAAGCACAAGCGCAACAACCGGTCAAACAGTGGACATTAGAAGAATGTATCCATTATGCCATTGAGCACAATATCGACCTCAAACAGATCGAAGTGGAGCAAAGCAACCGTGAGGTGGCACTACATACCAGTAAATACAGTTGGTTGCCCGACCTGAATGCAGGTGTTAATCAGAATTTTGATTTCGGACGCTCGCCAACGAAAGAAGGGGTGATCGTCGATCAGAACTCCCGCAATACCTCAGCCTATTTGCAACTGAATATGCCGATATTCGACGGATTGAAAATTCCGAACGATATCGCTGCTAAAAAACTGGATCTTCAGGCGGCTGTCGAATCACTCAATAAGGCAAAAGAAAACCTTTCAGTAGGCATTGCCTCGTATTTTCTACAGGTTCTTTATAATAAAGAGATACTGAAAATTGCCGAACTTCAGGTTGAACTAACCGGCGAACAAGTGGCTAAAACCGAAGCGTTGGTCAATGCCGGAAAAGTACCGTTATCTCAATTATACGACATGAAAGCACAGTTAGCACGTGACGAAGTCACTCTGACAGAAGCCAAAAACAATGTCAACCTCGTGTTGCTCGACCTGGCACAGAGTCTTGAACTTGAAAGAACAGAATCGAACTTTGATGTGGTAAGCCCGGAGATCAATGATGCTGTTGCTCAATATATGGGAAGCATCCTGCCTCCTGATAATATTTACGAACAAGCTGTAGCATTCAAACCGCAGGTCAAAGAACAGGAGTATCTGTTGGAAAGTCAGAAAAAGATGCTTAAAGTGGCACAAGCCGGATATTATCCGAAATTAAATTTTAACGCCAGCTATAGCAACGGCTATTATTATTACACAGGGAGTGGCAGGGACAACCCGGGTTTCAGCGATCAAATCAAACAAAACGAACGCAAAACGATCGGTTTCAGCCTAAACATTCCTATCTTCAATCGGTTTCAGGTACGCAACAGTGTACGCACGGCTCGTTTAGGGATTCAAAACCGGGAACTGATGGTAGAAAACAGTAAAAAAGTTCTGTACAAAGAGATTCAACAAGCGTATTATAACGCCACTGCTGCTCAGGAAAAGTATATCGCTTCCGATAAATCTGTTGAAGCCAGTAAAACAGCATTCAAATATGCCGAGGATCGTTATAGTGCCGGTAAAAGTACCGTATTTGAATACAACGAAGCAAAAACAAAATATGCGCAAAGCCTATCTGAACAATCACAGGCCAAATACGACTTTATTTTCAGAACAAAGATTCTTGATTTCTATAGAGGCATAGAAATCGAATTATAATTGCAAATAACTCTAAAAAGAAAAGGACTGGATCCCGGTATTTAAATACCTTAGATTCCAGTCCTTTTTAGTTATCCAAACTAACTGTCTTCTCAAATAGCTCCAAGAGTCAAAAAATGCTCAAAGGGAAGCCTACGTTCGGCTGTCGTTCCCGATTACGAGAAGATCTCCTCATAACTGGCTGCCGGTATAACCATTTGCTGTTGATTCAAAATAAAATCTTTTTTCTTCTTATCCCACATCGCATAGGTCGTATGAATTTCTTCACCTCCATTATAGGTATAAGCGATTAGGAAAAACGGCTCCCAAGCCGAAGTTTTCTTATCCCAACGATAGGCTTTCTTTTCGGCTACCTGACCATTGTCGTTATACGTAAACTCATACATCATCTCCTTATTCAAAAGGCCATTATCCTGTAAAAAGATAACTTTTGAAACCACCTTGCCATTTTCCTCCTTTGTGTCAAAAATGTAATTTTTTGGACTTGAAGCATTTACAGCAAAAGAAGTCATTAATACAGTCACAAAAACACAAATAATTCTTGATAATGCTTTCGTTTTCATACTATTCAATTTTAAAAGGTTTACTTACTATTTGATCACAAAATAAAGTCTTTTGTAGGGTTAAAACAAATGTTTAGTGACATTTTGTTTTATAAATCACATTAATTAACAAATTAAGCAGTTCTAATATTTCAGAATACGCCTATCAAGTAACAATATGTAAGCACAAAACGACAATCAAACGATCTTTTAAATAACAAACAGGCATAAAAAATCCTTCTAAACTTCTGCTTTATAACAAATATGGAGGGATTTTCGAATTTTAATTGTACACGATAAAAAAGGGTGATAATCGTATAGGTAGTTACAGATTTTAACTATCGATAAAAGTGGATAATACTTTCCTTCTTTAACGTGAGTTATAAGTTTCAAATAGAAGAAAATGTGAAGATAGTGAAGGCGAACGCCACAGGCGTTCAATGTGCATAACCCCGGGTGAAGAGGAGCGTAGCGGATCGACCCGGGGTGAATAGAAACTACTCTCCAATCAACGCCGATAGGTGTTGAACCGCAGATGATTGAACACCTTCGGCGTTCGTTTGTTACACTCATTATATACCCCGGGTCGATCCGCTACGCTCCTCTTCACCCGGGGTTATGCACATTAAATCCCTGCGGGATTTGGCCTTCGGAAAATCTTCAAACATTACACTACTTGAAATAACTCTTTCTATCGAACTCACGCTACTTTAGCATCTGTTACAATCTGTCATTTTTTTACAATTTGTTATTTAACCCCCTCTATCATTCGGTTATTTGGAGCCAACTACAACTTCACTTGAAAAAACGCAAGGAATCAGCTTTTATTTTTATATGCGGCTTTGATTATCATTTCTTATATCCACTTTTTCTTGGTCTGACAAAATAGCTATTCTGGGAAAAAACCACCTGTTTTCAGACCGTTTTTTCGACTCTTTTCGGTCGCTTAAAAATTGATCTAAATGACTTGATCAAGTCATTTAGATGTTTCTCCAAGGTCATCTGCATGATTTTAAAAATCTTCTGCATAAAATGGACGGAAGATGCAGAACAAAAAGGCAAAAACAAGCCTCTTTTGCCTAAAAAACACCTAATCGGGCATCTATTTGGGTATAAATGATCAAAGTGTGCGTTAGCTGAAAATGGATTATTCGTGATTTATGTCACAAATTATCCATTTATAGCAACAAAAAGGAATTAGCGAACTCAGTTTTTAGGCATCAACGAGCGCTGTGCCAGGAAATCGAAAAATTTTTGTTTGTAATTATCTGAAATGGGGATGTATTCTTTTCCGAAAACAATCCGGTTTCTTTCAATCACTTTGATTTTCTCCGGTTGTACGATATATGAGCGGTGTACTCTGACAAAACGGTTAGTGGGCAATTGCTCTTCCATTGATTTCATGCTCATCAGGGATAAGATCGGACGTGCTTCGTCTTCGATATAAATTTTGACGTAATCTTTCAACCCTTCAATATAAAGTATCTTTTTCAATTCGACCTGAACCAGCTTATACTCCGTTTTTATAAAAATACGTTCGATTTCATCCTCTTTCTCCTTCACAACAGAAGATTGCTCGCCAGAAATGGGCGTTTCGTCTTGTTTGCGCAACAGTTCATACCACTGAAGTGCTTTATTGACCGATTGCAGAAAATCGGGATAGTTAATCGGTTTCAACAGATAATCCAATGCATTCACTTTATAACTGTCTAAAGCATACTGATCAAAGGCTGTCGTAAAAATAATCCGTGTATCCGTCTTCAGGATATGCGAAAACTCCAATCCGCTCAATTCCGGCATCTGTATATCCAGAAAGAGCAAATCTACCGGATCATTCGTCAGTGTCGATAAAGCATTCAAGGCACTATTATATGTTCCTTTCAATTCAAGAAACGGTGTTTTATTGACATAACTCTCCAACAGGCTAACTGCAAGAGGTTCATCATCGATAATGGCGCAAGTCAGTTTCATAACGAATCTTTTACTGTGATAGACAAATAAGAACGATAGGTAGCCCCATCAGATTGACATTCAAAAATATGATTTTCCGGATAAAGGAGTTTCAACCGCTTATCCAGATTGACCAGCCCAATTCCCGATCCGCTTTTATCCTGTTCGGTCTTTTTATGGAAATCACTGTTCTCAATCAGGCAAACGACCTGGTTCCCTTCCTGATGGATGTCGATATGGATAAAAGAGGGTTTATTGTTGCTCACCCCATGTTTAAATGCGTTCTCTATCAACGAGATAAAAAGAAGTGGAGCCACCAGTGTTCCAGCTTTTATCTCTCCAATTTCCATTCTTAATTCGACATGTCCCGGAAGGCGAATACGCATCAACTCCACATAATTACGCACAAAATCCAGATCTTTCTCCAGGGGAATAAACTGTTGGCTGCTCTCATACATCACATAGCGCAATAAACGGCTTAAATCGTGTACGGCCTCCTGTGCCCGATCGGGACTTATAGCAATCAAGCTATAAATATTATTCAAGGTATTAAACAAAAAGTGCGGATTCAACTGGCTTTTCAGGTTTTGTAGTTCAGCTTCACTCTGACTTCTTTCCAACTCTTTGCGTTTGGCCTCAGCGATATACCAGCTACTGGTCATTTTAAATGCGACACTTACGGCTGCAACCAACAGATACATCGCCGTGACCACCAGATAGGCTGCCATGATCTGCAACCAGTTGGGTTCAAAACCAAATGGCCCCGCAGGACCTTCAGGGCGTTCTAACTCTGACGCATGAAAGACATAATGATCAAAGAAATGCTCTCCCCCTTGCAGCAAGAGAATAAACAACAAATTCATCAACAGATACCTGACGGTCTGCTTTTTAAACAAATAGCGGTTAATCAAATAAAAATAGTTGATATAAAATACCAACATAAAAGAGATGAGAGAAACCATAAATTTGGCATAACGCTCACCCGTCAGATCCATCTCCTCTATCCCGGAGAAAAAAAGTACCGGCAAACACATTATTATGCCCCAGGGAACAATATGTATCAGCCAACGGAGCCATTTCGGTGTGGTTTCAATAACAGGCATAATCGTTTTTTCGTTTTCCATTACACAAATATAATTACTTTAGATCAATTGACAGTATAATAACCATTCATGTAGAGTAAAAAGGTCTTTTACTCTACATGATGATTTTACCTATTTATTCATAACGAATCGCTTCGATCGGATCTAATTGTGCCGCCTTTTTAGCCGGATACCATCCGAAGAACACACCCGTAAACGTACAGACTCCAAAGGAGAGAAATACACTCCAAAGCTGTATGGTTGCCGGGAAATTAAGGACAAAACTGATCAGAAGCGAGAGGGTTAATCCCAAAAATACTCCGATTAATCCGCCTGTAATACTGATCAGGATCGATTCGATCAGGAATTGTGACAGAATATCCCGCCCTTTAGCCCCGATACTCATTCGAAGGCCGATTTCACGTGTCCGCTCGGTGACCGAGACATACATAATATTCATAATACCGATTCCACCGACAATTAAAGAGATGCCAGCAACCGATCCTAACAATAATGTCAACATATTCATGACCGACGACATCGTATTGCTGATCTCCTCCATCGACATGATCTGAAAATCATCATCGTCTGTCATTTTCAACTTATGATTACGCCGTAAAATCTCGGAGATCTCGGAGATCGCCTGATCGGTATACTCTTCTTTGATAGCCGAAGCATTGATTCCATGCAGATGAGTAATAGCTAACACCCGCTTTTGGATCGTGGTATATGGCGCCAGGATCACATCGTCCTGGTCCATTCCCATACTGTTATACCCTTTACTTTTCAGAACTCCGATAATTGTAAACGGAATTTTATTAAAACGAATGACTTTCCCTACCGGATTTTCTCCTTTAGTGAATAACTCATCCACCACTGTTTTACCGATCACACACACTTTGGCTGCGACCGCAATCTCCTGCTGACTGAACATATTCCCGTCATCGACCGTATGGCGTTGTATTTCCAGATAGTCCTGATTCACTCCATATATGGTCGACTGCTTATTATTGGCTCCGTAAATCACCTGTCCACTACTGTTTACTGTCGGTGAGATTGCTGCCAGATAACGTGTTTCGTTGATCAAATCGTTGAAATCGGTCAATTTCAGCGTTTCCATCGATGCCGCACTCTGCCGCACACCACCACGCATATCTGCTCCGGGTTGAATCATAATCAGATTAGAACCCATCTCGGCAATCTGCGCCTGGATACTGCTTTTCGAGCCTTGCCCGATCGCCAACATGGTAATCACCGAAGCGACACCAATAATGATCCCCAACATGGTCAGGAAACCACGCATCTTATTGTTGACTAACGCCCTGAGTGCTATTTTTAATAGATTTGCTACGTTCATAATCTGTTCAATTTTGTTCTTCTTTCGGCAACTGAGCTAATATCTCAGCCGCAGATAGAATATTTGTATTTACCGTATCACTGACCACTCTCCCATCCCTCAACTGGATATTCCGGCTGCAGTACTGCGCAATTTCCGGATTATGTGTCACGAAAATAATCGTTCGCCCTTCGGCATGCAGACGTTGAAAAAGAACCAATATTTCATAACTGGTACGTGTATCCAGGTTTCCTGTAGCCTCATCGGCCAAGATCACCGCCGGATCGTTCACTAAAGCGCGGGCAATCGCCACACGCTGCATCTGTCCGCCCGACATCTGATTACTTTTATGATTCAAACGTTCTCCCAATCCGACTGCCATCAACGATTCGATCGACTTTTTCCGGCGTTGCGACGCACTATAGGCAGAGTTATACATCAACGGTAATTCTACATTTTCTACGGCAGTGGTTTTGGGCAACAAGTTGTAACTCTGAAAAACAAACCCAATCTTCCGGTTGCGCAACGTCGCTCTGTCGTTTTTTCCCATCGAACGGACTGCCACGTTATCCAGATAATATTCACCTCGTGTTGGCGTATCCAAACAACCCAATGTATTAAGCAGTGTACTTTTACCGGAACCGGATGTCCCCATAATCGTCACAAATTCCCCTTCTTGTATGGTGAATGAAACATCCCGCAAGGCATGCACCGTCTCATCTCCCACATGGAAATCACGACCGATATTCTCCAAACGTATGATCTCTTTCATCTCTTTTGTTTGTTTCATGATTATTATCCCTTTTTTCTCAATTGGCAGACTCTTCTCCGCCCCTATTGTTATTTCTGTTGCCTCCCGGAGGGCCTGGACTGAATAAACCGCCTGATGGAGGACCTGCTACCGGGCCGACAGAAGCCAGGTCAACAATCACCTCTTCGCCGTCCTTCAAGCCGTCTAATACTTCAACCATGTTTAATGTAGACGTACCGGTTGTGATCACCTTGGGCTGAACAGTCTGTCCGACGCGCTGCCATACGATTTTCTTTCCCACAGGAGCCTCTTTGCCTACATTTTCAACCGTCAGATTCAGTGATTCAAGCGCTTTTTCATCCGGAATGAAACGCAATGCCTTACTGGGTATCGTCAGTACATTCGGACGTTCATCAGTATAAATAACCACATTGGCTGTCAATCCCGGTTTCAGTTTCAATTCCGGGTTATAGGCACTGATCACCACTTCGTAAGTGACCACATTTGAGGTAACCGTCGCTTCCAGGCGAATCTGTGTCACATTTCCTTCAAACACATCGTCGGGATAAGCATCAACAGAGAACGTAACCCGTTGCCCATCTGCCACCTGACCTATATCCGCCTCATCCACATCAGCGATTACCCGCATCTGAGTCAGGTCGTTGGCAATTGTAAACAGTGTAGGTGTACTGAAACCAGCTGCCACAGTTTGTCCCTCTTCCACTGCACGGTTGATCACGACCCCGTCAATCGGACTGGTAATCGTAGCATATTCCAGGTTACGACGCACGCGAACCATGTCCGAACGCAACCGGTCGTAACTACTCTTTGCTTTCTCGTAGTTATATGTTGCTGTTTCATACTCCGTGTCACTAATCAACTGTTTTTCATACAACGCTTTACTACGTGCGTAATTTTTCTCCTGATATTCATATTCGGTCTTACTGCTGGCCAGTTCAGCCTCTTTGGAGACCAACTCCGCCTGCAGGTTGATTTTATCCATTTCAGCAATTAATTGGCCCTTTGTAACCACACTGTTGTAATCCACATAAATCCGGTCGATAATTCCCGACACCTGTGTACCAACCTCTACTTTGACCACCGGTTCAACTGTCCCTGTAGCTGTCACCGAATTGGCTATTGTACTGCGCGAGGCTTGTCCGAGATCCAATTTCATCGATTTAGCCGCTGAATTTCCTGTCAAGAACGGAACACTTATGGCCAACAAGACCACGACTATAATTCCACTGATAATAAGTTTTTTCTTTTTCATATGATTGATTTTTTTTGTTGTTTGTTGAATGAAGGTTTTAACCGGAGGGGACACAACACCCCCTTACCCGGTATAAAACCAATAGAAAAACTAATACCTAAAAATAACTCACACTAATGGGTTTATTCTGATAAATATTCAATAACTGAATACTCATAACTGCCATATATTTCGATTGAAGGAGTTCCTGCTGTGCATTGAGCAAATTATTCTTCTCTGTCAACATCTCAAGCGTATTCTTCATCCCCAGGAAGAATTGTTCTTCTGTCAGCTGGAAACTCTCTTCAATATATTTTAATCGTTCATTGGCGGAAACATATTTATTCTGGGCTGAAGTGGCATCCAAATAATACCCTTCCACCGTTCGTAACAGACTTTTTTCGGTATTCAACAGATCAAGCTGGCTATTGGTATACGCCAATTTGGCCTTATTGACAGCCGTCTTATTATCACGGTTACTGTAGATCGGAATACTGACGGTCAGACCTACACTTTCATTGAATCGATTCCATATCTGACTGCCGAACGAATAGTTGGTACCTGAAAGATGACCGGTTCCAATGCCCGCATTCATCGACAACGTTGGATAATAACCCGCTTTGGCTTTCCGTATTGCCAGGTCGGATTTATCAATATTCAACGAACTGCTCTTAACCTCCGGCATAACACCAAGCGAAGTGGCATAAATAACTGCTTTATCCGGAAGCGGACTCATGATATCATCCGTTGTCAACTCCGGCATGACCAGAATCATCTCTTCCATAATATCCAGTTCGAGCAACTGCTTCAGCTGCAATTTATAGTTCTCCAGATTGGTCTGTGCCGTCACCAGTTGGTACTTGTCGGTACTATACTGGCTCTCCATCTGAGCCAGATCGACCCGGGAGATGGAACCGGCCTTAAACAACTCTTCGGCACGATCACGCTGGGCTTTGGATACTTCCACCGTGTTTTCACTGATCCGAACAGCTTCCATACTATACATCACCTGCATATAGGTCTGTACCAATGATATCCGGATATCATTTTCGCTCTGTTCGATGTTCAACGCATCCACTTCGTTCTGGATCTTCTGCTGCTTGATCGTATTCGATCTGCGCCCACCGTCAATAAGTGTCCAGTTCGCATTCACACTGTAATTCCCACTGTAACTATGATTATCCATGGCATCACTGGAAGGATAATTGACATATCCCTGTGTGATAGAACCAGAGAGAGAAGGGAACATCTGGGCTTTCGCCTGTTCCGTATCCTCTTTTCCTGAAAGAAGATTCACCTTACTTTTTTTCACCTGAATATTATTTTCCAACGCATATTCAAGGCAATCATACAACGTCCATGTCGCCGGTTTCTCCTGAGCCTTTACTCCTAAGGAAAAAAGCAATAAGAATAGTAGTATTCCTGTGTACTGTTTCATCATGTTTTGTTTTACTTCGATTTATGGATGCAAAACTATCCGGAACTCAAAGTCAAGACAAACAATATCTATATAAGGAAGAAAGAAATAGACGAAGTTGAAAAGATGGTCGATCAAATAGAGAATTCTGATTCGTCGATTGTTTTGGAGGTTTTGTCGATAGTTAAGAGAGGATCGATGGTATCAAAATGTTTTTATAGCTTTCATGGGGTATATAGTTCCTTTCTCATTCTTCGAGTCTGACAGATACCAGAAGAAGGTGTCCAAGAAATATAGCTTATCTTTAAATAAGTTATAAGTTGTAAATAGTTTGTCCACCTATAGAGACATTACCGGAAGAAGAAAGTGTTGATTTGGCGGATGTAACAGCAGCATAAGCATTGAGCAGACCATAACCTACCTGATTATTCCAAGGCCCATTCGTTTTATTTGTATTAAATGTATATCCGATATGATTGTTTTCATGACTGTCAGTTTCTAATTGTGTTTATATATAGTTGTACTTCACTTTCCTTGCTTAGTTTATCGACAAGAATGGCTCTCACCCAATTTTCGATCATAGTTGCGTCACTCAAGTTTATTTCAATAGCCCATTTATATTTGCTTACTGAAAGTTCTTGCAAGCTATTGACAATTTCTGCAATGCCATAGTTTGTCCTGCTACTTGCCAACAGCAATGTGTGCTTGGAGAAGTCAACGGGAGGATAATCCGTACCGATGATATATTTCTGCAATTCTTCGTCGCTGTTGATCACAAGGAGGTTGTAATGGCCGCCGGGATCATCTTCGGAGTGCAGATTCACCCATTGACAAGAAGTCCCTTCCAAAGTGTATTCTGCAAATGATACATCTACTCCTTTTTCCGGTTCTTTTTCCGGTTCTTGCTCTTGTTCCTGTTCTTCTTCCTTTTTTATTTCCTGCCCTGACTCGTTATTGCCATCACAAGCTACATGGGTTATCATAAGCAGAAAAAGTAAAAACGTGAATACTTTTGTCATTCTCATAATCTTATTTATTTGTTATGTTCAATTCAACCTTGCTCTCCACATCTAATTTATCGACCACGATTGCAGCTTCCCATTCTGAAATTTCCGCTGCTATAGTCATTCGCAGATGAACGGTCATTACATAATTTTGCTCCGAAAGCTGTTGTAAACTCACACTATCCAGATAGCTCCCACTGCACTCAATTCCATAAGCCAACAGCAATGTTTGTTTCGAAAAATCAATTGCGGGATAATCTGTGCCTTCAATATAATCTTCTAATACTTCGTTGCAGTCGATCACAAGGAGGTTGTAATGGCCGCAGGGATCATCTTTGGAGTGCAGATTCACCCATTGACAGGAAGTCTCTTCCAAAGCGTATTCTGCAAATGATACATCTACTCCTTTTTCCGGTTCTTTTTCTTGTTCCTGCTCTTCTTCCTTTTTTATTTCCTGCCCTGAATCGTTGCTCCCATCACAAGCCACATGGGTTATCATAAGTAGAAAAAGTAAAAATGTGAATACTTTTGTCATTCTCATAATCTTATTTATTTGTTATGTTCAATTCAACCTTGCACTCCGCACCTAATTTATCGATTACAATTGCCACTTCCCACTCTAAATCTGCCGCCGTCATCCTTGGCCGTAGATTAACAGTCATAAGATAATTATCCTCCGAAACCTGTTGTAAACTCACACTATCCGGAGTATTCCGATAGCACTCAAGTCCATAAGCCAGTAGCAATGTCTGTTTCGAGAAATCAATTGTGGGATAATCTGTGCCTTCAATATATGTTTCTAATACTTCGTCGCTGCTAATCACGAGGATATTATTTTGGTCACACTCATCAAAACCCAGATTCACCCATTGACAGGAAGTCCCTTCCAAAGAGTACTCCGCAAATGGAATATCTACTCCTTTTTCCAGTTCTTGCTCTTGTTCCTGTTCTTCTTCCTTTTTTATTTCCTGCCCTGAATCATTGCTCCCATCACAAGCCACATGGGTTATCATAAGTAGAAAAAGTAAAAATGTGAATACTTTTGTCATTCTCATAATCTTATTTTCGTGTTATATTCAGTTCAACCTTGCTCTCCACATCTAATTTATCGATTACAATTGCCACTTCCCACTCTGTAAATACCGATGCTATAGTCATTTGAAGATTAACAGTCATAAGATAATTTTGCTCCGAAACCTGCTGTAAACTCACACTGTCCAGGTAGCTCCCACTGCCCTCAAAACCATAAGCCAGTAGCAATGTCTGTTTCGAGAAATCAATCGCGGGATAATCTGTGCCTTCAATATATGTTTCTAATACTTCGTCGCTGTTGATCACAAGGAAATCGTATTGAAAATCCAGATTCACCCATTGACAAGAAGTCCCTTCCAAAGAGTACTCTGCAAATGGAACATCTACTCCTTTTTCCGGTTCTTTTTCCGGTTCATGCTCTTGTTCCTGTTCTTCTTCCTTTTTTATTTCCTGCCCTGAATCGTTATTGCCATCACAAGCCACATGGGTTATCATAAATAGAAAAAGTAAAAATGTGAATACTTTTGTCATTCTCATAATCTTATTTATTTGTTATGTCCAATTCAACCTTGCACTCCGCACCTAATTTATCGATTACAATTGCCACTTCCCACTCTGAAAATGCTACCGCTATACTCGGTCGCAGATTAACGGTCATAAGATAATTTTGCTCCGAAAGCTGTTGTAAACTCACACTGTCCTGATAATAGTTATAGCACTCAATTCCATAAGCCAACAGCAATGTCTGTTTCGAAAAATCAATTGCGGGATAATCTGTGCCTTCAATATACTCTTCTAATACTTCGCTGCTGTTGATCATAAGGAGATTGTATTGGGGGCAAGGATCATCAAAGTCCAAATTCACCCATTGACAAGAAGTCCCTTCCAAAGTGTATTCTGCAAATGATACATCTACTCCTTTTTCCGGTTCTTTTTCCGGTTCTTGCTCTTGTTCCTGTTCTTCTTCCTTTTTTATTTCCTGCCCTGACTCGTTATTGCCATCACAAGCCACATGGGTTATCATAAGTAGAAAAAGTAAAAATGTGAATACTTTTGTCATTCTCATAATCTTATTTATTTGTTATGTTCAATTCAACCTTGCACTCCGCACCTAATTTATCGATTACAATTGCCACTTCCCACTCTGAAAAATGCTGCCGCTATACACGGTCGCATATTAACGGCCATGAGATAATTTTGTTCCGAAAACTGTTGTAAATTCACACTATCCAAAAGATCCTGATAGCACTGGACTCCATAAGCCAACAGTAATGTCTGTTTCGAAAAATCAATTGCGGGATAATCTGTGCCTTCAATATATGTTTCTAATACTTCGTCGCTGTTGATAACAAGGAGATCGTATAGACCACAGGTAAGAACTTTAAAGTCCAAATTCACCCATTGACAGGAAGTCCCTTCCAAAGCGTACTCCGCAAATGGAACATCTACTCCTTTTTCCGGCTCTTGCTTCGGTTCTTCTTCTACTATTATTTCCTGCTCCGGTTCGTTATTGCCATCACAAGCTACACCTATTGAACCAATGAGTATGTATACACAAAATAGACGAAGTAGATGCCTCATGTTGTTTGATTTTTAAATTAAAAAAGAGAATAACATTTTACATGCAATAAAGTTAAGTCATATTTCCCATTTCCCCCAATGAATAAGATATATTCTTTAACAAGACTTTGAGAGAACAAATCGGCTCACCAAATATCTGTTTTTTCTGAATGAGATAGCGAAAAATAGATTAACGTGAGTTCGATATAAAGATTTATCTTCAGATTGTGTAATGTTTGAAGATTTTCCGAAAACCAAATCCCGCAGGGATTTAATGTGAATAACCCCGGGTAAAGAGGAGCGTAGCGGATCGACCCGGGGTATATAATGAGTGTAACAAACGAACGCCGAAGGTGTTCAATCATCTGCGGTTCAACACCTATCGGCGTTGATTGGAGAGTAGTATCTATTCACCGCCCCCCCGGGTCGATCCACTACGCTCCTCTTTACCCGGGGTTATGCACATTTAACGCCTGTGGCGTTCGCCTTCACTATCTTCACATTTTCTTCAATTTGAAACTTATATCGAACTCACGTTAGATTAAGAACGATCAGTAATATATCTCCTTTTTCTTCTGTATATTTTCTCCGAACACCATAAACAACATTTCGTTTGACGATTGTCGAACGATCGTTTGATAATTATAGAATGATCATTCGACAAATGTGTAATGATCGTTCGACAATTGTCAAACGAATCTCGGTTCAACAAAAAACCATGATATCATCGAATTCATTTTTCTTTGTTGGCGGATCGTTACAGAAAAACTATCTTCGCATTCGATTTTAAACAGATGAGATGGACTGGTTGATCAACTTGGGGTATTGGGGATTGCTTATCGGCACGTATCTGGCCGGGACAATCCTTCCGTTAAGTTCGGATGTGATTCTGATCAGTATCCTGGCGTTGGGCAGTAATCCCTGGCTCTGTCTGTTGATTGCCTCTGCGGGTAATTGGTTCGGCCTGATGACCACCTATGCTCTCGGATGGTTGGGCAAATGGGAGTGGCTCGAAAAATGGTTTAATGTCAAACGCGAAAAACTACAGGAACAAAAAAAGATGATCGACAAATATGGGGTATGGATTGCTCTCTTTACCTGGATCCCGGTGGTCGGCATTGCCGGTCTGATCGGACTTGGATTTTATAAAGTCAAACCCAAAACCACAATAGCCCTGTTATTAATCGGTTGCGCAGCCCGTTACCTCTTATGGGTCGTTCTTTATGTGAACTACGGACAAACGTTTGTCGACTGGATAAAATAGATAGGGATTTTTTGCATTCCTTTCATGCGACAAGATCAGAAAAGGAGGTTTTTCGCTTTTTTATTTGATATATTTGCACATGATGAAACCATTGAACAACACAACCACACAAAGAACCCTTCGTCCGGTAAAAATCCTCCAGTTCGGAGAAGGGAATTTCCTACGAGCATTTGTCGACTGGATGATAGAAAAAGCGAATAAATCGGGGATTCTGAATCACGGCGTCGCCGTTGTCCAACCGATCAGAGGAGGAGAAGAGATCGCCTCTGTTTTCCAAAATCAGGATCATCTTTATCATGTCTATCTTGAAGGAATTAAAAACAAACAACCGGTGAAAGAGATCACACGGGTTGAATGTATAAATGCGTTGTTGAACCCCTATACCCAATACGACGCATATGAACGACTGTTTCTGCAGGAAGAACTGGAGATGATTATCTCGAATACCACGGAGGCCGGTATACGTTATGTGGAAGGAGATGACCTGACGGCATCGCCCCCCGACTCTTTCCCCGCAAAAATGACGGCTTTACTCTATAAACGTTATCAGAAATACAAAGGCGCTCCGGATAAAGGGTTGTTGATCATTTGCTGCGAATTAATCGAAGATAACGGTTCTGTTCTTCGTGCGTATGTTCTGAGACATGCCCAGCAGAACAGACTGGAGCAGGGTTTTATCACATGGATTGAACGCAGTTGTCATTTTTACGATACGCTGGTCGACCGGATTGTCTCCGGATTTCCCAAAGAAAACAGCGATGAAATCAAAAAAGAGTTAGGTTTTGATGATCATTTGCTCGTTAAAGGCGAATATTTCCATGTATGGGCTATCGGGGGAGATCCGGTCATCCGGGAACGGTTCCCGTTAGACAAAGCCGGTTTAAATGTGTTGTTTATGGATGACATAAGGGATTTTCGTGCCCGGAAAGTACGGATACTCAACGGATCACATACGGCGATGGTTCCTATCGCCCTCCAGCTGGGTTGCCAGACGGTAAAAGAAGCTTTCGGTATTCCGGAAGTTGAAGCCTTTATCACCCGCATGGTTGAAACGGAAGTACTGCCTGTTATTGCTGGCGATCAGGAAGAACTTCGCCAGTTTGCTGCCGAAATTCTCGAACGTTTCTACAATCCTTTCCTACACCATTACTTAAAAGATATCTCCCTGAATGCCTTGGCTAAATGGGAAACCCGGAATTATCCGACGATATGGGACAATGCCAAATGCAATCAAAAAGCACGATTTAATCGATTTGCTTTTGCGGCGCTGTTGGTGCTCTATGCAGGACATTCCAAGGCGATAGACTTTGTTCCGAATGATGTCGCGGAACATATTACGTTTATTCGTCAGACATTTCAACGAAATAATCTCCGCGCCTGGGTAACCGGTATTGTCACCAACAAGGATATCTGGAGAGAAAACATCACACAAATACCCGATTTTATCGAAGATGTAAGTGATACGATTGAACAGATATTAACCTTAGGTATGGAAAATGCATTAAAAGAAGTACTCCTTTAATCGATCCCTGTTATGAGTAAGTTTATTCAAATTCATCCGATAGACAATGTAGCTGTTGCCGTTTGCGACTTGCAGAAAGGAGATCTCCTCTCTGTTGACAATCGAGCGATCACGCTTCTGGATCCGATTCCGGCCGGGCATAAATTGGCTTTATATGCGATTCCACAAGGAGCGAATGTGATTAAATACGGCTATCCTATCGGTCAGGCTATAACAGCTATTTCCGCAGGAGAACATCTCCATACACACAACCTAAAAACGAATCTTTGCGATGATATCGACTATTTTTATCATCCGGTTGATAGCTTGCCTCCCATTGCGAAAGGAGAATATACGGTGAATGGATATCTCCGTTACAACGGTGAAATGGGTATTCGAAACGAACTTTGGATCGTCCCGACAGTAGGGTGTGTCAACGGACAGATACAAGCCATTGTCGACCGGGTTAAAAACGAAGTAGACAGTGCTCATATCGACGATATCCGCGCTTTCACCCATAATTATGGTTGCTCGCAACTGGGTGACGACCATATCAACACGCAAAAGGCGCTGGCCGGGTTAGTCAAACATCCGAATTGTGGCGGGGTGCTTGTCTTGGCATTGGGTTGCGAAAACAACCAGTTGAGTGATTTTAAAAAGATATTGGGTGAATGGGATTCCGACCGGGTTCGTTTCTTAACGGCTCAGGATGTGGAGGACGAGATAGAGACAGGTGTTATACTCATGAAGGAGTTGGCGGAAAAGATGAAACAGGACAAACGTCAACCATTACCCCTCTCTAAACTGAAAGTCGGATTAAAATGCGGTGGAAGCGATGGTTTCTCCGGAATTACAGCCAATCCGCTTGTGGGGTGGTTCTCCGACTGGCTGATTGCAGCGGGAGGAAATACGGTATTGACTGAAGTGCCCGAAATGTTTGGCGCTGAGACCATTTTGATGGATCGTGCGGCCGATCAGGTTGTTTTTGAAAAGATCGTTCAATTAATCAATGGGTTTAAAAACTATTTCCGTCAATACAACCAACCTATTTATGAGAATCCTTCACCGGGAAATAAAACAGGAGGGATTACGACACTGGAAGAGAAATCATTGGGATGCACTCAGAAAGGCGGAACATCAAAGGTGGTTGATGTCCTTGAGTACGGACAACCCATCACTCGGAACGGCCTCAACCTGTTGAATGCCCCCGGAAACGATCTGGTCGCCTCCTCGGCTTTGGCGATCTCAGGCTGTCAGCTGATTCTGTTTACTACCGGACGTGGAACTCCTTTCGGCTCTTTTGTCCCTACCCTGAAAGTATCGACGAATTCGCACTTATTCAACTATAAAACGAACTGGATCGACTTCAATGCAGGAGCCTTATTAGAAGGCACAAACAGAGATGAGTTGATTCACGATTTTATCGATTTCATCCTTCAAATATGCAACGGCACCCTCCTTAAACACGAAAAAACAGGATGCAAAGAGATTGCGATTTTTAAATCGGGGGTTACATTGTAATAATTGGGTTTTTAATCTTTTCCAACTGTTTGTAAATAGGTGAATATTCACTATCTTTGATAAAAACTTAATGCCGTATGACTACATTAGAATTACAAGCTAAAAAAGCGGAATTAGCCAAACGTATATTAAACTCTGACAATGAAGAATTAATCACTAAGCTGGCCGATTTGTACGATAAACTGGCTGTTAACAAATATCCCTGCGATTATACAGAAGACGAAGTTTTACAAGCTTGCGAAGCAGCAATGCAGGAATATGAAACAGGAACACTTTCGCACGACCAGATTAAAAGGAAAACTTCATGAGACTTGTCGTATGGTCTACGTCTGCCAGAAAGGATTTAGAAGAAATCTTTGATTTCTATTCTTTAAAAAATCTCACCATAGCAACCCAAATACACAACTCCATTTTAGATGAAGCGGATCGACTGGCAGACTGGCCGGAGATAGGACAACAAGAAGCTTTTTTGGATAAGAAAAAATATAAATATCCATTTCGTTCGCTTGTAATAAAAAGAGGACTGTTTAAACTAATTTATTTTATAACAGACAATTACGTTGTTATATCTCGAATTTGGAGTTACCGAAAAAATCCACAGAATTTGAAATAGATGATCTGTTCACTGTTTGATAGACCAAAGTAGACCCTAATTCAGGAAAAAACAAACAACCGCTTAAACAAGCCTCCTTGTAACAAATTAATTATTAAATTTGTCGATTGGTTTTAAAATAAATAGTTGATGAGTGTTACGGTAAAAGAAGTTACGGGGAAGAAGGAACTTAAAGAGTTCGTTAAGTTCAATATACGGTTATATAAAGACAATCCCTACCATATTCCCGGTTTGATCAGTGAAGAGATGGTGACACTGGACAAAACGAAGAATCCTGCTTTTGAGATGTGTGATGCTGCTTATTTTCTGGCTTATAAAGCAGGTAAAATAGTCGGACGTATAGCCGGGATTATCAACCATAAAAGCAATGAGGTCTGGAATCAGGATTATGCGCGCTTCGGTTTTGTCGACTTTATTGACGATGCCGAAGTGGTGGATGCCCTGTTTGATGCCGTTGAGAAATGGGCCAAAGAGAAAGGCATGATTGCTTTGCATGGCCCCATGGGTTTTACCGATATGGATCATGAAGGGATGCTGGTTGAAGGATTCGATCAGTTGGGAACGATGGCAACGATCTATAACTATCCGTATTATCCGACACATATGACACGCATGGGATATACGAAAAACCATGACTGGCATGAATTCAAGATCTATATCCCCAATGAGATTCCGGAAAAACATCAACGGATCGGTGAAATCGTGAAAAAGAAATACGGACTGAAAATTATGAAGTTCAAAAATGCGAAAGAGATTATGCCATATGCACAACGGGTCTTTGAGACGTTGAATGCGGCTTATGTCCCTCTTTATGGTTTTGCTCCGTTGACTCAGAAACAGATCGATTATTATATCAAAATGTATATTCCGATGTTGCGTTTTGACCTGGTGACCCTGATTGTTCGCGAGGCAGATGATGCGGTGGTCGGTTTTGGGATATCGTTGCCCAGCTTATCCAGAGCCTTACAAAAGGCGAAAGGTAAAATGTTACCTTTTGGCTGGTTCCATCTACTGACAGCCCTCAGAGCAAATCCGGAGGTAGTCGATCTTTACCTGACAGGGGTATTGCCGGAGTACCAAAATAAAGGGGTGAATGCATTGTTATTTAATGACCTGATCCCGGTTTACCAAAGCGTAGGTACTATATACGCCGAGAGCAACCCGGAATCGGAAGTGAACAGTGCTGTACAGGCTCAATGGGACTATTTCAAGCGGGAGCATCATAAGACAAGAAGAGCATTTATTAAATATTTGATCGCACCGAATCCACATAGGTTTGGGATATAAAAAAACACAAACAAGTAAACAATATAAAACCAGGATTAATCCGGGTGTTTTTCTACCTTTGATTATCCTTTTTCAAAAGAATATATGAACGAACTGAATTCAACTTTACAAGAACAGACTGCATACAACGATGATGATATCAAAACGTTGGACTGGATGGAGCATATCCGCCGTCGTCCGGGCATGTATATCGGAAAACTAGGTGATGGAACATATGCAGACGATGGGATTTATGTATTGCTGAAAGAGGTACTGGACAACTCTATCGATGAATATATGATGGGGTATGGCCGAACTATCGAAGTCACCGTAGAAGAAGGCACCGTCATGGTGCGCGACTATGGCCGTGGTATCCCTTTGGGAAAAGTGGTAGACGTCTCCAGTAAAATGAATACCGGAGCCAAATACGACAGTAAAGCCTTTAAAAAGTCGGTAGGATTGAATGGTGTCGGTATCAAAGCAGTCAATGCATTGAGTAGTTTTTTTGAGATCAGTAGTTTCCGTGAAGGAGAATATAAGAAAGCCCAATTCAGCCGGGCCTATATCACAGAAGAAATGGATATTCAACCGACTTCTGAAGCAAACGGGACATCGATCTATTTTATTCCGGACAAAGAGATTTTCAAAGAGTATGTTTATAAAGAAGAATTCATTGAAAATCTGTTGAAAAATTATGTGTTCCTGAATTCCGGACTGACCATTATCTATAACGGAAAGAAATTCTATTCCAAAAACGGATTGGTCGATCTGTTGAACGAAAATATGACCACCGAACCGCTTTATCCGATCATTCATCTGACGGGAGAAGATATTGAAGTGGTGCTCACACATAGTAATCAGTATGGTGAGGAGTATTACTCTTTTGTCAACGGCCAACATACCACACAGGGAGGCACACACCTTTCTGCGTTTAAAGAAGCGATCGGAAGAGTGATAAAGGAATATTACACAAAGAATTTCGAATATTCGGATATACGTGCCGGTATCGTTGCTGCAATCAGTATTAAAGTAGAAGAACCGGTTTTCGAAAGTCAGACCAAGACTAAGTTAGGTTCGAAAGATATGGGTCCGAACGGACCAACTGTTGCTAAATTTATCGGTGATTTCATCAAAAAGGAGTTAGATAATTTCTTACATAAGAATCCGGATATCTCCGATGCGCTCCTGAAAAAAATCCTTGAATCGGAAAAAGAACGTAAAGCGATTGCAGGAGTTACCAAATTAGCACGCGAACGTGCCAAAAAGGCGAATCTTCATAATCGTAAATTACGGGATTGCCGCATTCATCTCACAGACACAAAGGGAGATAAACAAGAAGAGAGTTGTATCTTTATCACAGAGGGTGATTCAGCCAGTGGATCTATCACTAAAAGTCGTGATCCGAACTTGCAGGCGGTATTCAGCTTACGTGGTAAACCGCTGAACACTTACGGGCTGACGAAAAAAATCGTTTATGAGAACGAAGAATTCAATCTGTTACAGGCTGCCTTGAATATTGAGGATGGTCTGGACGGATTACGTTATAATAAAGTGATCATCGCTACTGATGCCGATGTCGATGGTATGCACATCCGATTGTTGATGATCACCTTCTTTCTGCAGTTTTTCCCCGACCTGATCAAACGAGGGCATGTCTATATCCTGCAAACCCCTTTATTCCGTGTACGGAATAAACAAAAAACCTGGTATTGCTATACGGAAGAGGAGCGACTGGCAGCCATGGAAGCTGCGGGGAAAAACCCTGAAATTACCCGATTTAAAGGATTGGGAGAGATCTCTCCGGATGAGTTCAAAAACTTTATTAACGAAAACATGCGCTTGGATCAGGTCACAATGAAAAAGGAAGACCTGGTCAAAGACTTGCTTGAGTTCTATATGGGGAAAAATACCATGGAAAGACAGGTGTTTATTATTGACAATCTTGTTGTGGAAGAAGATATCGCATGAAACGAATCGCTCTGTTTCCCGGCACATTTGATCCCTTCACCATAGGACATCAGTCGCTCGTGAATCGGGGACTTGATCTGGTCGATGAAATCGTTATATCGATAGGTATAAACGACAAAAAAAAGACCTATTTCCCCTTAGAGCAACGTATCGAAGCGATACAAAACCTGTATATGAATCACGACAGGGTTAAGGTTATGGCCTACGATTCGCTTACGGTTGATTTCGCCCAGGAGATAGGTGCCGGATTTATTCTGAGAGGAATCCGTACTGTCAATGACTTTGAATATGAGAAGAGCATTGCGGATGTGAACCGGAAGTTATCGGGAATCGAAACGTTTATCCTTTTTACAGAACCGGAACATACACATATCAGTTCAAGCATCGTGCGCGAACTTTTACAATATGGGAAAGATATTTCCCTTTTTGTCCCGAAAGAGACAAAATTATATTAATCAATTTGGAGATCATCGAATGAAAAATGTCTTTTTATCGCTATTACTGACAGCAATCACAATAGCCTCGGCTACCGCCCAGCGAGCAGATCAGAATGCACGTAAATTACAGTTGGCTTTATATGCCATAAGCAATCTATATGTCGACGCTGTAGATGATACCAAATTAGTCGAAGACGGGATTATCGGTATGCTGGAAAAACTGGACCCCCACTCAAACTACCTGGATCCGGAAGAGACAAAGGAGATGACCGAACCTCTGCAGGGGAATTTCGACGGCATAGGCATACAGTTCAATATGCTGACCGACACCTTATATGTGATACAGGTTATTCCCGGTGGACCCTCTGAAAAAGTCGGATTAATCGCTGGCGATCGTATCGTTCAGGTCAATGATACCCTTATTGCCGGTGTGAGTATGAGAAATACAGATATCATGAAACGGCTTCGTGGCCCTAAAGGGACTACCGTCAGCGTAAAGGTTATGCGTAATAAAAACCCCGAATTAATCGAGTTTAAGATTACTCGTGGCAAAATACCTGTTTACAGCCTTGACGCGTCCTATATGGCCGATAAACAAACCGGATATATCAAACTGAACCGCTTTGCAGCCTCTACTGTTCAGGAGTTTCAGGATGCTTTGGCTAAATTGAAAAAACAAGGAATGAAGAATCTGATCCTCGACTTACAGGGCAACGGAGGAGGATTTTTGAATGCAGCCATTGAACTTGCAGACGAATTTTTATCAAAAGGAAAACTGATCGTTTACACGGAAGGCAGTAAACAACCTCGGGAAGAAGCCTCTTCAACCAACAAAGGGGATTTTGAGACAGGGAATTTAGTGGTTTTGGTCGACGAAGGATCTGCTTCAGCCAGTGAAATTGTAGCGGGGGCTATTCAAGACTGGGACAGAGGAGTTATTCTGGGACGTCGCACCTTTGGAAAAGGATTGGTTCAGAAACCTATTCCGCTACCGGATGGCTCGATGATCCGTCTGACTGTGTCACGCTATTATACACCCACCGGACGTTCGATTCAAAAACCTTACGAAAACGGGAATATTGATGAATATCAACACGATTTAATCGACCGTTACAACCGGGGAGAATTGATGAGTGCCGACAGTATTCATTTCCCGGATTCAATGACATATAACACTTTAGTATCCAAACGTGTAGTATATGGTGGCGGAGGAATCATGCCTGATATATTTATTCCTGTAGATACGACCCGTTATACTGATTATCATCGTCGTTTGGTTGCAACCGGATTGGTGAACCGGATTGCGATGAACTATCTGGATGCCAACCGGAGCGAGATGATGAAAAAGTATCCTAAATTCGTTCAGTATAAAGAACATTTCAACGTTCCGGAAGCAACAATGCAGGAATTGATTCATATGGCCACCGAAGATAAAATCGAATACAACGAGGAGCAGTATAACCGTTCGAAGCAATTGATTACTTTACAGGTTAAAGCATTAATCGCGCGTGACATGTACGAAATGAGCGAATATTTCCAGATCATGAATGAAGATAATGACAGTTTTAAAGAGGCACTGCGCATCATCAAAAACCAGGAAAGTTATACGAAGGAACTGGGAATGAAATAACCGGATATGTACTGGACGCTTTTTATCACTTTTACAAAAATCGGAGCTTTTACTATTGGCGGAGGCTATGCCATGTTGCCATTAATTGAACGTGAAGTGATCAATCGGGGATGGATTACAAAAGAAGATTTTATCGATCTCTTTGCCATCACTCAATCACTTCCGGGGATCTTTGCCGTCAATATTGCAATCTTTCTGGGATACCGCTTAAAAAAGGTAAGAGGAAGCCTTGTCTGTGCATTAGGTACGATTTTACCGTCATTTTTGATCATTCTGGCCATTGCTCTTTTCTTTACACAATTTCAGGATAACATCTGGGTAGAAAAGGTTTTTAAAGGTTTACGACCTGCTGTAGTCGCATTGATCGTTGTGCCCTGTATCTCTGCAGCAAGATCGATTAAACTGTCTTGGAAAACAGCTATTATACCGATAGCTGGTGCATTACTGATCTGGCAAGGAGGAGTTTCTCCGATCTATTTTATCCTGGCTGCTGCTATAGGAGGAATCGTATATGGTTTATATATAAAGAAGAAGTGAGATGATCTTTTTACAACTATTCTGGGTCTATATAAAAATCGGTCTCTTTGGTTTTGGAGGAGGGTATGCCATGCTTTCATTGATCCAGGCGGAAGTGGTGGAAAGGTATGGTTGGATTACCTTACAAGAATTTACAGATATTGTTGCAATTTCGCAAATGACTCCCGGTCCTATTGGAATCAATAGTGCAACCTATATCGGTTATACGGCTGTTCATAATGCGGGGTACTCTTCGTTGATTGCTATCTCAGGATCGGTTTTAGCCACATTTGCCGTTTGTCTCCCCTCTTTCATATTGGTATTGATCATCTCAGCTTCGTATAGCCGGTTTAAGCAAAACAGATATGTCGAAGCCGCCTTCATGGGATTGCGTCCGGCGACAGTCGGATTAATTGGTGCAGCAGCTTTGCTTTTAATGAACAGTGAAAACTTTATTGATTACAAAAGTCTCCTGATCTTTGGATTTGCTTTTGTGCTTACTTGGAAATTTAAGGTGCATCCCATTTTAATGATCTTCCTGGCAGGGATTGCAGGACTCTTTTTATACTGGTAGTATACACAATGGTCTGATAACCTCAAAAAAAAGAAGACACGAAGTCGGGAAACCTCATGTCTTCTCTTCTATATTTTTATCACAAACGATTATTTCTTACGTGATGCTCTCTTCTTGGGAGCCGGATTTTCAGCAGCATCGGCAATTATCTTCCGTACCTCTTCCAATGTAAGATTCTGCGGTTCTTTGACCGACTTGGGAATTTTATAATTCGCCCCTTTATAAGCGATATAAGGACCATAACGGCCATTCAGTATTTCCATTTCAGGCTCTTCGTCGAACTTCTTCAGGAAACGTTGTTCATCTTTAACCCGTTTCTCTTTAATCAGTTCTATCGATTCTTCCAAGGTGATACTCAGCGGATTTAGTTGCTTCGGTATTGAGATGAACTTTCCATCATGTCTGATAAACGGTCCAAAACGACCGATTGCCGCAACGACTGTCTTTCCTTCAAAATCACCAACCGTTCGAGGCAGATCAAACAGTTTTAACGCCTCCTCCAGTGTAATCGTCTCGATAGACTGTCCTTTCAGTAATGACGCAAATTGCGGTTTAGGCGCCTCTTTATCCTCGGGATTAGCTTGTCCTAACTGCACAACCGGTCCATATCGTCCGATCTTGACAAAAACAGGTTTGCCGCTTTTCGGATCGAGCCCCAATTCACGTTCGCCCACCTTATGCTCGGTTCGTATCGCTGATGTCGATTCGACTATCGGATGAAATATTTTATAAAATTTATCGATAGCATCAGTCCAAATCATCTCACCATCTGCCACAGCGTCAAACTCTTTTTCGACACTGGCCGTAAAATTATAGTTCAATACATCCGGAAAATACTCCATCAAAAAATCATTCACAACAATGCCAATATCGGTAGGCATTAGTTTATTCCGATCAGCACCTACAACCTCTTTCTTCTCTTCAGAAGTAATTTTATTCTTCCGAAGAGTAACAATCGTATATTGACGTTCTGTTCCCTCTTTGTCGCCTTTTATGACATATTCACGGTTCTGAATGGTCTGAATCGTCGGAGCATAAGTCGAAGGACGTCCAATCCCTAACTCTTCCAATCGCCGAACGAGGCTTGCCTCTGTATATCTGTAAGGACGTTGTGTAAAACGTTCGGTTCCGACAATGTCTTTCATCTCCAGTTTTTCATTCAGCTGAACAGGAGGTAACAGTCCGTTATCCTGCTCTTTCTCATGTTCATCATCCATACTTTCGTGATACACTTTCAAGAAACCGTCAAAAGTAATCACTTCACCCGTTGCGACAAAAGTCTCCTTTAGAGAACTGATACTGATTGAAATAGTCGTCCGTTCCAGTTCGGCATCAGCCATCTGGCTGGCAATAGTACGTTTATAAATCAAGTCGTAAAGACGCTTTTCCTGAGCACTCCCTTCGATCTCCGCATTACTGATATAAGTCGGACGAATCGCTTCGTGCGCCTCTTGCGCTCCTTTGCTTTTCGTGTGATATTGTCGGAATTTATAATACTTATCCCCGTAATTCTGCACAATAGCCTCCTTGGATGTTCCCAATGCCAAATCACTTAAGTGGACAGAGTCGGTACGCATATAAGTGATCAACCCCGATTCGTACAGACGTTGAGCAACAACCATCGTTTGCGACACCGAAAAACCTAACTTACGGGCAGCCTCCTGTTGCAAAGTAGAAGTCGTAAATGGCGGAGCAGGTGTTTTACGTCCCGGTTTTTTAGAAATATCATCAATAGTAAATGAGGCCTCTTTGCACGATTCCAAAAAGATTTTTACCTCCTCTTCATTTTTCAATCGACGGTTCAACTCAGCCTTCAGCAAAGTCGTTCCATCAGGAAGAATAAACGTTGCAATCACTCTAAAAGAAGCTTCAGAGACAAAACCCTGAATCTCCCGTTCCCGTTCAACGATCAATCGCACAGCAACCGACTGCACCCGGCCGGCAGACAACGCCGGTTTTACCTTCCGCCATAAAATAGGAGATAGTTCAAAACCTACAATTCGATCGAGTACCCGACGCGCTTGTTGCGCATTCACCAGGTTTATATCAATAGCTCTGGGTGTTTCAATCGCATGCAGAATCGCATTCTTTGTAATTTCGTGAAATACAATTCGTTTGGTATTTTCCGGTTTTAGGTTTAATGCCTCATACAGATGCCAGGATATCGCCTCCCCTTCGCGGTCCTCATCGGAAGCAAGCCATACCTGTTCAGATTTCTTGGCTTCGGCTTTCAACTCAGAGACAATTTTCTTTTTGTCGGCCGGAATTTCATATACCGGCTTATAATTGTTCTCGATATCAATACTGAAATCTTTTGTTTTCAGATCTCGGATATGTCCGTAGCTTGACATCACCTTAAAGTCCTTACCAAGAAACTTTTCAATGGTTTTGGCCTTTGCCGGGGACTCCACTATTACCAGGTTTTTCTGCATATTTTTAACGTAATTATTTTCGAAAACGAGTGCAAACATACATAAATATTTAACGCGAGCGAACATTAATAGGCAAAAAACGTCTTTTTAAACTCGTGTAACACAATTAGAAACATCGCTCTGAAAACGAGTATTTGGGGAGGCTCCTGTTTTGTTCAAATTCGTTCAGTAGAAAAATCAACTCTAAAAAATTAAAGGATGTCATCACGACATCCCCTAATCAAACTTTGTTAACCTTAAATCTAATACTATTATGAAAAAACCACAGTACAAATATACAACCTCAAAAGCTGTTTGTCAATGTACTTTCGTGTAATATATGTTAAGCAAACAGGGAAGGTGGTATAAAAATTGTTAGGCAAAGTAAAAGGATATACATTTGGTATAAAAACTACTAAAATTAACACTTTTACAGTGCGTTTTTATAACACAAATTCGTTGAACAGCCGTTCTAATGTTTTATCGGGATCATCGGAAAAGCCCATTTGTGGGCGGGAGGTTTGCAAGGAGGTACTTCGAATGGCTGTCAGCCATCTGAAACGTTCCTGGATAGGCATTGAAGCGATAGAGCCACCTTCTGCTTCTCCGGAGCAGATCTTATCAAAAACATGCAGACTATCTCTCAGAGAATCGATTTCCAGTTCGGAAGTGAATAGACGAAGTTTCTCCTCATCAATGGTATAAAGTGTTTTAATGAATCTGGCCTCCCTGGAAAAAAGGATGACTCCGACATTGATAAATTCTTCACGCTCAACCCGGGGAAGCAGTCGAATTACCGCATATTCATAGAGTAATTTTCCGGACATTTTCTATCTCATTTACAAATTGTTCGGAATGATTACGTCGCCGAACCAGGAATTGATAGTAAACCTCCCTGGCTTGCTGAGCAGATGTTTCCCACCCGTCTCCTTCCAGCCAATCTTCTGGAATCAGTGAGACAATCTCATGCAATTTCTCATCGGTTAAGAGTGCAACGAATTGTTGATCTGCCGCTGTGATCTGTTCAGCCCATTTTAAAAGCACATGATCTTTGATTTGCGTAAAAGGACTCAAGGCATGTTTTTCCCAATTGTTCCAGGTATAATGGAAATAAAACGAAGAACCATGGTCGATCAGCCAAAGTTCTTTATGCCAGATCAGCATATTGGTATTGCGAACAGTCCGGTCGATATTGGTCAGGTAGGCATCCAGCCAGACAATCTGAGAAGCCAGTAAAGGATCTACCGTATGAATCACCGGATCAAAACCCAATGCTCCGGACAGAAAATGCAATCCCATATTCAGTCCCCGGCTACCTTTTAATAAATCCTGAATCTCTTCATCCGCCTGTGTACGACCGAACGCCTCGTCGAGGTTCAGAAAAACAATTTCCGGCACACGCAATCCGAGTGTACGCGCAATCTCTCCTCCGATCAGTTCGGCAATCAAGGCTTTGGTGCCATGTCCGGCTCCTCTGAATTTAAGGACATATTTAAAGCTATCGTCTGCCTCGGCCAAAGCCGGCAACGACCCTCCTTCCCGTAAGGGCATTATATAACGGGTCACATTTTCCGAACGCAGGTTCATGCCAATTCAGTTATTCACGCTTATGATACAAAGATAGTTTTTATTTCATGGATTTGGCAATTCCCATTTCCAATCCCCTCAATTCGGCTAAGCCACGAAGTCGGCCGATACAGGAATAACCCGGATTGGTTTTTTTGTGTAAGTCATCGATCATCTGATGCCCATGGTCGGGACGCATCACGATACTACGCCCATATTTTTGCTCTACCTCAAATAATGCTTTCATGACTCCATACATATCCACATCCCCTTCGAGGTGATTAGCTTCATAGAAATTACCTTCCGCATCGCTCTGTGTACTCCGGAAGTGGACAAAGTGGATCCGGTCTCCCCAACGGGTGATCATACCAGCGAGATCATTATCCGCACGTACTCCGTATGAACCGGTACAGAGACATAATCCGTTGCTCTTATTCGGCACCGCTTCGACAAGTTTGCGGAAATCATCTTCCGTACTCAGAATACGCGGCAAACCGAGAATCGGATAGGGTGGATCATCGGGATGGATAACCAGCTTTACGCCGGCTTCATCGGCAACCGGTGTTATCTCACGCAGGAAATAGATCAGATGCATACGTAATTTTTCCGCATCGATACCTTTATAGCGATCCAATGCCTCCTGGAATTGCTCCACAGTAAAACTCTCTTCAGAACCGGGAAGACCTGCGATCATATTCCGGATGAGGGTTTGTTTGTCTGTTTCGGTCATCTGATTAAAACGAATACGTGCTTTCTCCCGCTCTTCTGCAGTGTATGACTGTTCCGCTCCCGGACGTTTCAACAGAAACAGATCAAAGGCGATAAAAGCAGCGCGTTCAAAACGAAGCGCTTTGGATCCATCCGGCATCTCATAAGCCAGGTCTGTCCGTGTCCAGTCTAATACGGGCATAAAGTTATAGGTGACCACATCGATCCCACATTGACCCAGGTTGCGAAGACTCTCTTTGTAGTTGTCGATATATTTCTGAAAATCACCGGTCTGTGTTTTGATGTGTTCGTGTACCGGCACACTTTCTACGGCTGCCCAGCGCATACCGGCGGCTTCGACCTCCTTTTTACGTTTTATGATTTCATCCGTTGTCCAGACTTCACCATTCGGGATATGGTGTAAAGCGGTTACAATACCCGTTGCTCCTGCCTGACGGATATCAGCAAGGGTGACCGGATCATTCGGTCCGTACCAGCGCCATGATTGTTCACATAAATACATAATCAGAATGTTTAATGGTAAATGATTAATTTTTAAATAGAGAAAGCGTCGAAACCTCCGTCGACGACAGCGACTGTTCCGGTCACAAAACTGGAAGCATCACTAATCAGGTAATGAATCGTACCGTATAATTCATCGGCTTCCCCGAACCGTCCGAAAGGGGTATGCGCCAGAATTGTTTTAGACCGCTCTGTATGCGATCCGTCGGCATTTAATAACAGATCCCGGTTTTGCTCTGTAATAAAGAACCCCGGAGCAATCGCATTCACCCGAAGGTGGGCGCCGAACTTTTGTGCAAGTTCGGCCGCCATATATTTGGTAAAGTTAGTGACAGCAGCTTTTGCGCAGCCGTAACCCACGACGCGCGTTAACGGACGTAGTGCCGATTCAGAAGAGAAATTCACAATACTCGCTTTCTTCTGTTTGGCAAGTTCGGGCACAAACACTTTAGTAGGCAACACTGTTCCGAAAAGATTCAGATCGACTACTTTTTTAAAATCATCTATATTCAGATCCAGAAACGTTTTATCCGGTGGAATCGTCGCTCCGGGCATATTCCCTCCTGCAGCATTGAGCAAAACATCTATTTGACCGAAACGGGCAAGGATCGCCGCCTTGTTCTGCTCCAGGATCTCCTGATTCATCACATCGGAAAGAAAAAAGGCCGCATCACCACCTTTGGCGTTCATCGCCTCAATCTGTTTTTGTCCTACTTCTTCATTTCGATCGAGAATGGCAATTTTGGCTCCCTGAGCCGACAGATACGCTCCGATCCCTTTTCCTAAAACACCGGAACCGCCTGTGATTACGACTACTTTTCCTGTAATATTAAATAAATTATCCATAGGTCTATTTTATTTTGCTGCAAATGTAAACTAATTATTTACCATAATATGTGTCCGCGCACATTAATTTTCTTTTTTTATACATTCCCTATTTTGAATCACGCTTTTTAGATGGCGTTACTTGCTCTTTTGCACGCTACTCGAATAACAGTTATACTTTTGATACGTCCTTTTTTACGGTTGATTTATGTTTTTATCCTGTTGCTTCGTACCTTTGTGGGATAATTCATGCAATAGAAATGAAGATAGGAGAGATCGATTTAGGAGAAAAACCTGTTCTGCTGGCTCCCATGGAGGATGTGACAGATATCGCATTCCGATTGATGTGTAAACGTTTTGGCGCCGATATGGTGTATACCGAATTTGTCTCCAGTGATGCTTTAATCCGTCATGTCAATAAGACCCAGCAAAAACTAACTGTTTCGGAGGAAGAGCGGCCGGTGGCCATTCAAATTTATGGTAAAGAGGCGGACGCCATGGAAGAAGCCGCAAGAATCTGCGAAATGGCCCGGCCGGATGTCTTGGATATCAATTTTGGCTGTCCGGTGAAAAAAGTAGCCGGAAAAGGTGCCGGAGCAGGGATGTTGCGCAACATCCCCCTGATGCTGGAGATCACAAAAAGAGTCGTTCAGGCGGTTCAAATACCGGTGACCGTTAAAACCCGGCTGGGGTGGGATGAGAACAACAAAATCATCGTAGATCTGGCCGAACAGTTGCAGGACTGCGGCATAAAAGCACTTTCTATTCATGGCCGTACACGTTCACAGATGTACACCGGAGAGGCCGATTGGTCATTGATCGGTGAAGTAAAGAATAATGCCCGTATGCATATCCCCATCATCGGTAATGGCGATATCACTTCAGCCGAAAAGGCGGCCGAATATTTCGACCGTTACGGGGTCGACGGTATTATGATCGGGCGGGGCAGCATCGGACGGCCATGGATTTTCCGGGAAGTCAAACATTTTCTTCAAACTGCGACACCATTGTCTGCCGAATCTTTTGAATGGTATTTGAATATCCTCAAGCAACAAGTGCTAGATAGTGTTGAACGATTGGACGAACGACGTGGCATTTTACATATCCGCCGTCACCTGGCAGCCACTCCCCTGTTTAAAGGGATTCCCGATTTCAAACCGACACGTATAGCCATGTTACGTGCGGAAACAGTCGCCGACCTATTCCGGATAATGGATGCAATCACTCCTTATAAAGAATCTTAACTATTGATTATCCAGGAACTTTCATTATTATCCGTTATCTTTGCAGACTCAGATTCAAATTATTAATTATTTGATGCTCTGCGCTTTTATTTCAAATGATAGGGTTAATAGGTAAAGGTTTATTAATAGGTATAATCGTTTCAGCCCCCATGGGGCCTATAGGAATGTTATGCATACAACGTACACTGAACAAAGGACGTTGGCATGGGTTTGTCACCGGACTGGGTGCTGTCGCTTCGGATGTGATCTATGCTGCCATTACTTGCCTGGGAATGGGTTCTGTGAGAGGTCTTGTCGAAAATCATCAGGCGACACTTCAACTGATAGGAAGTCTTGTTATTGCATTTTTTGGTTTTTATATCTTCCGGAGCAACCCTGTAAAAAAATTACAAAAGCAAAAAGAGACCAAACTCTCATTCACACAAGATTTTATTTCCGCATTCCTGCTTACTTTCAGTAATATACTGATCGTTCTTCTCTATATCGGTCTGTTTGCCCGGTTTGGATTTGTCAAATCCGACTATTCGATCTGGATGTTGGCCGGTGGAATAGCCGCTATCGGAATTGGTGCCGTTTTGTGGTGGCTACTGATCACCTATTTTGTTTCTAAACTGAAAAAATGGTTTAATATCAGAGGGATATGGTTGTTAAACCGGATTGTTGGCTCTATTATTCTATTGATCTCCATTGCCGGTATACTCTCTGTTTTTCTCGCCTATCATTTTCAATTACCTTTGCTTCAAATACATTAATCGCATGAAAACAGTAAAAACACCCTATCTCCCCGTCTTGGATACATTGGAATTGTCGGCTGTCGGAAATCTGATGGAAACGGAAGCCTGTCGCGCATACATCGATGTGGTCAACTGGCCGTCTTATCCGTACAAACCTATTGTCGCTTTCGACATCGCACGAACGGATCAAAACCTCTATATCCGTTATTTTGTGAAAGGGAACTCACTCAAAGCCGTTCACGACAAAGATGATTCACCCGTACATCAAGACAGCTGTGTGGAGTTTTTTATGCAGCAAACAGGTGAAGCGGATTATATGAATTTTGAATTCAACTGTATCGGCACCTGTGATGCCGCCCGTCGGCAATCGCGTGAACAGAAACAGTCGCTCACCGCCGAAGAATATGCACTTATCCGCCGATACTCCTCCTTGAAAAATAAACCTTTTGCAGAAAAGAGAGGTCTCTATTCCTGGGAGTTGCTCGTCAGCATCCCTTTTTCATTAATGGGACTCGATTCCGGAAATTTACCACAGAAGATAAAAGCCAATTTTTATAAATGTGCGGATGACACCGTATATCCCCATTTTTTAAGTTGGCATCCGATTGATCTTGAAACACCTGATTTTCATTGTCCTCCTTTTTTCGGAGAGGTTTATTTGTGAGTTTTTTCGGAATAGACCACTTCAGGACTATTGTTGTATAGGCGCGTTAAAAGGAAGCTGAGTCTTTTAATGTCATTATGCGTGAGAGTTATAACAGATACGCTTCAATTCGTGTAAGATTGGAAGATGGGAACAGTTTGTGTGATCTTTATATTGTGTAAGAATTGAAGGTTTTCCGAAGACCAAATCCCACAGGGATTTAATGTGAATAACCCCGGGTAAAGAAGAGCGTAGCGGATCGACCCGGGGTTATGCACATTTAACGCCTGTGGCGTTCGCCTTCACTATCTTCACCTTTTCTTCCATTCGAAGCTTATTTTTACAACTTACATGAACTGGTATACTCTTTGTCTTTTCGCAGGAAAATCCCGTTAGGGATTCATATGCGTAACCGCGGGTGTAGCGAAGCAAACCCGTGGTTTGAAAATACTCCATACGAATCAACGCCGGAGGTGTTGAATCATTCAATCTGGTATCTATATAAGTTATTCAACACCTTCGGCGTTGAGTCGATAAGATACGTTCTGTATCCCCCTGTGGCTCATTCTATTTCGCTCACAGGGGGTTACGGATATGAATTCCTGCGGAATTTTGCTTGAATCCTATCTTCCCTTAGTTTGCAATAGTCTTTCTCTTAAAGAGAAAACATTGTAAATATCCTTGGAGAGTTCGTATAAGAACCTACGGTTTACAAGAAAGAATAAATAGTTTAAATACAGAGGTTAATCCTTATGTTTGTTGTAGTAATGTAAGGAATTAACCGGCTAATAAAGGTAAACTAAGCAATCTTCTAAGGTAGTAGCCTTATTATTTGATTCAGACCTTTATTAGCCAAGCTGTAGTTGCCAAATAGAAAACCAGGTTCGAGACCTAATAAGGGAAGTAGCAGAAAACAGCTTTTGGGTTAATTCCAAATGTAATGTAAACGTAAAGTTATGAAGAATTTATTTATTGGGATTGACTTTTCCAAACAAACGATCGATGTCTCGTTTGTTGAACGCGGGAGATTAAAAGAGTTTACTCATAATCAGTTTGCTAACGACAAAGATGGTTTCAAACAAATGTTGTCTTGGCTAAAACAGCAAACACAGATTCCTCGTAAAGAGTGGATGTTTTGCGGTGAACATACCGGGCTACATAGTTTAGCCCTAAGTGAGTTCTTAACCTCCAAGGGGATGTTTATTTGGATTGACTCTCCTTTGCAGATAAAACTATCGATGGGTATTCAACGAACAAAAAATGACAAAGTGGATTCTGAGCAGTTAGCTTTATATGCTTATCGTTTTGAGGATAAGGCTAAAGCATACGTGCCCATGAGTAAGGCTAATAAATCCTTACAACTTTTATATGCATTCCGTGGACGTTTGATTAAAGCAAAGGTTGCTCTTTCACAAGCCGCCACCGAGATGCGGGCTGTTATCCGCAGAGATCCTACTTCACGGTATATTTATGAACAAACACAGCAAGAGGTCGAAAGGCTCGCTAAACTTATTGAAGGAGTTGAAAAGAAAATGCTTACATGTATCAAGGAGGATCCAAGCATAGATGAGAACTATAAGCTACTTACCTCGATTAAAGGTATTGCTTTTGTTAATGCTTGTGTGATGATTATTTATACAGGTAACTTTACTCAGTTTGAATCACCCCGTCAATTTGCTTGCTACACCGGAATGGCTCCCTTCGGAAAGAGTTCTGGAACCTCTAAAAAAGCCACTCCCAAAGTCAGTCAAATTGCCAATAAAGAAATAAAAGCCTTGTTGACTCAGGCTGCAAAAGCAGCCATCAGGCATAATCATGAGATCAGAGAGTATTTCAACAGGAAAAAGGCGGAAGGAAAACAGGATTGGCTAATTGTTAATAACGTTAGAAACAAGCTTATACATAGGGCTTTTGCCGTTGTTAAACGAAAAGAACCCTATGTGGAAAACTTTTTAGGACAATACTAAAAAAATAACAGTGAAATTATTTGGAATTGAACATAGAAATCAAATTTTCTTCCATTCAAAGCCTATTTTTAGTTCAAGCATATATCATTTTATTGCTTAAAACAGCTGATTTGCAATAAAAATCAACAAAAACGCATTTTCATCTAACTCACACTTCGTCTTTTTTCAGTCAAATAGAGGCCATATTTTAACCTTTCAGCCCAAAAACAGGTAATTCTTCCCTTTTTGTTCTGCATCTCCCGCCCATTTTATGCAGAAGATTTTTAAAATCATGCAGATGACCTTGGAGAAACATCGTAATGTTTCGATCAAGTCATTTAGATCATTTTTTAGGCGACCGAAAAGAGTCGAAAAAACGGACTAAAAACGGACAAATTTTCTCCAGAATGGCGATTTTCTCAGATCGAAGAAAATAGGATATAGGTCATGATAATCAAACTAACATTCAAAAATAAACTCCAAATCCTTGCGTTTTTTTCGGATAGCTTCGTATGATATGCCAAATAGAGAAATGTCGGAGGGGGTAAAATAGCAAAGTGTAAAAATTGACAATGTGTAATTTACTCGAAACAGGTATAACATGATGAAATAGCAATTGTTTGTTTTGTCAAATAAATGGACAACCCTGTCAAGTAATTAGACAACAAATAGGGAGGGTGTGCTTTCAATGTATTCATTATTAACGTGTTGTGCAAGATGGCATGGTTTTTGTTTGTTTTATGAAAATGGAATAAAACATATATGAAAACCATCATTCGGAATTTCTTTCATACACTTCGTCGTTTTAAAATGGCTACTTTATTAAACCTGTTAGGACTGTCTGTTGCCTTTTCCGCTTTTATCGTAATCATGGTTCAGGTAAGTTATGATCTTCGGTTCAACTCTTCCATACCTAATGCAGATCATGTCTATAGAATAAATTTAATCCATGAAGGTTCGCCTATAGCAGCAACACCTCGCCCTGTGGGTGATGGTTTAGCAGCCTATTCTCCTCATGTGAAGGCGGTTGCGATAAACAATGCGATGTATGCAACGGTATTCGACAGGTATTTTACGATAGATGCTGATGATTCTTCCGGCCAACAGCAAACCTACGCAGAGAAGATGATGGAAACGACTTCGGGTTATATTGATATTTTTCAGCCCGAAATGTTGGAAGGAGATGCACAAGCATTACAGGAGCCTGATAAGGTATTGATTCCCCAAAGTATGTCGGAGCGTCTGTTCAAAGGGGAGTCTGCGATTGGAAAACTCCTTCGTGGTGAAGATTTTGTATGGACTGTGGGTGGTGTATATAAGGACTTTCCCAAAAATAGTTCTATGCATAATTTTATTCTTTGGCAGATGGATAAACATGAACACTGGGCACTGAATTACGAAACATACATTTCCATTGATCCTTCTCAAGATGCAGATGCCCTCTTTAGTGAATATATATCAACGATTAAGCCGATGTTGGAAAGCACAGGTTTTAACAATGTGGAATTTTTTCTTTCTCCGGTTAAGACATTACATTTTGAAACGGCTATAGGATTTGATACTGTTGCAAAAACATCTAAAACACAGCTTTGGATACTCATAGGTATTGCTTTGGTTATTTTGTTGATTGCCGCGATTAACTTTACGAATTATAGTATTGCTTTGGCGCCTTTACGTGTCAGAAGTATTAATACGCAAAAGGTATTAGGGGCTGGCGAGACAGAACTTCGTATTTCATTGACTATAGAAGCCGTATTGGTTTGCTTGATCTCTTTTGGGATTGCCTTGTTTTTGGTGCACTTATTGTCTTTAACTTCGGTAACAAACCTGCTTTCGAGTGAATTGATTTTGCAAGAAAACATCCCTTTGTTGTTTATTGTCGGGGGAATAGCTTTATTGACTGGTTTATTCGCTGGCATATATCCGGCTTTGTATTCCACTTCATTTGCACCTGCCGTGGTATTAAAGGGTAATTTCGGTTTGTCATCTCGTGGACGCCGATTGCGTAGCACGCTTGTGGGTATTCAATATGTCGCCTCGTTTGTATTGATTGTTGCCGCATTATTCATGTTCATGCAAACAAAATATATGCAACATCAAAATCCCGGCTACGACAGAAGTAAAATGATCGTTGTTACAACAAATAAGCAATTTACCAATCAACACGAGCTTTTCGCAGAAAAACTTAATTCTTTGCCTTCCATAGATGCTGTTGGCTATTCGGAAGCCTTATTAGCCGGCAGAGATCATTTTGAGGTCTATCAAGGGAAAGTAAAAGATATATCTATTGTAATCAACACCATACGTGCTGATGTAAACTTCTTGCAAGCGATGAATATCCCTATTCTTGAAGGGCGATACTTTACTCAATCGGACACACAGACGGAAGGAGGGTATTTTGCCATCCTCAATGAGTGCGCTCGTAAAGAATATAATTTGCAAGTAGGAGATAAGGTTGATGGAGTAGTCACTATTGTTGGCTTTATCCCTGACATCAACTATACTTCGTTTCGTAAAGAAATTGAGCCGATGGGTTTTGTCCTTGACCCCACCCGGCGTTTTGCTTATGTTCGAACCAAAGAAGGTACAAATGTGTACTCCGCCATACAGGAGATAGAAAAGGAATTGCAAGTTTTATCACCCGGTTTTCCCTTTGAAATCCGTTCATTAGATGATGTGTCGAATGATTCGTATGGTTATGAAAAGAATATGATGATATTAATCACTCTGTTTAGCCTTTTGGCCATTCTGCTCTCTATGATTGGGGTATTCGGATTGGTTATTTTTGAGAATGAGTACAAGCGGAAAGAGATAGGAATACGCAAAGTTTTCGGTTCTACAACCAAAGAGATTCTTGAAAGGTTGAATAAACAATACGTCTATTTATTGATTATTTGCTTCATCATAGCCGCTCCTCTGGCTTACTATGGTGTAAATCAGTGGTTGCAAAATTTTGCTTATAAAACTCCGATGTATTGGTGGGTCTTTGCTGTTACTTTCTTATTAGTTGCAGCATTAACCTCTGCTACTGTGACCTTCCAAAGCTGGCGGGTCGCAAATGCCAATCCTGTGGATAGTATAAAAACAGAGTGAGTGCAGAAATGAAATTATTTAAACATATACTAATCAATTCTATCACACAAACATTAAAAATGTTATTCTTATGAAAACAAAAAATCTATTTGAAATGGTTTTAATCCTGGTAGCGATCAGCTTTTTTAGTTGTAACACTTCGTTTGCAAAGTCCATACCGGTTGATGAAAACCCCACATTGTTATTTCACAGAGTGTTCTCGGGATCAGTCAACGACACTTTGTCGATTTCAGTATCTCTTCCGGCAAGTTATTATGCAAGTGATACAAAAAATTACCCTGTTATATATATTCTCGACGGAAATCTCTATTTTGATATTTTCAAGAGTATGGTAAATATATACACTCAAACAGGTTGGCCTTATGAAGTAATATTGGTTGGGATTGGCTACAAGAATATACCTGAATTGGCTATGCTTCGTAGCAGAGATTATACGTATCCTGTAGCCGAAGAAAGATACGGAATGAATGTGAGCGGCGGGGGAGATAAATTTTTGACTTTCCTAAACAAAGAACTCTTGCCCGACTTAGACAAAAAATACCGTACCGACAAAGCTAATCGGATTCTATTTGGACATTCACTAAGTGCTTATTTTGTTGAATATGCATTTATTGAGAACTTAAAAAACAATAATGAAGTGTTTCAAAGCTATATTGCTGCCAGTCCGACGCTCAACTATAACAAATATTACCTCCTTAAAGCAATGGAGAATTTAGAGGGAGTAAACCCCACCCTACTTTCAAAAACCAGTATTTTCACCTCTTTCGGACAACTTGAGAATGCAAGCCCAGATCCGGAAATGGAAAAGGTGGAATTGACCACAGAGAAACTGGAAAAACTATTTACGCAGGATAAGTTTCATGGTTTAAAGCACAGATCAATAGTATATTCACACTTAGGTCACATGGAGACAGCCATACCGACTTTAATGCAAGGCATAATTTGGACTTTTACCAAAGAATAGGAGGCTAAAGCCACAAAGATGCCTTGTAGGTAGAATAGATATTCTCTTGTGAGTGTCTCTATTTGAGGGGGTGATCTTATTTGTATGCAAATAAAAAACAAAAGGCTTACAGAGATTCTGTAAGCCTTTTGTTTTCAACGTAGCGAGACCCGGGATTGAACCGGGGACCTCATGATTATGAATCATGCGCTCTAACCAGCTGAGCTATCTCGCCATCATTCGATGAATGCGGTGCAAAAGTAGACGTTATTTTTATATTCTGCAACATTTTCTTTCAAAAAAAGTCGGCGACAGAGAGTCTGGTTGAATGATAAACGGTTTTTCCAATTGTATTTTTATATGGAGGGAGTAGTACTTCTCGTTTTTTCTATGTACCTTGTGCGCATAATGAAATGTTTCCAAGGATGAAGAAAGAGAAGTTTCATATTGAATATGTTTTTGGCAAGGTCTCACGACGTAGTTTGTGGAACCATCTGACAACTCCTCCCGGCCTCTCTTCCTGGTTTGCCGACGATGTGCATGTGAATAATAATGTATACACATTTGTCTGGAATAAAGATGAAGAAGAAGCTGAGATTGTATCCCAAAAATCGGAGATCAGTGTTCGTTATCGTTGGGTGGATGAAGAAGATCCACACGCTTATTTCGAATTTGCCATCCACACCGTAGAATTAACCGGAGCGATTGCTCTTGAAATTACCGACTTTGCCGAGCCGGGAGAAAAGAATGATTCGATTAATTTATGGGATTCACAAGTGGAAGAACTCAAACGAACGCTGGGCATTTAGCGTTGTTTCACTAAAATGTATACGCTTCTTATCGTTTTTTACACTAATTTTGCCCATTCAACCGAATAGGCCATGTTGAGGATAAAACGATTATATACTTTTATGCTGCAGACTTTCCTGCCGTTGTTCGCCATGACCTTCGGCATCTGCCTGTTTATCGTATTGATGCAGTTCCTTTGGCGTTATATCGATGACATGGTTGGGAAAGGGCTGGAGATGGCCGTATTGGGTGAAATGTTTTTTTATGCCGCCTTATTCCTTGTCCCTATGGCCTTGCCTTTGGCGGTTCTTCTGGCCTCTTTAATGACGTTTGGTAATTTGGGTGAACGACTGGAGTTGTTGGCGATGAAATCGGCAGGGGTTTCGCTGTTGCATATTATGCGCCCGTTGATTGTTACGATCGGTATTGTCAGTGTTGGCGCCTTCTTTTTTCAGAATAATGCCATGCCTGTGGTTCAGGTGAAACTCTACTCATTGCTCTATTCCATGCGGGCCAAATCACCCGAACTGGATATTCCGGAAGGTGTTTTCTACAAAGAGATCAGCGGCTACAATGTCTATGTAAAGGAAAAAGACCAACGCGACGGATTATTAAAGGATGTCATGATTTATGACTATTCGGAAGGATTTAATAACACAATGGTTACTGTTGCAGACTCAGGTCGTCTGAAAACATCTGCAGATAAACTGTTTCTTGTCTTGACATTATATAACGGTGAATCTTTCCAAAATATGACGAGACAATCATCGGCCTCAGCGGGAAATACCTCAGATGTCCCTAACCGCCGGGAGACTTTCACTACCCGCGAAGTATTGATCGAGTTTGATGGTAATTTTACCCGGACCGACGAGTCTTTCCTGCAAAACCAATATGTGGGGAAAAACCTAACCGACCTGCAATCGTCGATCGATTCGATGAACGTTAAATTAGACAGTATTAAGAATATCAATTCGAACGAAATTTATACCTACGCTTATCTGAAGAGTTTCGCTTTAAAAGGGGCACCTACTGATACGCTTTTTATGTTGGCCGAAGCATCAAAAGAAAATAGAAGAAAAGAACAGCCTCTTATTCTGCCATCGAATTACGACAGTCTCTTTCAAGCCGAACCGGCCAATGTAAAAGCGGCATTGCTGACAAGGGCAAAAAGTGCGGCGGAGAATGTGCGAACCGATTATTATTTCCGTGCAGCTACATTGGGTGATGAAGCATATAAAGTCAGACGACATCTAACGGAATGGCATAATAAATTCACGGTCTCTTTCGCCTGTCTGGTTTTCTTTTTTATCGGGGCTCCGTTAGGTGCGATTATCCGCAAAGGAGGATTGGGTACGCCTGTTGTGCTCTCTGTTATCCTCTTCATTTTTTATTATGTGGTCAATAATATCGGTTTTAAGATGGCCAGAGATGGTGTCTGGGCTGCATGGCAAGGGATGTGGTTGAGTTCTGCGGTATTGACACCGCTGGGGGTATTCCTGACTTATAAAGCGATAAACGATTCCGTGATCCTGAATGCAGATACTTATATCAATGCATTGAAAAACCTTATAGGAAAACGATCAGCCCGTAAAGTAGAATTAAAAGAAGTGATCATATACAGTCCCGACTATAACGCTGTTATTCCCAAATTGGAGCAATTGATCGTGGATACAGAGACGTATTTGTCGAGACACAAACGTTGGATCAATTATTTTGCCTATTGGCGACAAGGAGGGAAAGATACGTCTGCCGAAAAGCTGGCCAACGAGGTAGAAGAGATTGTGGAAGTATTAGAAAATTCAGACCTGATACTTATCCTGAATAAACTGATGGATTATCCGATTATTGGCGGATATAACCAACTGAAGGCCAATCTGAGTAAAAGAGCGGGATTTATTATCGGACTGATTTTCCCATTAGGTATTCCTGTCTACCTATTGGCCACTTATCAACGGAAATTGCTTCGACAAGATATCCGAAGCGTCAAGAAAACAAGCGAAGAGTTATTGGATATGATTCGTGAACGATTCAAATAAACACAAGTTCCAATTTGTCTATCAAAATCAAAAGAGTATGAGCGAATTTAAATTAAACACCATAGAGGAAGCGATCGAAGATTTCCGGGAAGGGAAATTCATTATCGTAGTAGATGATGAAGATCGGGAAAATGAAGGGGACTTCATTATTGCCGCCGAAAAGATCACCCCGGAAAAAGTAAATTTCATGATGAGCGAAGGACGGGGACTTCTTTGTGCTCCGATTACAGAGGAGCGCTGTGAAGAACTTGAACTTGAAATGCAGGTTGCCCGTAACACGTCGATGCTTGAAACTCCTTTTACCGTGACGGTAGATAAGCTGGGTGGCGGATGTACCACCGGTGTTTCCATGTTTGACCGGGCACAAACGATTCTGGCATTGGCCGATCCGGAGACCAAACCAACCGACCTTGGACGCCCGGGACATGTGAACCCCTTGCGCGCCCGTTCCCGTGGTGTATTGCGCCGAGCCGGGCATACGGAAGCAACCATCGATATGGCTCGATTGGCTGGATTATATCCGGCCGGTGCCTTGATAGAGATCATCAATGCGGATGGTACTATGGCACGGTTGCCTGATCTGATCAAAGTGTCGAAGAAATTTGATATTAAAATCATTACGATAAAAGACCTGATTACTTATCGTCTGCAAACCGAATCGATTGTAGAGAAAGGGGAAGAGGTGGATATGCCTACACAATACGGACATTTTCGTCTGATCCCTTTCCTACAGAAAAGCAACGGGTTGGAGCATATTGCATTGATTAAAGGAGATATCAGTCATGAAGATTCGGTATTGGTGCGTGTACATTCCTCTTGTGCTACCGGAGATATCTTCGGATCACTTCGTTGTGAGTGCGGCGAGCAGCTTCATAAAGCGTTGAAAATGATTGAAGAAGAAGGTAAAGGCGTATTGGTTTACCTGAATCAGGAAGGAAGAGGAATCGGATTAATGGAGAAGATGAAAGCGTATAAACTTCAGGAAAATGGATTGGATACGGTTGACGCGAATCTGCATTTAGGACATAATGTGGATGAACGGGATTATGGAGTAGGTGCACAAATTTTACGCCAGATAGGGGTGACACAAATGCGCCTGATGACGAATAATCCGGTTAAGCGGGTAGGTCTTGAAGCATATGGATTAAAGGTCGTGGAAAATGTACCCATCGAAATCACTCCGAACCCATATAATGCATTTTATATGAAAACAAAAAAAGAACGGATGGGGCATACGCTTCATAATATCAAATAATTGTCAAATTGTTGCAAATAATTCTATTTATAATTACTTTTGTCAGATCATTTTAAATTATACATACAAAAAGCACTTACATGACACAAGTTTCAGATCGTTTAGCAAGCCTGTCGCCTTCGGAAACACTGGCGATGTCTCAAAAAAGCAATGAGTTAAAAGCTCAAGGTATCGATGTTATCAATCTTAGTGTGGGCGAACCGGACTTTTATACGCCTGACCATATTAAAGAGGCTGCAAAGAAAGCGATAGATGATAATTTTTCATTCTATTCTCCTGTGCCTGGATATATGGATCTTCGGAAAGCGATTGTGGCTAAACTCAAAAACGAAAATGAGCTGGACTATACAACCGACCAAATTATTGTCTCCAACGGTGCGAAACAATCTGTATGTAATGTATTGTTAAGCATTATCGGCCCGGGCGATGAAGTGATCGTTCCTGCCCCTTATTGGGTGAGCTACGTAGAAATGGTGAAACTTGCTGAAGGAACCAATGTGATTGTTTCTGCCGGCATCGAACAGGATTTCAAGATTACTCCTCAGCAATTGGAAGCGGCAATTACGCCTAAAACCAAAGCGTTAATCCTTTGTTCTCCTTCCAATCCGACCGGAAGTGTCTATACCAAAGAAGAATTAAAAGGATTAGCTGATGTTCTGGCAAAATATCCGAATGTCATTATATTGGCTGATGAGATTTACGAACATATCAACTATATGGGCGCACATCAAAGCATTGCGCAATTCCCGGAAATCAAAGAACGAGTAGTTGTGATTAACGGAGTATCAAAAGCATATGCCATGACCGGTTGGCGTGTTGGTTTCATTGCTGCTCCTCTATGGATCGCCAAAGCGTGTAATAAATTACAAGGACAATATACCTCAGGAGCAAGCTCGATCGCTCAGAAAGCAGCAGTTGCCGCTTTTACGGGAGATCAGTCTTGTGTCGAACAGATGCGGGAGGCTTTTCTGCGTCGGAGAGATCTGGTAATTAAATTATGTAAAGATATTCCGGGCATCAAACTGAATATTCCTCAGGGTGCGTTCTATCTATTCCCGGATTTGAGTTATTATTTCGGAAAGAGTGCCGGAGGCCGCACAGTCAATGATGCCGCAGATCTGGCAATGTATCTGCTCGAAGTGGGGCATGTCGCTACTGTCGGAGGTGCTGCTTTCGGTGCGCCAGACTGTCTTCGCTTTTCATATGCTACCTCAGATGAAAATCTGATCGAAGCGATTAAACGCATCAAAGAGACGCTTGCTGCATTAAAATAATATCAAACGGTATACAAAAAAGGCCGGCCTCTATACAGAGTGCCGGCTTTTTTAATAGTAATATTTATTTGACCACCGAGAGCTTAACTAAATTCGTTTCCATACTTCAATTTCACATCTGCCACAAACTGTTTGATGCGCTCTTCATCTTTCTTTTTACAGATGAGTAATACATTGTCCGATTCTGCAATGATATAATTATCCAACCCTTGAATAACGATCAGACGATCCTGATTGTCTAATGCCACGATATTGTTGTGACTGTCGTAGAGAAGCGTTTTATCATTTTTAAGGACAGCGTTGTTGTTTTCGTCCTTTTTGGCAAGATCAAACAGGGATCCCCATGTTCCTAAATCGGCCCAACCGAAATCGACACATAACATATAGACATTATCTGCTTTTTCCATAACGCCATAGTCGATCGAAATATTGGGACAGTATGGGAAGTGCTCCTGAATAAATTCTTGCTCATCCGCAGTGTTGAATTTGTCTTTCCCCAAATCAAAACGCATACTGATGTCAGGTAGAAACTTATTAAAGGCTTCCAATATTGTATCTACATTCCAGAGAAAAATCCCTGAATTCCAGAAAAACTCACCGCTTTCCTGAAATACTTTTGCTAACTCGCGATTGGGTTTTTCGGTAAATGTTTTTACTTTGGTGAATTCGCCAATCATCTTATCCCCACTTTGAATATACCCGTATCCGGTTTCAGGGCGACTGGGGTTGATCCCCAAAGTGACCAATGCTTTATTTTTCTGGACAAACTCAAGTCCTTTTTTCACATCTTTCAGAAAGACCTCTTCTTTCAGAATTAAATGGTCGGAAGGGGCCACAACGATATTGGCATTCGGATTGCATGCTTTAATGTGGTATGCTGCATAAGCAATACAAGGGGCTGTGTTACGACGACTGGGTTCAAGCAACAGCTGGCTGTCATTGATTTCAGGAAGTTGTTCCTTGATCAGATCGCCATATATTTTATTTGTAACAATATAGATGTTTTCTTTAGGCATGATTTTGGCAAAGCGGTCAAATGTCATTTGGAGTAACGAACGCCCGTTCCCAAAAAAGTCCAGGAATTGTTTGGGATAACTCTCCCGGCTAAATGGCCAGAAACGACTTCCAATACCACCGCCCATAATCACGCAATAATTATTTTTCATACGATCAAACGTTTTGCTTTGTCTATACAAAACTAACGAAATAATCCGGTTTTTATTTCCTTGCATCCGACATATTCAAAAAAAAGCATCCTTTTCTTGTAAGATAAAAAAATATCTATACCTTTGCAACGCCTTTTTAAGGAATTGTCCTGACACAATCAAGGCATTTGTATTGATAACTTGCCCAGATGGCGGAATTGGTAGACGCGCTGGTCTCAAACACCAGTGGGGTAATTCCCATGCCGGTTCGATCCCGGCTCTGGGTACTTCAAATCCCTGATAATCGTCTGATTATCAGGGATTTTTGCTTTACCAAGGTGTACTAAATGTGTACTGTTTGACGGAAACAAGGATAAAGTGTACTTCTCTTGTATTTCGGGTGTTTTTTTAGATTTTATTAAGATAATCTTATCCGTTTTGTCTGTTTTCTTCTCTTTCTTGCTTACCAAAACCAATTCATTAGTATCTTTGTAGAGTTAAATAAGTACGTCAAATGGTTGAAAAACAGTTCAAGTCACTTCAAGAACTCATTGATAGATGCACCAAACATGATTATAATGCTGTCAAGGAAGCATTTTCTATGAAAAAGGTCTATCTTAATACTGACCAGCGCGCAGACTATATCCGAAAAGAAATATTCAGAATTACGGAAGAACTTGTATCCATAAGCCAAAAAGTTCCGGCTCTAAAATCTATTGCTTTCGATTGGCATACGCCAAATTTTGTTTGGGAAACTTCTTTTTATGAATATCTGACAATCGCTGAACGTAGAAAATATATTGCGTTCCCCTATGATAGCTTTGACGATAAACAATATATCGAGAATCCGGCTTCGTATGATGAGTCACTTCCCTATTTCTCAGATATTATAGAATTACTCGTTTACAGTCAATATCTAGAGGATTTACAGAAAACTGAAACCAAACTGTTACCCCAACCAGAAACGAAAGAAACGACTATCGACTCTCAAGAAGAAGTTTCTTCCAAAAAGGTAGTAGGAAAAGAGAACCCTTTCAACTGTACGCTAAATAAGAGCGAAATCCGGCTTTTGGCAGATTGTGTAAACGAAGCACACATTTTCACCACCGAAATAACTCCTCAAATACTTGAAGATTTCTTTTATTGTCAATTAACCGGAGCATTAAAATCTACCAACAATAGGCTACTGGCTTATTTCATGATGAAATTGAGCGCACACGAATATATTACGTACGAATGGCAATCCGTCGTCGCAAATAATAATTTAGTGCTCGCTCCCATGAAAGAAAAATATCTAAATGCCAGTGATTTATCCACAGCCAACGACAATATTAAGTACATTTCTCCCAAGAAATCGGAAGTCATTGACAAATTCATCAAACAACTGAAAAAAGGTTGAGCATAGGTTGATACCTCAAACAAAGTTCAATTAGCCCTCATTTCCACACAATTATCTTTGCCCCCGTAATCGATTACAAGATAACGGAGGGTGCACACTCCATTTGTTCAATTACATAATTATTTTAGTATGAAAAGTATTGAAGAACGAGTTTCCGAACTCGAACAAATGGTTTTTATGGCAAAGAATGTATTCAGTTTTGATGAAGCAAGCAAGTTTCTCAACCTGTCGAAAAGTTACCTGTACAAATTGACATCGGGCAACTTAATTCCCCACTACAAACCGCAGGGCAAAATGTTGTATTTTGAAAAGGAACAACTGGAAGAATGGTTACGCCAGAATCCGGTTAAAACACAAGCGCAAATTACGCGAGAAGCCCAACAGTATGTCATGAGTAATAAATCTTTAAAAAAGTAAGTCATGGCAGAAGAAGTAAAGAAACAGGAGATTGCCATTCTTTGGCAAGCCTCCCGTCTGACACTTACGGGCGAATATGTAACCGCTCCCGAAATTATTCGTGTACATGGCTCTCCCATTGCCACGTTGGGTAATTTCAGCGCATCCATTGGAAAGGCAAAGAGTAAAAAAACATTCAATGTGTCGGCTATTGTAGCTGCCGCATTGAAGAACGGAACGGTTTTGCAATATGATGCTGAGTTGCCGGAGAATAAACGGAAGATTTTCTATGTGGATACAGAGCAAAGTCCTTACCATTGCCAAAAAGTAATGAGGCGCATTGTTCGCATGGCAGGATTACCGTTGGATGAAGAACCGAAAAATCTGCAATTCCTTACGTTACGCAGGCATACTCCGGATATAAGAATATCCATTGTAGAGGAAGCGATTTATAACACAAAAGGCTTGGGATTAGTCATTATCGATGGAATCCGGGATATGGTTTACGACATTAACAGTCCGAGTGAATCAACCAAAATCATTTCCAAGTTGATGCAATGGACAGATGAACTACAAATCCATATTCACACTATCCTGCATCAAAATAAAGCGGATGACAACGCCCGTGGGCATATTGGAACAGAATTGAACAATAAAGCGGAAACAGTTTTAGAGGTTGCCAAAGATAAATTGGACAATAATATAAGCACCGTTCAAGCTGTTCACATTCGGGCAATGGATTTTCAGCCGTTTGCGTTCCGTATCAATGATGATGCACTGCCGGAACTAGTCGGGGATTATAGCTTTAATAAAAAAGAATCCCACTATTATGACTATTCCGAACTAAAAGGCGAGCAACATAGAGAGGCGTTAGAAGCCACTTTCTCCGAAGTGGAGTTATATGGTTACAGCGACTTGATGGATGCACTCAAACGAGGTTACGCAACAATTGGCTGTGTATATGGCGAGAATAAACTCGGGAAGCTAAAGGTATTTCTCGAAAATAAACGGATGATTGTAAAAGATGCTGCCAAAAAATACAAATTCAATCCTAACTATCATTATTAAACCGCTTTACTATGTTTCGGGCGCATAGATAATAGAGTAAAGTAAAGCTTCCGGCAGGAAGAATAACCGGAAGCCCTTTACTTTACCTCGTTTCTATATACACGCAATAAAGTAAAGTGGTGTTTCACGATACAACCTTTTTCCCGTGAAAGAAAAAAGATTTATTCACCATTTTAATTATCAAAAATTATGGATTTTAAAACGATAAATATGTTCCCAATCCGGGAATACCTTGCAGGATTGAATATCCATCCGGCAAAAGATAGAGGCTATTACGGTATGTATCATTCTCCTTTCCGGGAAGATAACGATGCCAGTATGAAAGTAGATTACAACAAAAACCTGTGGATTGATTATGGAGCAAACGAGGGCGGAACACTCATAGACCTTGTGATGCGGATAGAGAATTGCTCCAATGGCGAAGCGATACGGTCATTAGAACAACATCTATCCAGAACGCCCTCTTTTTCTTTTCATGGGAATACTATTCCGAACAGGAAAGAAGCAGAACAAAAACCAGAATCGGCAATAAAGATAACCGGAATAACACCGCTTAATTCTCCGGCACTAATCAATTACCTACAGAAGCGATGCGTAAATCTTGATATTGCATCTGAACACTGCAAGGAAGTTCACTATTTGGCTAATGATAAGCCTTATTATGCTATCGGCTTTCAAAATGATGCAGGAGGTTGGGCATTACGGAATGAGCATTTCAAGGGTTGCATAATGTCAATGGGAGCAACATTTTTTGATACCGGAAGTGAAGAAAACTGTCAGTTATTTGAGGGTTTTATGGATTTCCTTTCATACCTGACGATGAAAGGAAGCAAAACGCCACAGGAAGATTGTATTGTTTTGAGCTCTACCGTCAATTTGGCAAAAGTCAAAAATCAGCTTTCAACCTATCCGAAAATATATGCTTTCTTGGATAACGATGAAGCCGGAAAACAAGCTGTCCAAAATCTACACTCGGTTTGCAAAGAGGTCATCGACCAGTCTGTTCACTATGCAAATCATAAAGACCTGAACGACTATTTGTGCAGTCGTTCCGCTCCGAAGCAAGTCGTAATAAAGAAGCCGGGCAGAGGACTAAGAATGTAATCCGCCGCAGCTACCCAGAAGGGCTTTTAAAGAAAAGCCGTAGCTTATTAGGGCATTTTCTTTACGCTCCGATAAATCTACACTAAAAATGCCCCAATAAGCCAAAGGTTTTCCCCCTTTGGAATCTCCCTGAAACGGTCTTTCGACCGTAGTCGCATCGAGCGACTTTTAAATATGAATGCCTATTTGCGGATTGAAAACAATCCGTAAATGGGATTCATAAAAGATAAAATCATAATTAAAAATGAACACTGAAAATGGGATTTGCAGTATTACATATTCAAAAGCCGAAAGGGAATGATTCCCGAACCACGGCTCATATAGAACGAACTGTTCAACCGGGCAATGCCGACCCGAGCCGGAAACATCTGAATGACGAATTAATTACATTTCCTGACGGAGTCGGAAATCGGACACAGGCAATTCAATACCGGATTGAACATTCCGGGATAATTCGAAAAATCAGGGAAAATCAAGTCCGGGCTTTGCAAATCATGCTTTCTGGGACACATGAAAATATGCAGCATATTCAAGCTTTCGGGAGACTTGACGAATGGTGCAAGGATAATATCGAATGGTTACAAGATACCTTCGGGAAAGATAATCTTGTTTCGGCTGTTCTTCACATGGACGAGAAAACGCCTCATATCCATGCTACGGTTGTTCCCATCGTAACCGGAGAAAGAAGAAAAGCCGAAGTTGAAAATAAAAACGGCAAAAAGAAATACCGTAAAAAGCCGAAAGATGGTACTCGCCTTTGTGCCGATGATATTATGACAAGGGATAATCTCAAATTATTTCAAGATACTTATGCCGAAAAAATGGAGAAATATGGATTGGAACGTGGTATCAAAGGTTCGGAAGCCCGGCATATTTCTACGGCTGAACATTACCGGGAACTATATATCCAAAATGAAGAATTGAAGGAAACTATTGAGTATAAAGAGGAGCAAAAGCAAGAGGTTAATGCGGACATTCGCGACCTATACGACCGCAAAGACGAAGCTCGGGAGAAGTTTCTTAATATGCACGAATATACTCAACAAAAAGAAAAGGAGATATCCAATCTCGAAACCCGGATAGAGCGACTCAAGCAGGATTATGAGCCATACAAAGCACAAGACGATATAAATCTATTGCTTAGCGTATTCCCGCATTTAAGCGAACATTTGCGGATAGCGCAGCTATGTAAAGCGGTTGGATTGGCGATAGATACCATTAAACAGCTTTTCAAAGGCGAAGCAGTTGCGGTTACCGGTAAACTTCATTCACTCGAACATGACCAATCATTCAATGCACAGGATGCCAAATTGAAGTTGTATAGGGAGGGCGAGAACTCCGACAGGCTGAAACTATCAATCAATGGACAGAATATCCTCGACTGGTTCAAACAGAAGTATCGGGAAGTGAAACAGTCCGAAAGACCGTATTCTATACCGATTCAAAAGCCGGAAGTGGGGAAAAGCAAAGGTTTAAAGCTGTAATTATGGCTGTTTCTCAAATATTTAGTACTTTTACAGTCTGGAATTCTTTTACCTACATCTACTGTAGGTATCAACATTATTCTTATAGTTTAAAAATATGAGAGATAAATGGAACAAAAATTATATGGATTATCAATATAAAGATGTTTTTTCTATTCTTGATAGTCCATGTATTATAGACAAATTTAGAAATAGCATAAGTATATTTAAAGAGAAAAAGAAGATAATTAGAATTCTTATTCCGGGATGCGGGTCAAATACGAAAATTCAACAACTATGTTATAGCATTTACAAAGAAAATATTGATATATATGCCGTTGACTGGAGTGAAGAAGCTATAGCTATAGCAAAAAAAGAGACAAATCTATTAAATATTCCTGTTGAATATATTAATTGCAATTTTAATTGTTTGCCTTTCGATGATGATTTTTTTGATATAGTAATAATAAGTAATTCGATTGTTTCAGATTCTCATGAAAATAACATAAATGCATTGAACGAATTTGCGCGGTTATTAAATCCGGATGGTTTAATTACAGGAAATTTTCCTTGTGCTTTTGGGATGTTTGATTATGCCCTTACTAGCGGTTTGGCTGACCATTGGTTAACTACTGGAATTGTTGACATAATATCAAGGACTGTATATGAAGAATCTCAGGATATGCATCAACGTTTTTTCACTCCACTAGAATTATTTTCTGTATGTAAAGAAATGCAGCTTAAGATTGAATCTATGAATATACTATTTTACGACGGAGCTGACTTTGCGCAGCAGATGTCAACGTTGTATCAACTTCCATATAATGAAAATTTTTCCCTTTGGGGACTATATGTAAATATTAAAAAATACACATTATGACATTATCATTATCTATTATCGCTTGTGTGCTATCTATTGCATCACTCTCATGGAATATAATCTTATATATTAAGCAGAGCCACTCTGCGGCAATTAGCACAAATACAAAACTTATTGTGGGGATAGAAGGTCGATTAGGACAAATTCCAGAACTTCTTCGCTTCCATGGAATTGACAACCCAGAAGAAATTCTTAAACAGCATGGAATTACTTCTGAAGAGTTTGCTTATTTAGTAAATAGTTTTACGGTTGCCGGTACTTTTTACAGAACGACTCCAACCCCTAATGATATTTTAAAAGAGGGATCATACAGATGGGTTATGTGTAAATCCCCATCAACTCAAAAGGCGTGGCCATTGGTTCGAATAATGTTAGCCGACTCGCCATATAGGAAGGCTTTAGATGAACTTATTGAAAAATTGAAACAAACAACTGATTAATGGAAATATTAGAACTTGATTATAGCAATATTAAAGATATCTCTGAAATGTGGCTTGATCTTAATTCTTATCACATTGATAAAGTTTCTTTTTTTTCCGAGCGTTTTGAAAATGTTTCATTTGATAATCACTGTTCGTTTTTGGAAAAACAAGAAGATTTTAAGATATTTATAGTATTGTTATATGATGAATTAGTTGGATTTTCAATAGCATTTAAAAATAGTGGCATCGGAGAAATAGATTCTATATATATAAAAGAAAAACATCGTGGGAATGGAGTTGGTGAAAAATTAATAGAGAAAGTAATAGAATGGCTTAATCTAGAGTGTTTGCAAATAATTGTAAAAATAGCAGAAGGAAATGAATATGCATTCAATTTTTACAGAAAATTTAATTTTTCCCTCAGATACTATACATTTCAAAAAAACTAGCATATGCACAATACAAGAGATATATACAATCATTACATGCACTTCAAGAGCAACATCCTTACAGACACCAATCTAACTGTTAAGGATGTAGAGAGAGAAATTAAAGCATTAAATGAAAGTGAGCATTTTTTTTCAAAAAAAATAGGGGAGTCATTTTTAGGGAAGCCTATTTTTGAATGTATTATCGGACAAGGGGATATAAATATCATTGCATGGAGTCAAATGCATGGAGATGAACATACAGGGACAAAATCAATGTTTGATGTTTTTAGATTTCTTTTTAGCAACGATTGCATAGGAGCAGAAATGAGAAATATCATACTAAAAACCACGAAAATTCATTTTATACCAATGCTAAATCCTGACGGAGCCCAATTTAACACAAGAGAAAATGCTCAAAATATTGATATTAATAGGGATGCACGATCTAAAACAACGCCTGAGGGTATGCTATTGACTAATTATGCTATTCCTTCATTTAACTTAGCTCTTAATCTTCATGATCAAAATAAATATTTTTCAGCAGGAAAGACACTAAGCCCTAGTAATTTAGCGTTTTTTGCACCTCCTTATGATACATTAGACAGTTTTAATAGCTCTCGAAAGGTTGCTGGATTATTAATCGCAGATACGATAAAACAATTAATCCCATACGCTGAAAATAGAATTTCTAAATGGAATGACACCTTTGAGCCAAGGGCTTTTGGGGAGTTTTTTCAATCAAAAGGAATTTCAACTATTTTAATTGAATCTGGGTTTGAATATGACGATTCAAATAAAGAGCAAATAAGAAAATTGACTTTTTTATCAATTTTGAATATACTATATTCTATTTCAAATGAAAGATATAACAAGTGTAACATAGAAGATTATTTTACCATTCCATTAAACAGAGAAAATGGCATGTTTGATATAATCAAAAGAAATCAAAAAATTTCAATAGAAGGAAAAGATTTTCAAACAGATATTGGTTATAGAAATTCTGAAATTATATATGGAGACCTTAAAGATTATGGAGCTTATAAAGAGATATAAATGAGTGTCTAATATTTTTAGATAATCGCTGTATTGACAAGTGATGTTTGTTTCTCGTTTTTTACATTCTCAGATATTCCTAACACAAATAAAATTTTTACAATTTCAATTCCAATGTCGTTTAGTTAAGGAAAAAATCGACATCATATAAAAAAAGTTCTTTGACATTTTGGGATTAGTAAAATACGCGGTAAATTTGCCCTATAAATAAAGGGGGTATCCCTTTTCAAAAATCGAGCGATTATCGGGAAGAATTATTAACAAACATAACAGGATTAATTGATGAACAATCATTTGTCAGCCGTTCGAAAGACGGCTCAGAGGGACAATTTTCGCGAGAGCGGAAACTCCCCTTCAAATCCCTGATCGTAATGTTGTTAAGAGGAATAAAATCATCACTTCAACGGGAACTTGATTCCTTTTTCAAAACCGTATTATCTACTGACTACCATATCCGCAGTGTTACAAAAGGCGCATTAAGCCAGTCCCGGCGCAAACTCAAAGCTGAAGCATTTAAAGAGATTAATGATGTTGCCTGTTCGGGTTTTTATTCAGGTGCACCGTATCAGAAGTGGCAGGGTCATCGTTTATTATCGGTAGATGGAAGTCGCTTACATTTACCCAACCATCCGAGTGTAAAAGAAGAGTTCGGGGAATATCTGGTTGGCCGTAAAGCCTCATCGCCTGTTTCAATGGGATTAATATCCCTGCTTTATGATCCGCTAAATTTATTGACATTAGACTCACAGATTGCATCCTGGAGTGAGAGCGAACAATCGCTTTTACTCAAACACATGGATAAATTACAATCAGGAGATGTCTTGCTTGCCGATCGCGGCTATCCCGGCATCTATCTGTTTTATTTGCTCAGGAGCAAGGGTGTGGATTTTTGTTTTCGGATGAAAGAGGATTGGTGGTTACCGGTAAGAAACTTTATTGAAAGTGGCAAACGCGAAACGGTCGTTGCATTTTCTCTCCCGGCCAAAGATTACAAAAGGGAGAAAGGCGATGTGTTTAAGAAGGAGCCTTCTGTTAAATGCCGGCTTCTTTTAATTGAACTGGAGAATGGGGAAAAAGAGGTATTATGTACATCCCTGCCTGATTCATCCATTTATTCTTATGAAGTGTTTAAGAATTTGTATCATTTACGCTGGGGTGTTGAGGAAGGCTATAAACTCCTAAAAGAACGGCTGGATCTGGAAGATTTTTCAGGGAAAACGGCCAAAGCGGTTAAACAGGATTTTCATGCTAAGATTTTGATGATGACTTTATGTGCAGCCCTTTCTTTCCCCATAGAAGAAAAAGTGAGACAGGAAAGCCGGGATGAAAAAAACAACAACCTGCGCAAGCATGAAAAGAAAATCAACAGAACCTCTGCTCTAGGTGTGTTTTATGACATTGCAATAGGAATCTTTATTAAAAGAGACATTGAGAATGCATTGAAAGCTTTTGATCAACTCATGACTAAAACGTGTGAAATCATAAGACCAGACAGGACTAATCCCAGAATACATAGAACAAAAAAAGTTTACTACATGAACAAGAAGAGATTATAGCTTAACTAAACGACATTGATTTCAATTCTGGTAAACTATTAATAGCGTCTTCTTTCAATTTATCTACAGCGCGAGTATATTTTTCTGTATGTTTCAGTCCGCTATGCCCTAACAAACTGGCAACGGTTTTGATATTAGCACCATTGTTTAAGATATTCACGGCGAAAGAATGCCGGGCACAATGCCAGCTGATGTGTTTATTTATTCCGGCTCGTTTTACCCAACGTTTTACGGATTTACAGCAACTTTCATAGGAAGGAAGAGGGAAAACGGAATCATCTAAATTTCCGTCTTCCGGAGGATTGCCGATTAAAGATAGTAATCCGTCATTCAGCGGAATAACAACACCACTACTTGCAGAATGTCCTTTTGTCTTGTTTTGTTCAAATTTTAATAATCGATTAGAATAGTCTACATTTCGGAAAGTTAAGTCTTTTACATCACAGAAACGTAGCCCACAGTATAGACAAAAGATAAATGCTCGCCTTACATTTGGGTTCTCATTGTCATAGTGGCAATTTATCAAGTCTTGTATCTCTTCCATCGAAAGTACATCTTTTCGTAAGATTTGCTCATCCACCTTGCATGAGACACCCATACATGGATTTTTAGTGATAATATCATGCTCAATAGCAGAATTAATGACCTTTTTGAAGCGTTGATAAATGCTTTTTGCGCCTTCGCCTACACTTCTATTCTGTAAGTATTCAACAAAAGCCGTCATCATTTCTTTATTAAGATGTTCTGCACGAATATTAAACTCATAAACCGGATACTTCTCTTTCAAGAAGTCCTTAAACCGGCTAAGGGCAATCTGAACCATGCGTATATCTTTTTTTGTATAACTGTCAATATAAGACTGAAAATAGTCGAGGAAATTTACATTGCGTTCTTTCCGTAAACGATAGCCCCGAGTACTTTCTTTTAGTTCTTGTTCCCTTTCTGCTCGAATCTTCGTAGCCAGTGCCAATGTTTCCTTGTTCTTTTGCCTTTCAGCAGCAGTACGAGGTTTATCAAGCAAGTACAGGCTAAGATTTTCCTTTCGTCTGTGATGCTTTATTTGAGACTTGGGCTTCCCTTTCATCGCGCCACTTTCATAGTACACCTGATTGCCGTTTTCATCCAAAACAGGCTTTTCCTCCCGACCTAAATAATATTCCAAATAGAGGCTGATTCGTCCATCGGAAAGTTTATTTTGCTCCAATTTCGGGTTTTCTTTGACTTTATTTTCTATTCTTGCCATACTTTTCTGTTTTATACCGATTCAAGGTACTCAAACCGAATAGATTAATTTATTGCTGATTGTCAATGTTTTACTTTGATTGCAAAGGTAATAAATAATTCGAAATTTCAAAGTGTACTAAATGTGTACTAATTGACAAAAAACAGGCAAAAATAGAGTAAAATTGCAAACAATAGAGAATATTAATGTATTGTATTATAGCAATATATATTCTTTTTATTTCTTATTTTTTCATGGTTATGTACTGGCTCTGGGTACGCAGAAAACGAAAACCTAATTGATAATCAGTCAATTAGGCTTTTTCTGTATTCTGATTTTTCCCACATTTTCCGGGTCAGTGGTAAGACATTGAAGTAATTGTCAGGCAAGAAAAGGGCTATCGCTCATACAACCGATACATATTCCCTGGTCGTGTTTTGAGTAGATGGTTGATCTCCATCTCAAACAGGGTCAGGGACAGTTGGCTGACTGGCAACTCCAAGGCCAAAGCCAACTGATTGATATGCAACTCTTCTTCCTGCTGCAACAATGTGATGATCTTTTCTTCGGTACTATTTGCCGGGAAAAACAGCTGTGTCTGCAGAGGAGACTCTTGGGTTTTTTCGATATCCCACGACATCGCTTCAATCAGATCGGTTGCATGGGTGATCAGGGCGGCTTTATTTTTACGAATCAGGTTATTACACCCGGCTGAAGAGGTATCGTTTACCCGCCCTGGAAAAGCAAACACATCCCGTCCATAAGAAAATGCCATGTCGGCAGTAATTAGTGAACCTCCTTTTTCGGCCGACTGTACGACTACCGTCGCATCGGCCAGACCGGCTACGATACGGTTACGTTTTACGAAATTCTGTTTATCCGGATTAGTCGCGCTGGGGAAATCGGTCAGTAATCCTCCCTGTTGAAGCATCTCTACAGCAGTAGAGCGATGCGTCTGCGGATAGATACGATCCAGACCATGTGCCAATACGCCTACAGTTGGCAAACCATATTTTAAAGCCGCCCGATGAGCAGAGATATCGATCCCATAGGCCAGTCCACTGACAATAAGTGTGTCGGGCAAGAGAACGCTTAACTCATCAACCAACTTATCGGTGAGTTCCCGCCCATAGTCCGTCGCATTGCGGGTACCAACAATGCTGATAATACGCGAACCGCTTAATGAGCCATTTCCTTTGTAATAAAACAAAACCGGAGCATCCGCACATTCTTTTAACCGATGCGGATAATTTTCGTCTGTGAGAAAATAGGTTTGAATCTGATTTTCTACGATAAAATCGAGTTCTTTTTCCGCTTTTTGTAATACTTCAGGGCGTTTGATCTGAGCAGACAATACACCTCCGATTCCCGGAACTTTTTCCAGCAGTCTTTTCTTTTCCGTAAATATCGTTTCGGCATCTCCCAATGCCTCCAGCAAATGACGGGCAAGAATATCTCCTACCCCGTCAATCATAGTTAAGCCAATTTGGTAAATCATCGTATGGTCGGTTTATAGTTTCTTCAGTACCTCATCAAAGTATTCCCCCCGGGTTAATTTTCCATGTTCGACAACCACTGTTTCTACTCTCCCTTTGGCTGCCAATACCTGATCGGAAGCCCGGAAAATATCCTGATAGAAGACCAGCTTGGGTCCTTCTTTTTTCACATATAGTGAAGAGATAAAATGATCTCCACTACGCAGGGATGTTTTGAATTGTATATCCACCCGGGCAACAAAAGCATCAATCCCGTTCTCGTGCATGACTCCGAAATTCTCACCCAGCGATTCCAGAAATTCGTGACGCGTATGCTCCATATACCGTTGATAATTGGAATTATTGACCACGCCTTGCAGGTCGCATTCATAATCCCTGACTTTCATGGGTAATGTGAAATGGTATTCGTTCATTATATTATTGATGATTTATGTAAAGACAGGGCATGTCCTGTCTCTACGTTATGCATGATGTGATGATGGTTCCATTTTGTATAACCGGTCTGAGGGACGAATTTTTTCCGTCGTTTTGATGGAAAAACGTTCGCCTTTGACAGCCGTTTCTACAGACGTTAATTCGACCCGGATCTCTTCTACAGTTTGCATCAGTGCACCGGTGGTAGGGCCGGTGATCAAGATTTCATCGCCCACAGACAAAGTCCCCGATTCCATCTCAAATTCGCCAACACCCAATCCGCTGAAATATTTAATGGCTTTTGCCAGATAGACTTTTTTCTTGGTGGCGCTCGACCCATATTTACTGCTCCATTCGCCTAACCGTTGCCCCAGGTAATAACCGTCCCAGAATCCACGGTTAAAAACACTCCTCAGTTTTTCATCCCATCCGGCAATCTTCTCTTCCGAGAATGTCTTGTCGCAATAGGCACGAACAGCTTCTTTATAACATTCCGTCACAATACGGACATATTCCGGTCCACGCGCACGTCCTTCAATCTTAAATACCCTGACTCCTGCATCCATCATTTTATTCATAAAATGAATAGTTTTCAGGTCTTTAGGCGACATGATATACTGGTTTTCGATATCCAGTTCTATATTGCTGTCTTTATCCTTTACTGTATACCCTCTGCGACAGATCTGCATACAGGCTCCACGGTTGGCGGAAGCATTCATCTCGTGCAAGCTGAGGTAGCATTTCCCCGATACAGCCATACATAAGGCACCATGCGTAAACATTTCAATACGGATCAGTTCACCTTTCGGCCCTTTGATCTGTTGTGCAACGATCTCCTGATAAATAGTATGAACCTGTTCCAGATTCAGTTCACGAGCCAATACCACCACATCGGCAAAACGGGCATAGAATTTCAATGCCTCCACATTGGAGATATTCAACTGAGTAGAGAGATGTACCTCCTGTCCGATCCGGTTGGCATAATCCATCGCTGCCACATCCGAGGCTATAATCGCCGAGATCTGCGCCGCTTTTGCCGCGTCGATAATCTGCTGCATCAACTGCAGGTCTTCGCCATAGATGACTGTGTTGACCGTCAGATAACTCTTCAATCCATGTTCGCGACAGATAGAGGCAATCTTATGCAGGTCGTCTGTCGTAAAATTATGAGAAGAGCGCGAGCGCATATTCAACCCTTCGATCCCGAAATAAATCGAGTCGGCTCCCCCTTGTATGGCCGCCATCAGTGATTCGTATGAACCGACCGGCGACATAATTTCAAAATCCTTTTCGTTCAATGATCTATCGTTTTGTTTCAGTCTGCAAATATACGGGTTAGTTTCCAAAATGCGATCATTCCGGATGTTTGTGGGGATACCAATTGAATATGCACCCAATACTTATTTGACGATAGTAGCCACTTCTTCCAATGATTTACGGGGAGAAGGACCTGTTGCACCGTCGGCAGTCACATCGATAGAGGGATCTACCTGACCAATAATCAGGATCATGATCGTTTTCATCTGGGCAGGTACCTGCAATAAGGCTCTATTTTCCTCACTGTTAAGGATATCTGCACCCCCTCTTACTATTTTCGTGCCATATCCCAGAGCCGTAGCGGCAACAATCATATTTTGCGTCGCCAGTCCTGCACTAAAATCGTTATTTTCGGTACACGCAATAGCGATAGCTGCCGGAGCATTTTTAAAACCAGCCTTCGGGAATGCGGCCGATGCCGGGGCACCAGGAGGAGGTCCTGCCGGACCACTGCTCGGAGTTGCTGCGATACGTTGAATCATACTCTGGTTCAGGATCACACCAAAATGCCAGGGTTGCGAATTCATACCGCTCGTTGCACTTTTTCCAGCATTCAGGATTTGAATGATATCGCCTTCCGGCACATTGTCGTTTGTAAAATACTGCGTCGTCCGTGTGTCGGTAAGCATGGACAAGACTGTTTCTACACTATTGCCGGTTTCTACAGGCGGGGTATTTTCACTTGTGCTATTCGCGCACGAAAAGAAAAACAGATTCAGTAGCAATGTTGCTAATAATACGGAATAAAGTTTCATAAGTACGAAATTTACATTGGATATATAATACAATTATCTAATTAGCTGCATACTGTGTTATATGCGATCTTGCACCAAAACTACAAAATAATTATCAGATTCGATGCATCAACAGTCTGTTTTTATTTTTCCATGCAAAACAGGCAACTCAGTCGTAATCATTCATTTCACTCATACGTCCACCCCGTAATTTCCGCAATAAAAGGGATCAACTCCTTCGCGCCTTTCGCTTGTTGCTGTTTAGAGGGATGATAACTGGCACCATACCCCAGACTTCCGTCCTGCGGAGAAAGATCAAAGCGATAGACTTGCCGGTCGCCTCTTTCTTTGGCTTCGGCAACCACCTGATCTAACGCTTTTTTGACATCCTGCAAAGGTTTGCCCGAAAGCATCGATCCGGTCAGTAAAACAATTTTTGCATCCGGATAATGGTTTCTGACTGTTTTCAGGAAATTCCGGTAACCGTTTTCCAACAATTGTGTATCGTAAGGTTGCGTACTCGTATCATTGGTTCCCAGATTGATACACACCACATCGGGTGTATACCGGGAGAAATCCCATTGCTCCGACGGATCTTTAAAAAGGGTCTGGCCATACATCGCCGGCATACAATCCGGACTGCCTGTTTTCGACCCGCCATAATTGCGATAAATACCGATTCCCGACCGGGCAACAATCAGATTTTGTGCATCAAAGGCCCGCGCAGTAGCTGCGGCATAGGTGTAATAATGATTTTCGGTTTCATCCTTAAAAGGAGCGGTCGGGTCGGTCACTTCCGCCCCATATCCACAGGTAATCGAATTACCGATAAATTCCATTTTCCGGGAAGGTAACACCGGGGCTTGAGGCAAAGTCTTCCCTTTGTCCAAGATAAACCCTCTGAATTCAGGGCGACGCTGATACCCTTCGTAAGCCAATATAATCTTTACCGTATGTCGCCCTTCAGGCAGGTTTTGAGCCAACAGCAACACCGAATCATTTTCGGCGGCTCCCACCTTAAACGGTTCCCGCTTGTCGATCTCCACCATAAAATATCCGCTATTAGGTTTCACTTTCATCCGTAATGAAGTCCCTTCAAAAACGGTACGGATCTCTACTCCCGGATAGGTAAAACAAGGCGATTCGGGATTCGCAAAACTTACCCGCCCGATATATGCGATATGCGGATGAGAGGGAGAAATCTCTACAGATCCTTGAGCCAAGCCGGACGAAGCGCATAACACAAGAGCCAATAATACAGTCAAAAAGAGTTGCTTTTTTTGCATAATAAGTGATGTTATTCCATTTACAAACATACGAAATAACTGCTTCAGAACATCACCAATATAAATTCGTTTGACAATTGTGGAACGATCGTTTGATAATTATGAAACAATCATTTGACAATTATGGAACGATCGTTCCATAATTATCGAATGAATTTTTCTTCTCAGGCGAGCACCCTTTTTGCCTGATTCTCTTTGCTTCATGTACGCTGTTGAATAAATAATATGTAAGTTTGCAAAAAAATAATTGAGGGACAATGGCACATTATAAACGAATTTTATTGAAATTAAGCGGGGAGTCGCTGATGGGAGAAAAGCAGTACGGTATTGATGAAACGCGTTTGAATGCATATGCCTGTCAAATCAAAGAAATTGCCGAAATGGGTGTGCAGATCGGTATCGTCATTGGTGGTGGTAATATCTTTCGGGGTCTGAGCGGTGCATCAAAGGGATTCGACAGAGTGAAGGGCGACCAGATGGGTATGCTGGCTACTGTGATTAACAGCCTGGCGCTTAGTTCGGCACTGACCGCACAAGGCGTCGGTGCAAAAGTGCTGACCGCCATCCGGATGGAACCGATCGGTGAATTTTACAACAAATGGCGTGCCATCGAACTGTTGGAGCAGGGAAATGTAGTCATTATGTCCGGTGGAACCGGGAATCCTTTCTTTACGACCGACACCGGATCGGCTCTGCGTGGCATTGAAATCGAGGCGGATGTGATGTTAAAAGGGACACGGGTTGACGGGATTTATACCGCTGATCCGGAAAAGGATCCGGATGCGGTCAAGTTCGAACGGATCACTTATGATGAGATCTATGCGCGCGGACTCAAGGTGATGGATCTGACAGCGACAGTGATGTGCAAAGAGAATAATCTGCCGATTATCGTATTTGATATGGACACGGCCGGCAACCTGAAAAAGGTGATGAAAGGGGAAAATATCGGGACATTCGTACATAATTAATCTCAATGGCGGATTTTGATATTCACATCCTTGGCTGTGGCTCTGCACTACCGACTACCCGCCGGCAAAACGCGTCGCAAATCATTGATCTGCGCGATAAACTCTATATGATCGATTGCGGCGAAGGGACTCAGCTTCAGATGCGTCGCATGCGGATCCGGTTCAGTCGGTTAAATCATATTTTTATTACGCATCTGCATGGAGATCATTGTTTCGGGCTGCCTGGTCTGCTCTCTACTTTGGGGATGTTAGGACGGCAAGGGGAACTGGTGATTCACGGCCCCAAAGAGATCGAGACCTATCTTCAACCGATCTTGGATCTGTTTTGCAAAAACATGGGCTACCCGGTACGTTTTAATCTGATCGATCCGTATCAACAGACATTGGTGATGGAGGATCGATCGTTGCAGGTCTACAGTATTCCGTTAAAACATCGGATTCCTTGCTGCGGCTATCTCTTTGCCGAAAAACCCAAAGAGGCACATATCATCCGTGAGATGATCGATTTTTATCAGGTTCCGGTTCGGATGATCAAAGATATCAAACAGGGTGCAGATTATATAACACCCGATGGAACCGTTGTTTTGAATAGTCGGTTGACCCGTCCGTCGGCTACTCCTAAACGGTATGCCTATTGTTCGGATACGGCTTACGCCCCGGAGATCATCCCGTTTATCGAAGGGGTTGACCTGCTCTATCACGAAGCGACTTTTTGTGAAAGCGATCTTGCCCGTTCAAAAGAGACCTATCATTCGACAGCCCGACAAGCGGCTGAAATAGCCCGGCTTGCACAGGTAAAACGATTGATTATCGGGCACTTTTCGGCACGTTATAACGACCTGACTCCTTTCCTGGATGAAGCGCGTCAGGTTTTTACAGAAGTCAGCCTTGCCGAAGAAGGTATGGTTCTATCGCTCTAAAAAATCGTAAAAGCATGAATTTGTGCTCAAAACCTTTTCGTTTTCAAGAAAAGTTTTTATCTTTGCAAGCAATTGAGAGTCATAGATGAAGCTATTTTATCTCATATTATTCGCGCTTGTACTCCATACAGGTACTCCCGTCTTAGCAAAAGAGGGGAAGGGCGTTCATCCCTCTCAGGTTTCAAATCCGCAAAATCCGGTTCAAATAGAACTTACAGCGAAAGAGAATTTTATCATCGTCAAGAATGCTCCGGTCGGTAGTCTTTTGCAGATCTACAGCGTGGTAGGTATTAAAGTGAAAGAGATCGAGATGAAAGAGCCTTCCGGTGAATATTTCGTGAATATTGCTAAAGGGTATTATATTATCCGTATAGGTGAAACCGTCCGTAAAATCGCCATCCGCTAAGTCGACCCTCCCTGTTTAGTTTGAGATTATAAAAGAGACAGCCCATGATTTCTTTCGTGTGTGTTGTTGGCGTTCCATAAGAAATAGTCTATCTTAGCCGTTCAAAAGTGTCTTATTAATTTAATTAGCGATTAGTCTTATTTATGGAAACATCTCCCGTTTATTTTACGAATCTGCGCACGACTCCTTCGGCAAATTTACTTGTGAAAATGGAGCGCCTGGTCAAAAAAGCCGGCATCGAGCAGATCGATTTCAAAAACCAATTTACAGCGATAAAAATACATTTTGGCGAACCGGGCAACCTGGCCTATATCCGCCCGAATTATGCGGCACGCATGGCCACACTGCTCCGTAGCCTGGGGGCAAAACCGTTTCTTACGGATTGCAATACCTTATACTCCGGAGGGCGCTCCAATGCCGTTGATCATCTGAATAGCGCAATTGAGAATGGGTTTAACTCACTTTCGGCCAAATGTGTCGTAATTATTGCTGATGGTATCAAAGGAACCGATTATCGGGAAATACCGATTGATGGCGAATATTGTAAAGCACCTAAAATTGGCACAGCCATTGTCGATGCCGATGTCATTATTTCGATGAACCATTTCAAAGGGCATGAACAGACCGGGTTTGGCGGCGCCTTGAAGAACCTGGGTATGGGATGCGCCAGCGTGGGAGGTAAACTGGAGTTGCATGCGGCATCCAAGCCGGTTGTAAACAGAACAAACTGTACCGGTTGCCGGGTCTGTGTGAAATATTGTGCACATGAAGCGATTCAATTAGACAGTCAGAAAAAAGCAGTCATCGATTATGACAAATGTGTCGGATGTGGACAATGTGTAGCGCTTTGTCAATACAATGCGGCTGTCCTGGGCGAGGATGATACCTCGGAACGTTTGAATTATAAGATCGCCGAATATACCCAAGCGGTCTTAATGGACAAACCCCATTTCCATGTGAGTTTTATTATGAATGTGTCTCCCGAATGTGACTGTTGGAACCATAACGACGCACCAATAGTGCCCGATCTGGGGATTGCTGCCTCTTTCGATCCGGTGGCTTTGGATCAGGCGTGTGCCGACATGGTCACTCAGGCGCCGGTGCTCGGAGGGAATAAAATCGCCGAATCCCACGTGCACGGTACATTAGAAGGGGAAGACAAGTTCTGCCTGATTCATCCCGACACCAACTGGCAGACAGGGTTGATACATGCCGAAAAAATCGGAATCGGCAGACGCGCTTATCAATTGATCACTGTCTGATTTCGTTTATCTGCAAAAGCGGAAAGAATGCATTTATTTTAAACTATCTTTGCGTTAGTTTAAGAAGGATGAACGTTTTTGAGGGATACACCGGCATTCATATTTGGGAAGGGCAATGGATCGATGATATGATCTTTTCATTGTTACTGGCATTGCTCCTGTCGTTTGCTTTGGCGTTTCGGCTTAATTATCAGCTGTTCCTGAAAATGCTTAAAGATATTGTCTCACTGAAAAAGAGACAGAACCTCTTTGAACTACCCGCTGGCCGGTCAACGGGTAGTGAGTGGGGTTTTAAGCATTTCATGAGTCTGCAAACGTTGCTGCTTTGTAGTATCTGCCTGTTTCTATTCGCAAGGAATGAAGGACTCTTCCCTGCTCAATCAGAACGTTTTATTTTCCTCTATTTAGGATTGATCTTTTTTGTTCTGATCGTATTCTACTGGTTGAAAAGAGGAATGTATGCGCTTATAGGCTTTATCTTTTTTAAAGATGAAGAGATCAGATTATGGTATAATAGTTTTCAGGCGGTCTTTCATTCGTGGGGAGTACTGCTATATCTCCCCGTTTTCTGGATGGCTTTCTCCGGATCTTTCCGTTATGGCCCTGTTATTTTGTTTGTCATTTTATATTTTTTATGGCGTTTTGTGATTATTTTCAAGTCAATACGCATATTTCATACACAAACACATGGTGTTTTATATTTAATTTTGTACCTTTGCGGCCAAGAAATTCTGCCCTTATATCTGCTTTATAAGGGCATAGTTTATTTGTATAATTTTAGTGAAGTGATCATTTTATGGCGTTGACTATTAAAAAACTGTTGGTATCACAACCGAAGCCTACAACCGAAAAGTCGCCCTATTTCGATATCGCAGAGAAATATGGCGTAGAAATTGATTTCCGTCCTTTTATTAAGGTGGAACCATTGACAGCAAAAGAATTCAGGCAACAAAGAGTTGCTATTCTGGATTATTCTGCCGTCATATTTACTGCTCGTACAGCTATCGATCATTTTTTTAAATTGTGTGAAGAATTGCGCGTGACGATTCCGGAAACGATGAAATACTTCTGTGTGACAGAAGCGATTGCCGTTTATCTTCAAAAATACATTGTTTACCGTAAACGGAAAGTTTTTTTCGGACAGACGGGGAAACAGGAGGATCTGGTCACAGTCATAGCCAAACATGCCAAGGAGAAATACCTTATACCGGTATCAGATATCCACAAAGATGACCTGATGGTGATGTTGGATGCCAAGAAAATTGATTATACGAAAGCAACGATGTACAGAACGGTCAGCAATGAGTTTGCTAAGGATGAGACATTCGACTACGACATGTTGGTCTTTTTCAGTCCTTCCGGGATATCCTCTTTATTGAAAAATTTCCCTGATTTTAAACAGGAAAATATACGCATCGGCTGTTTTGGACCAACGACTGCAAAAGCGGTAAAAGATGCCGGGCTGAGGTTGGATGTGGAAGCACCCACTGCTGAAGCGCCATCGATGACTGCTGCTTTGGATCAATATCTGAAGAAGGAGTCGCGGAACGGTAAAAAATGATAACAAAAAGGTATACCCTTTCAAAAAAGGAACGCCTGTCGTGGAAACGTTATATTGATTTATTGTTTGCCAAAGGGCAATCATTTGTAGCGTTTCCACTGCGGGTTATTTTTTTATCTACCGACGAACCGCTTGAAGCACCAGCCGGTATTCTGATCAGTGTCCCTAAAAAAAGAATCAAGAGGGCTGTAAAGCGGAATCTGATCAAACGGCAGATCAGGGAAACCTATCGGCTTCGGAAATACGATCTAATCGAACCGCTGGCGCTTAAACAGAAACACGTACTCGTTGCCTTTCTATATATTGATAATGTCATACACCCGTTCGAAGATATAGAGAAAGCGATGACAAAAGCGATCCGTTTACTTAACGAGAAGATCAAATGAAACGTTTTCTGACAACGCTTTTTCTTCTGCCGGTCTATTTCTACAAATATTGCATTTCTCCGATGACACCGGCTTCCTGCAGATTTACTCCAACCTGTTCCGAATATGCAGTGCAGGCTTTGAAAAAACATGGCCCCTTCAAAGGAGTTGTGTTGGCAAGCAAACGCATACTGCGTTGCCATCCATGGGGAGGAAGCGGCTATGATCCGGTACCATAAACTTTTCTGATCCTCTATCAAGATGTTCTACAATATCCATACCCATCAACCTTCATCCGACAGAGAAGAGAGAGTGATCCTCAACCGGATTGTTAAGGCCACTGAAAGGGATATTGAAACAGAAGAAGACCGCATAGGGGAAAATACGTATTACTCGTATGGGATACACCCCTGGTATATAGAGAATGAAAAAGAGCAGATCCGGTTGCTCTATCAACAGATTCAACAACCACATGTCGTCGCAATCGGGGAAGCGGGTTTAGATAAACTGGCAAAGACCGATTTGCCGGTGCAGGAAAGGATTTTCACAAAACAGGCCGTCTTGGCGGAAGAATACAAAAAACCGCTGATCATCCATTGCGTAAAAGCTTGGACTGAACTGATCGCCATCAAGAAAAAAGTCAATCCGCATATGCCATGGATTATTCATGGTTTTCGCGGGAATAAAGAGTTGGCCGACCAACTGATTAAACATGAGTTCTACCTCTCCTTCGGAGCCCGTTTTAACCCGTCGGCTCTTCCTATCGCATGGCCCGATCGTTTATTGGCGGAAACAGATGATCGTGAGATCAATATCCGCCAGGTATATGCCTTGCTTGCTGAACATCTACATCTATCTATAAACGCATTATCCTCCCGTCTGACCGAAAATGTGAAGCATATCTTTTTGTTTGATTAAATAAGTCGTACCTTTGACGTCATTCTATAATCATACTAATTAACATGTTATAATTTAAATCGATGAATTTTGTAGAAGAATTAAGATGGAGAGGCATGATCCACGATATGATGCCAGGTACAGAAGAACAGTTGCAGAAAGAGATGACATCAGCGTATGTCGGCATTGACCCTACCGCCGACTCATTACATATCGGCCACCTGGTGAGCGTAATGATGCTGAAGCATTTCCAACGAGCAGGACACCGCCCGATCGCATTGGTTGGAGGAGCGACCGGTATGATTGGAGATCCGTCGATGAAATCGGCAGAACGGAATCTACTGGATGAAGCAACACTCCGTCATAATCAGGATAGCATCAAAAAGCAGTTGGCGAAGTTCCTCGACTTTGACTCGGATGCTCCCAATGCAGCTAAACTGGTCAACAATTACGACTGGATGAAAGATTATACCTTTCTGGATTTCATCCGGGATATCGGTAAACATCTTACGGTGAACTATATGATGGCCAAAGACTCCGTAAAAAAACGGTTGAGTGGAGAGTCTAATACCGGATTATCCTTTACCGAATTCTCCTATCAATTATTGCAAGGGTATGATTATCTATACTTGTATCAACATGAAGGATGCCGTTTACAGATGGGCGGCTCCGATCAATGGGGAAATATCACTACCGGAACCGAATTGATCAGACGCAAACTGGGCACTGAAGCAGATGCCTTTGCTTTAGTATGCCCGCTGATTACAAAAGCGGATGGCGGCAAATTTGGAAAAACCGAGTCGGGAAATGTATGGTTAGACCGACGGTATACTTCACCTTATAAATTCTATCAGTTCTGGCTCAATGTGAGTGATGCCGATGCGGCCAGATACATCCGTATATTTACGGCATTAAGTCAGGAAGAGATACTGGGACTGGAAGAAGAACAGGCTGCAGCAGCCCATCTACGTCCTTTACAGAAGAGACTGGCGAAAGAAATTACCGTTATGGTACATTCCATCGAGGATTATGATGCGGCAGTAGAAGCTTCTGAAATTCTGTTCGGGAATTCAACATCCGATATGCTGAAAAAACTGGATGAAGAGACATTGTTGGCTGTATTTGAAGGTGTTCCTCAGTTTGAGATTTCACGTGACCAGCTTTCAAAAGGCCTAAAAGTCATGGATCTATTGACTGAACAAGCTGCCGTTTTCCCATCCAAAGGAGAAATGCGGAAGCTGGTGCAAAGTGGAGGCGTCAGTATGAATAAGGAGAAACTGACAGACACGGATATTGTAGTGGATAGTAGCGCGTTACTAAACGATAAATATCTTTTGGTGCAACGAGGAAAGAAGAATTATTATTTACTTATCGCCAAATAAATTGAAGGAGTCAAGTCGTTATCAACTGCATAACTGCCATTTAGCAGTTGTGCAGTTGGAAAATATAACGAAAAATTTGCATCCTAAAATTAAATGGTTACCTTTGCATCGCTTTAAATAAAGCATATGTTTGTCTCATGGTGTAATGGTAGCACTGCAGATTTTGGTTCTGCCTGTCAAGGTTCGAATCCTTGTGAGACAACAAATATAGCCTAACAGTCAGACTGTTAGGCTATATTGTTTCCGTATATATGCAATTACGTTGCATAAAACGGATTACGGATTCTACCGGAATTTTCGGATCAATCTAAAAGATGGAATCGTAATTGGTAAAAGGCAAAGTCATCTTCTGTACAAATGCATATTGTTTCTTCTTTTTGTCCCACATGGCATAGTCGGCATCAATTTCAACTTGCTTATCATACCGATAACTCATCTGAGAATACGGCTCCCACGCAGAACTGCCATCATGCCAACGGTATGCCTTTTTGCTGGCGACTCTCCCATTCTCATCATAATCAAACTCATACAGCCATTCATAATGTAAAAAACCATTCTCAAAGGAATAGACCGTTTTTGACATAATTTTCCCATCCTTTTCTGTTGTATTGAATTTATACTCTTTAGGCGATAAAGCGTTTACCATGGAAGAGATCATAAAAAAGGCTATTAATACATACATAATTCTTGTTAATCTTATTGTTTTCATACTTTCATTTTTATTTGTTTAATTTTCAAGTGACCCGCTCAACCGGAGACAACAATTCTTAAGGGCGTAATAAAATCACACCTGCCAACCGTTGAATCGATGTCGGATTAAAGTATATACGCTAAAAACGGCTTGCCGTACATTTTCATAAATGCTGTCAAGTTGGTTGCCGGCATGCAAGGCCTCCTTCCTCCACAGCATAAAAGAGAAGCTTGTCTTTATTATATAGACGATCGAATAGTGCCTTCAGTTGCAGATATTCCGGGAAAAATGAAAATTATTTTTCTTTTCATGTTTTATTCTTTATGACAAAACGACCAGAGTCCGGTTCAATTTTGTAGTTTTGCCAGACAAACAACACTTCCTTAATACTAAGGAATGAACTTTTTTATACTAGAAGAACGAATTATGACTACCGAAATTTTCCAATTCTTACGCGAGTTAAGCGAAAATAATAACCGCCCTTGGTTTCAGGAAAACAAAGAACGTTATGAGACATTGCGTAAAGTATTTATCCATGAAGTCCAAAAACTCGTCGATAAAATCAGCCTTTTCGATCCGGAAGTAGCCGGATTAGAGGCGAAAGACTGCCTCTACCGCATTTATCGTGACATTCGTTTTTCTCCGGATAAAACGCCTTACAAAAACTATTTCTCTGCCTATATCGCCAAAGGAGGCCGGAAAAGTGAATATGGAGGTTATTATGTCCATTTACAACCTGATAACTGTTTGTTATCCGGCGGGATTTGGTGTCCACCTTCCAAATTACTGAAAATGCTTCGCCAGGATATTTATGATCAGATAGAAGAGTTTACGGGGATCATCGAGAAACCGTCGTTTAAAGCCGTTTATCCGAAGATTGAAGGAGAAATGCTTTCCCGTATGCCCGTCGGCTTTCCGGCGGATTCTCCTTACGGTTATATTTTGAAACATAAAGATTTTACCGTTGTTTCATACAAGCCGGATGACTATTTCAAACAAGTGGACTGGATCGACCGGGCGGTAGAAGATTTCAAGGAGTTGCAGCCGTATAACCGTTTTCTCAATTATACGGTAGACGAATATCTGGGTCGTATTTAACCCATTTTTACACGAAAGTGTTTGTAAATCAGAAAAAAACATTACCTTTGCAACCAATTTTCGAGAATTAGACAATATAAAGTCCAACTTCTAATTAAACAAACTTAGTATTAACAATTTAGAGAATGGAAAATCTTAAAAACATTCAACCCATTGATGATTTCAATTGGGATGCCTATGAACAAGGCGATTCTTACGGTGAAGTAAGCAAGGATGATCTTGTAAAAACGTATGACGACACGTTGAATAAAGTCAACGATAAAGAAGTCGTTATGGGTACCGTAACTTCAATGAACAAACGGGAAGTGGTGGTTAACATCGGCTTCAAATCAGACGGTGTAGTTCCAATGTCTGAATTCCGTTACAATCCGGAACTGAAAGTGGGCGACGAAGTAGAAGTATACATCGAAAGCCAGGAAGACAAAAAAGGACAATTGATCCTTTCACACAAAAAAGCACGCGCTACACGCTCTTGGGATCGTGTAAACGAAGCGTTGGAAAAAGACGAAATTATCAAAGGGTTCATCAAATGCCGTACAAAAGGCGGTATGATCGTAGATGTATTTGGTATTGAAGCATTCTTACCAGGTTCTCAGATCGACGTGAAACCAATCCGTGATTACGATGTATTTGTTGGTAAGACAATGGAATTCAAGATTGTGAAGATCAACCAGGAATTCAAGAACGTTGTCGTATCTCACAAAGCACTTATCGAAGCGGAACTGGAACAACAGAAAAAAGATATCATCTCGAAACTGGAAAAAGGACAAGTATTGGAAGGAACTGTCAAAAACATTACCTCTTACGGTGTATTTATCGATTTGGGTGGCGTAGACGGTTTGATCCACATTACCGACCTTTCTTGGGGACGTGTTTCTCATCCGGAAGAAATCGTTCAGTTGGATCAGAAGATCAATGTGGTTATTCTGGACTTCGACGACGAAAAGAAACGTATCGCTCTTGGTTTGAAACAGCTGACTCCTCATCCATGGGATGCTTTGGATGCAGAGCTTAAAGTGGGCGACAAGGTGAAAGGTAAAGTCGTTGTGATGGCCGATTATGGCGCATTCATCGAAATTGCTCCGGGTGTAGAAGGTTTGATCCACGTTTCTGAAATGTCATGGACACAGCACCTGCGCAGTGCTCAGGACTTCATGAAAGTGGGTGATGAAATCGAAGCTGTTATCCTGACATTGGATCGCGAAGAGCGCAAAATGTCTCTGGGTATCAAACAACTTAAAGCAGACCCATGGGAAGATATCGAATCTCGGTTCCCTGTTGGTTCAAAACACACTGCAAAAGTGCGTAACTTCACCAACTTCGGTGTATTCGTTGAAATCGAAGAAGGTGTTGACGGTTTGATCCACATTTCTGACCTTTCTTGGACTAAGAAAATCAAACATCCTTCTGAATTCACTCAGATCGGTGCGGATATCGAAGTTCAGGTATTGGAAATCGACAAAGAAAACCGTCGTTTGAGCTTAGGTCACAAACAGTTGGAAGAAAATCCATGGGATGTATTCGAAACAATCTTTACAGTAGGTTCTATCCATGAAGGTACTATTATTGAAGTATTGGATAAAGGTGCTGTGATTTCTCTGCCTTACGGTGTAGAAGGTTTCGCAACTCCAAAACATCTGGTCAAAGAAGACGGTTCACAAGCTGTTGTTGATGAAAAATTACAATTCAAAGTGATCGAATTCAACAAAGAAGCAAAACGTATCATTCTTTCTCATAGCCGCATTCATGAAGATGAACAAAAGCAAACAACAAAGAAAGAAACTGCTACAGGTGAAAAGAAAACTTCTTCAAAACGCAGCAAAAAAGAAGATGAAACAGCTATGGTAACAGGTCCGGTTGAAAAAACAACATTGGGCGATATCGAAGAGCTGGCTGCTTTGAAAGAAAAATTAGCCGGAAACGAATAATATCAGTTTTCCTTATATGAGAAAGGGCGCTCCAACCGGGGCGCCCTTTTTTTCGTTTACAAACAATCCTTATTTCTCTTCTGCGATCTGCTCTTGTTCGCCATAATAAACAGGATCTTCCACAATGCCGATCAGCCGGTTTATTTCATGTCGCATATTGGGGTCGGTAAAATAGACTTCTACCACTTTATATATATCGAATCCTTCTGTCGAGCCGGCAGCCAGCGCTAATGATTCCGTCATTTTTTTTGTTGCTTCATGGATTTTTGCTTTGTCGATCAGATGCAATTCATTCTTGTGAATTAAAGGACTACTTCCCATACTGTTTTGATTTTATAGTTTTACATTAATAATATAACCTTCCCCACGCACATTAGGTTCAGGTATCGGATGCTTAAAGATATAAATAATTCGTTACTTTTGTCGCAAAAAATAAAAATGAAAGAACTCATTATATTCGATCTGGACGGTACGCTTCTCAATACGATTGCAGATCTGGCGTATAGCACCAATCAGGCCTTAGAAAAATATGGTTTCCCGACACACGAGATCGAACTTTATCGTTTTTTTGTTGGAAACGGAATCAACAAGCTGTTTGAACGTGCCCTGCCTGAAGGGGAGAAAACAACCGAAAACATCTCACGTATCCGGGAATCCTTTTTATCGTATTATATACAACACAATACCGATTATAGTGCTCCATACCCGGGTATACCCGAACTGTTAGCGCAATTACAACAAAAGAATATACTGATGGCCGTTGCATCCAATAAATATCAGGAGGCCACCACTAAGCTTATTCAACATTATTTCCCAACAATCTCATTTATAAAAGTACTTGGACAACGTGAAAATATTCCGCCAAAACCGGATCCGTCTATTGTATTTGAAATCTTACAAACAGCCGGGATTGATAAAGAAAAGGTACTCTATGTAGGAGACTCCGGCGTAGATATGCAAACGGCACTTAATAGTGGTATCACCGCTTGTGGTGTGACATGGGGATTTCGTCCCAAAGCCGAACTTGAACAGTTTGCACCCCAATATCTCGTTGACCGGGCAGAAGAGATTCTTGCCATTATTTGACTTTTCCGCAAAAAAATACTGCTCCAACCGGTGTCGGAGCAGTACAAACACTAATCCTTTTGTGTTTTGTAAGCTGTGAGGACTAGTATGATTATTTTTTGGTGAGTATCTCTAAGGTATCTGAAGCGATCATATACTCTTCGTCGGTAGGAACCACCATCACTGTCACTTTACTATCGGGGGTACTGATCACCATCTCTTCGCCACGCATACCGTCATTCTTTGCCACATCAATTTTCATACCCATATACTCCATGTTTTCACAAACAACCTGGCGGGTTCTCCATTGATTCTCTCCTACTCCTCCGGTGAAAACAAGAATATCACATCCTCCAAGTGCAGCAGCATACGCGCCAATATATTTCCTGATACGGTAGTTATACACATCCAAAGCCATTGTTGCCCGTTTATCTCCATCAGCCACGGCCGCTTCGATATCACGCATATCCGAAGATATGCCAGATAATCCCCAGACACCACTTCGTTTGTTGATCAAATCGGAAACTCCTTTAGCGTCCAATCCTTCCCGATCCATCAGATACGCCAATGCTCCGGCATCGATATCCCCACAACGGGTTCCCATCAACAATCCTTCTACAGGAGTTAGCCCCATGGAAGTATCTACCGATTTCCCATCTTTGATTGCAGTGATCGAGCCACCATTGCCAATATGCGCAGTGATGATCTTCTGATCTTCATACCGAACACCTAATATATCACACGCACGACGGGATACATACCGGTGGCTTGTTCCATGGAAACCATATCGGCGAATCCCATATTTCTTATAATACGAATAAGGAAGACCATACATATAGGCATATGGAGGCATCGTTTGATGAAAAGCCGTATCAAACACACCCACCTGCCGGATCTCCGGCAAAAGCGAACTGATCGCCCGTATCCCTTTCAGATTGGGTGGGTTATGGAGTGGTGCCAAATCGATACATTCAACCATTTTCCCAATGACTTCAGGTGTAATTTCCACACTGCTGTTGAATTCTTCAGCGCCATGCACCACCCTGTGGCCAACAGCATCGATTTCATTGTATGATTGGATACACCCATATTTCTCATCAATAAGAATACTCAAAATAAATTCGATGGCAACCGTATGTTCCGGTAAATCTTTTTCAAGAACAACTTTTTCGCCATCGGGCAACGTAAATTTAAGGAAAGAACCGGGCATTCCCAGTTTTTCTACTCCACCCTGCGCCAGCACATCCTGGCCGTCCATATTAAAAAGTTTATACTTCACGGATGAACTTCCACAGTTCAAAACTAATATCTTCATGTTTTTCCTTTTTGTATCTCTAATTATGCTTTTTTTACAGCTTTCATACCGATGGCTTGGTTGCTGGCAATAGCAACCATCTTATATATATCGTCCACGGAACAACCGCGGGAAAGATCATTCACCGGAGCAGCCATTCCTTGCAGGATAGGGCCTACCGCCTCTGCATCACCTAAACGTTCGACCAATTTATAGGCTATATTTCCGACTTCCAGTGAAGGGAATACCAAGACGTTGGCTTTTCCGGCAATCTCGCTATTCGGAGCTTTACGGGCACCAATTGCAGGCACAAGCGCTGCATCGGTTTGCATCTCTCCGTCAATCTTTAAAGCCGGATCCATCGCTTTAGCCAGGCGGGTAGCCTCAACCACCTTGTCGATCATTTCATGCGAGGCACTGCCTTTGGTCGAGAAACTCAACATCGCCACACGCGGTTCTACTCCGACAATATCTTGCGTAGTCTTCGCCGTAGCCACAGCGATCTGAGCCAGTTCGGATGCTGTCGGATTGGGAATAACGGCACAATCGGCAAACACTAAAATGCCGTTTTCTCCATAACTTTTGTTTTTTACAAACATCAGGAAAGCACCGGAGACACTACTGATTCCCGGAGCCGTTTTGATAATTTGCAGAGCCGGACGAAGTACATCCCCGGTTGTATTTAATGCTCCCGCGATTTCACCGTCGCCATCACCCGCCTTGATGATCAAACAACCTAAATAAAGCGGATCTTCCACTATCACAGCCGCTTTCTCAAGGGTCATCCCCTTCTTCTGACGCAATTGGTAGAGTAATTCAGTGTAAGCTTCTTTTTTTGCATGGTTCTTCGGGTCAATGATCGTGGCCTTGGGAATATGAACTAAACCAAAATCATTCGCTAATCGATTGATTTCATCGGGATTGCCAATCAGAATAATATCAGCCACCTCATCGGCAATTAAACGGTCGGCTGCTTTTAGCGTTCTTTCTTCCGTTCCTTCAGGAAGAACTATTCGCTGTTTGTTTGCTTTTGCACGTGCAATAATGTCTTGCATCAAATCCATGGAGAGAATTTTTTTATTGGTTACCGTATTTGATCACAAAAATAGGCAAAATGCAATATAGAGTTTGCAGAATTGGTGATATATTTTCATGTCGAGCTGTCAATTTAGTCGCATTTAACTAAAATTCACAACTTCTCTCTCTCCGGATAAAATTTCATGTAACTCTTCTGCCGATACATTAACTGCCAGTTTTCCACTGTGGGCAACAGAAATTTTGCCACGTTCTTCCGAAACAATGATCACTAATGCATCTGTTTCCAATGACATCCCTAAACCGGAACGATGTCTTAATCCCAGTTCTTTGGGAAGTTCGGCATGCTGGGGCACCGGCAGGATACACCCTGCTGCTTTTATCCGGTTGTCTGCAATGATCATGGCACCGTCATGCAAAGGGCTGTTCTTAAAAAAGATATTTTCAATCAGACGTGCATTCACATCCGCATTAAATATTTCTCCCGTATGCGCGTATACGGTAAGATCCATATCCTGTTGAATAACAATTAATGCTCCGGTCTTTTTGCGTGCCATATTCATACAAGCCAATGATACCGGGGCAATATATTTATGGGAACTCCCCTGTTCCTCTTTTTTAGAGAACAGATTGGTAAACTTTTTCCAACCCCGATGCGAGCCCAGAGCAAAAAGAAAACGGCGTATTTCATCCTGGAATAAAATAACCAGTACGATGAAACCAAAACTGATAAATTTATCCAGAATTGCCCCCATTAACCGCATTTCAAGAACTTGAGAAACCAGTATCCATACCACCAGAAAAGAAACGATACCGCTGAAAATAGCTATCGTACCCGATCCTTTCATCAGTTTGTATGTCTGGTAAAGAAAAAAAGCGACTAAAAGAATATCAATCAGGTCTTTTATTCCAAAATTTAACCACATAATCATTCAAATTGGTTCCTGTTATAGTTCACAGTCGACTGTTAATATTTTTTCGGTAATCTTGACAGCTTCAACCGCACATTTCACATCATGTACGCGGAGAATATCTGCACCATTCAACAAAGCAAAGGTATTCAATACCGTTGTTCCGTTGAGACTCTCCATCGGCGTTCCATCCAACAACTGATAAATCATTCGTTTACGGGATATACCGACCAACAAAGGGAGGTCAAACAGTTCAAAACGTTTCAGTTGTTGCATCAACAGATAATTCTGATCCATTGTTTTACTAAAACCAAAACCCGGATCAAGAATAATATCATTAACTCCCAATAAGCGTAACCGGTCGACTTTTTCCGCAAAATAGCGAAGTATCTCCTCCATAAAATGGGTATAGTCGGTATACTGCTGCATCGTTTGCGGCGTTCCTCGCATATGCATCAGGATGTAGGGCACCTGCAAAGCCGCCACTGTCTCAAACATGTCGGGATCGAGTTGACCACCCGATATATCATTGATGATCGCCACCCCAAATTCTTTGACACATCTTTCTGCAATTGCCGCCCGGAAAGTATCCACCGACAAGGTGACATCCGGATAATGGCGGTTGATGATCGTTAAAGCAAAAGCTAACCGTTCCATCTCTTCTTCGGGAGAGACTTCGACCGCATCCGGTCTTGAGGAATAACCCCCGATATCAATGATACGACCTCCTTCAGTGAGGATTGTTTCTACACGCTCCTCTATATCGGATTGCGTTTGTTTACGGCTTCCGGCATAAAATGAATCGGGAGTGATATTCAATATTCCCATGACCAACGGCGGAGTCAATGGTGTTAATTTGCCTTTAATATTCAGCGTTTTATCAATCATTTAATGTGACTTTTCGACAAAAGTACAATTTTATTGATGAAGATTTAAAGAAAGGGGTATGGATTTGTTCATTTTACAGAAAATAAGGAGACGAGGGCGCCTTCGTGCATAAATCCAATCAAAAACCGTCACGTCGCTGACGGTTTATTTGAGACGTAATGAACACTTTTTTGTTAGAGGTACGTCTAAATTGTTTTAGAGGTACCTCTAAACTGATTTACACCTACCTCTAAATTCATTTAGACGTACCTCTAACAGAAAACAGAGGTAGGTGTATCAAAAAAACGGACAATATACTGTTTTTATTCCCTTAGGAAGATGTAGAAAAAGCATCTCGACTTTTCAAAAACCGGACAATAGGACAGCCAATGCAAAAGTCGGATCGAAATAGAACTATTCGCAGATCAATGCATTACAGATCAAATCATTGCTTTTGAATAGAGGCATAGAAAGAGAGTTGATTGTCTTCCAACAACGAATAGACCACTTTTTCTTTTGACAGATGATAACTCTTTGTTATCGCATCCCATTCGGCATATTCGAGCGAGACGATCGCTTGAGAAAAATCATAGAGATAATCGATTTTACTCCTGTTTTGCCATCTTTGATCGCTCTCCGACCATGTGTATGTCACACGACTTTTCATATTCCCATTTTCATCATAGCTGTATTCATGCGCTAAGTGTTTCTGATAGGAGCCGGAAAATGCATCTCGTTTACATACTTCTTTTAAAACAATTTTTCCATTTGCAGAGTAAGTATTGTATAAGAACTCCGGAGTTTCTGCCTTTGCATTTACCGTACAAAAAACGAAACCTAATAAAATAATAAGAACGGAATTTGATATGAACTTTTTCATGATTTTAATTTTTTATTTGTGGATAATTGACTGTTTTTTAAGACATAAAAATGGCTGTTCAGCTTTTATTCATGCTGAATACAAATGAGTTAGAAACTTTTTTGTTCTCTTTGAGAAGAAAAAAGAATACGATTATTCTTCTTTAAATTCCAGAATGTCGGCCGGTTGGCATTCCAACTCTTTACAAAGAGCTTCCAGTGTTGAAAATCTGATGGCTTTTGCTTTTCCGGTTTTCAATATCGACAGATTTGCAGGAGTAATCCCGATGCGCTCTGCCAGTTCGCCCAGTGCTATTTTCCGTTTGGCCATCATCACGTCCAGATTCACTATAATTGCCATAATTCAAATGGTTAGTTCTTGTTCTTCTTTTAAATTCAAACCGATCGCAAAGATTTCTGCAACTAAGAGAGCGATTAGTCCTAAGACTAAGTTCAATACCCGTAATGCACCACTGAAGTCAATATGATACCCTGGTATTTCGATCATGTTTTGTGCAAAGATCAACAACATAAATTCCCCAATCGTATTTACCAGAAATAAGAGAATCAAACCCCATCCAACGTAGCGTAAGCGCTTGACGTTGATCCAATCGAAAATAATGGACTTCTGAATCGCTGTGATTAATTTGATGAAATAAATGATAATCATAATAATCAGCGCCAGAAGAACCAAAGCCAATATCAGCGGATAAACGATCGACAGTTTGGCTTCTTTTATTTCAAGGCTCACGCTTTCAAATTGAGCAGGTAGCCACAAACCGCTCTTCTGGTTGAACAAGGAGTCGGTCATCACAAACTCATCATTCGGCTTCAGATCCAACTGGAGTGTTAACATGGAATGGGAAGCATCATGTATATCCTCTTCCTGCGTTTCAAGACCTGTACTATTCACTAATTCGACAATGGGCACAATCAGGGCAAAAGCGATTTGCAACCCGAAGGTAAATGCCAAAGCCATAATAATTAAGTTTAATCTTTTTTTCATCTCTCTCGAATTTATGTTATTCAGTTAATATTTATCGTTTATCGATATGCAAATGTATGTATAAAGTTTTATATCCACCAAATATTTTATCGAAAAACAATAAATAATTATCCTAAAAGGGATAATAATAGTTGCGATTCAATAAATAACAAGCTAACTATCAACTACATATACTTTGCGTCAGCCTTTTTGTTAAAAATGATGAAACCGATTATTTTTTTATGTAAGTTTGTCTGGAATAGCAATCGTTTAATGAAGAAAGGAATAAGATTATGACCATCCTACAACTCTATGAATTGTTTTTACACAACCCAAAGGTAACGACCGACAGCCGTAACTGTCCGAGAGGTTCTATCTTCTTTGCACTGAAAGGAGCACATTTCGACGGCAATCTATTTGCTCAGAAAGCATTGGATTCGGGATGTACCTATGCTGTGATTGATAATCCTGATTATTACACAGGCGAACGCACCGTACTGGTGGATGATGCATTGAAAGCATTACAGGAACTGGCCCACCGGCACCGGAAAGTGATGAAAATTCCTATTATCGGTATTACCGGCACTAACGGAAAAACAACAACAAAGGAACTACTGGCTGCTGTATTATCGACCAAATTCAATGTATTATATACCGAAGGTAATCTGAATAATCAGATCGGTGTACCGCTGACACTGCTTCGGTTAAATCACGAACATGAGATGGCAGTCATTGAAATGGGTGCCAGCCATCCGGGTGATATCAAGGAACTGGTCGATATTGTGAACCCCAATTATGGTCTTATTACTAATGTCGGTTACGCGCATTTAGATGGGTTCGGCTCCTTTGAGAATGTCGTGAAAACGAAAGGAGAACTATACGATTATATCCGGCATATACGCGGAACGATTTTCATCAAAAAAGAAGATGAGATTCTGCAAGCGATGGCAAAAGGGATTGAACAGGTCACTTACGGTTACGGAGAGAGTTCGTTTGCTTCGGGGCAAATCGTCAGTAATGACCCTTTTCTGACATTCGACTGGAAACAACAGGGGAAGTTACATACCGTAGAAACCCAGTTGATCGGCGAATACAATATTGATAATGTATTGGCCGCCGTGGCAGTCGGGCGCTATTTTAAAATTCCGGCAGAACGTATCAGCCGTGCCATTTCAGCCTATGAGCCTACCAATAATCGCTCACAACTGGTGAAAACCGAAAAGAATGTTTTAATCGTGGATGCCTATAATGCCAACCCGACCAGTATGAAAGTGGCATTGGCCAATTTCGCCTCTTTATCGGAAACACCTAAAGCCGTTATTCTTGGAGATATGCTTGAATTGGGCGATGAAAGCGATACTTTACACAAAGAAGTTATCGAACAACTCAAAACCGCTCAATTTGACCAGGTCTTACTTTGTGGGAAGAATTTCTCCAAGGTGTGCAAAGCGTATCCGACTTTCGAGACGACGGAAGAGTTGATGGCATTCATTCAAAACAATCCCTTAACAGGATATCATATCCTGATTAAAGGTTCGCACAGTATGGCGTTGGAAAAAACAATCACGTTACTCTGATTCTTCAGTGTCGTTGGCTTCCGGTTGTGAAGCGATCACTTCCTGAGGTTTGACTACCGATAGTTCTCCTTCGTCTAAAAACACGACTTTCAGCTTCTGATACAGAAACGAAAGGAGAAGCAACAGTATACCCAATAGAATAAATACGATCACTTTCCCTATAGTGGGCAATAACCATAAATCGATTATCACTAATTTGGCCAAAACCAATCCGAATGTCACCAGACTGACCATACGAAGTACTTTCAGATGCAAATGCATCCCTATGGCCATCTGTGCGAATCCGGCCACTCCCAAAGCGATCGAGATCCCTGCACTGACTTCACGCTTTAACCCCCATTGATGTAACAAGCAAGTTGTTCCAACAACTAAAAGGAGCGTAGAAATGATCGCTAAATAGACGGTCGTCTTATTGGAAGATTGCTGATAAAGACCAAACACCTTATAATATTGTAAGACGATCAGACAGAGATGCAAAATAATCACGACAAAGGAGATCCATAACAGTATATACGCAATGAAGGGAGGATGACTGGCATTGTTTATCGAAATAGAAAACATCCAGAAAAGAAAAAGAGAGGTTCCTAAAACAAACATATATTTCCCGGCATGTTTACTCATAGGGAAACGTGTCAGACTGAAAATGCCGGAAAGTCCGCACAACGTAAAAGCCGTGAATGCCAACATATATCCCCTGGAAATCAGCAATTGGTCGATATGCAGATAAAATTCAAGTATAAAAGCGCTATAAATCACAAAACATCCGGCCCATATATGCCAGATATTCTGCTGTTTTATTCTATTTTTTATCCAGGCATAAACAAAAAAGGCGATTCCGGAATACAGACCGGTAAAAAATAGTCCGTTGGTAAATATCTTACCTCCCCAATACAGATATTCTCTTGTAAGACCATTTTCTATATCCAGCAAATAAGAGGCAAAGGTCAACAACGGTAAAATAAAGATAAAAAACCGGTATACCTTATTGGGGAAACGCGTATAAAGCCATGCAATCAGTACCATCTCCGATGCCCAGAATAAGGTAATCAGCGTACCGTTCCATTGTATCGGGATCGCGATTGAGAGAAATGTAATGACCATCCCAAGTAAGGTAGCAGATAAGAACCGGAACCGTTCACCTTTTTTTCTGACCCAGAAGAACAGGAACAGATTGACACAGGCTATAAAGAGTGGGATAACCCCCTGAAGGTTCTCCCAGGATGCAATCGCCTCCGTATACCATAAACCAAAGAAAAGGAAAACAAAATTATTCAGTGTTGCCACGCCAAAAAGAAACGGATTCACTTTTCGCCGATGCGTCCGTAATATGGCAATGATTGATAATTGGAAAAGTAAATAGTATTCGACGGCAAAGATCAATAGGTTCAACCGCATTGTTACATCCATCCCGCCGATCATTTCAATCAACGAGTAACTGAACAGAATAAATCCGGTCAGTATAAAACAAAATACCGGTAATTCGCCCCATCTTTTAAAAATAGAGAGGCTGAACATTCCCAGATTAAGCGTCAGGATATATGTAAACAACACCACATAACTATTCGCCCCACTGCTCACCATAAACGGAGCGATGAAACCGCCGATTAAAGCAATAATAGCCAGTTCGCGCCGTCCGTATAAAGCGGCCAATAGAACCATTACGATCGTGACGACAATGAGTATAATAAATGCCGCCGTCTGCCCGAACAGATCATAATAATGGTAAGCCATCGCAACGGTCACATAAAAAATGGCAAATGCCCCTCCTGCCAGTATGGAACTATACGTCCGGTAATGCTCTTTCAAACGTCCGGCTACGATCAATAGAATAAATCCTACCCCAAAACCCAGAACTGTACGGGTCACTTCACCGATCCAATTATTGTCGATCGCATACGCCACAAAGAATCCCATGCCGATCACTAACGTTAGGATACCGATTTTCCCGAATAGATTCTCTCCGATAAATCGCTCGATATTGGATCTCTTTTTTTCTTTTACAACCGGCTTTACTTCTTCTTTCTGAACCTTATCTGCAACAATTTGAGCCGGTTGACTTTCCACGACAACAGACTGAACAATCTTTTCTTTTCCCGTATCGGATCCGACAGGTAGAGGTTCCTGTTTTGTTTTCGCTGTCATCTCCTCTGTTGGTTGTTCAGGAGTTTGCCCCTCCAACATTTTTTTCAACCGGGCAATTTCTTTTGTTAATACATCGATCTGTTTGGAAGAATGGGTCATCTTACTATGTAATGCCATCCACATAATAAGCAATAGAATAATGATAAGCAGGTTTTCCATGATAGAAAAAGGACTATTATTTACGGTTCGCTAATATAAGGAGAATTCTGGATCACCCCGAATTCTTATGGATTTAATTCGATTGAAACAGGTTGAATATCCGCAAAAAGAGATCGGGTTGGCATGACTTTAACAGTAAATCGGAATACACAGTGAGATCGTCGAAAACAATTCTTTATGCCGTAAAGTATCCGAATGGACTTACTACTGAAGGAAGATTTTATTTAACTAGGTATAGGAAACAGCGATAACCTCTAGACGAGTTATAATAAATTTAAAACAGTCACATCTACAACCAGTGGGGAGGACAATTAATGCTTACTTATAAGTTTTGAAATTATTTGTTTATTTCAATATCTAGTTGAAAATATTTTTTATACTTACTCTATTAGTTTAAATTATTTATACACATTATCTGTTGAATATTATTTCCTCATTAACAATTATTAAATATTTATTGGGGTGTTTTTTTTAATTATTGATATATTTGTAAAATAATTGATACACAAGTAGTCTAAAATATAATTATGAAAGGAGTTCGTATGAAAAAAATCGTATCATTTTTGTTCATTGCATTATTACTTATCGGATGTGATCATGAGGGTACGACTCCGCCACCTGTGATACCGGAAACTCCCGAAGAGCCAGTCGTAGAACAGAAAGATTTCAGCTTGACACCTATTGAAAAACAAATTAGTCAGCAGAATAACCTCTTTGCTTTCGAATTACTGAAAACAGTCTACAAAAACGAAATACCGGGTAAAAACATTCTTATCTCACCTTTGAGTGCAAGCCTTGCTTTGGGGATGCTCAATAATGGAGCAGGCGGCATTACCCATGAGGAGATGCAACGTGTATTAGGGTATAAAGACATTTCGCGCGAAGCGATGAATGGTTATTTCCAGAAAATGATTGAAATCATGCACGAAATTGATCCGGATGTTGCATTTAGAAGTGCCAATTCGATCTGGATAGAAAACCAATTTCCGGTACTCGATGCCTTTATCGATACCAATAAAACATTTTATGATGCAGAAGTCCGAAATGAAAATTTCTCTGATCCTGAAACAGTTAATCTAATCAACAACTGGTGCTCGGAGAAAACGGAAGGGACAATCCCTGAAATTCTGGATCATATAGATGCGAATGCTGTGATGTATCTGATTAATGCCTTATATTTTAATGGATCATGGACAGTGCCTTTTGATAAAGAGTTGACTACAGAAGAGACGTTCTATAATCAGAATAGACAAGAACGTTCTGTTCCGATGATGAATCATGATATGCTGATTTATTATGGCGAAAACAATGTATTTAAACTTGCTGAATTACCTTATGGGAATGAAGCTTTTAGTATGGTATTTATATTACCTCATGAAGATGTTTCTATCGCTTCAGCAATCGACGAATTGGAAGAAGGTACTTTTTATAGAAAATTGGCAACCGATGTGTTACTGAAGATTCCACGGTTCAAAATAGATTATGAACGGTCGCTCAGTGAAGATCTAAGAGAGATGGGGTTGCAATCTATGTTCGGCAATGATGCGAATTTTTCACTCATCCATCCTACTGAGCCATTAATAGTGTCAAATGTGTTACAAAAAACATTTATTGAAATTACCGAAGAGGGAACAGATGCGTCTGCTGCAAGTGGTGTAGAGATAGGATATGGTTCATATGGAGGTGAAGAAGAACCATTGATCTATACATTCTACCTTAACCGTCCTTTCATTTATCTGATAAGAGAAAAAGACACCGGTACTATCTTCTTTATGGGGGTAGTTGAGAATCTTTAAGATAACTAATTTTTAACCATAAAAGCATTAGAAGCCAAAGGACTTCTTCCCTCGCTTTATCCAAATTAATTTCGCTATATGGAAAAGGGCATGCATGGGTTTGTGACGGGTTTCAAGATCAAAAAATTAAGACGGAATATTTTGTTGAATTTTTATCAGGTTTATCATACAATACATATGGCTACTACACCGTTTCTAATCCAGGATCAATCATCTCGGGTCTTCCATATACTTAAAACATTAAAATTCGCGATTATTATTCTTAGCTTCTTAATCGTGAGCAGCTGTGATAATGCTATTGAAACAGAAAACACAGAAGAGCCTACGGAACAAAAACCTACAGAGCAAGAACAAGAGCAGAAAGAGGAACAAGAAATAGAAGATCGCGATACAATAATAGGAGATATTCCTCCTAATTACTCACACTTGATATGGATTAGTTTTCAGGACACATTAGGTAATGATTTACTGGAAGGGAGTGAATTCGTTTGGAGCAATTATGAAATATATGAGACTGCTAAACCCGAATTCTATACATTGGATATTGTTTTTAAAGACCAGAGTCTTAATCCATGGTGGTATCAACAAGGCCAAATGATTGGAGGTGGTGATCGCTTTGATAATAAATATCCAAGATTATATCTTTCAAACGGAGAATGGTTCTCGCCTCCAGATTCTTTGATATCCCCCGATTATCATTATTTAAAGTTCCTAACTGGGAGTATTTCGCATAAATGTGATCTTGATTCTTGTTGGAAAGCTGAATTTACGGAAAAGATTACGTTTAAGCTTACATGTCCTTATTTGTTTGGCGATGATGAAATACATCATATTATCACTTGGTGGAATCTGCTTGGAGAATATAATACAATATGTACAGGTGTAGCGTATAATGGACAAGAATTCCCTGTAAAAGGTTCATCGGTTGCTACAATAATAGTAAACAGATAGTTTAACTCTTTAAAAAATAAGGCATTCTAAAAGGAGATGCCTTATTTTTCAAAGGTTTATATTATCGCATACAAAATGACAAAATGTATTGAAAAATAAATCAACAATCCTATTTGACTATTTGTTATTTTACCCCCTTTTTCCTTCGCTTATTTGAGCTTATATACTAAGCTGTCGAAGAAAAACGCACGCATTTGAGGTTTGTTTTTACAATAGACATTGACTTTCATATCCTCTTGCCTATTTTTCCCAGTTCTGAAAAATGAGCAATCTAGAGAAAAAAACACGTCTTTAAACCCCTTTTTTTCGCCATTTTCGACCCTTTGAAAATTGATCTAAATGTTTTTTTTTAATGATGCAGGTACTTTTCCTACATCATCTGCATGTTTTTATACTGTTCTCTGCATAAATTTCTAAAAAGAAGCAGCATAAATATTCTAAAACGCCTAATATTTCGCATAATATATTCGAAACAGACCAATCGTTTTGCTAAAAAACGGCAAAGTATGAGTTATATTAAAAACTGTTTTTCGTACAAAATATCACCATTTAGCTAGTATTTACAGCAAAATAATATTATAGTACCCAAAGGTTGTGACTCTTTCAGAGTTCTGCAACCCTCATCTTTTCTTGTGACAGTGTATTTTTTCATTCTTTTTTTTGATTACTTTGTCACAAAGAACAATCCGTTCTCGTCTTCTTGATATACGCCTCTTTTTGGTGCGCAAAGAAAGAGGCTGAATAAACAGAAACGTAGAATAATTAATACACGGAAAGATGAAGAATTACATTATTGTCATACTCTTACTCGTTATGTTTCAGACAGGTTACAGTCAAAAAAGTGTTGACCATCTGTACAAAGAGTTCAGAAAAGAGCAATCCGCCACCTCCTTATCAGTAGGGAAATTTACCCTGGGTTTGGCAAGTCTTTTTACCGAAACAATGGGTGTTGATAAAATAGAACTTTTTGCATTGGATGAATGCGATACACAGGTGAAGGAGCGATTTGCCGCTGCGATCCGGCAATTAAAAGATCCCGGATATGAAACGATGGTGAATTCGAATGACGATAAAAACCGGTCTAAAATCTTAGTGAAAATTGAAGATGAAATGATCAAGGAGATGATTGTTTTGACCACAGGGAACAGTAATGCGATGGTTCGGATAAAAGGGAATATCAAACCTTCTGACATTGAGCGGGTGGTAAATAAACATGGCAATGAACGGTGAACAGTTCAAAAAGTTGTTCCTCCCGTATCACCCTAAACTCTACCGTATCGCTTTTGCCTTGGTAGAAAACAAAGACGATGCAGAAGATCTTTTACAAGAGACTTACTGTAAACTCTGGAATAAACGGGAGGAATTGACGGAGATCCGTAATCCGGAAGCGTTTGCCGTTACAATCATTAAAAACTTATGTCTGGATTTCCTTCGGTCGCCCCGGTCACAAAACAACAATGAATGTGTTGAAGGAATTGCTCAAATAAGTAACGTCACACCGGAAAGAGTGCTTGAGGAGAAAGATGAGGTCGATCTGATCAGCCAATTGATCGAACGATTACCGGAAAACCAGCGAAGAGTGCTTAAGTTACGCGGATTAAGTGATTGTTCGTTGGAAGAGATTGAAGAGATAACCGGATTTTCTGCGGTGAACGTGCGTACTTTATTATCACGGGCTCGCAAAGTTATCCGGGAACAATATGAAAAAATATATGCTGTATGAACGAAAAACAGATAGATGAATTAATCGATAAGGTTTTGAAAGAAGAACAATCTTTGCCTTCCGGAATAGATGAAAGATTGGAACGATACGTTGACGCGTTGATCGAAAAGGATAGTCATAACGCCAAAACGATCAGCCTCACAAGAAAACGTTCGTTGTATTGGATCAGTGGAATAGCAGCTGCAATAATACTGGGGGTTGCTCTCTTTTTCCAGACAGAAACAACTGTTCCACAACCGATGACGGCCGATACATTTACCGATCCCGAAGAGGCCGCTGTCGCTGCACATAAAGCGTTGGCTTTTATGTCGACACAACTCAATAAAGGCTTCGATGAGGTTTCTGAAGCCGGAAAAGAATTTGAAAAAGTAAATGATATTATCAATAAACCATTTAAGTAAAAAGTATGAAAACAAAATATATATTGATCCTATTGATCTTCTGTGCAATAACAGGAAAAAGTTTCGGACAAAGTAAATTGTTTGATAAATATGCAGAGATGGACAACGTCACCTCCGTTTATATCTCCAAGGCGATGTTTCAGATGATGCCTGCAATCGAAGGAGTAGGAACCAGTCTGATGAATCTGAAAGGCAAAGTCGAATCGTTGCAACTGGTCTCAACCGAACGTCCGGATCAGATCCCTCAGATGCGTAAGGAGTTTGTCGACTTGATCGGGAAGCAACATGCGGAACTGATGCGTGTCCGTCACAGTAAGACCAAAGCAACCTTTTATGCCGATATGAAAGGGGATCAGATCAAAGACCTGTTGATGCTGGCTGATACGGATAGTAGCTTCACGGTCATCCAGTTGAAAGGAGATTTTACGCTACAGGAAATACAGGAGATCGCTAAGGAGATGGAGTAACAGGAAAACGTTATTTCCCTGTAATAATCTTCTTGATTTCACTCAGCTTATTCAACGCCTCCAATGGGGTGAGGTTATTGACATCCGTATTTTTAATCTCATCCCTGACCTGGCTCAATATCGGATCATCCAACTGAAAGAAATTCAACTGATACCCTTCACCGGCAGAGGCGATCTCTTTCATCGGCTTGCTGATACCATCCTGTCGGTTCTCCGATTCAAGCTGTTTCAAGATCTCATTCGATCGTTTGACGATGCTTTTTGGCATACCGGCCATCCGAGCCACATGGATCCCGAAACTGTGTTCACTCCCTCCACGAACCAACTTGCGCAGGAAAATAACTTTATTCCCAACCTCCTTTACTGAGACGTTGTAGTTTTTAATCCGCTTAAACGAACGTTCCATTTCGTTCAACTCATGATAGTGTGTCGCAAATAACGTTTTAGCACGTGCATTTGGGTGTTCATGGATATATTCCACAATGGCCCAGGCGATAGAAATACCATCGTATGTACTCGTTCCACGACCCAACTCGTCGAAAAGAACGAGGCTGCGTGGGGAGAGGTTATTCAGAATGTCTGAGGCCTCATTCATCTCCACCATAAAAGTAGACTCGCCTACAGAGATATTATCGGAGGCACCCACACGGGTGAATATTTTGTCGACAACGCCGATTTTTGCCGATTCGGCCGGGACAAAACAACCGATCTGAGCCATCAGCGTAATCAGCGCCGTTTGGCGCAATAAAGCCGATTTACCCGCCATATTCGGACCTGTAATAATAATGATCTGCTGCTTGTCACTATCCAGACAGACATCATTGGCAATATAGGGTTCACCCGGAAGCAACTGCTTCTCGATCACTGGATGACGGCCTCCCTGAATATCGATCACTTCCGATTCGTTCACTTCCGGCCGGATATAGTTGTTGTTTTGTGCGATTTTAGCGAAAGAGAGCAGACAGTCTAATTGTCCGATCAGATTGGCATCTGTTTGAATCTGGGGGATATATTCCGCCAAAGCCAATACCAGTTCATTGAACAGATTGCTCTCAAGTGCAAGGATCTTCTCTTCGGCACCAAGGATTTTCTCTTCGTATTCCTTGAGTTCTTCGGTAATGTACCGTTCGGCATTGACCAAAGTCTGTTTTCTGATCCATTCGGGCGGAACCTTGTCTTTATGGGTGTTGCGCACCTCTATATAATAACCGAAGACATTGTTAAATGCAATTTTCAGGCTGGAAATATCCGTCCGTTCGATCTCACGTTGTTGCATCTGCAACAGATAATCTTTACCCGAATAGGCAATGGCACGCAGATCATCCAGTTCAGGATGAATATTTTGTGCAATGACTCCCCCTTTATTCAATAATGCCGGTGGATCATTATTGATTTCCCGTTCGATCCGGTCGCGTATCGTCTCACAGGTATTCAGCCGTTCACCAATCCGGCAAAGGCTTGGTTCATTACTCTTCAGACAAGCCTGTTTGATCGGTTCGATCGCACGAAGGGCGACTTTTAACTGAACCACTTCGCGGGGTGAAACCCGACCGACGGCCACTTTGGAGATGATACGTTCCAAGTCACCAATCCGCTCAACCTGCTCTTCCAGCAGATCCTTTGTCTCAGGATAACGAAAGAAATGATCAACTACATCCTGTCGTTCTTGAATCGGTTTGATCTCTTTCAAGGGGAAAAGTATCCAACGTCGCAATAACCGCGATCCCATCGGCGAAACAGTTTTGTCGATGACATCGAGCAGACTTGTGCCGCCTTCATTCATTGTTCCGGCCAATTCCAGACTGCGCACCGTAAATTTGTCTAATCGCACATACCTGTCTTCTTCGATCCGCGACAAAGTGGTAACATGCCCGATTTGTTTATGATGGGTCATGTCGAGATAATGCAAAATAGCCCCTGACGCAATGATCCCCTGTTTCAGGTGTTGTACGCCAAATCCTTTCAGACTCTTCGTCTCAAAATGTTTTAACAAACGGTCGGTCGCCGCATCCGCCGTAAAAGCCCAGTCTTCCAGTTCGAACACAAAAAACCGTGCGCCGAAAATTTCTTCAAACTTTTTCCGGTTGCTCCGTTCGATCAATACCTCTTTGGGAAAGAAGTTATTCAGTAATTTATCGATGTAATCAATCGTTCCTTCAGCTGTTAAGAATTCACCTGTAGAAATATCCAGAAAAGCGATGCCACAGGTGGTTTTGTCGAAATGAATCGCGGCAAGGAAATTATTTTCTTTGTGGTTCAGAATGTTATCGTTGATAGAAACTCCTGGGGTAACCAGTTCGGTCACTCCCCGCTTGACTAGTTTCTTAGTCATCTTGGGGTCTTCTAATTGGTCGCAAATAGCGACGCGTTTACCTGCCCGGACCAATTTGGGGAGGTATGTATCCAGTGCATGATGCGGGAAACCGGCCATTTCAATGAATTGTCCGGGACCATTGGCCTTCCGGGTTAATACGATCCCAACAATTTCTGCCCCGATGACAGCATCTTCTCCATACATCTCATAAAAGTCTCCGACGCGGAAGAGTAAAATCGCATCCGGATGTTTCGCTTTTACATCGAAGTATTGCTTCATCAGGGGAGTTTCAACTACATTTTTTGCCACAGTGTATCTGTTTTTTTCTGTTTAAGCCCTACAAACGTAATCAAAATTTCTATATCCTTTTTGAACACATCCGGATAAATGTGTGCTTTCTTACTGATCAAAACCTATAATACAAAGGATCTGATTATCTTTTTTTATTCCTCGGATGGTGCTCTAAAATCTCCTTACGCAGGAACTCACGGTTAATATGTGTATAGATTTCGGTCGTTGTGATATTATCGTGCCCTAGCATTTCCTGTATAGCCCGAAGGTTGGCTCCGCCTTCCAATAAATGCGTGGCAAACGAATGACGAAACGTATGCGGGCTGACGTTTTTGTGAATTCCAGCCATTTCGGCTTGTTGTTTGATAATATGAAACACCATGATGCGGGAGAGTCCGGTTCCACGACGGCTGAGAAAAAGAATATCCTCATGTCCTTTTTTTACCGCAACAAGGTTGCGGTCATATAAATAGTTTTTGATTTCCCGAATCGCCGTCTCCGAAATAGGGACTAAACGTTGTTTCCCTCCTTTGCCTTCCACACGGACGAAACCTTCGTCAAAATAGACATCCATATAACGCAAGCCGGTGAGTTCAGACACCCGCAGCCCACAGCTGTAAAGCACTTCCAGCATAGCACGGTTGCGCTGCCCTTCGGGTAAAGAAAGATCGATTGAATCGAGAATCTTGTTGATTTCATTTTCTGTTAGCACTTCCGGAAGTTTAAACCCTATTTTGGGCGTTTCCAGTAATTCGGTCGGATCTTTATCAGTATATCCGTCGAGTAACAGGAAACGGTAGAACGATTTAATCCCGGAAATAATCCGTGCCTGGGAGCGAGGATGAATACCGATATCCCGTAATTGTGCAACAAACTGTTGCAAGTCTTGATAAGTAATCTCCAGAATGGGACGGTTTTCACTTGCCACAAAACGCAACAATTTATCCAGATCGGTCATATATGCATCGAGGGTATTTGGAGAAAGTGACTTTTCCAGACGGAGATAAGTATGATATTTACTGATTATATCTTTCCCTTGTTGCATTGTCGGTATCTCATTAGGAATGTGTAAAATAAATTGTTTACCTTTGCCCCACATTTTTCATATGTATCAGCATTGCAAAGGTAGTTAATTTACAAGAATATGAAGAAGTTTCAGATTATCAATGGCCCTAATCTCAATCTGCTGGGAAAGCGCGAACCCGAAGTTTACGGGAAGCACTCTTTTGAAGAGTATCTGCATACATTGCGCACGCGCCACCCTGAATGTGAAATTTCCTATTTTCAAAGTAATGTAGAAGGAGAACTGATCAACAAACTCCATGAAGTGGGTTTTGATTATGACGGTATTATTCTGAATGCCGGGGCGTATACCCATACCTCTATTGCGTTGTTTGATGCGATAAAAGCGATTTCATCGCCGGTTATAGAGGTACATATTTCAAATGTCTATGGTCGCGAACCTTTTCGTCACCACTCGATGATCTCTGGCGCTTGTAAAGGGGTTATCGCAGGGATGGGGATGGAATCGTATCATCTGGCATTGATTGCACTCTCTTCTTGAATAAGTAGTAAAAACGGAATCAAAGATATTTGTTTCTAACGTTTTATATAGGTAAAGAGTTTTTAAGGTTAAATTTATTAATTAAAGAATTGCCGGAGATGTATACTCCAAAGGCAGTTTAGATGTCATTATGATCAAACATACAAAGATTGTAGCAACCATTTCTGATCAACGTTGTGAAGTTGATTTTATCCAGACCTTGCATAAATCCGGCATGGATGTGGTACGTATGAATACGGCTCATCTACAGGAAGAAGGATTGAGCAGGATTGTAAATAATGTGCGCCAGGTTTCCGACCGGATTGGTATTTTAATGGATACCAAAGGGCCGGAGATACGGACAACAATATTAAAAGAACCGATCGCTTTCAAAACAGGCGACAAAGTAAAAATCGGCGGTAATCCCGAAGGGGAAACAACCCGTGAAATGATTTATGTCTCATACCGTAATTTCGTCAGCGATCTGCACGTAGGGAGTGATATCTTGATTGACGATGGCGACCTTGAACTGAAGGTTACGGAGAAATATCCGGATTACCTCTTGTGTGAAGCACAAAACGATGCCACGTTGGGTAGCCGTAAGAGTGTCAATGTACCGGGGGCGCGTATTAACCTGCCGTCGTTAACGGAAAGAGACCGCCTAAATATTCAATGGGCAATCGATAATGACCTCGATTTTATCGCACATTCTTTTGTCAGAACAAAACAGGATGTATTGGATATTCAACGGATACTGGATGAACGCAACAGCCCGATAAAGATCATTGCAAAAATAGAAAATCAGGAAGGAGTCGATAATATCGATGAGATACTTGAAGCAGCCTACGGGATTATGATTGCCCGCGGTGATTTGGGTATTGAAGTACCGGCTGAAAAGATACCGGGCATACAGCGGGTATTGATCCGCAAATGTGTGGAAGTGAAAAAACCGGTAATCGTAGCTACTCAAATGCTTCACTCTATGATTAACAACCCACGGCCGACGCGCGCCGAGGTGACCGATATCGCCAATGCGATCTATTATCGTACCGATGCATTGATGTTGAGCGGTGAGACAGCTTATGGTAAATATCCGGTGGAAGCGGTTCAAACGATGGCAAAAGTAGCTCGCGAAGCAGAAAAAACGAAACTGGCGGCCAACGATATCCGTGTGCCGATAGCAGGAACAGACCTTGATGTGACCTCTTTTCTGGCCAAACAAGCGGTAAAATCGTCCAGTAAATTACATGTAAAAGCGATTATTACCGATAGTCATTCCGGACGGACAGCTCGTTTCTTAGCCGCTTTCCGTGGAACATCTACGGTGTATGCTATCTGTTACAACCAGCAGGTGATGCGGATGCTCTCGCTCTCTTACGGGATATGGGCCGATTATCAACCTTGGCATGAAGGCGACAGTCGCCGGAAATACTTCTTTGATGCACTGAACGAATTGATTAAGAGCGGACATATTACGCGTAACAATATGGTGGCCTATCTGAGTGGTAGTTTTGGCGAAGGAGGAGGAACCACCTTCCTGGAAATAAATAATGTAAGCAAAGTATTGGATGCCGGCAAGAATTATTCGTTACCGACGTTCAATGAGATCAAATAAATGACCATTGAAGAGTATATACTTGCGCATAGTGACGAAGAAGGGAAACTGCTCTCTACGCTAAACAGAGACGCCAATGTAAACCTGCTTCGTCCACGGATGCTTTCAGGACATTTGCAAGGACGTATACTCAAAATGTTTTGCCGGATGTTACGTCCGAAGCGGGTCTTAGAGATTGGCACTTATACTGCTTATGCCACCTTATGTATGGCTGAAGGGATGGAGGAGGATGGATTGATACATACCATTGAGATCAATGATGAAATGGAAGATTTCATTCAGAAATACCTCTCCCACTCTCCTTATAAGCAGCGGATAAAGGTTCATTTTGGTGATGCGATGCAACTTATTCCGGCGATAGAAGAGACGTTTGACATGGTATTCATTGATGCCGACAAACGATTGTATTCAGCCTATTATGATCTGATATTCCCTAAAGTGCGTAACGGCGGACTTATCCTGGCAGACAATACCTTATGGGACGGAAAGGTCGTCGAAGAAATCCATTCGAATGATAAACAGGCGCTAGGCATATTGGCTTTCAACGATAAAATCAAACAGGACGACCAGGTGGAAAAGGTCATATTACCTTTACGTGACGGACTGACTATGATCTGGAAAAAATAAAAAAACGATGGAAGGAACACGATTAAATAAAGTAGGACGCCTGCTTCAGAAAGAGTTGGGCGACATTTTTCAAAAACAGGCACAAGGATTGTCAGGAGTACTGATTTCGGTGAGTCAGGTAAGAGTCAGTCCCGACCTAAGCGTGGCTAAAGTATATCTGAGTATTTTCCCTTCAGAAAAAGGAACTGAATTACTGGAAGCCATTCGTTCTCAAACCAAAGCGATTCGTTTTGATCTAGGACAACGCGTAAGACATCAACTACGTAAAATTCCGGAACTGACTTTCTTCATTGACGATTCACTCGATTACATCGAGAATATTGATAAACTTCTCCAAAAATAAACGGTTTGAATTTTCCACTCTACATAGCCAGGCGATATCTCTTTTCAAAGAAATCGCATAATGCCATCAACATTATCTCGATGGTTTCGGTCTGCGGAGTGGTTATCGCTACCATGGCACTTGTCTGTGCTTTGTCGATATTCAATGGGTTCGACGGATTGGTCGCCTCTATGTTCGGGAGTTTTGATCCTGAACTGAAAATCAGTCCGAAGACCGGAAAAGTATTTGACCCCTCCATTTCCGCTGTTCAACAGATCAAACAGCTTCCTGAAATTACATTCTACAGTGAAACGTTGTCAGACAATGCATTGGTTCGTTATGGAGAACGGCAGGAAGTCGCGGTAATCAAAGGGGTAGATGAAGCCTTTGCACAGGTAGCCGATATGGAACAAATTCTTGTCGACGGACGTTTCGTTTTACGTGAAGATGTCGTCGATTATGCTTCTTTGGGGATTGGATTAGCTTTCCGGTTAGGCGTAAATGTAGGTTTTGTGTCGCCTTTGGAATTGTATGTTCCCAAACGGGGTGAAAATATCAATATGGCCAATCCGGCCTCTTCGCTAAGTACGGAATATGCTTTTATTGGTGGCATCTACCGGATGAACCAGCAGGTATATGATGACAATTATATGATTGTTCCATTAGAACTGGCCCGTGCGTTATTCCGATATGAGAACGAGGTATCAGCTATCGAACTGAAATTAGTGGCAGGTGCGGATCTTTCGTCGGTCAAAAAACAGATCAAGAACCTGTTGGGGGAAGATTTTCTTGTTCACGACCGCTACGAGCAACAGGAAGCCTCTTTCAAAATGATGCAGATAGAGAAATGGATGACTTTCCTGATCCTAACCTTTATTCTGGCAATTGCTATTTTTAATATTGTCGGTTCCCTCTCCATGCTGATGATCGAAAAAAAGGAAGATGTACGTACCTTGCGTAATATGGGAGCAGACGAACCGTTGATTCGACGTATTTTTCTATTTGAAGGATGGATGATTTCCGGGTTCGGGGCGTTGATCGGAATTATATTAGGAGTTATTTTATGTATTCTCCAACAGGAGTTGGGACTCATCCGATTGGGACAATCTGCCGAAGCCTTTATTGTAGACGCTTATCCTGTACAAATCGTTTTTAGTGATATCTTGATTGTTTTTATAACCGTCCTCGGTATTGGTTTTCTGGCCGCCTGGTATCCTGTCCGTTATTTGGGGAAAAGGTGGCTGTCGACAACATAAAATGCAAATACCCCAATTGTAGTCGCACGCTTTTTCGTATCTTTATAGGCCAAAAGTAAAATTGAGTGAGATTTATGGAACCATTTGTACACCTGCACGTTCATACCCAGTATTCTTTATTAGATGGTCAGGCTTCGATCAACGCACTGGTTGAAAAGGCTCGGAAAGATAATATGAAAGCCATTGCGGTGACCGATCATGGCAATATGTTCGGGATTAAAGAATTCTTCAATAAGGTTCAAAGTATAAATAATACGCCGCTTAACGAGATAAAAAGATGTCAATCAGAAATCGACGAACTGAATGATAAGGAAAATCGTTCCGAAGAAGATCAGGCACGTATAGATGCCCTCACTACTGAACTCAAAACACATCAAGAATCGATTTTCAAACCGATTATCGGATGCGAATGTTATTGCGCCCGTAACGGAAAAGACAATAAAGATGGGCGGGAGAATCTGAGCGGATGGCATTTAATCATCTTGGCCAAGACATTGAAAGGCTACAAGAACCTGATTAAAATGGTATCTATCTCATGGGTAGATGGATTTTACGGACGTCCACGTATCGATAAGGAACTTCTGGAGAGATACCATGAAGATTTAATCGTCTGTTCCGCCTGTCTGGGTGGAGAGATCCCTCAACATATTATGCATGGTCGGATAGACAAAGCCGAAGAATCCATACAATGGTTCAAGAACCTGTTTGGTGATGATTATTACCTGGAGCTTCAACGCCATGAAACTCATAATCCGAATGCCGATAGTTCGACGTTTCCCAAACAGCAGGAAGTCAATAAAGTATTGATCGAGTTAGCCCAAAAACATGATGTGAAGTTAATCGCAACCAATGATGTCCATTTCGTCAATGAGGAGGATGCCGAAGCACACGACAGGTTGATCTGCCTGAGTACAGGAAAAGATCTGGACGACCCTACCCGGATGCGTTACTCCAAGCAGGAATGGATGAAAACTACTGCAGAAATGAATGTTATTTTTGCAGATGTTCCCGAGGCACTTAGCAATACGCTCGAAATAGCAGATAAAATAGAATTCTACTCCATCGATCATGGCCCGTTAATGCCTGACTTCCCTATCCCCGAAGAGTTTGAGAATGATGATGACTACCTGAGGCACCTGACTTATAAAGGGGCAGAAAAGAAATATGGAGAAAACCTGAACGACGAGATCAGAGAACGGATCGACTTTGAGTTGGAAACGATTAAAGGAATGGGGTTCCCCGGTTATTTCCTGATCGTGCAAGATTTCATTGCTGCTGCCCGTGAGATGGGTGTTGCCGTTGGACCAGGTCGTGGATCGGCTGCCGGTTCAGCTGTGGCCTTTTGTCTCGGTATTACCGACATCGATCCCATTAAATACGACTTGCTGTTTGAACGTTTCTTAAATCCCGACCGTATCTCTATGCCTGATATCGATGTCGATTTCGATGACGATGGACGCGGACAGGTCTTGCAATGGGTAACAAATAAATATGGAAAAGAAAAGGTCGCACATATTATTACGTATGGCACAATGGCCACCAAGTCGGCGATCAAAGATGTGGCACGTGTTCAAAAACTACCTTTAGCCGAATCCAACCGATTAGCCAAGCTGGTTCCCGACCGGATCCCCGATGTCAAAAAAATAAGTCTGAAAGCCGCCATCGCTCACGTTCCCGAATTGAAAGAAGCCGCGACATCTTCTGATCCGGCCATGCGTGATACGTTGAAATACGCACAGATGCTGGAAGGGAACGTTCGCAACACCGGGGTACACGCCTGCGGAGTGATTATCGGGAAATACGATATCTCAGATGTGGTTCCCGTCAGTACGGCCAAAGACAAAGAGACCGGCGAGGAGATGCTGGTTACCCAATATGAAGGTTCGGTGATTGAAGACACCGGATTGATCAAAATGGACTTCCTGGGATTGAAAACCCTTTCGATTATCAAGGAAGCGGTAGAAAATATTCAATCGACAACAGGAGAAAAGATTGAAATTGAGAACATCAATATTGAGGATCCGAAAACATACGAGTTGTATAGCGCCGGGAAAACAACCGGTACATTCCAGTTTGAATCGGCCGGTATGCAAAAATATTTACGTGAACTGCAACCGACCAAATTCGAAGACTTGATTGCGATGAATGCCCTTTATCGCCCAGGCCCGATGGAGTATATCCCTTCTTTTATTGCCCGTAAACATGGTAGGGAGGCCATCTCTTATGACCTGCCGGTGATGGAGCGTTACCTCAAAGATACGTATGGTATCACGGTCTATCAGGAACAGGTCATGCTTCTCTCCCGTCTATTGGCCAACTTCACCCGTGGTGAATCAGACGAATTGCGTAAGGCAATGGGTAAAAAGCTGATCGAAAAAATGAATAAGCTGAAAACCAAGTTCCTGGATGGGGGAAAAGCCAACGGATATGAAGAAAGTGTCTTGTTAAAGATATGGGCCGACTGGGAAAAGTTTGCTTCGTATGCATTTAATAAAAGTCATGCCACCTGTTATTCCTGGGTCGCCTATCAGACAGCCTATTTGAAAGCCAACTATCCTTCGGAGTATATGGCAGCTGTGCTGAGCCGTAATATCTCGAACATTACTGAAATCACCAAATTCATGGACGAATGTAAGGCGATGGGCATTCAGGTATTAGGCCCGGATGTCAATGAATCCAGCCTGAAATTCGCGGTCAATAAAAAGGGAGATATCCGGTTTGGTCTGGGTGCCATTAAAGGGGTTGGCGAAAGTGCTGTTATGAACATTATGGAAGAGCGTAAAAAAGGCTCTTTCACCAACATTTTTGATTTCGTAGAACGGGTGAACCTCTCCTCATGTAATAAGAAAAACATTGAAGCCTTAGCCTTGGCCGGAGCGTTCGATAATTTCGGTATTCAGCGCGAACAATTTTTTACACCGGGCAATAAAGAAGGCGAACTCTTTTTAGATATACTTGTCCGCTACGGGAATAAATACCAGATGGATAAAAATACAGCGGCTAACTCCTTATTCGGAGATGATAACTCCATCGATATCGCCAAGCCGGAGATCCCATCGTGTGAACGTTGGAGTGATCTGGAAAGGCTCAATAAAGAGAAAGAGTTGGTCGGCATCTATTTGTCTGCCCACCCATTGGATGAATATCAGATTATTTTGTCGTATGTATGCAATACGGGAGTCGTCGAATTAAACGAGAAAGAGAACCTAAAAGGGCGGGAATTACTCTTCGGAGGAATCGTCACTGCCTTCCGTGAGGGAATGACAAAAACCGGAAAACCTTACGGTATTGTCAAGATCGAAGACTTTACGGGAAATGCTGAGATCGCCTTGTTTGGAAACGATTATATTGAATATAGCAAATATTGTCGTTTAGGGATGTACCTGTTGTTCACAGGAAGAGTCGAACCACGCCGTTGGCGCGAAGAAGAGTTGGATTTACGAATCGGAAGTATCCGTTTGCTTCAGGATGAAAAAGACAAAATGATCGAAAAGATCAATATTACGATCCCTGTTCATGGGTTGGATGAGACAATTATTACCGAGTTATCCGTGTTGATTAAAAGCAATCCGGGCAATACCTTACTTTATTTTAAAGTGGTAGATGGCGAACGTAACCTCTCCTTGGATTTCTTCTCACAAACAATCAAATTAGACGTAACTCATGAGTTGATCCATTTTCTGGAACGTAACGGATATATTGATTTCAAAATTAACGGATAATTTTGTACGTCCTCTAAAGAATTTGTACTTTTGGATTCTCATAGCATAAACGAATAAATTAAACATAAAACTATGGCATTACAAATCACAGATCAAAATTTTAAAGAGTATTTAGACTCTGACAAACCTTTGGTCGTCGACTTTTGGGCAGAATGGTGTGGCCCTTGCAGAATGATTGCACCACATATCGACAGCCTGTCGGAAACATACAAAGAGAGTGTAAACATTGGCAAAATGGATGTCGATAATAATAATGATGTAGTGGGCGAATACGGTATTCGTAATATCCCTACAATCTTATTATTTAAAGGAGGCGAGATGGTCGATAAAATCGTTGGAGCAACAACTAAAGATGCTATAGAGAGCAAAATAAAAGCGCTACTGTAATAGAGCGAATCATACTATAAAATTAAAGGCTGCCCTTTCTTAGAGCAGCCTTTAATTTTTAGGTCAAATGACATATAATGTACTTATAGACTCATCATTACAAACTCGCCGGATCGCTTCGGCAAACATATCAGCAATGGATAAGATTTTGACTTTCTCGCATTTCTTGGCATACGGGATAGAATCGGTAAAAATCATTTCAGTCAATGCCGATTCGCCCACACGTTGAGAGGCCGGATCCGACATCACCGCATGGCTGGCAATCGCCCGAACCGAGCGTGCTCCGTTTTCCATCATCAGATTAGCCGCTTTGGTGATTGTTCCTGCTGTATCAACCATATCATCAATCAATAACACATCCATATCGGTCACATCTCCGATGATACGCATCTCATCAACTTCGTTCGCGCGCAAACGCGATTTATGGCAAATAACCATCGTTGCTCCCAGGTATTTGGCATAGGTATTGGCTCGCTTGGTTCCACCGACATCAGGCGTAGCAATACATAAGTTATCGAGCGGCAAATTCGCTTGAATATAATCGAGAAAAACCGAAGAGGCATACAAATGATCTACCGGAACATTAAAGAACCCCTGTATTTGATCAGCATGTAAATCCATAGTAATCAATCTATTGAGACCTGCCGTGCTCAACATATCGGCAATCAGTTTAGCACCGATTGAAACACGTGGTTTATCTTTTCTGTCCTGACGAGCCCAGCCGAAATAGGGAATAACGGCAATAATCGAACGAGCAGAAGCCCGTTTAGCCGCATCAATCATCAACAGCAATTCCATCAAATTGTCTGAACTGGGAAAAGTAGACTGAACCAGATAAACATCTCTACCGCGGATAGACTCTTCATACGAAACAGAAAATTCACCGTCGGCAAAATGTTGGATATTCATCTGTCCCAAAGGACATTCCAGACTGTTACATATTTTTTCTGCCAGGTAACGGGAGTTTGTCCCCGAAAAAATCAAAAAGGGAGTTTGTGCACTCATTATTCGGAAATATTAATCAGAATGAATAGTTTTGAAATATGCTGCAAAAGTACAAAACAATAATCAATTAACCATTCTATCCTGAGGAATTAACGTTGAATTCATCAAACGATTCTTTCCGCGATTAATACACAAACTTAAGTATTTTTCCGGAGTAAGCCGGTAAAACTACCTGATACGGCCAAGCCTCTGTCAGTGTGGCTATACTCTTTTCTCCCGTCAATAGATCGGTCAGTTCGGCCGCCTTATTGTCGTAAATGCCGAGACTGTTAAACGTTTCAGCAGGAATCTGAATGCGCACGGTCTGTTCGTTCTTGTCAAAATTAACGACCACCAAAAGAACCACATTCTCCAGTTTTCGGATAAATGCATATTGCCGCTGAGAATTCAAGTACGGATTATCCGCATTGGCATAAGTCAGATCGTAAAACACGCCTTCAGCAATAATGCGTTCGTTCGCGGCAATGTTCAAAATCTTTTTGTACATTTCACGTAAAGACTTTTGGGTGTCGCTCAACTGCCCACCATCGAATTTCCAGTCATTGATCCATGCACGAACACTCTCCATACTCCAGTAGTCAAAGATTGTCGTTCGCCCGTCCCGGCCACTAAATCCTTCTTCATCCATTCCCCGCTCACCTAATTCCTGACCATTGTAAATCATTACCGGATTAGTATTCATCAATGCGGCAACCATTAAAGCCGGAATGCCAGGCCATGGGTTTCCTGCAAAAAAGTCGGAAGCGATACGCTGTTCGTCATGGTTCTCCAGAAAATTCAGCATTGCCGGTTGGATCCCTTCCACCGCCTGCCAACAGCGGGAAATAGTTCTCGCCGGAGCGTGGTGACACATCACCTGACGCATACAATCATATAACCCCACCTTATCGTATAGATAATCAAAGTATCCGGTAAATAGATAATTACGATATTCGTCCGGATTATAGACCTCCGCAATGAAACAGACATGATATGTCTCTTTCACCTGAGGAATGGCCCAATGCCAGAATTCGACCGGCACCATTTCGGCCATATCACAACGAAAGCCATCGACTCCTTTACCAGCCCAGAACAATAGAATATCCAGCATCTTCACCCAGGTGTTGGGTATGTCATGAAAATGAGCCATCCCACCATGTGCGTAGTCGACGCCGTAATTCAATTTGATGGTTTCATACCAGTCGTCTTTTGCCGGATTGGCCGAGAAACAGTTATTCCCCGTCACCTTGGCCGGAAATTCGCTGTATTCAAAATCTTCCTGTTTAGCCCCAAAATGAAGAGCCAATGGCTGACCGGGGATATAGTAAAAATTATTATTGGGATCGAATGAGCGGGTTGTATCATCATGTTGTCCCAAATCCTCCACAAAAGGCTCCTTAGCATCCGAATGATACTGGCGGGAGACATGGTTGGGTACAAAATCAATGATCACTTTCAGTCCGGCCTGATGGGTTCGTTCAACCAGTTGTTCGAACTCAGACATACGATCCGGTACCTGATCGGCCAGATCCGGATCTACATCATAATAATCTTTGATCGCATAAGGTGATCCGGCCAATCCTTTTACAATCGCATTATGATCTTTACGAATGCCATACTGGGAATAATCGGTTTTAGTCGCATGTTCTATGATACCGGTATACCAGATATGCGTCGTCCCCAACTCCTTGATGCCACTTAAGGCCTCGGCCGTAAATGCAGCAAATTTGCCCACTCCGTTGGTCGTCATACTTCCATACCTGACCGGTGAAGGGTTCAGGTTCCCAAACAAACGGGGAAGTACCTGATAAATAACCATTTTGTTCTTCTTTCCCATACTCATTTCATCTTCTTCTCTTGTAAGACTAACTCCTGCTTTTTCTGTTTCACCGCCCTGACAAGCAACTCAAATTTACTGTCCTGAACGATATGGTCGAAAGCATTTAAAGCAGCATCATACCCTATTTGTGCGATCTGATCCACATTTTCCAGGTCAAACATCTTGTAACTCCCTACCAGTTCGGTCTCTATCAATATATCACATAACAACCGGTCTTCAATCGTATTGGCTCGGAACATATAATGATACGACCGTTCCGCAATATACCGGATCGTCTGTTTGTATTTCATCGAAATTAATGGACTGACATTGACACCGACCACTTTTTCACACTCCTTGCGGATATTCGTCACCGGAAAATTCCGGAACAGTCCCCCATCCACATAATGAATACCATTGATTTCCATCGGAGAGAAAATGATCGGTACACTGCAAGAAGCCATAACCGCTTCAGCTATCGGTCCGCTTCTAAACTCATGACTCACACCGTGATCCAGGTCGGTCGCCACAACGACCAAAGGGATCTGAAGATCTTCAATCCTTTTTGCTCGCAGATGGTGGTCTAAAAAATTCTTCATCCGGCTCATATCAAATAATCCGGCTTTAGGTAATTGCACACGGGCAAATTCGGAGAACTCTTTCCCTTTGAACAACTCCTTAATCTCATCCGAAGTATAACCATCGGCGTAAAAAACACCGGCCAATGCTCCCGCACTGGTTCCTGAGATAATATCCGGCTTCAGGTCGCACTCTTCCAATAGTTTGAATACACCAAGATGTGCGAACCCCTTGGCTCCGCCTCCGCTGAGCGCTAATCCGATTTTATGGACTTTTTGATTTGTCTTCTTAGTCATTCAAGTAAGGTTTACACTAATATCCTAACAAATATGCCCATAATTTTAGTATGGAACATTATTATTCTTGAAAAAGTTTTATCTGCAATCACAATTTTGTTATATTTACGGAATCACAAAACCTTATATTATATGTGAATCAGCAGTCAAAACGCCCCTGGTTCGCATTAAATCCGAAACAACAAGTGAGCGTTGTTTTGAACACATTTAGATCTTTTTTTGGATATATCATGAAGAAAACATATTGTCATAGAGAATACTTTTTTGTTAGAGGTACGTCTAAATTAATTTAGAGGTAGGTCTAAATCTTTTTAGAGGTACGTCTAAAATCGTTTAGAGGTACCTCTAACAAAAAACAGACCTACGTCCTTCTCAAAAAGGGTCACCTTCTTTCTTAAAAAGAAGCTGCATGATATAAAGAAAGTAATTGGATAGCGTTAGAATTCTGGTTTATATTAACAATAAAAATTACCAGCTATGATTACAACTATTTTCTGGATTATCCCGGTAGCGTCAGTGATTGCGCTACTGTTCGCCTGGATCTTTTTCAGGCAGATGAAGAGTAAAAGTGAAGGAACCGAACAGATGATTAAAATCGCCTCACACGTGCGAGAGGGTGCTATGTCGTATTTGAAACAACAATACAAAGTAGTCGCCCTTGTTTTTTTAGTCTTAGTTATTCTTTTTGCCATCATGGCTTATGGTTTCGGTGTGCAGAATGAGTGGGTGCCCATCGCATTCCTTACAGGCGGTTTTTTCTCCGGATTGGCCGGTTTTTTAGGGATGAAAACAGCCACTTATGCTTCTGCCCGTACAGCCCATGCTGCCAGAACTTCTCTCAATAGCGGATTGCAGGTTGCTTTTCGCAGCGGAGCAGTGATGGGGCTGGTGGTGGTCGGCTTGGGTCTATTGGATATTTCGTTCTGGTATCTTGTATTGAATGCTGTTATTCCGGATGAGGCCATGGATCCCACACATAAACTGACTATTATCACAACTACGATGCTGACCTTCGGTATGGGGGCATCCACACAGGCGTTGTTTGCCCGTGTGGGTGGCGGAATATATACGAAAGCGGCAGATGTAGGCGCCGATCTTGTGGGAAAAGTAGAAGCGGGTATACCGGAAGATGATCCACGAAACCCGGCAACGATTGCGGATAATGTCGGAGATAATGTCGGAGACGTAGCCGGTATGGGCGCCGACTTATATGAATCGTATTGTGGTTCGATACTGGCCACAGCGGCATTGGGTGCGGCGGCATTTGTTTCATCCGGTAATGTGGAAATGCAATATAAGGCGGTCATCGCACCGATGTTAATCGCTGCCGTAGGTATTATCTTATCCATATTAGGGATCTATTCGGTACGGACAAAAGAAGATGCGACCATTAAACAACTGTTGAAAGCACTCGCTATAGGCACGAACCTGAGTTCGGTACTGGTCGCTCTCCTGACTTTTGGTATATTGTATGTTCTGGGTCTTGATAATTGGTTCTGGATCAGTTGTGCTGTGGTTGTCGGACTACTCGTCGGGATTGTAATCGGACAGGCCACCGAATATTTTACTTCCCAATCGTACAAACCGACACAGCGGGTTTCGGAAGCTGGGAAAACAGGCCCTGCAACAGTCATTATCTCCGGATTGGGATTGGGAATGCTCTCAACCGCCATTCCTGTCATAGCCGTAGTGGTAGGAATCATCTGCTCGTTTCTTTTTGCTTCGGGTTTCGATTTTAATAATGTAGGCATGGGGCTCTATGGCATTGGAATTGCTGCCGTAGGTATGCTTTCTACACTGGGAATAACGTTGGCGACAGATGCCTATGGCCCGATTGCGGATAATGCCGGAGGAAATGCGGAGATGTCGGGACTCGGATCGGAAGTACGCAAAAGAACAGATGCGTTGGATTCACTCGGTAATACCACGGCCGCAACAGGTAAAGGTTTTGCCATCGGATCGGCGGCCTTAACCGGGTTGGCTTTATTAGCCTCCTATATCGAAGAGATAAAGATCGGACTGTTGCGTATCGGTGAGACCACACTGAGTTTTGCCGACGGCAGAATGATCGAAGTCTCCAAAGCCGGTTTCACCGATTTCATGGCGTATTATGATGTGACGTTAATGAACCCCAAAGTGATTTCCGGGATATTTCTCGGTTCCATGATGGCCTTTGTCTTTTGTGGATTGACCATGAATGCGGTCGGACGTGCTGCCGGACATATGGTGGATGAAGTTCGCCGGCAGTTCCGGGAAATAAAAGGGATTCTGACAGGTGAATGTGAACCCGATTATGCCTGTTGTGTGGCGATCTCCACAAAGGGAGCACAACGTGAAATGATTGTGCCATCCATCCTGGCTATTATTGCTCCGATTGCCACCGGGCTGATTTTCGGTGTGACCGGTGTTGTCGGCCTATTGATCGGCGGATTGAGTACCGGCTTTGTATTGGCTATTTTTATGGCTAATTCCGGAGGAGCCTGGGACAATGCCAAAAAATTTGTCGAGGAAGGAAATCATGGCGGAAAAGGAAGTGAGGTGCATAAAGCAACTGTTGTTGGAGATACCGTAGGTGATCCTTTTAAAGATACATCTGGTCCAAGTTTAAATATCCTGATCAAATTGATGAGTATGGTCGCCATTGTCATGGCAGGGCTGACCGTTGCCTGGAGTTTATTCTAAAAAGTGTGAGGTCGATTTAAGGTTTTCAAATACCATTAAATCGACCTCACATAAATGCCGTTACCTGACTAAAAATACTTTTTTATACGTTTGAGTCTCTCCATTCATATGATACAATTCGGCATGGAAAATATATACGCCGGTTTTCAAACGACTGCCATTAGAAGCAGAGCCATCCCATGTCAGACTGCCTTGTGTGCCCAGAAGTTCATGATTGGCAATCACCACAATCAACTGTCCCGATAGGTTATAAATACGTATACGACAGCTGTATCCCGGTTCGTTAAGCGAATAAAGGATGTGATACGATCCGGTCGATTCCGAATATTCCGGTGCCTCTATCCCGTCAATATTCCCGGAATTTTGTCTGAATTGTGAGTTTTGATAACCAGGTGTACCGTAACCGGCCGTTGAGGATGCTGAGGTCCAGTTCTCCGGAAGCTGTGTCGGTTTCTCCGGATCAATCCGCTCCAGAGCAACACCTTTTTGTTCTTTCACCGTAGAGGCGTGCCATTTAGAAGAATACATGAGTTCATCGATCACTTCCTTGTCGGCTGTTCTAAATAAAACAAGTGTAGAGGATGTATTCGCTAAAACGGGTAATTTCAGTTGATACAGATTTTCGGGCGCCGAAATCAGATAGTTTGATGCTACCCCGTTTTTATCTTTGGTGAGCAGGACATAACCGGCTGGTTTAATCCATTCCATCACAGAATTTAGAGGATAAACAGTACCTATTTCACCATTCGATTTCCGGGTTGCCACCGCTAAGCCGGATAAAGAGAGTGCCCGATCAGAGCGATTATATAATTCGATGTACTCACTCCCGTCGGGATAAGGATTAGGGAGTAGTTCATTCAATACAATCTCTCCGGGCAGAACAACCGGCCCTTCAGGAGGTGTTGGCTCCTTGGGCTCTTCAGGAATCTCAGGTTCTTCAGGTTCTTCGGGCTCCTCTGGTTGCTCTTTTATCGGAGAATTGATGCTTCCCGGTGTCCCTCCCCGTCGATCTGTTGACAAATACCACCCTTCATCCGCATACTCCCACGATAATGCCGGTGTTGTTTTATCGTATGTATATGCGTCAATCAATTGTCCTGCCGCATTTGTTAGTTGCAGTTTTTTCCCGGTATTGGATAATTGCGCAGGGAATTTGGATAATGCCATACCGGCTCCACCCGGATCGATATGGATTTCTCTACCTGTACGGTAAAGCACAAGATATGCTCCGGGCGAAAGTTGATACGGATCCAACAAAGTCGCTTTATCGCCATACATCAATGACCAGCCGGTCAACGATTGAATGGTTGAAGATGTGTTATACAATTCGATATATTCGGTTTCCGGTAGGGCTGTTAATCCTTTGGGGTTTGCCATAATTTCATTGATACGGACAATACCCGGAGAAACGGGATCGACAGGAAGGGGAGGCTCGGGTGTTTCATGGTCATAAAATGCAGTAAACGTTTCAGAATAAGTATAGGCTTCTCCCTGGTAATCATACAAATTGGAGTAACTCACTTGGTATTCTTTCCCTTTTTCCAAGGGTATCTCTGAAACAAGCATAATGACCCGATCATCTTCAGAAATATATACCTCTGTGATCTCTCCTATTTCAGAGAGAGAAAACGAAGCTTCTTCGGCAATCACCGGTTTGTTGAAAAACAGTAATAATTCCGTCGGACTCTCCTGATCTACAGAAAGTAATTCAAGGGGATCATCATCAGGGGGATTGGGTTCATCGCTGTTGGGTGAATAGTGGCGGATAATAATATCATCAACATATTTATTTGTACTCTGTTGGGCTGTATAATAAACACCCAACATAAAATAGCCGTTAGCATTCCGATCAAACCGTCCGGCTGTTCCTTCAAAAACAAATGTTTCCTCTTTTACCGTTTTACTATAGACGCTACACCTCCCTTCAACATCCGAAATGATTTTTATGGTGACTTCGGTCGGTTGATCAAATAAACGTCGTCCCTCTAAAAGCAGTTCCGGTTTTAGATTATTGGTTTGTTTACATAAAGCGATGTTTTTGTCAGTATAACCCAAACGAATAAAAAGTGCTTCTCCGGGATCTTTCATATCCGGATGTTTACTCCACAGAAATATCTTGAAATAGTTTTGAGAAGAACAAGCCGCTTCTGTACGTATGGTAAATTGCCACTCATTATCGATTAAAACGGAGGTTGGGAGGTATACGAATGCTTCACCTTTATAATAAGAGGTATAGAGTTGTAACTCTCCATTCGCATTGATTCTGAACTTTTCCGTATTTCCTTCCCAAGGATAAGAGGTCGTGATTTGCGGACCGTCAAACGATTCCGTAAGCTGTGCAAAAGAATAAAAAGGTAGTAAAATAGCGAAAAACAGGATTATTTGTTTCATAGTTCATCGGTTTTTTAAGAATATTACTATCTTTGCACTCCGCTGCCTTACAGGGCGTAACAGCTTATGTGCAATAAGGTTAGCGACAAAGTTATCATTATTTTTTATTTATCAAATTAATTTTGCGCAAAATGAAAGTAGCAATTGTTGGTGTAAGTGGAGCCGTAGGTCAGGAATTCCTGCGTGTGCTCGACGAAAGAAACTTCCCAATGGATGAACTGGTACTTTTTGGTTCATCTCGTAGTGCCGGACGTGTTTATACTTTCCGTGGTAAACAGTATACCGTTAAGGAACTGAAGCATAACGACGACTTTAAGGGAATCGACATTGCTTTTACTTCGGCTGGTGGCGGCACTTCCATAGAATTTGCCGAAACAATTACCAAATATGGTACTGTTATGATCGACAACTCCAGTGCATTCCGTATGGACAACGACGTGCCTTTGGTCGTTCCCGAAGTTAATGCCGAAGATGCGTTGAATCGTCCGCGTGGTATTATTGCAAATCCGAACTGTACGACCATTCAGATGGTAGTTGCTCTCAAAGCGATAGAGGGACTGTCGCATATCAAACGTGTTCACGTCTCAACCTATCAGGCAGCCAGTGGTGCAGGAGCGACAGCGATGGCTGAGTTGGTTAAACAATATGAACAAATTCTTAAAGGAGAAGAACCTACGGTTGAAAAATTCGCCTACCAGTTGGCTTACAACCTGATTCCGCAGGTCGATGCCTTTACAGAGAATGGTTATACCAAAGAAGAAATGAAAATGTATAACGAAACGCGTAAGATTATGCATTCTGATATAGAGGTGAGTGCAACCTGTGTACGCGTTCCTGTTTTACGTGCACATAGTGAAGTGACATGGGTAGAAACCGAACGTCCGATCAGTATCGAAGAAGCACGTAAAGCTTTCGCCGAAGCAGAAGGAATCATTCTGCAGGATGAACCGGCACAAAAAGATTATCCGATGCCGTTATTCGTAGCAGATAAAGATCCGGTCTATGTAGGACGTATCCGTAAAGACTTGACCAATCCGAACGGATTGTCGTTCTGGACTGTCAGCGACCAGATCAAAAAAGGAGCTGCATTAAACGCGGTTCAAATTGCGGAGTATCTTGTTAAGGTAGGAAATGTCAAATAATAAGTAGTCAGAGTACTATAATATAGTTCGTATTTCGGCTAAAGTGTTTACCGTATATGTTGGGGTAAATGCTTTAGCCGGAATTTTTTCCGGGTTCAGCCAAAGTTGATCGATCCGGGAATTGTAGGCTCCTACGATATCTGCATCCCAGCTGTCGCCGATCATTAAACTTTCCCTCCGGCGGGAGTTGGTGTTTTTAAGGGCAAAATCAAAGATGGCTTTATGTGGCTTTTGAATGTTTGCATCTTCGGAAAGGATGACACGTTCAAAGTAAGAGTCCAACCCTGAATTCTTTAGTTTCTTGAACTGTACCTCCCGAAAGCCATTGGATAAAATAAACATCCGGTATGATGGACGCAAATACTCCAGCAATTCAATTGCTCCAGGGATTAAACGGGTTTTTGTCGTCGTCCGCTGCAAGAAGTCATTGTTCAATGCCAATGCATCCGCTGCATTGCCCATGCCCAAAGGTTCGAGCACATAACGGAAACGTTCGACAATCAAAGTATATCGGTCTATCTCATGATTGCGATACTGCTCCCACAGCCCCAGGTTATGGGGCATATAGATCGCATAAAATGCCTCGAAAGAGTCATAGTACCGACCAAAATCGTAGTCAGTATAGAGTTCTTCGAGGCATTCTTTATTGTTATGGTACGTATCCCAAAGGGTATCGTCCAGATCAATAAACAGATTTTTTATCATCCTACTTCAATTACCAGATATCTTCCCAAGCTCCAGAATGACTTTTCATCTTTTATACGCAAGGTCAGGTTTCCGTCCTGATCTTTCCCAAAATCGTATGATCCTTCCGGATGGTTGGATTTTATTTTTGCTTTTCCGGCAAATAACGGAATTTCTCTGACTTCACGGATATCGATCGAGATAAAGTAATCTTTATTGAATCCTTCTTGAAGCACTCGGGTACGACTGAACAGACCTCCTCCCGACAGGATATTCTGATTTTTCAACTCTTTCGATGTGCCGAAGCAGTAAAAAGCGGTATTCAACTCACGATCCTGCTGGTTTAATTTTTGCGACTGAACTGCGGCGGTAGCGGCCAATGCTTCTACATCTTCAGCCAGTGTTGCCACCTGTTGATCCAATTCCTGAATACGGATATTCTTCTTGGCCAGATCTTCCTGAAGGCTTGCGATCACAACCGCTTTCTGATCCAATTCGGCCGATAAGCGGTCAATAGTCTTTTTGAATGCGGCCGACTGTACGCCACTATTTTTTAATTTCTCTTCTAGTTGACTGATCTGTTCTTTGTTCTTTTCCAATGTTTCAGTAATCAACTGCATATTCTGTCTGATCTGCTCACGTTTGCTCTGGTTGAATTCGCCACCACCAGCTTGTTGGATGGTCAGGTAATTCTCTGCATCACGGATAGCCTGAAAATCGGCATCGATCTCATTCATCATTGTAAGCATATCATCCAGTTCCTCTATATTCTTGGCATGTTCAAGTTTAAGAGAATCGGTTTCTGCTTTTAACTTCTTATACTCCGCAGAATGTTCTCCACATGAAACGAATAAAATGGCACATACGCCAAATAATAACACTTTCTTCATATTCTTTTTTGTTTAATTAAACCTCTGATAACCTGTTTTTTCTTTCTTTTCTTTTAATCCTCCCAAAATAATAACAAACTCTCCTCTCGGCTCGTTCATCTGAAAATGGGCAATGACTTCTTCCAGTGTCCCACGAACAGTCTCTTCATGCAATTTGGATATTTCACGGGAGACAGAGACTTCACGGTCGGTTCCTACATATTCACTTAACTGAGTAAGTGTTTTTATCAAACGAAAAGGCGATTCATAAAAGATGATCGTTCGACTTTCCGTTGCCAGTTCTTTCAGTCGCGTCTGCCGCCCTTTTTTGGGAGGCAAGAATCCTTCAAAACAAAACTTTTCATTCGGTAACCCCGAAACTACCAGAGCGGGCACAAAGGCCGTTGCTCCTGGTAAACAGTCAACATCAACTCCTTGTCGAACACATTCTCTGACCAATAAAAAGCCGGGATCTGATATTGCCGGAGTCCCCGCATCAGAGACCAAAGCAACCTGTTCGCCAGCTTTAATCCGCGAAACAACCTGTTCTACGGTCTGATGTTCGTTGAATTTATGATGAGAAATCATTTTATTCTGGATCTCATAATGTTTCAACAAAAAACCGGTTGTACGTGTATCTTCCGCCAAAATAAGATCAGCTTCTTTTAATACACGGATTGCACGAAAGGTTATATCTTCCAGATTTCCGATAGGAGTAGGTACTACCGTTAGTTTTGCCATGATTGTTTATAAAAAGCGTTTTTCCAGTAAACGGATAAAATCACTCACTGCTTCGTCTTCCACATTCCACTGCAATTCTTGATTGAGATAGGTCACAGAGTCTTCATAGGTCTGAAGTTCATTCAATTCGGCGATTGCTCTATTCATCTTCTCCTCATCACCTCCGAATAATTCACGGCGGAAACGAAAACGATCATTCAAACTGAATGCTTTCCGGAAATCCGAAAGATTTTTCTTTTCCAGAATTTCGTTTAGAGAAACCGACGTTTTCTCATGAACTGCATCTGCAAGTAACATCTCTATTGATGCTTCAGTTTCAATAGGTAAATTTGTAACCGGGGATTCTTCTTTGATCTCTTCTTCCGCCTGTTGGTTACTTACAAGGGATATTTCGACGATTTGTTGATTGTCTGTTTCTATTTTAGATTCAGAGGCAATGGTTGTTATTTGTTCTTTCTCCTCTATTCGTTTCTCCTGCCTCTCTTGAGGTATAGAACGAATCATCCGTTGATGTTCTTCCATTTGTCGACGTAACTGTTCGACCTGATCTGCTTCCAGTTCATGAAGTCCGTTCAGCAGTTTTTGCGCCAGGTCAAAGGTCTGACTGAAGAATGAGACCGGATAAACTTCCGATTCCCGCATGCCTGAAATCAATTTTTCCAACTCACGTATATCTAACAACAGATAATCTATTTTTTCTTTATTTGTCATCTCTTTTAAATTAAAAAGATATAAATCCCATTATTCATATCGGTTAAATGCAACAAAAATAGGTATTTCTTGTGAATGAGAACCGGATTAAGGTTTAAATAATATTATTGTAGAGGTCATTTTATTTTCATTTTCATGTAATTACAGGTAAACTTTCATTACATTTGCACAATTTTTGATAGATAGAAAAAATATAGAAAACAGATTATGCTTAATCCAATTAACAAGACGATCGAGTTGAGTGATGGAAGATCCATCACCATCGAAACCGGGAAATTGGCCAAACAGGCAGACGGTTCGGTAACTGTTCGAATGAACAATACCGTACTTCTGGCTACTGTTACAGCCGCAAAAGACGCAAATCCCGGTGTGGATTTTATGCCTTTACAAGTAGAGTACAAAGAAAAGTTCGCCGCCTTCGGACGATTCCCCGGAGGATTTATGAAAAGGGAAGGAAAAGCTTCCGATTACGAAATCTTAACCTCTCGTTTGGTAGACCGTGCACTACGCCCTCTTTTCCCTGATAATTATCACGCAGAAGTTTTTGTCAATATCATATTATTCTCATCCGACGGTGAAGATATGCCGGATGCCTTAGCCGGACTGGCGGCCTCTGCGGCCTTAGCCGTTTCAGATATACCGTTCAACGGACCGATTTCTGAAGTACGTGTTGCACGTGTCGACGGAGCGTTCGTGGTCAATCCGACTTTCTCCGTTCTTGAACGTGCTGATATGGATATCATGGTTGCTGCCACATTAGACAACATCATGATGGTAGAAGGCGAAATGAAAGAAGTTCAGGAGTCTGATATGCTGGAAGCGATTAAAGTTGCTCACGAAGCCATCAAAGAACAATGTCGTGCTCAGCTGGAATTGTCTGAAGCAGTAGGCACAACCGTTAAACGTGAATATGATCACGAAATCAACGATGAAGAGTTACGCAAAGATGTGCACGAAAAATGTTACGATAAAGTATATGCCGTAGCTGTATCCGGTCAGGATAAACATGCACGTGCCGAAGCATTCGGTAACATTAAAGCCGAATATAAAGAACAGTTCACCGAAGAAGAACTAGCAGAAAAAGCTGAAATGATCGGCCGTTACTACCACGATGTGGAAAAAGAAGCGATGCGCCGTGCTATTCTGGACGAAGGTAAACGTCTGGATGGCCGTAAGACAACAGAGATTCGTCCGATCTGGATCGAAACGGATTACCTGCCGGGACCTCATGGCTCAGCCGTTTTCACCCGTGGAGAAACACAATCGCTAACAACTGTCACATTGGGAACCAAAGCCGATGAAAAGATTGTCGACGATGTCTTAAATCATAGCAAAGAACGTTTCCTTTTACATTATAACTTCCCGCCGTTCTCAACCGGTGAGGCTCGTCCGCAACGTGGTGTTGGACGTCGTGAAGTCGGTCATGGCAACCTGGCTCACCGCGCATTGAAAGGAATGATTCCGGAAGAGTATCCTTATGTGATCCGTGTTGTTTCTGATATTCTCGAATCCAACGGATCTTCTTCTATGGCTACTGTCTGTGCCGGTACATTGGCTTTGATGGATGCCGGTGTGGATATCAAAAAGCCGGTTTCAGGTATTGCTATGGGACTTATTTCCGAGAATAAAGGGAAAAACTATGCGATTCTTTCAGATATCCTTGGCGACGAGGATCACTTGGGAGATATGGACTTCAAAGTCACCGGAACCAAAGACGGTATCACTGCAACACAGATGGATATAAAGGTCGACGGTTTATCTTATGAAATTCTTGAAAACGCATTAGCACAAGCCAAAGAAGGGCGTATGCATATCTTAGGTAAAATTACCGAAGCCATGCCTGAGCCTCGCGAAGACTTTAAGCCACATGCTCCACGTATTGAAAAGATGACAATTGCCAAAGAATTCATTGGTGCTGTAATTGGCCCGGGAGGGAAAATTATCCAGGGAATCCAGGAAAAGACAGGTGCAGTTATTTCTATTGAAGAGGTGGAAGGTGTTGGCGTGATTGAAGTTTCCGGTACGAATAAAGAGACCATTGATGCTGCCCTTAAGGCGATCAAATCAATCGTTGCTGTACCTGATATCGGCGAGGTGTACGAAGGAAAGATCTCTTCCATTATGCCTTATGGTGCATTTGTTGAATTCATGCCTGGAAAAGATGGATTATTGCATATTTCCGAAATCGACTGGGTACGATTGGAAACAGTAGAACAAGCCGGATTAAAAGAAGGTGATATGGTACAGGTAAAACTGGTGGATATCGATCCTAAAACAGGTAAATTCAAACTTTCTCGTAAAGTATTATTGCCGAAACCGGAAGGTTACCAGGAACGTCCGCCAAGACAAGACCGTGACCGTGATCGTGGACCACGCAACGGAGGAGGAGGCGATCGCGGACCTCGTAACAATGATCGTCGGGAATCTCATCGGGATTAATTCAAGACACAGTATAGATACAAAAAGGCGACCCTATAAAAGGTCGCCTTTTTCATATCATATATTTCTTGTTTTACAACTTATGAATAACCTTCATCAGCTGTTCTCCCAATCCGATTGTATACCCTTGCGACACAAACACAACCCTGTTGAACGTATCTGCGATAATAAAGACCGGCAATATATCCGGATTCGATAATTTCATCGCAGCAGCGATTTCATCGTGTATTTTATGGTCAATATCTATCCCATACGTAATCGTATTCGGTAATGCCCCGAATTCTTTCGGATCGAAGTTCTGATACTCCTGTTCATTCGGGAAAAGCAAAACCATCCCCCGTCCCCATTGCTCCAGTGCTGCCTGAACAGCTGCAATATCACGCATCGCATGATTTGTCGGTTCCTGACGTGCTCCTAAGAGGCCTACAATAAAATATCCACGACCGGTGGTGGTCAGTATACTCACTTCAGTTCCCGTGGTAGCTTGTTTATATCTGTTTTCCGAATTGAAATTCCCGATAACCGCGATTTCATCCTCACGCTCACGCATAACCAATGCAATAGAAGTTGTTTTTTCAGGTTCTATATTAAAGAACGATAACTCTGCCAAGACACTGCCGTTGGCCATACGCGTCCCTGTGATCAATAAATAGTGGCCAACATCCATCGATAACGGACGCTTAAGTATGCCACTCCAGGCGTTTCCTGCACCCATATCAGTCTGACTATTTCCCCGTAGATTCAACGTTTGAAGTTTACCGTTCTCTGTTATTCTGGATACCGTAAAATGACTGTGGTATTTCGGATCATCTATCGCTTTGATCGGTTGGTATGAAGCAACCACCTGTCCCATTTTAATTTCTGGTTGGAGACCCGAATCAAAATCAACATCCACCCATCTGTCATTCAACATATATTGAACCTTTTGTGCCACACTTTCGATACGTGCCGGAATGCCTAAACTGCGAGCGACAGCGACAAAAAAGATATTCCGCGAATCGGTATCTGCTACACGCGCTTTCCATACGCCCATCGGCATAATAGGTATGCGTTGAGGGTTTAGTTCATTTTTAACAGTGATATTTTTTCGGATCCAATCAACTAAAATCTGTGGATTCTCTTTTGCCTCTATTGCGACGGAACGGTCGAAATTGGTAGCAAAAAAATGTTTATAGGGAGTCAATAACTCATTTTTCACCCTTGGATTCAACACATATGGATTGAACTCTTCTCCAGAAGATTGAGGTGTATTATTCAAATGATCTTCCAATACAACGGCAGGAGTATCACGCAAATCTTTTGCAGAGATCACCCCCAGTAAATCCATGGCAGCCTGGCGCTTTTCTACAGGTGTCTGGCGAAGAAACTGCTCAATTTCTGACCAATTCCCGCGACTGCCGATCATATAAAGAACGGTTTTCTCCGGATCAAGTCCTAATTCTGCGGCTAACTCACGCGCCTTCTCTTCCGTATAAAATGTCGAAACATATAGGTTACGGATAATATCTTCCTCAGCCATCCGGCGGCTGTTTTCTTCTTTTTGTGCATCCGTGACCTCCACAGCTATCTCTCCGGCAACAGGAGGAACAATATCTAACGAGACAGTAGCGCGCTCTCCCGGTTTTTTATCCAGTTTAATGGTTACCTGATCCTCTTTCCCAAATGAGACCTTTGCATATCCGAACAGGCCACCCTTTGTCGCCCAAACCAACATATCCCCTTTTCCTGCGGAGAGAAAACTCTGCCCTTTTGGATCTGTCGTTTTATGAGCTACAGTGTAGAACTCCGCATAATTATACAATTTGAACTCCACATGAGCGCCCTCTACCGGTTTGTTCGCATCGTCTACAACAGTGATAACCGTCTTAGCTGTAGGCGCATAATTATCAATCACATTAATTTCGGTATACGCATCGGTCACTTCCATCACCTCCTCCGGACCGTTATATTTCCCAAAAACTTTTGTATGCATCAGCATACCTCTGTAAGCAGGACCATTGAACCAGCCGAGATTCAGTACCGGTTCAGGTTCGCAGGCTCCAAAGAAAACCCATTTATTGTCGACCCACGCTTCTACCCAGGCGTGATTATCATCCGTATGTGCCCACCGGGGAGTATATACCTGCCTAGCCGGAATACCCACAGCACGTAATGCGGCTACGGTAAAAGTCGACTCTTCACCACATCGCCCATAGGCTGTTCGCACAGAAGCCAGTGGAGAACTGGTTCGGGCATCCGAAGGCGTATAGATCACTTTTTCATGACACCAATGATTGACCTCCAAGATGGCATCATACAATGACATTCCTTTCACACGTTCTTTCAATTCATCGAAGAAAATCATCCGGCTCTCATCCAGATTTTCATTATTGACACGTACCGGCAAGACAAAATGCCTAAAAATCTCTTCCGGAATAGCCGCGCCCCAAGCCATCTCTTTTTTAGCGGCAAAAGAGGAACGTATATTTTTCAGATAGAATTCTCCGCTGTAGTCCGTCATATCTCCGATCGGCATATACGCATAAAGAAAAATCAGTGCCTCTTTCTCTTCGACACTCATCTCCGTATTAAAAATATCAAACAGATTTCCGTGAGGAAGTAAGGTCTGTTTTTCCAGAAAATCGTTTTCTACCTCAGCACGAAAAGTAGCGTCCGAAATAAAGTGGTTATCACGCGTACATGCTGAAAAAGCAACAAGTATAATAAAAAAGGTCAGGAGTTGTTTTAGCCTCATAGGTATTAGATGTATTAAGAAAAGAAATGGGAAACTTATCTGTAATGCTTGAAAAAATAACCGATGGAGATTGTTACATTATTCTGGAAAACGGAAGATTCTCCTTCACGGTCGACCGCTCTTCTATCCAATGTGCCGACAATCGAATTAATGGTAAAAAAGAAATTTTTATATTCGCCTCCAAACCCTAAACTGACACCCAAATCAAACGGTTTCAGGTCTTTTTCTTCCGAATGTCCGAAATGAAGATCCAACTCTGTATCTTTTGTCCGCATTTTTCCAAACAAGGAAATATCGACTACAGGGCCTCCAAAAACAAAAAAATGAACATCGCCTACCGGAAAGGTATAGGCTACATTCACCGGAATCTGAAGCGAATAGTACCAATATTTATTAAACAAGGCCATCCCCTCAAAATCTTGTCCGGAGTAAAAAGAACCTCCCTGATTGACAAAACCCAGTTCAGGACGAAGCGAAAAACGTTTGTAGAAAGGAATGTCGACCACCCCGGCAACGCTGTACCCACACCGAGATCCTGATCTATGTACATTCTCTACCTTTTGCACCAATGAAGAATAGGCACCTCCGGCACGTACCCCGACAGCCACCTGTGCCGCCATAGGCAGTATCATTATCAGTATAAAAAAAGAGAATAGACCGATTCTCCTCATGGATATTCCTTTTTCTTTTTAACAGGAAACAAACATACACAAAATCTTCCGATTATACGTGTTTCCTATTCTTTTTCTATCCAATAGCAAATGAATATCCACTTTAAAATACCAAAATGCAAAAAACGGAGTATAAGAATCTCATCCAGCTCTTTTTTGCTATTAAAAAATATCGTACTTTCATGACCTTAATTAATCTTTTAAATTTAATCAGATGAAAAAGCAATTGTTTTTATCCTTGTTTTTGGTCGCCCTCAGCTACACGGCCGTCATGGCTCAGAACAGTAATACACTGACAGATCAAGAGAAGAAAGAGGGATGGGTTTTATTATTCGACGGGAAAAATTTCAACGGATGGCGCAAATGCAATGCCAGTGAGATGCCAGCAAACTGGACAATCGATGATAACGCGATGAAAGTAGGTCGTAACAATGAACGGCCAGGACACGGACAAGGAGGAGATATCCTGTTCGGTTCAAAGAAATATGCCAATTTCGAATTTTCCATCGACTGGAAAATAGAAAAACAAGGAAACTCCGGTATCTTTTATTACGTAGCCGAATACCCTGGTAAACCGATTTATTTTGCGGCTCCTGAAATTCAGGTTTTAGACAACTGGAACGCTTCCGACAATAAACTCACCAACCATCTGGCCGGCTCATTGTATGACATTCTTCCTGCATTACCTCAAAATGCCCGTCCTGCCGGACAATGGAACACAATCGTTGTCAAAGTAAAAGATGGTAAAGTAACCCATACTCAGAACGGCGTAAAAGTTGTAGAGTATGAACTTTGGACCCCAACATGGTATGAAATGGTTGCCAATAGTAAGTTCAAAGACTGGGAAGGCTTTAAAGAAGGTCCGGCCAAAGAAGGGTACATCGGACTACAGGATCACGGTTACGACTGCTGGTTCCGTAATATAAAGATCCGCGAACTCTAACAGAGTCGATCAACTAACATAAAATAAGCTGTCCGGAAAGTAAAACCGGGCAGCTTTTTTTATTGATCAAAATAGTTCTACGTTATAATTATCACCCTAAAAATTTGGAGATAAAGAAAAGATATTTAACTTTGCACCACAAAGCACTTTCAAAAGAACACATATGAACAAACAAGCCGAAGACATTAAAGCCATACGGGAGATGATGGAGCGGTCGTCCAAATTTCTTTCACTCAGTGGTTTATCAGGTATATTAGCTGGTCTGACTGCAATCGCGGGCGCCGCATTTGCTTATTTCTACCTGCTTCGTGATCCTTCACTTACCGATTATAATCAGATGCAGGAGTTATTGATCCTGTTGGCCGATGCATTAATCGTCTTGTTCATCTCGATCAGTTTCGGTATTTATTTCTCCTGGCGTAAAGCCAGAAAAAGCAATCAGACCCTGTTGAGTGGTGCGGCCAAACGTACATTATTCAACCTGAGTATTCCGCTGATAGCCGGTGGTATTTTCTGTATCATCCTTCTGTTTCGTGGTGATATACGGATGGTCATTGCAGGCACATTGATTTTCTATGGTATCGCATTATTGAATGCCTCAAAATTTACATTCACCGAAATACAATACCTCGGATTAACCGAGATTATACTTGGAATCGCTGCCGCTTTGACCGAACGGTATGGTCTACTTTTCTGGACAATCGGATTTGGCCTTTGCCATATACTCTACGGCTTCATGATGTATCGGAAATATGATTTGAAAAAAGAATGAAAAACATTATCTCAAACTTAAATAAGGCATTCGAAAGCCGTGTCCGGTTGGGGATTATGTCCATTCTTTCTGTCAACGAAAAGGTCGATTTCAACGCCATGAAAGAATTAATGGAGGTGACCGACGGCAACCTGGCCAGCCATTTACGTGCACTGGAAAACCTGGGCTATATTATCGCCATCAAACAGTTTATCGGGCGAAAACCCAATACACAGTATCAAATCACCGAAGAGGGAAATAAACAATTCAAAATACATTTAGACGCTTTGGAAACGCTTCTCAGATAATTTTTTTTACATTTTTACTTTGAAACGCAAAGCACTTTTAACAACCATCAAACAAGAACAACATGGAAACATTCGCAAAACGAAGTGAGAAACTCTCTCAATCAATTACCGTAAAGGCGCTTATAGTGGCATTCCTGACACTACTACTCCTGATTCCCAGTGTCATGGTTCAAGAACTGATCATGGAACGGCAAAACAGAAGTTACGAAACGATCGAAAAGATCAACAACAAATGGAGCCAGGCACAAACACTCTGTCTGCCCATTCTCTCTGTTCCTTATACCGTATCCCGCACGAATGAGAATGAAAAGATCGTTTATGAACAACATACATTGCACATAACGCCCGAACATCTTGATATACAAACAACACTTTCCCCCGAAGAGAAACATTACGGGATCTATAAAACGATTCTATATAAAAGTGAAGTTAAAATCTCAGGACAATTCGAACAACCCAATTTCCAGAAAGTAACACACAACACAATCCATTGGGACAAAGCGTATATCCGGTTAGGCGTTTCCGACCTGCGGGGAGTGACAAACAATATCCGGTTCAACCTGGGCAATCAATCCTTTCCGGCAGAGGCAGGCAGCAGTAACGATGGCTTTATCGGTAAAGAGTTGATCGTCTCCATCACCGACCAAAAGAGTCTTCCGATCGATGGAAGCAGGGATTTTTCATGTACCATCAACCTCAACGGGAGTAGCAGTATCGGCTTTATCCCGGCAGGAAAAACGACGAAAGTCCATGTCGCAGGAAGTTGGAATGCACCTGGTTATATCGGTAGTTTCAGCCCCGAACATACACTCGACGAACAAGGATTCACTGCCGATTGGAGTATACTGCAGTTCAACCGCAGCATTCCCGAAATGTGGATCGATAGTCAGGTCGACTCCTTTAATGATGCCTATTTTGGAGTAAGCCTTGTCGATACCGTTGATCATTACCAGCAAAATATGCGATCGGCCAAATACGCCATTATGTTCATCGGATTGACTTTTGTCATTTTCTTCTTCGTCGAAATTCTGACCCGCCGCCGAATACACCCCATACAATACCTGTTGGTCGGATTGGCATTGATCCTCTTTTACACCCTCCTACTCTCCATTTCCGAACAACTGCATTTCGGATTGGCCTATCTGATCGCGAGTATGGCGACAATTGGTTTGATCACACTCTATACCAAAAGTATTTTCAATAATTGGAAACAGATCGGGTTGCTCACTTTCACCCTGTGTCTGTTGTATCTCTTCCTCTATGTCGTGTTGCAATTAGAAGATATTGCACTACTCATCGGAAGTGTCGGTCTGTTTATTATCCTTGCTGTTATCATGTATTGCTCAAGGAAGATCAGTTGGTATAAACAGGAGGAGTTACCGGTCGAATAGGAATAAGACCGCCACTTTTGACAATCATAAATTGAGGGTCTGTCACGAAAGTTCTAAAAGGACGATTTAACTTAGCCTGGGGGTTCCTTTCAGTCGCCCACAGGCAAAAGACAACAAAAAGATGGAGTTCTGAAAGAATGATGTGTTTGTTTTTGATAATCAATACAATATATGTCATCCTTTCAGAACTCATATATATATTAATGTAAGCTATATAAGTTTCAAGTTGAAGAAAATAGGAAGATAGTGAAGGCGAACGCCACAGGCGTTAAATGTGCATAACCCCGGGTGAAGAGGAGCGCAGCGGATTGACCCGGGGAATAGATACTACTCTCCAATCAACGCCGATAGGTGTTGAACCGCAGATGATTGAACACCTTCGGCGTTCGTTTGTTACACTCATTATATACCCCGGGTCGATCTGCTACGCTCCTCTTCACCCGGGGTTATGCACATTAAATCCCTGTGGGATTTGGCCTTCGGAAAATCTTCAAACATTACACTATCTGAAGAGAAATCGTTAATATCGAGTTAATATTACCCATCTCTTCGTTCTCATAATCTTATTTTCGTGTTATATTCAACTCTACCTTGCACGCTGTATCCAACTTATCGACCACGATTGCAGCTTCCCACTCTGAAAATTCCGCTGTTATAAACATTTGCAGATTAACGGTCATAAGATAATTTTGCTCCGAAATCTGTTGTAAACTCACACTGTCCAGTTCGCTCCCACTGCCCTCAAAACCATAAGCCAACAGCAATGTTTGTTTCGAGAATAGATTTTTCATATTTGTTTGATTTTAAATTGAAAAGACGGTTTGCATCTCCTCTTTCTTTCGCATACGTTTTCTCGGATCGTGTCTTACATAAATTCATTTGACAACTGTCAAACGATTGTTCTATAATTGTGTAATATTCGTTTGACAGTTGTCGAATGATCGTTTGACAATCGTCAAACGATTTTTATGTTCAGAACAGTTCATTTTTCCTTTCAGAGAATCAAATAAATGAGCCATATCCGGTGCCTGAACTCCTTCCGATAAAACAACTGGCGATTGCTCTATCCGGATTTCATCCCAAAGATCAGATGAAATAAACTGATTGAGTAGGTTACTCCCTCCTTCGACCAGTAAAGAATCGAGTTTCTGCTCCTTCAACACAGAGATGATCTGAGGCAGAACAGGCTGCTGGAAGTCGGTCGGGATATATTCAACGTTTTGGCGATTTTCAGTCGGTTTCATCGTAAAAATAAGGGTACGCACGTTCCCATCCAATAAGTGATAATGTGCAGGTATGCGCCCATCTCGATCAATTGTGAGACGAACAAGAGAACGCCCACTCCAATCACGTACACTTAAAGAGGGATTGTCGAGGATAGCCGTTCGCGTTCCGACTAAAATGGCAGCCACCTCACTACGCAGTTTATGCACCAATTGACGTGTGGCAGGGGAAGAAAACACCGTTGGCGGCACAGACGCATCCGACCGAAAACGGTCGATGAAACCGTCAGCGCTCTCGGCCCATTTGAGGATAATATAGGGGCGATTTTTTTCCTGAAAAGTCATAAAGACGCGATTCAACTCTCTGGACTCTTTCTCAAGAATACCGGTGACGACCTCCACGCCACCCTCTTGCAACAGACGTACACCACGTCCCGAGACAGCCGGAAAAGGATCAAGGGATCCGATTACCACCCGGGGAATCTGTTCGCGAACGATTAATTCGGCACAAGGAGGGGTTTTGCCGTAATGCGAACAAGGTTCAAGGTTCACATAAAGGGTGGATAAAGGAAGAAGGCTTTTATCCCTGACCGAAGCGATTGCATTTACCTCGGCATGGGGTTCTCCCGCTTTACGGTGATACCCTTCACCGATAATCCGACCTTGACAGACCACCACCGCTCCAACCATGGGGTTGGGTGAGGTATGTCCTTTCCCTTTTTGCGCCAACTCAAGACAGCGCGCCATATAGTGCTCTTCTACGGTAAAATGCATTAATTTGTTATTTCTTAGTGATAATGATTTTTTTTTCGCCGCTTTATTCTATTTTTGCTTCAAAATAACACGGATGACTGAATCCATCGCGTATATACGAAAATCCCTTGAAGCTATCTATTCGCCGGAAGAAACAGGAAGTCTGACCCGCCTGATTCTGGAGGAGGTCTGCGGCCTGCAACCTCATCGACTACTGATTGACAAAGATAAACAATTAACCGATGATGAAACGTTGCAGATCGAAAAGATCTTAACCCGTTTAAAGCACTATGAGCCGATCCAGTATGTTTTGGGGAAAGCGTATTTTTACGGTCTGACGTTGCGAGTGAATCCGGCGGTGTTGATCCCACGACCGGAAACAGAAGAATTGGTCGATTTGATCATTCAAAATCAGAAAGAATCAAAAATCAGATTATTGGATATCGGCACAGGAAGCGGATGTATTGCGATCGCTTTAGGGAAGAATTTACCCGATGCGACAATTACAGGGATCGACATATCGGAAGATGCACTTAAAACGGCAGCAATAAATGCCAGGGAAAATCAGGTCGACGTGCAGCTGCTTCACGTAGATATCTTGTCGGAAACTGAAACCGAAACCAATCTTCCCGGATATTTCGATGTAATCGTCAGTAATCCGCCTTATGTCATGGAAAAAGAGAAAGAAGGAATGGGTCGGAATGTCCTACAATATGAACCACCAGGGGCGTTATTCGTTCCGGATGATGACCCGTTGCTTTTTTATCGCCGGATCGCCAGGCTGGCTTATCAAAAATTAACGCCGGAAGGGCAACTTTATTTCGAAATAAACGCCCAATGTGGCGATGAAACGGTGGATATGTTGCAAAAAGAAGGTTATAATCAGGTTGAACTGATACAGGATCTTTGCGGTAAAGAGAGAATCATAAAAGCACAACGATGAAACAATTATCAGAAGCTGAAATGCTGCACCGGGCAGCTGCATACTGTTCTACAGCGGAACGGTGTATACAGGATGTGGAGAAAAAAATCCGGGCAGCCGGACTTTCCTGCGAAGCGAGCGAACGGATCATCGACCGTTTAGTCAAAGAGAAATATATTGATGAAATCAGATATTCCCGAAGTTTTGTGAATGACAAAATGCGTTTTAATAAGTGGGGAAAGGTAAAGATCGGCTATGAGTTGCGCAAAAAAAATATCGCTGCAACAGATATCGAAGAGGCGTTTTCGGCGATTGATGAAGAGGAGTATCTATCGATTTTATCGGATCTTTTAAAAGAAAAACAACGCACATCTAAAGGCAAAAACGAACGTGATCTCTACTATAAATTGTTGCGTTTTGCCTGTGGGCGGGGGTTCGAACCTCGCGAGATCACCGCTTGTTTAAAATCGATCGGGAAATATGAGGAAGATATGGAATGAGCTTGTCAACCTGTTTTATCCAAACCTTTGTTATGTCTGCCGGAATCCTTTGGTAACCGGTGAGAAACAGATTTGCCTCAGCTGCTTGTTTGACCTTCCCCGAACCCTCTTTTTTATCCAAGAGGAGAATCCCGTCAGAGCACTGTTGGCCGATAGGGAGCGGGTGCGTTATGCTTCTGCCTTTTTGCACTTTGTCAAAGGAGGGAGTACACAGCAACTGATCCATGCCATGAAGTATTACGGAAAAAAAGAACTGGGGTATCAGTTGGGCAGACAGGCGGCATTGGAACTTCAGGCAGCACAGAGCCCACTCTGTGACATCGATCTAATTATTCCGGTACCCCTTCATCTCCGAAAAAAACGAAAACGTGGATATAATCAATCCGAACAGATCGCCCAAGGGATTGCGTCGGTATGGAAAAAGCCGATCAATTCGACTGTATTAACACGTATAAAAGAGACAAAAACGCAAACCAACCGGCAAATCTATGATCGTTGGCTGAATGTCAAAGAGACGTTTGTTGTCTCAAACAGTGCACCATTAGACGGGCTTCACGTCTTACTGGTAGACGATGTGATCACTTCGGGAGCAACAATCGGCGCTTGTGTGGATGTCTTGTCGGAGATTGATGAACTACAAATAAGTGTTTTGGCATTATCCGCTGTCTGATCGACCTTTCTCAATAAAACGCAAATTAGAAGAATCACTTCTGAAAAGACGCATTGGTAATTAGAATTTACTATATTTGCCCTAATGTAAACTTCTGCCGCCAAATTGTTTTGGCCTTTGTATTGAAATAGTACTATTATGTTACGAGGTTATTATTTCATTTTATGGTTTATACTTCTTCTGATTGTACCGTCGGGCTCTCTTTTTGCGCAGTTGACCGGAGCCAATGTAGAAACCCGTAATATCTCCAGAAGCGGGCGAAGCAATTTTTTTGCCCTTCAGCGTCAGGATGCACTGGATAACAATATAACGTACAACGAAAGTATTTATATAATGTCCAATTATTCGGGCATCTCCCCCTCCGTACCTGAGGTATTCTCCGTAAAAGAATTGTTACAAAGAGAGGTGGAAGGGTTTTATTTTTACCTGCGACAAGATCCCGAAAATCAACAGATCCTATTAAGAAATCCCAACGGACTATTTTCGCCTTTTATGGAGGCATTGTATCAACTCAAAGATGCATTGGATGGCGATACGACCAAAGTCATTACACTCTTTCTGGACTTTTATGTGGATCCCGATCTGGAACAGATCTTTGAAGCGGCTGGTTTGTCAGAGTATCTCCTGGAATATGATACCGGCAGTGGATGGCCGACGATCAAACAGATGGTTCAAGCGGGAAAACGACTGGTCGTCTTTGAGATGCAGAAGCATTTGAGTAGCCCCGGATGGCTGCATAACCTGAATGAATTTGCCACAGGGTTGTCGGAACCTTATTTCGAACAACTTAATTATGGAATTGAATCATTTGACGAGAAATTACGCAAAAGCCTGTTTGTCTTTACCGGATACAAGAGTTTAAGTCTCCCGGAAGAGAGTGCAGACGTCATTGTCCCTTATGCCCGACAAACACCATACCTGATCGAGGCGTTCAAAAAGGCGTGGATAAGTGAAGGGAAAGTGCCTAATTTTATTTTTATTGACAGATATTATTCGTGGGTGACCAGCCTGTTGTCAACTTTCAGACAGTTCCATCTTGTTCAGGGCGCCATTACCAACAACAATGAATACCTCAACTATGTGAACTGGCAAGGAATGGCCAATTATACCAGTGGTAAATTTTGTTTCCCATTGGAATCGAGCGGACAGTTGACCCTCTCTCCTCTAAGTCCCGGATATGAGATTATGCCTAAAACAATCCGGGTGACAAATTCGACTAAAAAGGTGTATGTGCACGATTTCACCGCCAAACAGCTGAATCTGGACGAACAACTCGAAATCTATCTGCCGTTAGACAACAATACCAAAGATTTCTCCTATAGGCGGAATCACAGTTCGCCCCGGAATATCGAATTTGTAGATGATCCGATCCGTGGACAGGTCGCCTCTTTTGGTGTTGAAAGCCGAATTGATCTACCGCAAGCTGAAACGCTTCATATGAGGGATCATGATTTTACCGTTACGGCATGGGTGAGAATCCCACGATTTATCCCGGAGAAAACAGATTATTGCATTCTGGGCACCAAAAATAATGCCTATCAACAGGGTCTACATTTCCTTATTCGCGAAAGAAAACCGTATATGGGCTTTTTTAATAATGATTTGGCGGGGAATACGATTTTGGAAGCGGGGAAATGGTATCACCTGACCTGGCGCTATAATAAAATTAACGGGGAACAAGCCATTTTTGTTGATGGGAAACTGGATGCTATTTCATTGAATCGACCGGCTTATCTGGGAAGTGATAGCCTGTATATCGGTCATGCGGATATGAACCGGACGTTCCAATTCATCGGTGTATTGGACAATCTCTGTATCTGGTCACGTGTTTTAAGCGATAAAGAGATCTTAGGACTCAGCAACCATTTGGTGGAACTGAATTTTTCTACATGGGCACGGCTTTCCCGAACGCTTTCCCTACCGATTCTTCTATTATTGATTGTTCTTTTTATAGCTGTTGGCAGTTATCTGTTTTATGCGCTTTATGCCCGAAAACGGAAGAAAACAGGAGGAGTGACTTCCCAAAATCCGGTATTCAGGGAGATCCCGGACAAAAATTATATCCAGCTGTTTGGTGATTTTTATGTGACAAATAGTGACGGAGAGAATATTACCGCACTTTTTACCCCTAAACTAAAGCAGCTGTTTTTGTTGATTCTACTCTATTCCCAGCAAGATAAATCGGGCATCTCCAGCCATAACCTGACTAAGATGATCTGGGGAGAAGATACCGTCAAAAGTACCAAGAGCCTTCGAAGTGTCTCTATTCTTAAATTGAGGAAGATTCTGGAACAGATAGACCAGACCGAAATAGTCTTTAATACGAATAAATATGCGATTGTTTTCTCCGGCCAGGTATACTGTGACTATCTGGTAAGTCTTCAATTGATCAAAGGGAAAAAGATCAAGACGAAAGAAGAATTTGAACGTTTTTATGAGATCATAGGGCAAGGTGAGATCTTTAAAGGAGAATCTTTCGATTGGCTCGACGATTTTAAAGGGGATATCTCGAATAGCATTGTGGATATAATTTCCCGTTTCATCGGGAAATATTCGTTGACGGAAGATACAGATAAGATTATCCAAATGGCAGATTATGTCCTGTTAAATGATCCGAGCAATGAAGAGGCCTTAATCTATAAAGTAAAAGCGTTGACTTATCAGAACAATACCAAATCGGCAAAATATACGTATGATAAATTCCGTTCACTTTATCAGGAAATGTATGGTGAAGAATTTACGAAAACGTATACGGAAATAGCCTCTACGGAACTGAAATAACCCCAATAAAGAGGCTTTTTCAGGACTAAATTCCAGCCTGTCTTTCGGAAAAATTACCTTTTTTTCAAAAAAACATTTGCCTTTTAAAAGACATTGATCTACAGCAAATTATATATACACAATGTGCTTTTATTTGTAAAAATTAATTAAAAATTAGCCCCCCATTAATGCCTTGTTTAGTTGAGGTTAACTCCTGATTTACGCCACACGTCTATCTTGTCGGAAAATAAAAGAAAAGTCCGCAAGATGGACAAAGTTGTGTTACTATATATAAAGTTATAAACGTAAAATTTTAAATCGAAAAACCATGAGCAACGATCCGTTAAAAAAGAGTTCCGTACCGTTCTCTCGCAGAGAATTCATCGGAACAATGGCAGCAACAGCTGCATTTACTATTGTGCCTCGCTCGGTCTTAGGCGGAGTAGGCTATACCGCTCCAAGTGATATGGTCAATCTGGCTGCTATCGGAGTAGGTAATCAAGGAGGTGGTGATATACAGAATATCGCAACTCCGGATGTTCCCATCCAGCGCGGTGGAGGTCTGCCAGGTATGGCTATGCAACAGTATGCCGGTATAGCGCCTCAACGTCAACAAAGACGTGCTTCCGACAATCCAATTCAGATGGGAGACGCCGGAAAAGAGACATTCAAACATGCCAATATCTATGCCATTTGTGATGTGGATCATGATTATGCAGGACGTATCATCGCTGGTTATCCAAAAGCAAAATTATATAAGGATTACCGCGAAATGATCGATAAAGATAAGAATATCGATGCTGTATTGATTGCTACTCCGGATCATACACATGCTGTTATCGCTTCTTATGCCATGAATAATGGAAAGCATGTATTCGTTGAAAAGCCAATGGCAAAAACGATTTATGAAACACGCTTCCTAAGAGATTTGGCGAAGAAAACAGGTTTGGTGACACAGATGGGTAACCAAGGGCACAACGTAGAAGGAACGATGCAAACCGTAGAGTGGATCCAGGGTGGAGTGATTGGAAATGTCAGAGAAGTTCATATGTGGACCAACCGTCCGATGTGGAAACAAGGATATTTCGATCGTCCTGCCGGAATCGCGGTACCTGCTGGATTGGATTACGATACTTGGTTAGGCCCGGCACCGGAAAAGCCGTACCATCCGGATATTCTTCATTTCGCATGGCGCGGTCTGTGGGATTATGGAACAGGTGCGATGGGTGATATGGGTGCACACACGTTTGATGCTCCAATCTGGGCGTTGAATCTGGGTATGCCGACTAAAATCCAGGCAACATCCACTCCTTTCAACAATGATTACCTACCACAAACAGAAAGTGTAACGTATGAATTCCCGGCTCGCGGCAATATGCCTCCGGTAAAAGTCACTTGGACTGATGGTGGTGTTAAACCAGCCCGTCCGGCGGAACTGGAAGCCAACCGCGCTTTAAGAGAAGCTCTTTATATTGGTGATAAAGGAATGATTATGCACGGAACACATGGAGCTAATCCGGAACTTGTACCGGAAAGACCAGGGTTTGTTGCTCCTGCAAAAACATTACCTCGTCCGAAGAGTGTTTATGTCGATTTCATCGAAGCAATTAAAGAAGGAAGAAAGGCAGCTAACGACTTTGAAGTCGCTTGCAAATTAAATGAAATCATGTTATTGACGAATATTGCCGTTGTTTCTCAACGTCTCAATATCACGTTAGAATATGATGCAGAAAATATGAAAATCACCAACTGTCCGGAAGCAAACGATTACTTCCACTACGAATATCGTAAAGGTTGGAGCTTATAATAGACCAGTGTAGTTTTTGATGAGGCCTGTCGGAATGACGGCCTCATCTTTTCTCTTTTTTACAGAAGAACTTTTTAAAACCAATAGTCATGAAAAATCATACAAAAGACGGTCAATCCAGACGTCAGTTTTTAGGTCGTTCGGCAGCAGCATTGGCTGCAGCTTCAGTCATTCCATTAAATTTTGCATGTAGCGGAAATGGCGCTGCAACAGCAGGTGCAAGTGCAGAAAATACACCGGTTGATCCGTCAAAACCGAATTCCAAGTTTAACGGTGTTCAGATCGGAACAATTACTTATAGCTGGCGCTCGATGCCCTCCGGATTAGAAAATGTCATTAAATATTGCAAAGAATCTAATATCAGTTCTATTGAATTGATGAGTTCGGATCTGGAAGCCTATATGGGTGCTCCGGAAAATCCGATGCGTAGAATGATGCGTCCACCTGCTGCACCTCCGGCACAACCTCAAGGCGCTCCGGGAGGACAAGCACCGGCTGCACCTGCTCCTCGTCCGGGACGTCAACCGCTTACTCCGGAGCAACAGGCAGAAGTCGATAAATACAATGCAGAACTTAAAAACTGGCGTATCAACCTGCCTATGTCGAAAGTAGAAGAAGCACGTAAACTTTTAAACGACAATGGTATCCAGGCACATATCGTGAAGTTCTCTCCGGCAAGATGGTCGGACGAAGAGATTGATTATGCATTTAGGGCAGCGAAAGCAATGGGTGCAAAGTGCGTAACTGAAGAAATCAGTCTGGAAGCTGCTCAGCGATTAGCTCCTTTTGCCGAAAAGCATGATATGTATGTAGGAATGCACAACCATATGCAATATGCGGAAGAAGGTTTTAGTGCCGATCCGATTTTAGCCGTTTCTCCCGCTGTGATGTTGAATTTTGACACAGGTCACTTCTACGGCTCTACCGGTATCCATCCGAATGAAATGTTGAAAAAATATCATGACCGGATCTATAGCATACACATCAAAGACAAAACAGGCCCGACAGCCGATCCTGCAAATACAAACCAAGTATGGGGACAAGGAGAGATGCCGCTTGCCGATGTGTTATTGCTGATCAAACAGGAAAAATGGCCGATCTATTGCGATATTGAATTGGAATATTCAATCGCACCATGGTCAAATGCTGTGAAAGAAGTCGGTACTTGTGTGAAACATGCACGACAAATTTTAATTTAACGCCTCAATTATATTGTATTAGGTTTACAAACCGCAGGGATGTTTTTACTGACCTGCGGTTTTTTTATACACCCTGTTTATGCCGATGTGCAGTATCCAATATAAAGATTAATGGAAATTTAACGCCTCTCTTTGAGGCGAATCTCAATGAGTTTGCCTACTTTTGCATCCTGACATAAATATATTTGGATCGTATGAAAACACTGGAAAGATTAGTTGCCGAAAAATTATTGAAAATTAAAGCCGTTAAGCTACAACCGGCCAACCCGTTCACATGGGCATCCGGCTGGAAGTCACCCATTTACTGTGATAACAGAAAAACACTCTCCTATCCGGAAATGCGTGCATTTATTAAAATTGAATTGGCTCGTGTCATCAGTGAAAAATATGAATATGCCGATGCGATTGCAGGTGTTGCGACAGGAGCAATTGCACAAGGTGCTTTAGTGGCCGATTTATTAGGGCTACCGTTTGTCTATATCCGTTCTACACCGAAAGATCATGGATTGGAGAATCTGATCGAAGGAGAGTTGAAACCAGGTTCAAGAGTTGTTATTATCGAAGATCTGGTCTCTACAGGAGGTAGTAGTTTGAAAGCGGTTGAAGCGGTTCGTAATTTCGGTTGCGACGTTGAAGGGATGGTGGCGATCTTTACCCATGGATTCCCTGTAGCAGAGAAACAGTTTAAAGAGGCGAAAGTCACATTGACCACTTTAAGCAATTACGATGCTGTGATAGAAGAAGCTGTTCGCACCAATTATATCAGCCAGTCGGAAATAGCCACATTGCAAGAATGGCGGAAAGATCCGGCAAACTGGAACCCTGATCTCTAAGAAACGAATGACTGAATTTGTAAGTGAGGTAAAGGTCATCCCCCATAATGATGACCGTATATTTGCGATGTTATCTGATCTCTCCAACCTGGAAAAGGTCAGAGATCGCATTCCGCAAGATAAAATCAAAGATTTTGAGTTTGATCGCGATTCATGCACCGTCTCTGTGGATCCGGTAGGAAAAGTTAAGTTTAATATTGTCGAACGCGAACCGAATAAGACGATTAAGTTTACCACCACCAATTCACCGGTAACGCTCTTCCTGTGGGTTCAACTCAAGCAGATGGCAGAGAACGACACCCGAATGAAAATGACGATACGTGCTGATCTGAATCCGTTTTTAAAACCAATGGTATCCAAACCACTTCAGGATGCGTTGGATAAAATATCCGACCTTATTGCCCGTTTACCTTATTAAAGGTTGTTCATTTAAATGGATATACTGAGAATTTCTAAACTACTTGACAAATGGCAAAACTTTGGGAAAAGAATGTGCAGGTCGATCAACAGGTCGAACAGTTTACCGTAGGCAAAGACCGTGAAATGGATCTCTATCTGGCAAAATATGATGTCTTGGGATCGATGGCACATATCACCATGCTGGAAAATATCGGGCTATTGAACAAAGAAGAGTTACAACAACTATTGGATGCCCTTAAAACAATCTATACCATCGCCGACCGGAATGAATTTGTGATTGAGGAAGGTGTAGAAGATGTCCATTCACAGGTAGAACTATTGCTGACCCGTCAATTAGGAGATATCGGGAAAAAAATCCACAGTGGACGTTCGCGCAATGACCAGGTACTGCTGGATCTGAAGCTTTTTACCCGCGCACAACTACAGGAAATCGTCGGTTTAGTCGCACAATTATTTGAAGTCTTACTGGATCAGAGCAACCGGTATAAGGATGTTCTATTGCCGGGATATACCCATTTGCAAGTAGCTATGCCCTCCTCGTTCGGGTTGTGGTTCGGCGCTTATGCAGAAAGCCTGGCTGATGATATGCAGTTGATGCAGGCCGCCTACAAGGTCTGCAATCGCAACCCCTTGGGATCGGCTGCCGGCTACGGCTCTTCTTTCCCATTGAACCGGCAGATGACAACTGATCTGTTGGGATTCGATTCGATGAACTACAATGTGGTCTACGCCCAAATGGGACGAGGTAAAATGGAACGCACCGTAGCCTTTGCCCTTGCCGGTATCGCTGCGACATTGTCCAAATTGGCCTATGACGCCTGTTTATATAACAGCCAGAATTTTGGATTCATCAAACTCCCTGATCAGTTTACCACCGGCTCCAGCATTATGCCGCATAAGAAAAACCCGGATGTGTTTGAATTGACCCGTGCCAAATGCAATAAAATTCAGGGACTTCCCCAACAAATTACGTTGATTGCCAATAATCTACCTTCGGGTTATTTCCGGGATCTTCAGATTATTAAAGAAGTCTTTCTATCTGCTTTTGATGAATTGAAAGATTGTCTGCGAATGGTCACACTGATGATGCAGGAAGTGCAAGTAAACGAACATATCCTGGACGACGAGAAATACGCCCTACTGTTTAGCGTAGAAGAGGTCAATCGTCGGGTATTGGAAGGTGTCCCTTTCCGGGATGCCTATAAACAGGTCGGATTGGAAATCGAGGCCGGAGCATTTACTCCCGACAAAAAGGTAAACCACCAGCATGAAGGAAGTATCGGGAATTTATGCAATGATCATATTTCCGTACTGATGCAACATGTAATAGACGGATTTTCTTTTGAGAAAGCGAATGACGCTGAAAAACAATTAATAGGAAGATGATATGAAACGAGCCATTAACACTGTTTCGCCAATTGCAAAGCAATCGATCTTAGTCAAAGGCGAGAACATTCCTGCGAAACAACGTTCAACGAACGTAGGCGAGTTAATTCCATGCGACCGAAATATAAAAAATAAATAACGACGTATGAAAAAATGGTTGATTCTTTTGATTGTGTTTTTTGTTGTCGGATGTGAGGAGGAAAAAATAACTTTCCCCTATCGGCCGGTCTATCTGGAAGTCAATTTGACGTATGAAGATAAAGAGTTGTTAATCCCTTTTACACACAAGATATTCACCAAATATAAAGATCTGACAATAGGACTGGGAGGAGTCATTCTATTTCATGGAATAGACAATGGCTATGGGGCTTACCATGCCTATGACCTGGCTTGTCCTTATGAAGAAGAAGCGACAACCTTGTTGTCTGTCAATGAGTCCGAATTAAATGCTGTCTGCCCCAAATGCAACAGTAGTTATGAGCTCTCTTTGAATGGCAACGGAAACCCAAAAAACACACACAAAAAGCGCCTTCGTTCATACAACGTACAGCAAGTAAACACCGGAGTTGCTCAAAAATTAATCATCCGGAACTAATTTCCTTTTTAAAGAATTTGCACAGATCAAAGATTTATTTACCTTTGCACACGCAATTATAAAACTGCGAAAGTAGCTCAGTTGGTAGAGCATAACCTTGCCAAGGTTAGGGTCGCGGGTTCGAATCCCGTCTTTCGCTCATCTCTAAGAGAAGGGATGCTCGAATGGTGGAATTGGTAGACACGAAGGACTTAAAATCCTTTGACTATTGCAGTCGTGGGGGTTCAAGTCCCCCTTCGAGTACAGGAGATTTCAAACGGTAGCTGATTATCAATCGGTTATCGTTTTTCTTTTTACTACTTGCACCACATTTGCACCACATCCCACTTGTACGACTACTTTTTACAAATAATCCCCCGAACCACATAAGCAATCCGGGGGCAACTCTCCAACACTACCAAAGCGGTACTATGCAATACAAGGTACTCGTACAGTAGTGTCGGCATCTGTCAGTTCTCAATCTGCTTGCTGATCTCCTCTTCTGCCCTATCAAAGAAGAAAATACCTATCAGTTCCGCTATATCAGTCCCGAACTCGCATAAGGTGTCGCTTATATTGCCGAGCTTCTCGGTTCGCTTAATATAAGGCTCTAATTCTTCTGTGTCCATAAGAGCGTTCACTTTACAACGTGCTTCTTTTAATGCTATAATCACTTCGAGTAACCCTGTATGTACACCTTCGATCTTTACTTTGTCTATGTCTATTGTTTTCATGCTTCTATACTTTTTGTTTTGATTGGAGTTTTAGTAGACGTTTCTTTCATCATATTATCTTTGAATTGGGAGAAATCGCTTTCAAGTCCACGGCTTTGTAAATAAGCAAGCACTATGCCGAGCGTTCTATCTTTCTTTATATTGTCAAGTTGAAAGAATACACTTTCTACAAAGTTGTTATTATACATCGCTAACAGATTGTTGATATTGGATTCAAGGCTTAACTCTTCGCTACTTATGGCGTAAGACAAACCACCTAAATAGATATCAGGGGTTATGCCCATATCAATTGATTTTTGCCTCATTAGAGAACGTAGTTCTTTGTTCTTGTTTTTGATCTTAGAGACCAACTTGTTTTTCACCTCTTTTTCGTCTATTAGTATTGTTTCCATGCTGTTTTAATTAGTTGATTATTATTACTTCGTTGTTTATTGCGTTGCCTGTGGCTAAATAAGCCTTTTCTGTGACAAGGTGGACAAAGACTACCTCTGTGCCGTGAAAGTCGCTGAAATCTCTATCCTTGACTTTGTAAACGATTCTTTCATTGATGAACCGGAACCGGTCGCCCGGCTCCAGCGTGAATAGTTGCGTTTTCATAGCTTCACTTCATAATGAGTGCATTCGTAAACTTTCCCTTCATCAAGGGAATAATTGTAGTAGTCAGTAGTGATGATCTCTTTTACAGTTTCCTTGCTTAATCCGACAGCCTCTAACAGTTCGTCACTACTTAGGTGAACGGTTGATTTGAATACTAACTCTTGTGTTTCCATTATGCCATGTTTATTTTGAGTTCTTGAATACTTGTTCTTCCACCGCATGGATTATTCCATACAGATTTCAATGTATAGCCGGTTCTTACCTCTTCAAACTTGATAAGATGCGAAGTGCCTATTTCGTCTACTATTGCCAAACTATCCATACCGACAAAGTCTATGTATCCTACAATACCGTTGATAACGGCAATATCATCAAAGTACAGATCGTTCATCTTCTGGGCTACATAGCCTCTACCTTCAAAAAAGAATACTTTTTTCATGATTATATCAGATTAAAGCGTTTGAATGATCTGAAAGACTGTTTCTCTGTATCCCAATAAGTGAACAAAAGCTCATTCTTTGCCCTTTGTGAGCCTTTCACCTCAACGTTGATATACTTGTCGGATAGCGTGCCGAACGCCTGTCTAACCTCACCGTTTACCTTCTGATAATAGAACTTTACAATGCCGGTTCTCATAGCTGCCGCCAACTTAAAGTTCGCCCATGCTTTACGTAGGCACTCTGCGAAGGCTTCACCTGTTACCCGGAATAGTCGCCATGCCATTGCCATGATTCCTTTTAACTCGTTTCTTTTTGATGTACTCATAATCGTGTATATTAAAGTGTTTGTATTTTTCACTAATTAGTGATTAATCCCCGAAGTAACGATACCGTGATCTTTCACCGTGATAGTAGTCGTATAGATCGACCTTTCTTGGTTGGGCGCATAACGCTTTATATTCGTCAGATGCGTGCCACTTAGCTAATCTTTCTTTCTCTGCTTCGATAGCTGCTTGTTCTGCCCGGTAGACAACGTATTCCTTTTCTACTTCCCAGGCTCTACGAAGACATTCAGCGAAACTGTCAGAATATTTGTACTTACCTTTGTAGATTCTCCAAGCCCGGTTCATTACGTCTCTTTTGCTTATTTTTGATGTTGTTGTCATGATTGTAATGTTTTAATTTTCGTTACGCAATACTTTATGTGTATTTTAACATTACATTTAACATTTATTCGTAAATTATACCATTACATTTGTGCAAAATGTGTATATTTGCATCGTAAACTAAAATATTACGATATGGATTTGAGAATAAAAGAAGTTATTAAAGACAGGGGGATGACCATTCAGTCGTTAGCTGATAAAATGGGAATAAACAGAGTGAATTTGTCATCAAGTATCAACGGCAACCCCACCATTGAAACCCTCGGTAAGATCGCCTCTGCTTTGGAAGTCCCGGTAACGGATCTCTTCGAACAACCAGATAAATCTGTATTCAAATGCCCCAAGTGTGGCACTATGCTAGAGATAAAGGAGAAGGAGTAAAATAAACATCCTAAAAGTTGCACAATTATACAATTTTATTTATCTTTGTAGTGTGAAACGAAAGATCATTACATACGGTGGCTACTTTGAGCGATTTATCGCCACTCTCACAGATAAAGAGCTGAACAAATTAGACTATATCATCTCTTTATTGGAAACAGAGGAAAGAATGCCCATTAAGTTTATCCGATTCATTCGGGATGGCTTGTATGAACTCCGTATGGAATATAGTAGTAATATTTATCGTGTCTTTTTTATTTTTGATGAGGGGCAAATAGTTGTTCTATTCAATGGCTTTCAGAAAAAGACCCAAAAGACACCAACAGGAGAAATAGAAAAGGCATTTAAAATAAAGGAGGCTTACTATGCAGACAAACGATCATAAGACAAGAGATTATAGCTCAGTATTGAATCAGAGATATGGTGCGCATGGATCAAGAGAACGTGCTCAGTTTGATGAGGAAGCGTATGCTTTTTATACCAGTCAGATATTATTGGATGCCCGGAAGAATGCTCATTTGACCCAACAGGAGCTTGCCTCTCGCATCGGAGTCGACAAATCCTATATTTCCCGCATTGAGAAAGGTATCACTGTTCCGAGTGTTGCGACCTTTTACCGGATAGTTAGTGCTTTGGGATTAACAGTAGAGCTTTCTCCAGCTTTATAAGATTGGGTAGTGCCGAAAATTCGGCTGTACCTCTCGCTCAACCCCAAGAAAACCCCAACGAAACCCCAACGAAACCTCTAAAGAGCCCCTTGTAAGCCCCTTGCTGAATAATGCCGTTTTCATAAACTTGTGAAAGCGATGTAGAGACGCCAATTTTGGATTGTCCTCTTATTCCGTAATATCTACGGATTTAACCAAGGTGCTAAATCTAAACATCGGAATCCCGCTAAAAGCACATTGTCAGATATTTACATCGTGGTAATTTCCCCTATCAAAAAGAAAGGGTGTCCACAATTTTGGGGAGACCCCTCTAAATGGGCGGAATCCCGCCTATTAAAAAAAGACAGCACTAACACAGCACTGCCTCTTTATTTTTCATTAATTAGTGAAAAAAGAAGGGTCTGCCCAAAACTGGGTAAGGAGATTGCGGAAAATTCCGCAGTCCAAAAAATGACATTTTATGACAAAAATTGACAAAAGAATCTATTGCACGTTCTTACAGACATCTGCCATTCTTTGCCAAATTCCGCCAAATTCCGCCATAATTACTGAGGCGTTACTTATCCCTTCCCGCCGTTTTGCCGTTGATTTATACCGTTTTTATACCGTTTTCTCAAAAAGAAAGGGCATCCCATTACAGAACGCCCCTTCATGCTGAGTCAAAGTGTATATCATCGCAAATGATATGCCTTAATAACCTCCTCATCCGTTGGCGTAGGTCTTGTTCCACTGTTGAACATTAATCGAATGTCATTCTTATCGATCTGATAACTATCTACCCCTGAAAAGATAACGATCTCGTTTTCTTCATTGATAGAGTAGAATATGACATACTTGCGATCTTTGCCCTGTATCATACGGATAACATCCCTTACTTTGTTCTCATCTGCCATATCACAACCCCTCTATGATTTTCTTAGCTATTCCTCTTGGCATTGGCTTTAAGCCGGTAAATGCTTCATACCATTCCGGAAATTCGCTCGTGTCCAAAACTCCAGTTGCCACAGATGACAACAATTTTGCTTTCTGTTCTTTTGTCAATTTAATCTTCATGATTCAAATTATTTAGTGTTTGTATTCGCTCTGCTAATCGATCTACCGCCTCATCAGGGGCAGATAAAAGCAGCTTCTCCAACTCTTTATATTCGGCTTGGATCTGTGCATCAACGCTCACAGACTGCTGTTTAGGGATAATATACTGCATCAATCGCTCCATAACAGAAATACGCTGTTGCGGCTCTAACTCGTTGAGGTCAGCCTCTATGTCATAGCCGTTAATAATTGCCTGTAAACGTGCTTTGATGTCGCCTGTTACCTTGTTAGGCTGCCCTTTAGCTCTTCCGCCTGTCTTTGGTGTTCCTTTAGTACGTGCCATATCTACTTAATTCTACTTTAGAAAGCTCTCCGGGAAGACTTAACCGCCCGGAGGCTGATCTATTAATTCATACATCCAATCTTTACATAAAAATCCTTGTCTATAATTGCGATCCAATCCGGTACACCCCCAGCAAGGGCGCAACTCTTTCTCACTCCCGGTTCTTTTCGTAGCATATCTGCCCGATTAATATATCCATTGGCAAAGGCGAAATTATCGCTAAACTCAATCTCAATTAAATCTTGCGTATGCCACTGCCTAAACCGTTGCGGGATACCGCGAAACTGTGTCGCATAGATCGTGTATTCTTGTGTCTGTTCGACTATCTCTGTATTTGTCATATACTCTTTTTTATAGTGTGCAAACTGTGCAATTCTTTCAAGAAATCATCATAGCATTTCACCACAGCGTAATGCCCTCCGGCAGCTATGATTTGTGCCTGTACTTGCTTCTGAATGTCGCTTTGTTTATCTCGCCCTATCTTGATCTCGAAATTGTAAACTTTGCCATTGTGGGTTACTTGTACATCGGCAATCCCTTTAGTGCTGCCTGATTTACGCCACATCTTTAGGCGGGCATCATATTGACCTTGTGAGTTCTGCCGTTGGTAAAAAGCTCCGTTAATCTTCGACCATATAGACAGGCATTCGGTTAGTCCGTTCGCTGTATCGTCCCGGAATTTCTTTACAAACCGGCAATTCTCTGGGATAGAGCTATTGCGGTATTTGAACTCGAAATAGTCCTTCTCCAGTCGCTTAACTGATTCCGGCTTCTGATACCGGGCCACTACTTTACGAGGCTTCTTTTCTTCTCTTGGGATAAAGTCTTGCATATTCATATAGCTTGTCGTTTACAGGTGAGTCCATACTGTTTGCAATACCAAAAGAATGTTCTAATGGATTTACGAGCGCAATGCTTCAGGCATCGGTCATATTGCTCATCGCACTGCCAGTCCTCATACTTATCAGACTGCCTACTAACAATATGAAAGTAAGCTCTTCCACTCTCGCCAAACTCATTGGCCAGCGATTGACCAATAGCGTACCAATCATCATACCGATCTGTCATGTCTATGCCTCGGACTGAAATGTCAGATATCAGCTTGTCTACCCAATACTCTACATCGTTGTCCGGATTCACCTCTCTTGTCTTATATTCCTTCGGCTCGATCATATCGGTAAATACACCTGCCTCTTCATCCATATAAGGGTCTTCATCAAAGGAAGCCCCACGTAGACGGGCAACATCTCTACATTGTTTATCGACAACCAAACCACGCACTCTCAACACCTCAGCTATTGCTTGAAAATGTTCTTTATGCTTCTCCGGGTTAGCTATCTGTATAATCATATACATTCCTTTCCCCGATGCAGATAAAGCGCCAAAGCAATAACCTGGGATATTAGGAAGGTTATGCTTAAGGCGATCCCAATTCTTTACACTTGGGTTATCCTGTGCGTCCAGGTCGATGCAGATAAAGCCGGAATGGTTGGTTAGGCCTTTATTACTTCGTTTAGAAAATACGCCTGAAACAGTAATGCAGGGTAGGGATGCCTTTATTCGCCTACGCTCATCTTTATCGGTGCAGCCTCTTACCACTTCAACCTGTCTTCTGTATTCTCCTGACAATAGCCAATCGAATAAGCTGACGGTCTTTGTAGGAGTGACATCAAAATAATTCCTAAAAAAAGAGATAGGAACGGTCTCGAACTTTGTCAAAAGGTCGAGCCTCCATGTTCTATCTAAATTGATTATGCTCATGATAATGCTTATGATAATGATAATGTATATGTATAGGGTAGCCGTTGTATTCATTTGAATACTGTTGAATACCAATGTATACCGTAGTATTATTTATTGCTGTTCCTCCCATCCCAATACTCTTGTATTTTCTTCCTATTGTCCTCTCGTTTCTCTTCATACTTCTTGTTGTCTTCATCGATAAACGCTTGGAGCAAGTGAAAAACCACCGAAAGTTTCTCCGTGAAATCAGAAGGGAGTTCACTGCGCCATTGGTAGGCCATAATAGCCATAAATATCTTGCCACGTTCGGAATCTGTTAGTATGGAGAGAATTGTCTCAAATTGCTCACGAACGAGTAAGGGTGGTTGTTTAGGTTTATTTGCCATCTTATCGTCCTCCTTTAACCTTAAAGTACCACACTTTACTTTCTTTACTTATCGGGCAAATTCCCTGATGCGTCCGTTCGATTAGTCCGTCATCTTCCAACTGCCGAATAAGCCTCGTGCAATTAGGCCGTGTTATGCCTGTCGCCTCTGCTGCGTGGTAAGTTGTGGAATGGTGATCCAGGAAAAAGGCAAATAAGGCTTGCTTTTGCAAGCGGATTCTTTTATCTTTGTGGTGATCTTCTTGCCCTTGCTGCCCGGCGGGGCTTTCTTTTTTTCTGCTCATGCCCTCTTTCCTCCCTCAAGAATACGATTAATATCACTCATGCGATAGCGACGTTTTCCACCGACCTCTACCGGAATTAAATATCCTTTAACCTTCCATCTGTGGAGGGTAGACGGATCGACTTCTAACTTCTCCGCTGTTGCTTTGGGGGATAGGTACGTTTCGGCTTGGCTTTCCTTTATCGTTTGCTCAAGCTCTTCTTTGGTCTGCCTAATAACATCTTTATGCCATGTTTGCAGATCCGTAAGAGATACTGCTAATGTTACTTTGGCACCGCTTTGAATAATTTCGTTTATACTCATTTTATTATCAATTTATATTTGTCTGTCTGCGGAATAGTCGACTTCTCCCGCTCTTTGACAATGCACGAAATTACATGATATTCAAACGATTGCAATCACCCAAAAGAGTGAAAATTTACACTCTAAATGGTGTAAAATGGTGTAAAAGGTGTAAATATATTGCCATAAAAACGCAAATTGCCGAAAGCAGCTAACTTCCGGCAATTTGGTGTGAGGTGTAAAAATAGTTTTGCTTAAATCGTGCTAAATAGTGCATCGTATTCGTTATTGTTGGATATACTAAACGTCCCTTTTGTAAGCCTTTCACCTTTTACGGTAAATAACAACTCCGCTTCTTTTTGTGGAAACTTGCTATTTGGGATGACTTCGGGAATGCCAGTATTACTATATTGAATCTGCTTACAGAAGTAAGATAGGAATATTTTCAGATCCGTTTTCGTTGTTTTCCAGTCGATACATCCTTGTCTGCCTTGCATCACTTTGGCAAAATCATCTTCTTTGTCTATCTTGCCCAATCCTTTTAATTCTTTTGCTATTGTTGCTATTTGCTTCTCGTTCCATTTGTGGTTGAATGGTTGGTTTTGTATTGCTGAAACAGTCGGACGCTCCTCGAAATATGGTTTGATTTCTTTGTTGTAAAGATCTACCACTTTTGCCAGCACGGATAATAAACAATCTGTGCTATAAAGCGTTTCTTTTTCTGCTTTCCCTAACTTAGTGATTTCGTTCTTGATTTCTTCTTCGGCTGCTTTGATTTCACCATACAGTTGGGCTGTAATTATTATGCCTTTTTCCTTGTCGCTTATTCCTTTTGGAGTGGCTTTCTTGTCGCTTGATAATAGTTGAATGGCTGTCTTATGTCTTTTGAGAATATCCTCTTTGTCAAATTTGTAAAGATCATTTAGCTTTGCATCTAAAGAAGAAGGGGTAAGCCGCAAACGCCAAAGGCTTACACCATCGTTGAATAACATACTTTCAAGTTTGGATAGTATTTCTTTAACTGACTGTTTGAGTTTTAAGATCAATCCAACTTCTTTACCTTGGTTAATGATAGCCTCGTCTTCATACTCATTGTAAGCAACATAAAACCAAAGTTCGCTTTCAGCAAAGTTGTTGTGTTGTTGATATTCTGATGTTGCCCCAAATTCGGAATTTATGTAAGCAAGTATTAGTTTGTCATCTGTATACTCGTACATATTGTCTCGTAGTTCATCAATGAATTCTTGATAAACTCGGTCGAAGTCTTCTTGCCTAAATTTACTCCTGACCCATTCAGATGTTTTCGCAAATAAACTATGTGCTTCTGTATATTCTTTATCCCAAGGCAGGTAATCTTCCTCATTATCGATTTGTCGACTATAATCAACAAGATCACGAAACCGCTCTATGGCATTTGTAAGAAACCAACTTAATTCTTTTATTTTTTCGGTATTCATATGTGCTTTATTATTCCAACATTTTAACCAGTTCCGTTTTCATCTCCTCATCTATATCCCGATAGCGAGCAAAAGCCCGGCTTCCTTCCTTATGCCCGGATAAAGAGCCTACAAGGTTCGGGTCTTTTACTTTTTTATACAAGTTCCCGATAAATGATCGGCGTGCTAAATGCGAAGAGGCTATCTCGTTGATAGGTCGCTTTTTCTCTTTGCCGGTCACGGGATTTATCACAGTCACCAATCTTGTAATGCCTGCCAACTTGAATACCTCCTTTATCGCTTCGTTGTATTTCTGATCGCTTATGAATGGCAATAGTTTTATAGGTGTATCCTCATATCGTGCTATGATCTCTTTGGCTATGTCATTCAGCGGAACTCTTACCGTTATAGGTCTTCCGTCTTTTGTCTTGCGGGGAATGTATTCAACCGCTCCACCTATGACACTCTCTTTTGTCATTTTAAGGAGGTCGCCAACTCTGCAACCGATCAGGCATTGGAATACGAAAATATCTCTTTGTATCGCCAGCTGTGGCCGGCCGGACATATCAGTATTGTATATCTGATTGCGTTCCTCTATCGTTATGTAGTAAGGTGTTCCATAAACATCCTGTTTGCCTTCATATCCTTTGAATGGTCTGTTGGTGGTCTTTTCATTATCCAAACACCAGTTAAAGAAAGCACGAAGTTTGTTAAACAAGGCATTGATAGTATTCACACCTCTTGGTTGAGGTTTTTGCGTTTTTCTGTTACTGCCAACGATAGCCGGGAACTTCTTATAGAGTTCTTTATACTCTTCATATAAGGAATGCTCATTGCGCAGAAAACTTTCAAAGCTCTCTATTGTGTCACTTGTTATCGTCTCAATATCCAGTTTGAAATCTTTCTTTTCCTCGATAGAGATAAACAACTCATATCTTTGTAGTGCCCTTCTCAATACCATAAAATTCTTTTCCCGGACATCGGACAGCTTTCTTTTTAGCAGGAACTCATCAAACAGAATAAAGAATACACTTTCTTTTGATTGGTACTTTTCCGGGTGTAAATGTTTATCTATTTCGTTATCCAACCATTCAGATGTAGTAATTTCTTTGTTTGGCGTTCCGGTGTATAGTTCAAGTATCAAATTTTTCCGATCCGAAATTTCCTTATTTATCCTTAACCTTTCTTTTTCGTCAAATACAACTTTAGCTTTGATCTGTTGTTTTGTATTATCCCATACAGAGGGGAGAAGTTCTATGTCGCTTGTATGAAACAACTGTCTCTCTCGCCCATCCCGAAGCCGGAAGCGAACGTTTACATTTTTGTCTTTTTTACTTGTTCGTATAAATGCCGTAACAGTTGCCATATTATCCACTTTTAGATGTCGGTGGTGCAAATATAATAATCTTGCACCACACTTGCACCACAAAACGCAATTATCTGCAATTTAACGCAATCTTTTTGCTGTTTTGTAAGTGGCTGATAAAATTGCATTTATCCGTGAATACATCTATGTTTCAGGCGTTTTAAGGTATCGAAATATTGCATTTATCTTACTCCCCCTTCGAGTACCACCTGAAAAGGCCTCTGATACGTTTATGTATCAGAGGCCTTTTTTATTTATTCCCCCCCTTTGATCTACCCGAATCGCCGATGGCGTAGAGAAGGCAATTATGCCGATGCCGACAATAATACTTCCGCACACCAGAAAAGAGGTGGTCAGTCCGAGATGATCTGCAAAAAAACCGATACCGATCAAGCCAATCATCGAAGGAATCAGACTTACTGTATAAAACATAGAGAATACCCGCCCTAAAGCTTCCGGAGAAATATTCGTCTGTACAATGGCTGTAAACGAAGAGTTATAAACCGCACCGGAGATCCCTCCGACAGCCGTTAATAGCACAAACAGTACGAAACCACCGGAAGGAAGAAGCCCCGAAAACAAGAAAGACAAGCCTAAAACGATATACATGGAATTAACCAACACCACTTTATTTACCCGATAGACCTTCAGACCCATAATCGCTCCGCCCAACAGTGCTCCGACACTCCAAATCACTTCAACCAAACTCACCTGGAAAGTATTCCCTTCAAAATGGTTTAAAGTCATCAACGGAAACATGACACTGACCGGCATAAGAAAGAAAGTGGTAAGAATCGAGAACAGAAAGATCCAGCTTAATCCCCGGTTTTTCCATACAACACCAACACCCTCTTTCATCTCACGAAATACATTCCTGATCTGCTCCTCCTTCTTCGCGGGATTAGGAATATGAATACACAACAATGAAAGGCATGCCACAATAGCCCCCGCAATATCCAACAGCAATACATATTCCATCTCCCAGATCGAGATAAACAAGGCTCCCAGAGCCGGACCGGCAATATTCCCTGCCGAGAAAATAATCTGTTCGATCCCTGCCACCCGTGCCAACTGCTCTTGGGGAGCCAGAAGCGGAACGGAGGCCTGCATAGCCGGCATATGAAAAGCAGAGCCGACCGAGCGCAGTCCAAGCAGTACGAAAATATGCCACATCTCAGCCACCTCAACATAAAAGAGCAAAGCCATCAAGAACGTACATAACGCAATAAAACCATCCGCCAGAATCATCACTAATTTACGATTCCAACGGTCAATAAATACCCCAGCGAGGGGTCCCAGTATCGCTTGAGGCAATAAGGCCGCAATGGCTGCCCAAGCCAACATTTCAGCAGAGCCTGTCTCCAGACTGATCCACAGAATAACTGCAAAGTTGACAATTGTACTGGTTAATATAGACAGGAACTGCCCTGTCCAAATTATAGCAAAGACTTTTTTCCAATTTTCCATAATGATAAATAGTACGCCGTTATACGCACCTGAATAAAATGAGTAATGAATATAAAAATAGAGGTGGATGTAGAGAGGAAGACACATCCAAACGAATAAAGCAGAAATTGTTACAGGTTTAGAGTACCTGTCTGATTACCATTTTTTGATAGACCACATACAAAGAGTCATTTAATATAAAAGTAATGAAATTTGAGCAGAATCAAGCCTACTTGAAAATACTAACGGCGAACTACTCTATGCTGCAAATATATAACATTTCGGAAGAATAACTAATTTCTCAACTATAATCGACAAAAAAAGGATTCATCGAATCCCTCTTCTTTTGCTCTTCCTCTTGGACTTGAACCAAGGACCCTCTGATTAACAGTCAGATGCTCTAACCAACTGAGCTAAGGAAGAATTTGTTTCAAAAGCACTTTTCTCAAAAAGCAGTGCAAAGTTAAGACTTATTTCCCAATTTGCAAATGATCGGTTCTTTTTCTTTGTTCCCCTGCTCCATTTTTGAGAAGCAACAGGTACTGTTTTCTGTTACATCTGAAAGATAAATTTATCAGACGTAGCTCTGTTTTCTGTTAGAGGTACGTCTAAATTCATTTAGAGGTAGGTGTAAATCCGTTTAGAGGTACCTCTAAATTGTTTTAGACGTACCTCTAACAGAAAAAGGGTTTTGATGGTGCAATTTTACCTACAGGCAGATGTAGAAAAAGACTTTAGATCAGAATCTATTCCTCACACTTTAATTGAAACAAACAATTTCTTCGTTAAAATATGTTTAAGCGCACCCCGTTCTGTTTTCTACTTACCGGTAACCGCTCCATTGTGTTTTTCTGAAATGATGCGGAGTTACACTTACTGTATGTCAGGAAATAAACCGTTTTTGTCGATTAAAACTATTTTTACGTCGATTCTATTTTTATGTTTTATTTATTATAAATAATTTTATATTTGTTACGATAAAATCACATTACAAACAGTTTAACTATCTCGAGTATGAAAACAGTGTTTTTAAAATTTTCTTTGGCTGTGATAATGGCGCTGATCAGTTTATCAGTTTATGCACAAGGCGAGAGGCCACAACGGGTGACTCCAAAAGAGTTTGCAGAGCAAAAAGCAGAACAACTCGAAAAAGAACTCGCTTTAGACGAGAAGCAACGCAAGGAGGTGTACAAAATTTATTTGACACAGGCCAACAAACTTTTCCCCACTCAGTCGGGCGGTGGTGAAGGCGGAGGCCGTGGAGGCCGCGGAGGCGGTGGAGCACCCGGCGGAGGAATGGGCGGTGAAATGGGCGGAGGCGGAGGTGCCGGTGCGGCATCCGTAAACTTTGGCCCGTCACAAAGAAAAGTGACTCCAGGCGAAACCGATAAAGATATTGCCAACAGGGAGAAAAAAATGAAAAAACTCCTGACCGAAGAGCAGTATGCGAAATGGGCACCCATTGAAAGTGAATTGAATCAACAAAACAAAGAGAGACTTTCCCGTCAGCCACAAGGCGGTGGAGCTCCAGGAGGAGGTCGCCCACAACGGAATTAAATCGCTTTCTTTCTAAAAAGGAAAAACAGGAGGGTCTGAAAAACGCTGAAAAGACGTTTTCAGACCCTCTCTTTATTTTCAGAGTGTTAGCCGGATTATCACAAATTAATCCCGCTAATTCCCATATCTCTAACCATGATCCTGTTTTTTTATATTATACGCTCAAAATGACGAATTTTAATCAAAATACAAACAACTCAGTCATATTTTGTCTGGATCAACCATAATCAGCACAAAAATATCTGATTTCTTCCTCGTCAATCATAACATGTCTTTGTGGCCGAATACAAATTTTCCACTTTTGTAGCTGAAACAAAAAAGAAATGCATGCCTTGAAAATACGCATTTCATAAAAACTAAATGTCGATCACAACAAACAAACAATTAAAAACAGCTTGTTTAGTAGTTGAAAATCAGCCTATAAATATGAAAATTAACATTGTCGTCTCATTCTTTTTATTATCTTTACAACGAGTTCTACGACCAATGCCAATTCTGTATTAACTATGAAAAAGACAAACATAATAGAACGATTTGTAGAGTTACTTCTTCAGAAAATTCCGAAAAGGAGTTTATTGGTTACAGAAATAGCCGATATCTTAAAAATAGAACGGGAGTCTGCATCCAGAAGACTCAGCGGCAGAGTGTTGTTTACTGTTGAAGAAGTGTATAAATTAGCTGCTGTTTATGGGATCTCATTGGATGGACTATTAAAAGAAGAAGAGAATCTCTCTTCTTTTTCTTTGATGCCCCCTACCGTTGTAAAATCTTTTGATACGCTTATCAATCAGACTACTGATTTTATGCAATACAATTGGAAATTGTATGAAACAGAGGTTGAAATGGGCACAGTTTTTGACTCCTTACCGCTTGAATTCTGTATTGGTTTTCCGGAGTTATGCAAATTCTTATATTTTAAATGGGGTCATTTTTTCATCGGATCGGAAGAGTTCTACCATTATTCATCCTGGCACCTCCCCCCGGCTATCCTGAATTATCACAGAAAATTAAAAGAGGTATACCACAGGTATGAATCCATACTCTATATCTGGGATACATCGGTGATCAGGAATCTGATGAGCGACATTCTCTATTTCCAAAAACTCTATTTATTGACAGCAGAAGAGATAAAACAGATCAAACAAGATATTCACAATGTATTAAACAATCTGGAAGCGTTGAGCAGAGGATCGTATGATGCGAATATCAGTTTATGCGAAGGGGAGTTTACGCTCTATGTGGCCAGTACAAATATCGGGATGTATTATTCCTACCATTTTTCAAAAACCGACTGTTTCTGCTTTTTTAAAAGAGATATGCTTCAGGCGCCTTTCAATTACGACCGTACAACATGTGAAAAATTGCGGGAGTGGGTGCATGCGATGACAAAAGTCTCTACATTAATCTCCGGAAGTGGAGGAAAAGAGCGGCGACTTTTCTTTGAAGAGCAGCACCGGATTGTTGATGAAATAGCGAATTAATCGCAAAACCGATTCTATGCCATACCTAAGGATTTGCTCTCTCCCAAGCCAAACAGGGCAAAATCATACAGGATCGGATCGGTGGCGTTAAACCGACGCAGCTGGGTGGTCAGTTCCTCCACAGCCTTACGGTCATTTTGTGTCCGTAATAACAATCCAAGCGACCGTGCAGTTGATATCACATGTGTATCCAGGGGGATAAACAGTTCGGCCGGTGACAACGCTTTCCATAATCCGAGATCCACAATTCCATCATTCCGTACCAGCCATCGCAAAGCAAGATGCATGCGTTTACAGGCCGATTTTGCGGGGTTGGAGATATGTTTCAGGCTTTTGTGGTTCTCCGCTTCATTGGCCTTGTAAATGGATGTACGAAAAAGAGAGATTCCTTTCCAGATCCGGTCCTCATCACCAGGCAATGATGAGAACAACGACTCGCAACTATCGTATTGTTGATAAATGGCATGTAGTCCACGACACAAATAAGCCATATCATCACTGAAAAAAGTACGATGGATATTTTGTTGTTCCAGCCGTTCATACCCCTTCCCCATAATATAATCATACGGAGAATTGCCCATTAAATCGTGCATTTTAGCAGCCGACTTTAGGATTATACTTCGCTTTCCCCATGCGATGGTAGCCGTTAAGAAAGCAGAAATCTCTATATCCTGTTTGCGTTTATATCTGTGTGGAAACAAGATCGGATCCTTTTCGATAAACGCCACCGCATTGTAACGCATAGCCGTCAGATCGAGTAACTCTTTTAATGCTTCTGTTGAATAATTAACTGGCATAAAACACGGCTTCAATAACGCTGTAAACTTCTCCCCTTTTTCATGGCTTTAAGTACGTTTCTGTGTACGGCACGTAAAGATGGAGGTAACAAATTCGGCTCCATGATGTCCAATATCGAACGAAACTCCTGGAGTAATTCAGGGATTGGACGACATAGCTCATAGGCTAGCTTGATACAAAGAGATTGTACCCCGGAAAGTTCTTCTTTGGAAATCATCCGCTCCAGGCAAAAATCCAGAAAATCGGTTCGGGGAGGCTGTATGAGAGGTTGACGATAAAGTAGGTTTAAAAGAAGACGGCGCTTCCCCGGATGAGTACATTGAAGCACCTCATCAATCAATTCGTTCTGCTTCTCATACAACCATCTGTTCTCGGAAGAATTAAAATGGCAGCAGACCCATAACGTCTGATAACCGATCATCTCGTCTGTATGGAATATCAACTCATACAACGTCTGTTTTCGGTCGTTATCACCCTCAACAAATAAAAGAATCTCTTGGATATCTTGCATATGTATACGTTCGGAAAGTCTATTTTCAAGGTTCATCATTCGTGCTGTCAATAAGCTGCAAAGATAGAGTAAAAACGATAAGTTATCTGCCTATAAAGTATTAGGTCAACTCATTGAAATGATTATCTTTGCCTTGATTTCATTTCTCGAACTGATGAAAAACAATGTTAATCCATACATCTAATTGAAAACTATTATTCCATGAAAAAGACAATTTTATCCTTAATGGGTCTATTTCTACTATTAATGACCCAATCGTGCAGTGAGAAAAACAACAACCCTGCTTTTAATCCCGAAGTCATAAAAACAACCATGAATAAGGTGGCCGAATGGCAGATCAGACACCCCAAACATAAACAAAACGACTGGACCAACGGAGCATTCTATGCCGGTATGTTCGCCGCTTGGCAAACGACCCAGTCGCAGACCATTTACGATGCGATGATGGCTATGGGTAATGATTCGACACAATGGCAACCCAAAGAGCGTTGGTATCACGCCGACGACATTGTCATATGCCAGACATACCTCGATTTATACCGGATCGAAAAACAACAGAAAATGATTCAACCAACTATCGATACATTGGACATTTTCTTGAGCAAACCTTATCCATTCAGAGGGATTGAGGTGATTAAATGGTGGTGGTGTGATGCACTGTTTATGGGACCTCCGGTCTTTGCCAAAATGAGCCGTATCACCGGAGACCAAAAATATGCCGAAGCAAGCGACCTTTATTTCAAGGAGAGTTACGATCTGTTATACAATAAAGAAGAAAAACTTTTTGCCCGCGATCTGAATTATGTGATCAAAGGTGACAGCCTTGATCGTTGGGAAGCCAATGGAGAACGTATTTTCTGGTCACGCGGCAACGGTTGGGTGATGGGTGGACTGGCACGTATTTTACAGGAATTACCCGCTGATTATCCCCAACGCCCTTTCTATGAACAACTATTCAAAGAGATGGCCGGCCGTATCATCACCCTCCAACAGGAAGATGGCCTCTGGAGAGCCAGTCTCCTTGATCCGGCATCTTATCCGGGAGGAGAAGTCAGCGGTTCTGGTTTCTTCTGTTACGCTTTTGCCTGGGGCGTAAATAACGGATTATTGGATCGTGCCACCTTCAAACCAGCCATCGAAAAATGTTGGATCGCCTTGAATAATTGCGTCAATGAAGAAGGCCGTATTGGCTGGGTACAACCGATCGGTGCCGATCCGCGCAAAAACTTCAATGAAGATAGCTGGGAAGTCTATGGTACAGGCGCTTTCCTGTTGGCTGGTAGTGAAGTGATTAAATTGAAATAAGAGAGGTCTCTCCCTAACAAAAAGGGAGAGATTTTTTTAGGGTTCAGGTCATAAATTTGAGATTATTTGCCGATACGATACAGGAGAAGTATTCATCTGACTTTTTATAGGCTTCTAAGCTATTCCAAGCAGCTCAATCTCGAATATAAGTGTTGACCCTCCAGGTATACCGGGTTGTGAGAATTTTCCGTATCCCATTTCGGCAGGAAGGTATAACTCCCATTTATCCCCGACACACATTTGTTGCATCGCTATAACCCATCCTTCAATCAGTTCGTTCAATCTGAATGCAATTGGCGTACCTCCACGGCTGCTGTCGAACTTTTTGCCATTGATAGTCCATCCTGTATAGTGGGCGGTAATAATACTTCTCGGAGTCGGATGGTTTCCGTCATTTTTCCCTTCGTTTATCACCTTGTAATATATTCCTTTCGGGAGAGGCTTGACATCCTCTTCCTTTGATTTTATCTCCAGCCAGTCTCTATTGGCTTGTATGTAATCTCGTTTACTCATAATGGTTTGCAATAAATAAATTTAATACGTTAACCCCAATGCCACAATGGAACAACATTCAAATATCCACTCTCAATATCGTATTTTACGATATATCCATTCTCAACCTCCTTAATTTGCTTCTGTCCCTTGTTCTTCCCTCCAACTTCAAAGGCTTTATCATCTATCAAGAAGTCAGCAACAGGCGATGCGAATACGTCATGTTTTACTCGCATTTGATTTAAGAAGAATGTTTCGCGAATATATCTGATATTAGAGATCTCTTCGGCAAGATTGTAAATAAGATTAGTATTGTCCATCAATCCTTACTTCCCGATACATTATGTGAAATATTTGTGATTATCAAGTATTTGCATTTTATTAGGTGTATTATGGGTGTACTATTTGTTTTGTAATCAGAAGAGGAAATACCATTGTTGATACACGTGGTAATTTCGCCTGTTAATTCACCAAAATGATGAAAAGTTATTTTTATATTGCTTAAACTAAATTGGGGTTGATTTATGAAAAAAAGAATCTATAAACTTCCATCCCCCCATTTTGCCCTTAGATCATACTTTTCCTATTCTCATCTTGATAAATCATCCTCATTTTTATCTCAATATCATACTCCTTTTATAGATACTCTATATTGACTTTCAAATGAAACCCTTTGAGTAAGTTGGGATAACGATGATTTACCAACGAGGAAGGTAACGACTTTATAATTGTGTTTATTCCTGTGTTCTACGCTGCACTTCCTTTAAAATACTCAATATGAATTTAGTAAAAAATGAAGTACATTAATTATATCTAAATTAAAGGAAATTACTTCCCATTTGATAATTCACTTAACGCCAGACTTGAATTAGCAAATTGTTGTACCCAAAAAGCATGCTTTTTCCCACTCTTGTAATCGGGGGTTGCATCTCTAATAGTTCTTATTTCATCTTTTGCTGTTTTTAGTATTCCCTCTAATGCTTTTCTTCGTGTTTCTTCTGTTATTGATGCAAGATTATTTTTAGGAACTAGATGCGCCTTTAATCGATCTTTAAATTTAGCTTCATTGCTTGTAAAATACCTCAAATCGGAGCTTCGCAATTGAAATAATTCTTTAATATGCGGCGTATCTAAAACAATAAATCCATTTCTATAAGCTTTTTCCCCAACTGGCAATAGCATATCTTCAACATGCAAAAGAACACCAGAATTATCTTTCAATAAGGGTGTAATATCCCCTTCTGCTTTGAATAATTCAAGCCATTCTTTGGGATCTATTTCATGAAGAACATTACATAAAACTACTATATCGAAAGAACCCTTATCGTGATCTGACAGTAAACTAGTAAAGTCATTATAGTATTTTTTCTCTGAATCCCCATACACTCGTTCTATGTTTTTTAGGCAGTCATCTTTATCATTATTGTATTTATCAAATGCCACATATTCAAATTGAGTTTGTACAATTAGTCTTTCACTTTCATTTAAACGATCAAAAAAATTATTGACAAAACGACCTTTTCCTGCACCATAATCTAACAATTTAACTTTCCCTTTTCTTAATTCTTCCATCAATATAAAGCCGATTTGCTTTGATTGCGGATCATTACCTGTAGTCATTACTGCGTTAGGCGGAGAAAGACATTCATATGCAAAATTGTTGATGGCTGAAACTGCTGATAAATTTATCAGATCATTCAGTTTCTCTATTTCGTCTTCATTTCCTAAGAGGCTCTCTAACACTTTTTCTTGCTCTCTGCCAGCATAACTAACATTGCCATTATCAACATACCAAATATTTCCTGTCCCAAAATGAGAAATCAATGGGATAGAGTGTGTTGCTATCCAAATTTGTCCATTAGGAACTTTTTTTATTAATGCATCAAGAAATTCGATCGTAACAGAGGGATGCATATGATTTTCAGGCTCGTCGAGAAATAGAATCATATTATCTAATGATGCTCCTTGCGCATGTATCGCAACACATAATTGAAGTAGAATTTTTTGTCCATCAGATAATTTTGCAGAACCTATAGGGAAGTTAAAAAGGGTTGTATCTCCATCAATATTTCGATCTAACCTAGTTCCTAGAAATGCATATATTAGATCGTCTAACAGTGTATATTCTTCAATTGCGTTTTGTTTTAGTCCAGCATCCCCCTGATAATTTTGATGAGTTGCATTGAAATGATTATCAACAACTTTTTTTATTTTCGCCAAAGAACAATCAGATAATTTTTCAACACCTATCTCTTTTACATTTTCAGAACTCGTCTTCAGTTGAGTTGGTGTTAAAGCATTGCAATCCTTCAAATCTAATTTTTTAGGAACAAAATATACTATCTTATAAGAATCTTGCAATATATCTGTTTCTATAAAGTTCCAATGTTGTTTTAATTGCCATCTCTTGATTTTGTCTTCTGATTCCTTGATGGATTGTTTAGACTGTTCAATTTGTTGTTTAATCCGTTGTTTATCGGTGGCTTTTGTGGCTTTTTCTAAAGAGGGTTTGAAATTATTGTTTATCGAATTATGATATAAAGAAATATTATTCTTTAGCTGCTCTATATTCAGCTCAGAACTCTCAACCTCTTTTTTTATTGGCTTTTTCTGGATAGTAGATGATATTTTTTTTAAAATTCGAGATTTTCCTGATCCATTTTTCCCTACTAATAATACAATATCGCCTAATTTGTTCATTACTATTGGGGATAGGCCATCATTTGGGATACCATTTTCTAGTGAAACTGTTGGTATATTTACTTTCGTGATCTTCATATTTTTTTTATTTCAACACATTAATACTCACAAGTTTACGATTTAGGTTTTATGCAGCAAAATATGTAACGCTTTTACTTATATTATACAGTTTTTTTAGACTTCAGATCTACCTAAAAAAACTTTCCCATTTTTCTGTTATAACATACTGCTGGTTAGAAGAGTTAGGCTTATCTTTTATCGTGTATTCTAACAACCCTGTTTCTCGAAAAGGATTGACATATATTTATCTTAACTTATTTCTGGAATTGAACTCAATAAATTCTTGTATCCCTTCGATATTTTTTGGAGTTAAACAGAGTAATAGAATCTTAAATAGGGGTATTGTCCTCTTATCAAACAACTCCACTCCTTTTTCACTTAAACTCCCCCCCTCAAAAGAAGGATTGCTTCGCAACAGGCTGTCTATCTCGATTTTAATAATTTTAAACTCCACCTCAAACTATACTTATTATCCTGAAATACAAAAATATTAAATTAATTGGGGATTAAAATGAAACTTATGAAATATCCTCAATAACTCATACCCAATTGCCATAACGGCACAACATTCAAATACCCACTCTCAATATCGTCTTTTACAATATATCCATTTTCAACCTCCTTAATTTGCTTCTGTCCCTTGTTCTTACCTCCAACTTCAAAGGTTTTATCATCTATCAAGAAGTCAGCAACAGGCGATGCGAATACGTCATGTTTTACTCGCATTTGATTGATAAAAAAAGTTTCCCTAATATTTCCGATATTGGATGTATCTTCGGCAAGATTGTAAATAAGATTAGTATTGTCCAAATATATTTTATCGACTTTACCTAAGCCTCGAACACCGCCAGTATTATCTCTTAACTGGGCTATCATGCCCGCTTCTTCAATATATAAGCAATAGTCTGCTATATTGTTCCGACTTGCAGATAACATTTCTGCGATCTTACTCATATTGGGCTTAAATGGTGCGCTCTTAGATATAATGGCAAGTAATTGCTTTAGTTTTCTTCCTGTTGCCACATTCATATCGGCGTACATCGGAATATCATTTTCTAAAGTTTGGTTGATAATTTGCCCTAAACGTAATCCGAAATCTTCTTCTAAAGCAAACGGATAATAGCCTGTTTTTAAATAGTCAGAGAAAAGAGGTAGTGGGTGTTGTACAGGCAATTCAACTTTGTGCTGCAATATTTCCTCTAGCGAGTAGGTTCTTGCTGAAATATCATGAAACAATTGCAAATACTCTCGGAAAGACAACCCTTGCATGTTGTATATAACAGCCCTACGGCTTAAATCCGAAGCTCCTTTTTTTATATCCAGAACCGAAGAACCTGTAAATACCACATTCAAATCTTTGTGATAGTCATAAATCAACTTTAATTCCTTTGCCCAATCTTTATATTTATGGATTTCGTCTATAAACAGATACTTACCGCCATGCTTAACAAAAGTATCAGCCAAATCGACAAATCTGTTATCAACAAAATAAAAATCTTCTGCCGTTACATAAAGCGTTTCGGCAGGATTGAGATTTTGCTTGATATATTGAAGCACTAATGTAGTTTTCCCAACACCTCTCGGACCAATAAGCCCTATCATCCTGTTTTTCCAATTTATTTCATCGTACATATATCGAAAAAACTTGGTGTCAGTTTCTTTTATTAGCCTATTGGAATATTCAAATAACTTATCCATATTTCTTCCTTTTTTGCAAAGATAATCATTTTCGCACTTCAATAGTGCATTTTATTTTATTTTTCGCACTTTCAAGGGGCATTTATCAGTCCAAGTCTAAAATTATTCGTATATTTGTCTTCAGAAAATATGCGGGTTATTCCGCAAAGACATATTAACTTGCGTTCACAACGCATCTTGTAACAGAAAACTGCCAATTTTCAATGACAAACAAGATGAGATGTGCAATGCTCGTATCGCTTTGGTACGGGCTTGCTTATTTCGTTTGTCGGGTATGGCAGTACCTCTGTTACGTTATAGGTGGGTTCCGTACCATTCTTTTTGTTGGTACTTTGTGGATGTACAACAAACCAACAGAAAGATGAAATTTGACAACCCTTCCTATCAAGAAACATTCGATTTCGTTCAGCAAAACCCAAATGCTGTATTAGAATCGATCCCCAATCATTTATTGGATCTCTGGACTGTAAAAGATGACAAAGCTACAGATCATCCTTATCAGCTATTTATGATTATGCATTTAGCCCGAAAGGAAAAGTCGAATCTGGCTTTAGAAATTGGAGTAAAGCAATTAAATGAACAATTCTATAACTTTCAAATCTTTATGCAATTAGAATCTCTCATCAGAGAATATGCGATTGATGTGCAAAAGGAAGAAATTAAGATATTCGATTTTGCAAATTACGATAAAAAGAAAATCGCATTGGCAAAAGAAATCATACAGCTATCAAGTCAATTACAAACAATTTAAATAAAATCACAAATGAAAAGAATCTCATTTTATCTATTCGCCATTTTGGCATTTACTGCTTCTGGATGTAGTTCTCAAAACTCAAACTATCAAAAAGTGATAATTGACTATCTGGAGACGAACGATCAGACAGGAATTCGAACAGATCTTCAAATCAAATTTATTGAAATAGACGTTTCTGACATTCTGGTTTCTGACAGCATTGCCATTCTTGAAAAACAGTACCAGACGGAATACGAGAAAAAACTGGAATCTGCACAAAAGAGCATTGATCATTGGCAACAATCTGTTGATAAACACGAAGAGAAGAAAAGTGATCTTGTTCACAAAATGCTTCTGGCTGAATCTACAGAAAAGCTTGATAACGCCAAATCAACTTTGGAGGAAATCAAATCATGGCGACCTGACTACTTAGATCGTTATACGGATAAAGATAAAAATGAAGTTCTAGCCAAAAGCGTAAAATGCAAATTGTCTTTTCAGAATCCCAAGCTAACAACCCGACAAGAGTTGGATGCTACTTTTATCTTTTCGCCTGATGGACAAAGTATTCATGAATTCATAAGGGGAAAATAACCCAAATTCTCATCGCTCGGGGATCGCCAAACGGCAAGGGCGGGAGCACCCGCCCCGACGAGCAAATAATATTACAACCTATAATCTGCCATTAAACTAATCAATCTTCCCAATACTCTTTTGATTTTATCCCTTTTATTCATATATTTTTCGATCATATCAATATAATCACAAATAACTTGATCTGAAATCCTTTCCGAATTTTGATTCAGGTGTTTAGCTACTTGGTTAATGTTATTCTCAACCCGCTTATCGTTAGACACCAATTTATAGATGATATCAATTAACTCCTTATGTTGGTATATCGCTTTTTCAATCCCCAAAAGATCAAGAAAGAAATTTGTCATGCTCATGTTTGCATCATCAGATTTTTTTCTGACAATTTCAAATTGTTGTTCTGTAAGTCGTATATACAATCGTCTTGTTTTGTTATTTTTCATCATGATATTGTTTGTAATCATAAAAGTGAGTTCCGAACTTTTTCAAGCTCATTTTCGGCTGAAAATGCAAGAGGTTTTTGTGCGTACAAAGACACATCTTGCCCTACAAAAAAAACAAGGGTTTTTTATTGTCTTTTTCATCGCAAATAGCCCAGTTTTTCTTCATTGTTTTTCCAACATAAAAATTCATTCAAATCTTTGAAATTTGAATATTCCTTCCGACAATCCACAAAAGAATCTGGACAATGAGTTTGAATAAAAAGAGAACATTCACTCCCCGCCTGGTCGTTATCCAAGTATGAATGAATTTCATCGTATTTACATAAAAGATCTAATACTCTTTTTGTATTTGCAGTACTGTTCAGAATGATGGCATCACTAGAAAGATGGCGATCTTCTTGCATTGATAGAAACGAGAGATAGTCCATGAATCCTTCAAACAAAACGGTTCTTTTTGTCCCATTGTTTATGTAAGTAAAATCCTTTTTGCCAATGCAAGATTTGAAATATTTATTTCGTAGTTCATAACTATTTGGAGAATTGTTCGCGAATCCTATTGCAAAATATCGATTGTTGTTGATAGAGTAATAAACTTCACAACAATGTTTTTCTGCAGTATCTATATCTACACAACGTTCATTCAGGTAGTCAATCAATGCAAAATTTCCAAGTTTTTTCACCTTCAAAATTGAGAATAATTGTTCGGGACGTTCTTGCTTTCCATTATAAATGACTGCTTCCCGATGAAAAGAAAAAGAATCGGATTCTAGTTTCTTTATTGCATCTGAAATACTACAATTTTCCATTTCTGACACAAGATCTATTATACTTCCACCTTTCCCTATGCCATGATCATACCATAAATTCTTCTGGAAATCTACGCTAAAACTAGCATTATTGTCTTTGCGTATTGGAGAAATATAAATGCCTCGTACTTCATTTCTTCTTTGTGGATGGAATTCTTTTTTTGCCAAATACTCATGTATACTTATTGTCTTTATTTTATCTAAATTCATTGCTTTTTTTTCTTTTAATTGGAGTGTCTTCGCTGGAGGTAGCAAAAACACTGTTGATACTGTTGATTTGTTGACAGACTCTATCAGTCAGATAGTTACCGTCAACAGCAGTGTCAACAGTTGGAGAAATTCAACAGTGGTTTTTTTTCTGGCTGTTGAACTGTTGACTAGTGTTGACACTACTGTTGACTTGTAATTTATTGAATGTCATATAAATATATAGTAAAGTCAACAAATCAACAGTAAATTTCATCAAACCGTTTTTTCGTCAGCTCATAATACCGCCCTTTGTGTTGATTTTTAGAGATTGTTCCATCTGCAAAAATGATGTATCGTACGTAGGAAGAGTTGGTGGCAGAAAGTCCCCATGAAGAGACTAAAATATCCCGAATTTTGTGCAATGAATATGCTTTTCTATTCAGATTACTCAATGAGCATATAACATCATTTATTTGGAAACAGAGTTGTTCCAGATCTTGATCTTCAAAAATAGTCTGCAAAATATCCAACATTTCTTTTTCGAGCGTAGATTTATAATTCCTCTTTAACTTAATAAGTGCTTCCGTTTCAATCTGTTTAGGGGTAAACCACATTCTTGAGTCATTTTTTGTATGAAAGGATCTGTTAAGCAAAAAATAAAGAAATGCAGGTACTTCCAATCTGAGCCTTTCGAAAAATTGTTCCGAAGAGCAATTTAGAGTATTGGAAAAAGGGAATACCTTAATGACCCAATATCGAATTTCCTCCTTGTCTATATGAATGAAACTTGTTTCGTTATTAGAGCAAAGTATAAATTTACCAAAGAACTCTATCTCTTGTCGATCTTTGCCCTTAGCTTCGGATTTAAAAAGTCGTGCTGTTGAGAGATTTTTAATTCTTTCGGAATCCTCTCGTTTATCCAGTAATACTTCATCTACTGCAATAATAATTTTGTTAGACCAGTCGGAATTAAACTGTGATCGGAAATCATCATTCGTATTCAGAGTCATATTTTTGTCAAAAATCAATTTTAAAAGATTCAGAAAGGTTGTTTTTCCAGTACCTCTTTCGGTGCTGACTAAGCAGAGGATCGGGAGGATCTGTAGTGGCTTTTCGTATAAGATTTTAATGTAATCCAATCCTAACTCATATTGTTCTCGGAATATATGTTGCAGAAAATATAAAATAGTACTGCAATCTCCTTGTTTTGGATGATGTTCCAATTCATGATATTGGTTGTAAAACGTCCCGACCTTCAATTGATACTCCAAGTGAGATGGAATACAGCAAAAACCATCATATTGCGGAATCTGAGCCAAGTAATCTTTTCCATGATCAGCTATTATTGTCTCTTTGTTCCAAGGCACAAGAATTATTGTTGAATCGCCAGAGGTGAGAGGTCGTTTAACTATTTTGTAATAGGATACGGCAACCCTTATATATGGGATCTCTTCTTTCATATATCAAACAGTTTGCGTATATTTGCTATGAAATATACAGATTGTACATTTTAGTGAATAATGGCAGGAAGCATGGAAGCGGTCATCTCCATGCTTTTTTGCTTGTATAGCGAGATGCTCTTTCTTCTATCTCTCGGTTTGTTTTATGCTCATTTTCGAGCATCCAGTTATCTAATTTTTCTCGACTAAAGAAGATTATTTTCCCATTAGGCTTGCTGAACGGAATGTTTGCAGAAGAAGTTAATTTGTACATGTAGCTTCGTGAAATACCCGTATAATCACATGCTTCATCGAATGTTAGGACTTTTTTGCTGCCTAACAACAGCTTCTCAATACGCTCTAAGCGATTGTCAAGTTCAATAGTGCTCATTTTTATTACGTTTTGAAATTAATAAATGAGCAAATGCATTTGCCTTTTGTTTCAATTGATGATACAAAGGAAAACAAAGGCAATAAGCAACACAATAAGGCATCGGTCAATGCTCTAAATGCTTAATCAAGTCCTCTATAGTAGTTATTTTGTATGCGTTTTTTATGCCTCTTGCTTTGGATATTGTAGATTTATCGCTTGGAGATATGAAATTACCATCCAGAGTTATGCTTGAAGTAATATACTCTAATATGTTTTGATCTTTAGATAGATCCTTTAGCTTTCTGGCAGATATAGTGACCAGACAAAATAACGCAAGATCTTTTTGTGATGGTGTTTTGTTTGCTTTTTTATATCCCCTGTACTTCCAGTCAATAAACTCATCATTTTTAAGTGTATCTCCGTTTACAAACTTGTTTAGAGCTCCATCCGAAAAGGTGATGTAATGTTTTTCTTTGAAATACGCTTCAATATTAACATTATCCCTTTCTGGGCTTTCCAATAGTAAATTTACATCGTCCTCTTCTGTATCAAACAATATTTTATGAATAGTAGTTGATCTTAATGGTTTTTTCCAAATACCCCCTCTTGTATTTGTAATAGACAAACCGTCCGCTTTTAATGTGTACGCCCATTGGGAAGCGGTGTACGATAGAGCAAGAATATATTTGTCATACAAAACTATTGGAGATGTTAATACTTCTCCATCTCCTGTTTTGAATTGTATCTTATTCTGAATATAGTATGCCCAATAGAATTGATGTACATTCAAGCAGATGCCGTAAAAGTCTTTTTTAAGCGACTCTATAAATGTACTCCTATCTGATGGCTCTATTTGATACAGGTTTGAAGTTAGTTCACTCTTAGCGTCATTTAATAGTTCGTGAAATCGAGAGGGATTTAATTTTTCTATTTCCAAAATATCGTCGGAACTTATAGATAGGGAAAGGATTGCTGATAAAGTACCTGGAGTGACATTACCTTTTTGTCGGCATCCTTTAAAACAAGCCCCTTCACCAGAAACACCTTCTATTGAAAGACTCTCTTCTCGTGCGTAATATTCAATACTTACATATTGAAGCGCATCATAGAACTTTGATAAACTATTTGTAGAGATAGACATGTCTTATAATTTTAATTCGGGAATAATATTAGCCGCTTCTTTCATCTTGCTATCAACGATCTTGGCATAAATCTGTGTAGTTCTCAATTCTCTATGCCCTAAAAATTTGGAAACGGTATATAGATCCGCTCCATTTTCAAGCATAAGAACTGCGCAAGTGTGGCGCGAGCAATGAAACGTAATGTGCTTAGTTATGCCGGCTCGATTGCTCCAATTAACGATTTCTGCATTATTCGTAGAACTATACTTCAACCCTCGGAAAACTCTGTCGCTTTCATTTTTCCTGTCCCCAAGTAAAGAACGTGCTTGGTCGGATATATATAAATACTCTAATCCGTCTGTTTTCTCCTGTCGAAATATGATTTTGCAATAGGGTTTACCTTCATTATCCGTTTCTTCTCGGATTTCGCCCCAGATTAGCTTATTGACATCACTCCAACGCAATCCTGTTAGGCAGGAAAATAGAAAAGCTGTTTTTAGCATTGGATATTTGCATTCTGCTCTATACAGCGATTGTAATTCGTTAAAAGTCAAGTATTCCCTTTGACTTTCTCCCATCTCAAAACCCTTGATACCTCTTAATGGGTTAGAAGAAAAGTATCCTTCATCAAAAGCTGCATTTATACAAGCCTTGAACTTATTGTAATAAGTGTATTTGGAGTTTTGACTTAATCCTATTCCTGCGCTTGTGGTTGCCTCTGTATCTAAATACTTTTTGAATCCTCTTATGAAGTCTGGCGTAACTTCTTCTATGGTTAAGTTTTTCGGGCAGTATTTAAGTAGGTGCTTTTGTGCAGCATGCCAGTTGTCATAGTTTTGATCAGACTGATAGCGTTCTTGTTTTTTCTTTTCATAGTAATCCAAGAATAACTCTTTAGGTTTATTGTGATCTCGGATGCTATACTTACCTTGCACATATTCAGCTTGACGAATAGCCAGTATATCTTCTGCTAGTTTTTGAGTATCTTTGTTTTCTTGTTTTTCCTTTGGGTTTTGTGGATTCTCGTGTAGATACAGTTTTAGATACTCGAAATCTCGATTATGCTTGACCTTTCCTTCGGCATCTACAATTTTTCCTTTGTAATACTCAATATACAAGGAGAGCTTTCCAGTCGTTAGCTTTTTCTTCTTTAGTGTGATCTTCATATTCGTTTCTATTTATGCAAGGTGTAAATTGGTACACCTCAAATCGAATGCTGAAACAAAAGGTGTACTTTCGATGGACAAAAATAGAAATAATTATCTAAACAACAACAAGGAAAAGAATAATTAAATTTGAAATTACACAGATAATCAAATAGTTACTTTCTTTTGATGGGATGATATTTTCCTTTGATTTCTATGCTTACTTCCCGATACAAAAATTCGCAAAAATATTCCCCAGTATCTCATCATTGCTGATCTGTCCGGTAATTTCGCCCAGGTAATGCATGCACTCTCGGATATCCTGGCTTAGGAAATCACTGGAGATACCGGTCTGCATTCCTTCTATTACACGTAGAATGGCCTGATGGGCTTTGGATAATGCTTCGTAATGGCGGATGTTGGTGACGATCACGTCGTTCTGCGTCAGTTCCGGTAAAGCGGCGGCTTGAAGAAGTTTTTCTTGTATAAAGGTAGGCGATGTTTCGTGCTTAGCCGAAATATAAAGTCGTTCGGCAGGTATATGATTCAACATTTGCTGACGCTCGGACAGTTCTTCGGCAGTAAGCAAATCGGATTTATTGAATACCAACAAGAGGTGTTTGCCTTCGGCTTTCGGCAGAATGGTTTTAGCCAACGTTTCGATCTGTAAAGCGGGAGTAGTCAGGTCGATCACCCAAAGGACAATAGCCGCCTGCTCCAGCTTTTTAAATGTGCGTTCGATCCCCATATTTTCGATGGAATCGCTTGTCTCTCTAATCCCAGCCGTATCAATAAAGCGGAAGGTGATTCCTGAAAGGCTGATCGTGTCTTCAATAACATCCCGGGTTGTTCCGTGAATATCGGAGACAATGGCTCGTTCTTCACCGACCAATAGGTTTAGTAAAGTGGATTTGCCGGCATTGGTTTCGCCGATGATAGCCACAGGGATACCGTTTTTGATGGCGTTCCCTACGCTGAACGAATCGGCCAGTTTGCGGATCAGTTGTTCGATCGTAACAGCCAACTGACGAAGATTGCTCCGGTCGGCAAACTCCACATCTTCTTCACTGAAATCGAGTTCGAGCTCAATTAAAGAAGTAAAATCGAGTAATTGGCTACGTAATTTAACCAGTTCATTACTGAATCCTCCCCGCATTTGGTTCAGAGCAAGTTTATGTTGCCCGGCAGAGGTGGAGGCGATCAGATCGGCTACCGCTTCAGCCTGGCTTAGATCCATTTTTCCATTCAGAAAAGCGCGCTGGGTAAATTCGCCGGGTAAAGCCGAACGTGCACCTGTTTCAATCAATAGTTGCAGGATCTGTTGCTGAATGTAGACGGAACCATGACAGGAGATTTCGACAGTCTCTTCACCGGTAAACGAATGGGGCGCCCGAAAGATGGAGATCAAGACATCATCCAGTGTTCTATCGTCTTTGAGAATTTCACCAAAATGAACCGTATTCGGGCGGCTCTCTGTCAGGGTTGTTCCCGAAGGAGTTCTGAACAGTTGATCGACCAGTTCGATTGATCCTTTTCCGGATAAACGTATCACAGCAATCCCTCCACATCCGGGAGGAGTCGAGACGGCACAAATAATAGAATCTTCTGTCATTTTTTTTAATTGTTCTAACGCATACAAAAGTACACAAAAGTTGCAGAACCTTTTAGACAAAAATAAGGCTGCCCCAATTTAGGGACAGCCTCATATAGCTATTTTTATTGTTTTGGTCTTTTTCTTTTTGGTTAAATCTGGTTTTTACTCTTAGCTCCAAACATTTTTAATCTCTTACTCTTTTGGTTTTCTTTGTCGTTTTTACTCTTAAATTTGTTTTCTGTTGTGGTTGGGTTTGTGGTTGGGTTTTTACTCTTAAATTTGTTAACCTTATTACTCTCAATTATGTGTCTATCTTTATTTCTGATGCAAAGATATGGCTGGTTTCCGGGGCACGAAAAAATTCAGACAAAAAAACATCTTACAAATCGTAACTATTTCTGTTTCCCTCAAAAACGGCCTGAAATGAACAGTTATTACAACTCCTTCAAGTTGTATATTCTAATATTTTCAACAATTGATTACAATTTGCAAGTAAATCGCCCCTTTTCAGGGGCTATAGAAAAAACCGCTTTCATTTTCCGGAGAAAAGAAAAGCGGTTATCTAATTTCGTAAAAAACAGATTCTTCTATTATAATGGAAAGATCTATTATCTTATCGTGAGTTATAAGTTTCAAATGGAAGGAAATGTGAAAAGAGTGAAGGCGAACGCCACAGGCGTTAAATGTACATAACCCCGGGTGAAGAGGAGCGTAGCGGATCGACCCGGGGGGCGGTGAATAGATACTATTCTCCAATCAACGCCGATAGGTGTTGAACCGCAGATGATTGAACACCTTCGGCGTTCGTTTGTTACACTCATTATATACCCCGGGTCGATCCGCTACGCTCCTCTTCACCCGGGGTTATGCACATTAAATCCCTGCGAGATTTGGCCTTCGGAAAATCTTCAAACATTACACAATCTAAAGATCACACAAACTGTTCCCATCTTCCAATCTTACACGAATTGGAATAACTCTTTATATTGAAACTCGCGTTATCTTAATTGTTTATACGCTTTGCCCAGCATTGCCGTAATATCACTTGCCAACAAACTCTCTTCTGAGTCCATCGCAGCAGCCAGGTCACCGGCAGTTCCATGCAGGAATACGCCCAAAATGGCAGCCGTATTGGAATCAAAGCCTTGCGCCAGCAGTCCTAAAATAATACCGGTCAACACATCTCCACTTCCAGCCGTAGCCATTCCGGGATTACCGGTCGGATTGAAATAGATCCCACCTTCGGGCAAACATATGGCCGTATACGCCCCTTTCAGTACAAGTATGACTTTATATTCAGTAGCAAAGGAGGTCGCTTTTTGTAACCGTTCGAATGTATTGGTACTCCCTCCGGCGATCCGGTCGAATTCTTTGGGATGAGGAGTCAGGATGCTCCGTGGAGGAACATAACTCAATAACGGTTTATTCGCCGCTAAAATATTAATCCCATCCGCATCAATCACCAACGGCTTACTGCTTGATTTCAATAGATCCTCCATTCCGATCACACTGTCTGTATGTTGTCCAAGGCCAGGACCGATACCCACTGCACTATACGATTGTATCTCCGGTATCATCGTAAAATGATCTTTATGCGGATCGATACTCAACATCGCCTCAGGGATCGCTGTCTGGAGAACCGTTTCTCCACATTGCGGAAGATGAACCGTCAGCAAACCTGTCCCGCTTCTAAGACAAGACTGCGCAGCAAGAAGTGCCGCTCCTGTTTTACCACGGCTACCAGCCACCAACAATGCATGACCAAACATTCCTTTATGGGCAAATTTATTACGTGGTTCGATCAGATTGGCAATATCATCTTCCATCATCAAATGATAGGGTGTCTGAGTACGTGCGACGATCTCGGGGAGCAGACCGATATCCAACACCTTCCAATCCCCTGTATACGGAGCATTCTCAGGCAGGAAAAAAGCCAGTTTAGGCGAACCGAATGTCAATGTCAGGTTCGCTCGAATGATCGCATCCGGATTGTTTTCACTATTGTCTTCTCCAAACAACCCGGAAGGGATATCGATCGACACAATCGTAGAGCCGGATTGGTTGATATAATCGACCATCGCCGCAAATCCACCGGTCAGTGGGCGGTTCAGCCCCGTTCCGAATAATCCGTCAATAATAATATCTCTTTCGGTTAATTGAGGAGGTTCGAAATCATCAATAATTTCATGAAAAGGAATATCGGGAAACTCTTCCAATAAATACGCTTTATTAGTTTGACATTCCGGTGAAAGATTTTCAGTCGGATTAAACAAATAAGTCTCCACCTTATACGACTCGTCTGTCAACAGACGGGCAATGGCCAATGCATCAGCGCCATTATTCCCCTGGCCGGCAAAAATAAAAATACGGGATTGCTTGGAGTAGCGCCGGCAAAATTCATGCATAAACAGCGTAGCGGCACGCTCTATCAAGTCGACCGAGCTGATAGGCTCATTCTGGATCGTATACTTATCAAGTTCTTTCGCTTGCTCATTGGTAAAAATCTTTATCATAACGGTATCGGTTATTGAATGATTTAATAATAGGCAAATGTATAATAATCTTTGCGATATTTCCAGAGCGAGCAGATCAAAATTTATACGGTTACAATGTGTCAATTTTATCAATATGTCAGTTTACCCCAGCCCAGACTGCCCTATTTGCAGCATACTGCAGGACTGGTCGAAAAAAACGCAAGGATTTGGGGTTTATTTTTATCTCACACGTTGATTATTATCCTCACACGCCCATTTTTGAGGGTCTGAAAAAATAGCTATTCCAGAGAAAAACAAGCGGTTTAAAGCCCACTTTTATCGCTCGTTGCAGCCCTTCAAAAAATCATCTGCATAACCTTGGACGGTTTTCTAAATGGTTTTACAAAACCATCCAAACGATTTTTAAAATCTCTTGGGTGAATTGGGTAAGTGATGCAGACAAATCGCCAACAATAACCCGTATTTTGCACAAAAAAGCTGCAATTGTATACTTTTTTCACTCAAAAACACCGATATGCGCGTTATTTAAAAACGCATTTTTATTGATTAATGTCATAAATTACTCGTTTTTAACATCAAAACGACATTATCATCACACATCATACACCCGTTTTGATCCGTTTATCATGCCTATATTGCCACTCTTTTTGGTGTATCCCTGAAAAAGTAGTACCTTTGACATCCGAAACTTAACACATATTATGGACACTATTCGTCTGAGAGATAAAGAATTTAGCCTATTTATTACCGAGCAGGAAATTCGGGAGGCTATCACTAAAATGGCTACGCGCATAAAAGCTGATATCAAAGAGTCCAATCCCTTATTTGTCAGTGTGCTTAACGGTGCGTTTATGTTTACCGCAGAGTTAATGCGCGAACTGGATGGCCCCTACGAGTTGACTTTTGCCCGTTATTCTTCATACAAAGGGACCTCTACCTCGGGAGAAGTCAAAGAGATCGTTCCGCTTCAGACAGATATACGTGGGCGTATGGTTATTTTGCTCGAAGATATTATCGACACCGGGCTGACCATGGAGTTTGTGATGAAAAAGTTATTAGACGAAGGAGCGGCAGAAGTACGTGTGGCGACCATGCTGTTTAAGCCGGAAGCACTTAAAGCGTTATTAAAGCCCGATTATGTAGGCTTTGAGATCCCTACCGATTTCATTGTTGGGCATGGTCTCGACTACGACGAGATGGGGCGTTCCTACAAAGACATCTATAAATTGAACGAATAAGGAAAAACACAAAATCATAGTTGTAATTAAAAAAAAGAGAAACGAATTATGTTGAATGTAGTTATTTTTGGTGCACCGGGTTCCGGCAAGGGAACGCAGAGTGAAAGAATCATCGAGCAGTTTGGTCTGGCACATATCTCAACAGGAGATGTCTTACGTGCAGAGATGAAAAACGATACCGAACTGGGTAAAATCGCAAAAGATTATATTGAAAAAGGACAGTTGGTTCCTGACGAATTAATTGTAGATATGCTTGCGAAAGTATTGGATGAGAAAAAGGGATCAAACGGTGTGATTTTTGACGGATTTCCCCGCACAATTCCACAAGCGATTGCATTAAAGAATATGTTGAACGAACGTGGAACAGACGTCAGCGTGATGCTGAATCTGCAAGTTGAAGAAGAAGAGTTGATCAACCGTTTACTTGAACGTGGAAAAGTATCAGGTCGTTCGGATGACAACCTGGAAACCATCAAATCCAGATTGGAAGTTTACCATAGCCAGACAGCGCCTTTAGCCGATTATTACATCAAAGAAGGCAAACACGTCGCTATACAGGGAGTCGGTTCAATTGACGAAATTTTCGACCGCATCAAAAAAGCGTTGGAAGAGATCAACGCCTAAAAAATACAAATTCAACGATTGGCTCATGAGGATAAATCATGGCCAATCGTTCCTCATTATCTAAGATAAAACAAAATGGCTGAATCAAACTTTGTAGATTACGTAAAAATATATTGTCGCTCAGGAAAGGGAGGCAGAGGCTCTTCGCATTTCCGTAGGGAGAAATATATTCCCAAAGGTGGACCCGACGGAGGAGACGGAGGGAGAGGAGGTCATGTTTATCTTCGGGGAAACCGGAATTACTGGACCCTACTCCACCTGAAATATGAACGGCATATTATGGCCACCAATGGGAATGGAGGAACAGCCAAACGCAGTTCCGGAAAAGACGGGGAAGACCGTATCATTGAAGTTCCCTGCGGAACAGTTGTCTATGATGCCGAAACAGGCGAATTTATTTGCGATGTGACGGAAGACGGACAGCAGGTCATGTTGTTGCAAGGCGGCCGAGGAGGTTTAGGAAACTGGCATTTCAAATCATCCACCAATCAGGCCCCACGGTACTCGCAACCCGGTGAACCTGCACAGGAACGGATGGTGATCATGCAACTCAAACTACTGGCCGACGTTGGCCTTGTCGGGTTTCCTAATGCCGGAAAGTCGACCCTTTTGTCTGTAGTTTCTGCTGCCAAACCCAAGATTGCCAACTATCCGTTTACCACCTTAGAGCCCAATCTGGGAATCGTCAGCTACCGGGATAACCGCTCATTTGTGATGGCTGATATTCCCGGCATCATCGAAGGCGCCAGCGAAGGGAAAGGATTGGGATTACGCTTTTTACGCCATATCGAACGCAATTCATTATTGCTCTTTATGGTTCCGGCCGATGCCGACGATATCCGGAAAGAGTATGAGATCTTACATAATGAGTTGGTGAAATACAACCCCGATCTGCTCGATAAACGCCGCGTACTGGCAATTACCAAAAGTGATATGCTGGATGAGGAGTTGATCGAAGCCCTTTCGCAAGAATTACCTGAAAACATTCCGTATGTCTTCATCTCGTCCATAGCCAATATAGGATTAATGGAGTTGAAAGATCTGTTATGGAAAGAACTGAATAAAGAGACATTCCATGAAGTCGAACGGATTGTTCATAAACAGATTGATGTGAAGTCGCTTCCCGATGACGATTTCATCATGCCGGTAGCTGTAGAGGATGACGATGACGATTATGAAGAATACGACGACTGGGAGGAGGATTGGGAAGATGAAAACGGTAACAGTTGATGGTCTCAGGCTCTATCAGTTTACACAACTGAGTAGGGAAAATTCCATTTCCCATTTTGTCTCAACCATTCATGGGGGAGTCAGTCAAGGGAGTTACAAAAGCCTTAATTTAGGAGCGTATTGTGAGGATGACCCGGTAGCTGTACGAACAAATCGTCAACGACTGGCCAATGGCTTATCCATTGATGTCGAAAAACTAGTTGTCCCTTATCAGGTACACGGTGTCAATATGCTGAAAATCGATTCCTCTTTTCTCTCTTTATCTGCCGAAGAACAAAACAGACAGTTATATGGAGTGGATGCACTGATCACCAATCAACCGGAGATTTGCATCGCCGTATCGACAGCCGATTGTGTCCCTCTCCTACTCTATTCGCCCGAAAAACAAGTCGTAGCCGCTGTTCATGCCGGTTGGCGTGGGACAGTCGGACAGATCGCCCAAAAAGTCGTATTGCAACTGAAAAAGCAATTCGGCTGCGACCCTCAAACACTTTTTGCCGGGATAGGCCCTTCGATCTGCCAGCACCATTTTGAAGTGGGCGAAGAGGTCGTCGATGCCTTTGTTGCTGCCCGACAGGATATGCAATCGATACTCTCCCGCCATCCGAAAACCCAAAAAGCACATATCGATTTATGGAAAGCGAACCGGTTGCAATTAGAAGAGGCAGGAGTACCTTTCAAGCAGATAGAAATGGCCTGTCTTTGTACAGTCTGTCAGCAGGAGGATTTCTTTTCTGCCCGGCGATCCGGTCTATTAAGCGGACGGATGCTTTCCGGTATATGGATGAAATAAAACCGCGTATAAGCTATTATGATACAAGTTTCAATCGCTGAAGAAATAAAAAAGGTATGCCCCGATTTGCATGTGTTAACCCTCTCTTGTATGGTGAAAAATACACCTTCCGACACCACACTGTGGCAAGAAATCACTGAAATGGAAAAGTATATCCGTCAAACAGGGAAATTGGAAGAGTTGAATAAATGGGAACCTATTCGGGCCACCCGCCAAGCCTATAAAAAACTGGGCAAAGATCCCAATCGCTATCGTCCTTCGGCAGAGGCATTAAGAAGACGAATTTTCAGAGAACTCCCCCTTTATCAGATAGATACACTCGTTGATATCATCAACCTTGTTTCGCTAAAAACAGGATACTCCATTGGCGGTTTTGATGCGGATAAAATAGAAGGGGAACTTGTTTTAGGAGTTGGGCAGGAAGGGGAACCTTATCAAGCGATCGGCCGGGGGATACTGAATATCGAAGGATTGCCCGTATATCGAGACCATAAAGGGGGAGTCGGTACACCGACAAGCGATGAAGAACGCACCAAAATCGACTTAAATACCTCCTCTTTATTAATGATCATCAACGGTTATTCGGGTTATAACGGGCTCGTTGAAGCCGGACAATATGCCTTGACACTGCTCAAACAATATGCTTCCGTGTCGGATGTCCGGACTATTCTAATCACCTCCTCCCGGCAACAAGAGATCATCCTGTGATCTGTTAATAAAAGTTGCTTTGTTAAAAAACAACGGTTTTATGCTAAAAAACATATCTTTTTTTTTGTTGTAATAGATAAATCTCTAAATTTGCGACTGTTAAACAAAATGTAAACCCAAAGATGATTGAATTAATTGGAACCAATGCCGGCCTCGTATGGAATACATTAAATGAACGAGGCAAAACAAGTGTTAAAGATGTTAAGAAAGCAACCAAAATCAAAGCCGACAAAGACTTATATGCCGCAATCGGCTGGTTAGCAAAAGAGGGTAAATTGTCTTTTGAAGAGGTTGAAGGTGAATTATTCGTTGCGCTGATTTAATCAGTCCAAACGATTGAAAGCATGAAGGAGGCTGTTCAATTTGTTGAACGGCCTTTTGTTTGTTTAAACGCTTCGTATCAAAATAATTAAAGTGAGAGTTGGTTAATTCAATGATTAAATCTACTTTTGTATAGAATTTGGTGTGAAATGACCGAAGATCAAGAAAGATTGTTAGCTGTATTTGAGGTAAGGGTTCGTGATTTGATAGCCTTTTGTGATAAACAAAAGCTTAAGATTGACGAACTTTCCGATATTCTGAAAAAAAAAGAGAATGAGTTACAGCAAGCACAACAGTTGATTGAAGAGTTGCACGCCAAATGCGATAATATGCTTACGGCCAGAGTCTTTTCAACAGATGAAAAAGCAATAAAAAAGGCACGGACGCAGTTATCGAAATTAGTGCGGGAAGTAGATAAGTGCATTGCATTGTTAAATGAATAGGCGCGATGGACGATAAATTTCTGATACATTTAGAGATTGCTGAAAAGAATTATGGTCTTTGGATCAATAGAGGCGATGAAGAATTAGCAAGGGATGCTGCGAAGCAAATCCGTAACAAGATTATACAATACCGGCAAAAGTTTGATAAATCTGATCTGGATGTAAAAGATTTACTGGCGATGGTTGCTTTCCAATTGTCTATGAATAATCTACAATTGGAACAAAAGAATGATACGAGCCCTTATGCAGAGAAAATCATTCAACTCACAAAAGAGTTGGAGATGTTCTTGGAGGAGAAGTAATTATCCACTTATTAGAAACTATTTTTCCGCACTGCTTGACACGGTTTTGCCGTGCACTAGTAGTGCTTTTATGTTTATATAAATTTATAATTAATTATTAGTCAAATGGAAATGTATCTAATTATATCATTGGTGACCTTTATCCTCGGAGGTCTCCTTATGTGGATAGCGATGCGTTTCCTTTTCAAATCGAAGTACAATTCACTCCTTCGTGAAGCAGAAAAGGAAGCCGAAGTTATTAAAAAGAATAAGTTGCTGGAAGTCAAAGAGAAATTCCTACACTTAAAAGCTGATCTGGAGAAACAGGTCTCACAACGGAATGCAAAGATCCAATCGGTTGAAGCCAAGTTGAAACAGCGCGAGATGACAATGAACCAACGTCAGGATGAGCTTCAACGCAAGAACAACGAAGTAGAGGCTGTGAAAGAGAATCTTAACGCCCAACTGGAAGTCATCGAGAAAAAGAAACAAGAGTTGGATAAAATCCATCAGCGCGAAGTCGAACAACTCGAAACACTCTCCGGATTATCCGCCAGTGAAGCGAAAGAACGTCTGATTGAATCGCTGAAAGAAGAAGCAAAAACGCAGGCGGCCTATTACATCAACGAAATTGTTGAAGAGTCTAAAATGACCGCCAATAAAGAAGCGAAGAAAATAGTCGTTCAGTCGATTCAACGCGTGGCTACCGAGACAGCCATAGAGAATTCCATTACCGTATTCCATATCGATTCAGACGAAATAAAAGGACGTATTATCGGCCGCGAAGGACGGAATATACGCGCCTTAGAAGCCGCAACAGGTATTGAAATCGTTGTCGACGACACCCCTGAAGCGATTGTCCTTTCAGGATTTGACCCGATTCGCCGCGAGATCGCACGGTTGGCTTTACATCAACTGGTACAAGACGGACGTATCCATCCGGCTCGTATTGAAGAGGTCGTTACCAAAGTGCGTAAACAAGTCGAAGAAGAAGTGGTTGAAACAGGAAAACGAACAGTTATCGACTTGGGTATTCACGGATTACATCCCGAATTGATCCGTTTAATCGGAAAGATGAAATACCGCTCTTCCTACGGACAGAACCTGCTTCAGCATGCCCGTGAAACAGCCAATTTATGTGCTGTTATGGCCTCAGAACTTGGCTTGAATCCCAAAAAAGCCAAACGCGCCGGATTATTACATGACATCGGTAAGGTACCCGATGACGAGCCGGAATTGCCACACGCCATACTGGGGATGAAACTTTGTGAAAAATACAAAGAAAAACCCGATATCTGCAATGCGGTTGGCTCCCACCATGACGAAGTCGAGATGCAATCATTATTAGCCCCCATCGTTCAGGTATGTGATGCCATCTCAGGCGCTCGCCCGGGTGCACGTCGTGAGATTGTAGAAGCGTATATCAAACGTCTGAACGACCTGGAACAATTAGCCTTATCGTATCCGGGAGTGGTTAAAACATATGCGATTCAAGCCGGACGTGAACTACGCGTGATCGTCGGTGCCGATAAGATCGATGATAAAGATACCGAAAGTCTCTCTAATGAGATCGCGAAGAAGATTCAGGACGAAATGACTTATCCGGGACAGGTAAAGATCACGGTTATCCGTGAGACACGCTCGGTAAGTTACGCCAAATAAAAAATAGATTAATCAGATATCTCAAGAGAAGGTCTCCCCGAGGGAGGCCTTTTTTTGTCGCTTCAAAAACGTAAAAAATGAAGACAAACAGCGAACAATTCAGCGCTTTCAAGAGTTATTCAATAGGATGGATCACATTTTATAATAACCCATTGAACGAAAAGATTCACTCATTATAGATTATATTTATCAACGCATAAATAGAATTTCACTTCCGATGAGAGAGATTCTCGAACCGAATCTTTACATTTGAACAGAAATAAATATACAGCGATTATTCTTCACACATTTTAAAAAATAACAATATGGAAAAAAGTATTAAAGGGACTCGTACAGAGCAGAACCTGTTAAAAGCATTTGCAGGAGAATCACAAGCAAGAACCCGTTACACCTTTTTTGCAAGTGTCGCCAAAAAAGAAGGTTATGAACAAATTGCAGGCGTCTTTTTGGAGACTGCCGAACAAGAGAAAGAACATGCCAAACGATTCTTCAAATTCCTGGAAGGCGGTATGTTGGAAATCACCGGCACTTTCCCCGCAGGAATCATCGGCAATACGATGGAAAATCTGGCCGCTGCCGCTGCCGGAGAGAATGAAGAATGGGCGGAATTATACCCTGCCTGGGCCGATATTGCCGAAGAAGAAGGCTTTAAGGCTGTCGCTATCGCTTTTCGTATGATCGCCAAGGTAGAGGCCGAACACGAAAGACGTTACCGTAAACTGCTCGCAAATATCGAAAAAGGCGAAGCATTCAATAAAGAAGAGCCGATTAAATGGCAATGCCGCAATTGCGGATACGTGCATGAAGGGAAAGATGCCCCACAGAAATGTCCGGCTTGCGAACATCCGCAATCCTATTTTGAACCAATGAAAGAGAACTATTGAACAAAAAAATCATTTGACAATTGTCAAATGATCATTCCATAATCGTCAAACGATCGTTCGACAATTGTCAAACGATCGTTTGATAGTTATCAATCGATTAAACGTCGCAAATACGGATACATTTTTCCAAGGATGCGACTTTATCTTTTTCCTTAGGAACAAACTCCTGCCCCACGAACCCTTTATAACCCGTATCCATTAACGCTTTGATAATCGCCGGATAATAGAGTTCCTGCGTCTCGTCAATCTCCGCGCGACCCGGATTACCCCCCGTATGCACATGGGAGAAAAATTCATGATAGCGGCGGATATTCTCAATAATATTCCCTTCCATAATCTGCATATGGTAGATATCATACAACAACTTAAAGTTAGGCGAGCCCACCCGGCGGCACAATTCAACGCCCCATACCGTATGATCGCAGAGGTAATCCTTATGTCCTATACTGTTTAACAGTTCCATGGTCAGTACCACATTATATTTTTCCGCAATCGGCGTAATGCGCTTAAGGCCTTTCTCACAATTCTCCCACCCCTGCAAATCGGTTACACCATTCCGTTTCCCCGAAAAACAGATCAGGTTAGTCAGTCCCGCCTCAGCCACCCGGGGAATCATCTTTTCATAACTGGCCACCAACTCATCATGACGACGTGGGTCATTAAACCCATCGTCTATCCCAAGTTCTGCACCTTGCGCCATAGCGACCGTCAATCCGTGCTTCTGAACAATCTCCCATTCGGGCGGATCCAATAACTCAATAGACTGGATACCGATCCGTTTACATATTTCACAAAATTCGTTCAACTCGATGTCGCCAAAACACCATTTGCTGACCGAATGACGCACATTCCCTTTTAACGGGGGATAAGCCGGGAGATTCACAGATGTGGCAGCAGCGACGGAAGAAAGGCCGGATACGGCCGCAACAGCACCTCCTGCCAATGCGGTTTTGATCGCTGTTCTTCTTGAAATGTTTTTCATAATGTTATAGTGATTAAGTTTATATTGACAAATATAATGGAAGTTCACAGGAAAAACGCAGAATAACTCTTAAAATCACCCAATATTCAATCCATTAGCCCTTATACAACATTCATCCCCTAATAACCTTTTTTCGTGTTTAAGCCAAAATTCTTCGTTTTAGCGAAAAGTTTAAATCGATGAGAGATAAATCCTTTCATATTTGTATGGTTAAAAATCCGGTTTGAAGAAACCATCATTGCACATATTGACCGGCTCTGATCAGACTAAACATAACATTATCTTATAGATAAAAAACAGATGAAAACAAATTACTTCTTAGTAGCAATTGCGACTCTCTTTATTTTTTCGGCCTGTCCGATTGTTAATGCACAGGACTGGCCTCAGTTTCTTGGACCCGACAGAAACAGTAAATCGGCTCAGAAAGGGATATTGAAAAGTTGGCCCGAAGGAGGTCCCGAAGTATTATGGTCGGTCAATGTCGGTATCGGATATGGCGGACCTGTTGTTAAGAACAACAAAGTCTACCTATTAGACAGAGACGAAACAGGTGATATCATGCGGTGTTTCGACCTACAAAATGGGAAAGAACTCTGGAAGTTCAGTTACGATGCCCCCGGAGATATCCCGTTCCCCGGATCGAGAAGCGTACCGGTGGTCGACGACAAACACGTTTACTCAAGCGGTCCTTACGGCGATTTGTATTGTTTTGATATCAATACACAGAAAGTCGTTTGGAAGAAAAATATATGGAAAGACTATGGCGGAGGTAATATCCCTATGTGGGCCATCTCACAATGTCCGGTTATTTATAATGATCTGCTTATCGTTGCTTCACAAGCACCGGATGCCGGTGTAGTCGCTTATAATAAACTGACGGGTGATGTAGTTTGGAAAACGCCTAATCTGGGGAATGTTAGTTACGTCAGTCCGAAAGTCTTGAAAATCCATGGTGAAGACCATGTGGTATGGGTCGCTTCGTCTACCAATGCTTATACAGATCCGGACGCTCCGAAAACCAAAGGGAAAGTCGTTGGCTTAGACCCCCGCACAGGAAAAACCTTGTGGACGTTTGCCGATTGGGAATGTATCATTTCCGTTCCTTGCCCTGTTGAAGCCGGAGATAACAAACTATTGATCGCCGGTGGATATGACCGTGGAGCGACCATGATTCAGGTGAATAAAAACGGTGATGGGACATTCAATACCTCCGAATTGTTTACCACACTGGAGTTCGGCGACCAGACTAAACCGCCTCTCTTCCACAACGGCTACTTCTATGCCATGTTCCGCACCAATCAGAAACGCGACGGTATGGTATGTATGGATATGAATGGGAAAATCATGTGGAAAACCAACCGCAATCCTGATTTCGACCGTGGAAGCATGATCCTTGCCGACGGGTTAATCTTAGCCACCAACGGATTAAAAGGGGTTTACCTGATACAACCTGATCCAACTGCATTTAAAGCGATCTCTTCAGCAGAAATACTTGGAAATGGCCAGAACTGGGCGCCGATCGCTTTGGCCGACGGCAAACTATTGGTTCGCGACCAGGAAAAAATGCTTTGCCTGAAAGTGGCGCAATAATATTGCGCCTACACGGCTTCTGTAATCCTTCATTTCAGTTTATGTTAATCACTTCATACAAACTAAAAAAACGACAGATGAAAACAAAACATTTTCTTGTAGTAATCATGGCATTTTTAGCTATCTCACCGATAGCAAATGCACAGGACTGGCCACAGTTCCTGGGTCCCGACAGAGACAGTAAATCTCCCCAAAAAGGATTACTGAAAAGCTGGCCGGAGAGCGGACCGGAAGTATTATGGTCGGTTAATGTGGGTATCGGATATGGAGGCCCTGTAGTTAAAAACGGTAAAGTATACCTGCTCGACAGAGATGATGAGACCGGGGATATTATGCGGTGCTTCGACCTGAATACAGGTCGGGAACTCTGGAAATTCAGTTACGATTCACCGGGAGAAATTCCATTTCCCGGATCACGAAGCGTACCGATTGTTGATGATAAACATGTGTACGCCTGCGGAGCATATGGAGACCTTTATTGTTTCGATATCCAGACACAAAAACCCGTCTGGAATAAAAATGTATGGAAAGATTTCGGCGGAGAGAACCCACCGATATGGGGTGTATCACAAAGTCCGGTCATTTACGGTGATCTATTGATCATCGCTTCAATGGCTCCGGATGCAGGTGTTGTAGCCTACAAAAAACAAACCGGTGAAATTGCCTGGAAAACCCCTAATCTTGGTAACGAAAGCTATGTAAGTCCGAAGATTATGAAAATTCATGGAGAAGATCATGTCGTCATCGTTAATTCTTCTACCAATCCCTTCGGACATGCCGGTGCGCCCGTAACAAAAGGGAGTGTGGTAGGATTAGATCCGGCAACAGGAAAAACGCTTTGGAAATATGCGGATTGGGATTGCCATATCTCCGTAGCCTGTCCTACTGACGCGGGAAACAATAAATTACTGATTGTAGGAGGATACGAACGTGGCGCGACCATGATACAGGTAAATAAGAAAAACGATGGTACGTTTGATACAACAGAACTCTTTACAACACTGGAGTTCGGCGATCAAACAAAACCGGCGCTGTTCCACAACGGTTACTTTTATGCCATGTTCCGCACCAATCAAAAACGGGATGGCCTTGTATGTATGGATATGAACGGGAAAATCATGTGGAAAACCGGACGTAACCCTAATTTCGACCGCGGCAGTATGATCCTTGCCGACGGTTTGATTCTGGCAACTGACGGCCTAAAAACCCTGTATCTTATAGAACCTGATCCGACAGCCTTTAAACAAATCTCAAAAGCAGATGTGTTGTCGGAAGGAGGAGTTAATCAAGATGGAATGGCACGAATGGGAGGCGGTACACAGAACTGGGCTCCTATAGCGTTGGCCGACGGCAAACTGTTGGTGCGCGACCAAGCCAAAATGGTTTGTGTAAAAGTGACGCAATAACACCTCTCCCCTGACCCCCTCTCCACAAGAGAGGGGAAAAGGAATAGCAACAAATATAAAAACCAATAGAAACCAGCCCCTCTCTTGTGGAGAGGGGTTCGAGGAGAGGTCACTTACTCCATATACCCCCCTTTCATTGGGGATACGCAATTCCGGGTATATGTTCTTAAGATTCCTTTTTTGTACATCGGTTCGGGTTTGAGCCATTCTTTACGGCGTTCGGCTAATATCCGGCTTATCTCCTGCGGACTCTTCTCTTCACCGTTGATACCAATAATATTTAAACTTCGGGCTGGAATATCTACCCGAATCAAATCACCGTCTTCGACCAATGCAATCGGGCCCCCTTCGCTCGCTTCAGGGGAGACATGTCCGATAGCCGGGCCACGCGTTGCCCCGGAGAAACGTCCGTCGGTAATCAAAGCCACAGACTCTATCAGTTCGGCATCCGACGCAATGGCTTCCGTGGTATAAAACATCTCCGGCATACCACTCCCCTTTGGCCCTTCATAGCGGATAAATACAGCTTCGCCGGGAACGATCTGCTTTTGAAGTACAGCCTGTAAAGCACTTTCTTCATTATCAAATACACGTGCCCTTAGAGTGACTTCCATCAGCTTAGGAGAGACCGCCGAATGTTTGACCACTGCCCCTTCAGGAGCCAGATTACCTTTCAGTATCGCTATTGCCCCCTGTGCCCGTATCGGCTGATGGATCGGTTTGATGATCTCTTCCTTCGTGACATTCAGCGCCGGCAGATATCGATAACAATTCTCATAATAACCGTTTTGTTTCAATTCCTCCAGGTTCTCCCCGACTGTTTTTCCGGTGACTGTCAGTGCATCCAGATGAAGAAACTCTCTGATCTCTTCCATAATCGCCGGAGTCCCTCCCGCATACCAGAAATACTCTCCCGGCCAATACCCGCTTGGGCGAATATTCAACAGGAAAGGAACTTTGCGATGAATCTCATCAAACCATTCAGGTGGCAACTCCAACCCCGCCTCATGGGCGATTGCCGGCATATGCAACAGGCTGTTGCTCGACCCTGCAATGGCCGCATGTACCATGATGGCGTTTTCAAAAGCCTTCTGCGTCAGAATATCCAATGGCTTAATCCCCTCCTTTACCAATTCGAGCGCGCGAATAGCTGCGCGTTGTGCGGCCAGTTCCAACTCACCAGTCTGGAAAGGGATCAATGCCGATCCGGGCAAGGCCAGTCCCAATGCTTCTCCCATGATCTGCATCGTCGAGGCCGTCCCCATAAAAGAGCAGGCTCCACAGGAAGGACAAGCATCACGCTTATAGGCCATAAACTGCTCCTCGGTGATCTCCTTGCGCGCGTACATGGCGCTGTATTTCCCGATCTGCTCCAGAGTCAGTAGATTAGGCCCAGCCTTCATGATTCCTCCTGGCATAAACACAGCGGGCATATTCAACCGCGCCATAGCCATCAGATGAGCCGGGACCGACTTATCACAACTGGTGATAAAGACTCCGGCATCAAAAGGAGTTGCATTGACATGAATCTCAATCATCGCAGCCATCATATCCCTGGATACCAGCGAGTAATTCATTCCATCATGCCCCTGCGCTTCGCCGTCACAAATATCTGTGACATAATAATTCGCGGGGCGGCCTCCACCTTCATAAATGGCTTCTCCGGCGGCTTTCACTAATGTATCAAGATGGGCACTACCCGGATGACTATGTCCATAACTGCTTTCAACAATGATCTGAGGTCGACTCAACTCTTCTATTTTCCATCCACTCCCTAAACGGAGGGAGTCGAGTTCGGGGGCTAATTTGCGTAATTCCTGACTTTTCATACAACTAATTTAAATGAATATATATAATCGCTGTAAGTTTTATTTATTCAAATTGATCTTACATAATTTATTTCATGACTTGCATTTAGGGTTATCGATAAGAAACGGGTGCAAGCAAAAATACATATTATACTGGGCTAATTTCACTCGCTTTGTTTAATTAACATGAATTTTCGATATAAATATTTGTCTTCAGATTGTGTAATTTTTGAAGATTTTCCGAAGGCCAAATCCCTGTGGCGTTCGCCTTCACTATCTTCCTATTTTCTTCCATCTGCAACAACAGTTTCTTCCGGACTTATGTGAATCTAAATAATCCCCAGCCGCTTATTTTATTTGCTTCACCGGGGATTATTCAAATCAGATCCCATGAGGGATTCCTCTTTTTGCTCCTCCCAATATTTTTTCTACAGAACAAATACCTCATACAAAGAGCAAAACGAAAAAGAGTTTTTTCAAAGGATACCTTAACAGTCTCTCCATTTTAGATCAAGGTCTTGAGCGACGATCTTCAAACAGATGACTCAACAGGAACCGAACAATAGTTCAGTCCCTGTCGATCATTTCATCTACTAATCTATGTACTAAAACTATATAACTTTTATTTTAAACGCAGACTGTAGAACTTTGTCCGTCCAGTCATAAACAGCGTGTTTCCATCCTTTCCTCCAAATTGAATGGCCGTCGGACGCTCCGGGACTTCAATCATTCCTTTGCTGTTTCCTTCTTTATCAAAGACATGGATATGTCCGTCGGCAATGTAAACATTCCCTTCTTTATCCACGGCAGAGCAGTATTCGCCCCACTCGACAAAGTATTTCAGATTGGAGGTCGATCCATCCTGTGCGACATCCATGCGTACAGTCCGTTTACGGTACTCATCATGACCGTAAACCGGTTGTCCGGGGTAGGCTTCATGCAATGCTCCACAACGAGCCAGATCGAAGTACTGTGGGATGATCGTTTTGCCGTCGGGCGCCACGAAACATTTCTCCGGTTTATATACAGAGACCGTATTAAAATCATGGCGATCCCGACGACGATTAGATGGATATAGGGCTTTAGTTACATTTTTTATTTGTCCCATCGGAATTAATTCCAATGGTTTCATCGTCTCTTCCGGATTGTCGGGATTGATGGAATAGAACAACATCGGAGACGTTCCGTTGCCATATCCGGCATACGAAGTACCACTTCCGTCAGGCAACGGTTCAAATGCTTCCTGTTTTCCATCGATCATATATCCCGGTTGTGGGTCATAACGGAATGAGACCAAGAGATTATCCTGCGTGTCTACGGCAAGATTAGACGGTTTCCATGGGAAATCAGCAATAAGCGAAAGGGTGTTTGTCTCTACCGACCATTTGTAAATCCTGCGCAAACGGTGCTCGCAAAAGTATATATTCCCTTTGCTATCCCGGGCGATTCCTTCGGCATACTCAAAGCCTTTTGCCAATTCTTCTACTTTCCCGACCGCATGGATTAACGGGGTTATACGTTTTTCATCCCCTCTGATATACAGGCGTTGAAAATCCCATGGGCGAACATCTATCCCACGGTTAATATCATAAAGCGGATTGACTGTCGTATATTTTGTTTGGGCATAGTTATGAGAATTGATGATTTCAACATCTTTACAGTTCCAGGTACGAATCGATTGTGGATAGGGGGTATTGACCCTGATCACCTGGAACATATATAAGTTGGCAATCATCAGGTTGGAACAGTTTTCCAGTTCGATCGGCTGACAGTACTGGCTTTCACGACTCTCTTCTTCGAACTGGAATGCATATATTTTCCAGTTGGAGACATTCTTCAGCCGGGCTTCATTACGCACATGATGTTCGAGCGACATCAAATAAATCCGTCCCGGTGTACTTGTATTGTTTATATAGAGCCCGTTCGTTGCATAGGTTGATGCAGTCCAGACGTCTTTAATAGTTCCACCACCGTTATTGGTGATCCAGAAGCTCCAGTACTGGTTGTCCCAAGCCAGATCCATCCCGGTTGCGCTAACCGGATTATACGGTGAACTGATGCGAGGTGTATTCTGACGGTAACCTTGTTGTGCCGGTTCTCCCGGACGAGGTTTAGACATCCCTCCGTGTCCTCCGACAAACTTAATATCATTCAGGTAAGAGTCGGCATTGGCCATCCATTTCACACCTACCGCACGGTAGTTGTAGCCACCGGTATTAATACCGATACCGTTAAACATATTTAATCCCCCTTCCGAAGATTCGAGCAGCGGTTTAGGAGTCCCGAACCCACTGAATGCAGGTGTGCTTTCCGCCAAACGAAACTGTGTGCCAAACGGATGTAGTCCGATCAGTTTGGTATTTGGCTTCATTTTAAGTGTCTCCGTAAACCGATACCACCCCTGAGGTACATAAATAACCTCATAGCGGTCGATGGCATCCTGAAACGCTTTGGTATCATCGGCGTTGTCATCGCCTATTGCACCCAGATCACGTACATTTACCCATGTTTCCATACCGGGAAGTTCCGGGATATCTCTTGCCAATACATCCGGCATCTTCTGGATCGGAATAATATCACCGACAGTCCGGTATTCGGGACGGGCATCTAACGCATCCAGTTGTAGTCCATGTGCAAAATCATTGATATGGTATAGTTTATGAGAAACAGGATATTCTTCTCCTGTACGCCTGTATTTCATCAATACCGGGACATTGCGGCAGTCTACATTCCGTAAAGTGATCTGGTTATTACTGTTGTCGTGATTGCTGACAATAATAGCAGGGCCACTCACATCTTCAAAGCGGCTGTTTTCAATATACAACCGCTCGGCATGTTCGGGGTCGATCTCAAATACGGTAGGAACCTTCTTTACATGCATATTCACAATGGCCAATCCTGGCTCCTGCCCTTTGATAGCCGCCTTGCGTTGTCCTTCGAAATAGGCGTCTACCATCATAACAGGCCATCCCGGTGATGCTTTAGTGGTATAAATACCATAATCTCCTCCGTAGAAAGCCATGTTTTCCAGTTCATTTCCCACATCAAAAAGTCCGGCTTTGCCTTTGCCGATATACACGGCAATATGATTCACAAAACTATGTTGCGCAAAGTGAGTACGAAGCCCCACTGCATGCGGATTACCATCTTCTATCCGAAGGTTGATATTCGACATAGCGCTGTAGAATGTGCCGGCATTGGCATCGCGAATCGGTTGTCCCGGCTCGACTGTTCCACCGGTAAACCAGAACATATAACTGGCTTTTCCTTTATCATCCGGTACTTCCTGCTGGAAGCCGGGAGAATTCTTTGCCAATATAAACTCAGGTCTTTTCTTTCCATAACCGATTAGACGAATGGCATTCGGGATATAGATCGTCCGGCTGATCAGGTATTTCCCTTCCGGAATAAACAGAATACCAAAATTCTTTTCACGTTTGACCTGATTAATAGCAGCCTGTAAGGCTTCCGATACATCCGTTTTTCCATCGGCTTTGATGTTGTAATTCTCCGGTGTGAAATAAAATGCTTCCGGGTCATTGGGTCGTTGGGTATAAATCGATTCCAGGTTTACGGCCTGAAACTGCAGGACAAACAGGCATCCTGCCAATAGTAATAAAAATTTCTTCATGTCATTTACATTTTGTTTGAGTTCTTTTCATTTCCCGATACGGGAACGTAAAGGTAATACAATCTCCCTTCACGCCCCGAATCAGGAATGAACGCATCAGTAACGCAACTTATAATTGTCGGATAGTGTATTAAAGTGCTATAACAACCAATGGTGAATAATTATGCCGGATTGTTCCTACATTAGGCACACTCGACAAGGCTCCAATACGGAAGTAATAATTCCGGCTGTATTTGAACTGATCAGCATTTTCCTCCAGATCGATCGAAAGCGTATACGTCGTTCCGTCGATCGTCTGTGCAGGACTGAAATTCCGGCTGAAATTTTCCCCTTTTGTACTGAATTTCACCTGTTCGCCCACATACATATCTGTAAAGGCATATAAACGGATGGCACTAAGCAATACCTCCGGTTTACCTCCTTCAAGGGAGAATGTGGCTATGATACGCTTATTGGTTGCATCATGTATAATATTCGGATTTTTAATCCGGATATAAGGAGTCACTTCAAAATCATGGGTGTTCTTCCCTTTTTTGATCTCAAAATTCTCCATCTTAAACGGATAAAAATTACAATTCTCAAATACCAGATCATACCGGGCGGCAAAAACCATATCATTCTGGAACTCTCCGGTCTGTTTTATCACCCAAGTCTGTGCCGTAGGGGTTTCCCAACCCAGTTCATAGACTTGCATCACAGAGCCGTTCTGAATATCTGTCCCGACAGGCTCACCTGTCGCCGCATCTTTTATCTGACCCGAGAATGAAGCATTCGGACCGTCATAATTATCAATTTCGCACGAGACGAAGGCTAAAAGAAGACATGGTATTAACCAGCATATATGGATTACTCTTTTCATGTTCTTGATTTTTTTAAGATTAATACTGCGGGTTTTCTACTAAGTTGTTCGTATTTCTACCAGGGATAGACTTATAATAACGGTAAGTCTGGAAAGTACGCCCACCGGCATATTCATCGTAATAGAAGTTCGCACGAACAAAGATGTATTTAGGTTGCTCTTCACGAAGGTCGATCAACGGAACTAAAGCTTTACGACGACCGCTGCTGAATACGGTATGGTATTCACGACGACGAACAAGGTCCCAATAACGGAAGCCTTCAAAGGCTAACTCAACCTGACGCTCTTTCAGTATATTCGCTAATGTAGCAGGAATATTATCCGTATGACCGGCTCTACGACGCAAGGCATTGATCAGATTGGCTGCTAACGCCATATCGCCTTTTCCGCTCTCTACTGCTGCTTCGGCATAATTGAGATAGATCTCCGCCAAACGCATATCAATCCAACTGGTGGTAGAAGAGTTTTCACGACCAACCAATGTTTTACCTTCTTGTAAATACTTTCTTACAGTAAAACCTGTTGATGTAAAGTTAGCATCATCTTTACGTCCCATACCAAAGAAACCGGAGAAACCGGCAGAGCCTTCAGCTCCAAACGCATAATAACGTTTCCCGTCTTTTCCTACATCATTCCCATCAGCATAGACCAGAGGTGTACCATCCGCCTTGATCATTCCACCTTGAATAACAATCGTGTTTGTCTTGAATTGAGCACCCGGAACAATCACACTGGCCAACAAACGAGCATCTTTCCCTTTAAAAGGCTCATACAGATTATCATACTTTTTAAATGGAATAGAGAGGTCTAAATCACGTGGATCAGCAACCGTAAAATCTTCCTTCCCATCTGTACGGGTAACAATCTTAGCGCTCTTTCCTGTGCCATCATCCGTATAATCTTCAAAAAGATCTACAATATCCAATGTCGGATTGAAACGTCCGAATTTATTGAATCCCGGATTACCTTGTGACGGACTGTAATAAACATCATAACTATGTCCCTGATAATTCACAACCATACCATCCAGATAAGCCTTACTGAAGATAATTTCATCATGTTTGTTAAGAAACAGTTCCTGGAAATTCTTTGCTGCCTCTTCAGGACTGCTCGGATTCGGCATATATAACGATTTACCCGAGTTCTCAATAATTGCTTTTGAAGCGCTCAGACATTCGTTGTAAAAAAAGTCGGCATCAGCAGGATCCATTCCAACCAACTTTTGATTAACCGCATCACCAGCCAATGGAGCGCGATTCCAGTATTTAGCCAATGAAGCTGCATGAAGAGCAGCTCTTGATTTCAAACCGTAAGCCGCCCATTTGGAAGCCCGGTAACCTGCTGGTTCTGTAGGAAGATTTTCAATCGCCAAATCACATTCTTTCAACACAAACTCCCAGGTTTGTTTTTCCGTACTACGCGGAATATACAACGCCTCATTAGCACTTCCCGGGATATAGTCATTATCCAAGACCTTGTCGATCAGAGGAACACCTCCAAACCGTTTCGCCAGACCAAAATAGATATACGCCCGTACAAAATGAGCCTCACTTTTCAAGTGACTATATTCCGCATCGGTAATCGTTCCTCCATTTTTTGCTGCTTCGATGTTTTCGAAAAATTTATTGACTTCACGGATGTGTTCATATGGCCAATAGTCAAAATCCCAATGTCCGATTCCCTGATCACCGTCACTACGGGTACTTTCATCCGTATAGAACGAAGACATAATCATACGATCCACTCCCATCGAAGAGTGTAAATTAAATCCCTGATTCGGACGGTATACAAAATCTTCGATAGGCATTGCATTATACATACTTGCCAGCAAAGTATTCAATCCACCCTCACTACTCAATAATTGATCAGCACTTACTTTTTCAAGTGATTCCAGTTCAAGGAATTTATTACATCCGGAAAAAGTAAACAGCAGACAACAGGTTAATACTGATATTATATTTTTCTTCATGTTCATAACTCTTTAAAAATTAACATTAAATCCAATGTTGTATGTTTTCATCAATGGATAAGCAGCATTAGCATTCCAACTACGTTCTTCACGCTCGGGATCCGCTTGTTTTAGTTCTTTTCTACAGAAAGTCAACAGGTTAAAACCGTTTACAAAAACTCTTACGTTTGAAAGACCTATCTTCTGAATGACATTTCGCGGAATCGTATAGCCGAGTTCCAGACTCTTCAATCGCAAATAAGCGGCATTAGGAATCCAGATATCAATACTGTATTGATCGGTGGTATTACTGAAATTACTGCGTAATGCCGGATAAAAACCGGAAATCCATTGCGTTGCAGGATTGTATGGATCATCTGTTATATTGGCTGTATGCCAGCGATCCAAAAATTTCTCATGCAAAGTCGGATAACGTCCATACCCCCAGATATCACCATTACTGTAGTTGATAGAGTAACCAGCAGCGCCCTGGAAAAGAGCATTCAAGTCAAATGACTTATAAGAGGCGGCCAAAGTAAATCCAAATTGCATCGGAGGATTCAAATTACCTTGAGCCCAGTTATCCGGTAACCGGTCATTTGAATTAACTACTCCATCGCCATTCAAATCCTGTATCACATAACTGCCCGGCAACATTTTTGAATTACCTTGCGTGCCACCAAGTAACGGTGCGGTTTCATATTGCTCCAGAGAAGTATATTGTCCTTTATATTCATATAACCACATTCTACCTTTGTAACGATCTTCACGTCCGTTGATCCAACGATCCCAGGAACTGGTATGTGTAGCCCGCTCATAATGAAGTTCCTTTTCACGGGCATAGGTAAAGTTACCGCTTACCGAATAATTAAAATCTTTTCCGATTTGTCCACGGTGAGTAACGGCTATTTCAAAACCTTTATTCATGGTTGAATTAATATTTTCCTGAGAGAATGTTGCACCGAATGTATTCGGAACCGATTGAATACGGGTGGCTAATAAACCGGTATTTTTCCGTTGGAACAAATCAATCACAACACCCAGTTTACCGTGCCACATATCCACATCCAGTCCGATATTTGATGTTGTAGAAGTAACCCAACTCAGATTATCGTTCACAACACCGGGAGGAACCATACCTGTAGTTGCCTGTCCATCTTCAAACACATAACTTCTGTCGGTCATATAATTAGAGTTGCTATTGGACTGCGCAGTATATCCTGCAATATATTCGAAATCATTACCGGCATCATACCCGCTCTTACCATAGGAACCTCTTAACTTTAAATTACTGATAAACTCAAAATTATCCTTGATAAAAGATTCTTCCGACAAACGCCATCCAGCACTGGCTGATGGAAAGAATGCCCATCGTTTGGAAGGAGCATAACGATACGATCCGTCGTAACGTGCCACCACCTCAACTAAATATTTTCCGGCATAATCATAATTCATACGTCCCAAATAAGCGGCAAGACGTCCGAACCGACGATAACCGGAGTTGGAAGCCGTAGAAGCTGTTCCTTGATTGATAATATCATGCGTATAAAATTCGGCATAACGCCTCATCCCTTGCAGCTCATCTCTCCGTGTAGATGTCAACTCGGCAACTCCCATAACATTGATATTATGATTATTGAAAGAACGCATATAATTGATCTGTCCGCGGGCATGGAATTTCTGAAACAATTTAATCGTATTACTATAAGTACCTGCTCCATTAGTCACTACATATTCGTCAGTATAATAATCATAAAGTTTATATGTTTTATGCAACTTAGACTCGTTATTTTCAAACCCGTCATATGCTCCTAATGCACCAATGGTCAATCCCTCTACGAAAGGAACTTTATAAGTCAATTCGACATTGGCCGAATAATTGAAATTCTTATACTTGCGGTAGCCATCAATGTCCGGATCTGCCAAAGCATAGGCATTTTTTCTTTCCGGCTCTATAGATGTTAAGTGATTTTCATTCGCAATCGTATGCCAGTTTTTACCACGGTCATTAATCATTAAGATTTTATATAACCACTGAAACTCGTCACGAGGAGCTTCACTGTTATCCAAACGTCCCGAAACATTCACATTCAACTGCAAATCTTTTGTGATTGTTGCAGTGGTATTCGAACGGAAGTTAAAACGATTATACTTCTGATTTCCACCTTTCAATAACCCGTTATCTTCGGTATAAGCAAAACTATTGAAGTATTTAACCTTATCCGTTCCTCCTCTGACAGAGATATTATGCTGTTGCTGGAATGCATAGTCATGCAAAAACATTTTCAACCAGTTATGGTCGGTATATCCCGGTTCGTTATTTCTGTATTTTTCCAGGATCTCATCACTATAGGTCGGAGTAGCGCCAATATTACGCTGCATCTCGTTCGCCATTAAACGGTACGTATAGGCATCTACTGTCATCTCCATACCGGTAGCGCCTTTCATCCCAAACAGGTTAGAGTACGAGACCCGTGCTTTTCCATCCTGTCCCTTTTTGGTTGTGACAATGATTACTCCATTAGCCGCATTCATCCCATAAATAGCAGCAGAGGCATCTTTCAAGATAGACATACTTTCAATATCATCAGCGTTTAGCTGAGCCAATTCAGACCCTCCGCTATCAATCGGACGTGTAACCCCATCGATAACAACCAGTGGGTCGCCATATCCACGGATACTGATCAGGTTATCAAATACACCCGGTTCTCCTGTTCGCTGACGGATCAATAATCCCGGCATCTTCCCCTGAATATTACTAATCACATTCTCTGTTTTAGTAGAAGCGATATCTTCTGCCCCTATCGACGTAACAGATCCCGATAATGTTTGCTTCTTCTGTACACCGTAGCCTACGACTACCACTTCTTCCAGACTTTGCGTGTCTTCTCTCAACACAATGATATAAGCAACCTGATTATTCACACGGATTTCCTGCGTCACATAACCGACATAACTGACCACTAAAGTAGTCCCTTCGGCAACTTGTTGCAGGGTGAAATTACCATCGATATCGGTAATTGTTCCGTTGGTTGTTCCTTTAACAGCCACATTGACCCCGATCAACGGTTCGCCCGAATCGTCTGTGATTGTACCCGAAATGGTCTTCCCCTGTTGATTGACGATCGAGACACCCGGTATAGTCAGAATATGCTTTGACGACCCCGGCCGTCCTGCTGCCTCTTTATACAATACCACATGGCGATCATGTATGGTATATTTTACATCCCCTTCAGGAAATATAATATCCAATATTTCTGAAATCTCCTTGTCTGCGACATTGACAGAAGCCTTTCTATTCACATTGATTTGTGCCAGATTATAGGTAAAGTAGAATTCGCTATCCTTTTCAATCGTTGAAAGAATCTCTTGAATCGTGGCATTTTCCTTTTCTAAGGTCAACAACGTCAACTGTGAATAACTCACTGCGGCTAAGGACTGTAATGTACCTAAAATAATAAATAAAAAGATACATCTCATTATAAATAGCGTTTTACATAATAGCGGATACTTTTTCCAATGGAAAAACCCCCTTTTCAAACTATAATTCATATCTTTGCAATGATTAGTTAGTATTAAATTTAAGTTTATTGATGTGAATTTGCTTTCTAATCTTTGGCCGGGAGATGCTGCAACATCTTCCGGTGTTTTTTTGTGTATCTATCTCATAGGCAATTAGTTTTTTGTGATTACTATACTGGCATTATCAAACCTGTAGTTCATTCGTCTGGTTTCCCGTAACAACTCGAGAATGTCAAACAAACTGGTTCCGGCTTGCGCCCGGCAATTAAACAGTTCACCGGAGAGGCTCTCATCTTTCAGGACGATCGGCACATTAAATGTTCGTTCCAGTGATCTAACAATAGCGGCCAACGATTGTGCCGTGAAAGCAACCTCTCCTTTCGTCCAGCTATCGATTGTTGTAATATCTGCTTTTTGTAAAATGGTTCTTCCGTCTGTGGTCAGTTGGAGGTGGTCACTAGGATTAAGAATCATCTGATGTTCGTTCTCTTTCGATCCGACACTAATTTTACCCTCTTTTAAGGCAATACTGATATCTTCACCCGGATGAGCACTCACATTAAACTGTGTACCCAACACATTGATATCAAACTCATCCCCTTTCACAATAAAGGGTTTTTTATGATCTTTTGTTACTTCAAAATACGCTTCCCCTTCAAGTTCCACTTCCCTGTTTTTTGAGCCGAATTGAGAAGGATAAGTAAAACGTGTTTCCGCATTCAACCAGACTTTCGTTCCGTCGCTCAACGTCAATGTGACTTTTTCACCTTTGGGCACTTCAATCATATTCATGGCCAATGATTTTTCAGAGCGGTTCAATTGATAAAGATTAAGCGACAAAAGAAAGATGATTACAGCAGCTGCACCATATCTCACCCAGGTAAGCGTTTGTTTTTTCCGACGATGGATTAAATGCATTTTCTTCTCGGAAAGGAATCTGTTATAAGCCCGGTTAATCTCCTGCTCTTCTGAGAATCTTAACTCATCTTTTAAACTCCAGATTTGTTCCATTTCAAACAGCCAGTCCCCATTGCTCTTATCTTCGGCAACCCACTGATCTATCTGTTTGATCTCTTCTGCAGAGCAACGATGAGTAAGAAATCGTATGAGTAATTGATCATCCATATTTTTCGTCTGTTTATATGGAAGACAAGCGAAAGAAACAAAACTACGTGGTCAAAAATCAAAAAATGTTGTAGAACATAAAAATAAGCGTTAATATATCACTCAGATCTTCCCGTAAAAAACGGGTCGCCTGACGGATATGTCCTTCCACCGTGCGGTGAGAGATTCCCATCTCCTGAGCAATCTCTTTATGTGACATCTCCTGATAATAACAAAGGCGAAAAGCCTGTGCACATTTTGGAGGGAGTTTATTGACCGCTTCTTCTATTAATTCCCGTAAATCACGATCAACGATTTGCCTAAACACCTCATTTTTATCGGTCATCTGATCCAGGAAAGCCATACGTGCCTGAGCAATATGCAGATGTGCCTCATACTCTTCCGCAACCATTTTATGCTTCAGATGATTTAAACATTTGTTTTGGGTCCATTTAAAAAGGAAAGAACGGATATTATCTGCCTCTATTTTTTTCTTCTGCTCCCAATAAGATGTAAATACCTCCTGTACAAGATCTTCAGCCGTATTCTCATCCACAAACCGACAAGCAAAAGCTTTCAGCTTCGGATAAAAATAAGTAAAAAAACGCCGGAACGTCTCCTCGTCACCCTGTTTTAACTTGTCTATATTTATTTCAAATGATACATGCATCCTTCTTCCCTCTCAACTGCGTCCCACAAAATAAGCAATTATTTTCGCATAAAATCAACACTCACCTAACTTTTTAAAAGTCATTCCTGTAACTCTTTCTATACCTATTTATCCGGGCAATTTGTTCATTAACTTTTTTTAGTGTTCATTTTGCAGCATTTCGTTTTTTAACCGCATCTTCTTATGTGAAGGCAGTAGTAAATATAAACTATAGATTAAGATTGAAAGGGTTTAAAAATGAAAACGTTGAAATTAATTGCAGTATGGATAAGCGGAATGTTGATCGCACTGACTTTTAATTCCTGCTTAGATGACGACGGATATTCGTTAAACGAATTTAGAATAAGCGTCGCAACAGTTGAATCACAAGGTGGAGGATCTCACTATTTCAGGTTGGATAATGGAGAAACGCTTTGGCCCTCTGCCGGTTATTACCTTGGACATAATTTTGATGACGGACAGCGTACCTTGTTGAACTATACACTTTTGAGTGATTCCATCAAAGGATTTTCGCATTATATTAAAGTCAACCGTGTTGATGCCATTCTAACCAAATCCCTTGCAGAAAACAAAGGATTACAAAACGATTCGATTTACGGCACAGATCCGATTAAAGTAAAAGATCTCTGGATTGGAAACGGCTATTTGAATCTGGTATTCGGTTATAACTATGGCGGACAAGCAACACATTTTGTGAATTTATTACAGGCAGAGGAAGAGGATCCATATACCGTTGAATTCCGCCACAACGCTTACAATGATTCACCGCAAATAGGGATGGATGGTATTGTCTGTTTCGACCTTTCCACCCTACCCGATACAAAAGGAGAAACAGTCCAATTGGTTTTCAGAGTTAACACATTTGATGGAGAAAAAGAAATAGAACTGGATTACAATTCCAGTAGACAAACAAAAGAAAAGTCCTACGTTTTTCCTTCGGATTTCAATCCGGAGATGTTGGAGCGACTAAACTAAACCTTCCCACATAACTTTTATTTTTATCATTTAGTTCAGGGAGAGAGGCGTCGGGATGATGCCTCTTTTTTTTATTTTTGTTTTTTTATATGCAACGTTCATGTAATTACTCCCGTTTATATATACACATGGAGAAGGCAACAGAACATCTGATTAAAGATTGCCGAAAGGGAAATCGTTCAGCGCAGTTGAAATTATATCAACAATACGGGCAGTGGCTTTATATGACATGCCTACGTATTGTTGGAAATTCTTCTGAGGCAGAAGAAGCTATGCAGGATTCATTTCTGAAAATTCTCACCCGCCTGGATCAATACCAGGAAGGTCAATGCTTTGAAGCCTGGATGCATCGGGTAGCTGTCCATACAGCCATCGATTATGTACGCCGGCAAACACCGGATATAGAAGAACTATCCACAAACTTTGTTGAAGTAGAAGAAGAGGAACCTGATGAAGATGAGATTCAATATTCTGTTGCAAAGAGAAAGGAGGCCACCCGGAAACTACCGAATGGTTACCGGATAATCCTCTCTCTCTACCTCTTTGAGGGATATGATATGGAAGAGATCGCTTCCATTCTGGATATAAAACCGCCAAGTGTTCGCAGTCAGTATCTGCGTGCTAAGCGTAAATTGTTGGATATAATTGCTGCAAATTGATATGGATAAGTTAAAGAATTTTATTGACAATAATCGTGAAGCGTTTGAAAACGAACTCCTTCCGGAAGGTCATTTTGAACGTTTTAAACAAAAATTACCGGTGAAAAAGAATCACCGACCGCTATTTATCAATATAGGAACAGTAGCCGTAGCAGCTTCTATTATTTTACTTTTATTTTTCCGTTTACCCCTCAACACCGTCACCGACGAACAGGATACAACGGCTTATACCTGTGAGACCAAGCAGGAGATAGAAGAACTACGTCTCTATTACAACATGCAGATCAACGAGGTAATTGCACAAATGGAGACATTATACAAAAATGACAGAAACCCCGGAGCCGAAGAATTATTAAAGGAAACCAAAAAGGTTTTAACCGATAATTACATGTTTGAAGAAAATATTCTTCCGACATTACCTTGCTCCAACAACGGTTTATATGCCATGACACAGCATTACAACAACAGCCTGGAGTCACTCTCTTTCATGCTCGAGTTAATGGAACACGTAACAGATCACAACTAATAAATTTACACAAATGATCATGAATACAAAACAGAAAAGCAGGTATCCGATATTGCTTATAGCGATATTGCTTTTGACCGGAACAATTCCCGCAATGGCCGAACGATGGGAAAATACCAAACGCAAAGAGGTCAACAATACGTTTGATGTCAGCCTGAGCGATCTACTGCAAATAGACAACCGCTATGGGAATACGACCGTCACGCATTGGGAGCAGAATAAAGTATCCATACGCGTCGTTATCGAATCGAAAGCCCGTAATGAAAAACGTGCACAGGAGAACTTGGATCGGGTGCAAATCGAACTGAAAAAAAGCGGAAAAACCGTCTCCGGCATTACCTCCATTGCCAATAAAAACTGGAACGGCAATGGGAACAATGAAAGGCTGGAAATCAACTATTTCATCAGTATGCCTTCAAAATTAGCATCTGATCTCTCCCAGCGTTATGGGAATATCATTTTACCATCACGCAATGAAGGAAAGTCTAAACTGACAGTTAAATATGGAAACATACAGGGAGGAGATTTTACCGCTCCGCTTACCATCGATGCACAATATGGAAACGTTGAGATTAAAGATCTCGAAACAGCTACCATTGAATTAGGCTATGTCGGAAATATGACCTTCGGAAATGCCAATGAAGTGGCCGTCGACAGTAAATATTCGACCATAACGGGTAAAAATGTCGACCGGGTAACGGTAGAAAATAAATACGGTGGTCTGACACTTCGTGAGGTTGAAAACATCTCTCTTGATCTTAAATACGGAAACGCCAAACTCGAGAAGGTGAGACATACGTTAAATGTCGAAGATTTATCTTATAGTGGGTTAGAGGTAAAAGAGTTGTCTGCCGGTTTCTCCAAAGCATCTATCGAAGCACGGTATGGGAATGCAACCCTGGGGATATCCTCCAATGCAAAATTCAACGTAAAGGTGGAAGGTATGAAATACGGAAACCTGACAATCAAAGGGCATAAATCGTCTGTAATACAGAAAGACAATAGCGAAGAAGAACATGCCATCAACGGCGGAAACCGGAATAAGGAGATCTATTTTGATGGGAATAATTACAGCAACTTGATTATAAAGTCACTTTGATTTATACATAGACACACATTTTTTTGTAGAAAAGCCGGGCTCCTTTGAACCCGGTTTTTTTATGATCTATTAAGATACCGCTTCTTTTTTCTGTTGTAGTTCCTCTTTCCGGCGCAACCAGTTATCGAGTTGTCCGTAAAAGAAAAAGAAAGAGATACCGCTTCCGACAGTCAATATAAACGGGACGCTATTTTTTATTATCCAGACAAATTGTGCTCCAGCCATTTCATTCGCCTGAAATAAAGATAACAAGCCGATAATAACCAACAGATATATGCCCACTCCTATAAACAACGTACTGATCGAAGGCATCTTCTCTACCGCATAAACAGGCGAGGGCTGTTTTTCCTTCCTGATCAATGCCATAATCCGGGAATTCAGTGAAGAAGAAGGTTCTTCAAACGACTCCTTCATCAAACAAGTTGTCAGCTGATCGATCTTTTTATTTTCCGTATTCATAATAAATCGTATGTTTCTTTTTTCATCTTCTTTTGCAATAACTCATAAAAACGTTTCCGCCCGCGAAATAGCTTCACTTTAATATTCGACGGGGTCAGTTCGGTGATCTGATGAATCTCATCGACCGAACACTCTTCCAGATAGTAAAGGGTGAGTATCAATGATTCGTCGGGCGACATTTTTTTCAATACCTCCGAAATCACCTCCTTGCGGTCTTTTCGTTCCAATATGGAGGTCGCCGAACTCATCTCATCGGCTGTAATATCCACCGGATACGATTCCTCATAATCGGTAAACACACGTTGCTGCCGATGAGCTGTTAATGCTGTACGATAAATAATCCGGTAGAACCAGGTTGAAAACTTACTATCGAACCTGAAATCGGGCAACGCCCGGTACATTTTAACAAAAGCGTCCTGCACGACCTCTTCTGCCTCCTCGCGATTCTCCATGATCCGATAAGCGATCGTATACGCCATCTTTTCATATTTCGCAACGAGGCAGGAGAAACTTTGCGTATCCCCTGCCAAAATTTGTTCTATCCACTTTTGTTCATTCATTGCGAATGAATGTTATTCTGTGAATCCCGATTGTCTGTCTTCCTCTTTTTCTTTCAACTGCATTTTCCGTGAAAGGAAAAAGTAAATGACAAAACCTGCACCACCACATAGAATAGCCATCGTAGGGATCAGGAAATACTCCCAAGAACTCGCATCCGGCAGAACAGGAGCCATAAATATACCACAGATAATACCTGCTGATAGACCAATCATAAACAATCCGTTACGCAGTGTCGCATAACGATTTGTCTTTTTCTCCCGTTTCTCCGGCTCTTGTAGAGCAATTCCTCTTTCAATCATAGCGATCCGTTCTCTATGTTTGCTACTGATCAATTGTATTCCAATAATAAATGCAGCAATAACCGGCAGAACGATTACACCCAGTATACCCAAAATAGGAATAATTTCATCCATGTTTTCTCTAATTAAAGGATTAATACTCGCTTACTTTTATTCATAAGACACAACGTGGTACAATGTGGTTACAAAAAAAGAGTATTTTTTAGTGAAGACCTGATTAGCTGTTATTATTTCATTCCTCCAAAAGAGAAACTGACCGGAATATATACAGGAGATGCGATCGCCTGATTGCCTATCATAAATGTCGGTTTGATCTGTAGGGTTACATTCGACTTCTGATTGCCTATACCGATAAAGTTCTTGGCAATATTCGTCACCGCATTTTTAGAGTCGCCTTTTAACATCGATACCAGATCAAAACCGATCGTCAGAGGCAGTACCTGTGATCCGCCGGAAGGTACGTTCAATGATTGACTCACTGTTCCTGTGGTAAACTGGATATCGTCGATACTCAGGATATACTGTAAGCCATGCAACAATGCCGCCGACTGATTCGGATTGGCAACATCCAGATTCAGCGTAAAATTCAACGGGATAGAAGAGGCCGCACCGGAAAGAATAGACGTCAACTGTGGTATCTGCATCAACGATACCCCATTGGAAAGATTCATCCCGGCAACCGTCAGATTGGAGATCGAATGGTAATTATACTTGCAGTTGACCATATTATAGGCACCGCCCACCTGTTTTGCAACATCACAGCCTGTCAGAGTCAGGAAAGTTGCTAACACTAAAAATAAATTTTTGAATTTAATCATCATGTAATGGATTGTTTGTATGTACTTTTTCTAAAAAATAATTGTCTGAAAACGGTCTGTTTTTTCAAAGATAAAACGTTGCAAAATAACAACTTTCTTTTTATCTGAGCGATTATTTGGGGTATAAAACTACTTTTCAGGTTTTACAATCCGTGAAATTCTATGCCACAACGTTTGGGGAGGAGGGTTCAGAAGTTCACGTTGTATCTTTTTCTTATGCGTCTCCAGGTATTCAACCGCACTGGTATATCCCTTTTCGTAAATCGACTCACCACTTTTCATATCAAAGAGCGAATAGGCCGAAACCTCAGCCGATTCGATCAAATAATCACAATTTTTCCGATCTTTCACCGTATTGGCTCCCACCATATAATTCATGGTTCGCTCAATGATATACTTAAAAGAACGATCGTACTTCATCGAAATGACCGGACTGATATCCACCCCCATCACCCGCCGGCAATCTTTACGGATCACGGAAACGGGGAAATTGGCAAATAAACCGCCGTCGACATAATAATGGCCGCTGATCTCTACCGGACTGAATACGATCGGAACCGAACAGGAGGCAGCTACAGCCGGAATAATCTCTCCGGTAGTAAAAACAAAAGAAGTACCCTGTTCGATATCGGAAGCAACCACACGCAAAGGTGTTTTCAACTCTTCAAATCGCTTTGCCCGTAAATGCTTTTTCAAAAAAGATTGTATACCGGTCGATCGTAAAAAACCGTCATACGGAATGGCGGTAGTTATAAATTCACGCATTTTCAATGCTTCGGCCATCTTATAAATCTCCTGAGGCGAATAGCCGTCGGCATACAATGCACCCACCAATGAGCCGACACTTGTTCCGGCAATAAGATCGGGAAAAATACCTCGCTCATTCATCGCCTGTAAAGCACCTAAATGCGCAAAGCCGCGTACACCCCCTCCGCTTAGGGCGACGCCTAACTTGTATTTTTCATTCGTTTTCATCACTTCAAACAGCTGTACATAGCAAAGAATCAAGCCGAGACCGTCACCTCAAACCCCTCTTTCCGGGCACGGTCGGCTATACGCTCCAACTCCTCTTTATTCACTTTCTGTAAAGAGTGTACAGGGGTCTCCCGATCAATCGTATAGATCATCACCTGCTTGGGAGAAATCACTTTCAACGCTTCAATCCAACCCGAGATCTCCTCTTCCGTGGTATTATCCGTTTTTTCTCCGTCTACTTCCCCTTTCAGAAACATGGTCTGGATAATCAGATTACCTTTGAATCGTTTCAATTGCTCCAGTAAATATTCAAACGTAAAAGAGGGAGAGTTAGGCGCATTCAATTGTTGGATACGTTTATCCAAGACAGAATCCAGTTTTAAGATATTATCATCTACCTTGTTCAATGCATCAAATACCTCCTGCTTGTGGAGCATGGTAGAGTTGGATAATACCGCTATTTTAGCCTTCGGACAGATTCGGTTGCGTACTTCGATCGTATCCTCAATAATCTGTCCGAACTGAGGATGCATCGTCGGTTCACCGTTTCCGGCAAAGGTGATCACATCCGGCCGTACCCCCTCTTCTCTCATGGCCGATAGTTTCTGTTCCAACGCCTCTCTGACCGCTTCCCGGGTAGGCAGTTTGGTTCGTGTACGTCCCTCTTTATTCAATCCGCATTCGCAGTAAATACAATCGAACGAACATAATTTTCCATCTACCGGCAATAGGTTGACGCCAAGTGAAACACCCAAGCGGCGACTATGAATGGGTCCAAAAACAATCTGATCAAAAAGAATAGTAGGCATGATATTCTATTTTTTTTACGCAAACAAACTTACACAAAAGTAGTGATTTATACGCGAATCGCGCATACAAAAGGATCAGAGTAAACCTGAAACGACAAAAGTAACAAATAGTCAATTTTTACACTTTGTCATCCGAACCCCCCCGAGATTCGTCTGTCTGAAGCCGACTGCAACGCTCTTCGTAAAAAAGAGAAGGATCTGAGGTTTATTTTTATAACTCCTGTTGATTATCATCTTCTATACCCTGTTTTCCCCGATCTGTAAAAATCGCTATTCTGGAGAAAAAAAGCCGATTTTCAGACCCTTTTTCCAACCCTTATTGACCCTTCAAAAAATGATGCTGATGATTGGAGCAAACTATTTAGATGCTTTCCCAATGTTATCTGCATGATTTTAAAAATCTTCTCAATGAATTGGAGGGAAGATGCAGAACAAATCGCGACAAACAAACCGTTTTTTGCCCGAAATGTTAAAAATCGGACGCTATTTCATGTAAATTGGCAAAAGTGTGTGTTAGTTATAAATGTATTTTTGTTGATTTATGTCATAAATATAGCGTTTTTAATAATAAAATGATTATTTCGCAACCAGTAAAATATCCATAATTGGGGGATTATCTACATAATGAACAAGTTTTAATTCGCGGAAGATTGGAATATTTAAAAATTAGTAAGTGGACATTCTCTGCTCCTTGCCTGGACAGGCGAGGGGGACCGCTGCGGTGCAGCGGTGGAGTGGTGGAGTGGTTGTATGGTGATTGAGTGGTTGATAGTTATCCCGAACTCACCTAAATTTAGGTAGAAAAACAGACTCAAAACTTCCAGCGCAATAACGCATACAGATCCGTTTTTTCATCTCCTTCGATCTCTTCCAATCCGGCGCCGATTCGATCGCGATCGGTATAGTGGGTATAACCTACTTTAGCCGAAAGTGTCAACCGCTCTACGATATCCCATCGAAAGGAAGCAGATAAACGAACACCTTTTCCGTAAAACGAAGGCTTATGAAAAGCATACAGTATATGTCGTTCATACGAACTGATTCGCGTATAATAGTTGTCGGTATGAAACCAGGCGCCATAGCAATCGATCTGAAAAGGAATACCTTCCGGTTTCCATCCCAAACTCTGGGCAATCATTATCCCTTTATTCTCTTCTTGATCCGTTTTATACAGAATACCATCTACAGAAGTCTTGAAATAGAGTGCAGGTATAAACCGGTAAGTCGCCTGTAAACGCATCCGGTGTTGTTTATCCGGTAAAATGGAAACGGATGTTTCCTCATCCAATGAACTGTTTTTCTCTTTCTGCCTGAATTTATACCGGATATATACCGAAAAAGAGTCATCACGTGTATAATCCACCTGCGCCATGTATTCTTTTCCGGAAGAAGGAGCATCTACTCCGTATTTCAACCAGGGAAAACGAAAAAGATCTATATACCCCGACCATTTCCAGTAAATAAAAGGAACAAACTGTAAACCGACATAAACCCCCTCTTCGTTCTGAACGGAAGAACCCTGGGAAAAAGCATTCCCGAAATAGGCCTGATATTTCCGATCGTAATAACGATAGAGTATTAAACAGGAAATATAAGAGGCTGGTGTCAATTGCAAAGCATTCAGAGTGGCTAACGCCCTATTCTGCGACACGGCTGTTTCGCCATAGAACTTGATAAAACGGTTTTTCAATACATAATCGATGCTTGCATTCATATTGCGGTTTCCACGGAAATAAAACAGATTATACGGTTTTGGATCGGGAGAGATTTCATAATCGCCGAACGAATAGGATAAAGCGGTCAGGCCGATATGCACATGAGGGGTACTGTAGTGTATATTTCCTCCCAAAGTATGCATCCGGACTTTCCGCATCTTATCGCGCTCTCTCGCAAGACGATGCATACCGTCTGTCTGAATGGTGGTGAAACGAATACTATCAACTTGAGCATCCATTTTCCGATAGGAATAGAACAAACTCAAGGCCACATTTTTTTCCTGAACAGTGATCGCCATCCCTCTGAGATAATCGGATTCATTGGTTGAAAAATGCCTTCTGAAACCATTTGTACGGCGTTCGGCCTGGGTCACTACTGCACTTCTACCCGGCGTAAAATCATGACTGACTACCAACCCTTGTCCGAAAGAGGTTTTATAATCACCCACAGCGAGACTTTTCAACCAGGTTATATCTTTCAGAAACAGATGTGCCGAATGATAGTCGTACCCCTTATGGTGTTTATTCCAAAAAGGCTCACCTTCATCTTTTTCACCGACAAAGCCTATTTGCAGATGATCATCAAAGGTATATTCATATCGTAGCGAGTGATAGAACGGTTCACCAAGGTATTTTCTGTTCGGATATTGTTGCAAAATAGTATCCGGCAATGAACTATATCCTTTCTTTTGTTGAAAACTTTGATCATATCTGATTTGTAACTCATTACGTCCGTATCTCAACAAGTTATCAACAGTAAAGACAGGTTTATCAACATCTTGTTCACTTACAAAAACAAAAGGAAGGATATACGCGATTGTTTGTTGATCGAGTTCCATTATGTTTTTCAATTCATAAAGCGTCACTAACAGACCATGCCTTTCTCTGTAATTTATAATAGCATTTATTTGATTATCAGCTAAAAAAGGTAATTTTTTCAGTTGATCAACAGATACGGTATTTATATCAAAAGGATGATCTCTCAGATAAGATAGTTCCGTAAAAAGCAACGCTGCCCGTTCGGTATCCCCGGTTTCTTCAGCCAGCTCATCGATGAATTCCATCCATTTATCAACCGATAAATAGGTTTGTGCATGAATAAAATAACAAGTTATCAACAGGTTTATAAACAGAATAGAATAGTATCTTTTCATAGTCAGATTCGATTAAAATGAGAATGTAAGACCAATACCTGAACTAACGCCTAACACTTCGTGCCAGGTGGCTACCACATCTACCGTAAAAACAGATAGATTGTATCCTACTCCCATAGCAGGTGTTAAAGGTTTTGTCTCGATACCCGAACGGATATAAAAATCATCAAATAGTTTGTACTCCACACCGATTCCTCCGATAAGCCGCTCTTCTTCTTCCGTACCCAAATAAGCGGTTATCAACAGGCTGTTGATAATTTCCCATGCCATACCAAATTGAACCGCATAATCTGTAAAATCATATTTGTCAGTATTTTGATCACCAAAAGATATGGAAGGCAGATGCATAATCAACAATCCTATCAACAGATTTTCAACAGGAGAAAATGTACTGCCTATATCCGTAGAAAGAGAAGAGGGACGTTCTTCAAATAATTCGGTTTGCAATAGTGTATATTGAACAGCTACCCCTAAAGTCCATTGTTCATTCAGTTTTTTCCCGGCAATAAAACGAAACATACTTTCCCGGTACGCATCATATCCGAATGAAAAAGCCTGAAAACCTACCGGTAATAATGTATTTGGAAAAAGAAAACTGGCCTGTATATGACTCAACTCTTTCAAACCATATTTGTTATAGTATTGAAAGCGTATACTTCTTTCCGACAGAGCAACTAATGTCGGATTAAAAACAATACTTTGGGTAACTCCATTTCCTCCCATAGAAAGGGGACGGATATCACCGATACGAAGGTTATTCTCTGGAAATAACAGTGTAGGAATCCGAAAAAAGAAAAGAATAATTATAAACAATTTTTTCATGGCTGAAAGTTAAGATCTGGGTTAACATACGAATCGAATCGATAACAAATATACAAATCCGATTGATTCCAACGATTCTTTCATTCATAAAAAATGCTCAATTCGACTGTCTATTAGTCAAATAGTGTAAAACTGTTATAAAATAATAAGGAAATCAACTATTTTTGCATCGATGATAAGGAAATACTGTTTTATCCTGTTTTTCGGTTTACTTTTTGGAGCAGGTCTGAATGCCCAAAAAAATATACGAATAATTGCCGAAACACCCGAAGGTCATCAACGAGCTATTGTAGATGGACAAGATACCATAGCTGTTGTCTCTTTACGGGAAGTCTACGTATTTCCTACTTATAAAAGTAAAAAGGAACAACAACAGTATACCAAATTGGTACGTGATGTCAAACGAGCACTTCCGTATGCTAAAATGATCTACGACACACTGATCGAAACCTATGAATATATTGAAACCCTACCCAACGAAAAAGAGCAGCAAGCCCATCTCAAACGAATGGAAAAGGAGTTATTCAAAGAATATAAACCTGAACTTAAAAAACTGACTTTCTCTCAAGGTAAATTACTTATCAAACTGGTTGACAGAGAGTGTAATCAATCGGCTTATAATTTAGCCAAAGCTTATCTGGGCAGTTTCCGGGCAGGCTTCTGGAACCTGTTTGCCGGTATGTTTGGCGCCAGTCTGAAAAGTGAATACGATCCGAAAGGAAAAGATGCGATGACCGAACGGGTGGTATTACTTGTTGAAAACGGCCTGATCTGACAACTGCTTAAAGAAATCCCAAAGAACAATCCCTGCCGTAACCGATACATTCAATGAATGTTTGGTACCGTACTGAGGAATTTCAATGCAACAGTCACACTGATCAATCACCTCCTGCTGAACCCCTTTTACTTCATTGCCTAAAATAACAGCATATTTATTGTTTTTGTCGATCACCAGTTTATCGAGCATCATACTTCCTTCCGCCTGTTCGATGGCACAGATCTGATAACCCTCCTCTCTCAGTTTATCAACGACTTCCAACGTATCTTTAAAATAAAACCACTCTACCGTATCTTCAGCGCCTAAAGCGGTTTTATGTATTTCAGCATGTGGAGGAGATGCCGTAATACCACACAGATAAACAGCTTCTACCTTGAAAGCATCTGAAGTACGAAAAACAGATCCTACATTGTGTAAACTCCTGACATGGTCAAGTACAACGACCAACGGTATTTTTTTACTCTCCTTAAAAGCCTCAGGAGTAAGGCGATTCAGTTCTGTGATCTTTAATTTACGCATAGAGTGATCGATTAAAAACACAAAAGTAGAGAATAAAGTGAACAGATCGTTGAAAACCCACTCATAACTTGTGAAAGGAAAATGAAAACTATTTCTTGCATTTTTAAGTAAAACGTTTATACAAGACCTTAAAATTGGTATGCAAGTAAAAAATGTAGTTTTTTAATACAGACTCTTAACGACGGTTCTTGACGGTTATCCGCCTATCAACCGATCACTTTTTTTACACATAACAGGTTATAAACAAATTGTTAATAAAGTATATAATTATTTGATTATCAATAACTGTATAAAATACGCAGCTGTTCATATCACTCCTAAAAACCAAGTCCCGACACTAATAACTTCCTAAGCAAGCTTTTTAACAAAAATATATCAACCATACTAACAGGATATCATATACATCATCTTAATTTTTTAATTTAAAAGAAATATAATATAAATATAAACAGTTGATAAATGATAAGGTAACTGAATTCTTCCTATTTTTGTCTCAAACGACTCACTTGAGTAAAGAAAGAAATTATATGTCAAGAAATAAATCTAAAAAGAAAAAAGATTTCAACGAAAAGAAAGAGAGTAAGCGAGGTGGAAAACGTATGCGAAAAGAGGTTATGATCCAATCCATTGTTTCAGCTTTCCAGTCTTCACCGAAAGAGTCTTTCAATTATAAGCAGATCAGTAAAATGATCGGCATAGAGAATCATGTACAGAAATTACAGGTAGTCGATATCTTGTATGACCTGGCAGACGATCATTTTATAACGGAAACAGATCGTGGACGATACCGTCTACATGATCTGGGTACGATCGCTATCGGAACGTTTACACGTCGCAGTAACGGGAAAAATTCGTTTGTTCCCGAAGATGGTGGTTCACCTGTGTTTATTGCCGAACGCAATTCCAACCGTGCAATGGATGGTGATAAGGTAAAAATTCAGTTGTTTGCCAAACGAAAAGGAGCCGAACCGGAAGGTGAGGTGGTCGAAATTCTTGAAAGTAAAGAACGGACGTATGTAGGAAAACTACAAGTAACCAAAGGTTTTGCTTTTCTTGTGACTGAAGATAAAACGTTGGCCAATGATATATTTATACCGAAAGATAAATTAAAAGGCGGGAAAAACGGTGATAAAGCTATTGTAAAGATTATGGAGTGGCCCGAAGGTGCTAAGAACCCTTTGGGAGAAGTAGTAGATATTTTAGGTCAGGCAGGGAATAATACGACAGAGATGCATGCTATTCTTGCTGAATTCGGATTACCTTATAAGTATCCGATAGCGGTTGAAAAAGCAGCTGAAAAAATACCGGATGAAATCTCTTCCGAAGAGATTGCACAGCGGGAAGATTTTCGTCAGGTATTGACCTTTACGATCGACCCCAAAGATGCAAAAGACTTTGATGATGCCCTTTCAGCCAGGCGTTTGGAAAATGGGAATTGGGAAATAGGCGTACATATTGCCGATGTTACTTATTATGTCAAACCGGAAAGTATAATCGAACGGGAAGCACAAAGCCGTGCTACATCCGTTTATCTGGTTGATCGTACAATTCCGATGCTTCCCGAACGGTTATCGAACGGGATATGTTCGCTTCGTCCTAATGAAGAAAAACTCTGTTTCGCCGTTATTTTTGAAATGGATGAAACCGGAATTGTAAAGAAATCACGTATTTGCCGGACGGTTATCAAGAGCGATCGTCGTTTTACTTACGAAGAAGCGCAACAGATTATTGAAACCGGCGAAGGCGATTGTAAAGAAGCAGTATTGGCTTTAAACGAATTGGCACAGAAATTGCGTATTGCACGATTTGATAAAGGAGCGATTAACTTTGACCGTTATGAAGTTAAATTCGAAATTGATGAGAATGGTAAACCTCTAAGTGTCTATTTCAAAGAAGCGAAAGAGGCCAACAAATTGATCGAAGAATTTATGTTATTGGCTAACCGGACGGTTGCTGAATTTATAGGAAATCCGGAGAAAGGGAAATCGAAGAAAACATTTGTTTATCGTATTCACGAACAACCCGATCCGGAGAAACTGGAAAACTTTGCAACCTTTATCCGTCGTTTTGGCTATAAACTCAAAGTAGAAGGAAGTCAGGAAAGTATATCAAAAGGCATTAACAAATTATTAGATAAGGCACAAGGAAGTCCCGAAGAGAACCTGGTAGAGACTTTGGCTATACGTTCGATGAAGAAAGCACGTTATTCGACTGAAAATGTAGGACACTACGGTTTGGCTTTTGAATATTATTCACATTTTACCTCTCCTATCCGCCGTTATCCCGATATGATGGTACATCGTTTATTGGAACGATACCTGGCTGGAGGAAGAAGTGCACAAAAAGAGAAGTTCGAAGAGTTATGCGATCATAGTTCCACTATGGAACAAGTGGCTGCCAATGCCGAACGTGCCTCTGTCAAATATAAACAGGTAGAGTTTATGAGTGATAAGTTGGGAATGATCTTTGACGGTGTCATTTCGGGTGTGACCGAATGGGGACTATATGTGGAGTTGAATGAGAATAAGTGTGAAGGTTTAGTACCTATGCGTGATCTGGATGACGATTTTTATGAGTTTGATGAAAAGAATTACTGTTTGATGGGTCGCCGTACCAAACGCGAATATCGGTTAGGTGATCCGATTACCATCAAAGTTGTTCAGGCAAACCTCGAACGAAAACAACTCGATTTTATGTTAGCCGATTGATTACTGAGGCGTATCCCAATAAAACATAGCCAATATCCCGCAAACAATTAATGCGAGGCCCAATATCCCGTAAAAAATGCGCGTTCCACCGCGTCCCATCAGTTTTACGAGACTTTGGGTCTTTTTATGGGTAAAGAACCATTCGAAGTTACAAACGGCCGCAATAAGCGAAAAAAGGCCTGCTAAAACAAAAATAACACCAAGTAAATAGTCTGTCATACTTATTTTATTTCTACTGTTCGTGAATGATCATCATTTTCTGTAATTGTCACGTGTACCACATCCGAAGGCAGTAATTCTTCTATTTTTTCAGGCCATTCGATCATACAAAGCGCTCCGCTATAGAAATAGTCTTCGGTACCTATATCCTCGGCTTCACTTAATCGATTGATGCGGTAGAAGTCGAAATGGTATATCAGTTCACCGGTAGTATCACTCCGATATTCATTGATAATGGCAAAAGTGGGACTATTAATCACATCCTCTACCCCTAAACATTCACATATCGCTTTGATAAATGTTGTTTTTCCGGCACCCATATTTCCATGAAAGGCAAATACGGTTCGGTCATCCATTAGTGCGATAAATGTTTGAGCGGCTTCATGAATCTGTTCGAGGTTGTTAATTGTTATTGTCTTATGTTCCATTTTCGGTTTTTATTTGGGTTGCATGGTAATCAGCGGAATCATCATCTCTTCCATGGAAATACCACCGTGTTGGAATGTATTTTTGTAGTAAGAGACATAATAATTGTAGTTATTCGGATAAGCAAAAAAGTCTTCATTCATTGCAAAAATATACTTACTGCTTAAATTAGGTGAAGGGAGTCCTACTTTCTCCGGATCACGGATTTCAAAGATCTCTTTTGGATTATAATTCAGATTTTTACCTACCTTATATCGTAGATTGGTATTGGTGTTTTTATCCCCAATTACTTTCAACGGATTATCTACCCGTATGGTACCATGATCGGTCGTTAAAATGATTTTATACCCTTTTTCTGCGATACGGCGGAACAGTTCCAGTGTAGTAGAATGTTGGAACCACGATTTAGTCAGACTTCTATAAGCTGCTTCACTCTGAGCCAGTTCGCGGATCATTTTACTTTCCGTGCGGGCATGAGAAAGCATATCTACAAAGTTCAACACGATTACATTCAGTTGGTTATGCGACAGCGATGCTATGTTTCCCAACAATTTTTCACCGTAGTTTGAATCGTATATTTTGTTGTACGAGAACGAATATTTTTTTCGAAAACGATCGATCTGCGTTTGAATGAATGGTGCTTCATTCAGATTTTTACCCTCTTCACTCTCTTCATCGACCCATAATTCGGGAAACATCTCTTCGATCTGCAACGGCATCAGTCCTGAAAAGATAGCATTTCGCGCATACTGTGTGGCTGTCGGTAATATGCTGTAATAGAGACTTTCATCGAAAGTGAAATAGTCGGTTAATAGTTCTTTGACCACCCGCCACTGGTCGAGTCTGAAGTTATCGATCAGAATAAAAAACAGTTTTTCTTCGTTATCCAAAAGTGGAAATACTTTCTTCTTAAACAAGTCGGGACTCATCAATGGACGCTGATCGGGATTGAGTATCCAGTCGACATAATTCTTTTTGATAAACTTGCCAAAAGCATGATTGGCTTCCTGTTTCTGCATCCGCAACATATCGGCCATCTGTACATGACTGTTTTCCAGTTCGAGTTCCCAATAGACCAGTTTTTTATAGACTTCCATCCAATCGTCTGCAGTCAGCGAATCATTGATCTGCATCCCTATACGGCCAAATTCTTGTTGATAACCTACCGTAGTCGTTTCAGAGATAATGACGTTTTTATGGACATTTTTTTTGATGGAGAGCAGGAGTTGATGCGGGTTAACCGGTTTGATCAGGTAATCGGCAATTTTGTTTCCAATCGCCTGATTCATAATACTCTCCTCTTCGCTTTTGGTAACCATGACTACAGGTACATTGGGGTTGATCTCTTTAATAACCGCCAACGTTTCCAAACCCGTTAGTCCGGGCATATTCTCATCCAGAAAGATAATATCGAACGATTGTTCGCGGGTACAGTCAATGGCATCTTGTCCACTGATCACCGGAACGACTTCATATCCCTTATCTTCCAGAAAAAGAATATGCGGTTTAAGTAGATCTATTTCGTCGTCTGCCCAGAGAATCCGGTCTTTTTTGATTGCCATAATGTTGATTGTTCAGATTAATAAAACAAATGTAAGCGGAAATATTGTAAATACGTAACGACTAAGTTTCTATTTTGTTTTTACATGGCGTATTTAATTCGTTTTATTTAACGGTTTTTCTCCGCGTATTACCGACGTTTGTTCATTTTTTTCGGCACAAAAAATCGTTTGACAACTGTCGAATGAATTTTACACAGTTATGAAACGATTATTTGATAATTATGGAACGATCGTTTGACAATTGTCAAATGAATTTATAGACAGGATCGTATGTTAATGTGCTTCCAACCAGTTTTCTCCGACACCGCAATCGGCTATTAATGGGACTTCGAGTTTGATTGCATTTTCCATTTCCTCCAGTACAATGGTTTTGACTTTTTCCAACTCATCTTTCCAAACGTTGAAATTGAGTTCGTCATGTACCTGTAAGATCATTTTGCTTTTGACTCCTTCACGTTCTAGGCGTTGGAATATGCGGATCATAGCGACTTTGATGATATCGGCGGCACTTCCCTGGATAGGGGCATTGATGGCATTTCGTTCGGCATATCCCCGCACAATCGAGTTGTTTGAGTTGATGTCGGGCAGGAATCGTTTGCGCTTGAATATCGTCTCCACATAGCCTTTCTCTTTGGCGATTTGAATACTTTCATCCATATACTCCCTGACTCTCGGAAACGAACGGAAATAGCCTTCTATCAGTTCCTTTGATTCTCCGCGGGGAATGTTCAACCGTTCGGCCAAGCCGAAGACGGAGATGCCGTAGATAATACCAAAATTTGCTGTTTTTGCTTTGCGACGCATTTCGCTGGTAACTTCTTCGACAGGGATATTGTATATTTTTGCAGCTGTTGCGGCATGGATATCTGCTCCGCTCCGGAATGCTTCTGTCATATTATTGTCCTGGCTTAGATGAGCCATGATGCGTAACTCGATCTGTGAATAGTCGGCCGAAAAGAACAGGCAGTCGGCGTTATCGGCTGTAAATGCACGGCGTATTTCACGTCCGAGGTCATCCCGGACCGGAATGTTTTGCAAATTAGGATTGGTCGAACTCAGTCTGCCGGTGGCTGTGACGGCCTGGTTGAACGAGGTATGTATCTTTCCGGTCGTGGGATTGATCAGTTCTGGCAGTGCATCGATATAGGTACTGAGCAGTTTTTTGAGTCCCCGGTATTCCAATAGTTTACCGATGATGGGATGTTTACTGCGCATCTTTTCAAGCACATCTTCGCTTGTGCTGTAATTGCCTGTTTTTGTCTTTTTTGCTTTTTCTTCGATCTTCAGGTGTTCAAATAATATTTCACCAACCTGCTTGGTGGAGTTGACATTAAACGTTGTTTCGGCCATTTCATGAATCTCCTTTTCGAGTTTCAACAACTCGACCGTTAATGTTTCCGAAGATTGTTTCAAGGCGTCGGTATCAAGTGTCACTCCGGTTGCTTCTATGTCAGCCAATACATAAATCAATGGCATTTCGATGTCGTGGAAAAGCGATTCGAGGCCTTCCTTTTGCAACAATGGGGCGAAATAGTTTTTTAGTTTGAGAGTGATATCTGCATCTTCGGCTGCGTATTCGGCTATTTGCGCCAATGGAACGTTCCGCATATTGGATTGGTTTTTACCTTTCGGTCCTATCAGTTCCGTAATGGGAATGCATTGATAACTGAGATAGGTCTCGGCCAGATAATCCATATTATGACGCAATTCGGGATTGAGCAGATAATGGGCAATCATCGTATCAAATAGAGAGCCGGCTACTTTGATTCCATATTTGCGTAAAACCAATAGATCGAATTTTATATTCTGACCGATTTTCATGGATCGGTTATTTTGAAGTGCTGGCATAAACCGTTTAACAATTTTTTCGGTTTCTGACCGATCAGCCGGAACAGGGACATACCACGCTTCATTTTCTTTCATGGCGAAGGAGAGACCGACTAAATTGGATTGCAATGGATCGATTCCGTCTGTTTCGGTGTCAAATGCGAAAAAATCATGCTGCTCTAAAAGTGCTATTAATTTTAACTGATCTTCTTCATTTTCAGCAATATGATAGGTGTGATCAGTGGTTTTTAACGTCGCGAGAGTGGCATATTTTTCTTCTTCCGGCTCCTCGGACGTAAATATATCGAAGAGCGAGCCTTGAATGGGACCTGTTGAAACCGGTTTTTTACTCTCTCCGGTCAATTTGTTAATAAATGCTCTAAATTCTAAATCAGTGTAAATTTCTATTAATTCCTTTTCATTGGGTTTTTCACGCAGACAATGGGTTGCATCGAATTGAATCGGCACATCTGTTTTGATGGTTGCCAAAAATTTGGAGAATCGGATTTGTTCAACATTTTCTTCCACTTTCTTTTTAAGTGCTCCTTTAAGCTGATCGGTATGTACCAAGAGGTTTTCAATGTTTCCGAATTCGGTTAATAGTTTTTGAGCCGTTTTCTCTCCGACTCCGGGGCATCCGGGGATATTATCCGAACTGTCGCCCATCAGTGCCAACAGATCGATGATTTGATCGGTGGAAGTCAGTGCGTATTTCGCTAATACTTCGGGTACACCCATTACCTCGTAGTCGCCTCCGAATTTCGGACGGTACATAAAGATATGGTCTGTGACTAATTGGGCATAATCTTTATCGGGAGTCATCATAAAAACCTCGAATCCTTCGGCCGCAGCTTGTCCTGCAATTGTTCCGATGACATCATCTGCTTCGTAGCCCATCACTTCGAGAATAGGAATGTTATAGGCTTTTATGATTTCTTTGATGATGGGAACCGACTCTCTGATCGCTTCAGGTGTTTCTTCCCGTTGGGCTTTATAGGCTTCGTAGGCTTCATGGCGGAAGGTCGGACCCGGTGGATCGAAAGCGACCGCGATATGGGAGGGATTTTCTCTTTTTAATACATCTTCCAGGCTGTTGATGAAGCCAAAAATAGCGGAAGTGTTTTTCCCTTTGGAGTTTATACGTGGATTTTTAATGAAAGCGTAATATGAACGATAGATTAATGCATAGGCATCAATAAGAAATAACCTCATGGTCGTTAACACGTTTTAGTGATACAAAATATGGGTAAAAGTAGTAAAAAACTCGTTGACTCAATTGTTTTTGTTACTTTTGCGAATCTTTTGATGGCTTATTCAAGCTGTTAACGAAGTAAAATGGACGACAAAAAAAAGATAGAAGCACCTGTACGGGAAGAATTCAATCGTTTCATGGAGGATTTTAAACATTCACTCCAGAGTGAAACGCGCCATTTGCAATCTGCGATAGACTTTATTTTAGATGCTAAAGGTAAACATATCCGTCCGTTATTAGTACTTCTTACCGCAAAAGCGTGTGGCCGGGTAACAGACGATACAATCAATTCGGCTGTTTTACTTGAATTATTACATACGGCTACATTGATTCATGATGATGTCATTGATGAAACGAAGCAGCGCCGGGGTGTGCCTTCTCTGAATGCAATATATGATAATCGTGTATCTGTTCTGGTGGGCGATTATATCCTTTCTACTTCGTTGATGCGTTCGACACTAACGGGCGATTTACGAATTGTGAAGATCATTTCCGAGTTGGGTCGCGATCTGTCTGAAGGGGAGATTCAACAGCTGGAAACTGCCGAGGAGACGATTTTGGATGAGGCCTGTTATTTGGGAGTTATTCGGAAGAAGACAGCGACTCTTTTATCGGCCTGTACGGAAATTGGTGCTATCTCTGCCGGTGCTTCGGATGAATTGTTGACATTGTGCCGGGAGTTTGGAGTACAGGTCGGTTATTGTTTCCAGATCAGGGATGATATTTTCGATTATTTCGAAGATTCGAAGATTGGAAAACCGACCGGCAATGATATCCGTGAAGGTAAAATAACACTTCCGTTACTGTATGCACTTCGTACAGCTGATCAATCGGTTGCACAACGGTTTATCGACATCATTCAAGCGAAAGATTTTACGTCGGAAAACATCCATTCCCTGATTCATTTTGCCAAAGAAAACGGAGGTATTGCCTATGCCGAGAGATGTATGCAGGTTTATCATGCAAAAGCCTTGGAGATTTTAATGCATATCCCGGAATCGGAAGCAAGAAATTCCCTGAAATTATTGGCAGATTATATTGTCAACCGCCAGAAATAAGCGTTCTTTTCAGGCCAATCTTTTTTCAATATCATGGATCAGGCTGCTTGCTCCGATGCGAAACAACTCTTTATTTAACCAACTTTCCCCGAGTATTTCTTTGACGATTGTATAATAACTAACCGCTTCCTCTGCGGTACGGATTCCTCCCGAAATTTTGATGCCTATTTGATTTTGTGTGAGACTGTGGTATTGTTTGATGACCTGACACATGGTATAAACAGCTTCCGGTGACGCGCCCGGGTATCCTTTGCCGGTGGATGTTTTGATGAAATCGGCTCCTGAATAGATCGCCAGAATAGCGGCACGCTGAATGTTTTCGGCTGTGGCTAATGCGCCTGTTTCCAAGATAACTTTCAATTTAGCGCCTCGGCAACTTTCTTTGATCTCCTGTATCTCTTCGGTGAGTTCTTCAAAGTTATCCTCCATGAAATAGCCCAGGTTTAAGACGATATCGATCTCGTCTGCGCCCTGCATGACCGACATGGCAGTCTCGGCTATCTTTACCTCGATGAAGGTCTGAGCAGAGGGGAAACCGCCTGATACGGCCGCTATTTTGACATCCTGTGCTGTGAGTGCCTCTTTTACTGTTTCGATGAACAACGGATAGGTACAGATGGCGGCTACATTGGGTATGTCGGGGCGAATTCCTTCGAAGTCGTTGACTTGATCTACCATTTTCCAGATACTTTCTTTACTGTCTAAGGTGGTTAACGATGTGAGGTCGATGCAACCATGAAGCAGTTTAAGTACCTCCGGCGTAAAGTTTTTTTGATCATTTTTTTGAAGGATTGTATGAACCTCCTCCGTGATTTTCTTATCGGAAAGGGTTCTGTCGAATTGATCGAATGCGTGTTGATATTTGGTTGATTGATCCATTTTTTAAAGTTTTATATTGTTTTGATGTCTTTCTTTATCCCGATTGGTTTTCTTTTGCAGATTCTGCTCGAATGCGGCTGTAAGGTCTATACCTGTTTGATTGGCCAAGCAGAGGAGTACCCATAATACATCGGCCATTTCATCTCCCAGGTCACGGTGTTTATCGCTTTCTTTGAAGGATTGTTCTCCATAGGTACGGGCAATGATGCGGGCTAATTCGCCAACCTCCTCGGTGAGAAGAGCCATGTTGGTGAGTTCGTTGAAATAACGCACGCCATAGGTTTTAATCCATTGATCGACCTGCTCCTGTGCCTCTCTGATCGTTGTTTCCACCATCTTTATTCTCTGTTTTGTGAATCGATAAGAATGGTGACGGGGCCATCATTCAGTAATTCTATTTTCATATCTGCACCAAATGTACCTGTTGCAACTGGTTTTCCCAACTGAAGTGCGACTTCTTTGCAGAATGCTTCGTACATCGGAATCGCCTTTTCGGGTTTGGAAGCCCGGATGTAGGAGGGACGGTTCCCTTTTTTAGTGGAGGCTTGTAGTGTAAACTGACTAACGATCATGATCTCTCCGCCACTTTCAATGACTGAACGGTTCATGACTCCATTTTCGTCGTCGAATATCCGCAGATGGACCAGCTTTTTGGCCAGCCATTCAATATCCTCCTGTGTATCCCGATCTTCAATCCCTACAAGAACAAAAAGTCCCTGGCCTATTTTCGACGCGATTGCGCCGTTAATAGCGACTGTGGTATATTGCACCCGCTGTGTAACTGTTTTCATCTCTTATTTCGCCTGTAAAGCCTCTTTAATCAAATGTGCCTTGGCTTCTCCTACTATCTTTTTGAGTTCATCGAAGTCAGCCTCCCGTATGCGCTTAACGCTTTTAAACTTCTGCAAAAGTAATACTTTTGTCTTTTCACCAATGCCTTTGATCTGATCGAGTTCGGAAGCGACCTGACTTTTGCTTCGTTTGTCTTTATGGAAGGTGATGGCAAAGCGATGGACTTCGTTCTGCATCTGTTCGAGTAGCCGGAATAAGGGGCTTTGCTGAACCAACCCGATACTTTCGGCGGGAAAGCCGAATAGGAGATCGGAGGTGCGGTGTTTTTTGTCTTTTGCCAGACCGGCAATGGGAATTTTAAGTTTCAGTTCCTCTTCAATCACGGATCGCACGACTTCCATCTGCCCTTTTCCGCCGTCTGTGATGATCAGGTCGGGGAGAGGAGCCTCCTCCTGTATGGCGCGTTGATAACGGCGTCTGACCACCTCTTTCATGGAGGCGTAATCATCGGGACCTACTACCGTTTTAATGATGTATTTGCGGTACTCTTTTTTGGCCGGTTTACCCATAATGAAAACGACACAGGCGGCCACGGCATCACTTCCCTGAATGTTGGAATTGTCGAAGCATTCGATGCGTGCCGGAAGTTTTTCCAGATGCAGGGCGTCTTGTATCTCTTTTAAGATGCGGGTGTTTCGTTGTTCCGGATTCAGCTTTTCAGCTTGTTTGAGGCGGTCGACTTTAAACTGTTTGGCGTTCATTATAGACAGGTCAAGCAATTTCTTCTTATCTCCACGTTGAGGGATCGTAAAGCTGGCGTGCTCCAGTTCGATCTCCGGATCGAAAGGGACGATTATCTCCCGTGCATCGCTTTTAAACCGCCCACGCATTTCAATAATTCCCAGGCTGAGGAGTTCTTCTTTCGTCTCTTCCAATTTTTTCTTGTATTCGAACGTATACGCCTGAACGATGGCGCCGTTTCCGATATGCATATAGTTGATATAGGCTGATCTTTCATGTTCGATGAATGAGAATACATCGATATTGTGCAAGTTGGGCGTGACAACCGTTGATTTGACTCTGAAGTTTTCCAGTAATTCGTATTTTTCTTTGGTCTCCTGCGCCTCTTCAAAACGGAGTTCGGCAGATAATTCCTGCATCCTGTTGTAGAGCAGTTTACTTATTGCAGAGAGGTTGCCTTTTAAGATGTCTTTGACCTGTTGTATGTTGTCCTGGTACTCTTCCAATGTTTGTAGACCAACACAGGGCCCTTTGCAGCGTTTGATGTGGTATTGCAGGCATACTTTGTAGCGGCCTTGTTGAATACTCTCTGGGGTTAAGGGATGCGTACAGATACGAATCGGATAAAGGTCCTTGAGTAGTTGGATCATTATTTTGGCTGTATAGGCCGATGGGTAAGGGCCGAAGTATTGAGAGCCGTCGCGAACGATATTCCGTGTCCGGAATACACGGGAGAAATATTCGTTTTTAATGACAATAGAAGGGTAGGTCTTGTCGTCTTTCAACATGACGTTGTAACGCGGCTGATATTGTTTGATCAGATTGTTCTCGAGCAGTAATGCTTCGGCTTCGGTGTTGACAACGATATATTTAATATCTCTGATCTGTTTGACCATGACTGTCGTTTTACGACTATCGTGTTCTTTGTTGAAATAGGAACTGACCCTTTTCTTTAGATTCTTGGCTTTTCCGACATAGATGATCGCGTTTTTTTCGTCAAAATATTGATAACATCCTGGTTTGTCGGGAATTATCGCCAGAATACGTTTGATATGTTCATTTGTTTTCGTCATTAATCAGTTGTAAATCAAATAAATAATGCTTTTCTCGTCTGTTATATATTGTTTTTTGTGTTCCACGTGGAACAATTTGCATTATCTGCCCAAAAGGACAAGTAGAATGTTTATGTCGCTGGGCGAGATCCCCGGAATACGGCTTGCCTGAGCAATGGTCTCCGGATCGATCTTTGTAAGCTTTTGTCGTGCTTCGGTCGAAAGCGATTGTATGTTGTTGTAATCAAACTTTCCTTGGATGCGAATATTCTCCAGCCGGTTTATCTTGTCGGCTATGACTTTCTCTCGTTTGATGTAGCCGCTATATTTCATTAATATCTCGGCCGCCTCTATGATTTCTTCTTTTCTCGGGTCGGAAACTTTATTTAGTTCCTGTTGAAGGACCGGAACAATTGCTGCCAGTTTCTCCAATGTGATTTGCGGGCGCATCACCAGGTCGATCAATTTACAACCGTGGGATAGGGGAGTTGTTTCTAATTGTTCAAGGCTGTTGTTAATGTGTTGAGGTTTGATCGAGGTGTTCTCCATAAACGAAATAATCCGGTCGCGTATCTCTTTCTTTTTGCAAAGCTGATCGTAACGATCTTGTTTGGCCAATCCCAATTGATGTGATTTTTCGGTCAGTCGCATATCCGCATCATCTTGTCTTAAAAGGATGCGATATTCTGCTCGTGAGGTAAACATCCGGTAGGGTTCATCTACTCCTTTGGTGACAAGGTCGTCAATCAGTACCCCGATATACGCTTCATCTCTGCCAAGAATAAACGCATCTCCTCCGTGACAATTGATATGTGCATTTATCCCGGCCATCAATCCTTGTCCGGCGGCTTCTTCATATCCAGTGGTTCCGTTGATTTGCCCGGCAAAAAAGAGATTTTTGATCTGTTTGGTTTCTAATGTATGGTGTAGTTGTGTCGGATCAAAGAAGTCATATTCGATAGCATATCCCGGGCGATAGATCTGAATATCCCGGAAAGCGGGAATGGTTTGAAGTGCTCTCAACTGGATCTCTATCGGCAGCGAAGAGGAGAACCCGTTCAGGTAATACTCCTCGGTTGTTTCTCCTTCCGGCTCCAAAAACAGCTGATGTTGGTTTTTGTCGGCAAACGTGACGATTTTTGTTTCGATACTCGGACAATAACGTGGACCGATACTTTGAATCTGCCCATTATATAAAGGAGAGTCGGGGAGGCCTTCGCGTAAAATGTCGTGCGTGTTTTCATTGGTGAGCGTCATCCAGCAACTCAACTGTTTCAGTTGACGGTGTGATTGTTCGAGGTAAGAGAATTTATGAAAATCGTTTTCACCGGGTTGTTCGTCCATCTCTTCAAAATGTACGCTTCTTCCGTCGATTCGTACAGGCGTTCCTGTTTTCATCCGATCTGCTTTAATCCCTAAACCGACGAGTTGTTCGGTCAATCCCTTGACGGCCGGTTCGGAAATACGGCCGCCTTTCAATTGGGTTCGTCCGATATGCATTAATCCGTTCAGGAATGTACCGTTTGTCAATACAACTGCATTTGCGCGAAATTCGACATTCATTCCGGTCTTCACTCCATGTACGCGATTCTCAGCGACGATTAATTCTTGAACGGTATCCTGCCAGATATGCAAATTCGGATGATGTTCGAGAATATCTTTCCAGGCATCGATGAAACGTGCGCGATCACTTTGGGCGCGTGGGCTCCACATGGCCGGCCCTTTACTGCGGTTTAACATCCTGAATTGGATCGCTGTTTTATCTGTTACGATACCCATATGTCCGCCTAAAGCATCGATTTCACGGACGATTTGCCCTTTTGCTATCCCTCCTACAGCAGGGTTACAACTCATCTGGGCAATCTTGTTCATATCCATTGTAATGAGCAGTGTCTTCGACCCCATGCCGGCTGCAGCCGCAGCTGCTTCACATCCGGCATGTCCACCACCGACTACAATAATGTCATAATTAAATGTCATATCAATTTTCTATTCTGTTGTTCGCCTTATTTTTTTCTTCATTTGTTAGCAGCAAAAGGGCTTTATTTTCTTCTGCTTCCATCTGTTCACGTTCTCCCGGGCCTTTGTCGTTGATCCCGCAAAGGTGAAGAATGCCATGAATAATTGTACGAAACAGTTCCTCCTGATAGGGTGTTTGAAACTGCTCAGCATTCGATTTCACCGTGTCAATGCTGATAAAAAGGTCTCCTGAAATGGTCTCTTTTTCAGTATAATCAAATGTGATAATATCGGTATAATAATCATGGGAGAGATACTGCCTGTTTATTTCCAGTATTTTTTCATCCGAGCAGAAGATATAACTGATTTCACCGATTTTCTTTCCATGTATTTCAGCCACTTTTTTAATCCATTGCGTGACCGCTCTTTTCTTTATATCGGGTAATTTCACCTCTTCTGCGTAAAAGTTTATAGCCATTTTTATGCGTATATAAATTATTAAATGATCGATTTATCCGCCGAAAAACAGATAAGCCATAGCAATTGCGGCGAGTGCGCTGGCCAGATCGGCAAGTAATGAACACGAGATGGTATAACGTGTGTTTTTAATAGCTACACTGCCATAATAAAGTGCAACCACATAAAAAGTCGTGTCGGTCGTCCCTTGTGCGATCGATGCTAATCGGCCTACAAACGAATCTGCGCCATACGTGTTCATCGCATCAATCATCATCCCACGCGCACCGCTTCCGCTTAACGGTTTCATGAACATGGTAGGCAGCGCTTCTACAAAATCCGTATTTAATCCGATTGCCGCCACACTGATTCGTACCCCTTCAATGATAAAATCCATCGCACCTGATGCTCTGAATACACCGATTCCAACGAGAATAGCGACCAGATAAGGGATAATAGTGACTGCTGTTTTGAACCCTTCTTTCGCTCCTTCGATAAAGGTTTCATACACATTAATCTTCTTCCGGAGACCACTTACGATAAACCCGCAAATGATGGAGAAAAGCAATCCATTGGCAAAAAGAGTAGAATATAAAGTCACTTTTTCCTGCTCGAGCGAATTAAAAAACCAGATGATTCCTCCGATCAAAGCGATCATTCCGCCAAAAAAGAATAATAGATTTTTTTGGAACAGATTGATTCGTTGTTTATAACAAACGGCAAAAATAGCGACCAATGTGGAAATAAAGGTTGCCAATAAGATTGGCAAAAAGACATCCGACGGGTTTGACGCACCCATTTGAGCCCGGTACATCATAATGGTTATCGGGATCAATGTCAGTCCCGATGCATTGATGCATAGAAACATAATCATCGGATCACTCGCTGTATCTTTGTTTTTATTTAACTCCTGAAGTTGTTGCATCGCTTTCAGTCCCATAGGTGTTGCAGCATTATCCAGTCCAAGCAGATTGGCCGAAATATTCATGAAAATGGTACCTGTCACAGGATGATTTTTGGGAATACCCGGAAACAATTTATTGAAAATAGGGGAGCCCATTCGGGCAAAAGCTTCGATGATACCGCCTTTTTCTCCGATTTTCATGATTCCCAGCCAGAGGGTGAGTATGCCGGTTAGTCCAATGGAGATTTCAAAACCGGTTTTGGCCGAACTAAATGAAGCATTGATTATTTCTGTAAAAACGGCTGTGTCTCCTCCGATAATCAGTTTTCCTAATGCAACGACGAAAGCGACAAGAAAAAAAGCGATCCAGATGTAGTTTAGAACCATATTCTCTTACTGATTGTCCGTTTACAACAACGTATAAACGGTTCTTATTCACGCAAAAGTACAATTTCTTCTTTGGATTACAGGGCTTTTATTTAAATTTGACGCCACTTAACGATATTATTACAACTGAAATGAAGAAGATATTAGTTACCTATGAGATGTTCAGGGAAGGATTTTCGGAACTTGAACAACGTTATGACGTTACTTTTCCCGATGGACGTGATTTTACTTATGATGAAGTGTATGAGATGCTTCCTGCCTATGACGCTTTAAGTTCAATGTTTGATTTTAAAGTAGATAAGAGTCTGATTGACAGGGGTGTAAACCTTAAGTTGATCTCAAACTATGCGGTAGGTTACAACAATATAGATGTGGCTTACGCTTTGGAAAAAGGGTTGACGGTCACCAATACACCCGATCCTGTAACGGCTCCGACAGCCAACCTGGCACTTGGTCTGATGATTGATGCGGCACGGCGTATTACCGAATGCGACCGGAAATTACGTACAGAGGGAGCAAACATGAAAGTCGGTGTGCTCGAAAATCTTGGCCTTGGCATTACCGGACAAACCTTGGGTATCCTCGGTATGGGACGAATCGGTAAGGCTTTGGCAAAAAGAGCGAATGCCTGTGGCATGGAAGTGATTTACCATAACCGCCGGCCGTTGCATCTGGAAGAAGAAACACGCCTGAATGTGTCGTATGTCTCAAAAGCCGAATTACTCGATCAATCCGACTTTATTTCAATAAATGCCCCTTATACGCCAGAAACTCATCATATTATCGGTGAAAACGAACTAAATAGTATGAAACCGACGGCGATACTTATCAACACCTCCAGAGGCCCTTTGATCGATGAAAAGGCGCTTATCAAAGCCTTGAAAGCCAATGTCATAAAATATGCCGGATTGGATGTTTTTGAGTTCGGCGATTTCCCTTCTCCCGAACTGCTAGAGATGGAAAATGTCGTATTGACCCCACATATCGGCACTCAGACGGTGAAAACGCGAATTATTATGGCTCAAACGGTTTCTGATAATATCATTGGATTTTTTGAAGGCGACCGCCCAATCTCAAGAGTCACGGTTTGATGAATGAATATGAACTTTCGTTCTGTGAATGCGTGTTAGACATTAATATACAGTCTATTAAAACAGAAAAACCTGCCTCAGTAGTCCATATTATTTTGACTATAGAGGCAGGTCTTTTAGTATCTATTTATAGGATGTAATCGATGATATTTGATCAAAAACGCGTGATCTATTCCGTTGAATAGATAAATGCAATGGTGAAATGGTTATTTTTCTACCGCTTCCACTTTTAATTTGACATCGATATTATTACGAGTCGCCTTAGAATAGGGGCAGAATTGATGTGCCGCTTCGGCCAGCTCTTCTGCTTCTTTCTGAGATACTCCCGGTACTTTGATATCCATAACTACCGACAGTTTAAACCCTTCACCGTCTTTATTGATGGTGACTTCGGCTGTTATGATGGGTCGTACACGGATATTCTTTTGCAATGCCATATGACCGAATGCACCTGAGAAACAGGCAGCATAACCTGCTGCAAACAGTTGTTCGGGGTTGGAATAGTTTCCCCCTGGCCCTCCCATTTCTTTAGGTGGACGTAACTCCAGGTTGATCACTCCGTCCGCAGACTTGACATTTCCACTTCGTCCTCCTGTGGAGGTTGCTTTTGCTGTATACAATGCTTCCATATTACTTTTTGATTTTTAAGATAAGTATCTGTTTGTAGAACAATCCCAAACGGCAATTGTTCGATTCTCTTTTTTAGTCGGGGATGATATCTGTTTTATCTCTTGGGGAGAGTACTTATCATTTGCTAGATTAACGTGAGTTATAACGATTTATCTTCAAATATTCTTCAATTCGAAACTTATATCGAACTTATGTTAGATTAATAAAAGGGTGTTATTTATTTTTCGATGAATATATATCTACACATAAATGGAGAAGTCAAATAAAAATTGGGAACTATTTATCTTATTTTTTAATGCTGTATCATTTATTATTTATTCAATTATATTGATGAAGTGAACTACGGTTTTGTTAGGAGTGGATCGATATGTATATCTGTATGTCATTCTGATTATTATTATTCGAAAAATGACAATCTCTATTTTCAATGAATATCCATTCTTTTTTGTGTATACATTGAAAATAATTCAGACGAAAGAATCTTAGTTCCTCGTCTGGCAGGCAAAGAACTAAGAGTGTCTACTTGATATGATCAAAGATGTGTATAAAGATCACCTTTTCTTCCACTTTATATGGGATCATTTATATCATATTGTTCTTAAAAACCAGTTATTTGTAACATAAGTTAGAAAAATCACACTTGTTGCTAACTCATACTTTGTTCAATTTAGCTGAAATAATACCCGATTTTGCACATTTTAGGCAGAAAACGGCCTGTTTATAGCGATTTGTTCTGCATCTTCCCTCCAATTTATTGAGAAGATTTTTAAAATCATGCAGATCATCTTGGGAAGGCATCTAAATAGTTTACTTCAACCATCAGCATCATTTTTTGAAGGCTCAGAAACAGCTGAAAAAGCAGTCATAAAACCGTTTTTTTCTCTCTAGAATGTTTCTTTTTTCAGATCGAAAAAAAAGGAGGATACAATATGAAAATCATGCTTTCGCGTAAAACTAAACCCCTAAATCCTTCTCGTTTTTCCAGGTAGGTTTGTATGGGGCTCCAAATAGAAGAATGTCGGAGGGGGTCAAATGACAGATTGTTAGAATGACAAAATGGTATAAAAAGGGAATGGAAATAAAGTTATCTTTGCCGTAGTAAAAACAGATGTAACCAATCGCGTATTATGGGAATTAAAAATATTGTGTTCGACCTTGGAGGGGTGATTATTGATTTAGACAGAGAGAAGGCTGTACGTCATTTTGAACAGATCGGGGTGACTGATGCCGAAGCGTTGATCGACGCCTACGAACAAAAAGGGATCTTCCTTGAGGTGGAAGACGGACGTATCGATGCGGAAGAGTTTCGCCGAAAACTAAGTGTGCATACCGGCAAACAGCTTTCACTGGAGGATGTGACGAATGCCTGGTTGGGATTTGTGGTCGATGTTCCGCAATATAAACTGGATTATATTCTCTCCTTGCGGAAAATGTATAAGGTCTATTTATTGAGTAATACCAACCCGATCTTGCAACTGCAATGGGCGCAAACGCCCCGATTCACTGCTGCCGGCCGACCGTTGAATGACTATTTCGATAAACTATATACTTCGTATGAGATCGGGGTAACAAAACCCGACCGCCGTATTTTTGAATATATGATCGCCGATTCCGGCATGATCCCGGCTGAAACGTTGTTTGTCGACGATGGAAAAAGCAATATCGAAGTTGGAAAATCGTTCGGTTTCCAAACCTATATGCCCGTAAATGGCGAAGACTGGCGCAAACCGATTGATGCGATTTTGGAGAAATAAGAAAAGTTTGAGATTTCTCTTTAAGCGAGGCTTGAATGCTTTTTTCTTATATCAACATTAAATAGGTTATTAGTTGTAAATAGTTACCCCGCGAGGGGTCAAATATGCATAACCCCGGGTGAAACCCGGGGCAGATAACCACCACTATTCTCAGAACCCCCGAAGTGGGTTCAACCCTTATCAGGGTTGATGTGAGTGAGTTTGATTACCTGCCCCGGGTTTCACCCGGGGTTATATACATTAAAGTCCTCCGGACTTCTTAACTTTGCCAAGCGGCTTAAATAATCCAATAATTGTTTTTCTTTCGGATTAATAGGTTAAAAATACCAGATATAGGGTATTTATACAAAAATAATATCCCTATATCTGGCGTGTTTGAGGAGGCAGACTATGATCTCCTTTTATAGATTTCTGAAAATAGACTTACATAGGTCTGATATATGATCCATATATTCAACAAGAACAGAACGCTATATTTTTATTTGATATCTTGAATTATTACTGTCCTACTGGGTAGGCGAGGAGCAGACAATACAATGGTAAACGAGTTGCTCGATAATCCCATTGTATTTCGACTAACCCTTATTGTGCCTGATCCTTTACCATATGTTGGAGAGATGTTTATTCCTTTGGGGATAGGATTCAAAATTGACCAAGAATAACAGTCCTGAACTGTAATCTGGACTTCCTTTTCTTCTCCTCCAAGAGACAATGCGACCTGTGTTGGAGTTACGGTGAAAAGCGGTTGTGGTAACTGAGTGATTGTATATGTTACTGATTTCTCCGGAAAATAAGTTTTAACTGTAATTGTCCCAGTTCTTTCTGTATATGCATTATTCTGATCTACACGATAAGACACATGATATGTATTTCTGTAAAAAGTTACACTTGATTTACTTGGTTTTAGCCAATCTTTATCGGATTTTATATCGATTTTTAGACCAGGATTGCCCTCTACTTCAAAAGAATAATTAGGATCAGGATTCGTATACGGAATGTCGTTGATCGATTCTGAAGGTAATTTTAACAAGAATCCTTCTTGTGTTATTTGGACTGATTTTGATATAGTTGTTCCTGTTACTTTTACTGTAATCACTGCACTTCGTGTTGACCCACTATTGGCTGCTATACTATACGTAGCCGTCTGATTTGTCCCATTGGCAGGTGTTGGTGCGGATTTTATTGTCAGCCACGACTGGTTAGAACTGTATGTCAGTGGCAACCCATTTGTCCCATTCACAGTGAAACTCCCCGATGAGGCAGAATATGATGTGTTGGCCGAAGCAGGTGAAACGGTCAATGTTGCCGCTGCCTGTGTGATAGTGACTTGCTTTGATTTTCCTCCGGCCGTTACAGTGATTGTTCCACTGTTGGTTGTTGCTTTCTGATTGACTCCTTTTGTTTTGTACTGTATCGTCTGGTTTGCTCCTGTGGTTGTGCCTGTCGTACTCCCCACCAGTTCGAGCCATGTGCCGGCGTTGGATGTTATTGAATAGGGCATTCCTGTAGTTCCATTAAAAGTGAATCTCCCTGTTGCTCCAGCCGTAGCGGCCAGTGCGGTCGGACTGCCTGAGGCTGTTAGAGAAACAAATCCTTGTGACACATTAATCACTTTTGTTATATTCCCTGCTTTAATGGAAATCGTTCCTGTATACGCCGCTGTTGAAATATTATTCCCCTTTGTCTTATAAATAATCGTCTGACTCCCCCCTGTTGTAGTGCCATTAAGTGTCCCCGTCAGTTCGAGCCATGTGCCGGCATTAGCCGTAATCGTATAGGCCAGTCCTTTTGTCCCACTGAATGTCAAAGTCCCCGTTGTCCCTGCCGATGGTGCTAGTGTCGTCGGATTACCCGACGCTGTCAGCGTGGAAGCATCCTGTACAACCGTGATATTGGCCGTCGGACCTAATGGAGCCGCACTGTTTCCTGCCTGTATCTTTATCGTTCCGTTCCGTGTGGCCGCGTTAGGGTTGGATTGGATGGTTTTAATCTTTACCTGGTTACTGGCCGCCGTTGTGCCGGATGCAGTCACTAATGAGAACCATTCGTTCCCACTTGTAATGGACGCCTTCCACGGCAACTGCTGTGTGGCCGTAAAGGAGGCTGTATGTTCATAGTCTTTGGCTGCATTGACCGCATTGAGTGTCGATCCGGTGACGGTGGAAGCTGCTTGCCGGATGCGTACCTCTTTGGTAAGTCCGGCGTCGCTTCCTCCGCTTATGGCATTACCTGCACGAATCTGGAGTATCCCTTCACGTATAGCGGCTGTCGGATTACTTGTCGCTGCTTTAAGGTATAGGTTTTCAGGCGCTCCTGTGGCCTCTCCGCCAGAAATGGGCGAAGCATCCCTCCAAGCGATCCAGTCTGTTTTTATGAGTGCCTTCCAGGCGATCCCTTTGGTGGCTGAGAAAGTGGCCGTGAGGGTGGAAGCTGCCTGTGCTGGTATCTCGAGTGAAGTGGCAGCTGTCAGTGTAGATGGCCGCTGTGTTACGGTGACCTCTTTCCCGTCGATAGGGAAGATGAGTTTGCGTGGAGTGGAGGAGGGGTTGGCCGTAACAGCTTTTAACCCTACGGTGGTTTGTCCTTTCCCACTTACTGAACTGTTAATCGGGAAGGATGTCCCGTTGACCAATGCCGACAGCCAGTCGGGTAGTTGAAAACTCCATGGTTTCCCCGGTTGTATTTTTAGAACAAAGGAGGTTTCGGAATCTTTTTCTGCTAATAGTTCTCCGGGAGTGGTTGGTTCGGGCGATTGTCCGACCGACACCCTTTGATCGGAGAAGTCGATCCCTTGCAGTCGTATCTCTATGGTATAGAAATGGTTGCGTCGGATGTTGTAATCGTTTCGGTTGAGTCCGGGATAGAGTCGTATGACGACATTTTGATAGAGATGTCCGTTCTGCACGGCATCACCTGCGAGTTCGATATAGGTAGCGTTAGTGACGCCCTGTCCTGTTTTTTTCTTTTCGGAGTCGACGGCTTCAGCGCCGGAGGCTTCCCCTGCGATGTTTTCGGGCAGGTACCAGAAGATAGGGGAACCGGAGGAATGAGTTGGTTCGATATGTTCGGTGAATGTGATACCGGCGGCTCTGGTATCGGACTCAATAAGTTTGACTCCCTGTGGGATGTTGCAAAGTTTAAGGGTAGAGGGTATAAACTGGAAGTTACTACCTTCTACCGTATACATAAAACGAAGTTTTGCGACTGCCCGGTTCATTTCGACTTTTTGTTCGAAGAGCACATTCTGGCCTGCATCTCCATCTACTACACCTTCCCATTTCCCTTGCATCAGGAAAGGGGGTACTTGTCCGGCTAAATCTGTTTGTGTGTCATAATAGTGAACGGCTTTAATCAGATCTGCTTCAGTGGCCGCTTTGCCGGACAAGTCCCCCGCATTAGCAAAAAAATAAACCTTACAGGATTGAGCAGATTTTTTTAGTTGAATGTCAATATATTCTAAATCGACTTGTGGAAGATAGACAGTTGTTAGTCTACTGCCTTGTTTGTTGTATTGTCCGACCCAGAGATTGACAATCTTTCGTTCTTCTGTTTCTGAGAATGAATTGGAGGATCGTGTTTCTACGGATAGACTATCAATAGACTCAAGATCTGTTTTTAATGTTTTTGTCGCCAAAGTATCCGCTTCTGAGGATCCTTTTTCGGAGAAAGTGAGACTTTTGGTGTTCCACATTGAGATGGGTGGGATATCCAGATAAAACCTGGTATCGACTTCTTCTTTCGTTTCAACAGGTGGATCTATAATTAGATCGACCTCATCGCTTACACATGAAGTGATGAATAAGATGGTTGAAAAGAGTAAGGATAAGGATGAGATTATCGCATTGCGATAACGATCACATGCAAGATTTTGGTTGCGCATCTTTGTTACTTATAATTTGTTATAAAACGGTTTTGATTCGAAACTTTGTATTAATTATCAGGCCGCTGCTTTGATAATTAACCGGTTAATGTATTGTTGTTCCCCGCTTTGGAAAACTTTGCAAAAATATCTGCTTCGCTAGAGGTAGTTATTCATAAAACAGATTATTTTTTTTTAAAAACAGACTTTTGTGAATGATTCCAATGCAATATCGGACGATGTATCTTGTTTAGATAACCGATGTTTCCCAAGCTAGTAAGGTGATTTTTCCGGGCGGAATAAATGAGGGGGATAGAGACTACTCCTCAAACTGAAATAATGAAAGCTGTTCGCCATCCCATTCGATATATGAAAAGTATTGCATCCAGTCTCCGGCGATAAATAAGCGGCTCGTGCGGCTCAGCATTAAGTCGAGCATAATGTGGCGGTGTCCGAAGATAAAGAAGTTGATCTCAGGATGTGTCTGAAGATATGTTTTGGCGAACGTAATGAGGTATTCGGCAGCTTCTCCCTGATACTCCATTTCTGTTTGTTTGGTCAGACCACTTTTCCGGCTACTCAGCGACCAACCGTGGGCAAAGCCGAATGTCCAGCGCGGATGTATACCTGCATAGAGCCATTGACACCATTTATTACGGAAAATAGCCCGGATCAGCCGGAATGATTGGCTACGGTTATCTACTTCGTCGCCATGTGCCAGGAAAAAACATTTTCCGAACAGTTCCACAGTGACCGGCTCGCGATGGATGATGGCTCCAACTTCTTTGGGCAGGTAGTCGAACATCCAGATATCATGGTTGCCGATAAAAAAATGAATCTCGATCCCACTATCGGATAGCTCGGCTACTTTTCCCAGAAAGCGGGTAAAACCTTTGGGTACGACATATTTGTACTCATACCAATAATCAAACATATCTCCCAGGAACCAGATCGCTGAAGCTTCCTGACGGATACTTTCCATCCAGCGCACGAGTTTTTTTTCTAATGCAATCGGGTCTTTATGAAAGCGGGCTCCCAGATGGGCATCTGAAGCGAAGTATATTTTTTTGCGGTTTTTTTCCATGCGAGAAAAAGGGGGTTAAAGAAATCCAAGTTCCAGTTTAGCCTCTTCCGACATCATCTCTTTATCCCATTCCGGCTCGAAGACCAAATTTATCGTGACGTTTTTGATCCCTTCGACCGATTCTACTTTCATGCGGACATCTTCCAGGATAAAGTCTGCCGCCGGACAGTTGGGAGCGGTAAGTGTCATTTCGATCACTACATTTTTTTCTTCATCTACATCGACACGGTAGATCAGACCCAGATCGTATACGTTGACTGGAATTTCTGGGTCGTATACGGTTTTGAGCATTTGCACGATGGCCTCTTCTGTTTGAAGGAATTCGTTTTCCATATGTTTAATTGTTTGCATGCAAATATACAATTTTAATCTTCATTCATTCGTCCTTCATCGGCATAACTGTAGTAACGGTTGTCTGCAATGATCAGATGATCCAACAGGGAGATATCCATGAGTTTGGCCGCCTTTTTCAGTCGTTGGGTCAAGAGGTCGTCATGTGTACTGGGAGCGATGTTTCCCGAAGGGTGATTATGAAAAAGCAAAATACCGGAAGCCAGTGTCTGAATGGCCGATTTAAGGATTAACCGGATATCGGCAGATGTTTCTCCTGTACCTCCCTGACTGATCTTTTTTTTATCAATGACTTTACCGGCACGGTTGGTCAGAATAATCCATAACTCTTCGTGCGGCAGATCACCCAATAATGGGTAGAGTAGTTGAAAGGCATCCCGGCTACAGCTGATTTTGTCTCGTTGTGGCGCATCCGTATTACCACGCCTTTTGCCCAGTTCGAGTGCTGCTATAATAGTGATCGCTTTGGCTTCACCAATGCCTTTGAAACCGGCAATCAATTCTTTGATGGTCAGTTTCCCTAACGTATTCAGATTATTCTCTACAGTATGTAAGATCCGTTGAGCCAGCTGAACAGCTGTTTCCGAATGGTTGCCTGATCCAATCAGTATGGCAATCAGTTCGGCATCACTTAAGGAAGAGGCTCCTCTTTGGAGCATTTTTTCACGCGGTCGGTCTTCTTCAGCCCAATGTTTGATGGAGAGTTTCTGGTTTTGGCTTTTCATGTTGTTATTGGTTAGTCGTAGTGAATGGTTAATGTTGAATGATTATCATTCAACATTAACCATTAATTTTTACTTCGCTCTTCCTATATAGGAACCGTCGCGTGTATCGATTTCGATCTTTTCACCGGTTTCAATAAAGAGCGGAACGCGTACTTCAGCACCGGTTTCTAATGTCGCCGGTTTCAATGCGTTTGTTGCGGTATCGCCTTTTACTCCTGGTTCTGTATAGGTTATTTCCAAGATCACATGAGCCGGAAGTTCGCAAGTCAAGACTGTTTCGCTAGCAGCATGTACCATGGCTTCTACCATATCTCCCTCTTTCAGGAATTGGACACCGCTGATACTATCACCCGGGATAGTGATCTGTTCGAATGTTTCCGGATGCATAAAATTGTATCCCATATCGTCTTTATACAGGAATTGGTAGGGGCGACGTTCGATACGTACCTCTTCCACCTTAACACCGGAGTTCCAAGTTTTATCAAGTACACGGCCGGTTGTCACGTTTTTCAGTTTGGTACGCACAAAAGCCGGACCTTTACCCGGTTTGACATGAAGAAATTCTATAATGAAAAAGTATGAGCCATCAATATCAAGACACATTCCGTTTCTGAAATCAGCAGTTGTTGCCATAAAATAAGATTATATTTTTGATTAATAATTATGCTGAGAATAATTGTTATCTCACTGAATTGCATGCAAAAATAGTATATTCTTCCAAAAGTGACAAACGCAAACTGCCGAAGGCTCTGTTCTTTGGCGATAAAACAAGGAGCGATTAAGACATCAGTACAGACGAAATATACATATAGATCATCATGCCGATAATGTCGTTGGTGATGGTAATAAACGGGCCGGTAGCCAAAGCCGGGTCGATTTTCATTCGTTCAAGCGTCATCGGTACAACCGTTCCGAATATACTGGCGAACATAACGACAGCAAAAAGACTTAATGAGACGGAAGCTGTAATCGCTTTATCTCCCAGGGTGAAAAAATTATACATAAACACCACCAGGCTGATAATACTGGCATTCGTTAGTGAGACGAGAGACTCTTTGACTATTTGTCTGACGATATGCTCTTTTTTCAACGTGTTATTGGCCAGGCCTTGTACAACAATAGCTGAAGACTGTATCCCTACATTTCCTCCGGTTCCTCCAATGAGCGGAATGAACAGAGCCATTTTGGGATTCATGGCAAAACTACTTTCAAAACCACCGAGGATCACCGAGTTGCCTAACCCACCGATCATCCCGATCAGTAACCAGGGGAGGCGGGCAGCTGTTTGGGTGAATACGTTATCGGATGTTTCCACATCCTGTGAGATACCGGAAGCCAACTGGTAGTCACGTTCGTGTTGTTCGCGTACTTCATCCATCACGTCGTCGATGGTGATCCGCCCGATCAGACGTCCGATACTATCCACGACAGGAAGTGCTACCAAGTCATACTTTTCAATGGTTTGTACCACCTCCTCAATGCTGTCGTTATCATGAACAACGATCGGATCTTTTTTCATGACATGTTTGATCTTCGAGACGGAAGGATTCGTGATCAATCGTTGAAGCGGGAGTACCCCTTTCAGGCGTTCATCATCGTCGACGACGTATACATAATAAATCTCATCCATCTCTTCCTCTTCAGCCTGGTTACGCATTTCTTCGATACACTGGGGCATACTCCAATTCTCGTTGACCACGATCATCTCTGTCCCCATCAATCCTCCGGCGGTATCTTCGTCGTATTTCAAAAGGTCGACAATGTCTCCGGCCTGTTCGACATCTTCGATATGGGAGAGGACTTCTTCCTGTGTGTCTTCATCCAATTCGCGAATCAGATCGACGGCATCGTCTGATTCCAGGTTATCTACAACACGTTTGGCAATAAATTCAGGAGGTAGTTCTTTGAGTAGCTTATGACGGTCTTCTTCGTCGAGTTCCATCAACACATCGGCCGCTTTCTCATCATCAAGCAACAGATAGATATAACCCGAATCTTTCAGTTTTAATTCCTGATACAATTCGGCCACATCTGCAGGGTGCAGTTCCTGCAGAATCGCTTTTAGTTGAAGATCATTCTTTTCTTTGATGAGTTCTTCCAACTGTTCGATATATTCTTTTGTTACTTCAATCATAAGTGCTCATTTTATTCATGCATATTGAAACAACTTCTGGCTGGAGAACTGTCTTTTTAAATCTCTGTTCTTTTAAGCCAGCTGTCTGTCAAACATGTTAATTCAACAAACTGTTCGACCGAAAGTTGTTCGGGGCGTTTGTCGAATATCGTCTGTCCATAATCCGGAAAATCTTTTCCAAGCAGAGGTTTCATCGAGTTGCGTAAGGTTTTTCGGCGTTGGTTAAAAGAGGTTTTAACGACTGTCTTAAACAATTTTTCATTACAGCCCAGATCGACCCGTTTATTGCGTGTTATACGGATCACTCCGCTATTGACTTTGGGAGGTGGGTCGAATACATCGGGAGGGACGGTGAACAGATATTCGACATCATACCAGGCTTGTAACAGTACACTTAGAATCCCGTAGGTTTTACTCCCTGGCCCTGCTGCCAGGCGTTCGGCTACCTCTTTTTGCAACATCCCTGAACAGCAAGGAATATGCTCTTTATAATCGAGCACCTTAAAAAAGATCTGGCTGGAAATATTATAGGGATAGTTGCCGATGATACAAAACGGTTCGGAAAAAAACAGAGATAAATTCAATTGGAGAAAATCATCGGCAATGATCCGTCCGGCTAACGCCGGGAAGTGGCGCTCCAGATAATCGACCGATTCCATATCTAACTCAACCACCCGAAGATCATGTCCCGTCTCCAAGAGAAATTGAGTCAGTACCCCCATGCCCGGACCGATTTCCAATATCGGAAGACCTTTATAGGCATCAACTGTCTCGGCAATTCGTCGAGCCACTTCCAGATCTTTCAGAAAGTGTTGGCCTAACGATTTTTTGGGTTTAACTCCTCTCATTGACTTCTTTGATGTAAAGTGTATTGTTTTAAATTTTATGTTTATCTTTGCAGGTGCACAAAAGTACAATAAATAATTAAAGTACCCTACTTATAATGGATTTTAAGCACCTTCTTAAAACCTTATTCAAGATTGTTCTTCCGTTAGTTTTTGGGGGTCTGTTGTTATGGTATTTATACCGTGAAATGGATTTTTCCGAAATATGGCTGGTCATCAAAAAAGGTGTTCGCTACGATATCATTCTTTTCTCCCTGCTTTTCGGTTTGTTTGCGAATATCATCCGTGGTATTCGTTGGGGGTTATTGATCGATTCGTTGAGGGAACGTTATAAGTTGAGTAATGCGATTTACGCAGTCCTGGGAAATTATGCGGTAAATCTAGTCCTTCCACGTGTCGGAGAAATATGGCGATGCGGTGTTGTTACGAAATATGATAAGATCCCATTCAGTAAATTGTTCGGTACTTTATTGATCGACCGTGTGTGTGATACACTGATGGTCGGTTTTATCACCCTGATGATCTTTATCTTTAACATCGGTTTTTTCAAAAGTTTTTTTGCCAAGAACCCGGCGTTGATGGAAGGATTCCAATCGATGTTCAATTCGATCTGGATATATGTGGCGGCGATCGTACTTATTCTGATCATCTGGTTTGTATTGACTTTTATGAAGCGGTTTACGCTTGTACAAAAAGCCCGTACAATGCTGGGCAATGTGTGGTCGGGAGTTAAAAGTCTTTGGCTGTTGGAACATAAAGTACGTTTCCTGTTGTATACCCTGCTTATCTGGACGGGTTATTTCTTTTATTTTTACATTACTTTTTATGCCTTTGATTTTACCCGTGACTTAGGTGTTGTAGTCGGTTTAATTGCATTTACTATGAGCAGTATCGGAGTGGCCATTCCTGTTCAGGGAGGTATTGGTCCCTGGCATTTTATGGTGATAGCCACATTGGTTTGCTTTGGCGTAAATGAAAATGATGCCGCTGCTTTTGCCTTGGTGGTGCATACAGTTCAGACCATATGGACAGGAATTTGTGGACTATTTGGTATTGTTGCATTACCGTTAACGAATAAAGAAAGTTGAATAGTTTGCTGTAAGTCGGATTGTGCCTGATGAAGACACCATCTGTTTTTCAGAAACTAATAATATAAACTTAAAGATTAATTCTATGTCAGCAGAGATCAAAGCACTTTCTCCAAAAAGCGTATGGGGTTATTTTTATGACTTTACCCAGATACCTCGCCCAACCGGACAGATGGAAGAAGTCACACGTTATGTTGTCACATTTGGTAAAAACCTTGGATTAGAAACCGTTCAGGATGAAGTAGGGAACGTGTTGATCCGTAAGCCGGCCACACCGGGTATGGAGGGACACAAAACGGTTATTCTACAATCTCACCTGGATATGGTTCCTCAGAAAAACAGCCATGTTCAACATGATTTCACAAAAGATCCGATCGATGCTTACATAGAAGGCGACTGGGTGACAGCGCGGGATACAACACTGGGTGCCGATAACGGAATCGGTGCGGCATTGGCTATGGCGGTCCTTGCTGATACGACACTGAAACACGGTCCTGTAGAAGCGTTATTCACCGTGGATGAAGAAGTCGGCATGGATGGTGCCTTTGGATTGAAACCCGGATTTCTGAAAGGAGAGATCCTGATCAACTGTGATTCGGAAGAAGAAGGCGAATTATTCGTTGGTTGTGCCGGTGGAGCAGATCTCAATATCTCTTTTCAATATAAAGAGGACAAACATATTCCTGTAGGAGATGTGGCTGTTAAATTAAGTCTGACCGGTTTGAAAGGCGGACATTCGGGTGTCGATATCCATTTAGGTCGTGGAAATGCGAATAAACTCTTATTCCGTTTTCTGAAAGAGGGAGTTTGCGATTATGGCGCACGCCTTTCTTTTGTCGAAGGAGGTTCTTTGCGGAATGCGATTCCTCGGGAGGCATTTGCAGTCATTACTATTCCGGAAGATAATGTGCAGGCATTGTGGGAACTGGTGGCCGACTATCAGGATATGTACCGCACGGAATATGTTGGTATCGAAGACGGTATAATGTTTGTCGCAGAGATGACCGATATGCCTGAAACGTTGATTCCCGAACAGATACAGGATGATCTGATCAATGCCGTGGAAGGGTGTCAGAATGGAGTGATCAGTATGTTAAGTGATTTCCCCGGAACGGTCGAATCCTCTTCTAATCTGGCCGTGATTAAATCTACTCCGGAGATGCTCGAAGTCAAAATACTGGTACGTAGTTCATCGGAAAGCCGGAAAGCCTATGTCTGTTCTAGTCTGGACAGTATCTTTTCGCTTGCCGGGGCGAAGGTGGAATACGGAGGTGCTTATAACGGTTGGCAACCTGATATCAACTCTCCGGTTCTGAATCTGATGCTGAAAACGTATGAAGGGTTATTCGGGAAAATACCTTCCGTCAAAGTGATGCATGCCGGTTTGGAATGTGGCATTATCCAAGGAATCTATCCAGAAATGGATATGATCTCTATTGGCCCTGATCTGCAATTCCCTCATTCGCCGGATGAACGGATCAATATCCCGTCTGTGCAGAAAGTGTGGGAGTTTATTACCGCCACATTAGCGCAGATATAAATCTCCTTTACTACACGAATTAAAGTAAAGAAGTCTTTATTATACTGGTCATTACCGAAAAAATCATTTACTTTGCATCTCTTTAATTGAAATGTAAACAAATATTACTGTATATATATGGCACAGGAAGATGTTTTTAAGAAGTTGGTTTCGCACTGTAAAGAGTATGGATTTGTTTTCCCTTCATCGGAAATTTATGATGGATTAGGAGCGGTGTACGATTACGGGCAGAATGGTGTTGAACTCAAAAACAATATCAAAAAATATTGGTGGGACAGTATGACCCTGTTGCATGAAAATGTCGTTGGTATCGATTCGGCTATTTTTATGCACCCGACAATCTGGAAAGCCTCCGGCCATGTCGATGCGTTTAATGATCCGCTGATCGACAATAAAGATTCTAAAAAACGGTATCGTGCAGATGTTCTGATCGAAGATCATCTGGCTAAGATCGAAGAAAAGATCAATAAAGAGGTGGCTAAAGCCGCCAAACGTTTTGGGGAAGCCTTTGATGAAGCGCAGTTCAAAGCAACAAATGGACGCGTATTGGAATATCAGGCGAAATGGGATGAAATACATAATCGATTCGCTCAAGCATTAAATGATTCCAACCTGGAAGATCTTCGTCAGATTATTTTGGATTGTGAGATTGTCTGTCCGATCTCGGGTAGCCGTAACTGGACGGAAGTACGACAGTTTAATCTGATGTTTTCGACCGATATGGGCTCGACAGCCGATGGAGCAACAAAAATTTATCTGCGTCCTGAGACGGCACAGGGTATCTTTGTCAACTTCCTGAATGTGCAGAAAACAGGACGCATGAAAGTCCCCTTTGGTATCGCACAGATCGGAAAAGCGTTCCGTAACGAAATCGTTGCCCGTCAGTTTATCTTCCGTATGCGTGAATTCGAACAGATGGAAATGCAATTTTTTGTACGTCCCGGCGAAGAACTCGACTGGTTTAAGCAATGGAAAGAGATGCGTCTGAAATGGCATAAAGCGCTTGGGTTAGGCGATCAGAAATACCGTTATCACGATCATGAAAAGTTGGCTCATTATGCCAATGCCGCAACGGATATTGAATTTGAAATGCCTTTTGGTTTCAAAGAGGTGGAAGGTATCCACAGCCGTACAGATTTCGACCTGAGCCAGCATGAGAAATATTCGGGCAAGAAGATCCAATACTTCGATCCGGAGTTGAATAAAAGTTATGTACCGTATGTGATTGAAACATCTATCGGAGTCGACCGTATGTTCCTGAGTGTACTTGCAGGCTCGTATTGTGAAGAGACTTTGGAGAACGGAGAAACACGTGTCGTTTTAAAACTCCCTGCAGCATTGGCTCCTGTGAAGTTGGCCGTAATGCCGCTGGTGAAGAAAGACGGTCTTCCTGAAAAGGCGGAAGAGATCATTGATATGCTGAAATTCGATTTCCGCTGTCAATATGATGAGAAAGATTCGATCGGCAAACGTTACCGTCGTCAGGATGCTGTCGGCACGCCTTATTGTATAACGGTCGACCATGATACGTTGAAAGATAATTGTGTGACGATCCGTTTCCGTGATACCATGGAACAGGAGCGTGTCGCCATAGACAAACTACCTGAAATTATTACCGAAAAGGTAAGTATGAAGAATTTATTGAAAAAAATAACAGAATAAATTGATGATGAAAAAGTATTGGCATATTGTCTTGATGTTGATGTGTGCGTTCGTAATCGTATCCTGCGATGATGACGATGAGGTAGTAGTCGATGAAGTATGGAAACAGCAGAATGAGGCTGCTTTTGCGAAAATCGCTGCTGATCCGGCCTATACCGAAATAAAAAGTATCGGCAATAACGGTTCTGTTTACTATAAGGTACTGCAAGAAGGTACCGGAACAGAACGGATTCTTTATAACAGTACCATTAAAACCTATTATACCGGGAAGTATGTTGATGGGGAAATATTTGATCAGAGGGAACGTGATTATCAGGAACCAGCAGTATTCTCTGTCAATGGTATGGTCGAAGGAGCAACTACAGCCTTGCAATACATGAAGGAAGGCGACCGTTGGGAAATCTGGATTCCTTATCAGTTGGGATACGGTCTTTATGATAATTATGACTCGTATGGCAATTTCACGTTCCGTGGTGCCTGTACGCTCCATTTTGAATTCGAGATACTGGAGATCGTAGATAGTTCTGTGACTATTCAACCGAAATAAATAAAAACGTTTAGCTGTATTATAAAGAAAGGAGAGTAGACAACAAACTCTCCTTTTTTTGTAGCACTATGTTGCGAACGGATCAGAACAAAAACCGTCACGTCGCTGTCGGTTTATTCGAACATTAGAAACACTTTTTTGTTAGAGGTACCTCTAAATTGTTTTACACCTACCTCTAAATGGATTTAGACGTACCTCTAAATTATTTTAGACGTACCTCTAACAGAAAACAGAGGTACGTGTTACAGAAAAACAGTCAGAATAAGACAAAAAAGTCTTCCAATAAGGGTGAAAAATAATCACACTCTTTTTCGTAAATTCCTGCATTCTTTTGGAGTCATCCCTGTGTTTTTCTTGAAATGTTTGGAGAAAAACGACGGGTTAGGGAAGTTCAATTTGTCTGATATCTGTTGTATACTCATTTCGGTTGTGGTCAGTAATGTACGGGCATTTACCATGACAACCCGTGTAATGCATTCGGTGGCCGTCGAGCCCGATATCTCTTTGGCAATAGTGGATAAATAACGGGAGGTGATGCATAACTTATCTGCGTAGAAATCCACGGTTTTATGTTTATAATAGTGTTTGGCTATCAGTTCTTGGAACTCGAGGAATAGTCTGTTTTTTCGCGAGTAGGGTTGTCGCTGTAAAGGTTGGTTTTTCTGATAGGTAGCGACGATCTCACAGATAATTGTCAATGCCAGAAACCGGGATATCTCATAACGGAAAGGGTGTTCGGTTCGTTTATCGTGTGCCTTCAGGCTTTTACACAGAATCAGGAGTCTCTTTTGTTCGGTCGGATTCAAAGAGATACATGGATTTTCCTTTATAAACAGGTACATGGATAGGCCGGGAGGGAAATTGATGTTGTCTAAAAACTCACGGGTCGAGGCTACTGTAAATCCTTCAAAATCGGGACTTTTCCAGGCAATCTGTAAAATAGAATTAGGGAGTATCACACACATATCCCCTTTTTTGAAATGGTAACTTTGGGTGTTGACAATGATCTCTCCTTCTCCTTGCAAACAGATACAAATCCCTGCGGCATCAATCAGTCGGGGTGTTGATTCGAGGCCAAACACATTTTCTTCATACCCTTCAATCATAAAACTATCAAAGAAGGCTTCATTATTCTCCAATATGGAGAGGGATTTGATGATCTCTTGATTCTTTTTTTGCATATCGACTGTTTGAACTGTTTGAATTTCAAAATAGATATTTATTTTGATCATATCCAAGTAAAATACGATTATTTGTTCCTGATTGGAACATTTTACTGTATCAAAAGGACCATATTCACAGCTGTATTCTCTCTAATTTTGCAACGACGCTAACTAATAATTAATTAAATAGGTATGAAACAGTTATGGAGATTGTTCGGGATATTGATCCTTGGTGTTTTTTTGTTTTCGTGTTCTTCGCGAAAAGAGAAAGAAAATGTGGTGGCAACGATAAAGATTGATACTGTAAAGGTCTATGGGCAGGAACTTTCGGTGACTTTTCCAGGGAAGGTAAAAGCTTCGGCCGATGTAAATCTGGCTTTCAGGGTAGGTGGTACATTGCTGCGTGTCCCGGTGGAAGCCGGAACAGCTGTCCGCAAAGGGCAATTACTGGCAGAGATTGATCCGCGGGATTATGAGATTCAATTGGCGGCAACCGAAGCCGAATATAACCGGATCAAAGGAGAGGCTGAACGGCTGATCTCCCTGTATGAAAAAGAGAGTGTCAGTCCGAATGATTATGAAAAAGCATTGTATGGTCTGCAACAGATCACAGCCAAATACCATGCTCATAAAAATGCATTGGCAGATACCCGTCTGCTCGCTCCTTTCGACGGGTATGTACAGAAACGCCTTTTTGATGCTGGTGAGACTGTAAGTGCCGGAATGCCGGTTGTTGCTTTGATTAATAATACGTATCCGGAGGTAGAAGTTAGTCTGCCGATATCCGATTACATCCGTCGGGAGGAGTTTGATACGTATACTTGCACTTCCGAGATTTTTCCGGGAGTAACATTTCCTTTGACACTGTCTGGAATCACTCGAAAAGCCAACCTGAATCAACTCTATACGATGCGTTTGGTGATAAAACCCATTGCCGGGCAGACCTTACCTACGCCGGGGATGAGTGTTACTGTTACGTTGAATTACCGGGAAAAAGAGTCGATGTTAACCCTGATCCCGCTTACGGCATTATTTGGTCAAGGGGAAAATGGTTCGGTATGGGTTTATAATGAGAGCTCCGGAACGATCGCTGTACGCCGGGTAAAAGCCATGCATGTACAGACCAATGGGATGGTGGTTATCTCAGAGGGATTACGACCGGGTGAAATAGTGGTTACGGCGGGAGTTCATTCGCTTAAAGAAGGGCAGGTTGTCAAACCGCTGCCTCAGGTATCATCAACCAATGTGGGAGGATTGTTATGATAGATGTAAGTCGTTGGGCGCTCAACAATAAAAAATTGATCTATTTCCTGATCGCCGTGTTAGTGGTAGGAGGAGTCTTGTCGTTTTATGATATGAGCAAGCTGGAAGATCCGGAGATCCGGGTGAAACAGGCAATGGTAATCACCACTTACCCCGGTGCTTCGGCACATCAAGTAGAATTGGAAGTGACCGATTTGTTGGAGAAGAGTATCCGTTCGATGCCTAATGTGGATAATGTACAGAGCCGTTCGATGAATGATGTGTCGATGATCACGGTGGAGTTGGTCACGACGGTAGGGAATGAGGAGATCGAACAACATTGGGATATGTTGCGGCGGAAAGTCTCCGATGTGCAAGCGCAACTGCCCGACGGTGCCGGGACTTCACAAGTGAAGGACGATTTCGGGGATGTCTATGGTATGTTTTTCGCGATTACCTCCGATGGCTTCTCAGACCGTGAATTGAATGATTATGCCGAACTGGCGAAACGTGAACTATTAGATATTGCCGGCATTTCACGGGTAGAGATTTACGGCAAACGGAATGAGTGTATTCATATCGAAATGTTTCAGGATCAGATGGCTAACCTGGGTGTACATCCGGCTGAAGTGCTCTCTACCCTGAACGGGCAGAACCAGATTATCTATTCGGGTTATTATGAGAGCGACTTCAAACGATTGCGTGTTTCGGTAAACGATCGTTACAAGGAGGTCAAGGATATTGAAAACCTTATTCTGCAAGGACATGAGGAAGATCAACTTCGATTAAAAGATATTGCTCGGATCACGTTGGATTATGAAGATCCTGTACGCAATGAGTTCCGGTATGATGGGTTGAAAGCTTTGGGGATCTCTATTTCGGCACAGAGCGGCACAGATGTCACTAAGTTGGGTCAATTGGTTGAGACCAGACTGGAAGAGATAAAGGAGACACGTATTCCGGCCGGCATAGCGTTTCATAAAGTATTTTTTCAACCCGACCGGGTGAGTACGGCAATCAATACTTTCCTACTCAACCTGGTGGAGTCGGTTTTTATTGTTATTCTGGTACTGATTTTTACAATGGGTTTCAAGAGTGGGCTGATTATCGGTATAAGTCTTGTTATTATTGTATTCGGTTCTTTCCTTGTCTTGAATATGTTCGACGGAACCTTACAACGGGTCTCATTGGCTTCGTTTGTCCTTGCGATGGGGATGCTTGTGGATAATGCAATCGTGATTGTCGATGGGATTCTGGTTGATCTGAAGCGGGGGTTGTCCCGGCAAGAGGCGCTGACAAATATCGGTCGCAAAACAGCTATTCCACTGCTTGGTGCAACGATCATTGCGATACTGGCCTTTTTCCCGATCTTTCTTTCACCGGATACGGCGGGGATTTATGTGCATGATCTGTTTATCGTATTGGCCGTATCATTGCTGCTCAGCTGGATATTAGCCTTGACGCAGGTGCCTATTAATGCCGACCGGATGTTACGCCCTCAATCGGATGGAATAAATGCCGATCCTTACGGAAGTAAATATTATCAGGTATTGCGTCGTGTTTTGTTCTGGTCGTTGAGGCATAAAACAATGACTATATTGGCTGCTGTCGCATTGGTTGCCGCCAGCGCTTTCTGTTATCGTTTTTTGCCGCAGGGATTTTTCCCTGACCTCGACTATGATCAACTCTATATCGAATATAAACTGCCGGAAGGATCGAACAGTACACAGGTGAAAGCCGAACTGGCAGCGATCGAACACTATCTATTGAAACGTGATGATGTGACGCATGTTGCAACATCCATTGGCGGAACACCGAGCCGTTATAACCTGGTTCGGAGTATTGCTGATCCTTCACTGTCGTATGGCGAGTTGATTGTCGATTATGTCTCATCCAAAGCGTTGGTCGCTTCTATTGATGAAATACAGGAATATCTGACAGCCAATTATCCGGAGGCGTATGTGCGTATCAAACGGTATAACCTGATGTATAAAAAGTATCCGATCGAGGTACAGTTTAATGGACCTGATCCTGCCGTGTTGAAAGAACTTACTGCACAGGCCGAGGCGATTATGCTTGAGGCTCCCGGCACTCTATTGGTTCGGAATGATTGGGAGCCGGAGTCTCCGGTATTGATGATTGACTACAATCAACCTGTTGCGCGTAATATCGGCTTAAGTCGATCGGATGTGGGACTCTCGGTGCTTTCCGCTACGGGAGGTATACCTGTGACCACCTTTTACGAAGGGCAATACAGCCGGACAATTTATCTGAAATGTGTGGATGCAGATGGCCGTCCGGTCGAGTCTTTGGAAAATACACCGGTGTTCAGTATGATTCCTCCTTTGCAACAGCTCGATAAACAGACGATGCAAGGACTTATCACCGGTAGTCTTTCGGAAGAAGACTTACTTGAGAGCATGCTGCGGACAATACCGTTAAGCCAGGCGACAAATGGTATCCGGTTGATATGGGAAGATCCCGTCGTAGTGCGTTATAACGGGCAACGGGCTATGCGTGCACAATGCAACACCCTATCGGGATATGGTGCGGAAGAGGTGCGGCAGAGTATCCTCAAACAGGTAGAGGCTATCCCGTTGCCTACCGGATATAGTTTGCAGTGGGAAGGCGAAAGTAAAGCAAGCGGACAGGCGACGAAATATCTGTTTGCAAACTTCCCTTTGGCGATCATTCTGATGATTGCGATTCTGATTATGCTCTTCAAGGATTATCGTAAACCGGCGATTATTTTCTGTTGTATACCTCTTGTCTGTATCGGGGTAGTTGGCGCAATGCTTCTTTCCGGTAAGACTTTCGGATTTGTTGCGATTGTGGGGGTATTGGGTCTTATCGGTATGATGGTCAAAAACGGAATTGTATTGATGGACGAAATCCATTTGCAGCTGACATCGGGTGTAGAGCCGGTCAAGGCATTATTGGATAGTTCGTCGAGTCGTTTTCGCCCGGTGATGATGGCCTCGCTTACAACGATCTTAGGGATGATACCGCTTATCTCGGATGATATGTTCGGTTCGCTGGCGGTGACCATTATGGGTGGATTGTTAGTTGGGACGTTGATTATTTTACTTTTCATTCCGGTTCTCTATGCCGTATTTTTTGGTATTCATGTTCAATCTGATAAAGAATAATCTCCATGAAATATATTGTTTTGTTTTTGAGTTGTTATGTCCTCTCTGTTACGGTGCAGGCGCAACAGGTTTTTAATTTGGAACAATGTCGTGAAATGGCCTTGGCACATAATAAACAGGTCGCGATATCCGGGAGACAGACGGAGAAATCCGCATTGGAAGTCAAAGCATACCGAGCCAATTTCTTACCTAAGTTTTCTGCTTCGGGAATGTATTATCTCGCCTCCTCGAAATCCGATTTTTCTATTCCCGGAGGGTATCTACCAACTTTTGTACCGGATGAATCAGGGAATCTTATTCCGAATCTTATTCCCGGAACAGAAGCCAATCCGATCTTCAACCAATATGCATTTATGCCTGATACGCCGATAGAGTTTAGTCTGAATAAAACAGCGATGGCCGGAGTGCAACTGGAGCAGCCTCTTTTTGCCGGAGGGAAGATCATGGCGGCTTACCGTATGTCGCAGATTGGCCGGGAAATGTCGCAAACGAACCAGGAACTGACCCGGACGGAGATCATTCTGGAGACAGACCGGGCGTACTGGACCTATATTCAGGTGCGCGAATTACATACAACGGCAGAGGCGTATAAAGAGGTTGTCGGTGAATTGTTACGAAATGTGGAGAATGCCTATCATGTCGGGCTAAAACAACGGAATGATCTGTTGAAGGTACAGGTCAAACTCAATGAGGCCGACCTGCAGTTGCGCCGTGCGGAAAATGCGATCCGGCTTGCCCGGATGAATCTGTGTCAGATCATCGGTTTTCCATTGGATACCGAATTAGAACTTTCCGGTTCTTTTCCGGAGAACAGCCGATCGGCTTTAGATGAACTACCGGGAGCGGATATCGTTAATCGTCCCGAATACCTTCTTCTTTCCCAACAGATCGATCTGAAAAAACAGGAAACACGTCTTACGCGTGGTGACTATCTGCCAACTGTCGGGTTGAGGGTCGGATACAATTATCTGGATGGATTGCGGTTGAATGATGAAAAGATGGTTTCTAAAGGTGGATTTTCTGCATTGGTTTCTGTCAGCGTTCCACTATTTGAATGGGGGAAGGGGAGGAATAAAGTCCGGTCGGCTCGTCTGGAGGAAAAGATGGCTGAACTTCAGCGGCTCGATGTTGAAGAAAAAATGACACTGCAAGTCGCTCAGGCACAGCATGCACTTGATGAAGCGGAATTTGAAACCGAACTGACCTCCCGTTCCATTCAGCAGGCAGAAGAACATATGCGGTTAAGTAAAAATCAATATGACAAAGGGATGGAAACCCTTGCTGATTACCTGGAAGCACAGGCGTTATGGCAAAAGGCCAATGCTGATCATGTAAATGCACAAGCTAAACTGGAAGTCAGTAAAACGGAATACCTGAAAGCGGTGGGTCAATTATAAAAATAAGTAGTTGAAGTAGTCAAGTAGCTACGAATAATACGATTCTTCTACTTGACTACTTTGCATTATTGGATGCCTCGTTCACGAAGCCGTTTTTGCCAGTTCCAAGCTGATAATAGGGTGCTGCCGACAGACTCTTTCGCTGTCCATCCCAAAACCTCATTGGCGTGTTTAGGATCGGCCCAGACCTGCTCTATATCGCCTTCACGGCGTTCGACGATCTTATAGGGTACTTTTACTCCGGTCTCTTTTTCAAAGGTTGAGAGAAGCTCTAAAACGGATACACCGATACCTGTTCCCAGATTGAAGATTTCCAGACGTTCCTCCGACTTATTTGTCAACAGACGGTCGATAGCTGTTACATGTGCTTTTGCCAGATCGACCACATGGATGTAGTCGCGGATGCATGAGCCGTCGGGGGTATTGTAATCATCACCGAAAACACTTAACTCCTGGCGTATGCCCATGGCTGTCTGTGTGATAAAAGGAACCAGATTTTGCGGAACGCCGTTTGGCAGTTCACCTATTTCGGCAGAAGGGTGTGCCCCTATCGGATTGAAATAGCGTAGGATGATACTTTTGAAAGGCAGTCCGGCATAAATGGTATCACGGATAATTTCTTCATTGATCTGTTTGCTGTTTCCATACGGAGAAAGTGCCGGTTTAATGGGGGCATCTTCTGTTACCGGAAGGATATCGGGTTGTCCATACACCGTACAGGAGGAGGAGAAAACAATCCCTTCAACTCCCGCCTCAGGCATCAGATCAAGCAGGTTAAGTAAGGTCACGATATTATTCCGATAGTATAAAAGCGGTTTGTAAACGGATTCCCCTACTGCTTTACTTGCGGCAAAATGGATGATCCCTTTTATATCTGCGTGTGAGGAAAACACCTGTTGAAGACCCACCTTATCATTCAGATCCATTTGGATGAAGATAGGGCGTTTGTTGGTAATTTTTTCAATACCGTCTAATACCTCTATCGTCGAATTCGACAGATTATCGATAATGATTACTTCGTACCCTGCATTTTGCAGTTCAACGACGGTATGCGAACCGATATAACCTGTGCCACCGGTGACTAATATTTTCGTTTTCATTTGGTTTCTTGTTTTTGTTAGAGACTTATTGTCCTACTCCCGAGAATCCCATAAAAGCCATAGCCAGCAATCCGGCCGTGATTAAGGCGATAGGTATTCCTTTCAGTCCTTTGGGGATATGAGTCATTTCCAGTTGTTCGCGTATACCGGCGAATATGATTAAGGCCAGTGCAAATCCAATTGCGGTAGAGATAGCATATACAACAGACTGTAGTAAATTAAAATCTTTCTGGATAACCAATATGGCAACACCCAAGATTGCGCAATTGGTGGTGATCAATGGCAAAAAGACTCCTAACGCCTGATAGAGTGCGGGAGATACCTTTTTCAGTACGATTTCGACCATCTGTACCAGTGAAGCAATGATCAGGATAAAACTGATTGTCTGCATAAAGCCTAATCCGAAAGGATTCAACAGGTAATGCTGGATCAGAAAGGTTACAATCGTAGCAATGGTCAATACAAAGGTTACCGCAGCACCCATTCCTGCAGCTGTTTCTACTTTCTTGGATACGCCAAGAAAAGGACAGATTCCCAAGAACTGGGACAGTACGATATTATTTACAAAGACTGCTGTAATAAAAATGATAAAATATTCCATCCTTGTGTCAATTATGCATTCCTTAATTTATTTACGATCGCGATCAGATAACCCAATGCTATAAAGGCACCGGGAGCCAATACAAAAATCAATGATCCGTACTCTTCGGGCATCAGGGATAGGCCGAAGAATTTCCCTGTTCCGAACAGTTCGCGTGTAGCGCCTAATAGGGTTAAAGCCAGGGTGAATCCCAATCCGATACCTATTCCGTCGAACATGGAGGGGATTACATTATTCTTTGCCGCAAAAGCTTCCGCACGTCCTAAAACGATACAGTTTACGACAATCAGCGGGATAAACAGCCCCAGACTGGCATACAAGGAAGGAAGATAGGCCTCCATCGACATTTGTACAACCGTTACGAAGGTGGCTATTACCACAATATAAGCCGGTATACGTACCTGGTCGGGGATTAAGTTTTTCAATAATGAGATCACGAAGTTTGAGCATATTAAAACAAACATAGTGGCCAGCCCCATGCTCATACCGTTAATTGCGGAAGAGGTGGTTCCTAAGGTAGGACACATTCCCAGTAGTAACACAAAGACCGGATTCTCTTTCAGGATACCGTTTACAAGTATTTTCCAGTTATTCATTTTCTGCTCCTCCTTCTTCTGTTTTTGTTGAGTCAGCCTGATTTGCTTCAGGTGTGGCTTCTGTTACGGAATCAACCTCCTCAGCATTTGTCGTAGCTCCGGTTGAACCGTCCGTTCCTTTATATGCGCTATAAGCACTGTTTACAGCCTGTAAAAAAGCACGGCTGGTAATTGTTGAGGCAGTGATTGCGTCAACGTCACCTCCGTCTTTTGAAACGGAGAGATTCCCATTGGCCAGCGAACGCCCTATAATATTCTGATTGTTTTTATCTGTGCGAAACCATTCCTGCATTTTTGATCCTAATCCTGGAGTTTCGGCATGCTGGAGAACGGAGTAGTTAACAATGGCTCCTGCCTGATCAAATCCGACGATGATCCGGATCTCTCCACTGAAACCATTCATGGTATAACTCTCCACGGCTACTCCAACCGGTTGCCCCTCTTTGGTTGCCGGATAGATGAGGAGTGAATCTCCCTCGGAGGTGACTGCTTTATACGCCTCTTCCAAGGGGTTGTTATCATACGAAGGGGTCACTTCCCGGATGGCATTTTCCAAAGCGGCCGCTTTAGATAAAGCGATCGGTTCGGTGGTCAATTTATTTACTCCTGCTAAGATCGCTCCTGCCGACAAACAGATAATCGTCAGCGAAAGAAGCATATTTGGCAATGTCGATTTTAATTTTCCCATACTTATTTCCCTCCGAAATGTTTAGGTTTGACATAATTATTGATCAGTGGAGTAAAGGCATTCATAATCAGAATCGCGAACGACATCCCTTCCGGATAGGATCCCCAAAGACGGATCACTGTCGTCAGAATACCGATACCCACTCCATAGATCAACATCCCTTTTTTACTTAAAGGGGAAGTGACATAATCGGTCGCCATAAAAATCGCTCCCAATAATAATCCACCGGAGAGTAGATGGATCAAAGGATTCACATATTTATCCGGATTAACACCATGCATAATGCCGGTAAAAACCAACACGGTCAATAGAATGGAAACCGGAATATGCCAGGTAATGATTTTACGTACAAGTAAGAAGATCAATCCTAAGATTAAGGCAATAGCACCGACCTCCCCAAGGCTTCCTCCCATATTCCCTAATAACATATCGGTATAGGTCGGTAATCCGGAACTGGTGTATTGCATGGCAGAAAGGATGGTAGCTCCTGTCTCTGCGTCTGCGTAATTCATCGGCAAATGACCGGGCAACGGCCAGGTCGTCATCTGTGCCGGGAAAGAGATCAACAGGAATACACGTCCGACCAGTGCCGGATTAAAGATATTGTTTCCTAATCCGCCGAAAGACATTTTCCCGATCCCGATAGCGGCCAGTGCGCCGATAATGATAATCCATACCGGAAGATTTGACGGTAAATTAAATGCCAATAAGAGACCGGTCAGTAGCGCCGATCCATCAGATAAGGTAGGTGTTTGTTTCATCAGGAACTTCTGAATCAGGTATTCAAAAAGCATACAGGAAACAACCGATACGACGGTCACAATAAGCGCTCCCAGTCCGAAATAGTACAGTGAGACCAATAATGCCGGAATAAGGGCAATCAATACACCGTACATGTTTTTGTCTATACTGTCACCACTATGGATATGCGGCGAAGGAGATACGTATAAGTTACTCATATGAAATGTTAATTGTAAATTATAAATTATAAGTGATAACACCCACTGGGAATTGTTCTCTTAATTTATAATTCATAATTTATAATTTATAATTAGTTATTGTTTTCTTGCTCTGATGATACCTAAGACCTTTCCTTTTCCCAGACGGATATAATCCAGCAATGGACGGTCGGCCGGACAGGTATAACTGCAGGAGCCACATTCGACGCAATCGGTGATATAGTTCTTTTCGGCAACGTCCCAATTCGTAAATTCCGTGGCTGTCATCAGTTGAGTCGGATTTAATCCCATAGGACATACCTGTACGCATTTGGCACAACGGATACAATTTTTCATCGGCTTGCGAACCGATTCTTTTTTCGTCAACAGCAAAATACCCGAACTCCCTTTCGTAACAGGCACTTCAACCGTCGTCAACGCTTTTCCCATCATTGGTCCACCCCCAATAATTTTGCCGGTATCTTCCGGAATGCCTCCGGCACTCTCTATCAGTTCGCCAATAGGCGTTCCTATTCTGACCAGCAGATTAGAGGGTTCGGACAACGCTTTTCCGGTGACCGTCACAATCCGTTCGATCATCGGTTTATTTTTCTGTACGGCTTCGTAGACAGCAAAAGCTGTTCCTACATTCTGAACCACTGCTCCGACAGAGATAGGCAGTGCGCCGCTTTTTACCTGACGTCTTATGACGGCATCGATCAATTGCTTTTCGCTCCCCTGCGGGTATTGAACTTTCAATGGCATGATCTCAATACCTTTATAATCGGAAGCCAGTTTTTTCAGGTGGGTAATCGCATCGGTTTTGTTGTTCTCAATACCGATCACTGCTTTTTCAACCTCAATGGCTTTCATCAATAATGAAACGCCGATAAGGATCTCTTCCCCTTTTTCCAGCATCAACGAATGATCGGAGGTGAGATAAGGCTCACATTCTACCGCATTGATGATCAGAATTTCCGCTTTATTCCCCGGAGGAGGCATCAGTTTGACCTGAGTAGGGAAAGTCGCTCCCCCCATACCGACAATACCTGCTTCGGCTATTTTATCAATAATCTCTTTTGAAGTGAGTGAGCACGTTTTGCATAGGGTTGCATCCCTGTCAATCGTCTCTTCCCATTCATCCCCTTCGACATCGATAAAGATCGCCGGACGTCTATATCCACTGGCATCCAATGTCTGATCTATTTTATTGACTTTCCCGGAAACAGATGAATGAATATTGGCAGATACAAAACCGGACGCTTTCCCGATCAATGTGCCTACCTTTACTTCATCCCCTTTTTTGACAACGGCTTGTGCGGGTGCACCAATATGTTGTCCCAATGGAATGATCACCTGCTTTGAAAGGGGTTGAATCTTTATTTTTTTGCCGGCGGAAAGTTTGTTGTCGGCCGGATGTATACCTCCGATTCTGAATGTCTTTAGCATACGCACCTTATTTGTGTTGAATTATTTTTTCTGTTGTTCCGTCTGTTCCCGGTGTTTGTTCCGACGAAGGGGTTTTCCCCTCTTCCGGGTTACTCTGAACAGCTTCTTTCTCTTTGCGGGGAGGGAAATTCACTTCCCATATAGCGCCGGTTGGACAAACCGGTACACATTTGCGGCATACACGACATTTGTCATAATCGATATAAGCCAGATTATTTTCCAGGGTAATCGCTTCAAACGGACACTCCTTCACACATTTTCCACAGCCGATACACGCATTTGCACAGGCCTTACGTGCCAATGCTCCTTTGTCTTTATTGATACAGCTGACAAAAACACGACGCGACTTAGGTCCTTTTTTCCTCAGTTCAATGATACTTTTCGGACACGCTTTCACACAGGCGCCACAAGAGGTACATTTATCTTCAATCACTTCCGGCAAGCCTGTCTCAGGATTGATATGTATCGCATCAAAATCGCAGACTGTCACACAATCTCCGAAACCCAAGCAGCCATAAGTACACCCTGTTTCTCCCCCATACAGGGCGGAAGCGATGGCACATGTTTGTGCACCGTCGTACTGATTGGTTTTAGGCCGGGCAGCGCAGGTTCCGTTACAACGAACAACCGCTACCATGGGATCTGCTGTTCCAGCTTCTTTACCCAGGATAGCGGCGACTTTTGACATCACTTCTGTTCCTCCGACGGGGCAATAGAGATGATCCAGTGAATCGGCTTTGACACATGCTGAGGCAAAACCTGCACAGCCGGGGAATCCACAACCTCCACAATTCGCAGCTGGGAGCGCATCTTGTACCTGTGCTATTCGCGGATCCTCATACACTTCAAACTTTTTTGAAGCCGCATAAAGCAACAAGGCGCCGACTGCACCAATTGACCCTAATGAAATGACCGCTATTAATATCATGATATGTTTTCTGTTTTCTTTAAGGTAAATACAAATCTTCTTTTTAGTCTATCGCGTAACAAGTATAAAACAGTATAATAAGGTATCAGTAAGCCTAAAGCGACCAATGCGCTTATCGGTTCTTCCCACTGAGAGATACCTACTATAATCGCTAAAAGTACTAAAAGCAACGGAAAAACAAACGCCAGTAATACCGCTTGAAGGCCCAGGCTGCTTTCTCCGCAAATAATAACTTCTTCATCAACACGGTAAGTCCCAGAAGAATCGACTACCTCTATAATCTTCTCTTTACTTTCCGAGGCAACACACATCGAACGGGCATGACATCCTGAACAAGCAGATTGCTGTACGATACGTACAAAAACAACATTCTTTTCAATGCGTTCAATGAGGCCATTATGACAGATATGTTCGCTCATGGTTGTAATGTCGACATTGCAAAATCAGGGCAAAAGTAAATATTATTTGATTATGTTATGATGATTAACAAAGATTATATTTTTCTGATTGAAAGCACGTAATGAACAGGTGTTATAAAAAGATTGGATAAAAAAAAGAACTGTTTCGCCAAGGCTAAATCCGCTAACAACTTTTAACTGTAATGGGTCATAAACTTACCATTTGTAATCCGGTTTTTTTACATCGGTTCCCGATAAACCATCAAAAACGAAACAGATGTCGGCAATCTCTTTCTCTTTAAAAAAAGGTCGCATTACATAATGTCAATTTTAGCAATTTGTCATTTGAACCCCTTCGACATTCGTTTCTATCGCGTCCCATACAACTCTGCTCGGAAAAACGGGAAGGATTTAGGGGTTTAATTTTATAAGCGAGGTTGATTTTTAATCTATAACGGCCTCTTTTTTCGATCTGAAAAAAGAGGTATTCTGGAGAGAAAAAACGGTTTTATGACTGTTTTTTTAGCCGTTTTCGACCTTTCAAAAAAATGATGCTGATGACTTGTTCGAACTATTTAGATGCTTCTTCAAGATGATCTGCATGATTTTAAAAATCTTCTCAATGAATTGGAGGGGAGATGCAGAACAAATCGGTACAAACAGACTGTTTTTTGCCCGAAAGGTATAAAATCGGGCGCTATTTCAGTCGAATTGGGTAAAGTACGCGTTAGTAAGAAATGCGATTTTGTTGATTTATGTTACAAATAACTGATTTTTAAGAATAAAATGATACAAGTAATGCGGTGTAAGCGGGTATGATATGGATTCGTTTTATGTTCATCTGGTGAGTGATAAAATAACTGGGTTCAGAACGAGCCAAAACAGATTAATAATGCGACCTCTGTTGTTTAAATGATTGATTCGATAAACATCGAACCGCACCCTCACCATTTGTAATTAAACCCAAAGCTCAATAACTCATTGATTTGGAAGTACCCGAAGTCGCTATCCTTTTTGTCGGAAGAGTCATCATACCGGGCGTAGAGATAAATGCGGGTCGAAAAGAAACGGCTGATGGCCATGACGAGGGTATTTTCAAATTCGGCCTCTACTTTTTCATAGGAGGTGTTGTACAATAGGCGGGATTGCCAACTTACATTTTTATTGAAAGAGACTGTAAAGTCGGCTTTTACCGTAGAACCGAAAGTGCTTAGTGTGTTTTCAAACAGGCCTGTATCCGGATCTTTTTTGAACCCGTGGCGACCCAGATCCAATACTTCTCCGTCTTTTATCCGGCTGTATTTGTAGGTGAAAGAGATCGGTGCGACGTTGACATTTAATGCAAGCTTCCGGTCTTTCCGGGCAAACTGCTTATTCAATCCGTACTTCATACCCAGACCGAGGTTGAGTTGTAATGGCGCAAGAAAAGCGGCTTGCTTTTGCTCTGAATTTTCGGTATAGCTGTTGAACATGGCCGACCTGAATTCGGAGTCGAACGTATAAAACCAATTATTGTACGCCTTATAACCGAAAGTGCTCTGAAGACGTAACAGGTCATCCCCCCCGATCTTATAACTGCGCAGGGTATCTTTAGGGGCATTATTTACACTTGTGTTTATCTCTATCCGGTTGGTTAATTGAACTTTATCTTTCTGATAATTATACGTCAGGCTGTTTTTGGTAAACAGGTTCATATTGCTGGTTCCCCCTTTGTGCCAGTTTTTAGAAATATAGTTTTGTGAAAACTGAATCGCACTCTCAAAGCCGGATTGCCAGTACTGGCGTTCGGGGATAAACTTAACAGGTGCTTTGACATCATCAAAATTGGCCTCTTTTTCAACAATAATAGGTGCGGTTTCGGCAATCTCCTTTTTTATTTCAATGGGGCGAATGACCTCATCGGGCATATCCTTTTGGGTATAGGCGTAATATTCCGGATTATTCATCCGGATGTTTCGGGACGCTTCTGTCCGGATTTTCTTTTTTATCTCTTCGGCAATAAATGGATATTCAGCGGTCTCAAACGGACGTTTTATCCCTTTGTTTTTCAAATAATCTTTATCATAGAAGGTCAGATCATCCGGGATGGTCTCTCCCCTGAATACCAACGGCATAAATAACGGGTTAACAATGATTGTATCCCTGAATGTCATATGTTCGTCAAACTGGGTGGATGCATCTCTCTCCAGATTGATCCAATAACGGGCTTCTTCGGAAAGCTGTAGTTTCTCTTTATTCAAGAAACGTAATATGCCCTGTGGCGTAGAAGAGGGCTTGGAATATGTTTTGTTTTGTTGTTCGAATTGGGAACGGAGATCGACGATCTTGTCTAAATCTTTTTTATTGAAAGGGGTGCGAATGACCCCATCCGTTCTGTTTGCCGAAACAGTTCTCCGGGAGGTCAGTACAGTCGGGATAGTCGATTCCTGAGCGTTTACTACAATACATCCAATGAATAGTATAAAAAAAGATATACTACACCTTTTCATCCTCATGCTTCAACTTAAATTAGATTAGTTCCGATGGTTGCAAAATTATTCAAAAAGAATCAAACAGCCAATCTTTTAACGGTGAAGTTCGTCTATTCGTATATTATCAAGGGGGGATTCTTTTACAAAAGAGATGGATTCGTATAAAATGACAATCATTGGATAACAGCGGAATCATTCTAATTTATATCTTTATGGCTCGAATGAAAAACACTTAATACTTAAATTCTAACAATCATGGAAAAACAGCACATGTCACGCCGCCATTTTCTGGCCGCATCAGGAGCAATTGCAGGAACAAGTTTGATAAATCCGTTGGACGGACTGAAGGCAGCACCTGTCATACATCAGCCCAATCCACTTAAGAAGAAACGCGTTGCGTTAATCGGTACCGGATCAAGAGGTGTCGGTATGTGGGGACGCGATCTGGTGAAGGGGTATCCCGATTATCTGGAGTTTGTTGGGTTGTGTGATCATAACGCCGGACGGTTGGCCACAGGCAAGCGGTTGATGGGAGTGGATTGCCCGACATATACCGATTTCGAACAGATGATGCGGGAGGCTAAACCTGATATGTTGATTGTCTGTACTGTCGATGCGACCCATCATTCCTTTATTGTTCGTGCGATGGAGTTGGGCGTTGAGGTGATTACCGAGAAACCGATGAGTGTCGATGAAACAAAGATACAAGCCATCCTGGATGCCGAAAAACGGACAGGGAAAAATTGCCGGGTGACTTTCAATTACCGCTATTCTCCTCATCGTGTCAAGATGTGGGAATTGTTACGCGAAGGGGCTATCGGTGAATTAACGTCTGTTGATTTCCATTGGTATCTTGATACATCGCATGGTGCCGATTATTTCAGGCGCTGGCACCGGTTGGTCGAACAGAGTGGCTCGCTTTGGGTGCATAAGGCGACCCACCATTTTGATTTATTGAACTGGTGGATCGAAAGTGATCCGGAGAGTGTGTATGCCTTAGGTGCATTGGATTGGTATGGGAAGAATGGAAGCTTCCGTTCCACCAATTGCCGGAGTTGCCCACATACTCAAAAGTGTGATTTCTATTTTGATATCATGAAGAATGATTATTATAAGCAACTCTATGTCGATAACGAACAATATGACGGATATCACCGTGACGGATGTGTCTTCCGGGAGGATGTCAATATTTATGATAAGATGGCGGCAACTATTAAGTATATGAACGGTGTTCAGGTCTCTTATTCTTTGACCGCCTATTCTCCTTATGAAGGTTATCGCATTGCCTTTAACGGCACAAAAGGGCGTATCGATGCCTGGATTGAGGAGTCGAGGCCGCAGAATGATGTCAATTACGACCAGATAGTGTTGTTCCGTAATTTCTCCAGACGTGAATATATCCAGATCCCTTTCAGTTCTTCGGGTCACGGTGGAGGTGACAAGCTTTTGCAAGACCAAATTTTTATACCGGGAACAGCCGATCCGTATAAACAGTGTGCCGGAGTAAGAGACGGTGCTTTATCCTGTCTTGTGGGAATAGCTGCACGGAAAAGTATTGCTTCCGGACAACCGGTAAAAATAGGAAGCCTGACTACTATCGATCCACAGGTTGAAAAACAGTATACCCGTATCGTATAAGTTCTATTTTTAATCAGATTATTCGTTTATGAAACCAAAAAATATTCTTTTATTGCTTATCGTGTTATGCGGAAGTTTAACGACTGCCTATGCACAATCGGTTAAATCCTATGACACTTTTTCACCAAATGGATTAATTAAACTGACAGTACATGTAGGGGATGAGATCTCTTGGGAAGTAACTCACGGGGAGACCCGTGTGATACTTCCTTCTGCACTTTCAATGACCCTCTCTACCGGTGAAATTCTGGGAGAGGCTCCCCGCGTTTCCAAGATTCTTCGGGCCACAGTTGATACCTCTTTTGATACCCCTTTCTATAAAAAAAGCCGGGTAATCGATCAGTATCACCAACTGATCGTTCAGACACGTGATAATTATACGGTTGAGTTCAGGGTATATGATGAGGGAGTCGCTTATCGGTTCCGGACTACCCGCAAAGGAGAGTTAACTATTCAGGAAGAGCAAATACAGTTTAATTTTGCGGCCGACCATAAAGCATACGTCCCGTATATTAATGATATGCGTGGCGGTGAACGGTATACTTATTCGTTCGAATCATACTATGATGAGATCCGGCTGTCGGAGATGACTACCGATTCGTTGGCGATTGTTCCGCTGTTAGTCGATTTGGGTAACGGAAAGAAAGCAGCTGTGATGGAGGGTGATGTTGAAGATTATCCGGGAATGTTTCTGTTGGTCGATCGTTCCGTTTCACATGGATTGAAAGGGGCCTTTGCTCCTTATCCGCTTGAAGGAAAGATCGGTGGGCATAACAATTTGAATATTGTCCCGACTAAACGGGCCGATTATATCGCAAAGACGACCGGTCGTCGGAGTTATCCCTGGCGTGCTGTTGTGATCAGCAGTAAAGATACCGAACTGGCCGATAACGATATGATGCAGAAACTGGCAGCACCGTCGCGTATCAAAGATATGTCGTGGATCAAACCGGGTAAAGTGGCTTGGGACTGGTGGAATACGACCAACCTGAGCCATGTCGATTTCAAATCGGGCATGAATACACCGACTTACAAATACTTTATCGACTTTGCAGCGGCCAATAAACTGGAATATATCATTATCGACGAAGGATGGAGCCGTGGTTCATTGATGGTCTTGAATCCGGAGATCGATCTCGAAGCAATCATCGCACATGGCAAGCAGAAAGGGGTCGATGTCATCCTTTGGGCAAGCTGGCGATTGATGGCCGCCGAGAAAGACACTGTTTTCCCGCATTATGCAGCTATGGGGATAAAAGGTTTTAAAGTTGATTTCCTTGATCGCGACGATCAGGAGATGATTCGTTCGATGTATGAGATTGCCCGGGATGCAGCGGCACATAAACTGTTGCTCGACCTGCATGGGATGAAAGCAACAGGCATACAACGTACCTATCCGAACGTGGTCAATTTTGAAGGGGTTAAAGGGTTGGAGAACTTTAAATGGGCGCCTATCATTAATGGACAAATCAGAGATGATATGCCTCGTTATGATGTGACAATTCCTTTCATCCGTATGTTGGCCGGTCCGTTAGACTATACACCGGGAGCCATGAAGAATGCGACGCGTAAGACGTATCGTTCCATCAATGATCATCCGATGAGCCAGGGGACACGTGTGCACCAGATGGCCATGTATACCATTTATGAAGCGCCGTTGCAGATGCTGGCCGATAGTCCGACAGCTTATATGCGTGAGCAGGAATGTACCGATTTTATAGCTCAAGTGCCGACTGTATTTGATGAAACAGTTGTTCTTTCAGGCGAAGTCGGCGAATATATCCTGATGGCTCGCCGAAAAGGGGACGTGTGGTATGTTGGTGGAATGACCAACTGGACCGACCGGGAGTTGAATATCGACTTTTCCTTCCTCGGAAGCGGTTCTTTTGAAGCCGAAATATTTGCTGACGGCATCAATGCAGATGTCGAAGCAACCGATTATAAACGTGAAGTGATCCGGTTGTCTGCACAGGATAAGCGGATCATTAAAATGGCCCCTGCCGGCGGATGGAGTGCACGGATATCTCCGGTGGGTAGATAGTATTACTTATATTTCTACTTGATACATCTCTGCCAGATACCCCGTAAGGGGTAAAATATGCATAACCCCGGGTGAAACCCGGGGTAGATAACTACGACTCTTTTTTAGAACCCCGAAGTGGGTTCAACCCTTTTCAGGGTTGATGTGAGTGAATTTGATTGTCTACCCCGGGTTTCACCCAGTCATGTTCGGAAGACTTTCTGCCAGCCAGTGTATGCCTGATTTGTTTACTGCTTTTTGCCTGATCTGTAAAAAGTGTTCTTTTTTACGGATC